>NZ_JABDHQ010000022.1 GCF_018709685.1 Akkermansia muciniphila
CGGATTTATAATCCGCCAATATGGGCTCATACGGAACGCGTAAAACGGAAATGAAGGCATATTCAGGAAGATTTTTAATAAAAACAAGAATGATTCCCATGTGTTAATATCATAAAGCAGGACGAAGAATTCCAAAATTTCTCCTACTCGGAAATCCCAAACGGAACCCTCCTTCATGGCGTTCTCTCCCTTATCTACTGTTTCTCAAACTGATTTAAACAACCCGGATTAGGAATCCGGCGTCAATACTAGTTTTTCATATCGAGTGCTTTTCTCCAATTACATCCAGTATTTTCCCGTATTGGAGCCTTGATTGAATATATTTGTTAGTACGATGCATAAATTCTTGAATATAATGATTGTTCATCTTATTTTGGCGCTGTTGGCTATTTCATCCGGATTCCTAATTCGCTATTGAAACAACTGACCCCACCCCCTACCCCATGAAATTGATAGATTGCTACCGCTATGCGGCCATGCTTTATGCATCCGCCTGTTGTACTGCGTCACCGCTGTACGGCCCTCTGGAAACAGGCTTGCAGGAATCCCAGCTTTTAAGCTCCCTGAAATCCTGCAAATCCCTGGAAGGACCTGGAACGGAGGCCTACCTGAGCCGCACCGGGCTGAACGGCGCGTACAAGACGAAAAAGCCCATCGGCGGCCTCTTCTTTTCCCTTCATTTTGAATATAACAAGGACGGAGGGCTGAGGGCCGTTTCCTTTTATTCCAACACCAAAGCAGGGAAAGATGAGTACGATACGCGCCTGAAATCCCTGTACAAGCGCATGCTGAACGGCCTGACGGGCCTTTACGGGCCGCCCATGAACCTGCCGGACTGGATAGAAAAGGATTCCCTGCCCACGGACCGCGTGCTGTACATGCACATGTGGCGCATCCAGCCCGGCTGCTTCCTGATGGCCGGACTGGCTAACACGGGAGCCACCGGCTACATGCCCGTTTTCCGGATATCCCCGCCTGCCGGAATGCCTGCCAAGTCCAAGAAAGACAGGGACAAGCTCAAATCCGAGTGGGCCGCCATGCCCGAATTCTACGAGTTCACGAAGGCGGAACGCTTCCTTGCCAACGCGGTGTTCGCCATGTCCCATAAAAAATATCCGGACGCCCTCCAGCTTTTCCAAAAGGCCGCAGACCTGGGCAGCCCCAACGGCTACTGGGGGCTGGCCCACCTGTACCGCCTGGGACCGGCCGGCGTGGAAAAGAATCCCAGCCTGGCAGATGAATATACCAGAAAAGCGGCTCTGATGGGTTTTGCCCGCGCTGCCATGAAAATCGGAAAAACATGGGAGCAATTCTGCAAAAAACAGGATTTCAGCGAGGCGGAGGCCAAGGAATGGCATGACAGGAACCTTCGCGCCGCCAGAGCCGGCTACGCCTCCGAGCAATACAACCTGGGCATCATTTACCAGCACGGCTTCGGCGTGGAAAAAAATCTGGCTACCGCTAGAGAATGGCTGGAAAAAGCAGCCTCCCAGGACCACTCCCAGGCAAAAGCGGCGTTAAAAACGCTTCCGGAAGGCGGAACCGCCGAACCTTCCTGACCAGTCTCCCAACAACCAGCTCCCCCCAAACCAAGCCGGCTGCCGCTTCCCCGGAAGCATATGCAGCCGCTCCGGCATTCCCTATGAAATGCCAGACCGGCAGGGAAGCGGCCCCAAACCGCTTCCCTGCCAAAAAGCCGGAACGTATTCAGCCGCGCAGCGGAAGCGCCGGCAGCATTAGCAGATGCGCGGGAGCTGCATCCCGGAAGGCATGCCCAGCACCCGCTCCACGCCCAGACGCCCCGTCATCAGGAGAGGGGCCGTTCTAAATTCTTCCACACGGCCTATGGCGCATGCCCCGGCGGAGACGGCGCAGCCGCGCATCAGGCGCAAAGCCTCTTCCTCATATTCCCGGGGCAGAATAGCCAGATAACGGCCTTCACAGGCCACCTGGAGGGGATCCAGCCCCAGCAGGCCGCAGGCCGCGCGAACATCCTCCCGCACGGGGATGGACGTTTCATTCAGCCGCACCGTCAGGCCGGAGGACTCCGCAATTTCCGAAAGGGTGGCGGTCAGGCCGCCACGGGTTACGTCACGCAGGCAATGCACGGGAATCCCCGCCCGGACGAGAGCCGCCACGGATTCATGCAGCGCGGCGGAATCGCTCGCCAGGCCATCCCCGAAGGACAATCCCGCCCGCAGGCTCATGATCGTCATGCCATGTCTGCCCAAGTCCCCGCTCAGGAGGACGGAATCCCCCGGGCGCACGGAAGAAGGGCTGATCTCCAGCCCATGGCGGACCACGCCCACTCCGGCCGTATTAATGTAAATGCCGTCGCCCCTGCCGCGTTCCACCACCTTCGTATCCCCCGTCACAATGCGGACGCCGGCCGCGCGCGCCGCCGCGGCCATGTCCTGCACCACGCGGGCCAGCACCTCTAACGGAAGGCCCTCTTCCAGAATAAAGCCTGCCGTCAGGTACAGGGGGTCCGCCCCGCTCATGGCGAGATCATTCACCGTGCCGTGCACGGCCAGGGAACCGATCGTTCCCCCCGGAAACTCCAGAGGCTCCACCACAAAGCTGTCCGTCGTCATCGCCAGCCGCCCCGGCGGAAAATCCAGCACGGCGGCGTCATTCTGCACGCCCCCCGCCGGGGAGCCAAAAGCCTCCAGGAACACGGAGCGGATCAGGTCATTCATCAGCCGCCCGCCGCCGCCGTGGGCCATCTGGATACGGTCGGAAACAGGTTCAGGAACAGGACATTCAAACATGGGTCAACTTCTTTTATAACGGTAATAGGCCGCGCAGGCCCCTTCCCCGGACACCATGGGCGCGCCCAGCGGAGCCAGCGGTGTGCAGGAGGCGCCGAAAAAGGGGCATTCCTCCGGACGGATAAGCCCCCGCAGCACCTGGCCGGCCAGGCAGCCGGAAGCTTCATCCGCGCCATGGGCGCCTCTCCGGCACCGGAAACGCAAGGCGGCGTCCATCCCCTCCCATGCCCGGCGCACCTTCATGCCGCCGGAGGGAATCAGCCCCAGACCGCGCCAGTGGCGGTCTTCCGGTTCAAAAACTTCCTCCATCCTTTTCCGCGCCGTCTTGTTCCCCTCCGGTTTTACATAGCGCGCATAGGCATTCTGCACGGCACACTTCCCGGCCTCCAGCTGGCGGACGCACATCAGGATGCCGCGGAGCAAATCCGGCGCTTCAAACCCCGTTACCGCCATCGGCACCCGGTAACGGGCGGCCAGACGGCCATAATCCCCCTCCCCCGTAATGGCGCAGACATGGCCGGGAGCCAGAAAGGCGTCCGGCCTCCCCTCATCCTGGTCCATGAGCCATTCCAGCGCCGGAGGAACCTGCACATGGGCGCAGAGCACGGAAAAATTGGCATACCCCAGCGCGCGGGCCTGCTGCATGGCCAGGGCTGTAGCCGGAGCCGTGGTCTCAAACCCAACGGCGAAAAACACTACTTCCAGCCCAGGATGGCTCCCGGCCAGGGCTACGGCCTCCAGCGGAGAATACATCAGCCGCACATCCCCTCCCCGCGCCTTGGCGGAAAACAGGTCACCACCGGAACCCGGCACCCTCATCATATCCCCGTAACTGCACAAGACCACGCCGGGCCTCAGGCTCAGCTCCACGGCCTGGTCAATCAAATCCACGGCGGTAACGCAAACCGGGCAGCCGGGACCGTGAATCAGGCGCAATTCCGGAGGAAGAAGCTCCTCCAGCCCCAGGGACGCGATGGCGTGCGTCTGGCCGCCGCACACCTCCATCACCGCCCACGGGCGCGTCACGGCACGGCGCAGCTCTTCAAGCAACCGCTGAACTTCCTCCTGCATAAACCATTAAAACGTTTAATCCGGCAAACGGCGTTCCCTTACACGGGATCGGTATTCTCCACAATCTCCCGCATTTCCCTCCGGGTTTGCAGCGCGGTCTCCTCATTCAGCACGCTCAGGGCCATGCCCACATGCACGATGACGTAATCTCCCAGGGCGGCCTCCGGCACACACGCCAGGTTCACCTCACGGGTCACGCCGCCGAAGTCCACCACGCCCAGCCTGAACAGGGGGTCCGTTTCATTAACGCTCACAATCTTTCCGGGAACAGCCAGACACATATCTTATCCTTTCCATTGGCGCACGACCGCCGCCGCCTGCCCCAGAGAGATTCCCCCGTCATTGCAGGGAACGCGCTGCGGCAGGGACAACCGACACTTTCTAGACTGGGCCATTCCCGCCAGGCCTTCAAGCAAAAAGGCATTCTGGAAACATCCTCCGCCCAGCACCAGACGGTCCAGGCAGAAATGCTCCGCCACGTCAAAGGCCAGGTTCACCAGGCTTTCATGAAACTTCCGGGCGATGCAGCCGCGGGAAACGCCGTTCAGCAGGTCATCATCCACGGCTTTCAGCAACGGGCGCCAGTCCAGTTCCAGCAGCCCGCCATCCTCATGCATGATCCATTCATACGGATCTCCCTGAATCTCTTCCGTGACAGCCGCCGCGGCCCAGGACTCCAGCAACATGGCGGCATGTCCTTCACACCCCGCCACGCCGTCAAAGCCGCACCAGAAGGCCATGGCGTCAAACAGGCGGCCCATGGAAGAAGTGGCCGGGGCGTGGATATTCCGGTCCATCATGGCCTCCAGCGCCTCCCGCTTCTGCCGGGTCATTCCTCCCTCCAGACGACGGTCAAGCCCATCCGTCCTCCAGGGGGCCATCTGCCGCGCCAGGGAACAGGCGCACCGGGCAGGCTCCCGCACCGCTTCATCCCCGCCGGGCAGCAGAAACGGCCTGAGCCGCGCCACCCTCCGGGGTCCTCCCGCCTCCTCCATGACAAAAAACTCTCCGCCCCATACCGTTCCGTCCGTGCCGAAACCCGTTCCGTCCCAGGCCGCGCCCAAAGCGGGAAACGGAGTCTCATTCTCTGCGGCGCAGGCCAATACATGGGCCTGGTGGTGCTGCACGGGGACCAATTCCACATTCCATTCCCTGGCCAGCCGCCTGCCCAGGGCGAAAGAAGGGCCGTCCGGGTGGGCATCCACGGCAATCACCTGCGGCACTCCACCCAGCGTATGGCTCAGGGTCTCCACCGTCCGTTCAAAGGCATTCAAGGAAGCCGCGCTGTCCAGATCCCCCAGATGCTGGCTCATAACGGCCACGCCGTCCTTCAGCCAGCAAACGGTATTCTTCAGCCCGGAACCCAGCGCGAGCACATGCGGAGCCTCCGGAGACGTGCGCCATACAGGCCGGGGAGCGTACCCGCGGGCACGGCGCACCACCATGGCTTTTCCATCCGCCACGCGGACCACGGAATCATCCACGGGGCGCACGACCGGACGGTCGTGCACAAAAAAAACATCCGCCACATGACCCAGCTTCTGCAAACCCTCCTCCACGGAAATGCACAGGGGCTCTCCGCTCAGGTTCCCGCTGGTCACCACTAGCGGCTTCTCCCACACATCCATCAGCAGGGCATGCACGGGGGAAGACGGAAGCATCACCCCCACAAAACGGCTGAACATGCACACGGAAGGAGCCAAATCCACATCCTTCCTTCCAGGCGCCAGCACAATGGGGGCCGCCGGAGAAACCAGCAGGCGTTTTTCCTCCTCCGACAAGCGGCACAGCTTTTCCGCCGCGGCCACATCCGGCACCATCACGGCAAAGGGCTTGGCGTCACGCCCCTTCAGCCGCCGGAGACGGCGGACGGCGGCTTCCGAAGAAGCGTCCGCCAGAAGCTGGAATCCGCCCACGCCCAGCAGGGCAACAATCAGCCCGTCCGCCAGCACCCACGCCACCTGCTCCGCAGGAGTATCAAACCCGTGGCCGAAGCCCAACTCCGCGCCATCCGAAAACAGCACCTTCATGGAGGGACCGCAGGACGGGCACGCAATAGGCTGGGCATGGAAACGCCTGTCCTCCACGTCCCCGTACTCCTTCAGGCACTCCGGGCACATCCGGAACTTCTTCATGCTGGTGCCCGCACGGTCATACGGCAGCTTCTCAATAATGGAATAACGGGGGCCGCAATGCGTGCAATTGGTAAAGGGATAATGATACCTCCGGGAAGAAGGGTCGCGCATCTCCTTCAGGCACTCCGGACACGGGGCCAGGTCCGGCAGCATCATCGGAACGCCGCGGGGGGAGGAATCGCTCTCCACGATGCGGAACTCTTCAAACCCGGCAGGCTCGCACACGGTCCGCTCCACGCCGTACACACGGGCATGTTCCGGCAGGCTCTTCATCAGAGCGGCAAGAAAACGTTCCGGAACGCCGGGCTTCCCCTCCACATGGATATCCACGCCGGACTCCGTATTGCGGACAAACCCCTTCAGCCCCAGCTGCGATGCCAAACGGTACACATGGGGCCGGAAGCCGACCCCCTGGACCATGCCGGCTATCTCAAACTTCAATGCCGCAGCGGCCTGTTCAATGGTGGTGGTGGCCATGATTCTGAATCCTGCCTTCCCGGACACGGCGCGCGCGTTCCACAATCTCCTCACACCAGGCGTCCATGCCTTCTCCGGTCTTGGAAGACAACTCTATAACGTGCGCATGATGGGCTACCTTGTTCAGAGCCGCCAGAGCGGCGTCACGGTCAAAATCCACGGCATCCGCCAGATCTGACTTGGTCACCAGGGCAATATCCGCGGAATGGAACATGGGCGGGTACTTCAGCGGCTTGTCCTCCCCTTCCGTCACGGAAAGCAAAACCACGCGCATGCCTTCCCCCAGGTCATAGGAAGCCGGGCATACCAGATTGCCCACATTCTCAATCACCAGCACGTCCAGTTCATCCAGGGGCATCTTCTTCATGGCCTCCGCAATCATGCGGGCGTCCAGATGACACATGGTGCCCGTGGTAATCTGCACCACGGGAATATCTGCACGGCTCAGGCGTTCCGCATCATTATCCGTAGCCAGATCACCCACGATCACCCCCATGCGCACACGGTTACGGAGCATCTCCGCCGTCTTTTGCAGCAGGGAGGTTTTCCCGGAGCCCGGAGAAGAAAAAACATTGATGACCAGCAGGTTCTTTGCCGCAAAAAAACCTCTGTTCCGCTCCGCCAGCCGGTCATTGGCATCCAGCACGGGAACATGGACGTCCATACCGTGGCCGTGACTTTCATGGGTGTGCTCACCTCCGCATCCGCATTCTTTACACATAATCAATACTGATATTAGATTCAGAAAAAGGGAATTTTTCTCATTTATCCTACGTCATACCGGAACTACGGCAAGAGGAATCTTTCCTTTTCCCGGCACATAATACCTCCCAGGAAAAAACCGCCCGGAACCGTTCTTCCAGCCAAATCCAGCCCGGAGCTCCTGCGGACAGCCGCTGTTCCCAACCCATCGGCAGCATCAAAAAAGGAAGGGGGACGCACCAGCTCCCGGAAAAAAGGGAGCAAAAAGAACAAGCCGTTCCGCTGCATCAAGAAGCACCACCAAAAAATAACTGGTTACCAATTAATTTTACCCGGTTCTTCCTTAAAAGAACGCCTGTCCTCCCTTGGATGGGCATACAGGCGCTTTTCCGTTGAACTTCCTTCATCATCAGGATGTGGGCTTGCCAAGGCATCAGAATCTTGTAAACTGTTTCGTCCTCAGTTAACATCCTTTAATTCAGGTTATGCCAGACGCTCGCTTTCAACCACTTCCCGGATTCCGTGACTTTGCCCCGGCGGACTGCGCCGTGCGCAACTACCTCTTTAACGCTTGGAAGAGGGTGGCGCACCGCTATGGATTCCTGGAATGGGAAGGCCCTACTGTAGAAGCCACGGAGCTCTATCTTAAAAAGAGCGGAGGAGAACTGCCCACCCAGCTTTTCCGCTTTACGGACCAGGGTGGCCGGGATATTACCATCCGCCCGGAACTTACCGCCTCCCTGGGCCGCATTGCCGCCGCCTACCAGCGGGAATACACCAAGCCGCTCAAGTGGTTTGAAATAGGCTCCTGCTTCCGTTATGAAAAACCCCAGAAAGGACGCCTGCGTGAATTCTACCAGTTCAACGCGGATATTCTGGGGGAAGGTTCCGTCTGGGCGGACTCCGAACTGATTGCCCTGGCCATCGACTGCATGAGGGAGCTGGGCTTTACGCAGAACGACTTCATCGTGCGTGTCTCCGACCGCGAAGCCTGGATCAGGTTTGCCGCGGAACACGGCGTTCAGGAACAGGGCATTCCCGCCTTCCTGGGCATTGTGGACAAATTTGAACGTGACCGCCCGGAAGAATGCCAGCGCAAGCTGGACGCCTTCAACATCAGCCGCGGCGACCTGGTCGCCTTCATTGAGAACCCGCCCGCCGGAGCCTCCGAACGCTACGACCTCCTGCTGAAAGACCTGGAAGCCCGCGGACTGGACGGCTATGTGAAGCTGGACCTCTCCGTGGTGCGCGGTCTGGCCTATTACACCGGGCTGGTTTTTGAAATCTTCGATACGAAGCGCAGCCTGCGCGCCGTGGCCGGAGGCGGCCGCTACGACACGCTGGTGGGCGCCCTCTCCAACAACGCGGTAGACATGGCCGCCACCGGATTTGCCATGGGAGACGCCGTCATCACCCACCTCATTGACCAGACCCCGCATGCCAAGGCATTGAAAGACGCCGCCCTGGCCGCAGCGGGCTGCGACGTTTTCCTGGTGCAGGCTTCCGAAAACCGCCGTGCGGAAGTGCTCTCCATCGCCTCCGCACTCCGGGACCAGGGTTACAGCGTGGACCTTCCCCTTACCCTCACCAAGGTCAACGGCCAATTGCAGAAAGCCGCCAAATCCGGCGCGCGCGCGGCCCTGATTGTGGGGGACGACTTCCCTTCCCTGGAACTGCGCGACCTGGGCGCGCGCGCCTCATCCTCCGTCGCTATGGACGACCTGTTTGACGCTCTGGCCTCCATGACGGGCCGCGACTGATATTTCCCTCCCCTCCTTCCATTTTCAACAAAGATGAACTCATACCGCACTCATACCTGCAGCGAATTGCGCGCTGCGAACATTGGCAAGCCGACCACCCTCATCGGCTGGGTAGACTCCGTCCGTGACCACGGCGGCGTCATATTTATCGACTTGCGCGACCGTACGGGCATCACCCAGGTAGTCTTTCACCCGGAAGTCAACCAGGACGTGGCCAGGGCCTCCCAGCAGCTCCGCTCCGAGGACATGATCCAGATTTCCGGCTCCGTAGCGGCCCGTCTAAAAACGGACACGGTGGACACCACGAATGCGGACCTGCCCACCGGGGAAATTGAAGTCTCCGCAGACACTCTGAACGTCATCAACAAGGCGGAAGTGCTCCCCTTCCAGCTGGACCGGGCCCTCTCCAATGAAGACCTGCGGCTCAAATACCGCTTTCTGGACCTGCGGCGCCCCGCCATGGTCCGCAACATGCAGATCCGCCACCGCGTGACCAAAACCACGCGCGACTATCTGGATGAACACGGCTTCCTGGAAATTGAAACGCCCATCCTTTCCAAATCCACCCCGGAAGGCGCCCGCGACTTCCTGGTCCCTTCCCGCCTGGCACCGGGCAAATTCTACGCCCTGCCCCAGGCTCCACAGCAGTACAAGCAACTGCTCATGGTAGCAGGCATGGAACGCTACTTCCAGATCGCCCGCTGCTTCCGTGACGAAGACCTGCGCGCGGACCGCCAGCTGGAATTCACCCAGGTGGACATTGAAGCCTCCTTCATCACGCCGGAAGACATCTACAACCTGGTGGAAGGCCTGCTCAAACGCGTGTATAAGGAAGCCCTGGACGTGGACATCCCCACCCCCTTCCCCCGCATGACGTGGAGGGAAGCCATGGATCAGTACGGTTCCGACAAGCCGGAACGCCGCTTCGGCATGAAGCTGACGGACGTCTCCTCCATCTTTGAAAACAGCGGCTTCAAGGTATTCTCTTCTGCCGTAAAAAATGGCGGCGTGGTCAAGGCCATTAACGCCAAGGGCTTCGGCTCCGCCTCCGTCGGCCAGATTGACGCCCTCACGAAAACCGCCGTGGAAGCCGGAGCCAAGGGCCTGGCCTACATCAAGGTGCGGGAAGAGGACTGGAGAAGCCCCATCTCCAAATTCCTTTCCGATGAAGAAAAGCAGAAGCTCACGGAAGCCCTGAACATTGAAACGGGAGACCTCGTTCTCTTTGCGGCCGGCCCGTGGGAACCCTCCTGCGACATCCTGGGCCGCGTGCGCCTGCAATGCGCCGACTTCATGGAACTGCTCAAGGACAACACGGAACGCGACTTCCTGTGGGTCATTGAATTCCCCCTGCTGGGCCGGGATGAGGAAGAACAGCGCTGGGTGGCCATCCACCACCCCTTCACCCGCCCCGTCAAGGAAGACGAGGAAAAACTGCTCAAGGGAGAACTCTCCGCAGACCTGCGCGCCCAGGCGTACGACGTGGTGCTTAACGGCACGGAACTGGGCGGCGGCTCCATCCGGATTCATGAACGCGACTTGCAGTCCGCCATGTTCAAGGCCCTGGGCATCACGGAAGAACAGGCCCGCGAACAATTCGGCCATATCCTGGACGCGTTCAGCTTTGGCGCTCCGCCCCACGGCGGCCTTGCCCTGGGCCTGGACCGCCTGGTCATGATGATCTGCAATGCGGAATCCATCCGTGAAGTCATCGCGTTCCCGAAAAACAACCGTGGAGCGGACCTGATGAGCGACTCCCCCGCCGCGGCGGAAGAACGCCAGCTGCGCGACATTCACATCCAGGTAAAACTGCCCGCTAAAAAATAACCGGATTCTTTAAACTAAAAACCCCGGATGGAGAACTTCCATCCGGGGTTTTTTCATGCAGGGATATCCGGAACCATGCCTGTCCTGATGAATGGCAGGCCCTTCCTATGAACCTTGCCTGCCGCTCGTCAGACGGCGGCGGATATCCGCAATCTGCCGTAAATTCTTCATCACGGGCAAACGGTGGCCCTTGTCCAGCGGAGGCGGAGGAGGATTGCCCGTGGTCACCATGGTAAAACGCTGATACCCTTTTACCTCTGGATAACGCCCCCAGTAATAGGCCGTCCACCCGCTGTCCGGGGCATCCGGGCCAAAAGGGGGATAAATCATGTGCCGTTCCTCCCCCGGATACAAATTAAAAGCGCTGGTGCCGATTACAATATCCTCCGGCGCGTCCGGCAACAGCTCCAGCCCGCGGACATACTCACGGATTTTTACGGCCGCATGCGCCTTCACGGCATACAGACAGCCGTAAACGCGCTGTTCCACGGAACCGCTGCCCCAGAACACCATGTCCCTGCGCCTTGCAAAGCGCCGCAGGTCTTCGCCGGATATCATCACCGTATCCGCATCTATCTTCACCAGCGTATCCCCATCATCACCTGCGCTCCGGAGCATTTCATCCAGCATCCCTTCAATGCAGGCCTTCCCCCGCAAATTGCCGCCCCTTTCCCAGGAAGACACGCGCCATTCCGCCCCCAGCTTCTCCGCCTGCGCCCTCACCTCCTCCGGACACGGATGCGCCCCGTCGTCAATCACGGCCAGCCGGGCCTCCGGAAGGGCATGATGGACGCACAGCAGATTCTCACCGACCAGGGCGGCATCTCCCGAATACACGAACAAATGCACGTGGATATTTGCTTTTTCCTTCTTCATCTAAACTCTATTGCTGGAATTCTTTTCCTGCCTGCATCCATCATGGCAGGAATCACCTACTGCCTCCATCCGCTGCAGCGGGCCTTGTTCCGGAAACTCCGGAAGGGGCCCCGGCTGGGAAAAAGGAGAAACGGACACCCCGTTCCCGCTGCGCGCTTCCTGCCTCAGCCTCAATGCGCCCAGCTTGATTCTGGAAGCCATATTGCCCAGGGCATTCGCCCGGGAAGGAATCAGCCATTTTCCAAAGACGCCTTGACGGAAAAAATCCGTATCCGCCGCCAGCGCCTCACCCGGCGTCAGGCCTGAAAACAGCCTCACCCACAAAGCCATCAATCCCCGGCTGATGCGGGAATCACTATCTGCATCAATCCTCAGCAGGCCATCTTTCAGGGACAGGCGCAGCCATACCCGGTACTGGCATCCCCGCAGAAGACAGGCTTCCGTCTTCCATTCTTCCGCAAAAGGGGGCAATTGCTCTCCCTGGCGCATCAAAAAACCATACAGGGCGCCTTCTCCCGGCAGAGCATTTAACTCCTTCAGCAGGGCATTCCGCCTTCCTTCAAAACAATCCATACATTTCTATCCGTTATCTGTTAAAACAACTCGGGCCGTTCCTGAAACTACTTGAAAACCACTCCAAACGATATCTGCGACGGCCCGGGCACCTACCCTTTCAGCACGCACTCGTCCCGGGACGCCACGACGGAACCGGACCCGATTTCAATATTCAAAATGCGGCAGGGATGCTGGCGCTGTTCCGAGGCGCAATGCTGCAATCCCTGAATCAATACCCTCAGGTCGCCCTCCCGGTCATTCAGCCTCCAGCCGGAAATAAGCAAACGGAGGCACCGGACTTTCTCATCTCCATTCGTCTGGAACCAGATGAACATCGTCTCATCCGTGACCATGCGGCAACCCTTTCCGGTAAGCCTGAACATCCTCGAATTCACCGGATACTCCATACTGTCCCAGAAAATCTCCTTCATGCCGCAATCGGCAGGCCCCTTCACAGTAATCTTTCCTCCGGGAAACCATCCCATGTGAAACAACAAATACCGCATCAGGGAGGCGCGCCTCAACGCACAATCCTCCTGGTGGGTACCTAGGCCGAGCGACTTTCTGGCCCCACAAAACTTGCTGCCCCGGTCAATGGTTAGCCTGACCTTATAACTTCCCGATGTATTCTTCCTCAATTCGATTGATCTATAGATGGACATGCAAATATTCATACAATATCCAAAAACTATATATATAAAATCAAACGGGCCTAGAAGAAAAATGTTAGAAAACAACATAACATAAGTAAATGCAACAATATCAGAAAACTATGTCGTGAAGAAAAATCAAGATATTCAACGTTTTGGACGTTTTGGGGGCTGCATGAAGGAATATCCCGTCCAATTTTTATCCCTTCCGGTAGCAGGAAAACAGAACATCCTTGCACATATCGTTACGGCAAGCTCCTGTAAAAATCCCACATAGCCAACCGGGGACGAATCGTCAAGCAACTTTCACACTATTTACGGGCACGCCAAAAGGCCACTCCTGTCTAACAGACAGAAATGACCCCAGCTCCTTTCACACAACAGGCAGGAAAAGCTTCTTTACTTTTCCGGAACCGGATAGCCTGCCCCCTGAATGGCTCTTAATCCTGGAACGCTGGAGGGTTCCCAGGGAGCGCGCTTCAAATACCGGTGCAATATAAAAGTATCTTCCTTCCGGATGCCTTCCACGGATGTCCATGCATATTCTCCATATACCGTTCGGTGGGTCCGTGGGTCAAAAAACTCCACCAATGCCACAACATCACTCGAAGGGTGTTTAAGAGTACCGGTCCTTTTATCCACGGCATATTGATAGATGCCTTTGACGCCATGCACCACAACCGTTGATCCCTTCGGCACGACCGGAAGACGGGCTCCTTTTCTCCAACTCTGTTCATCTTTCTGGTCCCACAATCCCTGAAACCTCAAGTATTGCTTAAAATCATCCCCATACAATTCACGCATATCCGGATTATAAATCACCGGGTAATAGCGCACATGCATATCACTTTGCAATTTCAATGGACGCTTCACATAATCGCAATACGGCTTCTCCCCATTTAGATTGCGGCAGGCATAATAGGAAAAAACATGGGAGAAATTTTGTTCAGCCGTGTAATCTTCACAACACCATGTCTCCGGATTGAGCAGAAAATATCCTTCCGTTTGCTGCAGCCACTGGGAACAAGAACATAGCGTTATTCCGGCAAACGGTGCTAGCAACACTCTTAATCGGAAGAAAAACTTCATGGTTAACAACATCTTATACCATGTTACCAACATTTCCAGTAAAAAGGAAATGCCTTCAAATTTCCAATCATCTCTGAACCCAACTCTTTTTTCTCCTTATCCCCCTGCCGGATCACCACAAGTAGTCTCTCATATGGGCAACAAATACCGCCCTACAAAATTAATATCACATCCGAAGATTCTTCTTTCATAATAATATAAGATTCGCAGCAAGTTAATACCTGCTGCGAATCTATAAATATCAACCTGTCAATCAGGAAGAAAAATTATTGAAACGAATCTGTTAAAAAATAATTAGCCGTAAAAGGAGACAAATTTTGGCACTTGTTCCTCATTCTCTCATACAATTCATTCGCTTTTTCTGTCTTGGGAATAGATTGATCACCCACAACATCCAACCAGGATGAATTGGCCGGTAAACGAGTACCGTGTTGCATGTACAAAACATTTACTCCATACTTTCTCGCCAACTGTGCACTGTATTCCGCTACATTCGGATGATCTTGAGGGCTCCATTCTTTTATTCCCATATTTATATACATGGAAGATTTTACATCATGCGCAAGGCGATTGCTATCCTCATTGACTGAAGAAGAACGATATAATTGCTCCAATTTGCTGTACTTCTGGCCTAGTGTAGAGTTTTCTTTTATTTCGGAGGAACAAGAGATCAATCCTCCACATAGGCAAAAGAAACTTATTTTATATAACCATATATTGTTCATAGTACATAATTTTAAATCTGATTTAATTTCCTGGCCATCCCATATTGTTCTTCATAAATTTCTTGTGCTCCTTTTGTCTTACGCACTGTTGGATCATGAATTGTTTCCATAAATATAAGGTAAGCAGGGATCTTTCTTCCTTCTTGCATATAGAACAAATTGATTCCATACTTACGCGCCAACATATCCGTAAAGTCAGCCCCCCCAACCGGCATCTTTGTTTTTCCAGCCCAAAAAGGAACCAATGCTGCATAATATTCTTTCTTCAGTTGCCTATAGTATGCTTCATTCCGGGATTGCTCTGTATTCGTTAACCGAACATATAAATTTTCCAGCTTCTGATATTCTGGTGCCGTCGCTGTCAATTGATCCACGCTGGAAGAACAAGAAACGAGTATTCCTGTTATACCTGCTATGCACAAGCCATTTAAATAGGTAATTATTTTCTTCATCATTGTACTCAGGAAGAACGGGATGCACGTGTTTTGGTACAGTGCATGCCTGCCTCATTCATGAACAAACACCAAGGCTCATATGAGCCCCGGGTATAGTTATTTTGCATCAAAATTCTAGATAAGTATATAATATTTAATTTCTTTTGTTAACGGTAATTTTACTTTTATCCTTGTACATATCAAGCACTACAGTAATTACTGCATCAATATATTCTCCCGCCGTATCAGATTTTGCATAATATATGAAACTTTTTCCCGGCATATTGACCGTTATTTCTTTTCTTTGCTGAAAATCAATCTTCGAACTTTTTACATTATTTATTAAATCATTCAATTTTGAAATAAATTCATTCGAATTTCCTTTTACATCAAATTCCAGTTTATCCTTGGAAGAATGGGCATAAATATCAGGAATCATTTTTTTCACATTTATTGCATTACCATTTATTTGATAAAAATAATAATATGATGATGTACCTGGATCGACCACTCCCTTACAATGATAGACATTAATTTCTTCCACCTCTCTTATGTTCTGACAAGAAACATTAGGAATTGAAGCTAAAATGATCAGCGCTATGATATTTTTAATTTGCATATTTCAGATAATATTATTTTTTCTACAAAGATGCATCGTATCATTTCCTTAAATAATTCATGATGGGAAATTAATCACCAACTTTGTTTAATAAATGGATCGTATTCCAAGCTTCCTATGTCAAAATGAGTTTTGAGATCATTTTCCTGAACGGTTGTATCACAGCCATAATCGATCAGATCATCCATCAGCCCTATCACTTCCCTCGCGGGTGTGCCTGGTACCGTAAAATCTCTAAAAGAAACACCAAATATTTTTGAATTCATTCCATAGTAAGAAAAGTATCCCGACGACATGAAAAATTCACTTAAAAGGAAAAATCCAGTGCTATCAATACCTTTGGAGGGCACTTGTAATTTCCAGAAACTCGTTAGGACCTTATAAATTGAATTCAAAACTCCTGTTGAAATTGGATTTGAATATTCCTCTATTTCCCATGACGCTGATTTTAAATTCTTCCACTCTTTCACGAGCTCCATGAGAACCTCGGAATTTTTCTCTTCAAGCAGTTTCTCCTCCAAACATTTAATTTTCCCTCGGACGGCCAATTCAGAATACCATTTTTCCGATGAGCCGGGAACTTTCAAGTAAGGTTTCCAAACAAAAATTCTATTATTCTTAATAACTAAAAAAATGTATGATATTTCAGTATGTATACTTGCATAGAAAACGTCATACTGTCCATCACATTTTCTCAATATTTCTCTATAAATATTTAAAGGAAGGCTTCCTGTCTCCAAGGCCGTATCATCAGAATAGGGTATGTAAGAGTATACTGATTTTTTCAATATACTCATATTATCATTTAATAATTTTGCCCTGTCTTCAAAGACCTGCAGGCATATTGCTTCAAATTCTGCAGTAGACGCAGCAGAAGCATATTGAAAAAAAACACCAACAATTAATAAATATAGTCTGTTCACAATCAATCTATCCTCTTTTTTATAATTCTCATATGTATCCCTCCTGTTCCCCCTGCATTATATTCCATATGATAGAATACTACCATCTCCCCTTTTAACTGTTGACATAATAATACCGCCAGACATAGCTACTTAAGAATTCGAATGTCTAAATCCCCGACTAGCAGCTTTTCTATCCGGACTAAAAATTAGAGACGTCCCAGAGCTATTCATTCAGAAGGACGGGTGTAGGTGTTTTGTGCATAGAGTCCATGCTACCTCATTTATGAACAAAAACCGAGGCTCGTATGAACCTCGGTTGATAGTTTATTTAACTAAGAGTATTCAGATTTTCAATCATTCTTCTTCCAAAGCCATATCTTCATAGTAATGTAAATTACCAGATTCATTCAGAAAAGCATCAGGAAGATAATTCAAATAGTTCATTTCCTCATGACAAATACATCGGTTTCCTATCTCTTTCAACAAACGTTCTCTCAATGGTAAATAATAATCCCAATAATCATACTCTTTTCCTCCGTTATTTCGATTGAAATGACGCCAGGATGGATATAGTTTTACAGGATGGCATATGTCCCCTTGAAGGCCTAGCGAGTACTGTGTAACATGATCAAATTTCAAAAAGAAATGTGTTGAGCGTTTTTCTGAAGCCATGAAAGATTTCCTTTTTTTAATTTGAGGCAGTAAATTCTC
Source organism: Akkermansia muciniphila (assembly GCF_018709685.1). GTDB lineage: Bacteria > Verrucomicrobiota > Verrucomicrobiia > Verrucomicrobiales > Akkermansiaceae > Akkermansia > Akkermansia muciniphila_E. The sequence goes on from NZ_JABDHQ010000022.1 coordinate 17,308, forward strand.
AATTACATTTTTTAATTTTCCCGCGCTGTCTTCCGTAAGCATCAAAATATATACTAGCCTTCCTGACTCAACATCTTCTTCATTTTCCAACAAATAGACAGTACCAGAAAAACACCAGTTAGCACTTAACCCATACTGTTTCGCATCAACTTTAATCAAATAAATGGAAAATGCTGAATCAATTGTATATAATTTCTTGAATTCCTTATCTTTCTCTATTATTTGTTCAAGCCCTTCAAGAAGGGCTTTCTGAACAGGTGAATCTTTACCCAGGATTAGTTGTATTTCAAATTCCGAACATCCTATTTTGTATCCAAACTTAATGTTCATTCCAGGAAGGTAATTCCAGTATCTATCTTTTTCCCTAATCATGCTAAGGTCTATATTCATACAGCATGCGTCTGCATAATTATCATAGGAGTTATATTTATCCCCATCCAGATATTCATATACGAGAATCTGGCGCACCTGTTAAGTTACTTCCATCATATTTCCGCACGGCAAACAAATAATCATATCTAAATTCCATTCTTACACCCAAGATTGGAGTATTCAATATCCTCCATTTACCGATTCTCTAAAAATTCATTATTACTCAAAAAAATCAACTACAAACTTTGTTTAATAAATGGGTCGTATTCCAAGCTTCCTATGTCAAAATGAGTTTTGGGATCATTTTCCTGAACGGTTGTATCACAGCCATAATCGATCAGATCATCCATCAGCCCTATTACTTCCCTCTCGGGTGTGCCTGGTACCGTAAAATCTCTAAAAGAAACACCAAATATTCTTGAATTCATTCCATAGTAAGAAAAGTATCCCGACGACATGAAAAATTCACTTAAAAGGAAAAATTCAGTGCTATCAATACCTTTGGAGGGCACTTGTAATTTCCAGAAACTCGTTAGGACCTTATAAATTGAATTTAAAACTCCTGTTGAAATTGGATTTGAATATTCCTCTATTTCCCATGAAGCTGATTTTAGATTCTTCCACTCTTTCACGAGTTCCATGAGAACCTCGGGATTTTTCTCTTCAAGCAGTTTCTCCTCCAAACATTTAATTTTCCCTCGGACGGCCAATTCAGAATACCATTTTTCCGATGAGCCGGGAACTTTTAAGTAAGGTTTCCAAACAAAAATTCTATTATTCTTAATAACTAAAAAGATGTATGATATTTCAGTATGTATGCTTGCATAGAAAACGTCATACTGTCCATCACATTTTCTCAATATTTCTCTATAAATATTTAAAGGAAGGCTTCCTGTCTCCAAGGCCCGTATCATCAGAATAGGGTATGTAAGAGTATACTGATTTTTTCAATATACTCATATTATCATTTAATAATTTTGCCCTGTCTTCAAATACCTGCAGGCATATTGCTTCAAATTCTGCAGTAGACGCAGCAGAAGCACATTGGGAAAAAACACCAGCAACTAATAAATACAGTCTGTTCACAATCAATCTTTCTTTTTCATATAATTCTCATATGTACCATCCTGCATTGTATTCATATGATAGATTACTACCATCGTTCCTTTCATTTGAATGCTAACCCCTGTCTAGCAACTTTTTCATCCGGACTATTAAATGGATTGGAGGTATTTTGTGCCCAGTCCATGTCTGCCTGATTACAAACAAAACCCGAGGCCCCTGTTAGCCTCGGGTTATAGTTTATCTCACATTAAAATTCTTGGTAAGTATATGATATTTTAACTTCTCTTATTGACAGTAATTTTACTTTCATCTTTGTATATATCAAGCATCATATTAATCACTCATCAATATATTGTTCTAACCATTCAAATTTTATGTAATATATGGAATTTTTCTAGAATATTGATCGTTTCCCGTTATTTTCAGATTTTTTTAAAAACAAGATCTAGTTCTTTTTAACTTGTGTCATTATCTTATTGTAAAACCATTTTTGGAATTTTTTATATTCATCCAATGTCATAGTCTTTTTGATCTTATTATTATCGAATGTATAGAAATCATGTATAATATTTGTATGATGATACTTTGTATCTTCAGTAATTCCAAGAGGATTACTTAACATTTCAGGATCAATCAATTCTTTTTCTATCAATTTTTTAAAAATACTATTCAATATATCAAATTGAACAAGATTTTCTCCATCAAATTCATATATTGAATTTATAATAACATTTCCCGTAATTTGATTTATAATTTCCTGTAAAAAAGGATCAAAAATAGATTTTTTGTTATCGTCTTTTCTTAAAATGGACATTTCAGCACTTAACGATGCAATATAGGATAATCTATCTACTTGTTCTTGATAGATTTGATTTTTATTAACATGCACTGAAGAATTGTATATAAATAATCCTCCTATCCAGATGATGTTAGTACACAGAAATACAATGGCTGCACCCCTTATACTATATTTATTTATGATTTTATTTTTTTGCATTTATCGTCACATTCATTAAGTTTTTCCATATAAATTCTGTTAAGTTCATCCTGTTTTTTCTCCTCTAGCTTCCAGCCTTGAGGGACTTTATTAGCAATACCAAAACCATCCGTCAGTGTACTTCTTTGTCCAAAACTTCTACTAGTAACAGTGAATTCTCCGGTTATTGCACTGGTCGTCTCTCCAGTTAAAACACTCATCATTTTACATTTACATACACATTTACATGTAAATTCTACAGTTACATGAACCTGCATAGAAGTTAAAATTCCTCCAGCTGTATTGAATGCCAATCCTGAAGCAGCTAGTCCAGTGACTGCAGTCTTTACCGTCTTAGGATATTTAGTATACTCATCAATTACTGCTTCAGAAATTTTGCGGACACGTCTTTCAGGTTCCTTTGTTCCATAAAACTCCACGGTTTCCTCTATATCACTAGGATCTTGAGATAGAATACAATATTCTCCATATCTCTCTTCTTTAGATTTAAAAGAAAGTCCTAAATATTCATAAATTAATATAGGATTGTTTTTTACAAAACCATATAGATTCCACCCTCCGTTTTCTTCAATTGGATCCCTGGAAATCCACCTTCCATCCTGCGGATTATAATGCCGATAATTGTAATAGATCAGGCCCAAGTCTTCTTCCCAGTATTCGCAGGAATAGCGGAACGGCATCGTTGACGTCCAATTCCCTTCCTCTTTGAGAGTTTCTCCATAGGTTGTGTATTCAAACTTCGCCTGCCGAGTTCCCGAAGAGTCAAACAGAGCGCTTACACTTTTGAGCAGGTCATGCGCTATGTACCGGGTAGAGGACACCCCCCTGTCCGCGTTATGTGTGCACATTGCCAACACACGCGTTGCCTCCGGTTCCACAGGGTCCCAGAACCATGTACCCTGCAAGGGAGGGTTGGAGGTATTTTGCGTGCAGTCCATGCTTGCAACCATTAAGTATCCCCTATACACGAATCTGGTGCGTTTGGTCAAGGTGTTTCCATCATATTCCAGTTTTTCCATGCGCCGTCCAAGACAGTCATACACACATTCCACCTTTTTGCTTCCTTGTGTAAAGACCACTGGACGATTATCCGCATTATACTGGACAGCCCAGACTCCTGTGGAAGTTTTTACACTGGTCTGATTGCCATCGGTATCGTATGTAGGTGTGAAGATCATACCGGAATGTGCCGAGCTCTCATACAGGCTCAGTTTGTTGCTATCATAAGAACTAGAAGCTCCACGTCTGACTGTAGCCACACGGTTACCAATGTTGTCATAGGTATAACTGAAGGAACCACCCGGACTCATCATATCTTCCGCCAATTCTCCACGCGCATTGTAGCCATATGTATGACGGCGCGAAAGAGTGGAGGAGCCTACATAATCTTCCCGTATAGAGGGACGCTGCATATTGTCCCAGGTATAGGCATGCTTAAGTAGAGGCTCAGAGGAAACACCTTTTACATAGGCCAGGGACGAGACCAATGGAAGATTGGCATGGAACTCCGTTTTTCGGATCATTTCATTCGGATAGGTTAGTTCGTTCAGCCAACCTGTATTTATATCATAGCCGTAAGTGAAGGATTTTCCATTAAGCGACACTACAGAAAGACGATCCAACGTATCATAACTCAATGAAACCTCCTGCACCGCCGTCCCATCCAGGGATAGTGCATAACCTGACGGACGCCCTAAAGAGTCACGCGAATAGGATAAGGTACTATCTACCAACCAATGGGAAGTTTCGGAGGCAACATCTTCAAAACCGGAGTATTCCATGCTCCTGGAGCCGGAAGCATCCTGTATCGTGGCTATACGGTCTCTCTCATCATAGGTAAGGGATACGGACGGAGTTCCATCACTATGTGTTATAGAGACTAATTTGCCTATAACTTCATCATACCGGTAAACGGATTCCACGCCCCGGGACTGCCTTCGTGTTACAAGACGCTCCCATTCATCAAAACTATAAGAGGTTCTGGTACCGTCTGCATAAGTCTTATCCAATAAAAAACCGCTTACGTGATCATAGTTCCAGCGTGTTACATCGCCTCCGGACTCTGGAACCGTATCCAGAATCCCATCAGGGGAACGATACGTGTAAAGCGCCACAACATGATCGCGGTCATCATATTCCCACTTCATCGGCTGAACGGCACTTCCATATTGACAAATCAACCGGTTGCGGGAATCATACTCATAATATTTCTTTTTACCATCTGGAGTAGTCACGCAACTGGGAAGCTCGGTTACACCATCATATGTAGTGACGGTTATCTGCCCATTTTGGTCTGTTCTCTGAATTTCTCTTCCAACAAGGTCATACTCAATGACCATGCTTTTTCCACGCGCATCCTGAATGGTAAGCGTATTTCCGGAAGAACCATAAGTACGTTTGTACTTGGTAATAGTGCCATCCGTTTCCTTTTTCCGGACAATATCTCCATTTAGAATAACCGTCTCTTCCTCTTTATCACACCCATTCCTTCCCCTTAGAATACGGATATTCCCGCTCTCATTGTACGTTTTTTCCCAGGACCATCGTCCATATACATCCTTATGAAGTGTCAGGGAAACCAAAGACGAACTTTTACGGGAAACCAGTTCATAAGTATCCTCAGTCACATCGGAAGCATCCTGTCTGGGAAGAGTCTCCCTGGAGACCTTGAATACCATCTGGGAGGCTTCCTGAGGAACTCCGGATGGCACCACAGATAAAAGATGAAAGTACGTTTCAAACAAGCGGTCTCCGGGAAGGGTTGCATCCTCTGTAGACCACACCCTTCTGCTGAGGCGCAGATTGCCTAATTCATCATATTTGTACGTATAGTTGACGCTATCATCTCCGGTCCATTGCGCTACCTGTCCCTTTTCATTATACATGGTGAGATTTCTCGTGCTGATACCATAACCCGTTTTAGGAGAAATAGTTGCTTTCTCAACCATTCTAAAACGCCCACCACCATCTTCTACGGTGCTTTCCACTCTTACCCGACAATCAGGATCCAAATGGGCATTTTTTCTGATCCCAACATCCTCATTCGCCTCATACGCATAATAACGTCCTTCCTGTCCCGTGCCGGATTCCTCCGCTACCAATCCCGACGGAAAAAGCCGGGTGGACAGGGTTGAACCAGTAAATGTAGTTTCTGTAGTCGTAAGACCGTCCGGAGAATAGGAATATGAAGTTAAACGCCCCAATTCATCAGTTCTTGAAATGATACGTCCCAATATATCATATTCATTTACTACATTGTTAATATGACTCCCCATGGAAGTAGTGATTGAAAGAATTCTTCCTGCGCCGTCATAAGTAAAATTCGTAACCGTATCGGGACAAGCAGCCGTCATTTCATCACCATTCCAACTTTCTACAGGAACAGCAGCGTCCCGTTCCATGCGAACCAAACGCTTAACCCCATTATAAGTATACCGCGTTTGCAGCCCTCTTACATCCGTCTCCCACAAAGGACCGGCACAGCTCCACTCAGCAGAAGAATAAAGTCCATTGGCATAATCCGTACGAATTACCCGGTGAGATTCATCATAAGTCATCTGTTTAAAATCAACAGAAACAAAATTTCCCAATACATGGACCAGATAATCCGTCGCTATTTCATTACCGTTTTCTGCATAATAATGAACGGTTCTCGTAGACTTTCCAGATACAATTCCATGCTCTCCTTGCAGTGTTTCCGTACATTTCCATAATGACTGATAATCAGAACACAGCGCATATTCATAATGAATTTCCGTTCCGTCAATTTCTTTTTTCTTTTTTATTTTCCCCTGTGCATAAACACAGGAAGGATGATTCACATACCATTCCGTTGATGCAGAATTGGTAGGTCTGGTCTGTCCACACCCGGTTTGAGAAGTTGTCTTTGATGCAGTCTCACCTGAATTTGAATAAACATTTGAAATAGCATACATTTGCACCGTCTTTTCACCATTGCTCAAATTCGCAACTTCCCGTATCACCCGCCTGTCATTAAATTTCTCAGTAGAATAAGTATAACTAATTTTCTTCTGAATGTTTCCATACCACGGCTCCGTCCGTTGAATCACGTTCCCGTTGGAATCATACTCCATCTCCACTACGGAACCGTCCGGGCGCGTTTCCCTGATGCGTTTGCCATAATTGGGGGAAGAAGGATCACTGCCGTATCCGTATGTCCATGTCCTTTCCAGCGGGGTTTCATATCCTTCCGTGCGGGATAGAAGGACGTCTCCGTACAAACGGCGCTGGTACACTTCCTTCTCTGCGGAGCACAGCACGGCGTTTTCGGTTCCCGCTACACCGCTGTATACATACTTGAATTTTTCCTTTTTGTCCGTGTAATAGCCTCCCGCCACCATGGACTGTCCGTTAACGTCCTTGGCTATCATGTTTTCATGGCCGTCCGCAGGGCGGCATCTGGTGACGATGCTGATGGCGTCTTCTCCCTCGCCTTTCACCAGGGTCAGATCATCCGGGTAAAGGCCTGCGCGCCATTCACTGATAAAACCGCCCGGTTCTTCAATGCGCAATGTCTTCAGCATCATCTGAGTCACCTCCGGATTTTCTTCATCCACGGCACGGGCGATCATCGTCTCCGTATCCGAGAACGTCCAGGACAGCTTCCAAGTCTTGATGGGAACGGCTCCATTGCGGATGATATACATTCCGTCGTTGCGCCGTCCCTCCACGTCTGCGGGGGCATACCATTTGATGTTCTGCACATCGTTCAGGTCCAGCAATCCGTCCGCCTTGTTCCACACCTGTTTCAGCATGAATAGGGAAAGCGCATTGAACGCTTCTACCGCGCTGTTGGGCTCGTCATAGGCATCCTGCCGGACTACCTGAAGTTCCTCAGCCAATTCCGCAAAGGTGATTTTCACGCCGAGCGGCGTCACGATATGGTCAAATACGGCGGAATTGGGACGGAAGCGCATGGTCATGCCGCTTTCCTGAACTTCTTCCAGATAGGAAATGCCATCCACGGTAACGCGCCGCATCCTGTCCTGGAACATCTGGGTACCGCCAAGCACCTCTGCCCCGGAAACATTTGGAGAGGCAAAGCTGTAATAGCGCGGAAACCCTTTTTCCGTCTTCACCACCGCCCGGGAAACGTCTTCCGGTTCTTCCGGACGGCTGATGGACGCATTGGTGGTTTCAGTCACTTCCAGACGGCGCTGGGAAATGTGCTCGTACTGAAAGGCGGTCCCCCAGCATAACCCGGCATCCATCATGTTCAGGTTCAGCATCAGGCGGCCTCCACTCAATTCTGGCCATTTGGGAAAACGGCCGAATTCAATGGAGAAGTCCACACTGTTGTTGTTCGTATTTCCGGTACCGGAGTCTCCTTCGGAACACGGGCATGGGTATTCCGTCTCCGGCCCTATGGGAGTGACGGGGTACCAGGTATTGGGCCACGGCATCGGGGACGGTTCATCGTTGGAGACGAATGTCACGGGATGGCTCGGCATTCCGCCGGGTTGTTCCGGAGCGGATAACTGATTATCAATTTCTTTCATTGTTTTATTGTCATTGACGCATCTGCCGGAAAGGAGGGAAACGCCGCCATGGATTTTCCCCGGCTTCATTCCCGACAGATGCTTTGGGTTAAGTTCAGGCGGCAGGCCGGCGATCCACGGAGCCAGGACGGCTACAGATGGCGTTCCGCAGGCATCTCATGACGGAAAGGCGGACGGAACGCGCCACCTTGTCCTGATACCGCCGGCTCATGGATACCATGTCCATGTCCGCCAGGGATTCCGCAGACGGGAAAGACGTCCAGTTGTAATGTCCCCACAGGGGGCCTCCCGCGCCACGTGTCCAGGCTCTGGCAAGCAGCGGCGCGCCATCCGGAAACAGGGCGGTAAAGGCCCCCAGGATAACGGCGCCTTCCGGACATTTCATCACGGAGGAGGATTGCTCCAGATGCTGAAGAATGGCCCTCAGCACAGCAGGCTTCAGGGCGTAAAGTTCATTGCACAGCAGGCCGGACCGCAGGCAGGTCCCGCACAGCCCCGCACCGGAACGGGCAAATTCCCTCAGGAAAGCGGCATTCAGAATGAGGTTGTCCGGTTTGGTGCGCACCAGCACATCATGTTCATGGCGCACCGTCTGAGCCATCAGCTCCAGAATGGCAGCTGCATGTTCGGAGGACGTCCCGGTCTTTTTCAGCACCTTCCACTCTACGGACATGTTCCGCAGCACTTCCTTCACAGTCTCCGGGCACCGTGCCCGGTCATCGTCCAGAACAATGACGGACGCTTCCGGAACGGCACGGCGGATGCCCTGCACGGCTTCCACCAGCAGAGGCGCGTTGTTTGCCTTGCAGGGGATGAAAAAAACAATCCCCGGCTGCTCCGCAGAAACAGGCTGCGGAGAATTTGATATGGATTCATTCATACAGATAATGGTTGAGTTGTAATGAAATGATGCTTTGCATCGGCGCCATTCTTTACTGCCACCCTGAATGAACACACGTTATTTCAATGGGCCTTGAGTGTTGATTTCAAGATTATTGAGCAATATCCACGATGGCAGGAATGCCCCTGTTCCCCCATTCATGAACACTTCCCGCCATCCATGTTTTTCAAATCCTTCCTGCCACAGAAAGAGGATGATTTCCTCTTCCCCTTTTCCCGGCACCACTTTCCTCTTCATCATATTAAACAGCCAAAAGATTGGCATTCCCATCCCAATGGGCCTCACTCTGGACCGAGCCCCCGCTCCTATTAAAAATACAAGGCCGGTTTAAATGACAGTCATCATGCCATTTAAACCGGCCTGCCGGCAGGATGTTCATCCGGAGGGTGCCGGGCAGTGAATCCACCAATCCTGCCGCAAGATTTACCGCTTCATTTACCGGAATCAGCCGGAGCAGGACCTTCCAGGACGGCCGTCGCGCCCCGTCTGGCCGGAGGAGCCACTTCAAGGAATTTCTCTTTAACCATCTCGTGCTCGTTCTCCGGATGGTCAATCAGGGAGATCACACGGTCCACCGCCTCGCACGCTTCCGGATGCATTTCTTCCCTGGCCTCTCTCACGGCGCTGCACGCCGTCCACTTGAATTCCTCCGTATGGGCGTCCGCCTGCTTCATGACGGGCGCCAGAATCATGCCCTGGTAAATGGTGGCGCCAATAATAACCACCAGGGCAATGCACCCGCATGTCAGCGCCCCTTTGGCGGAACCATAGGTCCTGTCATCACTCCTCTTTACCGCCACCGCCCCCAGAATAATGGCCAGGATGGCACAGAGAAGACCGGGAACAATGGCCACCCATCCCAGACATGGCAAAAAGGCGAGCAACGCTAAAAACAGTCCTACAATGCCCAGAATTAATGCAAGGATAGCTGAAACGGTATCGGGAACGGAACGGCGGGTATCCGAATAGTTTATTTTGTTCATCTTTCATTTTTTCATTGGATTTCCAGACACGGAAACATCCCAATGTTAAAGAAAGCGCGCAAAATCTGTCAAGGAACCTCCCTGTTGCCCCTTTCCCTCGTTTCCGCCAAAAACATCGCCGCCATAGGTCACAACGACGACCTGATACCTTTCAATGTGCTAAAAATAAATGCCATGATTACATCATCCACCAAACTGCCTCCCCTCTTTCACACCTTTTCCGGCATACCGTCTTTATGACAAAAAACGCATGACACAACCGTTCATCTACAGACGTCAGATAATTATTTTCTCTGTTCCTTCCGCGGATTTTCCACTCCGGAGCACCGGTTCTCCTGTCTCAAGTGCATGCTCCTTTTCCGCCAGGACCATGCCAGATAAACCACGGCCGCTCCGCCATTCAGCAACCCGAAGATGAACCAGAACGGAGCGCCCCGGTTCCATTCCCACGCGGCATGCACATCTCCACGGGCCATTTCCACATAACCGCGCGTCATGCCGCACAGTGGGCATTCCCGGTGCGGCACGGCAACGGAATGCGCCATGGATTTCATCCCATCCGGACTGGCCACCAGGGCCAGGACGGACGGCACCAGCAACAGGCAGGACAGGATAGTCCACACAGGCAACCCTACTTTCCTGACTATCCACTTATCACGGCATGAACGCCACGCAGGCCGCACGTCATTCATCGCCGTACTTCTTGAAAGCCTCCCCTCTCCTACAGATCCTGGGAAACGTTTTCCTCATCCACTGTGGGGGAGTTTTCCACGTCCCGGAGCCTCTTTAATTGCTCCTGGTTCTGCTGTTCCATCTGCTGAAAATCCTTCTGAATTTCCTGCGCTTTCTTTTCCATATAGTCCTGGTGCTTTTCCACATAAACGGCGGCGGTACTGGCCATCCAGGCCTGTACAATGCCAGCTCCGGCAGATACAGCCAAAGCAATGATGGCAACGACAAGGGCTCCTTTGGGAGAGCCCTTGCTCACGGCCACAATGCTCATGATCAGCGCAATAATGGCAAGCAGAACCGCAGGAACCAGGGCAATCCAGCCCAGGCAGGGGAAAAATCCGATCAACGCCAGGACCAGGGCAATAATGCCAAGGACCAAGGCCGCCGTGCAGGAGGGGGAACCGCTGCAGCAGGGCGGCGGGGAGGAAGAATCAGGAGCATTCATCATATTATTCTTATGGAGTTCACGGAAGGTTCCCCTTTGGAACCTTCATCCTTTCCCATTACTGGAAGACAGCTTTCCTGTCAAGGTGCAAGCTCTGCCATTCCGGACATCCGGCTGTTATCCCACGCGCCTTACAGCATCAGGTATCCCGCCGCCACCGCGGCTGTTCCCAGCGCGGCGCTGAGCAGCATCAGTTTCCTCTTCCTCCGGTTTCTCCACATGAGCAGGATTCCGGTCACATAAAGCGCCGCCAGGGTAAGGGCGGCTCCATACCCCAGCGCAGTAAACAACCATCCCGCCTTTCCCTTGTGGGCCAGCATCAGCTTGGGATAGATGCCGGGCTCCACCACCTCCGCGCGGAGGGAAGCGCCTTCCCTGAGAAATAAAACATGCGTATCCGTCATGGACCCCAGAATGTGGTTCCCCTTGAACGGCCTTACCTTCCCTCCCGGCAATACTACTCCGCGGCGTTCCAGCTCCCCGCAGGAATCCGCATAGGGCGCCTGGTCGGAAGCATTCAGCTCATACACGGCCACACGGGAAGTAAAATTCTGGTCCACCCCGCCCATGTACAACAGGCCTGTCACGGCATACACCATGATCATGGGCAGGAAAAACAGGCTCAGGACCAAGTGAAGGGAATGGGAGGACAGCGCTTTCATCGTCATTTCAGGAATCGTCTCATGATCCGTGCAGCAGGTCCGCCAGCCCGCGGCCCAGCTGCTCAATTTGCCCGGTCCGGTGGGCTGCCGTCACCGTAATGCGCAACCGGGCAGTTCCGCGCGGCACGGTGGGGTAGCGTATGGCAGGGGCCAGAAAACCCCTTTCCAGTAAAGCTTCCGATGCCGCCAGGGCGGCCTCGTTCTCACCGATCACTACCGGAAAAATGGAGGAAACAGGCCTGCCGGGCATTCCCAGCGCGGCGGACAGCGCATCCGCCAGCACGGAAACATGGCGGCGCAGCTCCTGCCCCTCCGCGCTGCGGATCACCTCCACCGCAGCCAGCGCGGCCGCAGCCAGCGCGGGAGGAGGGGCCGTGGAATAAATCAGGGACCGTGCGGAATTGACCATCACGTCCGCCCAGGCGCGGGAACAGGCCACATAGCCACCGCTCACACCGGCAGCCTTGCTGAGGGTGCCCATCTGGAAATCTATCCGGGAGGAAACTCCCAGCTCCTCCCCCAGTCCGGCCCCGTGTTCCCCCAGCACGCCAAATCCATGCGCTTCATCCACCAGCAGCAGGGCGCCGAATTCATCTTTCAAGCGCACCATCTCCCGGAGGGGGGCACGGTCCCCGTCCATGCTGAAAACGGATTCCGTCACCACCAGAATCCCGCGGGAAGGATTATTCTCCCGCAGGTACTCCAGCTTCTTCCTCAGTGACTTCATGTCATTATGCAGGAACGTGGCGAGGCGGGCGCCGGACAAACGCGCGCCGTCAATCAGGCTGGCATGGGACAGCTTGTCCATCAGCACCGTATCCTCCCGGTCCACAATGGAGGTAATCACCCCTAGGGAGGTGGCATAGCCGGAGGAAAAACTAATGGCTGCTTCCGTTCCCTTCAACGCTGCCAGCGCCTCCTCCAGCCGGGAATGCGTCCGGCGCGTTCCCGTCACCAGGCGGGACGCCATGGCCCCCGCACCGCCATCACGCGCTGCGCGGGAAAACGCTTCCGCCAGGGCCGGATGATGCGCCAGCCCCAGGTAATCATTGCTCGCCAGGTTGACCACCTCGCGCCCATCCTCCATGCGGGCCATTCCGCCGGGCAGGCACTCCACATTCCGCAGAACGCGCAGCAGCCCCGCGGACTTCAATTCTGATAAAAACTGTTCAGGATTCTTCATAAGCGTTCACGTTGCAGGAATGCCCATATCCACGGCCAGACTCAGCACCACATTATGGCCGCCCATGGACGCGGCGGATTTGACCACCAGCCGTCTTCCCCGCAAAGGCAATTCCTCCGCAGCGGAAGCCCCGCCGCCGGGGGAACTCACCCATTCCGGATTGGGAGGCAGAACACCCTCCCTGGTAAAAGCCAGCATCAGGGCCAGCTCCAGAATGCCGCTGCCGCCAATGGCATGGCCCGTCCACGGCTTCATCATCCTTAAATCCGGCAAACAGCTTCCAAAAACCCGTTTCAGCGCGGCACGTTCGGAAGCGGCATTACCCGCCGTCCCGCTGGCATGGGGACACACGGTCAGGGGGACGCTCCCATCCCAATTCCGCAGGGCGCCCTCCAGCAGGGCAGCCATGCCCTTTCCATCCTCCGGCATTCCCAAAGGGCTGTAGGCATCGGAATTCACCAGATAATCCTTTACGTAAATACCGGGTTTGTCAGACATCTCCAGCGCTATGGCCGCTCCCCCCTCGGAAATGCACATGCCGTCGGCGCAGGGGCCATAGGGATCATTCACCCCGTTGCGGGAAAGCATGCCGGAGGCCCAGTACGTCCCCAGCAATTCCCGGCACAGGGGCAAATCCAGGCCGACCGCCAGCGCCCGCCCGGCAATCCCCTGCCGTATCAGCATGGCGGCCATGCCCACCGCATCCAGCCCGGCGGCGCATCCGCTCGCCAGCACATGATAAGGTCCGTGAATGCCCATTTCAATGCTGACGCAGGAAGCAAGCTCGCTGTGCAGGGAATTGGGAACCGCCAGAATCTTCATGGCCCGCCGCCCGGGCCACGGGCTCAGCCAGCCGGAGGCATTCCCGCGGGAACTCCCCACAATCAGGGCCGCGTCTTTCAGTTCCTCCCCACTCCACCCGGCTTCCTTCACAGCCTGCCGCGCCAGCAGCAATGCCAGTTGGGATGCAGGGCCGTTCCTGCGGCTGCATAAAAGTTTCCTGTCCGGAATCCATCCGCTCAACACCTCCGCCCAGGGATGACCCTCTCCCCACAATTCCCGCAACGGCCTCAATACCCTGCGCCCCTTCCTCACCCCGTCCAGATGGGCTGCCGCCCCCATGCCAAACCCGGAAGCCAGCCCCAGGCCGCAAACCCGCGGCTCCGAACTCCCGTGACTTTTACCCCCCTCAATCATGTTGACGGCCAGGCTACCTCCGCGCCGGGGCAAACTCAAGCCTGCGGTACGTCAGGAACAGAACGGAAATACGGCACCGCTGGCGCCTTGCAACAAAGCCTCCTCCTGTGGCAATCTGGCCTCATGACCCTTCAGGCCTCCGGATTTTTCTCTCTCCTCTTCACCGTCTTTTGCCTCCCTGCGTTCTGCTCCCCCGCCACACAACCGGAATTCCACGCGGCAGACTGGGCGGTACTCCGCTCTCCCCGGAATGACCAGCGGCACGTTTCCTCCCGGGGAATCGTTCAAACAATGCTGGAGGGCATCCGCCCGGCGTGCGGGTTTTCCCCGGAGATGGCCCCGGAAGCCTTCCCCGCCTGGCGGGACAAAGTGCGGGAAGCCATGAAAAAGCTGATGAAATTCCCCCTTCATGCCCACCTCCCGGCGCCCGTTCTCGTTGAAGCCGTACAGAGGGACCGCTACCGGGCAGAAAAATGGGAAGCCTACCCATTCCCGGGAGCCGCCGTACCGTTTCTGGTACTCATCCCGGATACGGCTTCAGCAGAAAACCCGGTTCCCGTGGTTTTCTGCATCCCCGGTTCCGATCAAACCAAGGAAGAACTGGCTGCGGAAACATCCACAGACCTCTCGCAGCCTCCCGTGGAGCAGCCGGGAAACAACGCCATGGCGTACCACTATGTGAAGCAGGGCTGGGCGGCCATTGTGGTAGATAATGCCGGGACGGGAGAGGAGGGAGACGCCGAGCACGCCGCAGGCCGTTCCTCCCACGATTATGAAAACCTGGCCCGTTTCCTTCTGGAAATGGACTGGAGCTGGCTGGGCTACACCTCCTACACGGACCAATGCATTCTGGACTGGGTAAAAACACGCCCCTGGGTACGGAAAAACCGCATCATCCTGAGCGGCTTCTCCCTGGGCACGGAACCCATGATGGTGCTGGGCATCCTGAATCCGGACATCTTTGCATTTGTGTATAATGACTTCCTGTGCCGCACCCTGGAACGCGCCAAAGTCATGACCGTGCCGGACAACAGGGGCGTGCGCTCCGCGCCCAACTCCATCCGCCACCTCATACCGGGATTCTGGCGGCAATTCGACTTTCCGGACATTGTGGCCGCTCTCGCCCCCCGCCCCGTTATCTGCACGGAAGGAGGGCTGGACAGGGATTTCAAACTCATCTCCGGCGCCTACCGTATGGCCGGGGCTCCGGAGCATTTCCAATACCGCCACCAGCCCAAATTTGCGGATGCGGGCCGCCGCTGGCAGGGCAGCCGCCTGCCGGCAGGGCTGGACCGGAACGCCTTTTTCCGCCTCGCCAATGTGGATCCCCGCAACCACTTCTTTAAAAAAGACCTCGTCATTCCCTGGATCAAGAGCCTTTTGAGCAAAGAACAAAAATAGGAGGGGCCATTCCGGCCTAAACGCCATACGGTCAGGAGCGGCCGGAACACGGCTTCCCTGCCGTTACGAATGCAGGAACATTCTGCGGTACATTTTCAGGCAGAGGCGGCCCAGTTTCCCGAAAAAGCCAACGACCGCCCGGGCACCCCTGTTGACGTCCACCATCTTGAATAAACAGCGCCGTACGGAATCCACGAGGGAACAGGCTAGATAAACCGCCACAGCCATCGCAATCACCTTCACCACCATCATCACGGGGGAGGGAGACGCGCATTTGCTGAACAGATCCCATAAAAACAATCTGCCCAGCAAAAGGTTGCAATGGATCACATAAACACTGAACGAGGCCGCCGCCAGCCACGAGATACAGGTAATCGCCCTGCGGGAGGAAAAACGCATGCGGGAAAAAATCAGGAACAGGGAAACCGCCGTCCCTACAATGAACGGAGAATTATAGGCAATAAACATCCCGCCTCCCCTCACCTGACCGATCAGGGAGGGGGATACCAAATCAAGAATCATCTTGAACGACCAGACAAAAAAGACGCATCCGGCGTAAAGCGCCCACAGCGTGCCCGTCTTCATTCCTGTAAAAAAGCCATATTTCTTGATATACATACCCAGCATATAGAGAATGCCCAGCCACCAGACGGAATACCCCCCGCTTACAGGAAAAACATCCTTGTGAATCAGGGTAGGAATTACGGAAAACAGAACCAGTACGGTGACAAGGAGATATTGAAACTGAAGTTTGGTAAGCTGGCGCCCCAGGATATTAAGAAACGGAATAAAGAAAAACAGCCCCACATACGCCGTCACGTACCAGTACTGGCCCGTCAAAACAGGGAAAAACGAGCTCAAAATACTTTCAAGATGAACCGCCTGGGGAAGAAACAGCATCGCCAGCGCCAGACTGCCTGCCGTATAAAAAATTACCTGGAACCATAAAGTGGCCACACGTTCATACTTGAATGATCCCTCACAGCACACATACCCCGTAATCAGCGCATAGCAGTTCACCCCGCAATAAGCAGCGATCTCCAGCAACCATCCCACCCTGTGAAGGGCGGAATCATAATTCTCCAGCGGCAAAACATGAGTAGCCCCCACAAGATGAAGAATTAAAACCATCATCATGGCGGCAATGCGCAAAGCGTCTATTCCATAATTTCTCGACAGGGGAATATCCAAACCAACATACGAAGGAGGGTTTTCTTTTCCTTGATTATCAGCCGCAGGCAAGCTCATAAGGGCATTTCA
>NZ_JABDHQ010000023.1 GCF_018709685.1 Akkermansia muciniphila
CGACGTGCTGGCAGTACTAGGCAACATTCTGACGACGCGTGACGATACGTTTACGATCCGGGCCTACGGGGAGCTGACCAGCCGCGAGGGGGTGGTGCTGTCGCGTGCGTGGTGCGAGGCGGTGGTGCAGAGGGGGATCAACTACGTGGACCCGGTCAACAGCCCGGAAACACCGGTCAAGAAGATCAACATGAAGAGCGGAGCCCTGGAGGAGACGGAGCTGAGCGCGGTGAACAAGGCGTTCGGGAGGAAGTTCAACATCGTGTCCTTCCGGTGGCTGTCTCCCGAGGAGGTGTAATAAAAGAGAGAGAGTTTTTTCTTCTTCCCGGTCAGCGCCGCTTCCCATCCACGGGGAGCGGCTCTTTTTGTGCTCCGGGGAGGGAAAGCAAGATAGGGTTTATAAGGATTAGAGGGTTTATAGGGGTAATGGGGGCCTTCCCTATCACCCTCATAAACCCTATCTCCCCTATCCTCCCCAGAGACAGCCCCCACAACCACATCCTTGCAGTTTGTGACGATTTCTTAACCAGGATTCACTTCCTCACCATGGGGGCGGGAGGGTATCACTTCCCCGTCTTCCGGCATGAACGGCTCCACTGTCCGGGAAACGGAAGACGCAACACAACAAAAAAGACGCCATGAAATTTGTCGCCACCATCCTGACCATCGCAGCCGCTCTCAGCTCCCTGAGCATGGCCGCCGAGAAAGTAACCGTTGACAGCAGCATCAAGCCGTATGCGCCCACCAGCGGCGTTTCCGGCAACCTGAGCGCCGTCGGTTCCGATACGCTGAACAACCTGATGACCCTTTGGGCGGAAGGATTCAGCAAAAAGTACCCCAGCGTCAAAATCGGCGTTGAAGGTAAAGGCTCTTCCACCGCTCCGCCCGCCCTCACGGCAGGCACGGCCCAGCTCGCCCCCATGAGCCGCCAGATGAAGCGGGAGGAAATAGCCGCCTTTGAAGCCAAATACGGCTACAAGCCGACGGAAATCAAGGTGGCGCTGGACGCCGTGGCCTTCTTCGTCAACAAGAACAATCCCATCCAGGCCCTCTCCCTGTCACAGGTGGATTCCATCTTCTCCTCCACCTTCAAGCGCGGAGGCTCCAACATCTCCGACTGGGGCGAGGCGGGCGTCCCCTCCATGAAGGGAAAAGCCATTTCCATTTATGGCCGTAACAGCGCTTCCGGCACGAACGGCTTCGTGAAGGAAATCGCCCTGAAGAAGGGGGACTACAAAAACTCCGTGAAGGAACAGCCCGGTTCCTCCGCCGTGGTGCAGGGCATCAGCTCCGACGAACAGGGAATCGGCTACTCCGGCATCGGATACGTCACCTCCGGCGTAAAAACCCTCTCCCTGGCGGAAAAAGGCGGCCAGGAGGCCGTGCAGCCCTCCTATGACAACTGCATCAGCGGCAAATACCCGCTTTCCCGCTACCTGCTGATTTACGTCAACAAGAAGCCGGGCGAACCCCTGGACACCCTGACCAGGGAGTTCATCAAGTTCATCGTCTCCAGGGACGGCCAGGAAATCGTGACCAAGGACGGCTATTACCCGATTCCCGCCAAGGTCAGCGCGGATGTCCTCAAGAGCATTGAATAAACGCCCCTTCCCTGCTCCATCAACACATGCCGGGGCAGGACTGCGGCCTTCCCGCCGGAGTCCTGCCCCCAACTCCCCTCTCCACCGCCTGCCGTCATGAGCGCCAATGCCCCTTCTCCTGCGCCGCCCAGAAAGCCCAAGCCCGTTCCGGAACGCTTCCAGGTGGCAAAAACCACGCTGTGGTTTGACCGCATCATGACTAAAACCATCATCGGCGGGGGCTTTACCGTCATTGTAGCCGTTTTCGGCATCCTCTTTTTCCTGCTGGCCGTCACCATTCCCCTCTTCCAGAGCGCGGACGTGGAAGAACGGCAGCACCTCGCGCCGTCCGCTCCGGTCCGGGGGACCTGGGGCCTGGACCCTTCCGGCACGCTCCCCTTTGTTTATGACAACGGCAAAAACGTCTTCTTTCTGGACAAAACCTCCGGGAGCCTGAATCCCGCTCCCGTCACCCTGCCGGACGGGGAAACCGTCTGCGCCCATTCCTATGATTCATCCCTGACGGCCTACGCCATCGCCACGGAATCCGGCAAGGCGGGCCTCATCTCCGTCCATTCCGGACTCAACATCCACGGCCAGGCGAACGCGCACGGCCCAGACAAGGCCGGAACGGAAACCGGCCTGCTCTATCCCCTGACGGAAAGCGGTGCCGTTCCCGGCAGAATATCCGCCATAGCCTATGCGGACGCGGGGGAACGTAAAGTCTTCACCGCGACCGCGGAGACGGAACAGGGCCCGCGCCTCCTGCTGATGACGCTGGAAGAATCCCGCTCCCTGCTCCATGAAGGGGAGCTGGCCCCTTCCGGCTTCCATGACCTGACGGACCAGCTTGAAGGGCGCCCCGCCGCCATGCTGCCCGGCGCCTCCGGGGACAGCCTCGTCATCGTTACGGACACGGACAAACTCCTCTATTTTTCCTATGATGAAGACGGGGAAACGTGGATCAAGCGGCAAACCATTCCGTCACCGCTGGGAAATGGAGAAAAGATGACTTCCGTCAACTGGCTCTTTGGAAACATGTCCCTGGTGATAGGCGGCGGCAAGGGAAGCCTTAAAATCTTCAGCCTGTACCCCCACCCCCGCCCGGACGGCACGGCCGTACGCCTCTTCGGGCAGACCAGGCAATTCTCCCCCCTGAACGGCCCCGTGCAGCATTACGCCGCTTCCGGCATCAACCGTTCCTTCCTCATCTCCACCCCTGGCGAACTCCGGCTCTGCTACGGAACCACGGCGGACATCCGCTGGACCAGCGGCCCGCTGAAATTCACCCCGGTCCAGCTGGCGGCCAACACGGAATTCAACTCCGCCGTTGCCGTGGACGCCGGGGGAAAGGTCCACTTTCTCTCCATGGAAGACAAGCATCCGGAAGCGGGAGCCAAAGCCCTGGCCGGGAAAATCTGGTATGAAGGGTATGATTCTCCCAAATGGCTGTGGCAATCCGTGGGCGGCACGGACGACTATGAATCCAAGCTCTCCCTGATGCCCCTGGTCTTCGGCACGCTGAAAGGCACCCTCTACGCCCTCGTCTTCGCCATTCCGGTAGCGGTCATGGCCGCCATTTACACGGCCCACTTCATGGCCCCCGCCGTCAAGCGGGTGGTGAAACCCGTCATGGAAATCATGGCCTCCCTGCCCTCCGTGGTGCTGGGCTTCTTCGGCGCCCTCTACCTGGCCCCCAGAATGGAAGACAAGGTGCCCGCCCTGCTCTGCATGGCCGTCCTCATCCCCGGCATGGCGGCCCTCATCGCGTGGTTCTGGACCACGCGGCCCGCGGCCTGGCGCAACAAGTTCAGCCGCGGCGTGGAATACATCGTCATGACCCCCGTCATCCTGCTCTGCGCCTGGTTCTGCTGGGAATACCTGGGCTACTGGCTGGAACAGCCCTTCATCAGCCTCTGCCGCGGCGTCATGAGCCTGTGGGGCGCGGGGGACTTCCAGGCCGCCGGCTTTGCGGACCTGTGGCGCAACGGCTTCGGCATGCCCTATGAACAGCGCAACTCCCTGGTGGTGGGGTTCATCATGGGCTTTGCCGTCATCCCCGTCATCTTCACCATCTCCGAGGACGCGCTGAGCAACGTTCCCCCGTCCCTTATCGCCGCCTCGGAGGCCCTGGGGGCCAGCCGCTGGCAGATGGTCCGCACCGTCGTGCTCCCGGTAGCCTCCGCGGGCATCTTCTCCGCCCTGATGATCGGCCTGGGCCGCGCGGTGGGGGAAACCATGATCGTGCTGATGGCCACGGGCAACACCCCCATCATGGACTGGAACATCTTCAACGGCATGCGCACCCTCTCCGCCAACATCGCCACGGAACTGCCGGAAGCGGCGCAGGACTCCACCCACTACCGCGTCCTCTTCCTGGGCGGCCTCATCCTCTTCTCCATGACGTTCCTCCTGAACACCCTGGCGGAAGTCGTACGCCAGCGGCTCCGCAAACGCTTCAACGTCGTGTGAGGCCCTCCTCTCTCCCTCATCCATTCATCTTCCATGAAACAGGACTTCAGCCTCCCGCCCGCTCCCAAACGCCCCCTGGGGGAAGTCAACATCTGGCTCACCTCCATCGGGCTCTCTCTGGGCCTCATCATGATCTTCGGCCTGCTGGGCATCATCGTCTTCAACGGCCTAGAGGCTTTCTGGCCCAAAACCATCCATGAACTGACGATTGCTCCCGCTTCACAAGGAGAAAAACCGCTGGTCCTGTACGCCGGCATCACGAAAGACCAGACGCGCCACATGCCGGCAGACCCCGCGGTGCCCGGTTCCACGGCCAGGGATGTGCGGGAATACCAGCTCTTCACCGGAAGCAAGGAAACCTACGGACAATCCTACCGCTATGTGGACGCGCACAACGTCACCGCCTCCTCCACACCCAGGGGGCTCCTGTGCCTGGAACGCATGGAAGGAGGAAAAGCCCTGGTCAAACCGCTGGAACTCAAGCTGGCCTCCGGAAAAACCATTCCGGCCTCCTCCCCGGAATTCATGGCGGCCTTCCGCCGTGCACTGGACCGGGAAATGGAACTGCGGGACGACATCAAGAGCATTGACATCAAAGACATCGGAGCCGTCAACACCCGGCTGGCGGACACCAGGCTGGACATCAAGGCCGTTGAACGGTCCTACGACATCCGGGAAGAAAACGGACGGCGCACGGCCATGCCCAGGGAAAACCCCATCCTCACGGACATGGACGATCCGGCGGGAGAACTGGACCGGCTCCGCGCCAGGGTGGAACAGCTCAACGCGGAATACGCCCGGTACACGGCGGAAGCGGGCAGACTGAGGGAACAACAGGGCCGGGACACGCTCGCGTACGCCCTGGGAGACGGGGAGAAGAAGGAAATCAGCATGGATAAAATAGTCTACGGCTACCAGCCTAACGACCTGGGCTTCTTCGGCAAATGCGGCGTTTTCCTCCACAGCCTGTACCACTTCGTCATGGACGACCCGCGGGAGGCCAATACGGAAGGCGGCATCTTCCCCGCCATCTTCGGCACCTTCATCATGACCCTGCTCATGAGCGCGCTGGTCACGCCGGTGGGGGTCATCGGCGCCATCTACCTGCGGGAATACGCCAGGCAGGGGACCCTGGTGCAGGCCGTCCGCATCTGCGTGAACAACCTCGCCGGCGTGCCCTCCATCGTCTTCGGCGTCTTTGGCCTGGGCTTCTTCGTCTACTACCTGGGCGGAACGATTGACGAACTCTTCTACTGGAAAAAACTGGCCGTGGACAACACGCCAACCTTCGGCACCTCCGGCATCCTGTGGGCCTCCCTCACGCTGGCCCTGATGACGCTCCCCGTCGTCATCGTCTCCACGGAGGAAGCCCTCTCCGCCGTCCCCCGCGGGCTGCGGGAGGCGGCCCTGGCCTGCGGTGCCTCCAAATGGCAGATGATCAAGCGCATCATCCTGCCCAGCGCCCTGCCGGGCGTCATGACCGGCCTTATTCTGGCCATGGCCCGCGGCGCCGGGGAAGTGGCCCCCCTCATGGTCACGGGCGTGGTCAAGCTGGCCCCCTCCCTGCCCATTGACGGGGAAGGTCCCTTCATCCACCTGGAGCGCAAATTCATGCACCTGGGCTTCCATATCTATGACGTGGGGTTCCAGTCTCCGGACTCGGACGCCGCCCAGCCCATGGTCTTCGCCACCACGCTGCTGCTCATCCTGCTGGTGGTGGTCATGAACCTCACGGCCATCCTCATCCGCAACCGCCTGCGCAAAAAATACGCGGCCTCCAGCTTCTAACACCCTATCCTCCTTCACCACCCATGACTGAACCAGACGCCGCAGACGACGACCCCATCATTGAAGTGGAAGACTTCTCCTTCTTTTACGGAGACAAGCAGGTTCTCTTCAACATCGGCATGACCTTTGAAACCAACCGGGTGACCGCCCTCATCGGCCCCTCCGGCTGTGGAAAATCCACCCTGCTCCGCAACATCAACCGCATGAACGACCTGGTCCCGGACGTGCGCCACCGGGGGGACATCCGCATTGACGGCGCCAGCCTGTACGACCCGCGCGTGGAAGTCATCTCCCTGCGCAAGCGCGTGGGCATGGTCTTCCAGAAATACAACCCCTTCCCTAAAAGCATTTATGAAAACATCGTCTTCCCCCTCCGCGTGGCGGGACGCAACAGGCGCGCGGAACTGGATGAAACCGTGGAGCGCAGCCTGAAAGGCGCCGCCCTGTGGGATGAAGTAAAGGACAAGCTGCACGAAAGCGCCTACGGACTCTCCGGCGGCCAGCAGCAGCGCCTGTGCATCGCCCGCGCCATTGCCAACCGCCCCCAGATCCTGCTGATGGACGAGCCCTGCGCCGCCCTGGACCCCATCGCCACGCTGAAAATAGAAGACCTGATGGAAGACCTGAAAAAAGACCTCACCATCGTCATCGTCACCCATAACATGCAGCAGGCCACGCGCATCGCGGACCGCACCGCCTTCATGTACATGGGGCGGCTGGTGGAATACGGGGAAACGTCCCAAATCTTCACCAATCCCGCGGAAAAAGAAACGGAAGCCTACATCACGGGCCGTTTCAGCTAAAAAGCCCACCTCCCACGCCATTCGCCTCATGACATCCTCCGGCAATCACATCCTCCCCCACTATGACGCCGCCCTGAACGCCATCCGCACCCGCGTCAATGCCATCTGCGGCAGCCTGCTGAAACACATGGACGTCCTGGAACGGGTCATCTCCGGTCCGGACAGCGACGGAGCCAACGGCATCATTGCGGACGGGGAACCGCTCAACGAGGAAACCCGCCAGGTCCTCACCCTCTGCGCCGCCGTGCTCACCCAGTTCCATCCCCTGGGGTCCGACCTGCGGCTGGTGCTCACCTTCTCCCGCTGCGGGGACAAGCTTCAGGAATGCATGGAGGAAGTCACGGGCATCGCCAGGCACGCCAAGGCATCCATCAGGCACCGGGAATCCCTCTGTCCGGACATTGTGCTCCCCCTGCTGGACATGGCCGTCTCCGAGTTCAGGGACGCGGCCCGGTGTCTGGAAACGCAGGACGCGGACGCCGCCAGGGAAATACGCCTGAGAGACAAAAAGCTGGACAAGGCCCACCGCAAGGCGCTGGCCCTGCTGGTCTCCCCGGAAAGGGAAAACACACCCTCCCTCAACGTCAACCTGCTCTTCATCATCCGCTCCCTGGAGCGCATCGGAGACATTGCC
Organism: Akkermansia muciniphila; assembly: GCF_018709685.1. GTDB lineage: Bacteria > Verrucomicrobiota > Verrucomicrobiia > Verrucomicrobiales > Akkermansiaceae > Akkermansia > Akkermansia muciniphila_E. Next base: position 7,278 of record NZ_JABDHQ010000023.1, read on the forward strand.
AAAACAATCGCCGCCACCGTCGTCTTCCTGAAGGAAGCCGCGGACATCCGCCACGGCCGGGACAAACAACCGTTTTAGAAGAACGGCAGAGAATAGGATGTCCTACCGGATCAATCCTGTTCTTCGCGTGGCTTATTCTCTGAAAAAACATCCCTATGGCACTAAAGGCTGCCATACCGATCTGGAACGCATCCCCAGCCCTCTCTAGAGAAGCGAGAAACTTTAACAAGCCTCTTCTCTGATAGACAAGCCGTACTCCGTCTTATCCTCCTTCCCCCTGGAGGTAATGCCCTTGATCCTTCACTTTCTTCTGACACCGGCATGGAGACGGGGCGATCTGCTGCAACCATTCTGACGCTGTGCGGCCCTACACTGAGACAGACAAAAAATGAGGAAGAAGGATTTATCCCTCTCGATGCCCATTCTGTTACGAGAAATAACTCCAGGCCATTCCTACGTATCGGAGACGACAAAGAGAAGTAAAACCCACTCCTCCAAGAAACAAGCGTCTACACCCTGCTGGCCGCTTCCGGTCATACAGAAAAACACACCGCAAGATAAAAGCTCAATCAGATTGATTCCTACTTCTGATTCCCTGCCCTTGCAGAGCGGCATCCAGCTTCCGAGCCATCCCCAGCACCGGGTAGCCGGGATCGGTGGACAACACCATGACAGCCGTGTACCCCCTCAGAAAATACACGGCAGATTGTTCACTGCCTTTCACCAGCGCTCCGTCAGCTCCCAATACTGGGCCACACCCCAAGTCGAAATCACCTACCTTCCCCGGCTTTATTACCGTGGACGCCGCTACATCCTTCGGGTCTCTCTCCGTGTTCCGCGGATCATAAAAACGCAGTTTCAATAATAGTTCCATTGCCTCTTTCCGGCTGCGAGCATGCGCCACCAGAATTTCTACACAGGCTCCCTGCTCCATGGTTTTAGCTATAGAACCGCTGGGCGTCAAAACCGCATGCATGCCATTGCGCAAGTGCCCCACGCCTTCCACTCGAAATGATCCCCCTCCCCACTTCTTCACCATATCCAGCGTGATTCCGCCTTCATGTGCGTTGGGAATCACTAATTCCCCATTCATCACCTCGTCATGCTTCAACAGTTCCACGGGAGCCCGGGAAGAATCATAGGCCATCACCTCCTCACAAAGTGGAGGCATCTGGTAACAGGGATCCTTTTTCCACTTTTCTAGTTCCTTCGCTTCGTGTTCTTTCTTATCCTTTTCTTCCTTTTCTTTACGCTGAACTTTCCGTTTTTCTTCTAACTCAATAGCAAGTTTTTTTAACCTCAGATTCCGCTTGGTTAAAGCTACCTGCAACCTGTCTCCCGGCGACTTGAATTCACCTTCGCCTCTCAACAAACGGAATAGTTCCCGCGCATCCTTTTCATCAAACTTTTTCCTGCTTTCATCATTTTCATTCCAATAAAAAACCAACCCGAGATTCCCTTGCATGGAACATTTAAATTGAAGCTTTTTCTCTCTATCGAAACGATATAAACACCATAAACCTTTCTCTTCCAATTTTTCATGAAATCCGTTTAGAGAACCTGTGGAATCAGGAGGGCAGGAATCGGCCAGGATGATTAGAAGACGCTGGAGATGAATCCTGGAAGAAGTCCAGAAAAGAGCTACGCCACCACAGTCATTGCCTTCTTCATCGATCAAGCTCCAGGAAAGATCGCTTTCCCCATTCAAACGGCTCATCATTATTTTTCCATTCAGCATCAGAGGTTCTTTCAAAGCGACAATATTTTTCCGTTCCACAGACGCTCCTTCAGGCGTTTTGAAATGAAATGATTCCCTAACAGATTCCAGTTCCTTCCAATGGTATTCGTAATCAAGCAGCCATTCAATCTGCTCGCCAAACGAGGGAACTGTCTCTTTTTTAGCTCCTGGGGTTAATTCTATCAACGCTTCATGCCCACATGTAACAAACACGCCTATAACTGAAAGAAATATTATCGCAACAGTTTTCATCTATTTAATTTCCAAATTTTCTATCTTTATATCCTCCAGAAGGAATTTAGCTTTAGCCGGAACCACCACTCCATCTCTTATTTTTGTACCTACAACCCTAATTCTTCTTCCTTCGTATTCTGGTATATCTTCTTTGATCACTTTCATTGCTGAAGCCGGAGTTTGTTTTTTAATATAACTGAATGGAACTTCCCAAAAAAATGGCTCCCCAATAGAATTATTATTTATATCAACTTCACTCAATTGAACATAATGGCCTTTTTCTCCTTTGCCTTTTTCATCAATTCCCACTTGATTATAAAATTGTTCTTCATTTTTCGTTCCGTCACCTGGAGGAAATCTTGCATCATAAATTTTATCTCCAAGCTTATTATAAGCATGATATTCCCAATTAAGAAAAGGCATACATTTACGAACTTCCAAATCTATTCCATGAAGATTCGAACATAAACCAGTTAAAGTCGCGACATCAGAACAATTTGTTTTTTGATTTGTATCTTTTAAGAAATTTGAAAGATTAATATCATATTTATTATATCTAACATTAACATATACTACTCCGACTTCATTATACTTATTAGATCCAACTTTCGACTTTACTTTACAAATGATATCATGATCGTTATCAATGCCTTTCGTATTGCATTCCTCAATAAAAAATTGCAATACCTTTTTCCAAGGAGTCTTCTTCGTCCAACTTCCCACCGGTTTTTTTAACACCACGTATGCTTTCTCCACCGAATAATCTGGTTTATTAATCAACTGCACATCCTTATACGTGATCTCGAACTCGTGGGAAACCCCTCCCAAAGCCACTTTCTTGTCCAGCTTGGCAGCCTTGAATGGAATTTTACTATTAGCATCAAAGTTCTGGTTATCCGCTTTTTCCATAGTAAGGGCTTTGAGAATGCTTTCTTTTCCCTTCCCCACTTCCCCCTTGATCTTGACATCCTCCATCTTAAGGTTAGCGGGTTTGACGTCAAAACAGACCTGAATCACCGGAGTGCTTTCCGATGCATAAAGAATGGCAGTTTCCTTATCGCCCCCATCCGCCTGATATTCCGGGGTGGAAATCAGCTTCCCCTTCGCATCCTCCGCTACCGGAAGAGATGAATTTTCCTTGTCATGCCGGAACGTCACGGACTTGACCTTGACTACCGGAGAAACAGCCTTGATGTCGGCCTTGGCTAGTCCTTTCTGATTGACCAGTTCCTCCTTATTTTTAGGATCCAAAGGAATATCCTTATATTCGATGGACCCCTTGATCTTGAATTCCTTGCCCCATGATTTCTCAGTAGTAGTAAATGTCACTTCCTCCTCTTCCTTGCCATCATCAGTCAAATTCCCTTCCTTGCCATCCCATTTGTAAATAGGATCGCTTAGTTTGTACTCTTCCCGCGGCTGAGGTTTAAATTCATTGGTGATTTTCAATTTGACTTCTTCAACAGCGGGTTTTCCATCCGCAGCCCCCTTCCGGAACACAACCAGTTCCTTTTTACCCTCCATGGCACGGTTTTCCTTGGTCACTACCTTGATTTCACTTCCGTTGACAAATTCGGAAGAGGCTTCAGCAGTGACGATAAGGAGACATGCAGCCAACAAACATAAAATGTCATATAAAAAAGCCTTCATTTTTCTTATTCCTTATTTTCTTTTATATATTTCCGAATGATTTTTTTTGCTTTCATTACTGTGGGATGAGTCGGTTCCATATTCCTGAACGCTTTCCAGTCCAATCCCGCGGAGGTCATGTTCTTGCATTCCTCCACGGAAAAGGGAATCACGTTAGGGCTGTATGGCGTCCAATCCCGCGAACGATATGGAGCAAAGTCTTCCTGATTGGAAGCCCAGGCATCCTCCAACATCCGGGCAGAGCGTTCCCGGTCCTCCGGAGTCCAATACCCCAACCGCCACCGCCAGACCGACCTCAAATCATTCTGTTTGTCCGGACAGTGCAACAAAGCCGTGTAAGCACGGAACGCACAACGTTTCCAATGGTACATCCATTTGTTCCCTCCCTGGTTCCAAGACTGGCAGGCGGACCACAGAGACAGGGATTCTTCGGGAATATCTTTCAGGGAGAGATGAGAAACAACAGGAGGTTGAGGAAATCTTGATCCGTAAGCCGTAAGTGGAGTACGGTTTTTCCGAGCAACCGGGTCCAGTCCCGTCAGGAACACACCATTCAGAATCGTATTCATGGAGTGGTTCCGCACCACGCGGAAGCCATAACATCCGGCACCATTCAATAGAAAGGTCTTGTACACACCGCTACCGGAAAAATCCTTTACCCGGCACCTCGCCAGCACTGGAGATTTTAACTGCCTGATCAATTCCTTTTCCACGGAATCCGGCGACAAGTTGACTTCACGAAGGGCGATACTCCGGGTCAGCACTTTTGGAGGAACGGAGGGGCGAATCAGCTTCCTGGCTTCCACCAAATAATCACGGTGTCCGGCCATCTTGTCGTCCCTACCGTTGGGGTTGTAAAAATACAGGGATGCCAAATGCCTCCCTTCCGGCACCCGGACGATAGCCCACACATCTGGCCCGTCAAAGGAATAGGAATAGACCTCTCCATGGTCGTCCCATTCCGCCTCTGTTCGCGTACCGCTGGTAGGGCAAAACAGCACATTCCTGTTATCTGGCTTGTTGATCCAGTGCACCCAGTGCCGCAGATCGTCATTTTTTTTCCGGTGCGGCCCCATCCATCCTCCCGCAGAAAAGCCCCATGTAAACAGATAGCGAACATTGCTGATGGGAGCATTCATGGCGCACAGCATGGCATAATTTATTCCGTACCGTTCACACCAATCCCCCTGCGTGCTCCAGTCTTCATAAAAATACGCTACTGGAGCGGGAACGGAAGAATCCGGCTGGCGGAACTGCCGCTCCAGCCTCCGGCACTCGTCCCCGTCTGCATACGGCATGGGTTCCGGATGCTCCTTTCCTCCCGCCCCAACAGTCCCGGCAGAATGCTTTTTCCCCACCGTCCCCACCGGCAGCAAGCCCCCGCCATTGGTAGCCGCGTACAACCTGCCGCCGGGCAGTGCCACAAACGCGCGGACCCATCTGGCACGCACGTTGGGATGGGTATGGAGCGCCCTTTTTTTCATCTTCATGGTGCGGGCGTCCAACAGCGCCGCGCCCTGCTGCCGGAACCCCACCCATATCCCGTCCGGGGTAGGAAACAGAGCCGTTACATAGTCTTCCGGCAGAAGATCAGGCACGGGATCAATAACCATGGATTCTACAGGACGGTAGTCCTTCGGCATTCCGCCGAACAATCCCCTGTTCTTCTCCTGAAAATCCCTTCCCCTCGTGAACAGGCATTTTCCGTTGGTGCTTCTCACCAGCCCCGCGTTGGTGCCTATCCACACCACACGCTCCCCCTGAACGGCAATGGCGTTGCACAAATTGGAGGGCAGGAAGGTTCCGCACCGTTCGGCGGGCTGCCTCATCCTCTGCCCCCTGTCCCAGTACCATTTGGCCCGGGAATGGCGCCATTTCCCGTAGCCGTCCCGGCGGGAAGCGGAACTGACGCCTCCGCATTGATAGGCCACATGCAAGTCTTCCCCGGGAGTAAAGGCCAGCGCCTCAATCTGGTCTTCCAGCAGTCCTTCCGCCCGGGTGATGCCTTTCCACGTTTTTCCGGCCGGATCGTACAGGGTCAAACCACCGGAGGTCGCCAACGCTACCACCCCCGTCACGGGACTTACCCGGATGGCAAACACGCGTTCTCCCAGCAATCCGGAAAGCTGGTCGTAGGTTTTCCATGTTTCGCCGTTCCAGACGGCCACTCCCTGGTTGTCCGTCCCCACCCAGATCCGGCCCTGCAAGTCCTCGGCAATGGCATAGCAATTCATGGTGGGGGGAAATCCCGGCTCCCGGTGCATGGCACGCCAAGTTCCGGCTTCCAGCTTCCATACGCCTCCATCTTCCGCAGCCACCCATACATTTCCCTGCGCATCCGTGGCGGCATCCATCAAAAATGGGGCGGGACATGCGGTAAAACGATTGCCTTCTTCTCCCGGTCTTGCCGGGCTTCCGGCACCGTCAGCCAAGGAAATACTTGCATAGGTACCTGCCAGAAACAGACATCCCCAAGCAATGACATTCTTAGCAAATTTTAAACAGAAAAGCATCGGTTTTCCCTTGGTAATAATTTAACAACAAAAAGTCAACATTTATTTTCCACAATTCGGCGGGAATGCCATTTTCTCCTGCAGTCTCAACAAAGCGGCCACACGGCAGCCCGGAATCTTGCATCCCAACTCAGAGCCATAGCCTATCTTAGAACCTTGCATCCCTACTGCCCGGCTCCGTCACATCCGCCTCCGCCCATTTTCCACCCGGTCATTCCGTTTTGCTCACGCTGAAGCAGTACACGGCGGGGTTGATCAGAGCCAGGGGAAGGTAGAACACGGCAAAGGAGAGGGAGCCGCCGTACAAAACCAGGCACAGGACGGAAATGATAAACAGGATTCCGATTTTCAGGCTCCGCGCCCAGTCCTGGCGGTTCACCAGCCAGATCAGGGCCGCGCATACAAAGCCAATGACCACGCACAACACCCCGCCCATGGTGAGGAACTGCATGTAACTGGAACAGAATTGCTCCAGCCACCGCACATTGTCCGGGCTGGGCGGGTTCCCTTCCCAGGCAAAAACGCCCGGAGGCAGCAGCACCCACAACAGAACGGAAAAAAATACCAGGCGGTCCGTATTGAGGCGATAGGTCATGCGGGGGTACGGTACCATTTCCGTGCACGTGATAACAAGTGAAATCGGCCATTTACGACTGTTCCCGGAACAGCCCGTTTACAACGGGGCAAAAGCCCCGTCTCCGGCACCATTGACGGCGATGCCGTCTATTTCCACCAGCCAGCCGGGGCGGCAGACGGGGGCTTTCAGCAGCAAATGCGGCACGGCGCCCAGCGGGGAATCCATCAGGCGGCGGCGGACCGTCTCCCGGTCCGCCCAGTCGCGCAGGTACACTACGGCCTGTTTCAGGTCGGACAGGCTTCCGCCGTTTCTCTTCATCAGGGCGTTCATATTCTCCAGGGTGCGGTCCGTCTGCCGCGCCACGTCTCCCGGATAGACAATGTTCCCCTGCGCGTCAATGCTGGCCGTGCCGGAAAGGAAGTAATGGGAACGGTCCCCGTATACGATGCGTGTGCCGCGTTCAAAGGCCACCCGGTACAGGTGCGTGGGGGACAGGTAGTCCGGAGCCTCCATGTAACGGACCTGCTCCGGCCTCAGCCCCGCAATGCCCAGGCTGTCCATGTGCAGCAGGCGCCCCGGCGTTTCCGTACAGCCTTCAATGCCCGTGCTGGCGATGAAGTGGCTCTCCGGCGTCAACCCGTAACGGTCAAAACATTCATTGCGGCCTTCCACCAGTCCGCGGTAGTTATTGTCAATGTCCCGGCAATAAATCCAGGTGCGGTGAACCAGTTCCGCCACGGTTGCCCCCTGCGCGGAAGCCACCCGGTCCAGCCAGCGGAATTCCTCCCGCATCTGGCCGTAGCTGTCCGGAGCGGAAGCCTCCTTCCTGCCTGCCAGAAACAGCCGGTAATGCGGGTGCCGCGCCGTCACCACCGTTCCCCCTTCTTCCGCCTCCTTCCTCTTTTCCAGCATGCCGCCGATGTGCCAGGCCTCCAGGGCCACGCGGGCCCCGTTCGCCGGGGGCTGCCCCACCACGGAGACATAGGAGTTCCGCTCCCCCGCCATACGGCGGAGCGTTTCCGCCTGGCGCACCGGATCACTGACGTGGAAGCGCAGCAGGAATTCGTCTTCTTCCCCGCCGCCCAGCTCCTGGTACCTGTCCATCAGGGAATGCAGTTCCGCCTCAAAGCACGCGCCCGGCTCCGCCGTCATGCAGAAGAAGCGTTCTTCCGCTCCGCCCTTTCCGCGCCATTCCGTTTTTTCAGGTGATTCCGCCGTCATGATGCCCTCCCGCCCCAATTACAGGGACTGCACGTAATTGACCAGGTCTTCCAGTTCACGGTTGTTCAGGGAACTCGTCTTTCCCCGGATGTCTCCGGGATTATGGGTCGTGACGGCTTCCCGGATCGTCTTCGCCCGGCCGTCGTGCAGGTAGGGAGCGGTGCGCCACACTTCCACCAGGGAGGGCACCAGAATGCTTTTCCCTTCATCCAGCCCACGGGCCGTTCCCGTTACCACCAGTTCCTTGGTAGTGAAGTACGGGTGCGGGTGGCACTGCACGCACCCGGCTGTTTTGAACAGTTCCTTTCCCCTCCGCGCGGATTCGGACAAAGCCCCCCGTTCCACGCCGGGAGCATGGCACTGGGCGCAGCTTGCCTCCCGCGTCTGCTGCCTGGAGGGGGTGTGGGCCATCAGGCAGGGGCTGGGAACCTCCTTCATGTTTTTCAGGTATTCATTCACGCATTCCGCCAGTTCTCCGGAGGGTTCCAGGAACTGGATGTGCACGAAGCCCGCCGTTACGGCCACCTCCGCGGAGGCGCGGACGCCCAGCGTCATTACCGGGCTTGTCCGGTGGGAGAGGAACATGGTGCGCGTGTTCTTCGGGTTGCCCATGCCGTCATTCAGCAGGTCCCAGTTCAGCCCGTCCACCCGTCCGTCCGGGTGGCAGGTGGCGCAGCTCTGCCAGCCCTGGAAGCAATGGGAGGCGTCGTTAAAGTATTGTTCCCCCAGTTTTTCCCGTGAGGTCTGGAATCCTTCATTCAGGGCGATTTTCCGGGGCCGGGCGTCTGCCTGGAGGGGGACTTGCGCCAGCGAGTCCGAGAAGTATCCGGCCACATAAACGTTTTCCCCGTCAGAAGACAGGGCGCGCGGACCATTCAGGGGCAGCGGAACCCGGGTACGGAGACCGTGCAGGAAGCCGAGCCTTTCGGAAACGGGCTCGTTTTCCCGGTCTTCCCGCTTCATGCGGTCCAGCAAGGCGGGAAAATCAATCACGGACAGTTCATGCGTTCCCGCGTGCGTCACGAACAACTTTCCGCCATCTCCGGAAAAGGCGACGCCCCAGGGATTGGCCGCCCCCGCGTCCGGATCGTCCAGCAGGACGGGATGCGGCTTGTCCGGCTGTTCCGTGTCAATAATGGTCACGGCATTCGTGTTCATCCAGCCGCGGTCCAGCTGGGTGGTGGGCACCTGGTAGCGGCTCAGCACGTGCGCCACGGCCAGGTAGCGGCCATCCGGGCTCATCGCCATGCCGCGCACGCCCTGCGTCCCGTTGGAGAGCGGGAAGTGGGCCGTTTTCCCGTCTTCCACCAGCGTCAGCGCAGCAGCCGTGAAATCCCCGTCCGCCGTCCCGGCGGGCAAATGGCCGGCAGCCCATATCTTCCTGCCGTCCGGGGAGACGGCCAGCGCCACCGGTTCACGGGGAACATTCCAGGAGTTCAGCACTTTTCCGGTCGCGGCGTCCATTTCCACTACTTTGGAATCAAACCGGCAGGCTACATACAATTTCCCACCGTGCAATACGGGAGGCATGGGCGTGTGCCCCGCCGGAAAGGAGCCTTTCAACGCTCCGCTTTCCAGGTCCACCACTTCCACCACGCCGCACGGCCCCCCTTCCGCCACATAGGCGGTCGCTCCGTCAAGCGCCATGCCGTTGGGCGGCTGGCCCAGCCGGATGCTTTTCACTTTTTCCCCGGAAGCGGGGTCCACCAGTTCCAGAGTCCGGCTTTCATGCCCCAGCACGGCAACCAGATGATTAAAAACTTTCACGTCCACCGGGGCTGCAGGGCCTGTAAAGGCATCCGGTCCCTGCCTGCATGAGGCGGAGGCCAGCAGACAGCAGAGGGCAGCCGCGGAGGCGCGGAGCGTTTTGGTCAGTTTCATGGCAATTTCAGAGTCAGTCTTCTATCATCACGCGGAACCCCACGTTGTGCACGGGGCGCCAGCCGGGATACCCCCACCGCCATGAGGACGTAGCCCGCCGGGGGCGGTCATACCAGGAACCGCCGCGCACGGCACGGGGAACGCGTGAGTCCAGGCTTTCATTGCGCCCGTCCTTTCCATTCCACGGGTAGGGCCTGTACTCGGAACGGGTCCATTCCGCAGCATTGCCGATCATGTCGTACAATCCGTAGGCATTCGGCCTGTAGCTCTTGACGGGCGCCAGGTGAAGCTTCCCGTCATTGTATTTTTCATCCCGCGGCACGAAGTCCCAGAAACGGTTGGGATTCTTAATCGGCTTGGGGTCCACGCCGGAGACGGCCAGCTCCTTCAGCGTCACGTCCCCCAGGTTGGCGTACGCGGAGAAGTTCGCATCCCGTTCTCCGAAGAAGAAGTCCGTCTCCGCTCCGCCCCTGGCCGCGTATTCCCACTGCGCTTCCGTGGGCAGCGTCACCTTTTTCCCGGTTTTCGCGGAAAGCCAGCGGCAGAATTCCATGGCCCTGGTCCACGGCACCCGGATGACCGGGAATCGCGGGTCGGCGTCCATGTCGTAGCCGGGCCTCACCTGGTCCTTGTAGTGCATGTCGTACCATCCGTTGAGGTAGTCCGGGTCAAAGCGGCGGTACTGCTCCAGCGTCACTTCCGCCTCTCCCATCCAGAACGGTTTTTCAATCTCCACCGTGGAGGCGGGACTTTCCGCCGGGGTTTCCCGTTCGTTCCCCATCCTGAATTTTCCCGCGGGAATGCGGCGGAATTTCATGCTTACGCCATCCCCCAAATCCACGGCCAGCGTTTCATTCCGAGGCTCCGGAACGGACACTCTTTTTTCACTGGCGCGGGGGACGGGCCTGCCTCCGCCAGGGAGGACGCCGCTGACGTGCCTCCGGAACAGGGAGTCCTTCATGGTCACGTAATTCCGTTCCGCTCCGGAAAATTGCCTGTGCAGGTCATAGCGGCGTTTCAGCAATCCTTCATTGCGTTCTCCCGGCCATTCTCCCAGATAGGGGGCGTTCATGTCCATCCACGTGACCAGGCGGTTCCAGTCTTCCTGCGGCATCTCCACGCCGTGATGGCCTTTTTTGAGGAGCTGGTATAGTTCCGACGTATCCGCGAAAAACTCCGTGGGAGACAGCCCCAGGTAGTTCCCTTCCGGTCCGTTGCGGCGCACGTAGGGGTGCAGGTTCCAGTACGCGACGGAACCGGGAGCCGGCGCCCCCTTGACGGCCTCCAACGTCATGAAATCCGGTATTCCTTCACGGGCCTTGTCCCCCGCGGTGTGGCAGTGGATGCAGTGGCGGTCCAGCACGGGCTGCACCTCATTCATGAAGGAGAAGGTGCGCGCCGGACCGTACCACGGAACAATGGCGGCAGGCTTTTGGCGGGAAGCCATGACCGCCTTGGCGGGCGGCGCGGAGTTCTGCCGTTCATGGCAGCCTATGCAGCTGAGCGTTTCCCCCGGCATGGCCGTGAACCAGCTCCGCATCAGCGCCAAGGCGCGCCCTTCCCCGTCCAGCACCTGGAGGGTCAGCGGCTGGCTGGCGGGAGCCGTGAAGATGGCGGAACCGTCCGGATTCACGGGAACGGTGCCGTACAGCACCTTCAGGTCCCAGTTGCTTTCCATGCCCATGGCATAATGGCTTCCGGTGTTGCGCGGGCTGTATTCGGACATGAACACGCGCAGGAATTTTGCCTCCCCCTTCGGCACTCCGGCCATGGCGCGCCCCCGGTACACGTCGGAGATATAAACCGTGGCCGTTTTGCTCTCCGGCTTCACGCGGTCATGCAGCACGGGCGGCTTTTTGCGCGGCTTCAGCGGCGTGGGGTCCGCATAAATGAAATAGGAGGAAGCCGTGAGAGGAATGATGTTGTCATACACGTCACACCAGACCACATTGGTCACGCCCTGGTTGCCGGAAGGGGAGGAGACGGCCAGGAAGGTTTCCTCATTCAGCGGGTACGGTTCCGCAAAATAGGGAGTCTTCAATCCCTCCACCAACTGGTCCCTGGTCACGTTTTCCACGGGCTTTCCATACCCGGGAATTTTCTGCACCGCGCCCTCCGTGGCGGTGCGCCCCCGGTTCACGTCAAAGATGACCAGTTCCCCCAGCCGCTTGACTCCATGGTGCCCGCTGACAATGCCCGCAAACCTGCCCGGCCTGCCGGGAAGGGGGCGGGCGTTGAACAGGCTGTTGGGCCAGTAGGAGTTGGAGCCGTAATATTCCTTCTGGTCGCTGCCGTCGGGGTTCATGTGCATCAGCACGCGGCTGAAGTAGTGGGCGCTTTCCGTGTACTCCCAGCGCAGGAACAGCACGCGTCCGTCCGGGAGCATGGTGGGGAACCAGTTGTTGTCCTGGTCAAAGGTGAGCCGCCGGGTCGTCTTCTTCTCGCGGTCGTAAAGGTGGATGTTCCCCACGTAGTCCACCCCGGTGACGCAGGGCACGCCCTGCATGCCGGAGGTGTTGATGAAGATGATGCGGCCGTCCGGCAGGTAGCAGGAGTTGTAGCTGTCCGTATCCGCGGGCATGTGGGCGGTAAGGGATTCCATTTCTCCGGTTTTCAGGTCCAGTTCAAAGACGTCCCAGGGCCTGTTTTCCTTTTTGCCGAAGTGGTTGCCGGTGAACATGAGCCTTTCCCCGGAAAAGTCCACTTCCAGATGCCCCATCCAGCGGTCGTCCGCCAGCAGCCGCGCCGCGGGAGAAGAGGAGGCTCCGTCAAATTTCACGATGCCGCTGCGGTACATGCGGCCCGGCCCCGGCATGCTGGAAATGCCCTGCCAGTTGGCCGGACGGTCATGGTTGAAGGAGCTTTTCCCGGAAGGGTTGAAACGCCGCACGCTCACCCATTCCCTCAGGGAGTCCTGTTCCGGCAGGGATTCAATAAGAGCCTTTTTCCGCAATTCCACCAGCTCGCGCAACTGGGCAGCCTGCTCCGGGCCGGCCTGCTGCACCCACCGGTCCAGCGGCCCCAGCTCCTTTTCCCATTCATCCAGCCGGGCCAGGAAGCCGTCCGCGCCGGGGTACCGTTCCCCGTATTTTTCCCGGTTGCGGTTCACCGCGCGGCGGATGGCGGCCGCGTCATAATAAGCCGCCAGCTTCTTCAGCCTGAGGAAACTGACTTTTTCCAGAATGGCTTCCTCATGCTTCGCCAAGTCATCCCAGGAGGAAACGGCCCCCACCCGCTCCACCGGAACGGAAAGGATTTCCGCCAGTGCGGCCCCGGCCTTCTGCCCGTCCGGCCATGCCTGGAATACGGGGGCCAGCAGCGCCATGGCGTCTCCGCAGTCATCCGCGGCAGCCGGATCGGAAAGGGAAGACACCTGCTCCGCCGTCCGCGTCCACAGGTCCTGCATCCATTGATTCTTTCCTTCTGCGGAGGCCGGAAACGGAATTCCGGACAATTCCCGCAGCCAGGGCTGCAGCCCGGAGGCATGGAGTATTCCGGCTCCCAGCACGGCACAGCCGCATGAGAGAAGGCGCAGGATGGAACATGAGTCAAACATGGCGTACAGTTTTACACTAGTACGCAGAAGAAATTCTTTTTCATTCAACTAGAATATCCCTTTCTAAAAAATTTTCTCCCAAACGACAGATAATGAATAAATAAGCCGCCCTCTCCGGATTACCAATCCGGAAGTCAAGCATGAATTTTAAGAACCAGGAGCGTGTGCCGTGCAGCGTTGTATTATGGGAAGCTTTTCCTTTATAGCCGGAAGTCTTCCGGAAAGGTCCGGACCATGCAGGAAAAGCCGCGGGCCCGTGGTTGCCCAAGATCAAGGGGAACGTCAGCGAACTCTTTTCCCTGAAAGCCGGCACGTCCTGACGTTTATGTCCGTTTCAGACGCCGCAGGGCCCTGCGGCGTTCACGTGGGTGAAAGAATTCACGTACCGCTTTCAGTGCGTACCGGATTGGTAATCCGCAGAATGTCCCTTGTCCTGCAAAAAAAAGCAGGACATCCGGAATCAAACCAATCTCCATTTCATGAAGAAGACTTTATTGCTTTCCTCCTGCATCATCCTGCTTGGAGCTTTTGCTACGGCTCACGCCGCCGGAACGCTCGTATGGGACATGACCTTCACCGGAACTTCCAGTTCTCCGAATGCAGGGAATATCGTGGTTACGGGAACCGGCGGCGCGCCCTATGAGAGTCTCTCCCCTTCCTTCGGGGGCGGCTCCGTGACAAACGATGCTTACCATTCCAACGGTTCCCGCCTGACCATCACGGACAGTTCCTCCACCCTTTCCATGTGCAACAGTTTCAGTTTTGTGGTTAAAGCGGAACTGAACGGGGACAGCGCCTCCAACTGGCCCGTGCTGTTCGGTCTGGGCGAGTCCAATAGCTGGAACCTGAAAGTCAATTATACCAAGGGAGAGAATGCGGGATGGGGCTTCGCCCCTGAAGGCTACGGCCTTTCCGGTCTTACCTCCATGGCCGGAACCGTGGCGCAGGGCGCGGAACAGACCTTCATCGTTACCGTGGATGCCGGAACCAATGACGGCACGGCCCAAACGGGAACGTCCACGCTCACCCTGTACCTGAACGGGGAAGCGATCGCCACAGCGACGCTGGCCGCCGCCAACCGGACCAATGAAAAGCTGGATACATTCACGCTGGGAGGCCGCCCGATGAATGACAGCAACAACCAGACGGCGGAGTTTTCCAATGTCCGGCTCTATCAGGGCGTACTGAGCGCGGAACAGATTGCGGCCCTCAGCGTGCCGGAACCCGCCGCGGCCTCCCTCAGCCTGGCGGGGCTGGCCCTGCTGGCGCTCCGCCGCAGAAGGCCGCAGGAGTAAATGTTTTCTCCGGAAAAGCTCACGACGGATATTCCTTCACGGGAATATCCGTTTTTGATGGTTCGGCAGCGGCTTCTTTCCTTCCACAGCCATAGAATACGGGAAATCCAGGCCATTCCAGCTCCAAGGGCAATTGTCTTCCTGGAACAGGCGGTGAAGCTCGCTTGAGCGCTTCGGGCCTTCCGCCAGTTCAGAGATGATGCAGCGCTTTCATTTGCCGCCGATCATCTCCGCGGCTATTCTGATTCCACACCCAATTATCAAAGGGCAATTTTTTCTCGTACATGGCAGATGGGAGGAAACAGGAATTTCTTCCTCTCGCTTCATCAATTCCGGGAACATCTTTCAGCGTTTCCTGGATAAACTGCCGTTACGCCGTACAACTCCGCGGCGTTCAATGGAGGAGCGAAAGCTGGAATAAAGGTGCCGGAAGGCATGCATTGATCAATTTGCCGGCATACGAATAATTTATCCGTATTGCAGAAAGACGGAAATGGTCTAATTTCATATAAATGGGTTCCGCCCTTCCCAACATCTCACAGCAGCATAAAACATATTTTATGGTCAGTCACCGTATTGCCGGAGATATCCTTTGCCCCGGCGGAAGAAAACCTCACCAAACCACCAGCACATGAAAGATCAAACCAACACGATTCGCCTGATTTATCCCCAATGGCAGGGGGGCGTGGTAAGCCACTGGATGCCGGACCTGCCCGCGGAAGACGCTTCCCGGGGGTATTACCTGGGAGCGCAGCTTCTCCGGATGCTGGCGCCCGAAAGCGCCCAAAAGGCCGTTGAAGTCCCCGTTTCCCTGGATATTGGAGAAAGGAAAGTGGAGAAAGGCATCAGCGACCGGAGCGCCATTCTGACCCAGACCAGAGCGGCGCTTGAGAAGCTGCGTGAAACCAATCCGGACAAGATCGTGACGCTGGGCGGGGAATGCTCCGTCAGCGTTGTTCCCTTCACTTACCTGGCCGGAAAATATCCCGATGATGTGGCCGTGGTCTGGATTGACGCCCATCCCGACATCAATCTTCCGAACGATGAATACAAGGGTTACCACGCCATGGCGCTGACGGCCTGCATGGGGATGGGGGATGAAGAGATCATGAAGCTTCTGCCGGGGAAAGTGGACGCCTCCAACGTCCTGATTGCAGGATTGCGCGCCTGGGAAAAGGACGGAGGGACGAAGGAGCGGCAAAAGAGCCTGAACATCAAAAGCCTGTCTCCCGCGGAATTGGCCGATAACAGCGACGCTGTGATGAACTGGCTGAAAGAGAGGGGCGTTTCCAAGGTTCTCATCCACTTTGACCTGGACGTTCTGGACCCGGCGGAAATCATCGCGGGGGTGGGCGTAGAACCGGGAGGAATGAAGACCAGCGAGGTGGTCCGGGTGATTAACGACATCGCCGCCCGCTACGACGTGGCGGGCCTTACGGTAGCGGAACCGATGCCGCGCCTGGCGATCAAGATTAAAAACATGCTCAGCCAGCTCCCCCTGCTGAAGCAGGATGCCCGGCCAACCCCTGCCGGACAGGGAACGGGGGAATGAGCAACGTTCCTCCGTTTGTTCCCGCTATCCGGGAAAAACAAACGCCGGAGAAAGAGGGAACCGCCGTTTTCCCTCTCTCCGGCGGTCTTGTTTTTACATTTCTGCGGAATTAAAAGTTCAGGCGTCTTCCAGCGTGCGGGGGCGCAGCAGGTACACCTTGTCCCGGCGGCGCACCTGTTCCGGAACCGCCAGATAGACGGTTTCCCCCTTTTGCGCGGTTTCCACGGGTTCCATTCCGGCCGCCGTCTCCCGCTGCATGGATTCCACTTCCACGCGGACGGCACCCGTGGTGGGGCCCGCCATGAGGATGGTCTGCCCCACGGACAAGCCGCCTGCTTCCAGGTAAAGGGCCGCCACGCCGTTCTTTTTATAAAAGTTGTCCACCTTGCCGATGTGGATTTTCAGCAGGGAGGCGCGGCTGTTGGAGGACCCGCTCCATTCCCCCCATTTTACACCCAGGTAATACCCTCCCTGCCAGAAGCCCCGGTTGAATACGGATTCCAGCCGTTCCATCCACGCAGCCGCTCCGTCCGCGCAGAAGGAGCCGTCCAGGCACGCCTGCGCGGCTTCCCGGTACACGGAGGTGACCGTCCGGACATAGTCTGAGGAACGCCCGCGCCCTTCCAGCTTCAGCACGGAGACTCCGGCATCCAGTATCTGGTCCAGCACCGGAACGGTGCACAAGTCCCGGGGGGACATCACGTATTTGTTGTCTATCACCAGTTCATTGCCCGTTTCCTCATCCGTCACGCGGTAGGCGCGGCGGCAGTTCTGGAAGCAGGCGCCCCGGTTGGCGGAGGAGTTGTAGGCCGCCAGGCTCATGTGGCATTTGCCGGACACGGCCACGCACAGCGCCCCGTGGGCAAAGATTTCCACCCGGAGCAGTTCTCCGGAGGGGCCTCTCACGTCCTCCTTCCGGATAGATTCAATGATGTGCCTGATTTGCGCCAGGGTGAGTTCCCGGGCCAGCACCACCACATCCGCGTATTGAGCATAGAATCTGACGGAAGCCATGTTGCAGACGTTGGCCTGCACGGACATGTGGACTTCCAGCCCGATGGAACGGGCATAAGTGATCACCGCCAGATCGGAGGCAATGACGGCGTCCACTCCGGCCTTCCGGGCGGCGCGGCACAGGGAATGCACCGCCTCCAGCTCATCATCGTACACGATGATGTTGAGCGTCAGGTAGGCCTTAGCCCCCGCCTCATGACAGCGCGCGACGATTTCCGGCAGGTCTTCCTCTGAAAAGTTTGCCGTGGCGCGGGAGCGCATATTGAGCTTTCCTACGCCGAAGTACACGGAGTCCGCCCCGCCCTGCAACGCGGCGGCCAGGGATTCAAACGACCCCGCCGGGGCCATGATTTCTATCCGGGATGAAACGGGCATGGCTCAGAGTCCTCCGGATTCCTCCATCAGGATGACGGTGATTCTTCCCTTGGGGAAGCATTTGACGATGGACATGTGGATGTTGCACAGGCGGTCCGGGGAGTTGCAGTCCGCACAGGTTCCCGTGTACATGCAGGGCGTCTTGAAGTCTTCATGGCGTTTGGCGTTCAGCGGGGCAATGCGGCGGATGCGTTCAACAGCCTCCTCCGGGCCAGCCACCAGCTTGTTGGCTCCGGCCAGCAGAATGACGTGCCGGGGGCCGAACGCCACCGGGGCCACGCGGTTGCCCACCATGTCCACCCAGTGCAGGGTTCCCTTCATGCTGACAGCATTGATTCCGGTCAGGAAGAGGTCCGCCGTCATGCCGCGGCGGCGGATTTCCCATTTTTCCTCCCGGTCCATGTCCGGGAGAAAGCCGTCGTAAAATTGAATGTCCGGGTTGGCCCGCAGGTCGTCAAGAATTCCCGTGGACTTCAAGGTCATGGAGTCCCCGTAGGAGGCGGACGCGGGTTGGAACTCCCGCACCAAGCCGCGCATCAGGTCCGCGGCTTCCTTCAGGCCCGGGACTACACAGCTTCTGAATCCGCGCCGTTCCAGGCGTTCGGCGCACTTTTGCAGGGAAAGGATTTCTTCCATAAAAACGGCGAATGAAGAACCCCGCCCCGGCATGATTCCGGAGCGGGGTTCCATGGAGTTTTATTCTTCCGCAGGGGCTTCCGCTTCACCGGAAGGTTCCACGGCCTCCGCGTCTTCCCCGTCCTCCGGAATATCCTCTTCTTCATCATCCGGAATGACGATGGAGATGTCCTGGATGGCTTCGCCGTCGTTCAGCGTCATGAGCTTCACGCCCTGGGTGGCGCGGCCCGTCTCACGGACGGTAGCCACCTTGATGCGGACGGATTGCCCGGCCGTGGTCATGAGCATCAGTTCATCCTCCTCGGAAACGACCGTGGCGGATACCACCTTGCCGGTCTTGTCCGTGCAGTTCATGGTCTTGATGCCGGTGCCGCCGCGGCCCTGCGTGCGGTATTCCTCAAAGGAGGTGCGCTTACCGAGGCCGTTTTCAGAGGCCACCAGCAGGGTTTTCTGCGGGTCCACAATGGCAAGGGCCACCACGTAGTCCCCCTCGCGCGGGCGGATGCCGCGCACGCCGATGGTGTTGCGGCCCTGGGTGCGGAGGGCTTCCTCCGGGAAGCGGATGCTCATGCCGTCATGGGTGACGAGCACGATTTCATTTTCCCCGGTGGTGAGTTCCGCGTTCACCAGGGTGTTGCCTTCCTCCAGGTTGATGGCGATGATGCCGGCCTTGCGGTAGTTGACAAAGTCGTTCAGGCTGGTTTTCTTCACCGTGCCGTCCTTCGTGGCGAAGACCACGTTGCCGCTGCCTTCCGCAAAGGTGATGTCATTGCCCTTTTCATCCACCCGGCGTTCCAGGCGCAGGATGGCGGCGATGGCTTCCTCCGGCTGGAGGTCCAGCAGGTTCTTGATGTTGCGGCCCTGCGCGCTGCGGGCGGCCTCGTCAATTTCATACACGCGGTCCACGTACACGCGGCCGGTGTTGGTGAAGAACATCAGGTAGTCGTGGTTCTGGGCGGCGAAGAGGTGTTCGATGAAGTCCGCCTCCGCGTCTTTTTTGGCTCCCTTCGTGGTGGCGGCCTTCACGCCCTTGCCCCCACGGGCCTGCACGCGGTATTCCGCGGAGTTGGTGCGCTTGATGTAGCCGCTGTGCGTGATGGTGACGATCATCGTGTCGTTCGGGATCAGGTCCTCGATAGCCATGTCCCCGGAGAAGGGAATGATGCGCGTGACGCGCGGCGTGGCGTACTTGTCCTTGATCGCCATGAGTTCATCCTTCACGATTCCCAGCACGCGGGATTCGTTCGCCAGGATGTCCAGATAGTCCTTGATCCGGACCAGCAGTTCCGTGTATTCCCCGGAAATCTTGTCGTTTTCCAGAGCGGTGAGCTGGTACAGGCGCAGGTCCAGGATGGAATTGACCTGGCGTTCCGTAAAGATGTAGCGGTCCCCCTGCACGGAGGCCTGGGAACGGATCAGGATGCCCAGGCTTTCCGCCGTCTGCGTGGAGAAGGTGTAGTTTTGCAGCCGTTCGCGGGCTTCCTCCCTGTTTTTGGAGTCGCGGATGATGGTGATGAAGTCATCCATGTGGTGCAGGGCCAGCAGGAAGGCTTCCAGGCGTTCCGCGTCTTTTTCCGCATCCCCCAGCAGGTAGCGCGTGCGGCGCACGACCACCTCGCGGCGGTGCTCAATGTAGAAGTTAATGGCGTCCAGCATCGCGAGCGTCTTGGGGCGGTTGTCGTGAATCGCCAGCATGTTCACCGCAAAGGAGGTTTCCATGGAGGTGAGCTTGTAGAGCTGGTTCATGACTACCTGCGGGCGGGCGTCCCGCTTGAGCTCGATTTCAATGCAGGTTTTCTCGTCGGAAAGGTCCCGGATGCCGGAAATGTCCGTCAGTATCTTGTCCTTGTACAGTTCCGCAATGCGTTCCTGGAGGGCGGCGCGGTTTACGCCGTACGGCACTTCACGGATGATGAGGAGGTCCTTGCCGGAGTCCGTCATTTCCATGTCTATCTTGCCGCGGATGCGCACGGAGCCGCGCCCGGTGCGGAAGTAGCTGTCAATGCCGGAAAAGCCCAGCACGTCGCCCCCGGTGGGGAAGTCCGGCCCCTTGATGTAGTGGCGCAGTTCATCCACCGTCATGAGGGGGTTGTCAATCACGGCGCAGATGCCGTCCACCACTTCCCCCAGGTTGTGGGGGGGCATGTTGGTGGCCATCCCCACGGCAATGCCCGTGCCGCCGTTCACCAGCAGGTTGGGGAAGGCGGAGGGGAACACGGTGGGTTCCGTGTGCTCGTTGTCGTACGTGGGGACAAAGTCCACGGTGTCCTTGTCCAGGTCCGCCATCAGGGCCACCCCCATGCCGGAGAGCTTGGCTTCCGTGTATCGGGCGGCGGCGGGCGGGTCCCCGTCCGGCGTGCCGAAGTTGCCCTGGCCGATGACGAGGATGTCCCGCATGGACCAGTCCTGCGCCATGTTCACCAGGGTGCCGTAAATGGCGGCGTCCCCGTGCGGGTGGTAGTTACCCATGGTGTCACCCACGATCTTGGAGCATTTGCGGGTCTTGCCGCCGGGGGACAGGTTGAGCTCCTTCATGGCGTACAGGATACGCCGCTGGGAGGGCTTGAGGCCGTCTCTCACGTCCGGCAGGGCGCGGGAGATGATGACGGACATGGAGTAGTCCAGGAAAGAAGTGGAGAGCTCACTGGCTACGTCCACCGGTTTGATTCTATTGTTTTCCATGGTTCTGGGAGAAAGTGTAGGAATTAAACGTCAAGGTTGCGGACGTTGAGCGCGTGGTCCACGATGTAGTTCTTGCGGGGCTCCACCACGTCCCCCATCAGGATGGTGAACATTTCATCAGCCCTGACGGCGTTGTCGTCATTCAGGATGACGCGGAGCAGCTCGCGCCGTTCCGGGTCCATCGTCGTCTTGAACAGGTCCTTGGCGTCCATTTCACCCAGGCCCTTGAATCGCGTGATCTCCACGCCGCGCTTGCCGATGGTGATGACGGATTCCAGAATGTCCATCACGGAGAAGAGGGCCGTGGTCCGTTCCTTGTCTCCTTCCCCTTCCACCAGTTCAAACAGGGGCGTATCCATGGATACGAGCATGTTCCCGGGGATGCCGAGCTCTGCCAGGCGCGTCAGGGCGCGCGCAATGGCCTTGGCTTCATGCAGTTCATGGGTGATGGAGCGGCGGCTGGGGCCTTCCCGGTCCGGGAGGGGGTTTTCCAGCAGTTCCTCTTCCGTGGGCATGCCGAAGATGAAGAGGTCCCGGTTTTCATCCGAAAAGGCCGTGAGGGCCTCCATGTCATGGAAGAACAGGATTTCCTCCTCATTGCCGCTACGCACCTTCACCAGGAATTCCGGGAAGTCGCCGTTGGCCTCCCGGTGGTTGAGCAGGTCTTCCAGGGTGCCGCCCTGCGCCTGCATGGATTCCGTGTAACGCTGGAGGTTGACCAGCGTTTCCAGAATGGCGGAGAGCTCGTCCGGCGTAAAGGAACGGGAACCGTCCGCAAAGCGGAGGGTCACGTCATTGACGGCCAGTTCAATCAGTTTGCGGTTCAGGGCCACGTCATCCTGCACGTATTCCTCCTTCTTCCTGCGGATGATGCGGTAAAGGGGAGCCTGCGCGATGTACAGGTACCCGGCGCGCACCAGCTGCGGCATGTGGCGGCAGAAGAAGGTGAGCAGCAGGGTGCGGATGTGGGCGCCGTCCACGTCCGCGTCAGTCATGATGATGATTTTGTGGTAGCGCACCCGGTCCAGCTTGAAGGAGGCCTCATCATCCCCGTCCCCGATCCCGGCGCCGATGGCCGTGATCATGTTCTGGATTTCCCGGCTGCCCAGGGCCTTGTCCAGCCGCGCCTTTTCCACGTTAAGCACTTTCCCGCGCAGGGGCAGGATGGCCTGCGTGCGGCGGTCGCGCCCCATCTTGGCGGAGCCGCCGGCGGAGTCACCTTCCACAATGAAAAGCTCGCACTTGGCGGGGTCGCGGTCGGAGCAGTCCGCCAGCTTGCCCGGAAGGCCGCCGATGGAAAGAGCGCTCTTGCGGACCGTTTCACGCGCCTTGCGCGCGGCCTCGCGGGCACGGGCGGCCGTGATGCTCTTTTCAATGATCTTCTTGGCCATCGCCGGGTTTTCCTCGAAGTACGTCTTGATCTCTTCGTACACGACGTTCCCCACCACGCCTTCAATCTCCGTGTTCACCAGCTTGTCCTTGGTCTGGGAGGAGAAGCGCGGATTGGGCATCTTGACGGAGATGACGGCCACCAGGCCTTCGCGCACGTCCTCCCCGCTCAGGGAGGGGTCCTTTTCCTTGAGCAGGCCGTTCGCCTTCGCGTACCCGTTGATCACGCGCGTCAGGGCGCCGCGGAAGCCGGAAAGGTGCGTGCCGCCGTCCCCGTTATAAATGGAGTTGGCAAAGCAGAGGATGTTCGTTTCATACGTGTTGTTGTACTGGAACACCACGTCCACCAGCACGTCGTCGTCCATTTTCTTGCCGTCGTACTCCACTTCCACCTTCCGGACGCCGGAAATGGAGATGGGTTCCTCGTTGATCACTTCCTTGTTCCTGCCCAGCTGGCGCACGAATTCCACAATGCCCTCCTTGTAGAAGAACGTTTCCCGGCGCACGGGGGCTTCCCGTTCGTCAATCAGTTCAATAATCAGACCGGGGTTCAGGAAGGCAAGCTCACGCAGGCGCGTGGTCAGGCGGTCAAACTTGAACTCCGTGGTATCCGTGAAAATGGTGGCATCCGGGAAGAAGGTGATTGTGGTGCCCGTGATTTCACAGGCGCACGCTCCCACCGGGCGGAGAGGTTCCGTCGTCTTGCCGCGCTCAAACTTGATCTGGTAGCGCTTGCCGTCCCGGCGCACTTCCGCCTTGAACCAGTCGGACAGGGCATTCACGCACTTGGCGCCCACCCCGTGCAGGCCGCCGGAGTATTTGTAGGCGCCCTGGCCGAACTTGCCGCCGGCGTGCAGGTTGGTCAGCACCAGTTCCACGGCGGGAATGCCGAACTTCGGGTGCGTATCCACCGGAATGCCGCGGCCGTTGTCCACCACGGAAATGGAACCGTCCACATGAATCACAATGTCAATCTTGCTGCAATAGCCGGCCAGATGCTCGTCAATGGAGTTGTCCAGCACTTCAAACACGCAGTGATGCAGGCCTCTTTCATCAGGGTCCCCGATGTACATGCCGGGGCGCTTCCGCACGGCCTCCAGGCCCTCCAGTTTGTCAATCTGCGCGGCGCCGTATTCATGCTGCGCCGTCGTGGAAACGGTGGTTTCAACAACCTCGTTGGTATCTTCGGACATAACTGAAATATACTACGCTTATCTTAATTTTTTGCAAGGCTAATGTTAGAAAACGCGCGTGCGCGTGTGGGAGCTGCCTCCGCAAAAACCCGCTGTAATCGCATAAAAACAGGCCTATTTCTCGCCGCCCGGTTTTTTCTGACATAAGATAGCGGACAAGGGGTGCGGAAGTATTCTACGCGGTTTTACAGAATCTTGAACGGGGAGAGTTCACAGTGGAAGGTTGAGAGTTGAGAGTTCAGGGTGGAGAGAATGGACTTGATGGACAAAATGAACACCTTTTCTCTTT
>NZ_JABDHQ010000024.1 GCF_018709685.1 Akkermansia muciniphila
CCATTCAAATTCATGCCCGGTCCGCTCCAGGCCTTACTTGCGCATACCATTTTTTCATTGCTCGAAGTTACGGATTCCTGCATCATGGCTTCTCGCAGTTGTCCTGCTTATGATACACATGACATTAAGAAAAAAGACCCTCTGGTTTTTTGGAGCTTTGAGCGTTTTTGCCGCCCTTGTCGCGGGATCCACTATTTTCTGGTTCCTCAGGAATGACCCCACTCCCGCGGAGTGGAAATTCAACCCCCTGTGGACAAAAGCGGAAAAAGAACAGATTCTTGCCGTAGCGGACTTCACGGAGCATCGCAGTCCGGAGCGTTTCATCTTCCGCGGGCTTTGTCCCAATTCCCGCCATATTGACTGGCACATGTTTTCCGAGGTTTCCATGCGCCAGTACATGCAGGAGGAAATCAGGGAAAGGCTCCAGATGATCCGGAATACGGCGGAGCGGGCGGACGGACGCTGCCGCACTTCCTCCCATGAAACCCTCCTGCACCTGGCTGCCGGGCTGGGACAGGTGCAGCTGCTGAACCGCCTCCTGCAACGCAATGCGGACCCGAACCTCCAGATCATCCTGCCGCAACATGCCATTCCATCCATACCGGGTTCCGAGCAGGGGGACACTCCCCTGACCGACGCGTGCCATCCCGGAATGGATGACGCCCATCCCCTCCCGGTGCACAACAGGCTTTCCTGCCTCAACCTGCTGGTTCAGTACGGCGCGGATGTGGACAAACCGGGCCCGATGGGATGGCCTCCGCTGGTCATGACCTGCGTGGCCGGCATCGGAGGGGCGCCGTATGAGGAAGCGGCTCTTTTTCTTCTCAAATGCGGGGCGGATATTTCCCTCCAGCCGGAATTGAGGGGTAAAAAAACCAGTCTGCTGACCTGGGCCGCCGCCGCCGGATACCCCCTTCTGGTCCGCAAGCTTTGCGAGGCCGGGTATGATCCCAATTTCCGCGGGGAGATGACCCCTCCCCTCCTTTCCCTGAACCTGAACAGGCCGAAAACCGCGTTGCAAATAGCCCATACCCTGCTGGAATATGGGGCGGACGTCAACACGGCCATGCCCATGACCACAGCCCCGCCGGATTCCGCGGGAGACACGGCCCTGCTGAACCTGTGCCGCCAACTGGCCTTTATTGATGTATCCCACCTCCCTCAAATCCGGGAACTGGTCAACCTCTTTATCAGTGAGGGGGCGGACGTCAACCATCAAAACGCAGCCGGGGAAACGCCCCTGATGCTGTGCTGCCGGGACATGCTGCTGGGGGACGATACCCTGGACCGGCTGAAGCTGGGCATTGCACGGCTTCTGCTGGACCACCAGGCAGACCCTGCCCTGCGGGACAAGTACGGCCGCACGGCCCTCCAGCAGATCGGCAACCGGTCAAACGACCACCTGCACCAGGTTCTGAAACACCTGCCGGAGTTAAGCACCTCCCCGCTTCCGCAGAGCGGAAACCGCTAGGCCCGGCTCCCCCCTGCGCGGGCGCCTCTCATTTCACCCGGGCGTTCACCGTATCCAGCAGAACGCCCGCGTCCGGCTTGGTCCCGGTGCTGATGAAATGGATGTAACTGGCCCCATTGGGAGACTGGTTCACCATTTTCAGCGTGCCCGCCTTTTTCCCGTCCAGGGAAACCACAGCCTGGGAGCCCTGCCAGAGAATGGAGACCTCATGCCACGCTCCGGGCGTAAAAGGCACTTTTTTCATGCCAAGCAGCAGATGGGGGGCGGGCTTCAGCTTGATGGGGAAGGTAAACAGGGCGTAATCCTTCGTGGTGGTGTCACAGGCATTGAACAAGCGGTCCGTCAGGGAAACCTGAAGGCCTGAATCGTCCGCCTGGTCCCCGTCCGCCACCCGGAAGCGGAATTTGACCAGCCCCGTGGTCCCGTTCGGGAAGTTCCAGGTAGCGCCCCCGTTCTGGTAGTCCACCTTGGATTTCTCATTAACCAGTTCGGGATCATTCAGGCGCCTGATTTGCAGCACTTTCTTTTCCCCGCCGGAGGGGTCCGGAACCAGTTCCGCGGAGGGCTTCCGGTTGTAGCTGCAATGGCCTTTTTTCTGGGGAATATAGGTATGGATGGTCCATTGGGCGTCCAAATCCCTGCCCGTCTGCGTGGCGCGCGTTTTGGCGGCCACCCAGCGGCGGTCCACAATGACCAGGCGGCGGTGGTTTTTGTGCTGGCCCAGGGAAATGAGAATGCGGTTTTTGTCCAGCTGCACCATTTCACTCTGGTGCTTGCCGCGGTCTTCCGGACCGTCCAGCGTGGCGTAGCCGGGATGGTTGCGGTGTTCATCCAGAATGATTTCACGGAATCCGTACCAGGTCTTGCCCTCGTCATCGGAGAGGGCGATGTGGTGGGAATCACGGTTGGTAAACACATCCTCCCACGTTCCGTTGCCTGCCGTGGCGTTTTCCGGCAGGGCCATCGTGTTGGTCCACAGGGAGACGATGGTTCCGTCATCCAGGCGTCCCAGCGTGTTCATGGTCAGGGTGCCGAAGAAGCGGGACGGCTCCGGCTTGCTCCACGTCTCCCCGTAATCCCTGGAGAACGCCTGCCACGCCTGGTCCTGGGAGGTGCGGGCCAGCGCCCACAGGGTGCCGTCCTTCATTTCCAGCACCGTGGCTTCCACGGCATTGTTGAACCATCTGACGCCCTGGTGGGGCGGCTTGGCTTCATGCCTGGGAGAGGTAACGCCATTCTTGGACACGCGCCAGGTCAGCCCGCCGTCATCGGAAATGTGAAACTTGGTGCCGCCACCCATGTTGTGGAACGGCACAATCACCCTCTTGCCCTTGTTGACAAAGGTGGGAGTGCGCATGATGCCGCCCAATTTTTTCAGATTTTTCTGCTTCTCCGGATTCTTCCAGTCCTCCTCCAGCTTGCCGTCATTCGTGACCGCAAACCACTTGCCGTCCAGGCCTCCCTTGGAAAGGAAGATAAACCCTCCGATGGGCTGCACGCGGATGAATTCCCTGGTGAGGGGATTGCGCGCAATCGCCGGGGACTCCTTGGGAATGCCTCCATAGTTGGGCGGGTAGCCGGCAGGGGCCGCCTTCATTTCCCAGGTTTTTCCGTTATCCTTGCTGACCAGGTAATCCGGCTCCTTGCGGGTGCCGGAGTAATGGCGGATTTCACGGGAATTCACGCGGATGAGGCCTCGTCCGGCATCGGACGGCGGCGTGGCTACAACTTCAGGCTCCGGAGCGGGAACGGCGGCCTGCTGGGCATAACAGCAGCAGACAGAACCGGCAAGCAGGGCAAACAACAGGCTTTTCATAAATCGGATACTCAGACTAAAGGCGGTATATTCTTACGGAACGGGCTATCCCTTCAAGTCCAAATCCCTCCTTATTCAAAAAGACCACTGTCAGGCCTGCTTTCCGGCGGGTTTTCCGCCGCGGTACTTCGCATCCATCTTTTTCAGCAGTGCGGCCAGCTCCTTTTCCAGCGCCTCGTACCCCCTGGCGTTGGGGTGCACCACGTCTTTCATGAATTCATTTTTGGGAGAAACGCCGTCCGCGGAAAGAAGCGCCTTCCCCGGATCGGCAAAGAAGACGTTTTTCCCATTGTGAAGCTTCGCCAGCAGCTTGTTCGTCTCCTTCACCGGGACGGCCAGGTTTTTCTCCTTTCTGGGCAGAATGCCCAGCAGCAGGATTTTGGAAGAAGGGCATTTCCGGCGCACCAGGAGCACGAACGCCTTGATATTGTCCGCACACGCCTGCGGCGTATCCTTCCGGTGGCCCAGATTGTTGGTTCCCAGCAGCACGATGACGACCCGCGGGGAGATGCCATCCAGTTCCCCGTTCTGCACGCGGTAATAGGCATTGTCCACATAATCAAAACCAAAGCCCATGTTAGTCACCGCATGTGGGCCGAACAGCTGATCCCAGGATGCCCCTCCCGCCTTCCTGCCGTCTCCGGAGGGCTCCCCGCCCCAATGATGGGTGATGCTGTCCCCGATCATCACGTACTCCGGCTTGACGGACCGGTTCCGCTTTTTGACGGCCTCATGACGGGCATTCCAGTCATACGGATCCCGCTGGTGGGGTTCCGGCTTCAGGGTGGAAGGCAGAGCGGGCGCCGGAGCGGAAGATGCAGGAAACGCCAGAAAGGCGCCCAGCATCACGGTAAGCGTATACAACTGGAAATTCATGACGGAACGGCTGAATTGGAACCCAGTGTAGGGAAATCCCTCCGCGCATCAAGACCGCATGCGGCGGCATCCCTTCCCGGATGGAAAAGACCACAGCCCGCGGCCGGAATTTTTTCCTCACTCCTGTTCCGGAACGGCCGTATCCTTGAAACAGGCCAGGCTCCCCGCCCCGGTAACCGGGCCCGGAAGAATTGGCCTTGTTGCCCCCGCAAATTCCCGGTATAGTCAAGCGGCGCGGAGTTTCGTCGTTTCCGGCCCTTTTAAAGGCCGGGGCCGTCCTCTCCGTTTTTCCACACCATATCCTATTTATGATCAGCATGGCAAAAGACTTGAAGGCATCCCCCGCCCTCCCGCAGGAATGGCAGGGATTCAAGCCCGGAGCATGGACGGAGTCCATCGACGTACGGGATTTCATCCAGAACAATTACACGCCTTATTCCGGCAATGAAGATTTTCTTTCCGGACCATCCCGGCGCACGCTTCAACTCTGGGAGGAACTGAAAGTCCTGCTGAAACAGGAAACGGACAACGGCGGCGTGCTGGACGCGGACGAGGAAGTGGTTTCCTCCATCGTCTCCCACAAGCCCGGCTACATTGACAAGGAGCTGGAGGTGGTGGTGGGCCTGCAGACGGACGCCCCCCTGAAACGCGCCCTGATGCCCTTCGGCGGCCTGCGCATGGCCCAGCAGGCCCTGGAAGCCTACGGGTTCAAGATGTGCGAAAAGACTGCGGACATTTTCAACAAGATACGCAAAACGCACAACGAGGGCGTTTTTGACGCCTACACCTCGGACATCCGCGCGGCCCGTTCCGCCGGCATCATCACCGGGCTTCCGGACGCCTACGGCCGCGGGCGCATCATCGGGGACTACCGCCGCGTGGCCCTGTACGGCACGGACAAACTGGCCGCCGAACGCCGCAAGGACCTCAAACGCCATGAGAACATCCCCCTCACGGACGAGGTCATCCGCCTGCGCGAGGAAATGAGCGAGCAAATCCGCGCCCTGGAGGAACTCGCCCGGATGGGCGCCTCCTACGGCTGCGACCTGGCCCGCCCCGCCGCAAACGCCCGTGAAGCCGTCCAGTGGACCTACCTGGGCTACCTGGCCGCCGTGAAGGAACAGAACGGAGCCGCCATGTCCCTGGGCCGCGTCTCCACCTTCTTTGACATCTACTTCACCCGGGACCTGGAACAGGGCCTCCTTACGGAGGAGGAGGCGCAGGAAATCATGGACCAGTTCGTGATGAAGCTGCGCATCGTCCGCTTCATCCGCACGCCCGACTACAACAACCTTTTCTCCGGGGACCCCACCTGGGTAACGGAATCCATCGGCGGCATGGGGGAAGACGGCCGCACCCTGGTCACCCGCAGCTCCTTCCGCATGCTCCAGACCCTGTACAACCTGGGCCCCGCTCCGGAACCGAACCTGACCGTGCTGTGGGCCGGGAACCTGCCGGAAGCCTTCAAGAGTTTCTGCGCCAGGGTCTCCATTGAGACGTCCTCCGTCCAGTATGAGAACGATGACCTGATGCGCCCGCACTGGGGTGACGACTACGGCATCGCGTGCTGCGTATCCGCCATGCGCATCGGCAAGCAGATGCAGTTCTTCGGCGCGCGCGCCAACCTGGCCAAATGCCTCCTCTATGCCCTGAACGGCGGCATGGATGAACTCAAGGGCAAACAGGTGGCCCCGCCCTCCCCGCGCTATACGGAGGAGATTCTGAAGTATGATGAAGTGATGGCCCTGTACGACAAGATGCAGGACTGGCTGGCCAAGACCTACATTGACGCCCTGAACATCATCCACTACATGCACGACAAGTACTGCTATGAACGCATTGAAATGGCGCTGCATGATCCTGAAATCCTGCGAACGATGGCTACGGGCATCGCCGGGCTCTCCGTGGCCGCGGACTCCCTGTCCGCCATTAAATACGCCACGGTGAAGGCCATCCGCAATGAAGACGGCCTTATTGTGGATTTCAGGACGGAAGGTGAATTCCCGTGCTACGGGAACAATGATCCGCGCGTGGACGAGATCGCATGCGGCCTGGTCACCGGGTTCATGGAAAAACTGCGCAAGCTCCACACCTACCGCGGCTCCCTGCCCACCCAGTCCATCCTGACCATTACCTCCAACGTGGTTTACGGCAAGAAGACGGGCAATACGCCGGACGGCCGCCGCGCCGGGGAACCCTTCGCGCCCGGGGCCAACCCGATGCACGGCAGGGACAAAAACGGAGCCGTGGCCTCCATGCTTTCCGTCGCCAAGCTGTCCTATGACGACTCCCTGGACGGCATTTCCTACACCTTCTCCATCGTGCCGCAGGCCCTGGGCAAGGAAGAAGGGGAACGCCGCGCCAAGCTCGTCTCCCTGCTGGACGCCTACTTTGCCGCCACAGGGCACCACATCAACGTGAACGTGCTGGAACGGGAAACCCTGCTGGACGCCATGGACCACCCGGAAAAATACCCGCAGCTGACCATCCGCGTTTCCGGCTATGCCGTGAACTTCATCAAGCTCACCCGCGAACAGCAGGAGGAGGTTCTCAACCGAACCTTCCACACCCGTTAACCCAGCCAGGAAGCGGATGCCCCAGGCTTTTCCCCAGAACCCGGTTCCGGGCGGTGAATCCGCCGCCGCGGGGCTGGTCCATTCCGTGGAATCCTGCGGCACCGTGGACGGTCCCGGCATCCGCTTCGTCCTCTTCCTGTCCGGATGCAGCCTGCGCTGCCGCTACTGCCACAATCCGGATACCTCCTGCGTGCGCCGGGGCCGGAACAGAAGCGCGGCGGACGTTCTGGAAGAAATAGCCCGTTACCGGGATTTCCTGCTGGCGGCGGGCGGAGGCGTCACCCTGTCCGGAGGCGATCCCCTCTTTCAGCCGGATTTTTCCAAAGCCGTGCTGAAGGGATGCAAAGGCCTGGGGCTGCACACCTGCCTGGACACCTCCGGCCATCTGGGCCGGAATGCGGATGAAGACATGCTGGCGAACACGGACCTGGTCCTGCTGGACATCAAGGCATGGGACCCGGAACGGTACAAGGCCCTGACAGGCGGGGAACTGCGCCCTACCCTGCAATTTGCGGAACGCCTGGCCGCCCTCCGCAAACCCGCCTGGCTCCGGTACGTGCTGGTTCCGGGCCTCACGGACAACATGGAAGACATCGCGGAGCTCTCCCGCTATGCGGCGCACCTGGGCAACGTGGAGCGCGTGGACGTGCTCCCCTTCCACCAGATGGGACGCTTCAAGTGGGATGAACTGAATCTGGAATATACCTTGAAGGACGTCCCGGAACCGTCCGCGGAACTGACGGAACAGGCCCGCCAAGTTTTCCGCCGGGAAGAAAATTTAAGAAATGTAGTATATTAGAAATACAAAAAATCTATTCAATCCTTAGAATTATTCATAACATTCATTGCACCTTTGACCATCCCAAGTAAAATTTCTACTTTACTTTCAGCTTTTAAAGCTCGTTCACGCCATATTCTGACGTCTAGAGCCAAACCTTCCTCCCTGGCGCTCAAAAGAATGGAAACAACAGATTCCCTGACGTGTAAAGGAACTTTTTCTCCCTGTTCCAAACGGACTATGGTGGTCACATTATATCCGGATAATTCTGCAAGACGAGCCAATGTTAAATGGGTCTCATTCCTCAATTTTTTTAAATTAATATCTTTAGTCATAATTTAATATTTAAGGAAAACCTATCTTCATGATAGACAGAGGAATAAACCTTTTTTCTATAAATATCCTTAAATGCTAGACGTATTTATCCCGTGCAAGGCCTCCAGAACCTCCTGCACGGAAATATGGCGGTTGCAGGGAACGTCACGGTCGCATTCCCTCAGGAAGCAGGGAGAACAGCACTGGTGACTGTACAGGGAACGGTTGAAAAGGCCCATGGGCCGGCAAATATCCGGAAGACGGGTGGAAAACAAGGTCACCACCGGAAGGCCGCGGAAGGAGCAGAGGGCCGGAATATCTCCATCCACCGCCACGGCCGCAGCCGCGTTATCCATGACGGGGAACAACGCTTCCGGCGTTCCTGCCGCCAGTTCCACGTTCAGGCGCTCCGCCAGGGCGGCGGCGCGGTCACGGTCTTCCTCCAGGGCTGCCAGTACAGCCCTGCGGGGCAGGAGGGGAACAAGTTCCGCCCACTGCTCTTCGCTCCATTCATTGGCCGGCCCCAGGCTGGAGAACGGGGCAATCAGAATGGGAGCGTCTTCCGGAGCCTGCGCCTTTTTCACCGGGAACACGGCGGCCTGCCACGCATCCAGCCCATGACGGCTGCCGAGCTCCAGGTAGGACTGCACCCGGTGCATGGGGGGGGCGGCGCGCAGCACGGGGGCCGTTACCCGGAATTTGTATTTCCGGGCGCCGGGGTGCGTATCCAGCCCTGAGAACATCATGGGCCCGTACGGCTCCAGCGCCTTCAGGGTCTCCATGTCCTGGTCCAGCATGATGCCCATGTCCAGCGGGCCGTCATTGTAAAATTCATCCGCATCCAACGCTTGCCGAAGCTGTTCCAGGGAGTCGTGCGGCAGTACATGGCTGACTTCCGGCATGGTCTTCCATACCCCCGCCTGGGCGGACGGGCAAATAATGTTCACCTGCACGTCGCACCGGGCGGCCTTCAAGACCCGGACCAGGGGAGCGGCCACCAGGGCTTCATCCAGGGCCTTCGGCACGGCCACCAGGATGCGGTACGGCTTCAGCTCCATGTTTTCCAGAAGCCGGGACGTTTTTTCATCCCGGGGAGGAAAGCGGTCAATGGATTTCCAGCGGTGGTGCATCCAGAATACGTCCAGCACGGACTTGCCGATCAAGGTTTCCAGGGCCCGGTTCACTTCCATGGTGTCTCCCGCCAGGGAGCCGTCGGAACGGGAAAAATCAACCACGTTCCCCATGTCGCATATCCAGTGCCCCGGAGAATCCGTGCGCACCGCTATCGCCACCATGCCCGCTCCGGTCCTTTTTTTCAGCAGGGCCGGCAGCGGAGTGGTGCCGGTCACCTTCCCGAAGAACGGGACGTGCACCCCCTCCCAGACAAACTGGTCGCTCAGCACTCCAAGGGCTGCTCCTTCCTTCAGCAGCTTCATGGGCGCCTTGATCCCTCCCTCTTTGGAAAACATCTGCGTTCCCCTCTCCGTGCGGCGCCTGTACATGTACTCCTCCATCAGCGGGTTGTCAAACTGGCGGTACATGGACCCGTAACGCTCCACTTCCGGAAAAAACACGCGTATTCTTGCCAGGGCTTCCCAATTGCCGGAATGGGCTATGGCGCATACCTGCCCCCGCCCTTCCAGCACGGGAGCTGCAAATTCCTCATGCCCCCCGACGGTAACGCATCTTTTCAACTGCTCATCCGTCAGGGTGGCCGTCTTCGCGGAGCACAGGAAATTGGCGATCGTCCTTTTGAAATTTTCCCGGCTCAATTGATGCAGCTTCTTCCCGCGCAACGCCGGGTCCAGCACAATGCGCAGGTTCCTCTCCACGATTTTCCGCCGCTGCGGCAGCAGATACCACGCCGCGCCGCCCGCCACGCGTCCCAGACGGTAAAGCGTTTTCATGCCGATGAGCTTCAGCAGCCCCTCCATCAGCAGAAATCCTTTCATCCCCAGATGATGGGAAAACGTATTCCGGGGAGCCGGAGAGGAATCGGATGCGGAGGAACTAGTCATAAGAAAACCGGAACGGATTTTATACGAATCCCTTCCGGTCCACAAACCCTTTGTGCGCCGCGCGGACGGTCTTTATGCTCATCTTCAGCCGCAAGGAACCGGGGGCATCCCTTCCCGGGATGACCGCTCCCCTGCGCTGAACCAAATCCGGAAGGTGGTCAAACCCGGCGCCGCATCATCATCACCGCCAGGCCCAGAAGGCCCAGTGAAGCCGCCGCGGGTTCAGGAACGGAAGCCAGCCCCCACGCTTCCCTGACCAGGTCTTCCGTCAATACGGAATCATATGCCTTGAAATCCGCTATCTGGAAAGAATTCCCTTCACCTGTGTTTCCGCCCACCGCCACCGTGCCATTTTGATTGCCGTTAAGGCCGGAGGATAGTTGGGGTATACCCGCAAGCTGCGTTCCATCCAGAAAAATCTGAAAATCCGTCTTCCGGGAGGAGGTATCCGTATCCAGGGCCATGACCAGGTTGAACCATCCTGAATTGATGATTTCCTGGCTGACGGTGAACGTCTTCCCTTCTTCCCCGGTTCTCTTGGACGTAAACGAACCGTTGCCGTTGTAAATGAGCTGCAACCCCCGCAGGCTGTCTGTTTCCCCAAAAGAATAAATCGTAGCGGAAGAAGCCAGGGAAGATACATTCAGCCACATCCCCACCGTCTGCGTGGAGATATTCCGGTCACCGCCCGTCATGGTCGCCCAATCCGTGTATGGGGCTGTGGAATCAATCCGGAAAGAAATGGTCCAGCCGTCCAGGGAAAGGCCGGTTCCTGTTATAAATTGCTCCCGCTCCACGTTTGAAGAAAATTCCCAAGAGGGAGCGGACACTGCGGAAGCGGGTCCAATACAGGATAACATAATGACGGTTAACAATTTCTTATTCATGACAGGCAAATCGGATTTATCAATAAATGTGTGGAAATATCTTCATTTCCCTTAACTTGGGGAACTTTACCGGATTTTTAATCCGTTCGACGCAGAGCTCA
Source organism: Akkermansia muciniphila (assembly GCF_018709685.1). Classification (GTDB taxonomy): domain Bacteria; phylum Verrucomicrobiota; class Verrucomicrobiia; order Verrucomicrobiales; family Akkermansiaceae; genus Akkermansia; species Akkermansia muciniphila_E. The sequence continues at coordinate 10,839 of NZ_JABDHQ010000024.1, forward strand.
CATGAACAGCGGGGAAGACGACGGCAGCCCCAGACGTCGAATTAACCGTACACATCCGTCCCATCACGGCACAATCAATTGGAAACAAGTTACTCCCGTCCCTTGAGAAATCATACTTCCCAAAAAGAAATTCAACTTTGCTATGCTTCAGATGTTATATGATATACGAAAGCCGTGAGGCTTCCGTCCTCAGCCGGATGCCCAGGAGACATCCGGAGTTTTCCCTCAAATCATTTCCCATCAGCCTAGAGACTTGACCGCGGATTAAAAATCCGTTCGGAAGCGTTTCTTCCTGCCTGCCAAAACCCAGGGTCAAACGGGCCCGGCAACACCTCCCGTTCCCCGCTCACGCATCACGGAAGAAAGAAAAGCCATGTTCCCAAAAACCAAACGGACCTCCGCCGGCCGGGACAATCCATGCCTCTTCCGTATCAGAAAAAGCGCCTGCCTCCATTTGAAGGCATCCGCCATCCGCGGTGCGGTCTCTCAAGCCCCCTGCCCCGTCTTGCCATTCTTTTCCTTCCGTCTGCATCTTGAGTCCGATTCCCTCCGGAAAACGCGGCAATTTCACTTCCGGAAAAGAAATGACTTTACAATTCTTAACTAAACGGTATATTCCGTCTCCCGAACCGAACACCAAACCGGAGTTACACACCATGAAAGTTCTTTCTTCCTTAGCCTCTATGAAGCGCCGCCACGCAGACTGCCAGATCGTGAAGCGCAAGGGCACGTTGTATGTGATTTGCAAGAGCAATCCCAAGTTCAAAGCCCGCCAGGGCGCCACGGCAGGTACGCGTCTTTCCAAGAAGGGCGTCAAGTAACCCCTGGCCCAGCACAGATTTCAAGAAGACCGCCGCCCGCCGGGTGCCGGTCTTTTTTTGCTGACAGAGCACCTTCTCACACGTCCATGCAGCTTCCCTCCGTCCAAACCAGATTTCTGGATCTTCCCGGCTCCTTTTCCCTGCGGAACGGAACCGTGCTGGACAAGGTGCGCGTGGCCTACGAGCAGTACGGCTCCCTGACGCCGGAAAAAGATAACGTGATCCTCCTGTTTCACGCCCTTTCCGGCAGCCAGCACGCCTACGGCTATAATCCGGAGGTGCCGGGCACCGGCTCCCTCTGGAAGCCGGAAAACCATGAAGGCTGGTGGAACAGCATCATTGGCCCCGGCCGTCCGCTGGATACGGACCGCTTCTGCATCATCTGCGCCAATTATCTGGGCGGCTGCTACGGCACCACCGGACCCGCCAGCCCCTGCCCTGCGGACGGCCTGCCTTACGGCTCCCGCTTCCCGCACGTGGAGGCGGCGGACCAGGCACGCCTTCAGGCACTCCTGCTGGACAGCCTGGGAATAGACCGCGTTCATCTGGTGGGGCCCTCCGTGGGCGGCCTGATCGCCCTCAGCTTCGCCTGCCAGTTCCCGGAACGGACCCGGAGCTTTATCTCCATCGGCTCCGGATACCGGGCTTCCATTGAACACCGCCTGTCCCTGTTTGAACAAATCCTGGCCATTGAACTTGATCCGGATTTCCGCGGCGGGGATTATTACCAGGGCCCGGCTCCCAAAAAGGGGCTGGCGTTCGCGCGCATCATCGGCCACAAGGCGTTCGTGTACCAGGAAGGGCTGGAACAGCGCGCCAGAAAGGAGGTGGGCGGCCGGTCCGGCCTGCTTACGTGGATGACGCCCACCCGCAGTACGCAAAGCTACATGCTGCACCAGGGAACCAAGTTTGCGGAGCGTTTTGACGCCAACGCCTACATCCGCATTGCGGACATGTGGGCGGAGTTCGACATCCGGGACCATGCGGCGGATGGCGCTTTCAGCACTGCCCTGGCAGGCTTCCGGCGCGCGGGGATTCCGGCTCTTGTCTTTTCCATTGATACGGACTGCTGCTTCCGCCCGGCGGAACAGAAGGATTTTGCGGAACAGCTCAAGGCCGCGGGCATTCCCGTGGAATTCCACACCATTGTTTCCACCAAGGGACACGATTCCTTCCTGCTGGAACCGGAGCTTTATGCGGAACCTGTCCGCAGGATTCTGGGGTGAGGGAGAGTTTTCATTCAGAAACCGCAGCTTTGCCCGGCGGTTCAAGACAGTGCCCGGACGCTCCGGATGACAGACCAGGTGCAAAAAGCAGGAAAACCGTTTGCGGTTGAACGGCCCTTGTGAGAACTTCAAAAAATTGAAACTCCGTACTTTGCCGCAGCGCCGCGCTCATTCAGGCAAGTCCGGAAGATGGATTGACAGGCGCCATTTCCGGCTTTAGCCTGCCCATCAAGGCCATGGATGCTTCCGGGCGTCTATGGGAACCAGCAGGCGCCCGCCGCTTACCGGAAGAGAAGGATATGAGTTACTATTTTATTGTCACGGTTTCTTTAACCGGGGATGCCCATTCCCCGTATGATTCCTATGTCAGGGAAGTCAAACCCATTGTTGAAAAGCACGGCGGAGAATACCTGGTCAGGACCAGCGAGGTCATTCCGTTGACCGACGGCTGGAAGCCGGACCGTGTGATTGTCATCCGGTTTCCCTCCCGGGAAAAGCTGGAACGCTGCTTTGCCTCGGAAGAGTACCGGCAGATCAAATCCCTGCGGGAGGATTCCGTGAAGAGCCACGCCATCATCGTGAAAGGAACGGATGGTGATGAAGCTCTGTGAAGGACTGCACCAGATCAGGGTTGATTTCCAGGTGACGCCGGAAATCAAGCGTTTTGCGTATATCTACCTTATTGAGGGAGCCGCCTGCTATCTGGTTGATTCCGGCGTTGGCGGAAGCGAGAAGGCCATTTTTTCCTACATGGAGAAAATCGGGCGCAGGCCGGAAGAGATCAGAGGGATTTTCCTGACGCACGCGCACCCGGACCACATCGGCAGCGCATCCGTGATCAGGGAACTCACGGGCTGCACCGTTTACGCAAGCGGGGGGGAGCGGCGGTGGATTGAGAATATTGACCTGCAATTCAAGGAACGTCCCATTCCCAATTTTCACGCGCTGGCGGGGGCATCCACCCAAGTGGATGCCGTAGTCACGGACGGAGACGTCATCACGCCGGAACCGGGCACGGAAATCAAGGTCATAGGCTCCAGGGGACATTCCTGCGACGGCGTCTCCTACTGGCTGCGGAACCGGGAGGCCCTGTTTACCGGAGACGCCATTCCCGTGTGGAATGACGTTCCCATTTACATTAACAGGGACTGGAGCATGGATACCCTGCACCGCCTGGCGAGTCTTTCCCCGGTACGGTTTTACTGCCCCGCATGGGACAAGGTTTACACAGGCCGGGAAGGCGCGGAAGCCATCTCCCGGGCGCTGGACCTCATTGAAGAGATCCAGAGGGGTGTGGATGCCGTGATGAAGGACCGGACCGCGACGGACAGGGCCGCACTGATCAGTCAAATCTGCACGAAACTGGGCATGGAAAGATTTTTAGGAAATCCCCTCTTTGCCGGAACAATCGCGTCCCACCTGCCCTCCGGGATGCAGGACATTTCTTCACGGGAATCTTGAATAAAAAAATAACCAAATTCCGGTGAACCCAAACCGGGGCCGGACTGTCCTACTCCTATGACTGATACTCATTACACCTCCGAAACGGAGAACGTCGGACAGTTCCGCTGTGAGAGCACCTATATTCCCTCCAATATCACCTTTGCCACCGACCTGCCCGCTTCCTTTGAAGGCCGCGCAGAGTTTCCCTCCCCCGGTGTGATGCTCGGTTCCACGCTTGCCTCCTGCATGATCAGCCTGGTTTCCGTAGTTGCGGCCAGAAAGGGCGTGGACCTGAAGGGCATGCGCATCCTGGCGCGCGCAGTGGAATCCTCCAAGGGGATTGAAAAGATTGAGCTGAAGGCCATCATGCCCCTGGAAGGCACCCACCCCCTCCGCTCCATGCTGGAAAAGACGGCCCTGAGCTGCCCGGTGCATCAGGCGCTCCGCCCGGACCTGGAAACGCCCATTGAATGGGAATGGAAGTAATGGAAAGAGCCAATTAATACTTAACGTCTTTTCTGAAAATCACGAAGAAGGCCGTTCCGGAATCCTCCGGAACGGCCTTGTTTTTAGCTGAGTTTTCCTTCTTTTAGAAGTTGTAGCGGTAGCCGATGCTTCCGTTGATGGAGCTGGAGCCGCTGCGGATGTCCGCATTCCCGTCCGCAAAGATGACGCTCTGCTTGCCCACCGGGATGCTCAGGCCCACGCCAACCTGGAAGGCCGTAGCCCCCACCTTGGCGCCGTATACCGGGCGCGTGTAGGAGGGGTCCGCCAGGAAGCCCACATTGGCCTGTCCGCGGCGGTCGCCCATGTCCTGGGAGACATTCGCCCGTACTTCTCCCAGCGCTTCCCGCCCGAAGAGGTTGGAGCCAAGGAGGCCGGAGAGCCTGGCGCCCACCGCAACAGCCGCCGTAGTCAGCTTCTGCTCTTCCACCCTCAGGCCGGCGTTTCCGGCGGAACCGCTTTCACTGTAACCGTCCATGCGCGTCGTCACGATGGAGGCGTTGAACAGGGGCTGGAGAATCACGCTCTTGTCTTCATTGAGGGCGATGTCGTACGCCAGTTCATACATGGCGCCGAAGCCGGACCCGGTCGTGCTGCCGTGGGCCTGGTAGGAGCCCGTGCCATAGTCTACCGTGCGCGTGAGTTTGGCGTCATTCCAGCCGCCCGTCAGAATCAGCAGATGGGACCACTTGCGGGACTGGTAGCGGGCGAACAGGTTGACGTAGTAGCTGTCCAAGTCTCCGTCCGCCGTATCCGCCGCGTTCGCGGTCAGGCTTCCGTAGTTGGCCGTGAACGCCGCGCCCGCGGTGAGGTGGTCGTTGATATCCACGTCCATGCCCACCGTTCCGCCCCAGGTGGAGAGCTTGTAGCCGCTTTCGTCCCCCTTGGCGTCCAGCTTGGCGTAAGACCCGGTGCCCTGCATCCACATGTGGAAGTACGGCATGTCTTCATTAATGTACGCGGGATTCACGCCCATCTGCGCCACGCGGTTGCGTATCCAGCCCATCTGGTCACGCAGGGAGTCCCGCTGGGCAATGCCCAGGCTGGTGACCGTACTGCCCGCGGCGGCGGCCAGCTTGCGTGCCGCTCCGGAGTAGTCCCCGCTGTTCTGGGAGACCAGCACGGAGGTGTACAGGTCGCGCAGGGTGGTTCCCTCCTCCATGTGGTAGCGGGAGTTCCAGAGCAGGTCAGCCCCGGTGGACGCATTCCGCGTGAGGGAGGAATCACGGAAGATGTTTTCCGTGCGCGCCGTCCCGGTGAGGATGATGGCCGTCATGCTGTCATTGGTGGCCAGGTGCAGGTTCTCGTACAGGGAGCTGAGGATCATGTCCTGAAGGGTGACGTTGTCTCCCAGGGAGACCAGCGCGCCGTCCGTCGTCTTGAACAGTTCCATGTTCAGCGTTTCCGTATTCCCGGTGACCAGGGTGTCCAGGTTGCTCATGACCAGCGTGACTTCTCCCGTTCCGTCACCCAGCGTGATGTTTCCGCTGGACGTGACGAACGGGTTGCCCAGCCCTTCCACCGTTGTGGAGGAGGTGGTGATAGTCACCGTGCTGTTCCCCGTTACGCTCAGGCCGTCCGTGCCCAGCGTGAGCTGGGTCTTGGGATCAGATGCGCTGCCGATGTTGAGCGTGCCGCCGTTCACGGTGATGCCCTTGTAGGCCGCCTGCGCCGGATTGCCGCCTTCCGCCGGGGCTCCGGCCAGGGTCAGCGCGCCGCCGCCGGTCACGTTCAGGTTGTAGCCGGCGTTGCCCGCGCCCTTGATGGTTTGCACGCTGCCGTTTCCGGATTTGAAGTTGAGCGTTCCGGAAGCCCCGTCCAGCGTACCGGTGAAGGTATGGGAGGCGGAGGAGTCCACCGTCATTTCCGCACCGCTCAGCTTCAGGGCGCCTCCGCCCGTCAGGCCGGAGACCGTGTTCACGGAGCCGGTCGCGGTGGACAGTGCAGAACCTTCACGGATGTCCAGCAGAACGCCGTCCAGGGAGGAGCCGTTGCCCAGCGTCAGGGAGGAGTCCGTTCCGTCCCCGCCCAGGGTCAGCGTGCCGTCCCCGGAGATGGTCACGTCCGTCACATGGCTGCCGGCCTGTTGGCCGGTGACCACGAGCTGGGCGCCTTTACCCAGGTCCAGGGTGCCGCCGCCCGTGCCGGAGGCCAGGTTTTCCACCGTCGTCACGCGGGAAGCGCCGTCATTCCTGCCGCCCAGCGTGATGTCTCCGCCGGACAGTTCCAGCGTGGTGAGGCTGTTGCCCGTGCCGTTCAGGACAATGTTCCCTTCCGTGGAGCTCAGCTTGGAGTCATTACCCGTGAAGCTGCCTTCCACCGTGAGGGTTTCTGCGCCTTTCTTGATGAAGTCCACATGGTCGCCGCTGATGGTGCCGCCGTAGCTGTTGCCGCCGGCGTCCACGTTCTGGATCAGGTCCACCACGGCATGGTTGGCCGCCGCATCCGCCGCCGTATTCGTCACCACCAGGGTGCCGTTGCTGCCGATCAGGTTGCTGACTTTCAGGCCGTCTCCGTTCCGGGAGGCGTCCGGGGCTCCGTCCAGGCTTATATTAAGCGTGGTTCCGTTGATGCCCACAGCCTTGTAGGGATCCAGGGCGGCGTAGTCGGTGATGTTGGGGTTGTCGGAATTGGGGGTGGTATCCACCAGGTAGACCAGGTCCGTATTGCCGCTGATCATCAGCGTTCCGTCCGCACCCAGGACTTCCGTCACCGCATAACCCAGGGAGGCCAGCAGCGGGGAGAAGCTGATCTGCTTGTAATTGTCCACCGTCAGCGTTCCCGTGGTCAGCACCAGTCCCACGCCGTCCGCGGAATCCCGGTTGGCGGAGAGCAGGTCCAGAACGCCCTGGTTGCTGAGGTTGATGGTCGTGGTAGCGGCGGAGAGCGTCAGGCTGTCCGCGTCAATGACGCCCTGCCCGGTTGCTCCGCCCGCGGTCAGGCTGCCGCTGTCCAGCTTGAGCGTCACCGTTTTGCCCGTCATGTCCAGAGGGCCGGAGACCCCGGTAAGGCGGGAAAAGTCCTCCATGACGATGGAACTGACGAGGCTGCCGGACAAGCCGCCCAGATTGATGGTGTTCAGGGCGCCCTGCGTTCCGGTGGAGGCTGCCACTTCCACGTTTCCGGTGGTTTTGGCGCCCGCGTTTGCCAGGCTTCCCCTTGTGATCAGGATGACGTTGGCCGCATTCTGGGAGGCCAGGTCAAGAACGCCGTTGTTGATGGTGACCCGTCCGGACCCCAGGGAGTCAGCCCCCGCCAGAGTAACGGTGCCTGTTCCGGAAAGGGTGGTGGACCCGGTAAATCCGGTGTTGCCAGCCGCCAGCGTTATATTCCCGGTGGTGTCAATGACCAGGGAACCGGCTCCCGAGAGGGTTCCGGCCCAGGCGCTTCCTTCACCCAGCCGCGCCGTGGCGCCGCCTGCAATGGAGAGGGCACCCAGGAAGGTGTTAGCCCCGGTGAGTTCCAGCGTTCCGGAGTTCACGGATACCGTGCCGCCGGCCGTGCCGCTGATGACGCCGCCATAGGAGAAGTCACGGGCAAAAGCCAGCGTGGAGTTGTTCTGGATGTCTATGCTGTCCCCCAGCTTGGTCACATTGGCGGAGTTCACCGTGACCGTGCCGCGGTGCACCTTGAGCTGGCCGTCCAGGTTGACGCCGCCCGTCAGGGTGATGTTGCCCGCGCCCTGGGTGGAGAACGCCGTGCCGCTCAAATCGCCGCTGAGGGTGAAGTCCTTGGTGGCAAAAATCTGGTTGCCCGTAAAGACAATGTCATTGGCAAAGGTTCCCCCGGCCGTCCCGTTCCACTCCGTACGGACATTGGAGTCCGCCAGGTTCACGGTGCCGTCCGCTCCCATGGTCACGTTGTTCAACTGGAAGTACCCGGCTGTCACGGACAGGGTTCCCTGGAATTCCGTGCTCATGTTCAGGACATTGGCTCCGTAGTTGGTTCCCAGCCCCACGGAAATGGTACCGGTCCCGGAAGCGTTCAGGTTGAGCGCCGTGTTGTCATTGGCGCCGCTGACCGTCAGCACGGAGCCGGAGGCCAGCTCCACGGTTTTTCCGTTGGCCAGGGCCTTGGCGGCGGTAGCCGTCACGTTTTCACCCAGGATGAGGGAGCCGTCCGTCCACGTCATGTTATCCGCGGTGAATGCCGTGGCGAAGGCGCCGGAAGCCAGATTGAGGCTGCCGCCCTGCAGGTTGATCATGCCCATGCCCGGCTGGACGTCCGCCGTTGCCAGCGTGAGCGTGCCGCCCGTAACGGTGACGGCTCCGGAACCCAGGGAGTTGGCGACCTGGGCCACCAGTTCGCCCTGCTGGATGGAGATGGATCCCGTCCAGCCCGTGTTGTCCAGATTCAGGGTCAGCTTGCCTTCGCCGCGCTTGGTCAGCGTGCCCTGGGCAATTTTCCCGGTGCCGTCCGAGGCGAAGACATAGTCGCTGCCCGCGGCGTTGTTCACCGTGATGGAGGCCGGATTCACCGCCCCGGACAAGGTAACGGTACCGGCACCGGAGCTGTTGAAGATCAGGTTCTGCCCGGCGGCCGTATCCGCAGAGCCGTCAATGCCCCACTGGGCGCCCGTGTTCGTGTCGCTCCAGGTCATGCCTTCCGTTCCCTGCCAGATCCACACGTCCCCGGCGGAAGTCACCACCAGCTTGAGGGTGGTGCCCGTCTGGACCAGTTCGTAAATCAGCGTTTCGTCTCCGGTGTATCCGGCCCAGTTGAAGATGGCGCTTCCGGCATCAAGCCCGCTTGCCGCGGAGATGAGCGTGTATTCCCCGGCTTCCGTAATCCCTTCAAGGCCGTTCAGGGTGAGGGTGAAGGTTCCGGCGCCGAAGGCCCCGCCCACCCCCATGGAGGAACTGATGTCCATCGTCAGGGTGGAGCTGTTCGCCAGATTCAGCGCGCCGGCGGTAGTCATGCGGGTGTTGGCGGCCATCGTGATATTCCCCAGAGCAGTGGCTCCGGTGGAAGTCAGGGCCAGCGTTCCTCCGCGGATGTCCGTGAGCCCCGTATAACTGACCGTACCGCCCAGCGTCAGCGTTTCATCGCTGACCTTGGTCAGGGACAGGACTCCGGTTGTGTCATAGGAGATGGTGGTGGCTCCGTAGGCAATGGCAACGCCTTGGTCCGTGATCGTTCCGTTGTACGTGCCGGAACCCACCGTCAGCGTGCGTGCGCCGCCCACGGCGCCCACCTGGGAGTTGGCCGTGCCGTCCAGGGAGGCGATTTCAATATCCCCCAGCACGCGCATGAAGGCGAATCCCGTGGTGTCCGTGCCGGACGTAAGGATCACCCCGCCCTGCGCCATGGAGGTGCGCATGTCAAGCCCCGTGCTGTACCCGTTGGAGGCGTTCATGGTGATCATGCCGGTAAATCCGGAGGCGTCGCCGCCGATGATGAGCTTGCCGTTGGAGTTGTACCTGCCGTCGCCCCCACCGCGGCTGTATGTCAGGGAGCCTGCGCCTGTAAGTGTTCCGGTGAAGCCCATTTCCTTGGCCCAGTTGTCCCGGCCCACCAGGGAGGCCGCCCCGTTGACGGTCACGGTTCCCGTAAAGTTATGCTGGTAATTGGTGGCGTTTGCCTGGGAGGCGTCCACCCATTTCACGGAGACCGCATCTGATGCGGCCGTGCCCAGAATCAGATCGGAGCCGATGGTGTGGTGGGCGCTGTTGCCCGCAATGATCAGGGACGTGCCGTTCTGCAGGGTGACGGAGGAACCGGCGCTCCCCCAGTTGATGGCGGTAGAGCCGCCCCCTATCTGGACGTTGCCTTCCTGCACGATCAGGTGGCCGGAATTGGCCCCCGTCAATTTCAGCAACCCCGTACCGGTTTTCCGGACGGAACCGGCTCCCGTGATGTTATTGCCGAAGGTAAGGTCGGAAGGCGTTACCAGATTGATGAAAGAGTTGTTATCCGCGGCAAGGGAGAAGGCCGGGTTGGTCACGGTTCCGAGATTCACCGTGACCGTCGCGCCGTTGGCCGCTCCCAGGAAGGACCCCGCGCCCCAGGTGATGCCCGTGGCAGGCAAGTCCGTATCATATCCGAACGCCAGAACGCCCTGGTTCACGGCTACAGTGGTTCCCGTGCCGAGCACGGAAGCGGAACCCAGCACCAGGGTTCCCGTGCCTTCCTTGGTGACGGCGGTATTGGCAATTGCGCCCGTCCCCGTCAGTTCATAACGGGTGGTGGAGTTGCGGACCAGCATGGAACCGGGGGAGACCTCGGAATCAAGCTGCACCACGGAGGAGGCCACTCCGGCCTGGTCTGCAAAGGAAACCGCCAGACCGTCCGCATACGTGGCGGGAGCGCCGCCATTCGTCCAGATGTTTTCCGCGCTCCAGACCCCGTTTTCGCCGCCCGCCCACAGCAGGAGGGTTTCCGCCGTGTAAACCAGGTCCCTGCCGTTGTTGGAAACGGTGATGGTTCCCGCCACGCCGTCCGCAAAGACGGCCTTGATGGAAGAGATGTTGGTCAGCCCGGTGGTGGAGAGCACGGACATTCCGTCCGTCAAGGCGCCAAATCCGGTAAGGTCCAGATGCAATTCCCCTTCCGCGGAGAGGGCGAAGGCGCCATTCACATTGATTCCCGTTCCGGCTCCCCCGGCCAGAGCCAGCGTGCTGGAGCCGTCCACGTTCAGGCTCCCCGTAAAGAAGGAGTTCTGGAACATGGTCACGATGTCGAAGCCGGTAATGGCCGTATTGGAGAAGGAGATGGCCTGGTCCACCGTATTGCCGTAACCGCCCAGAAGAAGGGAGGAAGTGCCTCCCACCGTGCCTTCCGACACACCCAGCGTGCTGCCCGTGCGGAACGCGGCTTTTTTAACGGTGAGGGTGGCGTTCCCGTTCACGGCGGACCTTGCGCCGCCACCGCCCGCATAAAGGGCTCCCGTGTAAGCGCCGCCGTCCAGGGTCAGGCTGGAATTACCCTTGACCGTGGAAGTTCCGGCAGTGCCGTAGCCGCCGCCGTAAATGGCCCCGGTAAAGATGGCGTCACTGCCCGCGGTGATGCTGACGTTGGAGTCTCCGTTGATCGTATACGTTCCTGAACTGCCCGAGTAGGAACCGCCCACGATGCTCTTGACGAAGGTGCCCGTGGCCGTCCCCAGGTCAATCGTCACATTGGTGCTTCCGGTGATGGTGGCGCTGGAAGTGGAGTTGGCTTCATAAGCGCTGCCGCCGATGATGAAGCCCCTGGCTACGGAATTGAGCGAGACGGCTTCATCCGTGACGCTCTGCATGCTGCGCACAACGACGAAGGTGCTGCCGTCAATGGTGTTGGTGGAGTTATGGGCCGCCGTACCGCCGCCTATCACGCTACCCTTCACCACGGCATTGCCGTCCACGGACACGTAAATATTCCCCGTGATGCCGGCCCCCTGGCCGTCCTTGTAGTTGCCACCCACCACCCAGTTGACGGAGGTATCCCCCTGAATCTGGGTATGGACATCGCCCGTGATGTTCCACTTGCCGGTGCCGCTCCAGTTGTTGGCATAACTGCCGCCGATGATCAGGTTGTAGTTGCCTGCCAGAACGTCCGTCCAGATGCCGGTGGTGATTTCCGTGGCCGTTGCATTGGTTGCCGTATTGTAATAGCCGCCTGCCAGAGTGACTCCCGTCAGGTCTCCCGTTCCGGTCACGACGTTCACGGAGCCGAATCCTTCCTGCATGGACGCGGCGCGGATGTTGTACAGGGCCAGCGCCTGCTGGTCCGCCAGCGTTCCGGCGCCGGAGGAGGGGGCGCTTCCCAGCCCCCAGGCGGAATCCCATGCGGTATCATACGCGCCGGACCCGGTGAAGGTAATAACCGTTTTCCCGTCCACGGTAGTGATGGTGTACAGGGAGGCGTCAATGTCCGCCAGCGTGAAGCCCGTCCCCAGGTCCACGCCCAGGTTGTAGGAGGTATTCACCAGGGCTTCGGAACCGAACAGGTCCTGGAATTCCTGAAAACCGGAGAAATCAATCAGGCCGGAAGTCAGCGTCACGTTCTGGAGCACGGTGCCCACGTTGTCCATGGAGGTGTAGTACAGGCGGCCGCCGTCCACGGTTACATCGCCCGTAATCGTCCCTGTGCCGTTGGCGAGGATGCCCATCGTTTCCCCCACCGTGACGGCGTTCTGGAAATTCATGGTCCCTGCGGAGGCGGAGATGGTTCCGTTCCCCGTCAGCCCAGTCACGTTCATGGTTCCATTGCCCGCATCCAGCCTGCCCCCCGCAAGGACGGCATTAATGTCGCCGGCCTTGGAAAGCACGGCGCCGGAGTTGACGGTGTAGGTTCCCGTAAGCGCTACGTTCTCGGAAAGGTGAACCCAGCCTGATTGCGCCACGAAGTTGCCCGCGCCCGTGATGGAGTTGTCAATGACGTCCGCCGCTTCTCCCGCCGTACCGTAATAAGTGAGATACTGGCTGCCGGAGGAAGTAGTGACGGCGGCGGTGCCGAGGGAACCGGAAGCGTTGATGCCCAGGGAAGTGGAGTTGCGCGTGATGGCGATGGTGCCGCCAATCTGGTTTTCCGTACCGGTGAGGGTGTAGTAAGTGTACTCGCTGTCGGCGCCGCTGATGGAGAATCCGGAGGCCGCCGTAAGCACGCCCGTGAATTTGATATTCTTGCCATACTGGGTGGTCAGGTTCACTCCGGTGCCGAATGTGGCTGCTCCGGAGAAGGTGAAGCCATCCCCGTTGATGGAGTTGGCGTCATAGTTATAATATCCGGAAACGGCAGGGCCGTCCTGCACGGTCAGCGTGGTGCCGTCCCCCATAACCAGCTTCTGGGACCAGTTGACATTGCCGGAAAAAAGGGAGAGCGTGCCGCTGCTGATTTTAAGGGTGGCATCCGCGGCGGCGGCGGGGGTCAGGGCCACGGTCTTGTCGGAATTGCCCAGGGTGAACGTGCCGCCCCCCGTGTAATCAACCGTCACCGTTCCGCCGAAGCTCCCGCCGTAGGAAGAGGAGTCCCCCGTGATGGTCAGCGTGGTTCCCTCCCCGGTAATCAGGGCCGCGGCGTTGTTGTGCTCCAGTTTGCTGATGGAGGTGTTCACGCCCGCTTTCAGGATGGAGGCGCCCGTCGCATAACCATAGCCGCCCAGCTTGATGGTGGCGTTCTGGGCCGCCAGCGCATGGTTGAGGTTCAGAATATTGTTCTGCGTACCCCCCGTCGTGTTGGAGTAGAGGGAAATGATTCCGTTGAAGGTGCCCGCCCCGTTCAGGGTGAGGGTGGAGAGGGCCGTGCCTCCGCTGGCGACACGGTTTACCGTCAGCACGGCTTCCGGGGCATCCCCGTTCAGGTTCGTGATCGTAGCGTTGCCCGCTCCGGCAAATTGCAATGTTGTGGAAGCCGTGACGGTGCCGACGTCATAGGTGGCGTTTCCTCCCGACGCCACATTCACCTGTGTCCCGTTAAAAGCGACATCCGCGGCATAAGCCTGTGATACTGTTATTAAAAGACCAGAAACTCCTGCAAAGGTGGCAGTTCCAAGCGTTACTCCGGAGAAGGAGGTCATCAGGGCGGCCAGCAGATTCAAGGGAAGGTGTAATTTCATGTAACGTTTGACAATTAATGGGTTATTCAATCATAAAAGAACCTTTCCCACAACACGGCAAGGGGAATATGATTGTGGATATAAATAAG
>NZ_JABDHQ010000025.1 GCF_018709685.1 Akkermansia muciniphila
ATACTGCCTTTGTTTAATTACTTTATTAATAAATTGATGAAACCCTCTCTGTACCTTACCATGTTCCTGCTTTGTTCGGGGTTGGGAGCCCAGGCCGCCGAGCTGAGATATTTTTATGATTTCAACGAGCTGAACGGCACCCTGGATTCCCTGAACAACAATAATCTGGCCGGACCGGACGCCGGCTCCGCCACCTTCAGCGGGGGCGGTTGGATCAATTACACGGCGGGATATGAGGGGCTGGGATACGACAGCCGCGCGAACGGCGGACAACTTACGCTGGGCTCTTCCGGCACCGGGCTCGGCCTGAACACTACGGAAGGGTTCAGCCTTTCCATTGCCGTGAAGGATTTCTCTCCGGGCAACAACCATTCCACGGCCATATGGAACAGCATGCTGACCTTCACATCCGGCAGCGGCCAGAGCATGTACCTTCAGAAGGACTCGGGGAATACCTCCACCGCGGGCCAATGGGCAGCGTATTGCGGCGGAAACGTGGGAAACTGGGCCAACCTGACGGTTTCCAAGGATTCCTTTTCCAATATCATCATCACCTTCCAGAACGGGGAATTGAATATTTATCTGGACGGGCAGCGGAGAATCACCGCTTCCGGAGTCAACTTTTCCGGAGATGTCCAGTCCCTGAAGCTGGGCTCCTCCGCGGATACCACCATGGACGATCTCCAGTTGTACTCCGGCGTTCTGAACGATGCGGAAATTGCGGCCCTGGCCGCCAATCCGGCCCTTCCCGTTCCGGAACCCGCTACCGCCACGCTGAGCCTGCTGGGACTGGCTTCACTGTGCATGCTGCGCCGGAGGAGCTAATTTAAATCAGCCATGATTTTTTTAAACGGGAAAACAAGTTGGTGCTTGTTTTCCCTTTTTTATTCTATATTACCCTATTTGTTAGAAACTACATGAAAATAACCGCACTGTTCTTTGGAGTGTTCGCCGGCTGCCTCTCTTGCATTCCGGCCTATGGATCAGATTATATCTGGAATGGAGGCAATGGGTCCTGGACGGATTCCGGAGCCTGGCAACTGGACGGCTCCGCCGCGGACTGGGGAAATGGAAATACGGCCCAATTCCAGACAAATTCCTCCATCACGGTCGGAACCGGAATCACGGCCTCCGGCCTGCTTTACGACGGAGCGGCCGTCACCCTGAACGGTGGCTCCCTTACCCTGACGGGTACGGCCGCGGGCCGCAACGGCGGTTCCGCCACTCTTTCCAATGCCGGGCTGGTTCTGGACGCCCCCAATGCGGAAGACTCCTATGAAGTGCTGGATACCAACCTTGCAGGCACCTCCACGCTTACCAAGACAGGGAACGGCTCCGTTACCCTGGGCGGAACGCATACGGCCAGCGGCGCCTGGAATATCAATGCGGGAACGCTGGTTTTCACCGGAGAAAGAAACATCACGGCCACGGACAACAACCGGATTAACGGGAAGATCAACATCGGTTCAGGAGCCGTGCTGGACGCCAGCAACGGCCGCCTGTTCCATAATAACACTTACACGGCCAATTTCCAGTCTCCCACCATCACGCTGAACGGCGGCACGCTCAAGCTGAACCAGTTCGGGTATGATTCCGCCTCCCTGGGCAAGCTGCACAACAACTTTTACGCCCTCAAATTCGCTTCCGGCACTTCCAGCCGCATCGTCATTTCCCAGGGGTATGAATCCGGAGGCACGGCCAGCCGCGGCATTTACATCGCCGGATGGGGCACGACGGCTACCATTGAACTGGGAGCCAACCAAACCCTTACATGGACTTCCTCCAATGCGCAGTACCAGGACGCCATCATCTGTGAAACCGGCGGCGGGAGCGCGCTGGCGCTCGCCATCGGAGAAAATTCCGTACTTTACTTCAACCAGGTCTTTGCCAATAAAAATACGTTCAACGAATACGGAGACCCCACCACCGCCAACTTCTCCGGCCTGAGCCTGATCAAATCCGGCGCCGGGGAGCTGGTCATCCAGAGGGCCAATACGATTTCCTCCGGACGCGTGGTCCGCGTGGATGCCGGCAAGCTGACGCTGGATGTGGACAACGCCTTCGGCACCGGCGGCAATCTGGGCAATGTAAGCATCGCTTCCGGAGCCCTGTTCTTCATGAACGGCCACACCCTTTCCAACATCATTGACGTTCAGAACGGGGCCACGCTGGACATGGGCGGGAGCTCTTATGCCTACATGATTAACTGGCATGAAGGCGGCATCCTCCTGAACACGGAGAATAACAAGGGCACGCTGAACATCATGACCCGTGCGGCCCTGGAGCTGGGCGCCAAGGCATGGGCGGGGAGCGTGCTGACGGATACGGATACCGTTTTTACGCTCACGGCGGACCAGAACCTGGAAGCCCTGGGGGCAAACGTCAACTGCTGGGTAGGCGGCCGCGGATATAACGGCACCCTCCAGAGCATCACCTTCACGGGCGATCACGGAATCAACGTTGACAACTACGGGGCCAAGTGGGCCGTCATCCTCTCGGAAAACGTCACCTTCCAGGACATCGGCAGCCTGGCCTTCTCCAACAATGCGTCCGACATGTCCGACTCCGACGCCATTTACGGCGCGGGAGCCATTGCCGCCAACGACACCGTCACCTTCAGCAACACGGGAGCCCTTACGTTCACCAACAACAGCGTACGCACCAACGAAGATGAATCCGCTTCCGGAGGGGCCATTTACGCTTCCGGCGGCGCCTCCTTCTCCAACACGGGGGCCATCAGCTTCTCCGGAAACTCCGCCATGACGAACGGAGGCGCCATCCATACGGGAGGCACCACGGGCAGCCTGAACTTCTCCGACATTGCGGAAAACATTTCCTTCACCGGAAATACGGCGGGAGAGAACGGCGGAGCCATCAATAACGACTATGAAGCCGTGGAATGGTCCAATGTGGGCCACGTCACCTTCTCCGGCAACATTGCGGAGGCCGGGGCGGGCGGCGCCATCTGGTCAGGCGGAGACGTAACGGTTGATACCGCCTCCTCCTTCAGCATGACGGGCAACGAGGCCCGCGGCGGCAGCGGAGGAGCCATTTACTCCGACGGGAATGTTACCTTCTCCGGGGCAGGTTCCCTGACCTTCTCAGACAACCATGCCTTCTCCTACGGAGGGGCCATCAGCGCCTACGGAGACATCACCATCTCCGATTCCGGTTCCGCCGCCTTTTCCGGCAATACCGCCTATGAAGGAGGAGCCCTGGACGCCTACAACGTTTCCATTTCCGGCAACACGGGAACGGTACTGTTTGAAAACAACAGT
Source organism: Akkermansia muciniphila (assembly GCF_018709685.1). Classification (GTDB taxonomy): domain Bacteria; phylum Verrucomicrobiota; class Verrucomicrobiia; order Verrucomicrobiales; family Akkermansiaceae; genus Akkermansia; species Akkermansia muciniphila_E. Next base: position 3,279 of record NZ_JABDHQ010000025.1, read on the forward strand.
GCGGAAAACACCGGGGGCGCCATCAACCTGCAGGCGGGAGGCTCCGTTTCCCTGACGGCGGACCAGGCGGACATCATTTTCCGCGGAAACACGGGCCAGGACGGGAGCGTTTACAACGCCATCCATTTCAACGACGGTTCCACAGGCTCCTTCAATGCGGGGGACAACCGCCAAATTCTGTTTGAAGACGGCCTCACCTCCCAGGATGAATCCGTGGCGGACATCAGCGTCAATGACGCCGCTGGGTCCAATGGCACCGTCGCCATGTCCGGCGCAAACAGCCAGTCCGGCATCCGGGCCAACACGACCGTTTACGGCGGCACGTTTGCCGTCACCAAGGGCGCGACCTACGGCTACCATTCCGCAGACTGGAGCACGGAGGAAGCCCGCACCTCCTTCACGGTGAGCGGCGGGACGCTCCACATCGGCGAACAGTCCACCCTGAATGCGGCGGACGTACGGCTGGAGGACGGCACGCAGCTCTCCGTCATGGGGACGGGAAGCCTGAATGCAGACACGCTGACTCTGGGGAACAACGTCACCGTCCTCGGTACGGGTGAAGGCAGCTTTTCCATAACCGCCAATGTCATTGACATCTCCAACGGAATCACGATTGACTTCTCCGGAGGCGCCGCGGCTGGCCTGGAACTCCATGCAGACACCCTGACGCTGGGCGGCACGCTCACTCTGGGGGATGACCGGGTGGACTACACTTCTTCCGTCTGGCAGACGGACCAGTCCTACCTGGTCATGGATGCCTCCGGCGTCACCAGCATGGACGGCTCCTTCTCGGAAATCCTCTCCTCCCTCTCCAACTCCGCTACCGTCACGGTGGGAAACCTGGGCCTGGAGGGCTATGACCCCGCCCTGGAGCTGGGCCGCTGGGAACTGCGCTGGGATGAAAACAATTCCCTGCATCTGGACTGGATTTCCAACGGCCTCGTAGTCCCGGAACCCGCCACCTCCCTGCTGCTCCTTCTGGCCGCAGGCGGCATGCTCGCTGTCAGAAAGCGCACCTTCTAAAAACAACTAACCTATTAATAAAGCTTGAACAACATCCTTAAAACCGGCATGTGCGCCCTGGCCCTGGGCCTGTACGGCGCAGCCCCCCTGCATGCGGCTTCCGCCACGGCGTCCTGTGAACAAACGCACTCCGTCCTGTATGCGGGCGCGGCCAGCCAGGCCATCATGAAAATCAAGGTGACCGTCTCGGAAACCAGCCAGATTCTGAAGGGCATGTCCTTCTCCATGGACGGAACCACCTCCGTTTCCGACATCGCGAAGGCCCGGATTTTCTATTCCGGCTCCACTCCCTACTTCTCCCCGAACGCGGAGCAGTCCAACCGCCGGGCCGTCCCCGTGCTCAACGCCATCTCCAAGGGCGCCAAAACCTTCCAGTTTGAAGGGAGCCAGGCTCTTTCCCCGGGTGACAACTACTTCTGGCTGTGCGTGGACCTCACATCGCGCGCGCGTGGGAATAACAAGGTGGACGCCTCCTGCACGGGCGTGGCCCTGCTGGAGGACTCAAACGTGGCGGTCAGCAACCCTTCCCCGGAAGGCTTTGCCCAGGTATACCCCTACCAGTTCCGCGTGGTGCCCTATTACCGCAACACCAACCTGATGCAGTGGAACCCCAACCACCTGAACGCCCAGCATTTCAAATCCTTCACGGACCTCATTTACTTCAACGTGGGCTGTGACACGGAGGGGAACCTGACGGGCCAGAACAACGCCCAGTTCCTGAACGGCCTGGACAAGCTCAAAAAACTGCGCGGCACGGCGGGCAGCAAAATCATTCTGGGCGTGGCCCATTGTGACGCAGGGCTGACGGCATTCACGGGCAACGCGGAAAAGAGGCGCCAATTTGCGTACCAGCTCGTTTCCTTTGCGAAGGAAAAGGGCTTTGACGGCATAGACATTGACTGGGAATACCCGGACAACACCAACGAATGGTACAACTTCTGCCTGCTGCTGGGAGAAGTGCGCTCCGCCATGGGCGCCAGCGGCATGTCCCTGAGCGCGGCGATCAACCCGTACTACCTGGCGCCCACCAGTGAAATGATGGACCTGCTGGACTTCGTGAACCTCATGAGCTATGACCGTGCCGGACAGCACTCCACCTATCCGGACATGCTCACGGACATCCAAAACATACGCGAAAAAAACATTCCGGACTGTAAAATCGTCGCCGGCCTGCCGTTCTACACGAACGAAACGCGTTCCGCCCGCAACTGGGACGCCCAGAAAGGCTATTCCAACGTGATCCAGCTCTACCCCAACATCGCCCCCGGCACGGACCTGTGCACCATCGGCGGCCAGCAGCACTACTTTAACGGCATCACCACCATTAAGAAAAAATGCACGTACGTGAAAAACCAGAAGCTGGGCGGCGTGATGATCTGGTGCTATGACGGCGATTTGCTGCTGACGCACGCGAAATCCCTGGCAAAAGCCATGTACACGATCATCAAGCAACAGCCTGTCCGCTAACGTTTTGAAATAGTCCTCCCTCCGGCGCGCGTTCCCTTACCGGGAAGGCGCGTTTTTTTATGTGGTCTTTTTTGATTCAAAAAGATTCAGGGGTTGTCTTTCCCGGGGCCCTTTGCCATTATTTCCACCTAATCCTTTTCATATATCACCTTATCATATGAACACCACATTGAAACTCCACGGCCTGGTGGCCGCCGTACATACTCCGTTCAAGGCGGACGGTTCCCTGAATCCTTCCATCGTTGACGCCCAGGCCAAACTGCTTGCCGACCAGGGCATCAAATTAGCTTTCATTACCGGCAGCACCGGGGAATCCTCTTCCATGCAGCTTGCGGAACGCAAGGAAATCTACTCCGCCTGGAAGGAAGCCTCCGCCAAGCACGGCGTGGACGTCATTGCCCATACCGGTTCCAACAGCGTCTGGGACTCCCGCGAACTGGCCGCCTTTGCCCAGGAATGCGGCTTTGTGGCCACCAGCTCCCTTTCCCCCTCCTATTACAAGCCCGCCACCGTCCAGCGCCTGGTGGAATGCTGCGCCTTTGCCGCTTCCGGCGCTCCCGAACTGCCTTATTATTACTATGACATCCCCGTGCTGACGGGCGTGCGCTTCAATCCCGTGGACTTCATCAAGCTGGCCAAGGAACAGATCCCGAACTTTGCGGGCATTAAATTCACCAACCCGGACCTGGCCCTGTACCAGACCACGCTGAATTACGACCAAAACGTGGACATCCCCTGGGGCGTGGACGAATGGTTCACGGGCGCCCTCTCCGTAGGCGCCAAAGGCGCCGTGGGCAGCTCCTTCAACTTTGCTCCGGCCCTGTACCAGAAGCTGATGAAATCCTTTGAGGAAGGCGACGTGGAAACGGCGCGCGACTGCCAGTGGAAATCCGTGCAGATGATCAACATCCTGGCCTCCAAGGGCTACATGGGCTGCGCCAAGGCCCTGATGGGCTGGCTGGGCGTGGACCTGGGCCCCGCCCGCCTGCCGCAGGGCAACCCCACCGCGGAACAGCTCAAGGAACTGCGCTCCGAGCTGGAAGCCATCGGCTTCTTCCAGTGGGCCATGAACTAAACCGCACCCCTTCTTATGGCTGCAACACTTGACCTGCCCGCACTGGGCTCATTCTACCGCCGCCAGCTTCTGGAAAACGTTCTGCCGTTCTGGTTCCCCCGCGCTTTTGATGAAAAAAACGGGGGCCTCTACCATTGCTTTGACGCGGACGGCACCCTGGTGGACACGGACAAGTCCGTGTGGGCCCAGGGCCGCATGGCCTGGATGCTGCTGACGATGTACAACAGCATTGAAAAGAACCCGGACTGGCTCAAATGGGCGGAAAGCGCCCTGACCTTCCTGACGGCCAAATGCGTGGATCCTTCCGACGGCCGCATGTACTTCCATGTGGAGGCGGACGGCACCCCCATCCGCAAGCGCCGTTATGCGTACAGCGAATCCTTCGCCGCCATCGCTTTTGCCGCGCACGCGAAGGCCGTGGGAAGCGAAGAATCCGCCAGGGCCGCGCGCCACTGGTTCGATATCTTCACGGACATCTGCTTCACTCCGGGAAAGATGGTTCCCAAATTCACCGGAAATCGTCCCACTACGGGACTGGGAACGCGCATGATCACGCTGGCGACCGCCCAGGAATTGCGCAAGTACCTGGGTGACGAGGACGGCTTTTACACCGGATGGATTGACCGCTGCATCAACGACCTGCGCACCCTGTTCATGAAACCGGAGCTTAAGGCCGTGATGGAAGTGGTGAGCCCCGACGGCGCCATCATCGACCACTTTGACGAGCGCACGCTCAATCCCGGCCATACCATTGAAGGCGGCTGGTTCGTGCTGGAGGAAGCCCGCCACCGCGGCAATGATCCGGAACTTATCAAGGTGGGCTGCGACATGATCGACTGGGCATTCGCCCGCGGCTGGGACAAGGAAAACGGCGGCCTGCTCTACTTTACGGACGTGTACGGCAAGCCCGTCCAGGAATACTGGCACAACATGAAATTCTGGTGGCCTCACGACGAAGCGCTCATCGCCATGACGCTTGCCTACAAGCTCACCGGGGAAGAACGCTACGCCATCTACCACGACATGGTGCACAACTGGGCCTTCTCCCACTTCCAGGACGTGAAGCACGGCGACTGGTTCGGCTACCTGAACAAGGACGGCTCCAGGGCAAACACCCTCAAGGGCAGCCTCTGGAAATCCTTCTTCCACCATCCCCGCGCCATGTGGTGCTGCGCCCATTACTGCGGCGCCATTTAAGGGAAAAACAGTTTCCTCCCCGGCGGCCGTCCCGTGCTTTACGGGACGGCCGCTTTTTGATGCCCGGCTGGGAGTTAATACAGGCAGGCGGTAAAAAGCTTGCTCCGGAAAGCTTTTACAAGGGAAGGGAAACCACGGAAGAACACGTCCCCACAGCTTGAACAAACGGAAATTAAATTCTTTCCCATGCGGCTTTTTCCGCGGCTACAGCAAGACATCCTCCGTCCGCACCACCACGTCCCCGGGGTCCAGCATGGCGTTAATCAGGGAACAGAACCGGAATTTCCCTATATCCTCCGCCCTCATCCGGCGCTCGTGAATGGCTCCCTCCGCCAGCAGAAACGCGCGCTTGGCGCCCGGAAGAAGGAACGTCTCCGGAGTCACCCAGGAAGCGCCGTCCCCGAACACGACATTGCTGTACCGCGTATCCGTCACCATCCCATGCTGAAGGATAAGGACTTCTTCATCCGCGCCCATGCCTTCCCCGGCGGATTGAAGGGCCGCCCGGTCCTCCCACTTGCAGGAATAATCCAGCCGGGGAACTTCCACGCACCGCAGCCTTCTCACCATCCGGGGGCGGTAAGGCTCAAAAGAAGGGTTCCGCACCCTTCCCCGCGTATCGTACGTGATGTGGCATTTGTAAACGCCCTTGCCCCCGGGGCCGGGACATCCTGCCAGCACGGAGGCCAAATCCGGCATGGAAGAGCCTTCCTCCCCGTGAAGCTTCATGCTCCTCTCCACCCTGCGCTGGTGCCAGGACAGCAGGCGGGGGGCTCCATCCTCCCATTTTACGGTTTCAAAGATCAAACGGCACATAAACTTTGGCAACAGCTTCCCGGTATTCCTCCTCCATGCGGCTCATGACGGTGATGCCGCCCCCGCTCTTGTACGCCATCCCCTCCCCGGTCTCTTCCATAAAGCGGATGGCGACGGCGGAATCCAGCTCCCGCCCGTTGAAAAAGCCGAAAACTCCCGTGTAAAATCCCCGTTCCATGTCTTCCGCCTCCGCAATGGCCCGGCAGGTAGCCTCCTTGGGCGCTCCGGTCACGCTTCCGGCGGGCAGCAGCTTCATCATCATCTCCCCCAGCCTGGAACGCCAGTCTTCCGGGAGAGTGCCTGAAATTTCAGAACTGCACTGGAGGATGGCGCCCCCGCGCGTTTCCACGGGGCTGATGTAGCGGTAGCGCTTCACCTGCACGCCGGACGCCACCATGGAAAGGTCATTGCGCATCAGGTCCACAATGGTGGCGGACTCACGGTTCTCCTTCTCATCCGTCTCCAGCCATTGGCGGGCTTCCTGCGTGCAGGCGTCCGCCGTTCCCTTCATCGGAAACGTGGAGACGGTGCGCCCGCGCACCGTGACGAACGGTTCCGGAGAAAAACAGACGCAGCCGCGGCCATGCACGCCGGGAACACGGGAGTCCGGCCCCAGCAGCATCCGGTACGGCGCGTGGGCGTACCGGAACAGGTGGCGCAACGCCAGGTTGGTTTCCACGGGAGTAGCCATGCACAAATTCAGCAGGTAGGAGTCCCCCCTGAGCAGATGCTTCCGCACGGAGGAAAAAGCCTCCGCATACCGGGACATGGAACAGGGGAAAGGAGTGAACCGTATCCGTTCCGGAAGCACAGGCATCTCCCCCCTCAGTTCCATCTTTCCCAGGGGAAGCTCAAAGGCCGCCGTACGCCCCTCCCCTGCTCCGGCAGGTTCCAGCAGCAGGTTGTGTTCCAGGTCATGGGAGATCACGAAAAAGAACGGATGTTCCGCACGGCCCAGGGCATTCATGCGGCGGATGGTTTCTTCCCGTGTGTACATTGGCGGGAATTACTCTATCATGTGCGCGCTATGAGTCAACAGAACGTCTGGATCATTGACCACCGGGATTCATTCACCTGGAACCTCGCGGAACTAGTCAGGGTGACGGGAATGGCCGTTCCGCGCGTGGTTCCCAATGACTCCCCGGAACTGGAGCGGGCTGTCCAGGCCGGGGAAAAGCTTATCCTGTCCCCGGGCCCCGGCGTGGTGCGGGACGCGTGCCACCGGGCTACTTTCCGCCTTCTGGATGGACTGCCGCCTTTCACCCCGGTGCTGGGCGTCTGCCTGGGGCATCAAATCCTGGGCGTCCATTACGGGGCGGAGCTGGAGCACCTCTCCCGGCCTCTGCACGGGGCGCGGGAATCCATACGCCGGGTAGCATCATGCCCGGTCCTTGACGGATTGCCGGAAGAATTCCCCGCGGGCCTGTACCATTCCTGGCGTCTTGCCCCCGCCCCGTGGCCGGAGGACCTGGCTGTGACGGCCAGGGACTCCCGGGGGAACATCCAGGCGATCCGCCATAAATCGCGCCCCCGGTACGGCATCCAGTTTCATCCGGAATCCATCCTGACACCGGACGGCGCGCTCCTGCTGCGGAATTTTCTCTCCCTTCCGGATATGGGAGAGGCCTACAGTGGAATGGCATGAGGGATGAACGGGAGGGAACCGCAAAGTGTCTCATTCCTGTACCATCCCGGCCCGCCCCGCGGGCCAGGTCAGGAAATAACGCCTTTTTATGCTCATGAACGCACAGGACGAACTTAAAATCAGGGATATGGAAATCCTGTTCCAGCCTTTCCACTCACGCAAGCTCAACACCCCGACACGCCTGGTCCTTCCGGCCATGACGCGGGGATTTTCTCCCAACGGGGTTCCCACGGACCAGGTGGCCGAGTATTACAAGAGCCGGGCAAAGCATGAAGTGGGCCTTATTATTACGGAAGGCACCTTCATTGACGAGCCCAGCGCCTCCCCCTCCTCCAACTATCCCAACTTCTTTGGCGGAGCCTCCCTGCGGGGATGGAAAAAGGTGCTGGAAGCCGTCCACACCACGGACTGCAAAATAGTCCCCCAGCTCTGGCACGTGGGCATGGACCGCCCCTTCAAGGGAGACAACCTGCCCAACCCGGAACTGCCGCCCATCGGTCCCTCCGGAATAGACGTGAACACGCTGGAACAAACGGCGGAACCCATGAGCATCGCCAAGATTGAGGAAGTCATTGACGCCTTTGCACGGGCGGCGGCGGACGCCAAACGGCTGGGCTTTGACGGCGTGGAGCTGCATGGAGCGCACGGCTACCTGATTGACCAGTTTTTCTGGAAGGAGACCAACAGGCGCACGGACGAATACGGCGGCGACCTGGTGGGCCGCACCCGTTTTGCCAGCCGCATCATTCATGCCGTGCGCAAGGCGGTAGGCAGCCAGTTCCCCATTATCTTCCGGTTCTCCCAATGGAAAACGGGCCATTACGACGCCAAGCTGGCGTATTCCCCCGTGGAGCTGGAAGACTTTCTGGCCCCCCTGACGGAAGCGGGCGTGGATATCTTTGACTGCTCCACGCGCCGGTTCTGGGAACCGGAGTTTGCGGGCTCACGCCTCAACCTGGCCGGATGGACCAAAAAGCTCACCGGAAAGCCCACCATCTCCGTCGGTTCCGTGGGGCTCAAGGGAGACTTCACCAACGCCTTTGACGGCGGTCCGGAAGCGGAGGCCGCCAGCCTGGAACCTCTGGTGGAACGGATGCAGGCCGGGGAGTTTGACCTCATTGCCGTGGGACGCGCTCTGCTGGCGGATGCGGAATGGGCGGAAAAAATACGCCATGCCCGTGAAAAGGACATCCACCTGTTCACGAAGGAAGACCTGAAAACGCTGAAATAGGAACTGGCGCTCAGTCTTCTCCTCCGGCGCGGCCCTGCTTTTTCCTGATGCGGACCGTCAGGTACAACAGCCGGAGCACGATCAGCGCCGGAACCTGAAGCGTCAGGAAATACCACGGCGCCGGCCCGAAGTACTCCAGAACGGTTCCCGGAGGGGCGTACCGGGTGAACCCGTAATTCGTGCCCAGCCAGATATTCACGGGAATGATCAGCAGCAGGTACGCGTCGCACAGGGCCAGCGTTTTCACGTCGTCCCAGGGGCGTGCGCGCCATTGCAGCACCACGGGGATGTACAGCGCGGAAACCAGCAGCAGGCCGTGCCCCACGAAGAAGGCAAAAAAGGCGCCGGAGGGAAATCCCTCATACAGCATGGGCGTAATCAGCCCCTGGATGCTGGCGGCCAGCACGCCGAAGTAAGCGGCGGCACACGCCCAGGGCCTGCGGTACCACAGGGCGATGAAACAGACCAGCGTCATCAGGCTGCAAAAATGCAGGGGAAGCCGGTCCTGCCAGGGTTCCCAGTGCTCCCGGACGATGCGCCCGAAGGTCTCAATCAAAAAAGTGAGCAAGAAAACGGCGCCCAATACTTTGCCGATGAGCACGCGTTTTTCCATCCGCAGCCGGCGGCAGCCCCACAGAAGGGCGCCCGCAGCAGCCGCCACGATGCCGAGCGCCATCCAATGCGGCAGGCTCCAGCGGATGAACAGGGCGGCGTCTCCGGACATGGAAATCAGGCGGAAGGAAGTTCCGGGCATGCTGCTTGAAGCTTGCCGCTCATGGACTCCACCCGGAGGCGAAGGACGCATACGGCGCGGACCATGGCGGGGGTAAAAGCCGCTTCCCGCCCCGTCTGTTGCAGCATAATGCGGCTTAAGGCATGCATCTTTTCCCCGTCCTCCTGAAGAATTTCAACCGTCCCACGGCCCATCACGCAGGCATACGCATAACTGTACAGGCATGGGTTTTTCCCCTCTATCAGCATATGGTCCCCATCCATTTCAAAAGAAGCGGCCGGGCGCGATTGCAGGATATCCAGCTTCCGCCCCTCCCTGGCGCAGTGGAAAAACAGCTCCAGGGAACCGGCCCGGTCCTCATAACCGAAGTTCAGGGGCACCATGTACACCTCCCTGCCGTCCCATAATCCCAGGCGGCACACCTTGAACCGCGCGATCATCTCCAGCAGGTCCTCCCGCCGGGTTACTTCCTTGTCTTTTCTTCTCATAAGTGAAACCTTTCCCCTTCCGCTCATGCAGAGCGCAGAATCCGGCCCTGTAAAAGAACAGGAAGCGGAGCGGCCGCCCATGGCAGCGGAGAAACGGACCGAAACAGGGATATAGAAAAAAATCCTCCGTGAAAAGCTTTTTACCCCAGCTCTTCCGCTTTTCCGGAATACTGGAAACCATCAGGAAGCGGAAGCCTCCGTCACATCAGCAAAAACAGCATCCGCCGCGCGGCATAAATCCACGGGATTCAGTTCAATCTGGCACCCCAGGCGGCCACCGCTCACCACCATCTCCGGCAGGGCCTCCGCGCTGGAATCAATCACCGTGGGGTACTTCTTCTTCATCCCCAGGGCCGTACAGCCACCGCGGACATACCCTGTCACCGCCGTAATATCCTTCACGGGAAGCATGGCAACGGCCTTGGCGCCTGCGGCGCGCGCCGCCTTCTTCAGGGAAAGCTCCGCGCCAATGGGAATGACAAACACGTAATACTGGCGGGGAGCTCCCTCCGTCACCAGCGTCTTGTACATCTTTTCCGTCGGCAGCCCCAAAGCCTCCGCCGTATGCCGGGCATCCACGAACTCATGGCACTCATACGAATAATGCCTGTAGGGAACCCGCAGGGTATCCAGCAGGCGCATGGCGTTCGTCTTTACCTCCTTCTTTTTGGACATAAGCTTGAAACGGAATCTGCCCATAAGCATAGGAAAAACGGAGCCCTTTGACAAGGCCGGGAGGCCCTTCCCCGCCCGCGCGAGGGAAGGGAAAAAGCCATTCCCTCCCCCTCAACCCTTGACTTGACGCTGACAGAGGGGCTAACATCCGGTACCATGGCAGATCATCACGTCCGGAGAAGCATTGGGGAACACATCCTGCGGTGCTCTGTCCTGATCGTGGCGCTCTTCATCATGTCCCTGGGCATTGCCCTCTCCGCCAAGGCCAACCTGGGAGTCTCCCCCATCTCCTGCACGCCGTATGTGCTCAGCCTGGCTCTTCCGCTGACGATGGGTACCGTCACCATCCTGATGCACCTGAGCTTTGTGGCCGTGCAGGCGGCCCTGCTGAAAAGGAACTTCCGCCCGGTGCATCTGCTCCAAATACCCGTGGTATTCCTCTTCGGCGCGTTGACGGACTTCTCCATGTGGCTGATGGCTCCCCTGGAACCGGACGGCTACCTGTGGTCCGCCGTACTCTGCCTGCTGAGCTGCCTGGTCATCGGCTTCGGCGTATTTCTCCAGGTCAAGGCGGATGCCGTTCTGCTGGCCGCGGAAGGAATGAGCCTGGCCTTCGTCAAACTCTTCAAATGGGAATTCGGAGCCGTGAAAACCAGTGTGGACTGCACGCTGGTCTGCATTGGCCTGGCGTGCTCCCTGACGCTCCTTCCGGGACTGACGGGCATCCGGGAGGGAACCATTGTGGCGGCCGTCCTGGTGGGAATGATCGTCCGATTCTTCAACAGGCACGTCTTCTGGCCGGACAGGCTGCTGGAACGGCTGACACGCCCAGGAGCGGCGGAAGAACTCCTTCCGCTGGCACAGACAGCCGCTTACGCGCCGGACGCTCCGCTGGTCATTTCCATTGACCGGGAATACGGCTCCGGCGGCCATGCCATCGGGAAAATGCTGGCGGAAAAACTGGGAATCCCATTCTACGACTCGGAACTGGTATACCTCACCGCCGCCCAAAGCGGCCTCACCCCGGACTACATCCGCAAGCATGAACAACAGCTCACCAGCCGCTTCCTGCACGAGCTCTACGCGCAGAACTACGCCTACACGGCGGAAGAACTGCCGCCGGAAGACGCCACCTTCCTGGCCCAGAGCAAAGTCATCCGTGACCTCACGGCTGCACAGGCCTGCGTCATTGTGGGCCGCTGCGCCAACTTCATCCTGAAAGGAAGGCCCAACCTGTTCAGCGTCTTCCTGCATGCGGATCCGGCCGTACGCATGCAGCGCGTCGTGGAAAACTACGGAGTGGAACCTGCCCGCGTAGCCAAAACCATGGACACCATGGACTCCCGCCGCCGCACCCACTGCCTGCACTACACCGGGCAGGAGCTGGGCAACGCCCGCCTCTACGACCTGTGCGTCAACACGTCCGACTACGGACTGGAACGCACCGTGGAATTGATCCTGGAAGCCATCAACACCAGAACGGCGGAATCCCCCGCCGCGGCAACGGCTCCCGTCCGGGAACCCGCACCACCGGAACCGGATGTTGAAGACCTCCAGGGAGAAATCTCCCTGGCCTGAGGATAATTCAGGACTCCGGGAAATCCGGATACGCTCCCGGCCTGCCAATAAACACGGGCCGGAGACAGCGAAAATCAACGGCACCCCCTCATTCACAGTCCAAAAGTTTATGAGACTCTGGTCCCTCCACCCTTCCTACCTGGACTCCATCGGCCTGATTGCCCTGTGGCGGGAAGGCCTGCTAGCCCGTAAAGTCCTGCTGGGCCAGACAAAAGGCTACATCCACCACCCCCAGCTCATCCGCTTCCGGGAAACGGAAAACCCCATTCAGACCATAGACGCCTACCTGAAAGCCGTCCATGACGAATCCGTACGCCGGGGCTACAACTTTGATTTAAACAAAATTTCTCCCTGCGAGTGTCAACCGCCTCCCCGCCTTCCTCTGCCGGATAAACAACTGGAATACGAATTCCACCATCTCCTGAATAAGCTCAAGACAAGGTCTCCCCAACAATATTCTCTACTACATCAGACTAATCCTATCCTAGCCCATCCTCTTTTTCAAACAATATCGGGAAAGATTTGTCCTTGGGAAAAACAGACCTATATTCTTCTATAAAGAAGATTATGAGTAGTTATCAATCTTCCAACTCTAAAAATAGATGTACATCAATAAGACCTTTCGTCGTTTAGAGTTTCATATTTAAATCAAAAGTAGTTTGCGCCTCATAAAATAATCTTTTTATAAAGATGATGGTTTCAAAGTAACAATTTTAAATATACCATTATCTGGTTCTTCCAATATATCTTTTTCAAGATTAAGAAGTATTTCCAATTCTTTAGGATACATTGATAGCCCTGTACTCTCGAAATATTCGACAACCTCTTTAGGACTAAATATTTTATTATCCAAAAGTAATGCTATTGCTTCTCTGAATAAAGATGGAGGGGCAGTCACAAGATGATTATCTAGGGGTTCTGTCTTACGCCATCCTCTTTTTTGCATACTCCGCATAAGATATTGGTATTGATTGTCAGAAATAATACTTAATTTATGAGCGCGATAAAGCATCGCAGCTATTGATACCTTCCATTTTTTTTTCAATATTTTATAATAATCAAGACTTGTAGTATATTCACCGTGTATGTCTTTATAAAAAGAATCCGAAGGTAATAATAATGCCGCGGCAAATCTATTAGCCTCTTTTTCTCTTTCATTAAATTGAAGACGAGAAAGTGATTCAATATCTTCGCTCCAATCATGCAATAAAATATGGCCTAATTCATGCGCGATATCAAAATGTATCCGAGCAACCGATTTTTTATTTGAAGAAATACCTATAACATAAATATCCATATTTCCTAATCTAAAAAATTGACTAAAAGCATCAATATCATCTGTAGAAGTAGGAAATGTCGTAACAACAATTCCATGCATTTCTACAATGGATATCAAGTTATCAATAGGCGCATTCCCTAATTTCCAATATTCGCGCAGTATATGCGCAGCTTGTTCAGGATTATCAAAATGATAATCATTCGGTAAATCCAAAGAGGGGAATTTTACATAATGAGCAATCATAGAATAAAGTCTAGAAATATGCTCCATTCTAACGATTTGCTCAACACGATGTTTCTTATGAGTTCTCTGTAAGGAGCGAAAATAAGTCGTTCCTATTTTCAAATCATTGCTATCTTTTTGTAAAAAATATTTATACGGGAAATTTAAAATTTGAGAAAATAGCAAAATTTTATCAATAGGAGGGATAATTTTCCCTGTCTCGTATTGAGAAATTGCTTGTTTAGTTATTCCTATGCGATCTGCTAATTCTTCTACAGTCCAACCACGATACTGACGAGCTTTTTTTAAGCGTTCTTCATTAAAAAAGTTCATAATCTATCACAATAGTATGAAAAGGCTCTTATTGCGCATTCTTTTTTTCATTAGAATCTTTAAGTTCTGTAGTAAAACGAGACTTTAATTTATCAAAAGCTTCATCTTTTAAAGTCACTAATTGTTTATCATCTTTGTTTAACTTGCCTCTTTCAATAATTTCAGAAATATCTGGAGATGTTTCTTCCATCCAATTTTCAGGTTCAGAAGTGATCCGATAAGCATCTACTAGCCAAGCCTGTAAATAAGTTAATCTACTAGATTCTTTCTTAAAAACAATGAGTCGATATCGTGCAGATTCCCAAGGTATTTCTGCAAATTTAGGAGAACAAGAAGATCTCAAATATTCTATTGCTTCCATGCGTCCTCCGATACCCTCCCCTAAAAAAGGGAACCCTTGCTGGCCATATCCCTTAGATCCAATAGAAGGATTCAATGTCAATAAATTCTGTATATAACGAGATGGGGAACTTTGTTGTAGTTGAATGGCAGTCTCAAAATTGTACTTATTAATAAATGTATAAAGCTCATTCTTCTCAACATCGTATATGAGGGGGCTTTCCCAAGTGTTACAACATTTTAACTTGTATACAATGAACCTATCTAACGGTAACGTATCCCTCAAATTGCGCATGAGAATATCCCAAAAAATGAAAGCTCTCGAATTATGTGTATAAAATCCAAAATGCTCTTCTACATCTAATACATCAGTAGAACCAGCTTGTGAAATAGCATCTCTTACCATTTGTGCAAGCTCTCCATTACCATGCTCTTTTTCTTCCATGAAAGAGGATTTACAAAAACTATTCGTTTTGTCAAGCACCAAGCACAAAAATTATAATTTTAGTCAACCAAGAATTAGATTGCTCATATTTCATCAATTGGTTAGCGGAATGCCTATCTATTTGACAGTTGGAACATGGAAACCTTCAAAAATAGAAAAGGCCTTAAAGCGTTTTTGCTTTAAGGCCTTTATTTGGTGGAGCATAGCGGGTTCGAACCGCTGACCTCCTCAATGCCATTGAGGCGCTCTACCAACTGAGCTAATACCCCTTGACTTTCGTCTTGGTGCGTCCTGTTGAGGACGGGGAGAAAGTACCATTACTGGCGCAGGCGCGCAAGCTTTTTCTGCAAAAAAGATGCGGATGGATGATTTTTTCCGGGAAATCCCGGGCTGGGAAGATTCATCAGGCCACGCCTGCCCGGAAATCGGGACAGCCCGGACAAATGTGTTTGAATGGGGTTCAAGCCTGTTTTACTTTCCATGGAAGATGAAACGGCTCTTTTTCCTGCATCGCACGCTTTCCGCTTCCGCCCTGGCGGCTTTTTTCCTGGCAGGTTCCCTTCACGCGCAGGAACCTCCCGCAACCGCCGGACAACCCGCACCCACGGCGGAGAGCGGCATTTCCACACCCCGGCGAGTGGCCGGGCTGGGTGTTCTGGCGTTCCTGATCGGCTGGATGATCTGGAGAAGCGGCTCCCGCCGCCAGAAGGACGGCAGCCAGGAGCAGGAGAAGCCCCATGACACCGAACCCCGGGAATGACGCCGTTTTTGAAAGGTTGCCCCTATCCTTTGCGTAGTCGTTGCAGAGAGTACCCCTCTGCCCCATTCATCCATGAACGTTCTTTTACCCATCCTGAGCCTCCTGTGCGGCGCCATGCTGGCGGAAGCCGCTTCCGGCGCCGATGCCGGAGAACCTTCCCCGGGCGTAGCGCAGGAATTATGGTTCGGCATTCCGGGAAGTTCGGTAAGGGATTTGACGCACGGGAAGGTTTTTGAAACAGCGGCATCAGCCGTTCACAAGATAAGCAGCCTGGATGTGACTAATCTGGGCGACCAGTACGGAGCCCGTTATTCCGCCCTGCTCCGGGTGCCCGCCAGCGGAAAGTACCGCCTTTACCTGTCTTCCGACGATTCCGCCGAACTGTGGCTTGGCAAGGACGCCACCCAGAAGGATATGGCCTGCATCGCCACCGTCAAAGGGTATTCCGATCCCCATAATTGGAGCAACCAGCCCAACCAGGCATCCGAACCCATTCAATTGGAAGCCGGCCGTTTTTATTTTCTGCTGGTGATTCACAAGGAGGACGGCGGTCCGGACCATATGTCCGTCGCCTGGTCAGGGCCCGATATCCCTGCTCCCGTCATCATTCCGTCCACGGCCCTGTTCGTTCCCCCCGGCATTCTGCCGGAAGACAAGCCCCAGGCGCCTAAATCAGCCGAGTGAGCCCTCCGTGCCATTCCGGATGCCGCCGGAACTTTTTCAGGGCATCCCCCACTTGCCCTTAGAAAAAGGGTGCGTTTCATGCGGTGCGACATCCAGAGAATGGGAGCGTTTTCCCTCCCGATGATCAACTACCGGGCCTCCCTTTTCAGAGAAGCCCGGCTTTCTCGTCGTGTATCACGCAGTTAATTGGAGCGGCCTGACACCAAAAATGTCAAAACACCCACTGAAATCAGTCTAG
>NZ_JABDHQ010000026.1 GCF_018709685.1 Akkermansia muciniphila
GCATTTGCCCTTTTCATGACAGGACAAAATAAAAATATGCCTCACAACAAGTTATGAAAAGCGCACTTTGGAGATTGAGGAAGAATGACTAAATATGCCTCTGGTCCATTTTCCCAAAATTTTCCACTCCCGCAGCATGGTGAAACGTTTGCACGGGCTCCGGGGCACGTCTCCGCATGGCCGGGCAATGGAACCGGCATCCGTTTGAAACACAGGAAGAGTGAACGGATCCGGAAGAGAAACGGACTTGCAAGGCCGGGTCCCCTTGTTCCCGGCAGAACGGCCATCAGATAGCCTGGAGGACTCCATGGCTTAAACGCGTTTTCCCGGCTTTTATCAATCAATCTCCTCCAAGCACAACAGAGGAATTCCATCTGTTTATTCCTTCCGGGATCCTATGATTATTTTCTCCTTTTTCTGCCATGTGACGGATTTCTAATCCGATGTCAATCCTACTACAATGATAGGGAATTATTTTAAGACAAATTCCTCTTCTGAAATAAAGCGCTGAGCGAAACTCCTTCATCTTTCAGAACCCCATGCTTCATTCTTTTCTTTTTTGCCGCGGCAAACTTTTTAATACCCCAAAATACTTAATCACATAGAAATACATAGTTTTCCAACAATCAATCCTGTTACCCGATATTTCTCAATTGGTACCTGCTTGAGTTTCTTCCTGCGGCTGAAGAAAAATACGGATTAGAAATCCGCTATTTAGTTCTGCTCTTTGCCATAAGGCTATATTTATTCTTATTATTGATCATGAAACCCATCCTTCCTTTGTGGCTGCGCCGCAGCCTCCTGGCCTCTTTGCTGGTTCCCATTATTTCCCTGTCCTTCTCCGCCTCCGCGGCGGACTTCATGGCAGACGCATCTCAATATTCCGATCCAGACAATAACATATACTCCACCCTGGAGGAACTGGTCTCCTCCGGCGCCCTGGTTGCCGGGGATACGGTGATTCTGAACAACGATGACGCCTCCCTGGCTACCGGTCTAACCATTCCTGTCAACTTCCGCTCCGCTGATCCGGCTGCACTCTGTGCCGTAGACTTATCCGGCCTGGGTAAGAATCCCTTGTACAACCTGGGAGCGGGAGAGTACACGCTGGAGATGGACTCCGTCATCTGGAGCAATGGCGCCGCAGGAGTGATACGCACAGCAGATAATAACATATCTCTGAAAATCACCGGAGAGGTTCAATTTCTCAATAACCATGTTGATAATTCAAACAATAGTGCTTACGGAGGAGCTATTTATATGGAGGGAGAAAATGCAACGCTGACCCTGGGGGACAACGCTACCTTCTCCAGGAATTATGCTTTCTCCTCCTCCAACTACTCCTCTTCCTCCTCCTCTGGCGGAGCGATTGCTATGAGTGGAGATTATACAACGGTGACTCTGGAGGACAACGCTACCTTCTCCGGGAATTATACTTTCTCCGACTCCACCTCCCACTCCTCCAACTACTCCTCCATCTCCTTTGGCGGAGCAATTTACATGGAGGGAGAAAATGCAACGCTGACCCTGGGAAGCAACGCTATCTTCTCCGGGAATTATACTTTCTCCAAGTCCGGCACCTACTCCACCGCCTCCACCTCCACCTCCTCTGGCGGAGCAATTTACATGCGTGGAGACAATGTAACGCTGACCCTGAGGGACAACGCTACCTTCTCCGGGAATTATGCTTTCTCCGACTCATCCTCCAACTACTCCACCAACTACTCCAACTCCTCTGGCGGAGCAATTTACATGGAGGGAGAAAATGCAACGCTGACCCTGGGGAACAATGTTACCTTCTCCGGGAATTATGCTTACTCAGACTCCTACTCCATCTCCACTTCCTCTGGCGGAGCGATTTATATGCAGGGGGTTGACTCTTTCCTCACGATCCGTAACGGTGCCATCTTCACCAATAACTATTCCTCTACCTACGGTGGAGCCATTTACCTGCAAGGGATCACTACCGACAATTCCAGCCGCTTTCTGGCTTTCACCCATAATGTCCTCTTCAGCGGCAACATGACCGGCGGCTCATTCACTCAAAACAGCGACGGTTCCTTCTCCGTGGAAAACGGCATTGCCAACGCCATTCATGTAGACGGAACCAGCCATCTCCAGCTGGCCGCCGCCCAAGGAAGGGAGGTTCGCTTCAATGACCCCATCACCAGTGCGGCTTATTTTAGTTCTACGGAAAACGTCACCCTCTCCCTCAACCAGTACACGGATGACGACGGCAGCACCCACGCTACGGACGGCTCCATCATCTTCAGCGGGGAACTCTACCAGGGGGACGACGCCCACCTCGCGGCCAGCCGATACAGCGATTTCAAGGGCCAAACCACCCTCTACGGCGGCACCCTCATCCTGGAACACAATGTCGTCTTCGGCAATGCCGGCCTGCGGGACAATACCTCCATGACTCTGGAGCACGGAACCCTGGAAATCACCGGGGGCAGCGTCGTCAACGCCGCTTCCTTCTCCGTCGCCAACAGTGACGTCGTCCTGCGCCCCGGAACCAGCGCCTTCATCGATGCCAAAGACGTGGATCTTTCCCATGGTTTCGTCTTTGACATGCAGAAGCAGGCTCAGGAAACCGCCTCCCTGGCAAACACCACCGGACTCTCCATCTCCGCCTCCGGTTCCTTCACCCTGGGCGGCTCTATAGGGATTATGGACACGGGAATATCCGCCGATTATTTCTATGCGGACAATTCCTGGGAGCAGCAGCGCACCTTCATCGTCCTGACGGACTCGGAGGAGACCCACACGGATGACTTCTCCGGCACCCATTCTCTGGCTACCGGGTCCGATCGGGTGGACAGCCCCTATGCCTACACGGGCTCCTGGAGCCACCAGTGGGTGGATGCCGACGGCGACGGCTTCCCGGAACAACTCCAACTGGTCTGGACTCCCGCCGAGGACTCCGCCATCCGGGACATCCTGCCGGAACTGGCAGGTACCCTAGCCATGAACTCCATGTGGTCCAGCGCCGCCAACGCGCTTGGGATGTCCAGGGCCGCCCTGGGCCATCTGGATGCCCTGCGCTTCATTGCCGGACCGGAAAACAACTACTGGGTCAAGGGCATGGGGGATTTCCTCAACCACGCCTCCCAGGGAGCCCGTGACGGCTTTGACTATCACGGTGGCGGCTATTCCGTAGGAGCGGACAGGAAAATCACGCCCCACACCATTCTTGGCCTGGGCTTCGGAGACCTGTACGGCAAGATGCGCGGGCGCAGCTTTGCGGGAGACATTGACCAGCAGACGCGCATCGGCATGCTCTACGGGGGCTGGCGAAAGGCTCTCAACAAAAACAACACCCTGCTGGTGACGGGAACGGCAGGCTATGGCTGGACGGACAACAAGATGAATTCCTTCCACACGGGCGGCCGGTCCCACGGCAAGTGGACCAACGAAACCCTGTTTGGAACGCTGACCGGGAAATGGAGCCGCCGGGTCAACGAGACCGTGGCGATGGATGTCATGCTGGGGCTGGAGTATACGGACGTGACGCAGGAGGCGTTTACGGAAACGGGCTGGGACGCGAGGCGCTTTGAAAAGGGGCATATGAAGAACCTGAGCGTGCCTGTAGGGGTGGGCCTGACGCACCGCAGTGAGCTGAAAGGGAGGGAATGGATTAACAGCGCGATGGTGAGCTATGTGCCGGACGTGTACCGTGAGAACCCGGGAGCGCAGGCGGAGCGGCTGCTCAACGGGTACCGCTGGGAAGCGCAGGGAACGTCTCCGGACCGGAATGCGGTGAGGGTGAACGTGAACAGCGCATTACAGTTGAACGCGCGCTGGAGGACGTATGCCGGGTACGAGTTTGAGGGAAGGAGCAAGGCCACGGCGCACCGGTTTAACGCCGGAGTCAGTTACGCTTATTGACAGAGCCTGATTGCAGGCGCCGGAAACCCGTTAAATTTACTTTATCTTTGACGGGAGACCAGCAGCAAAGAGGCTGTGCAGAACAACTGCACAGCCTCTTTTTAACGTTAACCGGAAACGTTATTTTACTTTCCGGTCCATTTGCCCAGGAATTCCGCCGCATCCTTCCCTTCTGCAATGTGCCTGAGCAGGGCGCTGCCGAGAACGGCGGCGTCCGGGCGGGCGTCTTCCGGCAGGACATCCAGCTGGTCCGGCGTCTGGAGGCCGAAGCCCAGCGCCAGCGGCACGTCGAATACGGACCGGGCGCGGCGCATGGTTTCCGTGACGCTCTGCGTCAGGTCCACTTTTCCCCCCGTAGTGCCCAGCATGGAGACCACGTAAACGAAGCCGGAGGTATGGGGCTTGTATTCCCGCATGCGTTCCGCGGAGGTGTTTGGGGCCACCAGCGTGACGAGCGTCAGGCCGCGGGGCTCAAAGGCATTCCGGAAGATGCCGGATTCTTCCAGCGGCATGTCCGGAATGACGAAGCCGCTGACCCCGGCTTCCGCCGCATCCCGGGCAAGCCGTTCCAGCCCGTACTGGTAAAAGGGGTTCACGTACCCCATCAGCGCCAGTTTGGCGGAAAAGCGGCCCTTGCGGGCTTTCAGGCCGTCCAGAATCCATTTCAGGCTGACGCCGCGGGCCAGCGCGTCCCGCGAGGCCTGTTCAATGAACGGGCCGTCCGCCACGGGGTCCGAGAAGGGAACGCCTATTTCAATGATGTCCGCCCCGGCTCCGTCAATCCGTTCCAGATGGGTCCAGAAAGATTCCTTGTCCGGAAAT
Organism: Akkermansia muciniphila; assembly: GCF_018709685.1. Taxonomy (GTDB): domain Bacteria; phylum Verrucomicrobiota; class Verrucomicrobiia; order Verrucomicrobiales; family Akkermansiaceae; genus Akkermansia; species Akkermansia muciniphila_E. Next base: position 4,714 of record NZ_JABDHQ010000026.1, read on the forward strand.
CCGGCGGTGATGAAGGGGATGACGGCGCGCCTGCCGAGGGCATGGGCATGCTCCACGGCTTCCTGCAACGGTGATTTCTGCATGTTGTTCATGGAATATTGCTGCTTAAAGGTTCAAATATTTTTTAACGATGCCCAGGTCCTTGTCCCCCCGGCCGGAGAGGTTCACCAGCACGTCCCCCCCCTGCGGCAGTTCCTCTGCATGGTCCAGCACCCACGCCACGGCATGGGAGGATTCCAGAGCGGGGATGATGCCTTCCTCCTGAGTCAGGGTCTGGAAGGCATTCAGCGCGGAGGCGTCACAGATGACGCCGTAATGCACCCGGCCGATTTCCGCCAGGTGGGAGTGCTCCGGCCCCACGCCGGGGTAGTCCAGCCCGGCGGAGATGGAGTGGGACGGCTGTATCTGCCCGTCTTCATCCTGCAAAAGCATGGTCACATGGCCGTGCAGCACGCCGGGGCTGCCCAGGTTGATGGGGGCGGAGTTGTAGCACCCGGGTTCCCCGGTGCCTCCGGCCTCCACGCCCACCAGGCGCACGCCTTCATCCTCCACAAAGGGGTGGAGCATGCCGATGGCGTTGGAGCCGCCGCCCACGCAAGCCACCACCACGTCCGGAAGCCTTCCGGCGCGTTCCAGCATCTGGGCGCGGGCTTCCGTGCCGATGACGGACTGGAGCTGTTTGACCAGCGTAGGGAATGGATGGGGGCCCGCCGCCGTGCCGAAGCAGTACAGGGTGTCCTCCTGATGGGAAATCCAGTAGCGAAGGGCCTCGTTGATGGCGTCTTTCAGGGTGCGGGAACCACTTTCAATCGGGAACACGCGGGCGCCCAGTAGCTTCATGCGCATCACGTTCATGGACTGGCGCTCCACATCCTCCGCCCCCATGAAGATGGTGCAGTCCATCTTGAGCCGGGCCGCCGCCGTAGCCGTGGCCACGCCGTGCTGCCCCGCCCCGGTCTCCGCAATGAGGCGGGTTTTCCCCATCATCCTGGCCAGCAGGGCCTGCCCCAGCGCGTTATTGATCTTGTGCGCTCCGGTGTGCAGCAGGTCCTCCCGCTTCAGCCACAGGCGGAAACCCAGCTTTTCCGAGAGGTGGGGACAGAACGTGAGGGGCGTTTCACGGCCCGCGTAATTGACCAGCAGGTCCTGGAGCGCGTCCCGGTACTCGCGGGACGGCATGATGGCGGCCATGGCTTCCTCCAGTTCCATGAGCGGGGGGCGCAGCGCTTCCGGTACGAAGCGGCCGCCGAAGTTGCCGAAATATCCTTTTTTGTTCATGCGATGTGGTAAGGGGTGTAGGAGATGAGAGGTTTGAGGGCCGCCAGCAGTTTCTGCGGGCTTTTCTGGCCGGGGATGGCTTCCACGCCGGAGTTCAGGTCAATGCCGTTCGGGGTGCACTGTTCCAGCGCCTTGTTCAGGGAGGCGGAGGAAAGGCCGCCCGCCAGGAACCAGGGCCGGGGGGACTGGAGAGCCGCCAGGGCGTTCCAGTCCAAGGGGACGCCATGGCCGCCGCCGCGGCTGCCTGCATCCAGCAGGAACCAGGCGCAGCTGTCTGCCCACAGTTCCATTTCCTTCCGAAGGGCGTCCAGGGATTCATACCGGTCCGGCCACAGCACGCGGATGACCTTTTCCGGGCCTATGCGGCGGGCGCAGTCCAGGGACTGGGCGCCGTGGAGCTGGGCGAATTCCAGACGGGCCGTCTTCATGGTTTCCATGATTTCCTCCGCATCCTGGTTCACGAAGACGCCCACGCGGCGCACCAGCGCGGAATCCAGCGCGGCGGCGCGTTCCGGCGCAATGTAGCGCGGGCTGCCGGGATGGAATATGAACCCGCAGAAGTGGGCCCCCATCCCCATGGCGGTTGACAAGTCACTCTGGCGGGTAATCCCGCACACCTTGATTGCGAATGAATGTTTCTTCATCTTGTTTCTTCTAAAATTGCAGCCAGGGTTTCACCCGGCTTTCCGCCGTCCATCAGGGCGGTGCCCATCAGTACGGCCTGGAAGCCCGCTTCCGCGGCTTCCCTGAGATGCGCCCCCGTGCTCATGGCGCTGGCGGCGATCCACGCTTCCCCCTCCCGGCGGAGTTTGCCCATCTCCAGACAGGCCCGCCTGTCCGTCTTCAAGGTATCCAGGTCACGGGCGTTTACCTGGATGATGCGCGCCCCGGATTCCCTGGCAATTTCCAGGTCCGCTCCGTCAAAGACCTCCACCACGGCGTGCATGCCGTAGGCTTCCGCCTGTTCCCGCAGGATGCGGAGGGTCCGGGCATCCGGCGTCAGGCGCACGATGAGCAGCAGGGCGGAGGCCGGGGTGGAGGCCGTCTCCATCACCTGGAGCTGGTGGAAAATGAAGTCCTTGCGCAGCAGGGGGAGCCCCGCGCGGTGCATGCGTTCCAGGTACCCGATGCGGCCGCCGAAGAACCGCTCCTCCGTCAGCACGGAGATGCAGGAGGCGCCCGCAGCGGCGTACTGTTCCGCCACTTCCTCCGGCTTCAACCCGGTGGCAATGACGCCGCGGGACGGGGAGGATTGCTTGAACTCCGCAATCACGGCCACGGGCTGCCCGACGGGGGGAGCCGCAATGGCCTTCAGAAAGTCCGGCCTGCGCCCCTTCCAGGGCCGGGGCAGTTCCCGCCGGGACGCCAGGTCCGTGAGCAGGGCTATTTCCTCCGCCTTGGCTTCCCTGAACCGGTCAAGCAACATGGAGCGTTCTCCTTCCTACTCCGGCGCAAACGGCCTCACGGGCCTTCGCCATGCAGACGGAGAGGTCCATGTGGTCCTCCAGCAGGAACATGGCCACCCCCACGTTCAGAATCACCATGTCCATCATGGCCCGGGGGCCCTTGCCGTACAGGATGTCCTTCAGCACGGCTACGGCTTCCGTCTTGGAATGGACGGCCAGTTCTTCCGGGTCACAGGGGGAGATGCCGTAATCCGCGGGGTCCAGCGTCATGGGGGTGAGCTTTCCGTTATGGACGATCATCATCTTGGTGGGCCCCAGGGGCGTCACCTCGTCATACCCGCCTGCCCCGTACACCACGGCCGCCTTCCGGATATGGGACTGCCGGAGCGTTTCCGCCAGCAGTTCCACCAGTTCCGGACGGGCTACGCCCAGCAGGATATGTGTGGGGCGCGCCGGGTTGATCAGGGGCCCCAGCAGGTTGAACAGCGTGCGGATGCCCAGCTCCCTGCGGATGGGCCCCACATTGCGGAATGCCGGGTGGAAATTGGGGGCGAACAGGAAGGCGAAGTTCCGCTCGTCCAGCAGGTGCTGGACATCCTCCGGAGCCACGTCCAGCGGGAAGCCCAGGCCTTCCAGGGCATCCGCGGAACCGCAGGAGGAAGACACGGCGCGGTTGCCGTGCTTCACTACCTTGTACCCCATTCCGGCCAGCGTCAGGGACGTGGCGGTGGAGCAGTTGAAGGAGCTGCGCCCGTCCCCACCCGTGCCCACCACGTCTATGCAGTCCCCTTCCAGCCCTTCCACGCGGTTGGCGCGGCCCAGGGCGATGCCTACGGCGTGGGCCATTTCCAGCGGGGTTTCCCCCTTCATGCGGAGGCCCATCAGGAAGCACCCGGCCTGGGCCGGAGACATGCGGCCGTCCATGATGTCCGCGAATCCGGCGGCGGCCATGTCAGCCGTCAGGTCCTGCCCGGCAGCCAGCGCGTCCAGAATGAGGCTGATCCTCTTTTCCTTCTGGCCGGAGGGGACGACGTTGTCCGGGAAATTCCCCAGGAGCTGGAGGCCGTCCGGCGTCAGGATGGATTCCGGATGGAACTGGATGCCCACCCATGGGCGGTCATTGTACCGCAGGGCCATGACTTCCCCTTCCGGTCCGCGGGAGGTGACGGTAAAGCGGGGGTTGGGCTCGTCCTCCTTGGACTGGACTACCAGGGAATGGTAGCGGCCCACGGTCATGGGGTTGGGGAGCCCGGTAAACAGCCCCTTGCCGTCATGGATGATGTCAGAGCTTTTCCCGTGCATCACGTACGGGGCGCGGGAAACCTCCGCCCCGGCAAAGCAGCCCAGAAGCTGGTGCCCCAGGCAGACGCCCAGCACGGGGATATTCGCGGGGAGGCGTTCCAGGAACTCCAGGCAAAGCCCGGCATTGCGCGGGTGGCTGGGACCGGGGGAAATGCACACGGCCTCCAGGTCCGGGCTGGCTGCCAGGTCCAGAATGCGGGGATCGTCATTCGTGTACACCACGGGCTTGCGCCCCAGGGCGTAAAAAGCCTGCACCAGATTCCACGAGAAGGAATCGTAATTATCAATGAACAGAAACATGGTCTTCTCCTTTCAATATCACGTCAATAATCTTGCCCTTGTTCATGCACTCCTGCCATTCCGCGGCGGGGTCCGAATCATACACGATGCCGGCGCCGGCCTGCCAGTGGATGCGGCCGTCCTTCACCCACATGCTGCGGATGGTGATGCCGGAATCCATATGGACGCCGCCCTTGTCCAGGCCCAGCCAGCCGATGCACCCGGCGTACGGGCCGCGCGGCAGGGGCTCTTCTTCCGCCAGAATCTCCATGGCGCGCACCTTGGGTGCGCCGCTGACCGTTCCGGCGGGGAAGGCCGCGCCGAGGATGTCCAGGGCGTCCAGCCCGTCGTTCACCTGGGCGGTCACGCGGGAAGTCATGTGCATTACATGGGAAAAACGTTCAATCTCCATCAGGCGTTCCAGCTTTACGGAACCGGGCTTGGCGACGCGGCCCAGGTCATTGCGGCCCAGGTCCACCAGCATCACGTGTTCCGAGCATTCCTTGGGATCTTTTAACAGGTCCGCTGCCAGGGCGGCGTCTTCCTCGTCATCCCTGCCGCGCTTGCGCGTCCCGGCAATGGGGGAGAGCTGAAGCTTGCCGTCCGTGCAGCGCACCATCAGTTCCGGGGAGGAGCCGAACAGCGTGACCTCCGGCAGGCGCATGAAGAACATGTACGGGGAGGGATTAATGCTGCGCATGCGGCGGTACAGCGTGAAGGCGTCTCCGTGGAATTCCGCGGAGGCCTGGGAGGAAAGAACCACCTGGATGGCTTCTCCGTCATGCAGCAATTCCTTGATATGCTCCACGCCCTTCATGTAGCCCGCCTGGTCCGGGGTGCGGGAGACCTCCCCGATGGAAGGTTCTTCCGTTTCATGCAGGGCGGCATGGGACAGGTCCCGGTGTTCCCCCAGGCTAATCTGGGTGAGGCGGTTGTACAAATGGTCAAACACGATGACGGTTCCGGCCAGTACCAGGCAGGACTCCGCTGAAGAAGGGCTGATGGCCTGCGCCAGCTTGGGCTGGAACAGGGCGGCGGTTTCATAGCCGAAGTAACCGTACAGGGCCCGCGTGATGGGGGCCTGCCTCTTGTCATCCCCCACCAGTTCCAGACGCTGCATCAGGGCGCGCAGGCCGTCCAGGTAAGGCAGGCCGTCCAGTTCCTTCAGGGAGGCCAGGCGTTCGTCGCTGATGGAGAGGGAAAGTCTGGCCTCCACACAGGAAACGGTCATCAGGTAATCACAGGCGATGACGCTGTAGCGGCCCCACCTGCCGTCCACTTCCGCGCTTTCCAGCAGAAGGCCGGGGGTTTGTTCCTGGGTGAGGCTCAGGAACAGGCTGATGGGCGTCTCCAGGTCCGCGCTCAGGCGGCGGCTGCGCTGTTGGAGGGTGATGATGGATGGTGGTTGCATGAATGGTTCATTGTATAAGTTGAAAATAAAAAAACTGCTTTGACTCGCGGAGGAATCAAAGCAGTTCTTGAAAAATGGTCATAGCTGAATGCTACTACTGCACCTCGGGATTCCCCCGTCCGGACATGGGTACGCGCCACCAATAGCCGTTGCCATCATAACGGTTCTTGCTAAAAAAGGGCTGTACGGTGCTGAATTGCATCTGCGCGTTTATTACTCCTCCCGCCGGGCATTGTCAAAAAAACTTTCCGTCAATGGCGAAAAAAATCCACGGCGCATTATCCGCCTCCGGAAAAAAGCCCGCGAATTCCAGTGAATCCGCGGGCCTTGAACATAATGATTGTGAGTCCTTAGAACAGCGTCACGGCGATGTTCACGCCGGCGGTGACGATGGCCACCATGCTCATGAGCTTGATCAGGATATTCAGGGACGGTCCGGACGTATCCTTGAAGGGGTCCCCCACGGTGTCGCCGATGACGGCGGCCTTATGGCTTTCCGAACCCTTGCCGCCCACGTGGCCCTGTTCAATGTATTTCTTGGCATTGTCCCATGCGCCGCCGGAGTTCGCCATGAACACGGCCAGCACGAAGCCGGAGGCCAGGCCGCCGGCCAGCAGGCCGAACACGCCGGGAACGCCGAACACAAGGCCCATGCAGATGGGGGTAATGACGGCCAGCACGGACGGCCAGATCATTTCATGCTGCGCGCCTGCCGTGGAGATTTCCACGCAGCGCACGTAATCCGGCTCCGCTTCTCCGGTCAGGATGCCCTTGATTTCCTTAAACTGGCGGCGCACTTCCTTCACCATCTTCTCTGCGGCGCGGCCCACGGCGTTCATGGTCAGGCCGCAGAACAGGAAGGACATCATGGCGCCCACGAAGAGGCCCATGAGCACCTTCGGGTTCATCAGGGTCACCTGGAAATATCCCATGAAATCCGCCAGGGAAGCGGTGGTGATCTTGGAGACCTCCACGCTTACGGCGTCATTAATCTTGTAAACGGTGTTGCCCGTGGCTTCGCTCCAGTGGAGGATGGAAATTTTCAGTTCTTCAATGTAGGAGGCCAGCAGCGCCAGCGCGGTCAGCGCGGCGGAACCGATGGCAAAGCCCTTGCCTGTGGCGGCGGTCGTGTTGCCCAGGGCGTCCAGGGCGTCCGTGCGGCGGCGCACTTCCGGGTCCAGCTTGCTCATTTCCGCATTGCCCCCGGCGTTGTCGGAAATGGGGCCGTAGGCGTCCGTCGCCAGGGTGAGGCCCAGCGTGGAAAGCATGCCGACGGCGGCAATGCCGATGCCGTACAGCCCCTTGCTCATTTCAGCTCCGGTGAAATGCCAGTCTCCGGAAGCCATGCCGTAAGCCAGAACAGTGCCCACCACGATGGTGATGACGGGAATGCAAGTGGAAATCATGCCGATGCCGATGCCGGAAATAATGACCGTGGCTGGCCCCGTCTTAGCGCTGTGGGCAATCTTGCGGCAGGGATAGGAGTCATGGGAAGTGTAATGCTCCGTGCTCTTCCCGATGACGATGCCCACTGCCAGACCGGTGACGATGGCGCCCCAAATGCCCGCCCAGTTATCCAGGCCGATGAGCTGGAGCAGGAAGGCGGAGGCAATGGCGATCAGGAAGGAACTCAGGTTGATGCCGCGGTTCAGGGCGGCCATCAGCTCCGTCTGGGAGGCGCCGCGCTTCACGCGCACCGCGTATACGCCCAGCAGGGAAAGAATGGTGCCCAGGGCGGCAATCAGCATGGGCGTGAGAACGGCTTTGATCGCCATTTCCGGCACGGCCATGTAAGCCGCCGCGCCAAGGGCGGCGGAAGCCAGGATGGAACCGCAGTAGGACTCGTAAAGGTCCGCGCCCATGCCGGCCACGTCCCCCACGTTGTCGCCCACGTTATCCGCGATGGTGGCGGGGTTGCGGGGATCGTCCTCCGGAATGCCGGCTTCCACCTTCCCGACCAGGTCAGCCCCCACGTCCGCGGCCTTCGTGAAAATGCCGCCGCCCACGCGGGCGAACAGGGCCTGGAGGGAGGCCCCCATGCCGAAGGTCAGCATGGTGGTGGTGATGACGACCAGGCGCATGGAAAGCTCCATGTCTCCGTAAAACCAGTCCAGCACCCAGTACCAGGCGCCGATGTCAAGCATGGCAAGGCCCACCACGGTCAGGCCGAGCACGGCACCGGAGCGGAAGGCAATCTGAAGGCCCGCGTCCAGGGAATGGCGGCAGGCGTTCGCCACGCGGCCGGAGGCGTATGTGGCCGTCTTCATGCCGATGTAACCGGCCAGGCCGGAGAAAAAGCCGCCGGAAATGAAAGCGAACGGAACCCAGGGATTCTGGATGTGGAGGCAGTACGCCAGAAAAGCGAATACAACGGTAATCAGCACAAAGAAAATGGCGACGATCTTGTATTGCTGCCGCAGGTACGCCATGGCGCCGCTGCGAACGTGTTTGGCGATCATCTTCATGACCTCGTTCCCCTCATCCTGGGCTTTCATACGGTAAAAGAAGACGCCCGCAAAAACGAGAGCCAGCACCGAAGCCGACGGAATGAGCCAAAATAAATCCTGGATGGTTATCATTGTCAGTACACTTTAAATTAAAGTGGAAGGATCGTACCACCTGCTCCACTTTACTCCAAGAAAAAACCCCCGTTCCGGATGGAAAATTCACCTTCCTGCGGAAAGACCAGACCAACGGGAAAACCAGGGGGTATTTCCGGAAGAAACAAGGGGCGCCCCAATTAATCCAATTCCCTGTCCTGAGCCCCCTGCGGTCTGCTCCGGACAGGCAGGAAAGCCTTTTTACGGCTCTTTCTCCGCTTCCCCCCCTCCCCGGATGGGAAAGCGCCCGGGATCAAGCCCATCCAACACATGCGCCAGCACTGCGGATGGGAACAGACCGGAAGCGTGCTCCTGACGGAGAACGGGATGATGAGAGGAAGAGTGGAAGAAAAAAAGCCTCCCATCAGCAGGAACTGCGGCTACCTGTCCGCCATTCCATCAATAACGGAAAGCTCCTCCGGCGTGAACCGGGCATGTTCCAGCGCTTTCAGGCAATCCCTGATCTGGGAAGGGCGGCTGGCGCCTATCAGGGCCGTGGTCACTACGGAGTCCCTCAGCACCCAGGCCAGAGCCATCTGCGCGAGGCTCTGCCCGCGGCTCTGGGCCAGTTCCGCTAGCCGGCGGATTTTACCCTCATACTCCCGGACGCGCTCTTCCGTTAAAAAAACGGAGGAACCCGCCGCGCGGGAATCCGCGGGAATGCCCTCCAGATAGCGGTCCGTCAACATGCCCTGGGCCAGCGGGGAAAAGGCCACGCAGCCGGTGCCCGTCTCCCTGATAGCCTGGAAAACGGACTCCTCCGGTTCACGGTTGAACATGTTGTAACGGAGCTGGTGCACCAGGCACGGCACACGGGCCTCCCGGAGCATGGCGCAGATCTGCCTGGTCTGTTCCGCCGGGAATTTGGAAATGCCGGCATACAGGGCCTTGCCGGATTGCACCGCCGTGACAAGGGCTCCCGCCGTTTCCTCCAGCGGAGTCTCCGGATCATACCGGTGCGCATAAAAAATATCCACGTAATCCAGCTTCATGCGGGAGAGGGACTGGTCCAGGCTGGCAAGCATGTGCTTGCGGGAACCCCAGTCCCCGTACGGCCCCTCCCACATCAGATGCCCTGCCTTGGTAGCGATGACAAGCTCATCACGGAAACGGGACAAATCCTGCATGAAAATGCGGCCGAAGCATTCTTCCGCGGAACCGGGAGGCGGTCCGTAATTATTCGCCAGGTCAAAATACGTGATGCCGGCGTCAAAGGCGCCGTGGATAAGCCGCCGCGCATTCTCAAAATCATCGGCAGAACCGAAATTATGCCAAAGCCCCAGGGAAACGGGGGGAAGCAGCAGCCCGCTGTGCCCACAGCGGCGGTAGTCCAGATGGCTGTAACGGCCGGGATCAGGAAGATAACTCATCAGCAGCAAGGATTGGAAGATTTCCTGGCATGGGACGGGCGTTCATGCCGTACACCGGAGCGCCATGCCTCCGTGCGATATTTGGATGCCAGCAATTCCGCCACACGGGCGTTCATGCCGGGAAAAAGCTCCGCTTCCCCGGACAGGGAATGTTCCTCCGCCAGGCGGGAGGCCAGCTTCTCGTCCCAGCCGAAGGGGAGGGAGCAATTCTGGATGCTGCCCTGGTGGAGAACACCGCCGCGGACTCTCCGCTGCCCGCCCCCGGCCAGCTTCTCTCCGCCGGGAAGTACAAGATCACTCGTCACGGGGCTGGAAAAACAGGCGCGGCCTCCGTCGGGAGCGTCTCCGTCCAGCATCACGCACTCCACGCCGCAATCCTTCAGGACGCGAGCCAGCGCCCCGTGAATCCAGCGGTAAAGCGTGGCGCTGGAAGGCCGTTCCGTTCCGTCGCTGCGGTGCATGGCCAGAGTGAAGGGAATGTCATTCCGGTGGTCTACAATGCCCCCGCCTGTCCAGCGGCGGACAAAATGGAGTTCCTCCGCCGGAAAAATGCCGCGCGCCGTGGCTTCCGCGTCAAAATAACCGTAGGTCACGGTCGGCAGCGCCCACCGGTACACCCGCAATACGGGTTTCTCCCTCCACTCCAGGAGGGCCTCATCCACGGCCATGGCCTCCTCCCCGCATCTGGCTACCGGATCACGCCACAGCACCAGCTCCGGGAGGGGGGACAAATTGCCGACGACATTTGCGAATCCCGACATATCGTAATGAACAAGTAAATAATGACAGGAGAGGTCCGGGCTGGAGCGGCGCCGGAAAACTCCGCGCCCTCCGGCCCTCAAGGACGGGCCTAGTGGCTCACGGGGAGTGCGACGCGCTGGGTGAACGACCGGGTGTAACGTTCAAAGAACTCCTCCGGAGAGGGCGCGGGACGCTTCTTCTGCCGTATCTGGTCCACCAGGGCCATGCCTTCATCCGTAACCACCGTCATGGAAATGGTCACGGCGGTGACGCGGCCTGACTTCAAATCGTCAATGTTCACGCTGCTCCCGATAATATTCAGCCTGTTGCCGTACACATCCATCTGGGTGCAGGAACCCAGACGGTTGGCCCCGGTCGTCATGACGGGAACCAGCACGGACGCGCGCTGCGTGGCATCCTTGTCAGATTTGTTGCTTCCAGAATTGCCGATTTTCTTCTGGTAATCCACCTCAAAAATCAGCGTCATTTCCACCACGTTTTCCACTAGGAAATTGGCGGGGATGGTTTCATCCTGCTGATAACGTGTATAAGCGGACCAGAGGTCCTGCTGGCCCAGAAGGTTCTGGACGGTATCCTCCGCGCTGATCAAATTGCGGTACAGGGAATAAACGGGAAAACCGTCAGACTCCGCCGTGGCGTCCTGGTCCAGAATCTGGTCACGGTACAGCAGCTTGTAACCCACGCAGTTAATATCCCCGATGATACGGTCATTCCTCATGTCCATGCTGGACTTGGCGGGATTGCGGTCCGTGGGAGTGGTGAAAAAAATCAACTGGGAGGCATTCGTGATCTTGGCGCCTTCCGGCCCCATGGTCATCAGGTTCACGCGGGCTTCATCCAGACCGGAGGAACGGCCTTTTTTCTTGGATGCCGTAGTCTTGCCGGCACGGGAAACCAGGTCGCTGTCCCGCTGCACCAGCATCCATTCAAAGGGATTGCCGGGGCGGAACTGCATGCTCTCAAAATCCTTGGTCATGGTATCCATGGCCGTGCGGGCAAGCGTGGTAGTCCGCACATCCTGGAGCACCCATCTCCAGATATCCACCCCGCGGGAGGTGAGAGCCACAATCACCAGCACCAGCACGGTGGTGATAGTCATGGCGGCCAGAAGCTCAATCAGGGTAAACGCGCCGGATTTGATTTTGGCAAATGTCTTCATGATGTTTCAAATGTCTCGGATAATTCCCGTTAACGGCGGAAGGCGAGATTGCGCGTAAAGACGGGAGTCTTCAAATTCTCCCAGGTCACGTTCTGCAAACGCTCGGGGTCCGTATTCAGAAGCTGGAAAAACTCCGCCTGGTACAGGACTTCCGCCCCCCAGGGCAAATTCAGGCCGCCGCCTTTTTCCGGCGTGTAAACGTACAGGGAAGGCTCTGTAATCACCTTGCCGCGGTTGTAGGGATTGTAGATCGTCCCGTACTTGGGCGCCAGCTTGTAGCCGTAAGCGTTGGAATCCATGCGCTCCACCACAAGCTGGGTCATGCGCACGGCGAAGACGGGCCCCACAAGCGCCTTGAAATCCTCCCAGCGGTCCTTATTGTTTGCCAGGCAAACGCCTGTTACTACCGCCGTATTCCTTCCGGGGATGCTGCCGCCTTCTTCCAGCCAGGGCTGGGGCGTGCCGTCCTTGCGGGCGCCTTTGGTCAGGTCAGCCCTGTAATTGTAAACGAGAATGGTCGTGGCGGGCTTGGATGTGAACTCCATCCAGTAAAATGCCTTGTCAAAAGCGGAAATGTATCTGGTGGAGGAAGACTTTCTGGCATTGGGGGCGGCGCGCTCCGAATTGCGGAGCTCCCCGAGTTCCGCCGTCAGGGCGTGAACAATGCGGTCCGCCTCACGAATGGTCAGGGCGGCCTGCACCGTCCTTCTGGCGGGAATGAACATGGCCATGAACACCACGATCAGCACGGCAACCACGCCGATCGCCAGCACCACTTCCGTCAGGGTGAACCCCTTGGCACGAGACTGTCTCATAGAATTGGTCAACATAAAATGGAAAATCCGTTAAAGTATAATTAGTTGGGAATCACCTGCTCCGTCGTTCTCAGCCGGCTGATATTGCCCTTGGGATAAATGACGATGCCGCCTGCCAGGCCCGGCTTGCCATCCACCATCGGGGAAGGCTTCTCCTCCTTGCCGTTACCGGCGGAACCGGAAACCACCACCAGGCGGGTGGGGGCGTTCGGCTGGGACATGCGGCCCTCCTCGTCAAACTCAATGAAATAAATATCCGTCATCCTGTTGCCGGGAAGATTGACGGTATCCTGCCCGTCACGGCTGGCAAAGCCGCGGGCCACGGACTTTCCGCCCTTGGTCTTTTTGGAACCTTCCAGAAGGGTGCTGTAAGTGGGGCTGATGTAGAACCCGGCGGGAAGCGTCTGCAAGCGGTTGACCAGATGCCATTTTCCGGTGCGCGTATTCTTGGACATCACGCCCAGGGTTCGCATGTTGCGGGCCTCGTCCTCAGGAGTGCTGACAATAATCAGGCGGCTCCACGTCCCCTTGCCCATGGCGTCCAGCCGGGCTTCCTGCACCATGCCGTCAACCATCTCCACGGCGGACTGAAGGCCCTGCCCCCTGCCCCCGCCTCTCAACATGCTGGCGGCCAAAGCCATCATGGCAACCATAATGGTGATGACGACAATCAGTTCCACCAGGGTAAACCCCTTGCTCCCTGACGAGGAACAGCGTGACGCCGCTCCGGAATGCTTGGAAAAATTTCTCATACAGATGATGCAGGATTGAACAACGATTTTTGGCATGCTACCCGTTTCACACGGGCACGGCAATCATTTTTTGAGAAACGGGGATGCCGGATATGCTCCCGCCCAAACAAAAATCCGGCGGGGTTTTACCACCCGATCATTCCCGGCACCATGAACCATCCGGAAGAAAGGAATTTTCGGCTGATTCAATCCACACAATTCAAGAAGCATAGGGAGAAAAATCCCTTGAACCACCTCTGAAAGGCCGATTTTTCAGAGTTCACTCACCACTCCTCCTGCAACCGGATGGCAGGCAACGCTTCCATGATGACCGCAGCAGTTGAAATGATTCATTCTTCTTCCGGAAAAGAAGCCTCCAAACAGGAGTAGGGAACCGGCCATCTTCCCCTTCATTCGGGAAAACTGTTCCTCCGTGCTGGAGGGAACCCTGCCCCATTTTAACAGTACCTTTATATTGTAGAGATGCCACGCATCCGGACATTCCTGCCTGACAGAGGCATAAAAAGGACCTTGCACCCATGAGGCACACTTATTATTCCGTTCCGCCATGCCAAATACATCACATTCATCCCTATTGGAAAAAACCATCGAACGATTCCTGTTTCATTCCCAATATGAAAAAAACCTTAGCGAAAAGACCTTGAAAGCCTATGCAACCGACTTGAGGCAATTTGCCGGCTTCATGATGAATCAACGGCAGATATGCTCCCTGTCCTCCATCTCTGCGGAAGACTTGAAGCAATACGTTAAATCATTGTCGGGATTTCAGCCTAAAACGATGAAAAGGAAAATGGCCACACTCAAAGCCATGCTGAACTTCATTGAAATGGAAGACGATGACTTCATCAACCCCATGCGGAAGCTTAAAATCAACATCAAGGTTCCCTTCCTGCTCCCTCCCGTCATGGACTCCATGGAAGTGGCCTCCATCCTGACCACCCTGTACCGGGAGAAAAATGCCTGTTCCGGCAAAACGGGTTACCGTTATCAGGAAATCGTCCGCAACATTGCCGTGGTGGAACTCCTGTTCGGCACGGGTATCCGGGTATCCGAACTATGCGCTCTGCGCCTTGCGTCCGTAAACCTCCATAACGGCTTCATCAAAGTCTATGGCAAAGGGAGAAAGGAGCGCGTCATCCAAATATGCCAAGCCGCCATTCTGGACGCCCTTCATGAATACCAAAACCTCTGTCTCACTCCTTCCCGGCAGAACACGTTCTTCTTCATCAACCGCCTGGGCCACAACCTTTCCTCCCAATCAGTAAGAATCATGATCAAAAAACTGGCTCTGAAATCCGGCATCCTCAAACCCGTCACCCCTCACACGTTCCGCCACACCTTTGCCACCCTCCTTCTGGAAGAAGGCGTAGACATCAAATACATCCAAACCATCCTCGGCCACAGCTCCCTCGCCACTACTCAGATATACACCCATGTCAGCACCACCAAACAAAGAGTCATCCTTCAGAATTTTCACCCAAGAAAAAATATGCAGATAATTCTACAATAAAGAGTGATAACTATTTAAGAG
>NZ_JABDHQ010000027.1 GCF_018709685.1 Akkermansia muciniphila
AGCTCCGGCCACGGCTGCCATGACCCTCTTGGCTTCCGAGGGATTGGAGGCCGTCAGGGCGCCTACGGCGTCATCCACCTTCTTCAGGATGGAATCCGCGGCCAGGTCGCCGGGCAGGTTCCAGAGAAGTTCCGCGCCGGCTCTGGAGTTAACGGTATCCGCAATCCGCGCATACTTGTTGTCCTTGGAAGCCGTGGCCACCAGAACGAGGTTGCCGTTTTCCATCACCAGGTACGCATTATTTTCAAACTTCTTGAAAGCAGAGGAGGAGGGGTCCAGCAGGATAGCCAGCCGGTCGCTTCCGCCCAGATCAATGGCACCGTCCGCGTGCATGAGCGTGTAGCTGCCGTCCGCGCCCAGCGTCAGTTCATTCTTGCCGGTGGAGCTGAGGGTGATTTCCGCGCCCTGGCTGATGCTGATGTTTCCGGTCACGCTGATGATGGGGCCCGCGTAGTCCGTGTTGAAGGTGAAGTTCGTGCTGGAACCGTCACCCAGCGTCATGCTGCTGAGGGTAAGGGCCGTATTGGCCCTCGGGTCTTCCACCGTGCCGCCCATCCTGATATTGAGGCGGCCCGTGTTGTTGATCGCCCAGTTGCTGCCCGCGGCGGTGATGACGTTGTCAAGCGTCTGTCCCGCATTGCCGGAGATGTTGAGCTGCCCGCGGCCTTCCAGCGTGCCGCTGAAGACGGAGCCGCTTCCCGAATTTCCGGTATTGACAGCCAGGGAGCCGCCATTGCTCTTCAGGGTGCCCTGCCCGCTGATGCCGGCAACGGCGTTGCCGGTGGTGGCGCCCAGGTCAAGCGTGCCCGTGGAGTCATCATCCTTCACCAGGTTGAGCAGCACGCCGCCCTGGAGGGCTGCCGTGCCGGAAAGAGCCAGCGTATCATGAATGGCCAGCGTTCCGCTGCCCTGGATGGTGCTGGAGGAAAGGCTGCTGGCGTCATTAATGGTGAGGGTTGCCCCGCTGCCGATGTTGAGGTCCGCGCCTTCGCCGCTGTCCGTCAGGTCTCCCATGACGGTATTCCGGTTGACGTCCAGAACCACGCCTTCCGCCGTGCCTGCCAGGACCACATGGTTGAAGCTGCTGCCATCACCGTTCAGGGTGAGCGTGCCGCCTTCCATGCGGAGAGTGTCTGTCACAAAGGAGCCGTTTACCGTCAGCTTGCCCGTGTTCTGCTTGATGAAGGTGACTCCGTTTTCCCCGACGATGCTGCCGCCCATGATGGAGTCCGCCCCGGCGTAATCGTCCGGTGCAGGCAGTCCCGTTTCCAGGCGTTCATTGTTAAGGATAACCACGGCGTTGCCTCCGCCCGCATTGGTGTTTTCCACTTTCAGCGTGCTTCCCGTTGCGCCCAGCAGGTTGTTGATGACCGCGCCGTCACCGTCGGTATCGCCGGGGGCGCCGGCCAACTGGACGGTGAGCGTCTTGTCCTGGGCGATGACCACGCCGGCGTACATGCCCAGCGTGCCGTAGTTCGTGACGGTATCAGGATCGGAGGAGGCGGTGCCGTCCACCATGTAAAGGCCGCTGACCTGTCCGCTGAGGACCAGGCTGCCGCCGTCGGTGCCCGTCACGCGGATGCCGTAGTTGGAAAGAATCTTGCTGAACTGGATGTCGCCCAGATCAGCGCATTCCAATGTTCCGGTCGTCAGCGTCAGCCAGCTTTCCACCCCGGCGTCCTTGTGGGCGACGAGCGTGTTCACAATGGCGTCAATATCCAGATTGACCGTGGCGGAATCATTGATGACGAGCTTGCCGTCTCCCTGGTCAATGATGGCCGTTCCGGCCGCGCCCTGGTTGACGTTGTCCGCACCCAGGGTAAGGTTCAGCGTTTCCGTAGCTCCCGCACCCACCGTAATGTCTCCGGAGACGTTGGTGAGCTTGCCTCCGGCAGCCAGGGTGATGCCCTTCAGCATGTCGCCATTGGTGCCGCCCAGGTTGATGCTGACGGCGGAGTCCACCACGATGCCCGCAGTGGAACCTTCACCGCGCGTCATGGCGGAGGTGAGTGATCCGTTAACGATTTTCAGCGTTCCCGCTCCGTTCAGCACGGTACCGGCCCACTGGCCGGCCTTGTCCGCGGTGCCAAGCTGGACCACGGCGCCGGCATCCGTAATGCCGAGGGCTCCCGTAGCGGTATTGGCCTGATCCAGGATCAGGGTGCCCGTGCCCGCATGCGTCAGGTTGGAGTTACCCTGGACCAGCGCATTCAGGACCAGTTCCGCATTGTTGTAATTGACGTTGTACTGCGCGGCCAGTGCGGCATCCGTGGAGCCCGTGTTGCCCGCCAGGATGGCGCCGTTACCAAAGACGGTATTCCCCGCACCTGTGACGCTTGTTCCGCCGTTACCGAAGTTCCAGACCTGGCGGCTGTTGTTGGCGGAGGTTTCATTGGTGGACAGGGTTCCCGAGAAGTCCTTGAGGGAGCCTGTGAGGATATTGGTCATCCGCACGTTCGCAGACATGCCCCAGGCGCCCGAACCGGAAAGATTCCCGGAGAAGGTGTACGTGGCGCCGGAGGAACCGTTCTGCATTGTGCCGTGGGCGTCACCAATCTCAAAGTTGGCGGCCGTTGTGCCCGCGGTGAAGAAGAAGCCCTTGCCGTCTATGAAGACGGTGCCCCCTCCCAGCGTATTTCCTGCGCCGAAGGCCACCCAGTTGGCATTGGAGCTCATATTTTCTCCGTTGCCGATCAGTTCCAGGCGTCCCGTGAAGTTGGTGTTCCCGGTATTGGAGATGTTGACCAGTCCCGCGGTATCCGCCGTCCCGATGGTGATGGTGCCCGCTCCGTTGAGCTGGGCGTGCAGGTTGACGGTTCCGCCGGAAAGGGCCAGAGTGGCGCCTTCACTTACGCGGACGATGGTGGCGTTATTGGGGTTCACGCCGATAGTCGCGCCGCCCGTGAAGGCTAGCGTTCCCTCTTCCACAGTGAGGTGGGCCAGGGTATTCCCGGCGTATCCCAGCGCCAGCGTGCCGTCCCCCGTCTTGGTCAGGGTGGTTCCCGTTCCCATGGCGTCAGCCGTCAGTCCGGCCCAGGAGACGGTATCCCCTGCTCCGAGCACGGAAACGTTAAGGGCTCCTCCGTCACCAACCTTGACGCGGCTGGAAACGTCATACCCCGTCACGTCCGTACCGGCGGCGGAGTCTGCATAAGCCAGCGTGCCGCCGTTAAACGTGATGTCTCCCGCCGTACCCAGCGCGCCGTCCGCGCCGATGGTGAGAGTGCCGCCGTTAAGAACCGTGCCGCCGGTATAGGTATTCGCCAGATTCAGGGTGACATTAGCCGTTCCATTCACGGTCAGCGACGTGAGAGCCGTGGAATCCGCAATGGCGCCCGCATTGTCGGGATCACTGATGAGCGTGTAAGTGCCGCCGTTGAAGACGACGCTCTTGGGGGTTACGGTACCGGAGACCTTCACTTCACCCGCTTCCGCAGCAGAAAAGTAGATTTCCTGGTCATTCAGCGTGTCCACGCCCGTGAGCTTGGTGGTCCAACCGTCAATGCTGGTGTTGATCCACTTGCGGTCCGTTCCGCCGTTCCAGACAAATCCGTTGTCTCCGGAAACGTCCACGACTTTCAGCACAAGCTGGTTGTTTTCCACCACGATGGAATATTCAAAGCCCTCCCTGGTGATGTCCGGCGTCCAGGTGAAGGAATCCGTGGTCAGGCTTCCGTTCGCCGCCCATTGGGCAAGGACGTAGTCAGATGCTTCCAGCTCGCCGTAGTTGTTGAGGGTGAGCGTGCAGGTGGGGTCCGTCAGGGCCAGGGAACCGGCCTGGATGTTGATGATCGGCTGGCTGGCCACCACGCCCGTCATGTCAAAGGTCAGCGTTGCGCCGCTGTTCAGCGTCAGGCCGGAAGCCGTGGTCATTCTGGCGCCAGCACCCATGGAGATGCTGCCCAGAGCCATGGCGTTCGTGTTCGTGAAGGCCAGCGTGCCGGCGTTCACGCTGGTTGCGCCCGTGTAGGTATTCTGCCCGGAGAGCGTCAGGGTGCCGGAACCGACTTTGGTCAGGCCGCCCGTACCGGAAAGAACGCCCCCAAGGGTGATGTTGGTGGAAGCCTGGTCATTGTAAGACCTGGTTCCCGCATCATACTGGCGGGTATCAACCGTTACATTACCCGTGAGGGTCATGTTATACGCGGAGGACCAGCCTTCCGCCGCCGTCGTTCCCAGCGTCCCGGAATTCATGTTCAGGACAATCGTATTGGTATTGCCGGAAGCCGTCATGCCTCCCGCGCCGAGAAGCAGGGAACCGCCGTTCAGGTTGACCGTAGCCCCCTTCTCTGCAACGCCCGCCCAGTTCTGCCCCAGGTCCAGGGTCTGGGCCAGCACCATGCCGCCGTTCTCAATATTCAGAATGGCTTTCCCGTCACGGGCAATCCGCAGCGTGCCGGTGATGTTCATGAAGGCATCCTTCCTGACATTCAGTGTCGTCGTTCCATTGAACTCATTACGGCCGATGAAGCTTCCGGCTGTCAGGGAAGCGCCGGAATCCAGCGTCCATGAAGCGGCGGCACCCGCTGTCGCCAGCAAATTGTAGCTTCCCGTAATGTTGATGCTGCCCTTCAACACGGAGGTTCCCGCCGCGGATCTCAGGGAACCAGCGCCGGTGATGGTGTTCCCGTAGGTTCCGGCGGAAAGCGTCAGGGTAGTTCCCGCACCCAGGTCATACTTGACTCCGGTCAGGGCGTCCGTCGTGGTGCCGGAGGCATTGCCGCTCAGCTTCAGGGTACCCGTGGAACCGGCATTGAGGCGCGTGCCCAGTCCATTCCATGTGCCGGTGGTCAGTTCCAGAATGGAATTGCCCTGGAGAAGAACCGTGCTGGTTCCCAACGCGCCGGCATTGCCGATAACGAGCCTGCTGCCGTCATACAACACGGTATCTCCGGTATAAGAGTTTGCGTTGTTGATAGTCAGGGAAGCTCCGTCCAGCAGGTTAAGCGTCGTATCTCCGGTAATGGAGCCGTCGCCCGCAAAGACGAAGTCCGTGCCTACCACATTGATTTTCCCGGGAGCAACATTGCCCACAATCGTCACGGTCTTGTTCACTCCGTCCCCATTGGAGAAGTAAACGGTTTGTCCATCCGTATAGGCGGAGTCCACGCCATCCATATTCCAGGAGAGGTCCGTGCCTGACGTGCTCCAGTTGCCGCTCTTCCAGCGCAGAAGGCCCTCCTTGTCCGCCAGGGAAATGTACAGCGTGTTGTCATTGACGGTAAAGGTGGCGTTGTACAGCTCGGCCGCACTGCCGGAGAGCGTGAACATGGACGTATCTCCCAAACCCGTTCCGCTCAGCAGGGCATAGTTCGTATTGGTGGTAAGGGAGGAAAGGCCTATCTGGACATCCGTAGCCGCCGTGCCGCTGACGGAGTTGACCGTAAGGGCTGCCGTATCCTCACTCAGGGTGCCGAAGTTCAAGCTGCCTCCATTCAAGGTCAAAGCAGCGGACAAGGTGGCAGTACCCCCCCCAATGTTCGTCGTAGCGAGGGTGGAACCGGCGTCCAGGGAGTAGCCGTCCGCCGAGGTCACGGCAACGGTGAGGCCGCCGCCGATGAGCAGGGTCCCCTGCCCGATGACGCTGGAATCCTTCACCGTCAAGGCGCCTTCACGCAGTTCCACCGTTCCGGTAAAGCCGGGAACGGCAGCCGTTTCACCTTCCGCGGGGACCGGGGCCTGGGCCGTTCCGTTGAGCACCAGCGTGCCGTCGCCCACCTTCACCAGTTTGCCGTTTCCGGTCAGGCCGTTCTGGAAGGTGATGGTACGGGCCGTCAGGCCGTCATTGGCGTCAAGGGTGTCTACTATCGTCCCCCCCACGGTGCCGATTAAATCAACATAAGCCCCCGTAAAGGCCGTATTATACGTCAGGTTCCAGTTAGCAATGGCTCCCAGCGTACCTTCACCCAGCTGGATGACGGCACTCCCGGCAGCATTGGTGATGCCGGATGCCCCGAAGTTGACGCGGGCAGAACCCGTCCCTGCGGTCCCTAACTGGAATTTACCACGGAAAGCGCCACTGCCTTCCGCCCAATAATCCATCCCCATCAAATTGGCGGTTCCGGAATTGGCAGAAAAGGTGCCCGTCCCAGCCCAGGAAAGCCCCATGACGGCTTCCTGCGCATTCAGTTGTCCGCCATTTAATTGGAGGAAGCCCTGGGAAGACCAGTGGGCAAGCAGAAGAGTCCTGGTTGTTGAATGATCATTATTGTTACCCGTTATATTGAGGGTAGCGCCCGAATTGACTTCCATATAAGTGGAAGCTGCTGCCCCTCCGTATCCTCCCGTATCCCCCAACCGGACTTGCTGGGCATTCAGGACGGTTCCGTCATTCAACACTACATGGCTGCCGCCAGCATAACCGCATCCCAAAGAAATCAATTTTACAGAAGCCTGGCTGTTATCAAACTGGAAAGTGCCCAAGGTATAAAATGTCTGCAACGAATCCAGATTGACCGTATTATCCCGGAAAATCACTTTGACAGCATGCCCTCCGTTATAATCCTGCCCTAAAAGCATGGCACCGTTATAATCAACATCGCCTGTGACTGTCAGGGTGCCGCCCTGGGACTGCCATGAAATGGTATTGGCAGAAGTCACTCCGGCCCCTCCCACAATATCGGAGGTCCATAAAGCGGAAGCAGCTGTGATGTTGTTCCCAAATCTGATTCTGGCATTTCCTTCCACAATAACCTGGGAAGAAGGCTGGATGTTTCCGCTGGCCCCATTGCGCAAGAGAAGCATGCTCCCGTTGTTCATGTGCAGAGCGGCGCCTCCCAGATTGGTGGATACTCCCTGTCCGGAAACATTCATAGCCAGGGTACCATTGACATAAACATCCTTGACTCCTGTTCCCGTTCCCATGGAAACGGTGGAAACTCCTGTTTCTTCCGTAGCCAGCCACAGGGTAAGGGAAGAGTCCGAACCTCCGGACACATTGGACTGAAAGGAGGAGAAACGGTGATCCGCATCACCCAGGGTTAAAGAAGCGTTATTGCCTAATGTAACGTTTTTGGCTTCCAAGACGGAAGAAGCATCCGCTCCGGCCAGCGTATAAGCGGTATCATTCTCAAACGTCATGGAATTGACGTCAATGGAACCGGAAAAAGTCACGGTCTTGGAACCTTCCGCCGCTGTGAAGATCACGGAGTCCCCATTCAGGAAGGAGGTATCCGTCTTGCCGGCATCACCCTGCGTGTACCAGCCCGTTCCCGTATTGGTCCACGTTCCGTCGGCCGAGTTCCACACGAGGGTTGCCGCGTCATAGCCCGTCCCCTTGTACTGCACGGACATGCCGGACCCATTGGATACAAGGATAAAATTGCCGGTTCCGAGCTGGTCCAGGGAATTGACCCTGGTCAGGGCGTCATAGGCGTCATCCCCCGTCTGCATCCAAATGCGCAGGGTATCCAGAAGCTCTCCCAGATCACCGCCGGTGGTCATGAATTTGCGGGTCAGCAGGGCATCATTCTTCAAGGTTCGGTTGGTCAGACCCAGGTCACCCCCGCCGGAAACCACCACTTCCACATTCCACGTTCGGTCATTCTTGGTAACGGTGGTGGTATTGGCCAGATTGATCATGCCGTTGAGGCCGATGTGCCAGTAGTGGCTGCCGGCTCCTGTACCGTTGTCAAAGTTGAGATTGCCGTCCGGCGTGGACAAGTTCAGGGTGCCGTCCACAAAGATATTGGCATGTCCTTCCGCTTCCGTGTTCTTGATCTGGTTGCCGAACGAGGTGGAAAGAGTAGAACCGTCCTCCACATAAACGCTGCCTGCCCATTGGCCCAGGCCTACGGTCACATTGCTGTTTCCCGTGACGGTAACGCCGCCGCCGTCCGACGTATTGGGCGTGGTGCCTGTAACGTTAACGGTTTTATTGTCAAATACAAGATGGGGTCCTTTATTATCCTGACGCGCCGGGGCCGTTCCACCCTGCCAGTTGGCGCCCGTGCCGATAGCGTCACCTTCCCCGTCACCCGTCCAGATGAATTCCGGACCGCCAAAAGCGGGAGCCTGCCAGAAATCCGCGGACGTAGCGGCTTGGGCGGAATACATGGAAAAACCGGAAAAAGAAACCAGGGAGGCGAGGAGGGCGGAACGCAGGGAAGGAGGAAGATGCAGTCTCATATTGTATTAATAATGCTACCCCATAAAACCGGATTGGAAATCCGTTGGCAAGCTTATTTTCCTTATAAACTCTACATAAATGCTTCATGCGAATATTAAGAAAGAAGCTATCATGAATCATGATTCAGAATATTTTGTTAGATAATATCCTAAAAATCTCACGGCAAGTATTTTAAACAAAATCCAGCAAGATGGCAGGATTTCCAATCCGCCATTTATCCAACCCAAAGACCGTCTGTCCGGAACATAAAAAAGGCCGTTCCCATGGGAACGGCCTTAAATTAAAGAGGGCTGTTTGTCCTTTTACTGCTGTCCGCCGCTCTGCTGCTTGAGCATCTCCTGAAGCTGTTCCGGAGAAATGCTCATGGGGCCGCCCTGGGGGGCCGGGGCTTCGGAAATGCCGTCCAGCTCCAGATCAAAGATGAGGGGGGAATTAGGTTCGATCGGAGCGCCGGGGGTGTTTTCACCATAGGCCAGCTCGGAAGGAATGTACACGATCCACTTGGAACCGACGGGCATGGTGGTCAGCGCTTCCGCAAAGCCGGGGATGACCTGGAGGGGAAGTTCCACATCCTTGCCCTTGGTGTCGTCAAACACGGTGCCATCCAGCAGCGTGCCCTTGTACTTTACCTTGAACATGGGGTTCTTGAACTTCTTTTCGTCAAATTTTTCTTCGCCGCCCTTCTTCACTACCTTGTACTGCAAGCCGGATTTCGTGGTGGTCACGCCTTCCTTCTTGCCGTTTTCCTCCATGAACTTCTTGCTGGCTTCCAGGTTGGCCTTGGCCTTGGCGGAGATGCGTTCGTCAATCTGCTTCTGGAACGCGTCCAGGGCGGGCTTCAGTTGTTCCTGGTCCTTGGCGGGCTTGCGGACCATGCCGTCCTTGATGCCCTGGAGGAAAGATTCCTGGTCCAGGTCGTCAAAAGTAAGGGTGGGGATGGAGCCGAGCTGCTGGCCGCTCTGGAAACCCAGAAAATAGCCCAGGTCCTTTTTCATCTGTTCGGGAGACACAGTAATTTCTTTCTCTTGTTTGGGTTGGTCAGCCGCCGGAGTTTCAGCAGCCTTTTCTTGCGCGCCCGCCACACCCGCCAGAAGGGCGGAAACGGCAAACAGGGCGATGGAAGGGTTCATCTTCATGGTTGTTTTTATCCTTTGTTTGAAAAGAGGACTCCTTTTTAACGGATTCCGTTCACAGAACAAGACAAGAGAATCAGTCATCCTGTCATCCGTGCTCCGGACGTCCTCCCGCCAAAAGGCGCAGCGGGTTATGCCAGCGTTTCCAGAACGCGGGCGATCATGGCGGGGTAAAGGGTGTGCTCCTGCTCCTGGATGCGGGCGTGCAGGCTTTCCGGGGTGTCTCCCGGCAGCACCGGCACGCGCGCCTGCCCCAGGATAGGCCCCGTATCCATGCCGTCATCCACATAATGAACGGTGCAGCCGCTCTCTGCCGCTCCGGCATTCACGGCCTGCTCCCAGGCATGAAGACCGGGGAAGGAGGGAAGGAGGGAAGGATGAATGTTCAGGATGCGGGAGGGGAATTCCTTCAGCAGCGGATGCTTCACCAGGCGCATGAATCCCGCCAGGCAAACGCAGTCCACGCCGTATTCCTTCAGCCGCGCGGCGACGGCGGCCTGGGATTCCTCCGGGAATTTGGTTTTGAATTCCCCGCAGTCAATTACCTCCGCCGGGATGCCCCAGGAACGGGCGCGTTCCAGAATGTACGCGTCCGGGTTGTCAGACATCACCACGGCTATTTCCGCCCGCAGGGCGCCGGACCGGATAGCATCATAAATGGACTGGCAGTTGGAACCGGAGCCGGAACCGAGTATTCCTAATTTGGGCAATCTGGACATCCGGGGGATGAAACCACAGTTTTTTGCCCGTGGCAAGTCTCCGGCTTGACAAAAAGGCGCCGGTATTTGCCTAATAAGGGCATGAGAGACACCCGTTTTCAGGCCCTCGCGGCCCAGCTTGCAGGGTATTCCACCTCCCTGCGTCCGGGAGACCGGGTTCTGCTGGAATTAACGGATATTCCGGAGGAAATGGGAATAGCCCTTATCCGGGAAGTGCGCGCCGCGGGGGCCCTCCCCTTCCTGCGTCTGAACCAGTCCCGGCTGAACCGGGAGATGCTTTCCGGAGCCACGGAGGAGCAGTACGGCATCATCAGCCGCCACCGCCTGGCGGAAATGGAGGAGATGGACGCCTATATTGAAATACGCGGCGGCGGGAACGCTTTTGAACTCTCTTCCGTTCCCCAGCAAAACATGGCCGCCGCCATGAAGGCCATGAACCCCGTCTCCCAGCGGCGCATCCGCCACACGCGGTGGTGCGGGCTGCGCTGGCCGTCGGAAGGGATGGCCCAGCAGGCCGCCATGAGCACGGAAGAGTTTGAGGATTTTTATTTCTGCACCTGCCTGATGGATTACGCCGCCCTGCGCCCCGCCATGCAGAAGCTGGCCGCCCTGATGGAGGCGGCGGACCACGTGCGCATCACCGGACCCGGAACGGACATTTCCTTTTCCATCAAGGGGCTGCCCGCCATCCCCTGCGCGGGGGAATGCAACCTGCCGGACGGGGAGGTATTTACCGCACCCGTTATTGACAGCGCCAACGGCCGCATTTCCTTCAACACCCCCAGCCTGTTCCAGGGCATCCCCTTTGACAACGTCCGCCTGACGCTGGAAAACGGCCTGGTCGTACAGGCGGAGGCGGGAGACAGGACCGCGGAGCTCAACGCCATTCTGGATACGGACCCCGGCGCGCGGCGGCTGGGGGAATTCGCCTTCGGCGTGAATCCGGCCATCACCCGTCCCATGCGCAACATCCTGTTTGACGAGAAAATCTCCGGCTCCTTCCACTTGACGCCGGGACAGGCTTACCACGTGGCGGACAACGGCAACCAGTCCCGCATCCATTGGGACATGGTGTGCATCCAGACGGAAGAGGCCGGAGGAGGAGATATTTACCTGGACGGCGCGCTGGTGCGCCGCAACGGCTTGTTCACCCTTCCGGAACTGGCTATTCTCAATCCCGCCCAATCATGACCACTGACTCCACCCACGCCAAAAAACGCTCTCTGCTCCGCAAGCTCCTGTACGCAGCCGCGGCAGCCATTTTGCTGGGCTCCCTGCTGGCCTCCTACATGCACTGGGAAGCCAACCATCTGGAATTGAATGAAAACACCGCGCCCGCGGGCTGCGTTCCGGACCTCTCCGGACTGCGCATCCTGGTGCTGTCAGACGTCCATACCAACCTTCCCCTGCTGGAAAAAGCGGTGAAGATGGCGGAACAGGCCAGGCCTGACATGATCGTGTTCCTGGGGGATCTTTACACGGATTTTATGCGGGCCACCCATGCGGGGGACTATATCACGCAGATGAAGAAGCTCTCCTCCATCGCCCCGGCCTACGCATGCCTGGGCAACCATGACATGGCCCTGGCGGACAACGTGGAGCGCATCCTGAAGGAAGGCGGCTTCACCCTGCTCAGGAATTCCGCCGCCTTCGTCACCATTCCCAGGCTGGGGAACGCGGAGTTCAAGCTGGTGGGGCTGGGGGACGTACGGGAGGGCGACTTCTTTCCGGAGCGGTGCATGACCCCGCGCACCTTTGCGGAAGACTCCGCCATGCCCACCATCGTCCTTTCCCATAACCCCAAGGGGAGGGAGCTGCTGGACGGCTACCGCTGGGACCTGATGCTTTCCGGCCACACGCACGGCGGCCAGATCAGGCTGCCCTTCTCTTCCACCCCCCTGCTGGCCTCGGAAGGGGAAACGATGTACTCCGGCTTTTATCCCTATGAAGGCAGGCAGGTCTTCGTCACCCGCGGCATAGGCTACATGGGGCCGGGCCGCTTCAACTGCCCGCCGGAAATCAATCTCATTGTCATTCCCTAGCCTCCCTTCCAACTGCCATGGTTCTCTCTCTGCTGGCTTCCGGAGGCCCCAATGCCGCACCTCCCTTTTTCACCCTGCTGACCGTCGTCTTCATGGGCATCATTGCGATTGCCCTGGTCCTGGCCCATTTCCGCCAGTCCCTGCTGGCGGGCTATTTCATCTGCGGGGTGATTCTGGCCAACTGCGGCATTCTGGACCACATCCCCAATTCCGACGTCAGCATCCAGGCCCTTTCCGAGGTGGGCATTATCCTGCTCATGTTCACGCTGGGGCTGGAATTTTCCATTGACGAACTCAGGCACCTGCGGAAAACGGCTCTGGTCGGCGGGGGCATCCAGATGTTCATCTGCACCGCCGCCTTCGGCCTGGGGCTTCATTACGCCACGGGCATGGACATGAGCCATTCCCTGACGGTAGGGGCCATCATGGGCCTTTCCTCCACGGCGGTGGCGCTGAAATCCTTCCAGGAATTCGGCCTCAGCGGCACCTCCGGGGCAAAAATGGCGGTGGGCATCGCCCTGTTCCAGGACATTGCCGCCATCATGCTGGTGGCGATCATGCCCCAGATATTCGCCGCCTCGCCCAACTCATGGTCAACCGCGCTCAACATCGGCATGGCCGTGCTGCGGGGCCTGGTCTTCCTGGGCGCCGCATGGCTGATCGGCCATTACCTGCTCCCGCGCATCATGCTGGCCGTGGCCCGGACAAAAAGCCGGGAACTCTTCACCCTGATGGTGTTCGCCATCTGCTCCGGCATCGCCATGCTGGCCAGCCTGCTGGGCCTGAGCATCGCCCTGGGGGCCTTCACCGCGGGGCTCTTCGTCAGCAGTTCCTACTACAGCCACCGCGTCCTCAGTGAAGTGCTCCCCTTCAAGGACCTTTTCCTGACCATCTTCTTCGTCTCCGCCGGGCTGCTGATTGACATTGACGACCTGTGGGAACACCTCGGCCATGTAGCTACCTTCGCCGCCTTTGTCCTGGCGATCAAATTCGTAGCCTGCATCGTAGCCGCAAGCTTCCTGAAAATACCGGGGCGCATGGGCATCATGGCCTCCACCGCGCTGACCAACGTGGGGGAATTCTCCCTGGTGCTCATCCCCTTCATGCAGGAGATCACCCCCATTCCGGCGCTGGTGACCACGAATGTGTACGCCATTGCCGCCGTCTCCATGGGCATGACGCCCCTGCTGATGAAGGCGGCGCGGAAGCTCACCCCCCTGCTGGTGCGCATTCCCGGCCTGAAAACAAAACGGGAGCGCCTCAGCGTGGAAACCATGATCACGCGCGTGGAGGGCATCAAGGACCACGCCATCATCTGCGGCTACGGCCCGGTAGGCAGGCGGCTGCATGAAAACCTGGCCCAGTACGGCATCCCCTGCATCATCATTGACCTGAACGCGGACACCGTGAAAGCCCTGCTCAACGACGGCCATCTGGCCTTCCTGGGGGACATCCAGCACCAGATCACCATGGACCTGGCGGGCATCCGCACCGCGCGGCTCATCGCCTTCACGTTCCCGGACCCGGCCCCCGCCCTGTCCACCTACATGCAGATCAAGGGCGTCAACGCGGACATCACGGTGATTGCACGCGCCAAATTCCGGTCGGAAGTGGCTTTACTGCATCATGCGGGCATCACCAACGTCATCCATGACGAAATGGAAACGGGCGCCGCCGCGGTGCGCCTGGCAAAACGGAGTTTTGATATTATTGAACCCGTGGAGGCGTCCACGCTGTCCCACTGATACATGATGAACCTGCCGGACGCCCACACCCACCCGGCCCCGGCCATCTCCGGCGCGGGGCCCCGCTTCATCTGCGGCACCTGCCCGGCGGACTGGGAGCAGGTGGCCCTGCTGGCGGAAGGGGATGAACGCGTTACCCCTTTCTTCGGCATTCATCCGTGGCGCCTGAAGCCGGATACATGGCAGGAGGAAATACGCTTGCTGGAATCCTTCCTGCACCGTTTCCCCCATGCGGGAATTGGAGAAACGGGGCTGGACAAATGCCGCCGGGGCATTCCGGGACTGCCCGTGCAAAGGGAAGCGCTGAAACGGCATCTGGAGCTGGCCGTGCGCCTGGACCGCCCCGCCGCCCTGCACTGCTGCCGCGCATGGGGAACGCTG
Source organism: Akkermansia muciniphila (assembly GCF_018709685.1). Lineage (GTDB taxonomy): Bacteria > Verrucomicrobiota > Verrucomicrobiia > Verrucomicrobiales > Akkermansiaceae > Akkermansia > Akkermansia muciniphila_E. The sequence goes on from NZ_JABDHQ010000027.1 coordinate 14,149, forward strand.
GCCGGCATCCTGGGGGAATACCCTGCGCTGAAAGCCGTACTCCATGGGTGGACAGGGGCGCTGAATCCCGCCGCACAGCTTCCTTCCGGCAACTGGCTCCTTTCCGTGGGGCCGCGGGAGATGGAACGCCCGGACATCCTCTCCTCCATTCCGCGCCAACGCCTGGCCCTGGAATCCGACGAACACCCGGAGGCCCTTCCGGAGCTTTACCGGCGCGCCGCACAAGCCCTCTCCATGAAGGTGGAAGAACTGGCGGCCCTGGTCGCGGACAATATGGAAAAAATCTCCACCCGCTAGCACGCCGGGGACGGAACGGAGACCGTGAACGCGGGTGGCGCGAAACCCCGGCTTTTTTCCTTGGCAGGCTCCTGCCGCGGGCTATCATGCGGGTATGGGCCTTTTTCAGGATCAAACCAGTTCTTTGTCGGAAATCAAGCGGCTCGCCGCTCTCGTTATGGATCCCTCCCGCAGGGATGAAATCGGGCCGGACCAATGGCCGCTGGCCATGATCGCCTACGGGCTGGTCACCTGCAATGAAACAGGCAGGGAAGAAGAAGGCGTCACCATTTACAACATCTTCCAGTCCTGCTGTGCGCCGGACGCACGGCGCAAATGCGCGCTTCAACTGGCCTCCTTCATCCGCCAGCGCAAGGGGGACGGCTGGCGGGCGCTCCTGCCCTTTGCCATGACGGACGCGGCTCCGGACATCCGCCGCCAGGCCGCCTTCCTGATTTACACGCTGGCCGCCCCAAAGCCGGAGGAACGCTTCCCCGGAATCGCCGGGCTGGTGAACATCATCTGTGCGGCTCCGCTCCCCGGGCAGGCCGGAATGGCCCCGGCCCTGGACGCCCTGATGAGCCTGGGAGACATGCGGTTTGCCCCTTATCTGGCCTCCATCTCCAAAAAACTTCCTTCCGACCGTCTTGCGGACCTGCTGGCCGGAACGGAAGCCATCCCCACGGACCTGGGCTGCGGATGGCTGCTGGACGTTTTGGAGGAACACCCGGAACTTTCCTCCGCCATTGCCGCGGTACTGGCCGGAATGCCGGCCAGGGCAACGGAAGTCATGGATGTGGTGGTGCCCGTCCCCTCCTGGCAATTCACGAACTCCGCCGTCCAGCCGCTCCACTCCTGGAGCATTCCGGAATACAGGCTGCGCATGAAGGAACGGCTCTCCAGGCACCTTGACCCGGAATCACAGGAAGCCGTGGACCGGGCGTGGAGCTGATTACTCCTCCGAACCCGGAAATCATCCTTCTTTTACAACAAAAAGGGCCGTTCCGCAGATATGTGGAACGGCCCTTTTATTCAAAAAATTCAAGCTCAGGCGCGTTTGCGACGCATCAGAAGCGCCGTCAGCCCCATCAGACCCAGCGTAGCGGTGGCCGGTTCCGGGATGGACAAAGGCATATCGTGCGTATTCAGGTAGGCAAAATCATCCCCGTTCAATACGCCGTCATACACGGCCAGATTATCAACAAAAAGGCCGTTGGCCGCGGTATTGTGCTCTCCGCTGCCCTTAATGCTGGTCACTTTGGAATCATCGGAAAGATTGGTCGTCACCGTTTTGACAAGCTCGCCATCGTGATAAACCTGCATCTCATTTCCCTTGAACGTCAGCCCAAGGTAATTCCATTCATCATCGTTGGCGGCAAACAGCTCGGTTCCGTCTGCTATGCCAATGCCTGCCCCGTTGTAAATCACCCATTTGTTGGCAGCCGTCATTTCCACCCGGATTGTCGTACCCGCGATGGTCATGGAAAAAGCATCCTTCCAGGCCGCGTTGGAAGAACTGTAATACATGTGAATGCCCACGCTGAACCCGGTGGAAAAATTCAGGCCGTCAATGCCATCGGAGTTCGTGATATTGAACGTTCCTCCGTTGGGGCAATGGGAATAACCGCCGTCCGGCATGGGCGTGATCGCATTGCTCCAGTTCATATAACCGGTGGTTTTCGAAATAGCCGTGGATCCGCTTCCCAAATTGACCAGGTTCTGGCCGCTCCCAAGCTGGTTGAAATCCAGTCCGTACAGCAGAGAAGCAGCCTCCACGCCGGAAACCAGGCACAAAGCCGCCGCAACCACCGCTCCCTTGAATATTAAATGACCGTGGGGGTTCAACATGTGCCCACTGAAG
>NZ_JABDHQ010000028.1 GCF_018709685.1 Akkermansia muciniphila
TATCAAGAAAAGAGCAAGCCCCGTCAGTTTGTGGAACTGGCGGGGCTTGATGAAAAAAATCCCGGCGGCGACCTACTCTTGCGGGACCTATCGTCCGACTACCATTGGCGCGGCAGCGTTTCACTTCCGGGTTCGGAACGGGACCGGGTGGGACCACTGCGCTCTGGCCACCGGGCTTCAGGGGGAAGAGGTTTTCTCTTCATCCTGCCTGCCCGGGAGCCCTTGGGGGCTTTAAGGGGGGGATTTTTTGTATGTGTTTTGTGTGGCTTTAAGAAGATTTCTAAAAGAGGGTGAACTCTTGAGGAAAGTCAGCGTAAACTGACATCTGCGTGGCTGGTGGTGTTACTTTTTTTAACATACATCGTATGAACAGGACAACGGTAAGTTGTTATTCACGAACGGGAGTGATGTAATATGATGAAGTCTATTGGTGATTAGTATCGCTTGGCTCAATACATTGCTGCACTTACACCTGCGACCTATCAACGTGGTGGTCTTCCACGAACCTATAGGGAAAACTCATCTTGGGATGGGCTTGGCGCTTAGATGCTTTCAGCGCTTATCCCGTCCGCACTTAGCTACTCGGCCATGCACTTGACAGTACAACCGATGCACCAGTGGTGCGTCAGACCCGGTCCTCTCGTACTAAGGTCTGAACCCCTCAATTTTCCAACGCCCACAGAGGATAGAGGACCGAACTGTCTCGCGACGTTCTGAACCCAGCTCGCGTGCCGCTTTAACCGGCGAACAGCCGGACCCTTGGGACCTTCTCCAGCCCCAGGATGCGACGAGCCGACATCGAGGTGCCAAACCACGCCGTCGATATGAACTCTTGGGCGTGATCAGCCTGTTATCCCTAAGGTACCTTTTATCCGTTGAGCGACGGCAATTCCACTTTCTACCGCCGGATCACTTGGGCCTGCTTTCGCATCTGCTCGACTTGTAGGTCTCACAGTTAGGCGGGCTTATGCCCATGCACTCGACACCCGGTTGCCAACCGGGCTGAGCCCACCTTCGCGCTCCTCCGTTACTCTTTGGGAGGATACCGCCCCAGTAAAACTGACCGGCTGACACGGTCCTCTGGCCGGATTCACGGCTCAGGGTTAGATCCTCCAGTTTCAAAGGGTGGTGTCTCATTGATGACTCGGACACCCCCTAAAGGGTGTCTTCAGCGTCTCCCACTTACTCTGAGCATTAAAACCGAAGAAACAATGACAGCTTACAGTTAAGGTCTATAGGGTCTTTCCGTCCTTCTGCGGGTAGGCGGCATCTTCACCGCCACTACAATTTCACTGAGCGCCTGGTTGAGACAGTGCCCAACTCGTTTCACGATTCGTGCAGGTCGGAACTTACCCGACAAGGAATTTCGCTACCTTAGGACCGTTATAGTTACGGCCGACATTCACCGGGACTTGGGTTCAGAGCTTCGCCTTGCGGCTAACCCCTTGCCTTAATCTTTCGGCATTGGTCACGTGTCACACCCTATACTTCGACTTGCGTCTTTGCAGAGTGCTGTGTTTTTGATAAACAGTCGGTTGGGCCATTTCTCTGCGGCCTGCATCGCTGCAGGCACCCCTTCTTCCGAAGTTACGGGGCTAATTTGCCGAGTTCCTTAACCAGGTTTCACTCTTACGCCTTGGTATATTCTACCCACCCACCTGTGTCGGTTTGCGGTACGGGTCGCTTAGCATATGCTGGGGCTTTTCTTGGCACTCGATCCAATGATGCGCTGAGTCCGTAGACTCAACTCGGAATTCAATAACCTAGTCATCTTTTCTCATGCGTCCTCCCAGTTTAAGGGTCGCGAGCTCAGGATTATTAACCTGATGTCCATCGCCTACGCCTCTCGGCCTCGGCTTAGGTCCCGGCTAACCCAGGGACGAAACACGTTGCCCTGGAAACCTCGGGTTTACGGCGGCCGGGGATTTCACCCGGCTTTACGTTACTCATGTCTGCATACTCACTTGCATACGCTCCAGGGTCAGTCGCCATCACCCTTCAACGCGTATGCAACGCTCTTCTACCACTCTACCAGAAGGTAAAGTCCAGAGCTTCGGTATAACGCTTGATCGCCAATCATTTTCGGCGCAGGATCACTCGATGAGTAAGCTATTACGCATTTTTTAAATGGTGGCTGCTTCTAAGCCAACATCCTCACTGTCTGTGTAATCCCACATCCTTTCCACTGAGCGTTATTTAGGCACCTTAGCTGCTGGTCTGGGTTGTTTCCCTCTCGACAATGAAGCTTATCCCCCACTGTCTCACTGCCACGTTCCATTGCACGGTATTCGGAGTTTGATAAGGTTTGGTAAGCGGGTGTGCCCCCTAGCCTTGTCAGTGCTCTACCCCCGCGCATCAGCACGTGACGCTGCACCTAAATGCATTTCGAAGAGAACCAGCTATCACGGGGTTTGATTAGCCTTTCACTCCTACCCTCAGCTCATCAGAGAACTTTTCAACGTTCACCTGTTCGGTCCTCCACATGGTTTTACCCATGCTTCAACCTGGCCAAGGGTAGGTCACCTCCGCTTCGGGTCCAGTACCTGCGACTTAATTCGCCCTATTCGGACTTGCTTTCGCTACGACTCCGGGCCGGAAGCCCTTAGTCTTGCCACAAACACTGACTCGCAGACTCATTAAACAAAAGGCACGCCATCGCAGATCGCTCTGCTCTGACACTTTGTAGACATACGGTTTCAGGTTCTATTTCACTCCGCTCACAGCGGTTCTTTTCACCTTTCCCTCGCGGTACTTGTTCACTATCGGTCGCCAACTAGTATTTAGCCTTGCGCGGTGGTCCGCGCTGATTCATACATCGTTCCACGTGTGATGTATTACTCAGGATACCACTAATTCCCACGCTGGATTTCGTTTACAGGGCTTTCACCTTCTACGGCCAGCCTTTCCAGGCTGTTCTACTATCCAGTATGGTCGAATATGTCGTGGTCCTACAACCCCGAAGGAGTACCTTCGGTTTGGGCTCCATCCGCTTTCGCTCGCCACTACTTACGGAATCGATTTCTCTTTCTTTTCCTCCGCTTACTGAGATGTTTCACTTCAGCGGGTTTCGCGTTTCATACCCTATGTATTCAGGTATGAACGATCGAGTATTAACTCGATCAGGTTACCCCATTCGGATACCCCCGGATCATCGCTTGCTTGCAGCTTCCCGAGGATTTTCGCAGCTTGCCGCGTCCTTCTTCGCCTGTTGGCACCAAGGCATTCACCGTACGCCCTTACTTACTTCATCATATTGCAAAAGTTTTTTACCACTTCCACAATACCACAAAGCCCTTTCGTGACTTACTGTATTGTCTTATTTCTTGGTATGCATGTTTTAAATTGTGTATTGTAGTTGTTTTTCAACTACCCACTTTGTTGGAAAGCAATTGCTTCTCAGCAATTGTTTTCTTTGCCACGCAGATGTCAATTTTCGTTCTTCCCTCAATAATCGATTTGCTTTTGGTGGGCCTGACAGGACTTGAACCTGTGACCCCGCGCTTATCAAGCGCGTGCTCTAACCAACTGAGCTACAGGCCCGGCTTTGGGTCTCGCAGAGGCAGTTAACAGCGAACAGGTAATAGTTAATAGTTTTTACCTGGCGCCCTGGCTGCCTTCTTACCGAAACTGGTGGAGGCACGGGGACTCGAACCCCGGACATCCAGCTTGCAAAGCTGGCGCTCTACCAACTGAGCTATACCCCCAGTTGCGGTTCGGTTTGAAAAAAGGTCGTCACGCACGTCGTGCCTAGTTTCGCTCCAAGCGAACTGGCTGTTTACACATCTTTGGTTCGTTGCGGGCCCTCGCGGGTTCCGCTCCCTCTTCCCTCGGGAAGAGATCCGACCTGTGCACTCTTAATGCACTTACTCCATAGAAAGGAGGTGATCCAGCCGCAGGTTCCCCTACGGCTACCTTGTTACGACTTCATCCCAGTTACCAGTCTCACCTTAGGACCCTGCCTCCTTGCGGTTGGCTTCAGATACTTCGGGTGCGACCGGCTTCCATGATGTGACGGGCGGTGTGTACAAGACCCGGGAACGTATTCACGGCGCCGTAGCTGATGCGCCATTACTAGCGATTCCGGCTTCGTGTAGGCGGGTTGCAGCCTACAGTCCGAACTGGGCCCAGTTTTTAGGATTTCCTCCGCCTCGCGGCTTCGGCCCCCTCTGTACTGGGCATTGTAGTACGTGTGCAGCCCTGGGCATAAGGGCCATACTGACCTGACGTCGTCCCCACCTTCCTCCCAGTTGATCTGGGCAGTCTCGCCAGAGTCCCCACCATTATGTGCTGGTAACTGGCAACAGGGGTTGCGCTCGTTGCTGGACTTAACCAAACATCTCACGACACGAGCTGACGACGGCCATGCAGCACCTGTGTAACGCCTCCGAAGAGTCGCATGCTTTCACATGTTGTTCATTACATGTCAAGCCCAGGTAAGGTTCTTCGCGTTGCATCGAATTAAGCCACATACTCCACCGCTTGTGCGGGTCCCCGTCAATTTCTTTGAGTTTTAATCTTGCGACCGTACTCCCCAGGCGGCACGCTTAACGCGTTAGCTCCGGCACGCAGGGGGTCGATTCCCCGCACACCAAGCGTGCACCGTTTACTGCCAGGACTACAGGGGTATCTAATCCCTTTCGCTCCCCTGGCCTTCGTGCCTCAGCGTCAGTTAATGTCCAGGAACCCGCCTTCGCCACGAGTGTTCCTCTCGATATCTACGCATTTCACTGCTACACCGAGAATTCCGGTTCCCCCTCCATTACTCTAGTCTCGCAGTATCATGTGCAGTCCGGGGGTTGAGCCCCCGCCTTTCACACACGACTTACGAAACCGCCTACGCACGCTTTACGCCCAGTGATTCCGAACAACGCTTGAGACCTCTGTATTACCGCGGCTGCTGGCACAGAGTTAGCCGTCTCTTCCTCTTGTGGTACTATCTTTTTAATTTGCTCCCACATGACAGGGGTTTACAATCCGAAGACCTTCATTCCCCCACGCGGCGTCGCACCATCAGGGTTGCCCCCATTGTGAATGATTCTCGACTGCTGCCACCCGTAGGTGTCTGGACCGTGTCTCAGTTCCAGTGTGGCCGGACATCCTCTCAGACCGGCTACCCGTCATCGCCTTGGTGAGCCGTTACCTCACCAACTAACTAATAGGACGCGAGCCCATCCCCAAGCGCATTGCTGCTTTAATCTTGCGATCTTATGCGGTATTAATCCCAGTTTCCCGGGGCTATCCCACTCTTGGGGGCAGGTTACTCACGTGTTACTCACCCGTGCGCCACTAGAGAATTATTAGCAAGCTACTAATTCTCTCGTTCGACTTGCATGTCTTATCCACGCCGCCAGCGTTCGTTCTGAGCCAGAATCAAACTCTCCATCAAAATAATTTTTGAAATTGCTGGACCAAATGGAATCTTTCGATTTCATCTGCGCCATGCTTCAGTCAGCTCTTCCCTCAAGTTGTGTCTCTCGAGGACATCTTCGCTCTGCCAAGCACGGCGCGCGTCACGACCTTTTTTCTTTCCCTTGCTTCTACCAATCCGCCCCTCTCGGAGCAAGGTCGCTCCTTCGGTTTTTTTCCCCTTCGACCGTCTCTCGACGACCTCAGGAAAACCCTCGGCGGGTTCGGTAGTCATTCCCTTGAAATCTTCTTATCGGAGCTCTCTTTCAAGCCCTCTTCCAGGTGGCCGGCCCCAGCCGCTTCAGGCCCTGTTTTCCAGACCTTCCGCTGCCGGGCTTTTCATCCCGTCGCCGTGTTGGCGTGCCGAGAAGTCTATCAAAATCACCCCCACTGTCAATTTTTTTCGATATGTTTTTTCAAAG
>NZ_JABDHQ010000029.1 GCF_018709685.1 Akkermansia muciniphila
ACCGTATTGTTGATTCAACAGAGCTTAAGGAATTGTTAACCAGTTCTAATAAAATAGTGTTACTATTAAAAGGCAAAAAAGGAGTTGGAAAATCTTATCAATTACATCATGCATTGCAGGAATTAAATCATAAATATGTTGATATTGATTTGAGTATAAATAAAAATATCCCTCTAGGTTCTTTGATTTTTAGTCTACAAATAATACCTTTAGAAATAAAAATAAATGATTCTTTTTTCAATAAAATAAACAATTACATTAAAAATGAAACTACCATTATTTTCAGCAACTATGAACAATGCGATTCAGATTCTAGGATACTGATAAAATCACTTGTAAACTATTACGTAAAACATGTAGAAAACTCTATCATCATAATTGAAGAAAACTTAGAAAACGAAGAATGTATATTTGATGATTGCACGATAGTAAAATTCAATAATAAAAATGAATATGAACTATTAAATATTATTAAAAATAAAATACATGCACACGATAATATTTTAAAAAAAATAGTTAAACTAACAAATGGTGATATAAATAAATTTGATGTGATTCTCCGTATGCTACAGGATATGCGTGGAGAAGTTGATGAAAATAATATTATTATTCTTGAAGATGAAAATATACCGAATTCTTTTTTATCAGCTTATGAAAGATATTATAACACGATTGATGAGAAATTAAAGATAATATTAAAAATAATAGCCACAATAGGTGGTGATTTTTATGAAGAATTGTTATGCAAATCCATCAATTATATTAACCAATATGAGATACACGACATAGCAGAAAGAGGAACGTGTATAGAAAATGTTAATACGGGTACGTCTAATTACCAAGAAATAAAATATAAAACGAACTATAGATTCATATTAGATGAATTTAATAATATTATATCCGATTCGAGAAGTGATATTAACAAATTCATAGAAAAATATTATATACATGTTAAATATCTGGCAGATTCCGATTCTTTCAAAAAATATAGTTATTACGATAAAATAATTATTCTCCAAAGCATAATTAATCTTCGACCTAGGAATACGGTATATATATTTAAATATTATGTAAAATTGATGGAAATATATCATGAAAAATATGCTTTTGAAAGTGTAATTAGTTTGCACAATAGAAGAAATGAATTTCACAATGGAAGTGATAAGAATATCTTTGAAGATTTCCCGAATTATAGAAGCATGATACAAGAAGCTTTTATTCTCACATCACGTTATCAAGATGCCATTGATATAGGATATAATTTAGAAAATCATAGGGAAATATTCTTAGCAGCAAAAGCAAATTACTTAAATGCAGAACCTCAAAAGGCATTAATGCTACTCAATTTATTTGATCACTCATCATGTTTTGATGCTTTAAATTTAAAAGCATCAATATACAATTGGTTTTCAGATATGGAGAAATGTAAATACTATATCACAGCAGCTTATAATCTAGCAGAAACATTAAATGAGGAAGACAAAAAGCACTACATTATAAAAAAAGCAGGGCTTGATCTTGGTATAGATGAATTTAAAAAACAATCTGAAAAAACCATTGATTTTTTCAGAAAAAGACCTAAAAGAGAATTAGCTGAAGTATTATATAATATAGGAACTATAAAACTCTTTTCAGAATCAAAAGAAGAAGTTGCTGATGGATTGAATAAAATTAACGAATCTAAAAGAATATTTCATGAAATATGCGATAAAGTAATATGGCATTGTCAAAACTCTTTGGCGATCTATGATGCGTTAAATTTTGATTTTCAAGGAGGTATAGCTAAATGGGAAAATATAATAGAAGATTCTAAATGTGCATGTTTTAATGAATTAACAGTTTACCTCAATATAACGTGTTGCTATATAAAATTGCATGAGTATCAGAATACAGATTTTTATTTACAAAAAACTCGCAAAAGAATTTTAGAATACGCAAACAGAAATAAAAAAGATGAATACACAGACTTGCTTAAAAGTTATAAACGTATAGTAAAAGAAAATCCTGAAATAAGTTTATGTATAAGGAATTATTTTCTTATGGAATCTCTTTTTGCAAAGCAAAAAAATGAAACTGAAAAAATGGTGAGAAAGTATGCAAAAATCGCATTGAAATCCTCCGATTATAATTCCAGTAATAGCTACCTTTTGGAAAGATTAGCAAACGGGAAAAATACGCACAAAGGGAAAAATTATATTAAAAGATTTTTTTCTGAAAATGAAATGTATTTCTGCTCTATTATGTTCTGGAATAATTAACATATAGTATGATAATGAATAGTTCAATAAAAGATATCAATGAGATTGCAAGAATTTTGCATGAATTAAATAGCGAAAAAAGTATATTTGAATATATTGCAGACTGGATTCCTATTTTTATAGCAGTGCTAGCTTTAATATTTACGATTGCATGGAATTATAAACTTAACAGGGCCCTTTTAAATGTTGCTGTATATTCTATGGATGATTGTTTTTACGCTGTAGCAACTAATATTGGAAATAATGACGCCTATAATATTTCTATTGAATTTAAAGGAATTGTTAATTCTAAACCATTTGAAAATATTAAATTCATTGCAAAGGGGACATCTTATAGAGCAGTTCTTATGCCTGCTATAGGTTTAAAAGATGTAACTGAACCTGTTACTTGTGAAATAAAATACAACGATAGATTTAAAAAACGTTCTTTTTATAAATCTGATTTTGAATTAGATTTAAACAATATTAATAAGAAAAATCTAACCTACGACAGAGAAACAAATACCTATAATGTAAATCCACTATAACTTCTACTGTATCTTCTTAAGCTAGAATTAATTATTCGTTCTATAACGTCTTGGTAGCATTTCCCTATTTTTTTGAAACATACTTCGAAAGATCCTTCTCTATTTAAAAATGGCAATAGATTTGCTTCTAAAAAATATAAATTCCCATTTTCATCCATTCTGTAATCCATTCTTGAATAATCGTTAATTCCAATATATTTGTGTATATTTAAACTGATATTTTTTATTTCCTCCTTAATATGATCTGGACAAGGAAAATCAAGAATACCAATGACATTGTTTTCATATTTTTTCTTTGCATCATAAAGGTCGATATCACTATAGTCTTTATTAACTATAGCTACTACTCCTAATGCTTGACTTTCTTTTCCATTCCCTATTATAGGAACTGTCAATTCTTTTCCTTTTATATATTTTTCACAAAGTAATTCAAAATTGAATTTTTTGATTAAATATCTACTGTGGTAAATAAACTCATCAATATTGTTTACCATCACTACTCCCATACCTCCTCCTTCAGAATTTGGTTTAATAACTAGTGGGAATCCTAGGGATATGGCCTCTCTAATTACACTATCTGTGAGACATTCGTAAACAAATCCTTCCGGCGTATTTATACCTAGATTTCTCAACAATAATTTTGTAAAATGCTTATTCTGTGCTATTGCAGTTGCAAATGTGTCTGAACCACTATGTTTTATTCCTCTAAATTCAAGATAGGCAGGCACCAATGCTACCCTATTTCGAGATCGAATTCCTTCCACAAGGTTAAAAATAAAGTCAATTTGTTCATTTTCTTTTTCAATGAAATTAATTAAATTTTTTGCATTGATATACGTCACATCATGTCCTATGTTTTCCAATGCTTCTCTGATTGATGCTACTGTCTGTAGAGAAACAAAATCCGTATAATTTAAATTATCAGATTCATAACCATAATCTTCTTTTGTATCATAACATATTCCGATTCGCATAATTAA
>NZ_JABDHQ010000003.1 GCF_018709685.1 Akkermansia muciniphila
CCAATCCTTTTCCTTTCATGAAAGGCCCCCTGCCAAGGCTCTTTTCACCGCGTCTTTCCCCTTTTAAACCCTTTTCCCGGCGCCCCTGCCGTGAACATTCCACCTCCGGATTTTGTCTAAACGCGCATGAAGAATCAGGAAATCCATTTGCCAACGCCCGATCCCGAGCATCCTTACGGAGCGGGAAACGGGCGTTACCGTTTTCCGGATATCAACGGCATGAACCTGCTGGGGGATAATGTCTCCCTGCCTCCCATTGTGCCGAAAAGCTTTCATATCATGCTGACCGTGTTTCATCCGGAAACCCTGTACAGCATGAAGAAGTGGCTTCCGTTCTGCGAGGATGTACGCAAGCAGTACAAGCATACCCCCACCCCGGTGGAGTACACCATTTTGCTGGTTTTGCAGCCTCCGCCCATTGAAGGGGACGTTCCGGCTTTCACCCAGGCCCTGGGGGATATTCCGGATTTCTACATGAAGACCAATTCCCTGATTTCCTATTACGACCAGTCTTTCGTACGCCGCAGGCTTTCCCTTCATAAGAAGGCGGAGACCGCGATCGTCCTTCTGGACGGCAACGGCAATATTATCTGGATGGATGAGGGAGCCTTCACGCCCGCACGCGCAGAACATTTAAAGGTCATTCTGGAGACGCTTTCCCCGCTCGCGCCCAAGACAAGGACGCATTAGGAAACGGCGCGCCTTCTTCGCCTCATCCGCACTTTCCGTTTGAGCTTCCTTCCGGAATGCCTCATACTGGCCGCATGCCTACCATTTCTCTTGCTCTCGGGGAACGTTCCTACGATATCCACGTGGAAAACGGCGCGCTGGACCGCGTGGGTGAGTTTGCCTACCGCGCCGGGCTGGACGGCAAGATCGCGATTATCACGGATACCTGCGTGGCTCCCCTTTATGCGGAACGCGTGATGAAGTCCCTGGAGAGCGCGGGCTTTATGCCCAGCCTGCATGTAGTGGAAGCCGGGGAAGCGTCCAAGAATATGCTTCAGGCGCAGGAATTGTGTTCCGAACTGGTACGGGCGGGCATTGACCGCACCGGATGCATCGCCGCCCTGGGCGGAGGCGTGGTGGGGGATTTGGCGGGTTTTGTAGCCTCCGTTTATTACCGGGGCATTCCTTTCATGCAGATTCCCACGACGGTGGTAGCCCAGGTGGACAGCTCCGTGGGCGGAAAGACAGCCGTCAATATTCCGGAGGGGAAAAACCTGGTGGGCGCTTTCCACCAGCCGTCTGTCGTGGTGATTGATCCCACCACGCTGGTGACGCTGGACCGCCGGACTCTGGCGGAAGGACTGGCGGAAGCCGTCAAGCACGCCGCCATCAGGGACGCTTCCATGCTTCATGATTTGAAACGGCTGGGGCCGGAGCTTTCCATCGGCTTTTCCCTGAATACCATTTCCAGGCTTCCGGAGCTGATTGCCCGGAACGTGGCGATCAAGGCCCGCATTGTGGAGAGCGACGAGCTGGAGACGCTTGATATCCGCGCCCTGCTCAATTTCGGCCACACCATCGGCCACGGCATTGAAGCCGCCGTCCCCTACGGCACCATCCTGCATGGAGAAGCCGTGGCGCTGGGCATGCGCGCCGCCCTGTTCCTGAGCGAACGGAAGGCCGGCTTGAGCCCTTCCGATTCCCGGAAGATTCTTTGCGCTCTTGAAGCGCTGGAACTGCCCCTGGTCCTTCCGGACGATATCGACACGGAACTGGTACTCAAGAAAACGGCCTCCGACAAAAAATTCCGGGCCGGGACCATCCGCTTCGTCCTTCTCTCCAAGGCGGGGGAAGCGGGCATTTCCAAGAAAATCACGCGGGAAGACATGGCGGAAGCCATTGAAGAATTGCGCCGCCCCCTGGCCTGATTTTCTCTCCGGAGTTTTCCCAATCCTCCGGAAAGGAGAATTCCAGGCCCCCGTTTCAAAGACAGCCTTTTTCCCGTTAAAGCGGGAAAACCGCTCTCACAAAAAATTGCGCCCTCCCTTCCCTGAAAAGCGGGGAGGGAAAGACGCCGATACAGTCCGCAACTGCCGGACGGAGGCAAACGATTTCTACGGTTCCTCCGGAGTAGGTTCAAACGCATCCACATCCAGAGGCACACTGCCGGTGTATTCTCCGGTGTCCAGGTTGATCCCTTTTAAGGCGTCTTCCAGGGGCAGGGAGCCGTAACATTCCCGGCTGCCCAGGCGCATCAGTTCATTGGCGATGTTCACGCCTTCTTCATTGGAAATATCCTTGGGAAGGGAGGCTGCCAGCTCTTTCACCTCCTCCGCATGGGCGTTTGCCGTCGCCTGGTCCTGGATCAGCACCAGAACGGCCAGCATTTTTTCTCCCGGCGTTTTAGGCACCTCCTGTTCGGAGGGAAGGGGAGTCTTCCCGGTCAGGTCCGGCTTTTTGCCGCTGTCGCAGGAAACAAGGGCCAATGCCGCCAAGGCCATTGTAAAAGGAATGAGATTTTGTTTCATAAAATAATGATCTATTGGTAAGCCGGAGGCCTCAGTGGATTCATCATGAACACAGGGGAATCCGGAGTCAAATCAGTTTTTTACTCCCGTGAAATGTTTTTTCAGACAAAATTTTCCGTCGCGCACGCTTTGTTTTCTGAACAGGGGGAGTATCCCTGTTCAACTAATAGCCAGAATATAGTGCATTCATTGGTTCCCTGCAGCAGACGCAATTTCCGGCAACGGGCGTTGCGTCTGCTTTTTTGCGTCACCACCCCAATACAGCGTTTGATTCCACCGCCTGACAACGTATAATTCCACCGAGATGGGCTCCCCTATTTGGAACAGACGCAGCTTTTTAAGAACCGCCGCGGGAACGGCCGGGTTCCTGGCGGCCATGCCCTATTTGAATGTAAACGCCGCCGGAGCCGTGCCGGACGCCAGGCCGCTGAAGGTTGGCCTGGTCGGCTGCGGAGGCCGCGGCCTGGGCGCCATGAAGAACGCGCTGGACGCGGACCCCGGAACAGTGGCCTGGGCGCTGGCGGACGTGTTTCAGGAACGGATTGATTTCGGCTCCAACCTGCTGGCGGAGGAGTACGGAAGCCGCGTGCAGGTGGATAAGAACCGCATGTTCGACGGCCTGGACGGCTACAAGAAGCTGCTGCAAACGGACATTGACGTGGTGCTGCTCTGCACGCCGCCCGCTTTCCGCCCGGAACATCTGGCGGCGGCCATTGACGCCAACAAGCATATTTATGCGGAAAAACCCGTGGCGGTGGACGTTCCCGGCGTGCTTTCCGTCCTGGAATCCGCACGGCTGGCCAAGCTCCGGAATCTGGTTATCCTGGACGGTTTCTGCTGGCGTTACGACAAGGCGAACGAAGCGGCCCACCACAAACTGTCTTCCGGCCAGCTGGGCCGCGTACTTTCCTTTGACGGCCTTTATTACACCACGCCGCCCAAGTCCCCTCTGGCGCTGGATTCCCGCCCCGCGTCCGATACGGACGTGGCCTGGGCCCTCCGCAACTGGACTGCCTGGAACTGGCTGAGCGGCGGCCAGTTCGTGGAACAGATCGTTCACACGATTGACGGCATGGTGTGGTCCATGAATGAGCAGCTTCCGCTGGCGGCTTTCGGCTCCGGCGGGCGTGCCCAGCGCCGGGACGATGGAGACGTATGGGACCATTACGACGTTTATTTTGAATATGACCACAACGTGGCCGCCCACATCTCATGCAGGCAGTGGGTAGGCTGCCACGGGGAGATCGTGGACCGGACGGTTTGTGAAAAAGGCATGCTGGTCACTCCGTACCGTCCCCACATCCAGGCGGATAAACGCTGGCGTTTCCGCGGAGAACGGGGCAATATGTACGCAGACACGCACGTGGCCTTTTACCGTTTCCTCCGCTCCGGCACCTGGACGCAGACGCTGGAAAGCGCGGCCAACAAGACCCTGGCGGCCATCATGGGACGTGAGGCAGCCCATACCGGGCAGCGCATCACCTGGGAACAGATTAAAAAGAATACCACGCGGCTGGTGCCTGAAGACCTGACGATGGATACGCCGCTGCCCCCGGCCCGCATTCCGCGGCCGGGCAGGACAGCCTGACGGCGGGTCCCGCCTTTTCTCTCTACCGGACCATGGCCAACATCTTTCCACCCAATACCAACAGGCGCTTTTACGGAGGCGTCGCGCTGATTGCGCTTGCCGCCGCACTGGCGCTGGGGGGCCTGTATTACGTCAATTTCCAGGTTCCGGAGTACGAACCCGTGCAACCCGTCCGTTTTTCCCATAAACTCCACGCCGGAGACTTGAACATGAGCTGTACGGCCTGCCACAGCGCAGCCCGCCGCTCGCCCAGGGCAGGCATTCCGGATACGAAGTCCTGCCTGGGCTGCCACCAGCATATTCTTCCCAACAGCCCGCTCATCGCTCCGCTGCGCCAGGCAGCCGATCCCCAATATCCCGGCTACACGGGTGAACCGGTCCGCTGGGTGATGGTCAACCGGCTGTCCGGCCACGCCTATTTCAACCACATGGCCCATCTGAACCGCGGCATCGGCTGCACTTCATGCCATGGCGACGTAGCGGGCATGGAACGCATCAGGGCCCCGCGGGATGCCCGCATGCAGTGGTGCCTGGACTGCCACCGCAACCCGGCGCCGCACCTGCGCCCGCTGGAGGAGACGGCCGCCTCCCATTATTCCGCCGCGGATTATCTCCGCACGCATTCCGTCCGGGATGCGGAAGGAAACCGCCTCCGGACTCCCCTCCAGTTGGGAGATTTCCTGAAACGCCAGTGGAAGATCCAGCCAAAACTGGATTGCTCCACATGCCACCACTAGCAGTACGGAAAGCCTCCGCAGCGCTTGATTTTCACGTTAAATTTTTCTAAAAACCTCCAACCCTCCCACTTTGTCCAGCCAGCAGCCAGCTCCCGGGAATGACGTTCCCCAGAACCATCCCGCTTTTCTTCCGGAAGAAGAGCGGGAGATGACGCGCCGTTCCTTTATGAAATGGATGGGAGCGGGCGCCGCCCTGGTGGGGGTGGGGCTGCCCGCCTGCCGCCGCGTGGAGAAGTACCTGGTTCCCTATAACGAAGGGCCGGAGTGGTCTGTTCCCGGCGTGGAGACGGCTTACGCCACCTGCCTGACCATGGGGGGAAGCGCCCGTCCCGTCCTGGCCGCCTGCTATGAAGGGCGCCCCGTCAAGCTGCTTCCCTCCCTGCCATATCCGGACGGTCCGGGCCTGTCAGCCACGGCCCAGGCCTCCATTCTGGACCTTTACGATCCGGGCCGCAGCAAGCACATCCTGTTCCATGGCAAGCCGGCCTCCGGGGACGAGTTCCGCGGCGCCTTTTCCTCCTGGTCCCGCAATCTTCGGGACGGCGGCAACATAGGCCTTCTTCTTCCCGGAACGGATTCCCCCCTGGTGCGCTCCATGCTGGAGGAAATCACCAGGAAAAACCCCGGCGTCCGGATTTACCATGATTCCCCCGTTCCCGCTCCCGGCTCCGCCATGCAGGCAGGCCTGCCGGAGGAAGTGCGGTTCCGCGTCCGGTTCACCCGCGCCAAGCGCATTCTTGCCCTGGACTGCGATTTTTTGCATGAAAATCCTTACGGCAACACCCGTGACTTCATCGCCGCCCGTTCTCCGGAGGGCCTCCATTACAAGGAGGAGAACCGGAACCGCACGCGCCTTTACGCCGCGGAGGGCCGCGTTTCCCTGACCGGGGCCCATGCCGACCACAGGCTGCCTGTTTCTCCCGCCCGCCTGGCGGTTTTTACGGAGGAGCTGTTCCACTACGTCGCCAGCAGAAAATTCTCCCCCCAGGGCGCCCCGCGTATCCCAGCTTCCCTGACGGAACGGGAATTCACGTGGCTCCGCCACTGCGGGGATGATTTATACAGCCATCCCGGAGAAAGCCTGATCCTGCTGGGGGATAACCATCCGGAGCTGTCCGGGTGGGTCTGGAAGCTCAACCGCCTCCTGGGCGCCATCGGAACCTGCATCCAGCTTTTGAAAGCTCCGGTCTCCGTGCCCCACGGCACGCTGGGGGATTTCATCCGGGACATCCGCCAGAAAAAGGTGGACATCGTTTTCCTGCTGGATTCGGGAAATCCCGTGCTGGATTCCGGGCATGGCCCCGCACTGGCGGAAGCCCTGAACGGAACGGAAAGCATCCACCTGGGCATGTATGAGGATGAAACTTCCCGCGCCTGCCGGTGGCACCTGCCGGCGGCCCACCCCCTGGAAGCCTGGGGAGTGGAGAGGGACCGCCGCGGAAGATTCTGCTACCGCCAGCCCGTCATCCTTCCCCTGTACGGCGGAATTTCCCCGGAGGAAGTGCTTTCCGGCCTGCTTTCCACCAAGGGGCAGCTCATCACGGCGGACAATTCACCCACCCATCTTTCCCCCGTTTACCACCGGGCGCGCAAATGCTTTGAACGTGCCGTGAATCCGGAGAACAAGACCGCCGCCTGGACAGAGGCACTCCAGCGCGGCTATTCGGAGGAAACGGCATACCCCCCCCTCTCCCCGCAGGAAGAATCCGCTTTCGCAGCCATCACGCCGGATGTGTCCGTTACGGAGGTCCGCCCCCATGCGGACGCGCCGGGGAGCGAACTGCTGGAACTGCAATTTTACCCGGATTACACCATCGGGGACGGCCGCTGGAAGCGCAACGCCTGGATGCAGGAATGCCCGGACCCCGTCACGGGCGTCAGCTGGGCGGCTTCCGCACAGGTTTCCCCCGCCACCTTCCGCCGGCTGGGCGGCGCGGGGTCCGGCCCCATGCTCTGCACCATCACGGCCCCCGCAGGGCGCATGGAAGTGATCCTGTGCCCCATCCCCGGAGTGGCGGAAAATCTGCTGGTACTGCCCCTGGGGTACGGCGGCATGAACCACGTGGCGGAAGGCCAGCGGAATTCCAACGGGTATGAACTCCGCACGCAGGTGAACCAGGCGCACGGCTGCGGAATTTCACCGGACCAAGTTGTCCTGCGCGGCCTTCCGGACCGTACGGAGGCCATTCAAAGTCCGGTGGTCCGGCCCTCCCCCTTCACGGCCGGGACGGCCCCGCCTTCAGCCCCGTTCACTTCTCCCGGCGCAGATACCGTTTATCAATGGAAAATGGCGATTGACACCTCGCGCTGCATCGCCTGCAACGCCTGCATGATTGCCTGCCGGGCGGAGAATAACATTCCCGTGGTGGGCCGTGACCAGATGGCGAAGGGCCGCGCGCTGGATTGGATACGCCTTGACAGGTATTTCACGGAGGAGGGGGCCCTTACCGCCATTCCCGTGGCCTGCCAGCAGTGCGGCAAGGCCCCGTGCGAGTCCGTATGCCCCGTAAACGCCACCGTCCACACCACGGAAGGGCTGAACGCCATGGTGTACGCACGGTGCTGGGGCACCCGGTACTGCGCCACCAACTGCCCGTACAAGGCGCGCCGCTTCAACTTTTTTGACTATGCGAAGGCGTCCGAGGAAGCCACCCGCCTCCAGCGCAACCCGAACGTAACTGTCCGTTCCCGCGGCGTCATGGAAAAATGCACCTACTGCGTCCAGATGGTGGAACGCGCCAAAATCCGGCATAAATCCCGCCTGATGAAGGAGCATCCGGGGCAGCCCTCCACCTCCGTCCGGGTGACGGAGAAGGACCTGCTCCTGCCGGACGGCGCGGCGCAGACCGCCTGCCAGCTGGCGTGCCCCATGGGCGCCATCACCTTTGGAAACGTGCTGGATACGTCCTCCGCCGTCTTCCGCGCCAAATCCCTGCCGCGCCATATGGACCTGCTGCCCACCCTGGGGACGGAACCCGGCACCGGCTACCTGGCCCCGGCGCGCAACCCGAACCCCGCCATGGAAGAGTAAGCCCCCGGAGGCGGATTCATCAAAACATCCGTCCCGCCAAAGAATAAGGCCGTCCTTTTCCAAGGACGGCCTTACCAGTCAAAGGTTTTTACAAACTGATCACTTAGTCTTCCACAATTTGTTCCACGGACGTAATCGTTTCCACCACTTCAATGTTGGCGGCGTCAGCGAAGTTGTTCACGGCCTTGAGCAGAGCGGGGGTCATGAGCTTGTCCTTCTGAATGCGTTCGCAGTTTTCCAGCATGTCCACGATGGTATCCTGGGCGTCGCCGTTCATCTTGGTGATTTTAATGGCCTGTTCGGAATTGAGCTTCATCTTTTCCATGGCCTTGTCCAGCTGCTTGGCCTGCTCGGTCAGGGCATTGATCTGCTTGATGGCGATGTCAACCGCCGCATTGTCCTTCACATCGTCCAGAACCTTGTTAGCGGACGAAATGAGGTCGATATTCTGCTTAACCATCTGCACGGGATCGGCAGCGTTCTGGGCAAGAGCGGAGGCGGAGCATACGATGGCCACCACAGGGAGTATTTGGTACGTTTGAATCATTGTTTTATCGGTGTTCGGGTTAAAGAAGAGTCATCCTCTTTGCCTCTTTAGATTCATTCCAAGACAGAAACCGTTGCACGCCGTATCTGTCATACATTCCCTACACGCTGATTGTCAGCACGCCACAGGCAGACAATATTATCCCGTCACACGCCTTTCCTCCCCGTTTTCCAGTAGAAAACGGAGCGGGCGGTACTTGGCGGATTCCAGATCGGGGTCTTCCGCCAGAATGGCCTCCGCCAGCTCCCTCCCGCGGTGGATCAGGCGCGCGTCCAGCAGCCATTCCTCAAAGCGCACGCCCTTCAGGCCGCTCTGGGAGGTTCCCAGCACGTCGCCGGGGCCGCGAAGCTTCAAATCCTGTTCCGCCAGGTCAAACCCGTTGGCCGTGGTTTCCACAATGCGCAGCTTGTCCCACTGTTCATCCTCCGGCAGGGCTTCCGTCATCAGGATGCAGTAGGACTTGTGCGCCCCGCGGCCAATGCGCCCGCGGAGCTGGTGCAGCTGGGAAAGGCCGAAGCTTTCCGCATTGTTGATGATCATCACCGTGGCGTTCGGCACATCCACCCCCACTTCCACCACCGTGGTGGCCACCAGCACGCTGATGCGGTTGGCGCGGAAATCCTTCATGACGGCCTCCTTCTCTTCAGAGGACATCCTCCCGTGCAGCAGTCCCACATCCACCTGGGGCAGAAGCGCCTTCCATTCATCCAGCTCCTTCGTCACGGCCTTCCCTTTCCGGGATTCCTCCCCGTCAATGAGGGGGGAAACCACGTAAATCTGCCTTCCCTCCTCCAGCTGGCTCCGGACGAACGCAACCACCTTCCCCTTATCCTTCTCCGTGCGGATGGCCGTCACCACAGGGCCGCGGCCCCCGGGAACGCCGTCCAGGATGGAGACGTCCAGCTCCCCGTAAAAAGTCAGTGTCAGCGTGCGGGGAATGGGGGTGGCGGTCATCACCAGCACGTCCGGGCGCTCTTCCCGGTCAATCAGCTTTTCCCGCTGGTTCACGCCGAATTTGTGCTGTTCGTCAATCACGACCAGCCCCACACGTTCCGGAACGTTTTTCCCGTACAGCAGCGCGTGCGTGCCCACGACAATTCCTCCCTGGTTCCCGAACGCCACGTGGGATTCCTCCTTCCTGTCCGCCGTCACCAGGGACACGGGAACGTCCAGCTTGTCCAGCATCTGGCGGAACTTCAAGTAGTGCTGCTCCGCCAGAATCTGGGTGGGGGCCATCATCACGGCGGAATATCCGTGCTCCACGGCCAGCAGCATCGCGCACAGGGCCACCAGCGTCTTTCCGGACCCCACATCCCCCTGGAGCAGGCGGTTCATGGAGTGCGGGGCCTTCATGTCCCGGTAAATCTCCCTTACGCAGCGCTTCTGGGCTTCCGTCAGCTCAAACGGCAGGGAATCTGCCAAATCCTTCACCAGATGGCTGGACCCTGCGGTCCGCATGCCGGGCACCGCCTCAGCGCGCCGTCTCCGGTAAGCCACGTTCAACTGCTGGGCCAGGCATTCCTCCAGCGCAAAGCGCCTTCTGGTCCGGTCCCGCGCCTCCACGGATTCCGGAAAATGAAGGTCCTTCAGCGCCGTCTTGCACGGGATGTCCGGAACAAACTCGTAAATCTCCGGTTCCGGTGCGGGGGAAAGACAGGACAGAGCCTCCCAGACGATTTCCCGCAGCCTGCGCACGGCAATCCCCATGCGGCCGCTGTATACGGGAACAATGCGGTTCAGGTGGATGGACTGGTCATCCCCCTCCCGGATGAGTTCAAAATCCGGATGGACGATGCTCAGCTTCTTCCCGTACAGCTTCATGCGTCCGTACACGATCATCTCCTGCCCGGCGCACAGCATCCTGGCCACGCCCGGCATGCTGAACCACAGGCAGGAAAAACGGGCACGCCCCAGGGACTGCTCATCCTCCAGCACGGCTTCCACATAACGCCCGCGGCCCTTGCCGCCCTTCCCTCCCCAGCCTTTCCAGCCCACGTCCACCACGCGCCCCCTCAGGCAGACGGGCGCGCCGGAAGACAGGGAATCATAGCGGTCAAACATGCGGCGGTCCTCATACCTGCGCGGCAGCGTGAACAGCAAATCCCGCACGGTGGCCATTCCCGCGGCCTGCATGGCCGCCAGCTCCCTGGGGCGGATGAAGGCGCACTCCTCCAGGGGAGATGTCAAAAGCAGCTCTCCGGCCATGGGTCCAGGCGTATTCCTCACAGATCGCATCATGATGCGCGCGCCTCCGTCAGAGCGCCGCGGCGGGACGGGTTTCCAGGCAGCGCCTGTAGTAATCCACGCGGGAAACGAACCAGCTCCACTTATGCCCCGGACGCCCGTTGGTCAGCAGCGGGGCCGGACAGTTCTTGCCCGTCCAGTAATAATGGGGCACCACATTGCGGAGGGGGATGTTGTACTGCTTCATCAGCACGGCCGTCAGCTTGGCGGAGCGGTTCCAGGTGACGATGGGGTTGTGGCTTCTTACCTCGCCCATTTCAATCCCGATGGAATACATGTCCCCGGGGCCGCCGCGGTCCGCATGCCGCCCCGTCTCATTCAGCGGAATATGCTGGATGGCCCGGTACTGGTCCACCGTAAAATGCCAGTTCAGGGAGCCCATCGCCCCTCTTTTCAGCGCCCGGGCGTGCGCCGCGGCGTCTCCCGTGGGATTGGCCGTGCTGTGGATGGTGATGAAGCGCGGACGCATGGACCGGGCCGCACGGCGCGGGCGGGAACGCGGAGACATGAAATCACGGCTGATATGCACCTCCCGGGACATCTGGGACATGGTGCGCGGCACGGGGGGAGCGTTCTGAATCTTGAAGCTGACGGCGGGCGGGCGCGAGGCATCCGAACACGCCGCCAGCAGGGCCGGCAGCACCAGAATCACCGCATTTGCCATCAACTTTCTAACATTCATGATTCTTCCCTAGACTATCACGCGCGAGCTGGCAAGCAGATTTCCAGTCAAAACGGCCTTTTTTCTGCTTGCGGGAACACGCCAACAGGGAAAAAACAGGGCCCCGGGAACGGTCCCGCCCGGAGCGCCCCGTATTCCGGGCAACGCCTTCCCCTGCACCGGATTTCCCCTCCCGGAGAAACAAAACGGCCCCGCAAAAAGCCGCACGGGAGACTTGCCAACGCCCATTTCCGTGCATACACTATTTGCACCATGAGTACCACTCACGAAGCAGCTAAGAAGTGGGTCGAAGAAATCGCCCAGCTTTGCCAACCCGACTCCATCTATTGGTGCAACGGCTCTCAGGAAGAAAATGATGAGCTTTGCAACATGATGGTTGAAAAGGGCACCTTTATCAAACTGAACCCCGAGAAGCGCCCCGGATGCTTCCTCGCCCGTTCCACCCCCTCCGATGTGGCCCGTGTGGAAGACCGCACGTTCATCTGCAGCGAGAAGGAAGAAGACGCCGGCCCGACCAACCACTGGGCCGACCCCGCCGAAATGAAGACCAAGCTGAAGGGCTTCTTCAAGGGCTGCATGAAGGGCCGTACCATGTACGTGATTCCCTTCTGCATGGGTCCCCTGGACTCCCCCCTGGCCAAGATCGGCATTGAAATCACGGACTCCCCCTACGTCGTGGTCAACATGCGCATCATGACCAAGATGGGCGCACAGGTTCTCAAGCGCCTGGAAGACGAAGTCAAGGGCGGCGGCAACCCGAAGCGCGACGGCTACGGAACCTTCGTTCCCTGCCTCCACACCGTGGGCGCCCCGCTTGCAGACGGCCAGATCGACGTGCCGTGGCCCTGCAATGAAGAAAAATACATCTGCCACTTCCCGGAAACGGAAGAAATCTGGTCCTTCGGTTCCGGTTACGGCGGCAACGCCCTGCTCGGCAAGAAGTGCCTGGCCCTGCGCATCGCCTCCGCCATCGCCCGCAAGAACAAGTGGATGGCTGAACACATGCTCCTCCTGGGCATTGAATCCCCGGACGGCACGAAGGCCTATGTCGGCGGCGCATTCCCGTCCGCCTGCGGCAAGACCAACCTGGCCATGCTCGTTCCCCCCGCCTCCTACCGCGAAGCCGGCTGGAAGACCTCCATCATCGGTGACGACATCGCCTGGATCTGGCCCCATGAAGACGGCACCTTCCACGCCATCAACCCGGAAAACGGCTACTTCGGCGTGGCTCCCGGCACGTCCTACAAGACGAACCCGATCGCCATGGACACCATCAAGGAAAACGTCATCTTCACCAACGTGGGCCTGACGGACGACGGCGACGTCTGGTGGGAAGGCATGGACGGCCCCGCTCCCGCCCACGCCATCGACTGGCAGGGCAATGACTGGACCCCGGACTGCGGCCGCAAGTGCGCTCACCCGAACGCCCGCTTCACCGCTCCCGCCGCCCAGTGCCCGACGATCGACCCCGAATGGCAGAACCCGGAAGGCGTTTCCCTC
Source organism: Akkermansia muciniphila (assembly GCF_018709685.1). GTDB lineage: Bacteria > Verrucomicrobiota > Verrucomicrobiia > Verrucomicrobiales > Akkermansiaceae > Akkermansia > Akkermansia muciniphila_E. Next base: position 12,807 of record NZ_JABDHQ010000003.1, read on the forward strand.
TCCGCGATCCTGTTCGGCGGCCGCCGCGCCACCACCATGCCCCTCGTCTTCCAGTCCCGCGACTGGACGCACGGCGTATACGTCGGCGCTACGATGGGCTCCGAAATGACCGCCGCCGCCTTCGGCAACATCGGCCAGGTCCGCCGCGACCCGATGGCCATGCTTCCCTTCATCGGCTACAACGTGGGCGACTACTGGCAGCACTGGCTGGACATGGGCAAAACCGTGGCCAATCCTCCGCTGATCTTCAACGTGAACTGGTTCCGCAAGGACAAGGACGGCAACTTCATCTGGCCGGGCTTTGGTGACAACATGCGCGTTCTCGACTGGATCCTCCGCCGCGCCAAGGGCAAGACGGAAGGCCAGAAGACCGTGCTGGGCGTCTCCCCGACCTACGCCGAACTGGACAAGACCGGCCTGGACTACAGCGAAGAACAGTTCAACGCCAACATGGCTCTCAACCCGAGCGAATGGCAAGCTGAACTGGAAAGCCAGACCGAACTGTTCGACAAGGTGGGCAAGAAGCTCCCGGCCGAACTGGAAGAACAGCGCCAGATCCTCATCAAGAGCTTCTCCTAAGCAGAGAAACTCCTGACTGAGCGTCAACTCAACAGCAGAGGCTGTCCCATGAACGGGACAGCCTCTTTTTCATTCCCCCTCATCTTCTCAACATGCACTTAGGGACCGCGGCAGGCCCGCTCACACGGCATGGTCAAAAAATCTCTGCCAGTTATCGGCTTCCCATTAAAAGATGGCAGGTAGCCATGTCTTTCCATCTATCGGGGCGGGGCGAATGAAAAGGCGTAAAGAGCTGCAATGAGATGATATGAACAGAAAAAATAAAATCGTTTTCCGCCTGAATATAATATTCAGCATTTTTTGGGTTTGCAGCTCTATTTGAACTTGAAACATTATCTTTATTTAGGGTTTTCTGAAAGAAAGAAATGGGAAAACGGGTATAGTAGGGAATAGGTTCAACCATGTGTTTCATGGTTTTTATGGCCGCGGCATATGTTGGGAAGCCATTCCCGGTATGATGCCGCGCCCACTTATCAACTCCGGATTTATCTGGGACGGCTTGAGGAATGCCTGGCTTAAGATGGATAACAATACAAATAGCCGGCGGCCTGCCCGCCAAAGCGGAAATGTCCGGTATCTGAATGCAACGTCCCGGAAAAAGAAAAAAACTACGGTTAGCGGATTAAGGCGCCTTTACATCCTGAAAGAACGCTGCCGGGCGCTCAAATGGAAAATTGCCCTGGGAAAAAGCCTGAATTAATTTAAAAAGAAAGATTACCAACTGATGAAACGGTTACCGCTATTGCTCTGCATCCTGCTGACGGGCCTTCTTACTCCCGTATTCGGCAAACTGGACGGCACTTACATGAATGAGGCCGGAATGACCCTGAAAACGCCCCATGCCGCATGGGATGAAAAAGGCGAGCTTCCCCATAAGAACGTACTTTTTATCATGCAGCAGACGGCCTCGCGCGAGGTCATTGAACTGGTCCAGCGTTTCCCGGGCTTTGAATATGAAGTGGTTCTCACAGCCAGCGAAAAGAGCATCGGAGCGGATGATATTTACAGCAATCCGATTGCGGGGCTGGGCACCGCCGACAAACATCAGGAGCTGGCCGCCAAGCTGGCGAAGGATTATGACCTGGTGGTCATGGCGAACGTCGATTTTGAAATCCTGCCGGACGAGCAGAAATTTCGCCTGATGACGATGGTGCGGAACGGAACCGGCCTGGTCCGGATTCAATCCCGCGAACCTTGGCTGGAACTTAGGAAACTGCCTTATAAAAAACCGTACGCCAAACCATTGTCCCGGCCGGAATGGATTGCCGGAAGCAACAGCCTTCCCGGAACCAGGCCGGAAAATTTTGAATCGCGTATCTTCAACGCCTGGCAGTTCGGCCATGGCCGGATCGTCGAAGTCGATTATGGCGCGGGCTACCGGGCAGGAGTGGGGCTGACGCCGTATTTTGACTACACCACGGACTGGTTCTTTCTCTATGAAACGTCGCAGGCTTTTCTGGCCCAGGTGCTCTATTACGCCAGCGGAGTGGAACTGCCGGCATTTTCAGTACGGCAGGACAGCGGCAAATTTGCCGTGGCCTCTCCGGAGAAAACCGTTGTGGAGGGCCGTATCCGGCAGACGAATAATTCCGTCATCCGGAACAGCCTTGATTTCACGAACCTTCCGGCGGCTAGATATACCGCAGACGTATTGGTCCGCCGGGATGGCGCGCTGGTCAACTTCGGCGCCTTTCCCTTTACGGTGGAATCCGCTTTCGGGGCCGTATCGGTGGAAGCGCCCAGGCTGGTGCAGGACCGCGGCCCCTTCTCCGGCACGCTGAAACTGGCTTCGCCCGCGCAGAACGGTTACTCCGTCAAAGTGGAGCTGATGGACGCTCCCTACCGCAATGTATGGTTCAGCAAAACATTTCCTTTGGAGGCCGGAAAGAAAGAGTTCCCATTTGACCTTGAAGATTACCGGATGCCGACCATCGGCGGTTATCTGCGCTGTACCGTTTACGATGCCCGGGGCCACGCGGCGCATGCGGAAAAACCGGTGATTTTCCCGGACTATTCTCTGGAGGATTACCTCCAGCTTACCTGGGGGCAGGTTGGCTGCACCTTCAACCCCGCCTTCGGGGAGAGGATTATCGACCGCCTCGGCTGGAACGTATCGCTGCAATTTTTCAGCAAGGGAGATATTGAAAACACCCTGCGGAACGAAAAACTGTGCCCGTATATTTGCCGGATCGGGATGGAAGCCGGACCAGACAATGAAACCAGGATATTGCGCAAGCTATGGTCCGAACAGAAAGAAAATATAGAGCAGCTGGAGACGTTGAACGGCGACGAATCGTTCTACCATCCATTGGTCCGGAAGCTTTGGGCCGACGATCTGCGGCGCCAGGCAGAATACCTGAAAGACCTGAGTCCTGTGCTGTACAACCTGGGCGACGAGAATTTTTACACCTACGACGCCGGATTCGGAGAGTCGGATAAACAGCCGTTCGCCGATTTCCTGCGGTGGAAGTACCAGACCATTGAAAACCTGAACCTTGAATACGGCGCCTCCTACGCCGGCTTCAGTGAAGTGCCCCACCTTCGGCTGGACGAGGCCAAAAAAGAAGGAAACCTGGTCGCCTACAACGACCACCGGGAATACATTGAAAAAATGTACGTGGACATGCATCACTTCCTGGCGGCGGAAATCAAAAAGGTTCATCCCGGAGCCCGGGTAGGCGCGGAAGGCTCGCCTCCCGGCAATCTTGAAGAAATGATTAAAGGGCTGGACTTCTGGGGCCCTTACAGCGGCATGCAGGAGAACGAGGCGCTGCGCGCATTCGGGGCGGACCGGGTCCGGACCATCTGGTGGGGCGGCTATTGCTTGGAACGTTCATCTTATCCGTACAAACTTTGGGAACACCTGCTCCAGGGAGCGATCAACGGCCACGCCTGGTTCCTGATCAACCCCGCCCTGGGAGAAACCAGCCATTCCGGCGACCTCTCCGAGGCGGCATACCTGCGCCAGTACATGCCCTACCTCGATGACCTGAATTACGGCCTCGCGCAGCTCCTGATCAAAACGCCGTTTCCGGATACCGGCATTCTCTTCTACTACAGCCACTCCTCCAAATCTGCCGCCCAGGCGGACAGCCGCTGCGTCAACCCGGACGCCAGCATGAATCCGCTGCTCCGGTATTGCTACCAGCGCGGACTGGGCTTCAATTTCGTCTCTCCCAACACCCTGGAACGCCTGAAGAACGCCCGGCTCCTCTTCCTTTGCGGAACGTCCTCCCTGAGCGACAAAGAGTGCGCGGCCATTCTGGATTTCGTCAAATCCGGCGGCACCGTACTGGCGGACGCCAATATCGCGCTCCTGAACGAAAACCTGAAAAAACGCCCCCGGAACCCCTTGAGCGAACTTTTCGGAGACCTGACGTTCGACCAGGCAAAAGAGCTCGAAATCCAACCCTATGAGAGCACAAGCGGCTCCCTGGCCCTGGCGGGAGAAAAGGCGCATGCAGTCCACGGCAATCCGGGCCTGCGGCTCCACAAGGCCGGCAAAGGAAATGCCATCCTGCTGAATGCCTCGCTCTCCGTTCTGGAAAATAATTCCCGGCCCGGCTCCTCTCTGAACGCGTTCCTTGACCAGGTGGTAAAGAGCGTGGGCATCCGTCCTCCGGCCGTGATTCCCGATTTCAGCGACACCCTGATGGTCCGTCCCCGGAAGGCCGGAGAATTCGAACTGCTGGGCGCCCTCGGCCAGGAAAAGGACCTCGGCAAATCATTCACCGCCAATTTGCCGAAAGAAAAATACATCTATGAATGCCGCAAGGGACTGGTCGGGAAATCAGACCGGCTTGCCTTTAAATTCTCTGAAGCGCCGTTCCGCTGCTTTGCCCTGTTTGACCGGGAGCAGCAGCCGCCCGTGGTAACCGCTCCGGCCCAGGCGGCAAAAGGAGCCCGTGCCCTGCTTAAAATTTCCGGACCGGCCAATCCCCGGGAGCGCGCGTACCGGATTACGGTAACGGCCCCGGACGGCAGGGAAATGCTGCACCGCAGCAAAACCATCTACGGCAAGACGGAATACCCGCTGGATTTCGCCTTCAACGACCTGCCCGGCATCTACCGCATCTCCATTGAAGATGCAGCTACAGGCTTGAACACTCAACACGAAATCGAGGTAAAATAATCATGCAGAAACTCGCCCTGACCGTACTGGCCGGATTGTGCAGCACACTGCTGTCCGCCGCCCCTTTCATTGAAAAGAAAGAAGAACAACTTGACCGCAAGGGAACTGCCCTCCTTGTGACCCGCCATACCGTCAACCTTGGCAATGGAAAGATCAATTACCACACCGTTACCAATCCCAATGACAACAAGCCCATTCAGCAGGAATGGGGGGATTTCAGATTCGGCATTGAATACTGGAGAAACCCTAATACTCCCGGGAGCTGGAGCCCCGTCAATTTCCTTGCCGTGATTGGCAGGGACGGCAAAACGCTGCTGGACCGGAAAGTAGCGGAAAAAATTGACACCGTGGAAACCGGCCGGATGGAAATGGCTGTCTTCACGTTCCGTCCGGAAAATAGTGTTCTGGACGTCAGGATAGCGCAGTTCAAGGACCGTCCGGACTGGCTGTTCGTCAAGGTCGCTTATCCCGGACAAATGGATGAAGTATGGGCATCGCCTGTTCACGGTTACGGAAAGCCGGAACTGGAGTCACAATACGCCCTGAAAGAAGGAGCCGGGGCAAAGCCATGCGGAAAGCCGGACTGGATTCTGACGAAAACGACCGGGGGAAACGGGGTGATGAACTTCAACCGTTATGCTTACAAGGAATTCGGCACTTTCATCGTTTTTGAAAAAGAATCCCTCCGGCAAATCCGGATTCATGGAGATGACATCAAATTTGAGCTGAAGCCGGAGTCGGACAGCTTCAGCTTTGCCATCAGTTATTTTAAAGACCGGAAACCGGAAGAGGTCCGTCCGGAATTCTTCAACGTGACGGTTCCGGAAGTGGAAAGCTTCCTGAAATCCATTGATTGGAACCCGGCCCCCGACCGGAAGGCGTTTTCCGAACTTGCGGATAAAACCCGGGAAAATATCTCCATCCTGAAAAGGGACGGCGGTCCCGTGGCGGACTACGAGAAGAAAATGAACGAGCTGGAAACCGATTTTGCCAAAGCGCCAAGCTTTGAAATTCTGGCCGCCCTTCGCAAACTGAATATGGAGATAATCAGGAAGAATCTTGAAAACCTGTAAGAACAAAGTGTCCGCCGGTGCCGCTGGCAAGGTATCCGGTAAAAATTTCCGGGCGCAGAACCGGATTATGTTCGGCCAGCTTTGGCGCAGGGAAAACGGTCCCGGATGCGGCAAAGGCTTGCAACGCTCCTGAAGCGTCAGGAAAATTCCAGAGCTTCCGCAAGGGAGATGACGGTGGCGGCGGCGCTGTGGGGGGAGTGGGTCATGGTCAGCAACCAGCCCGTGATGCCCTGCTCCCGGGCCGTCACCCCGGCAGTGCCGTGCAGCAGGAGGGAGGGAGCGCCCGCATCATTGCGCACCACTTCCACCTCCGTGAAAGAGCATTTTTCCCCAATGCCTGTACCCAGAGCCTTCGCCACGGCCTCCTTGGCCGCAAAACGGGCCGCCAGGCGCGGCACGGGGTCCGCATGCCTCCGGCAGTAGGCCCATTCATCCGGGGTGCAGATGCGCAGGGCAAAGGCCTCCCCGTTTTTCTGGAGGGCCTGGCGCACGCGGTCCAGGTCAACCAGGTCCATTCCCAATCCTGCAATGCGGCTCATGTTCCTGCAACCGGGGTTAGCGTTGAAACGGGAGCATCAGCTCAGGCGGTCGATCGCCTGGCGCATTTCCCTCACGGCCTGCTCCATCCCCACAAAGAGGGCGCGGGCTACGATCGTATGGCCGATGTTCAGCTCATGCAGGTAGGGCACGCCGGCCATCAACTGTTCCAGATTCTGGTAGTTGATGCCATGGCCCGCATTCACCTGGATTCCCAGGGAGTGGGCCTGTTCCGCGGCGCGTTTCAGCCGGGCCAGCTCCGCCGTGCGTTCCTTCCCGGCGTGGTTGGCGAAGCATCCGGTATGCAGCTCAATCATGGGCGCGCCCAGACGGGCGGCGGCGTCCACCTGGGCCAGCTCCGGATCAATGAACAGGCTCACCTGAATGCCGTTGTCCGCCATTCTTGCCATGGTCGGGGCCAGTTCCTTTTCATGAAAGACGGCGTCCAGCCCGCCTTCCGTAGTGATTTCCTCCCGCTTTTCCGGAACCATGCACACATAGTCCGGCTTTAACCGGAGGGCAAAGTCCACCATCTCCGGGGTATTCCCCATTTCCAGGTTCAGCGGAAGAGCCACGCTTTCCCGGACGCTCAGGGCGTCCGTGTCCTGCATGTGGCGGCGGTCGCCCCGGACGTGGAGGGTGATGGAATCCGCCCCGCCCCTTTGCGCCGCATAGGCGGCGTCCAAAACGCTCGGCTCCACGTTGAAGGAATCAAGCATGGTCGCATAGCGGGCCTGCCTCAGCGTGGCGATGTGGTCTATATTTACACCTAGCAACATATCGGTTTTAAGACAAGGGGACGGGGCCGATCATTCAAATTAATGGAGGAAATGGCGGTGGCCCGTGAACACCATGGCGATGCCCGCGGCGTCCGCGGCGGCGATCACTTCCTCGTCCCGGATGGAACCGCCGGGCTGGATGCAGGCGGTGGCTCCGGCGTCAATGGCTACCTGGAGGCCGTCCGCAAACGGGAACATGGCGTCTGACGCCACCACGCTGCCCTTCAGGTCCAGTCCGGCCTGTCCGGCCTTCCAGACGGCAATGCGGGCGGAATCCACGCGGCTCATCTGCCCGGCGCCGATGCCCAGCGTGCGGTCCGTGCCGCCAAAGACGATGGCGTTGGAGTGCACCTGCTTCACGACGCGCCAGTTGAAGCGCATGGCGGTAAGTTCTTCTTCCGTCGGGGGACGCTTGGTCACCACCTTGGCTTCCAGGTTGTCCAGGCCCATCACGTCCGTATCCCGCTTCATGGTCATGAAGCCGCCGGGAGCGGAGCGGATGATGGGTTCCAGGCGGGCCTTCATCCAGGCTTCCGTGTTCATGCGGATGATGCGGCAGTTCTTCTTTTTCTGAAGAATGGCGCGGGCTTCCGCGTCGTATTCCGGGGCGATGATCACATCCGTGAAAATGGCGCTCAGCACGCGGGCCAGGCCTTCCGTCATTGGGCGGTTGACCACGATCACGCCGCCGAAGGGGGCCTGCGTGTCCGTTTCAAAAGCCTTCTGCCAGGCGTTGCGCAGGTCTTCGTCGTCCTGGCCCACGCCGCAGGGGTTCGTGTGCTTCAGGATGCCCACCGTCGGGCGGCGGAACTGGGTAATCAGCTCGGCGGCGCCTTCAATGTCCAGCACGTTCGTGTAGGAAAGCTCCTTGCCCTGGAGCTGGTGGAAAATATCGCCGAAATTGCCGTACAGGCTGGATTCCTGGTGGGGGTTGTCCCCGTAGCGCAGTTCCTGGTACAGGGGGGCGCAGATGCAGAAGCTTCCCTTAGTGCTCTCCGCGCTCTGGTGGCCCAGGTAGTTGGTGATGGCGTTGTCGTAATTGGACGTGCGCATGAACACCTTCACCGCCAGGTTTTCACGGGTTTTCAGAGTCGTGTCTCCCTTGTGCGTCTGCATTTCATCCAGAATGCGGGGATAGTCCGCGGGATCGGAGACCACCGTAACGGAGGCGTAGTTCTTGGAGGCGGAGCGGAGCATGGACGGCCCGCCGATGTCAATCTTTTCAATAGCTTCCTCCAGCGTGACGCCGGGCTTGGCGACGGTTTCCTCAAAGGGGTACAGGTTCACGCAGACCAGGTCAATGGGCTTGATGCCGTTTTCCTTCGCCTGGCGCACATGCTCCTCATTGTCGCGGCGGTGCAGCAGGCCTCCGTGCACCATGGGATGGAGCGTCTTCAGGCGTCCCTCAAACAATTCCGGCTCTCCGGTATAGTCGGAAATTTCAATCACCGGAAGGCCCAGGCCTTTCAGGAAAGCGGCGGTGCCGCCGGTGGAAATAAGCTCTACTCCAAACTCGTGCAGGCCCTTGGCAAACTCCTCCAGGCCGGTCTTGTCGGAAACGGATATCAATGCGCGCTGAATAGCCATAAAATCAAATATCTGTAATGTATCCGCGGGCGGACCCTCCTCTCTGGGAGCGAACGCGATAAATGCGGTTCCTTTCCCTACATACTACCGCCGCGTGAAGCAAGCGCAATGTCACCTATCATGACAGCCGGGGGGATTTTTTACTCCCAAAACGTAAAAAAACGCCCTTTTTATCGCTCTTGTCTTGACATTCGGGCGAATACTTACTACTTCAACCGCTCACAAATAACCATTTCTTTTTAGCCATGGCAACGATGGAAGTAATTCTCGCAACAAAAATTGAAGGACTCGGCGCGGAAGCCGACCTGGTGACCGTTAAGGCTGGCTATGGCCGCAACTACCTCATTCCTCAGGGTCTGGCCCACGAAGCAACGGCCTCCAACCGCCGTTTCATCGCCAATCTTCAGGCCGCCCGCGCCAAGCGCGAAGCGGAAGAACTCAGCGCCGCCCAGGAAGTGGCCGCTAAGATCAACGGACTGACGGTGGACCTCGTCCTTGAAGTAGGCCAGGGCGGCAAGGCGTTCGGCGCCATCACCAACCAGAACATTCATGACGCCCTGACCGCTCAGGGAGTGGAAGTGGACCGCCGCGCGATTGAGCTTGAAAAGCCGATCAAGAGCGAAGGCGAACACGAAGTTGCCATCAAGGTGCATCCCCAGGTGGAAGCCACGCTCAAGGTGGTCGTCAAGGAAAACGCCTAAGCGGCGCACATCCCTTTTTTCCGGCAGGCCCGGTTCCCACCTTGGGAACCGGGCCTCTTTTTTGTCACCCTTTTTACTTTCCTTCCCTGTATAAACAAGGCATCATACCCGCGTTGGGTGTCACTCGACATCATGCACGGAATCGTTCCACCCCCTAACCGACATTAACGGCATGATTCGACTTTATCGTCAAACCCCGGAAGGCATTGAGCGCACCACCCAGGTGGATGCGGCGGAACAGAACTTGGACTCCGTCTTCTGGATTGACCTCCTTACCCCGGAACCGGCGGAAATCAAATTTGTGGAACGCCTCTGCGGGCTGGAAATGCCCACCTACGACGAGATGCGGGAAATTGAGGCCACCAGCCGCCTGTACACGGAGGACGGCGCCCGCTTCATGACCACTACGGTGCTCAGCCGCGTGGACACAGAATCCCCCTCCCTGTCGGAAATCACCTTCGTCCTCATGGGGGCCAAAATCATCACCATCCGCCATTCGGACTCCTACTCCTTCCGCGTCTTCTCCCACCAGCTCCTGCGCCAGAAGCAGATCAGCCGGGACCAGGTTTTCACCGGCCTGCTGGAAACCATCGTGGACCGCCAGGCGGACGTGCTGGAACGCTTCGGCGCGGAACTGGACCGCCTTTCCAAAAACATCTTCCGCAGGGACGAACCGGAAGGCAAGGGCGGCAAGCGCGCCCCCGTCTCCAGCGCCCTGCGCCTCATCCTCCAAGACCTGGGACGCGTGGGCGACCTGCTCACCCGCCAGCGGGACTGCCTGGTGAACCTTCTGCGCCTGCTCACGTACGCCAGCAATGAGGAAGCCCTGGACGACACCAACTCCACCCTGTACATCAAGCTCCGCCCGCTGAGCCGTGACGTCACCTCCCTTTCGGAATACGCCAACTTCCTTTCCAGCAACGTAAACTTCATGCTGGACGCCGTTCTGGGCCTCATCAATATTGAGCAGAACGAAATCGTGAAAATCTTCACCGTGGCGGCCGTGGTCTTCATGCCCCCCACCCTCATCGCCAGCATTTACGGGATGAACTTCTCCCACATGCCCGGCCTGGAAAACGAATACGGTTATTACATCTCCCTGGCGGTCATGCTCGTTTCCATCATTCTTCCCCTGGTTTATTTCAGGAACAGGCGCCTGCTTTGAACGGCCCCTCCCGCGGATTCCCACCCTCTTTCTCTCTTAACCATTCCTACGTTTCATTACTGACATGGACTCCAAAATCACCCGCCTGATTGAACAGGCCTCCGTCATCGTCGGCGCACTGCCCTACCTCCAGGCCTACCGGGACAAGACGTTTCTCATCAAATTCGGCGGCAGCGCCATGGATGACGCCCGCCTGGTCAAGAAGCTCATGCGGGACATCGTCCTGCTGGAAGCCCTGGGCTTCAATCCCGTGATTGTGCACGGCGGCGGCAAGGCCATCTCCAAGGCCATGGCGGAAGCCGGGCTGGAAGCCCGCTTCGTCAACGGGCTGCGCGTCACGACGCCGGAAGCCATCTCCATCGTGGAACGCACCCTCTCCGGAACCATCAATCCCGGCCTGGTCCAGATGTTCCGTGACTACGGCGGCAAGGGCGTGGGCATTCCCGGCACGGAAATCTTCGTGGGAGAGCGCATCCAGGAAAAGGACGAACAGGGCAGCCCCGTGGACATCGGGGAAGTGGGCAACGTCATCGGCTGCCTGACGGAACGCATCACGGAAGCCCTGAAACTCCAGATCACCCCCATCGTCTCCCCGCTGGCCAAGGAGCTGGGCACCCACAAGCCGCTCAACGTAAACGCGGACCTGGCTGCGGCGGCGCTCGCCAAGGAACTCAAGCCCGTCAAGCTCATCTACATTTCCGACGTGCCCGGCATCATGAAGGACCCCTCAGACCCTTCCACCCTCATTAAATCAGTTACCCGCACGGAAGCCCTGGACCTGATTGAAGACGGCACCGTTTCCGGCGGCATGATTCCCAAAATCCATTCCGCCATTGATGCCCTGAACGCGGGCGTGCGCAAGGTGCACTTCATTGACGGGCGCCTGCCCCACACCCTGCTGCTGGAAATCTTCACCCCGGACGGCATCGGCACGGAGGTCATCAGAGAACAGCGTTAACTGCCCGGCCATGCGCCTCTTCCTCCTTCTTCCGGCTCTTTCCCTGCTGGCGGCTTCCTGCTCCGTGAAGCCGTCCGCCGCCAGCCTTTCCGGCTGCTGGACCCAGCCCGTTCCCGGACAGCCGCAGCACATCCAGGGCATGGCGCTCATGCCGGACGGCCGCGCCAGCTCCATCAACATGCACACGCTCCTTTACACGGGCTGGCGCCTGGACGGCAACCGGCTGACCCTGACGGGGAAAAGCATAGGCAACGGAAATTCCTCCGTCTTCACCACGGCCTCCACCATTGACCGTCTCAGCAAAACCATGCTCATCCTGAACACGGACGGAAACCGGGAGGCCTATACGCGCACGTCCCGGTGCGTGGAGCAATAAGCGGCACGCCCCTCCTATTCCTCTTCCAGCAGGGATTTGTTGGCCGCCTTCGCCAGCTCGCAATTCGGGCATTTGTCAATCAGGCGGTCCATCAGGGCCTCAATGCGGGCGTCCTTCGCCATCAGCTGCTCATCCTTTTTCTTGAGCAGGTTCAACGTATAGTTCACGGCAATCGTCAAAACGCCCAGGCCGCCGATGGCTCCGGCGGAGGAAACAGCCCCATCCACGGAAATATTGCCCAGGATCGTCGAACATCCGCCTATGGAAAACAAGCACTTAGCTATGGAAAAATTCATCATGGGTCCCGTCTAGCAAATCACGGGCCGGACCGCATCACGCCCGATCCGTCCATGTTCCCGGCCCTGCCCCGGACGGAACACACTCCCCCTTCCCATGGAAAGCCGCCATTCCCGGGAATAACCCCCTCCCGTCCCGCCGCCGGAAAAGCCCGGGCGGGGCAGAAAAATACTTCTTCACGGAACGCATTTCCTTCTTCGGCCTGGCGGTGTTTATGCTAAAGTGGCGTCAATCCGCCCGGTCCGGGCCTTTACCAATACTTCACTTCATCCAATAGAAAGACACAAACATCATGCATATGGCGGACGGCTTCATCTCACCGGCGGTAGGCTGCACCATGTTGGCGGCTTCCGCGGCCATCACGGCGCTCTGCGCGCGCAAGGTCAGGCAGGAAAAGGAAGTGCGGCTCGTCCCGCTCATGGGCGTGCTGGGAGCCTTCATCTTTGCCTGCCAGATGCTGAACTTCACCATTCCCGGCACCGGGTCCAGCGGCCATCTGGGCGGCGGGCTCATTCTCGCGGTTCTGCTGGGGCCGTACGCCGGGTTCCTGGTCATGGCGGCCATCCTGGCGGTGCAGGCCCTTTTCTTTGCGGACGGCGGCCTGCTGGCCCTGGGCTGCAACATCTTCAACCTGGGCTTCTTCTCCTGCCTGGTGGCCTATCCCTTCATTTACAGGCCTCTGGCCGGGAAAACTCCCGGCACGGGGCGCATCACGCTCGCCAGCATCACCGCCGCCGTCATCGGTCTTCTGCTGGGCGCCTTCTCCGTAGTCCTGGAAACGACGGCCTCCGGCATTTCCGCGCTGCCCTTCGCCCAGTTCGTGGAACTGATGCTGCCCATCCATCTGGCGATCGGCATTGTGGAAGGGCTTGCCACGGCGGCCATCGTCATCTTCATCAGCAAGGCCCAGCCCTCCCTGCTGCGCCCGGCGGACCTGGAAACGGGCCCGGTTAAAAAAGCCTCCTTCACCGTCCTGGGCATCTTTGCGGTAGCGGCCCTGCTCTGCGGGGCGGCCCTCTCCTGGTTCGCCTCCGCCTATCCGGACGGCCTGGAATGGTCCGTGGCCGGCGTCACCGGATCGGAGGAAACCACTCTGGCGGAACCTTCCTCCCTCCACCGCAGCCTGGAATCCGTGCAGGAATCCACCGCCATCATGCCGGATTACGCCCTTCCCGCCGCGGAGCAAACGACCTCCGCCGGGGAAACGGAGGAACCCTCCTCCATCGTCAACCCTGAAACGAGCCTGGCCGGCGTTCTGGGGAGCGTCATCATTGCGGCCGTCATCTTTGGCGCCGGCTTCCTGTTCGGCAGAAAACCGCACGGCCACTGCCCCCGCTGACCCTCCCCATGGCCCTGTTCACGGACGCCGCGCGGCACTTCCGCCAGATGGACCGGTTTTCCTGCGGAAACACCGGCTTCCACCGTCTGGACGCCCGCATCAAAATCGGGGCCTTCCTCGTCTTTCAAATCTGCGTGCTCTCCTGGCCTCCGCAGGAAATCACGGGGCTGCTGCCCTTCTTCCTGTTCCCGGTCTGCGTCATCCGCATGGCGGGGCTCCCCCTGGGATACCTGCTGAAACGCACCCTGTGGCTGCTGCCCGTCGCCATCATGATAGGCATCTTCAATCCGTTGGTGGACAGGACGCCTGCAGGGGAATGGTTCGGCATTCCCGTCACCCGGGGCATGATCTCCTTCATCTCCATCATCCTGCGGTGCATGCTCACCATCCTGGGGGCCTTCACGCTGCTGGCCGCCACGGGCTTCGCCCCGCTGTGCCGCGGCTTAAGGCAGCTTGGCGTGCCGCGCATCCTGATCACGCTGCTGGCCTTCCTGTACCGGTACGCCTTCATCCTGATGGATGAATTCCAGAACATGCTGATGGCGTTCCGTTCCCGGCGGGGCGGCTCCGGTTCCGTCCCCCTCTCCACCTGGGGGGCCATGACCGGCCAGCTCCTGCTGCGCACCTTCGGGCGCGCGGAACGCATCTACCAGGCCGTCCTGTGCCGGGGCGGGGAAGACCCGCAATTCGTCAGCGCCCCCGGTGTCATCACCTGGCGCGGCATAGCGGGCGGCCTCCTCTTCTGCACGCTCGTCATCCTCTTCCGCTGTTTTAACGTCACCATGCTGGCGGGCCAGTGCGCCCGCGGCCTCCTCTCATGAGCCACCACCTTGTAGAAACCATTGACCTGTGCTTCAGCTACCCGGATTCCCCACCGGCGCTGAACCGCGTCTCCCTGCGCATCACCCACGGGGAATCCGTTGCCGTCGTGGGCGGGAACGGAGCGGGAAAATCCACCCTGCTCCTGCATCTCAACGGCCTGCTGGAGCCCTCCTCCGGCCAGGTGCGGGTGGGAGACATACCCGTAACGCCCAGGACCGCCGCCCGCGTCCGGGAGAGCGTGGGGATGGTGTTCCAGCAGGCGGACGACCAGCTTTTCATGCCCACGGTCCGGGAAGACGTGGCCTTCGGCCCCCTCAATATGGGCCTTCCCCCGGAAGAAGTGGACCGCCGCGTGCGGCAGGCCCTGCGGGACGTCCATGCGGAAGCTCTGGCGGATAAAATGACCCATCATCTTTCCGGCGGGGAAAAGCGCGCCGTCTCCATCGCCACCGTCCTTTCCATGAGTCCGGACATCCTGGTGCTGGACGAGCCCAGCGCGAACCTGGACCCCGCCTCCCGCCGCACGCTCATCAGCCTGCTGCGCCAGTTCTCCCATACCAAGATCATCGCCACCCATGACCTGGACATGGTCATGGACCTGTGCACGCGCTGCATCGTGATGAAGGACGGCGCCATTCTGGCGGACGCCCCCGTTCCGGACATCTTTGCGGACTGCGCCCTGCTGGAGGAGGCGCGCCTGGAACAGCCCCTCAGCTACCGCCTGATGCAGTACGGCAGGGAGCGGGAAAACTCCGGCCAGCTTTAAGGAAAAGCCTTACACGAATTCCAGCCGGGCATCCGGCAGGGACTTGATGAACCGCGCCCCGTACCTCTTGGTGGCTACGCGGGGGTCCAGGATCACCACCATGCCGGAATCGCTTTTCGTGCGGATCAGGCGCCCCACCCCCTGCCGCAGCTTCAGAATGGCCACGGGCACGGAATACTCGTAAAACGGGTTGCCCCCCCGCGCCCTGATGCTCTCAAAGCGGGATTCCACCAGCGGGTGGTCCGGCACCTCAAACGGCAGGCGCGTCACGATCACGTTGGAAAGAGCCTCTCCCGGCACGTCCACCCCGGTCCAGAAACTGTCCGTGCCGAAGAGCACGCTGTTCACATCCTTCCGGAACGCCTCCAGCATGGCGTGCCGCTGCATGTCCTGCCCCTGCACGTACAGCGTCCACCCCTGTTCCTCACAGAACGGGCGCACCTTCTCCGCCACCTGCACCATCAGGCGGTAGCTGGTGAACAGCACGAAGGCCCTGCCGCGGGACTCCGCCAGATACCTTTTAATCCACTCCGGCAGCACTTCCGCGTACTCCGGCTGGTCCGGCTCCGGCATGGAGCGGGCCACAATCAGGCGCATCTGCTCCCGGTAATTGAACGGGCTGCCTATCTGGAGCTTCCGGACGCTTTCCGCCCCCACGCGCCCCGCAAAGTAACTCATGTCCGCATCCCCCGTCCCCAGCGTGGCGGAGGTCAGAATGGCGGAACGCCCGGCGGAAAACAAGCGCTCCCTCAGAATATCCCCCACCTCCACGGGAGCGGAGCACACGCTCATGTTCCTGCCTTCCGGGCCGGACCGCTCCGCCCAGTACACGTGCCCCTCCTCCGTCATGTCCATCAGCACCTTCAGGGAGGCCTGCGCCTCCTCCATCCGGGCGGCCATGTCCGCCAGTTCATCCTTCACGGCCGTGTTCTCCTCCTGCTTTGCGGCTTCCCGCTTCAGTTCCCCCACCAGCTCCGCCAGAGGGAGGGAAAGAATGTCCTGGGACCACTCCGGCTGGAGAATGCGGACAATCTTTCCGGAACCCGCAAATCCCAGGTCATCCCGCGCGTTCTGGAAGAACAGGTCCGACGCGTCAATCACCTCCTGCACGCACTGGAACAGGGCCGCATTATTCAGCGGTTTCAGCAGCCCTTTGCGCGTGCGCGGATTAAACATGCGCAGCAGTTCATAATTCAAATGCGGCTGGGACAACTGCACGCCCAACTGCCTGGCGGCGATGTTCTCAATCATGTGGGCCTCATCCAGAACCACGAAATCACCGGGAAAAACGAACCCCGCCTCCTCGGAATCCTCCGCCTGGGCCATCAGGCCGAAAAACAGGGTATGGTTCAGCACCACCACCTTGGCCTCCAGCACCCTCTTGCGGGCCACCTGGTACGGGCAGGAGGGGCCGCAATGGCGCATGCTGCACGCATGCGGCTCACTGCACACCATGGCCCACACCTTGGGGGAGGGGCGGAACGTCATGTCGCTCAGGGTGCCGTCCTGCGTTCTCAGCGCCCAGTCCTGGATCCGCGTCAGCTCCGCGGCCTCTCCCTGCGTAAACAGGGAATCCATCTGGGACAGTGCGCGCCGCAGGCGCGTGTGGCACAGGTAATTCTGCCTGCCCTTCAGCAGGGCGGCGGAAAAATCAATCCCCAAGGCAGCCCGGAGCAAAGGAATATCCTTATTGAACAACTGCTCCTGAAGGTTGATCGTGTGTGTGGAAATGACCGCTTTCCGGTCAAAATCCAGCGCAAACTTCACCGCAGGCAGCAGGTAGCCCAGGGACTTGCCCACGCCCGTGCCGGCTTCCACCAGCAGCGGGGCGTCCACCTGGAGCGCCCTGGCCACGGCCAGGGCCATGCTCTGCTGCTCCGCCCGGTATTCAAAATCCCTGGCGCGGGAAAACAGGCCGTCCGGGGCAAATGCCCGGTGGACATAAGCCTCAAAGGCGCTAACGCCTTCCCCTTCATCTGCCCCGGCGCCATTCATACGGGAATGCGTTCCCTACTGGCCCACGGGAAGCTGGCGGGAGGAAACCGGAGGCAGGTTCACCTTTTCCGGCAGGTCATAAAACATGGAACGCAGGGCATTCGCATTCATCCTGGAGGCGTCGATGAACGTCCAGGGGCCCTTGTCCTTCAAATCCTTCACCAGCACCAGAACGCCGGTATTCTCCATCTTCACGGGCATCCCGTCCGGGCGCTTCATGGAAATGACCATCCGGGTGGGGAGCACCACCAGCACCTCGTCCCCGTTCTTCACCAGGTGTTCCGCCGTGGGATTGCCGATTTCATACGTCTCCACCACCATGCCGCGCTCTTTCATCACGGCGGCGGCGGCCTGCATCTTTTCCCTCATGGTCGTCATGAAAGCGGCCTCTCCGCCGGGGAAGGAAGAAACGAGCTGCTTCTTCATGGGCGCATACATCTTCTCAATCATCCACATCATGTCGCCCGTCTTCACCGCTCCGGAAAGCTCGCGGGCGGCCTGGACCGCGCTGGCTCCATATTCCCCGGCCTGGACGGCGCACGCAGCCACGAGGGCCACGCCTGCAAACAAACTCTTCATCATGGCAGGAGTGTAACGGCATGCCTCCCCCGCCGTCAAGGCAACGCCGCCTGCGGCAACATGTTTTTACCGGGTGCCCCGCTGCATCACGCGGCCGGACCACATCCACAGGGTGGGGTCCAGCTCCCGGGCGGCATCCTCCATCAGCCTGCGGGCCGCTTCCGCGTCCTCCGCCACGGCGAACATGGTGGAGCCGGAGCCGGACATCATGGCGCCGCGCACGCCGGGCCTTTCCAGCAGCCAGCTCTTCATTTCCGCCAGAAACAGATGCTTCTCAAACACGGGCCTTTCCAGATCGTTCACCAGCACATGGCCGTCCACCCGCTGCTCCCCGTAAGGTATGCCCGGCAGTTCCCTTGAACCTGTCCAGCGGCGGTAAGCGTCCGGTGTGGAAACGCCGAAGGACGGTTTCAGCAGCACTACCTGGGGCCGCCATTCCCCCCATTCCGGCAGGGGTTCCACCTTCTCCCCGCGCCCGGTGCAGCGGCACGCCGCGCCGTAAATGAAAAATCCCACGTCGGAACCGATCTCCCCGGCCAGTTCCGCCAGGCGTTCCGGCGGCAAGCCTCCGTGTTCCAGCTCATTCAGGGCGCGCAGCACGCATGCGGCGTCACTGCTGCCGCCGCCCAGCCCCGCGCCATGGGGCACGTTCTTGACCAGATGCACATGCCACGGCATGGGCCGCCCCAGCTCCCGCTCCATCAGGCGCCCCGCCTTCATGACCAGGTTGCTTTCATCCAGCGGAACGCCCGGAGCGTCGCAGCTCATTTCCAGGGCGTCTGCCGGGGAAAACTCCAGCACGTCGCACAATTCCAGGGGAACCATCACGGTATCCACTTCATGGAAGCCGTCCGGCCTCTTTCCCAGAACGCGGAGGGAAACGTTCACCTTGCACGGAGCGCTGCGACTGATCATACGTCATGGATTCCACCAAGGGACGGCCTCCGGGTCAAGCCCCCATTGGGCGCAAATGGGCGGACACGCATTTTTTCTTCGCAAATTCCGGGGGCTCCGCTATAATAAGTGCGACCCCGCTGCACATGGCTTACGACGAAAACAGCATTAAAACCCTGGACTGGAGGGAGCATATCCGCATGCGTCCGGGGATGTACATCGGCAAACTGGGCGACGGCACCTCTCCGGACGACGGCATTTACGTCCTGCTGAAGGAAGTCATCGACAACTCGATTGACGAATTCGTCATGGGCTACGGCAAAAAGATCACCATTGACGTGACTCCGGACGGCCTGTGCGAGGTGCGCGACTTCGGCCGCGGCATTCCCCTGGGCAAACTGCTGGACTGCGCCGCCAAGATCAATACCGGCGCCAAGTACGACAGCGACGCCTTCAAAAAATCCGTGGGTCTCAACGGCGTGGGCATCAAGGCGGTCAACGCCCTTTCCGACTTCTTTGAAATTCAGGCCTACCGGGACGGGGAAACCCGCTCCTACCAGTTCTGCCGCGGGAAGGAAATCCCCAAGGGGCGGAAGGACGGCGCCACGGAGGAACCCAACGGCACGCGCACGGCGTTCCATGCGGACGCGGACATTTTCCCGGTAAACACGCAGTTCCGGCCGGAATACATTGAAAAAATGTGCCGGTACTACTCCTACCTCAACAAGGGGCTGGCCCTGCACTACAACGGCCGCCGCTATGTCTCCAAAAACGGCCTGCTGGACCTGCTCACGGAGGCCATGAGCGAGGAACCGCTGTACCCCATCATCCACCTGGAAGGGCATGACATCGAGGTGGCCTTCACCCATGGCGGCCAGTACGGGGAAGAGCACTACTCCTTTGTCAACGGGCAGCACACCACGCAGGGGGGCACGCACCAGGCGGCCTTCCGGGAGGCCATCGTCAAAACCCTGAGGGACTTTTACAAAAAGAACTATGAGGCCGGGGACATCCGCTCCTCCCTCGTGGCCGCCATCTCCATCAAGGTGAAGGAACCCGTCTTTGAATCCCAGACCAAGACCAAGCTGGGGTCCAACACCATCAGCCCGGAGGGGGAAACCATCCGCACCTTCGTAGGCAACTTCATTGCCAAGGAGCTGGACAACTACCTGCACAAGAATCCGGAAACGGCCAAGGCGCTGGAAGCCAAGATCAAGGACTCCGAACGTGACCGCAAGGAGCTCTCCGGCATCCAGAAGCTGGCGCGTGAAAACGCCCGCAAGGCAAAAATCCACAACAAGAACCTCCGGGACTGCCGCGTGCACTACAACTCCAAACACGCCCGCGCCGGGGAAACCACCCTGTTCATTACGGAAGGCATCTCCGCCTCCGGCTCCATCACCACGGCGCGCGACGCGGAAATCCAGGCGGTCTTCTCCCTGCGGGGCAAGCCCCTGAACTCCTTCGGCATGAGCCGCAAGGTCGTCTATGAAAACGAGGAATTCAACTTCCTCCAGCATGCCCTGAACATTGAAAACGGGCTGGAAGACCTGCGCTATGACAAGGTGGTCATCGCCACGGACGCCGATGACGACGGCATGCACATCCGCATCCTGCTGATGACCTTCTTCATCCAGTTCTTCCCGGAACTGATCCGGGAGGGGCACCTCTTCATCCTCCAGACGCCCCTCTTCCGCGTACGCAACAAGCAGCAGACCATTTACTGCTACTCGGACGCGGAGCGGGAAGCAGCCATCGCCCTGCTGGGCAAAAACCCGGAAATTACCCGTTTCAAGGGCCTTGGGGAAATTTCCCCCCAGGAATTCAAAGCCTTCATTGGGGACGGAATCCGCCTGGACCGCGTGCGCCTGGAAGATTCCCACAAGGTGAAAGACCTCCTTTCCTTCTACATGGGGAAAAATACGCGGGAAAGACAGGAATACATCCTGAAAAACTTGCGTGTTGAACTGGACCCGGTCATGGACTAGAGTAGCGGAGCCACATCTATCTATGCTTACCATTCCCAAGGAAAAACTGCCGGTCCATATCGCCTGCATCATGGACGGCAACGGGCGCTGGGCTCACAGCCGCCATCTGCCCCGCCAGGCGGGGCACCGTGCGGGAGCGGATACTGTGGAACACTGCGTGGACTTCTGCATTGACCACGGCATCCCCTGGCTGACCCTGTACGCATTCTCCTCGGAAAACTGGAACCGCCCGAAAATGGAAGTTCACGCCCTGATGGTCCTCCTGCATGAGTTCCTGAAAAAACGCCTCGGCCAGATGCAGGAAAAAGGCGTGCGCCTCCGCGCCATCGGAGACATTTCCCGCCTCCCCAAACGCACCCAGAAGCTGCTTCAATCCAGCATGGAGGCCACCCGGGAAAACACCCGGCTCAACCTGGTCCTGGCCCTCTCCTACGGTAGCCGGGCGGAAATCACCGCCGCCGCCAGGAAAATTGCGGAAAAGGCCGCCCGGGGGGAAATCCACCCGGACCAAGTCACGGAAGACCTCTTCAACCAGCACCTGGACACCGCCGGCATGCCGGAACCGGACCTGCTCATCCGCACTTCCGGTGAAATGCGCGTCTCCAACTTCCTGCTCTGGCAGATCAGCTATTCGGAACTCTATGTGACGGACACGCTGTGGCCGGACTTCAGCGACCGGGACATGGAAGCCGCCCTGCTGGACTATTCCCGCAGAAAGCGCCGCTTCGGCGCGCTCTGACCACTTTAAAACCATCCTTACGGAATCGCCATGAACCAATACGCTCTCATTCTGGCAGGCGGAAGCGGCACCCGTTTCTGGCCGCTTTCACGGGACCACCGCCCCAAGCAGCTCCTGAACATGTTCGGAGAAGGAACCCTGCTCCGCCAGGCCATCGACAGGCTGGACGGCCTGGTGCCCCGGCAGAACATCTTCATCCTGACCAACCACCTTCAGGAAGCGGAAGTGCGCAGGCAGGCCCCGGACGTTCCCGCAAGCAACATCATCTCCGAGCCCGTGCGCCGGGACACCGCCCCCGCCATCGCCCTGGGCATCGGCCTCATCAAGGCGGCGGACCCGCACGGGGTCATGCTCGTCATCCCCTCGGACCAGCTCATTCAGGACCAGGAGGCCTTCCGCTCCCTGATGAAAGCCGCCATGGACACGGCGGCCCGGGAAAAGGCACTCGTCACCGTGGGCATCAAGCCCACCTGGCCGTGCCCTTCCTACGGCTACATTGAACGCGGGGAGGAAATCGCCTCCGCCCCGGGATGCTCCTGCCGGGAAGTCGTCCAGTTCCGGGAAAAGCCGGACACGGCTACGGCCGCCGCCTACCTGGACCGGGGAAACTTCTGCTGGAATGCCGGTATGTTCGTCTGGAGCATTCCCACCGTGTGCGAACAGCTTGACAAGCACTGCCCGGAGCTGGCCTCCTTCGTGGAGCACATCGCGGAATCCCCGGACAAGCAGGAAACCCTCCGGGAGGAATTTCCGGAACTCACGCCCATCTCCATTGACTTCGCGCTGATGGAAAACGCGGACCGGGTGCTGAACTTTGAAGCCACCTTTGACTGGGATGACGTAGGCTCATGGATCTCCGTCTCCAACTACCTGGAAGACCACAGCCGGAACACCGCCAACACGGACCTCACCGTGCAGGACGCCTCCGGAAACATCGTCTTCTCCCAGCGGGGGGACAAGCACGTGGCCCTGCTGGGCGTAGAAAACCTGATCGTGGTGGAGACGGCGGACGCCATCCTCATTGCGGATAAAAACAAGGCGGACGAAATTAAAAAAATCGTCAACCAGCTCCCGGACGAACTCAGATGACCCCCCAGCATCCGGCCCTGGGCATTGACTACGGAGAAGCCCGCATCGGCATAGCCGCCACGGACCCCGTGGGCATCATGGCCCACCCCGTGGAAACCATCCACAGGCACAAGACGGACGGTGTCACCCGCATCGTCCAGCTCGTCCAGGAGCGGGGAATCCGCACCCTGGTGCTGGGCATCCCCGTGCGCATGGACGGCACGGAAGGAACCGCCGCCGCCAAGGTGCGCGCCTTCGGCAAGGAACTGGCTGCCGCACTTCCCGGCCTGCCGATGATATTCATGGATGAATGCCTCACGACCGTCATCGCCCAGGAAAAACTGCACGCCGCCGGGAAAAAGCAAAAAAGCTTCCGCCCCATCATTGACCAGGTGGCCGCCGTGGAAATCCTCAGCACATGGCTTGACTCCACGCTGGGCTGAAACGGCAAACGGCGCGCACGCCGCGGCGCAATTCCCGCTCTATGCGCCGACGGAGCTCCGCACCTCTCTCTTCCTCAGCAGGACCGTTCCCCCGGCAAGCAGAAACGCCGTCAGCCACAGGGCCCGGCGCGTTTCCGGCCACCAGATGAAGCTGTCCGCCACACGGGCGTCCTGCGGATGTCCCGGCTGATAGCAGACCTTCACCGCATCCCCTCTGGCATACGCGGACCAGAAAAGGAAGGCAGGAGACTGGAACGTGACTTCCCCTTCCCCGGTCTGCGTCAGGAACCACACCTCCGGGGCCCAGACAGGCAGAGAGGAGCTGGAGACAGACCGCGAACGGGGCCAAAGCCTCACCTTATCCTCCGTAATTTTCCGAACCTCCCCTGTTGTGCACAGCCCCTCCCGTGCAAACAGGTTCTTTTCCAGGAAAAAATTACAGGCCTGCCAGATGGAATAGAGGCTCAGAACCGCCATGACCCATGCCAGCAACCAGTACCACCCGAACCACGGAACGCTGAAAAAATCCCTCCAGCGCTCCGCAGTACGGGAAAACAACCGTTCTTCCGCTCCGGTCATCAGGCGTTGTCCATGCTCAGCACCACCTTGCCGCTGCGGAACTCCTCCTGGGCCTTTTCCACGGCCTGGCGCACGTCGCTCAGCGGATAAACGGTATCCACGGCCTGCTTCAGCCTGCCGTCCGCCATCAGCCGCGCCAGCTTGTCGTAAGCGGCCTCAATCTCCGGAACGGGGGCATTCTTGAGCCACTGCGTCACCCACAGGCCTTCCAGCCTGATTCCCTTGAAAATCAGGAACCCGTTAGGTACCTTGATGCTCTTCCTGCTCATGGCGCCGTACGTCACCATGCTGCCGCCGGGGGCCAGCATGTCCATCAGGCGCAGGGCGCTTTCCCCGCCTACGGCGTTGGAAGCCAGCACGGGCCTCTTCCCGTCCAGACGGGCCAGCGTTTTTTTCACCACGTCCTCGTCATCCTCTCCCACCACCAGGTCGGCGCCCAGGGCGGTCAGCTCATCCCTCAATTCATCCGGTCTTCTCACAAAATTCACCGTCCTCACGCCCATCTCGCGCGCCAGCTGGATAATGCACCTGCCCACGCCGGAATTGGCGGCATTCTGCACCACCCAATCCCCCGGCACCAGGGAAACGAACCCCTCCAGCATGCGCAGGGCCGTCAGGGGATTCACCTTCAGCATGGCGGCCTGGACCGGATCCACCTTCACGGGAAGCTTCATCACATTCACGGCGGGAACCGCCACATACTCGCTCCAGGAACCCACGCCCCTCAGCAGAATCACCTCATCCCCCTTGCGGAAACCCTCCGCACGGGACTCTTCCACCACTCCGCAGCCTTCCAGCCCGGCGCGTGAATGGGGCAGCACGGGCTTCACGCCGTACACGCCCTGCACAAAGTTGATGTCCGCCGGATTAATGGGAGCGGCCTTCATCCGGACCAGCACCTCCCCTTCCGCCGGAACCGGCATGGGACCGGAAACGTACTCCAGCACATCCTGGGGCTTCATGCTGCACTCGGAAAACTCTGCATAATGATTTTCATTCATGGTCATAATCTCTCACGGAGCATCCCTCCGTGCAAGCGCGGGATACGTTTTACGCAGCCATACCGCTTCCGGGGCAACCAGGGCCATCCCAGGATTCCTCCTTCGGCAGAAGGCCGGAAGGCTCTGACTGAAATGATGTTCCAGGAGGACATTTTAACATCGCGGGAACGCGCCCGGCCGCCGGATTCCGCCCCCAAATTACCTCCCTGCCCCGGTCCCTGCCGCTCTCCGGGAGCCGGATGCGTTCTCCGGCCTTCTTCCGAACGCCGCCCAAACAAATTCCGAGTCTTTTATCCGGTTATTCTTGACCTTAGGCGAAAATACGCTAGACTATCTCTCTCGTATTAACAATAACTTCGATTGCCATGTCCCGAATTTGCATCATCCGAGGCACCATGCCTCACAAAGGTCGTCGTATCCATCGCTCCGGTCTTGCCAAGAAAAAGGGCGGTATTGGTCGTCACGTCACTAAGACTGTCAATCGTACCGTTTTCCCCAATCTCCAGGAAAAACGCATCTGGGTTCCTGAACTGGGCCAGTTCGTTAAAATGAAGATTTCCGCCAAGGCGCTGCGTACGATTAACAAGAACGGTGCTTACAATACTCTTAAAAAGGTAGGTCTCCTGTAAAAAGATTCTTTTTTTGAACGTTGTTACACCACTTGAACTCTAAGGCTTCAACGAGGTGAGCAACTGAAAGAAAAGATGTCCAAAAAGACAAGGGATCATCTGCTTAAGTGAGGCACCTCCAAGTTGAAGGTTTTATTGAAATATTAATATACCAAAGGACGTAGATAAAGAGTCCACTACTGGAAAAGATCACACAGATGAAAGCCCAAACCAAAATCGCTCTGAGAATTAATGATGACAACCCCAACCACCACCTGTGGAACAACAGGGGGGTATGGTGGTGCCACGTTACGGTTCACAAGCCTGACTCAACGGCTGAACGCCTGAGATTCTCCCTGAAGACCCGTGACATCGAAAAAGCCCGCGCCCGCCGCGACAAGATTTTCGCCTCCATTCAGCAGCACTTCGGCATTGCCGCGTAAGTCCGCCAGGAGGTAAAGGCAAGTCACATCAACTCCTTTTAAAAACCGTTCCGGTCATCCCGGAACGGTTCTTTTTTTATCCTGATCCCGCTCATCAGTTCTTTTTGATGAACCGGAACATGGCGGCTCCGTGGCTGTTGAGCTCCACGGACATTTTTCCCTTCACCGTGCCCTGGTCGGCGCGTTTCCACAGGTCGCGTACCTCATACGTATCCGGCAGGCCAAGTTCCCCCAGGTTCACGCTCAGAACGCCCCTGGCGCCTCCCGTATTGAAAAAGGCCGCCGCCACGGAGCCGTCGGACAGCTCCTTCGTCCAAACCTGGAAATCCCCCCGGTGCCATGCCTTGCGGGACGGACGGGCCGCCGGATCCTGGTCCACGGCAATCACCTCGTCATTCGTAAGAAGGCCCATCGTGAACGAATCAATGTTCTCCAAATCGCAGGAAATAATCAGCGGAGCGGACAGCAATGCCCACAGGGTCACGTGCGTATACTGCTCATCCGGAGAAAGCCGCGTCTGCACAAACGTGGTATTGGCATTGTTGGGCTTGCCCAGCTTCCCGATCTGAAGAATATCCGGATCATTCCAGTGCCCGGGGCGCATGTGCTTCTGCCAGCGTTCCTGGGAAAAACCTATCCTGCTGACGCTGCCCCAGTGGTCCTCGATATCACCTGTAGTCCGCCACAGGTTGGCCAGCTTGGCCAGCCCTTCCACGTGCTCATACGGAGCGGCGTTGGACAGGCTCAGCACGATGTCCCGTCCGCTTGCGTCCAGCGCCTTGCGGATGCGTTCCGTCGTAGGCACGTCGTTGGGGTTCCAGTCCACCTTTACATAATCAAAGCCCCAGTCAGCCCATTGCCTGGCGTCCCGGTCAAAGAACCACACGGGCCCCGTGCGGTCCGCCTTCCTCCGATGCACTCCGGGATAACCGCCATACACCTGGTTCTCCTGCTTGCGGTCCTTTTCCGGAATGGTCAGTTCCGTATAATCCCCTTTCTTGTTGGGCGCGCTGCCGCCGATGAATCCGGCATACGTCCCCATCCACGGGCTTGAATAAATGCCCGCCTTCATTCCCATGGCATGGATGGCGCTGCACATGGCCTTCATGTCCGGAAAACGCTTGTTGGGCTGGATGGCGCCATTCTTTCCTCCGCGCTCCCCCTGCCAGCAATCGTCAATATTAATGTAGCTCCAGCCATGGTTGGTCAATCCGAGTTCCACAAACAGCCGGGCCGTCTTGAGCACGTTGTCCTGCCCCACGGCCTCACTGTAGGAATACCAGCTGCTCCACCCCATGGGAGGCGTCAGGCAAAGATCGTCCCCCACCTTCAGCACCCATTCCCCGGAATCCTTCCCATGGCTGTTGGCGGCCTTCAGCGCGACCTTGTATTCCCCCCTCTTTGCCGGGGCCTTCCCCGTAATCAGGCCTTCCGGGGTCATCTTCAATCCCGGAGGAAGGCCGGACGCCTGAATCTTCATGGGCCTCTCTCCGGAAACCGGAACCTGGAACAACACGCTGGAACCGGGCCTGGCGCCGAACACGCGCGCTCCGTTGATGGAGGGCGCGGGAGACGTTTCAGGCGTCAGGCGCACTCCGGATTCCGCCGCCGGGTAGGGATTTGGAAATTCCGCGCCAAAAGCGGCGGAGACGGCGGTGCCCATAAGGACGGAAATAAATAACGGGGACATTTTCATCAGTGTGACAGGAGTGTCTACTAACAACGCCGCATCCGCCCTTCTTCTTTCATCTGAATTCTTCCGCGGAAACCATGTGCGCCATCCCCGTCTCCCGGCGGAGAACTAGGGGTTCACGAAAGAGCTCAGCAGAAAGACTCCGGGCAGGCACTCCGCCAGGGAACGGAAATCCTCTTCACTCATCACGCAGGCAGCCGTCGCCAGCGCATCCGCCATGGCTGCGCTGGGCGCCTGCACGCTTGCCTGGCGCCCTTCGGTAACGCCCAGCCCCGTATTCGGGTCCAGCACGTGGGAATACTCCACTCCGCCAATCTTCACCATCTGGCGGGCGTTCCCGGAGGTGGAAACGGCGGCATGGCTCAACAGCAGCGTTCTTCCTTCCCCGTGCCCGGCCTCCACCCGCAGCCGCCATCCCTTCTCCCCGGGCGGGGGAGCTCCCGCCAGCACGTCGCTGGTACTGTCAATGAAGAAAGAAAGCACCCCTTTTTCCTTTAAAAGCTCCGCCATCCGGTCCACGGCAAACCCCTTGCCGATGCCTCCCAGGTCCAACCTCATTCCGGGAACCTTCTTGAGCGCCCCTCTCTTCCCCACGCACAGCTTTTCCCAACCGGAAGCCCGGCGTGCGCATTCCAACTCCTCATGGGACGGGAGAACGTCCCGGCGGCGGCTCTTCTTCCACAGGCGGATGCAGGGCCCCAGCGTGAGATCAAACGCGCCGTCCGTCAGCCGGGAATATTTCATGGCCAGCAGCAGAACCTCTTTCAGTTCCACAGGTATGGGCACGACAACGCCGCTTTCCGCCGCGTTAAATGCGGCCAGGGAGCTTTCCGCATCCATGGCGGACATCACCTTCTCCCAGTGAACGGCGCAGGCCAGCGCCTCCGTACAGGCTTTTTCCGTCTCCGCCGCGTCCATGCCCTTCCCGGGATAGGCGCGTACCGTAAACACCGTCCCCATGGCTGCGCCGCGGACCGTCACCCTGCCGTCCGCGGCATGCACGCAGGAAAGCGGGTTCAGCGGCGCGCCCTCCTTTTCCGCCCCGTGCGCACAATCCATTCCCACGGCGATCAACAGGCATAGCATCATAACAACGGACTGCCGGGAAAAAGAGATCATGCGCAACTGAGTAATCATGTTTTAAAATTTACTCTGTACGAACAAACAGGGGCAAGGCCTGAATGCGTCCATACCTGCCGCTGACAGAACAGGAACGCCATTCCTGCATTTGACGCTGGAACACCCTCCCCTTTTTATGATAAATGGAACGGTTCCACGTTTTTGCAAATTTCAACATCTCCCTGCCGTCATGACCAGACTTCTTCTTTCCCTGTGGCTCCTGTTAACGCTTCCCGTCTCCGCCAGCTGGTATGGTGACGAAGTGAAGCCCGGTTCCGACATCATCATGGTGGACCTGCTCTATCCCTATTGGCCGGAATCCACCTACTTCTCCTGCTGGAACCTGGACATGTTCCCCAAGGGCGGCTACTTTTATG
The DNA here is from genome assembly GCF_018709685.1 of Akkermansia muciniphila. Lineage (GTDB taxonomy): Bacteria > Verrucomicrobiota > Verrucomicrobiia > Verrucomicrobiales > Akkermansiaceae > Akkermansia > Akkermansia muciniphila_E. Next base: position 41,444 of record NZ_JABDHQ010000003.1, read on the forward strand.
CTGGGGTGGCGGCCAACGTCAACGACAACACGAACCTGGAGACCTACCGCCCGTCCACCGTGTGGTCTTTCTGGCCCGCCCCGGTCTACGAAGGGCGCCAGGTGCGCAACGTGTACGTGAACCCGCACGTCTACGCCCAGCAATACGTGGGTGAAGGAGCTTCCGGCAAGGCCGGCGGGCGCGACGTCCCGTGGATCAAGACCAAGCAGTGGTACACCATGCTCATGCGCACATGGGGCGCGGACGAAGCCAACAAGGAATGCTACGCCGGCTGGTGGATGAAGGACCAGGCCGGCAATCGGTGGCACCACATCGCCACCTTCCGCATTCCCTACGCGGCCACCGGGTTCAAGGGGAACGGCGGCTTTCTGGAGGACTTCGGGCACGGGGGCCGCAAGCAGCGGGAACTGTGGCGCGGCAAGGGCTTTTACCGGAACAGCGGCGCCTGGGAAAAATGTGATACCGTTTCCATTAACGTGCCCAAGGAAGGAGGCATGAAGTACAGCGGCTGGACGGTGCACCAAACGGAAAACGACTCCGTCCTGACCATGTCCTACACGGAAAACAGGCAGTTCCCCAGAAACCTGGAACCGGGCCGCAAGCACACCTTCAAGCTGAACCAGCCGGACAAGCCCGTGATGGACGCCATCACGGCGGAAGGCAAGGCGCGCCATGACGGGAGCCAGGTGATCGTGGACTGGACGCTGGCGGAAACCTCCTCCCCCCAGTTCGGTTACAAAATAGAAGTCTTTGACAACCCGCAATACTCCGGCGCCCCCGTCTACACGGTGGAGGAACAAATCCCGCACGTGCGCACCAAGTCCGTTGCTCTGCCCAGGGACATTCCCCAATGCTTCGTGAAGCTCACCATCACGGACATCTTTGACCAGCAGAAAACCCTGAAGCTTGCCCGCGCCGCAGCGGAAGCTCCTCTGAAAGGGCTGCCCGGCAAAAAAGACCTCTCCAGCGGCCTGGAATACAAATACCTGGAAAACAAGGACGGATGGTCCAAACTGGCGGAACTGGACTTCTCCAAACCGTTGAGGACCGGCGTCTCCCACGGATTTGACACGGCCCTGCGCGGAGCCAGGGAAGGACGCTTCGCCTTTGAATATGAAGGCTTCCTGGTCGTCCCCCAGACGGGAGCCTATACCTTCGCCCTCCAAACCTGCGACGGAAGCCGCCTGGACGTCGGCGGGAAAACCGTCATTGACAACGACGGGCTGCACAGCACGTCGGAAAAGCGCGCCTCCGTCTTCCTGGAAAAAGGCGTCACGCCCGTCAAGCTGACCTACTTCAAGAAAAAACCGGAACACGAATTCACCGTGGCGTGGGTGGGCTGGCAGTACGGCAACCGCCCCATGGAGGAAATACCGCTCGCCAGCCTCATGCGCCCCAAACGGGCGGACATTCCGGAAGCCAGGCTGGAAGTGGGCGGCAAGGGACCGGAACGCGTATTGAAAACAGCGGTCTCTTCCGGACGGGTGAACAAGGTGGAATACTATAACGGCGCCAAGCTGGTCGCCGCCGCGGACGCCGCCCCCTTCACCGCTCCCCTGATGCTCTTTGACGGAGAAAACAAACTATGGGCGCGCGTCTTCTATAACGGCTCCCGCACGGTGGACACCCCCGCGGTCTCCATCCATTCCCAAAGCCGCCTCTCCCCGGGCTGGGAAGCCATGCTGCGCGGGGAACCGGGGCTGCCCCACTCCATCAGCGGTACGGGAAACTCCTTCCGCTTCGTGGGAGAAGGGGAATACCTGGTCAACAGAAAGGTCAAGGGAGACTTCATGCTCACGGCCCATATCAGTTCCATCAGCGACAAGGCGCTGGACACCGGGGACGACTGCTGGGCGGGCATCATGGTGCGCAAGGACGCCGGGGACACCAACTACGATGATGAAATCGCCGTTTTCCGGACGGTGGGCCGCGGCCTCCGGTGCAGTGCGGACTTCAGCGACTACGGAACGGGCCGCCAGTCCACCTTCACCCTGAACAAGGACCACTCCTGGGTGCGCATCATGCGGCGCGGCAATGAATTCACCTGCTTCACCTCTCCGGACATGAAAAAATGGGAAATGGGCATGCAGCGCATCATCCCGATGAAGGAGGAGGCCATCGCCGGCATCACGTTCAGGACCATTCCGGGCAAGGGCAAGGGCATCTTCTCCGCCGCCATGGACGGAATCTCCATCAAACCCGTCAAACTCCAGCCGCACAAAATAACCGCCGCGATGCCTGCCGGAAAAATCATCGGCTACTCCCTGCTCTCCCCGGATCTGGCCGTGGTGCGCTACCGTTCCGGCGCGGACCTGCTGGAACGCAAAAACGGAACCTACGTTCGCAAGCCGTTCACGCTGCCCAAGGGCGTCAAAACCATCCGTTCCATGGCCCTTGCCGGGGATAAAATGTTCCTGCTGGCCCCCACCTCCCAGGGAGGAGCCCTGTTCAGCAGCAAGGACATGGGTAAAACGTGGACGGTAGCCAGCCCGGACGTCAAAGTGGACCCGTCCCCCCTCTCCTTCATCGCCGGGGAACTCATCTCCGTCAATCCCCGGAACCCTCGTGAAATCATCGTGGGCTCGGACCGCGCAGGGCTGTTCATGAGCACGGATGGCGGAGAAACCTGGACCAACGCGGGCCTGGTGGGGGAACCCGTTACCAACGTCGGTTTCCATACCACCGCGCAGGGCCGGATTGGAGCCGTGACGGCGGACCGCAAGACCAACACCAGCAAAGTCTTCATCTCCACCAACAACGGGAAGAAATGGACCCAGAAAAATGAAGTTCAGGGGGCGGGCTTCCTGAAGCTGGTTTACGACACCCGCGCCGCAGACCAGCTCTATGTCTTCTCCACCCAGGGCGTGTACACCTCCTTCAATGACTGCCGCACCATGAACCGCGTGCTACAAGGCCTGCCCGTCACGCAGCCCACGCTGGCGATCGACAGGCGCCGCCTGGACGATACTTTCATGCTCGCCGTCCCGCTGGACGGCAAGGGCGTGTATTCCAGCGAACGCAACGCCAGAAACTGGCAGAAGCGGTCGGACAAGGAAGACTGGGGAGCCGCCTTCAACCTGCTGATTGACACAGCCAACAACAAGCACATCACCCTGTACGCGGAAAAAGGCATCTATGAAAGCATGGATGAAGGGAAAACCTGGAAACAGGTTTTCCCCAGCCATTGATCCTAAAATATTCATACAACTTTTTCCAGAGCTCTCCGGATTATCAATCCGGAGTCAAGAGCGAATTCTAAGAGTCAGGAATTTGTGCGGAACAGCTACTGTATCATGAAGCATTCCCCCGCATTAACTTCCCCGGATTCGCCCCACACGTTCCGGGAGCGCCGCATGTCCATGCGGCGTCTGCACTAGATGTGTCCGTCAGGACGTACTGCCTTTCCGAGAATACAGTTCGCTGCCGCTCAGTTCCATATTCAGGTGCCACGACGCTCCTTGCAGAGGCAGGTATTTATGTGCTGTTTTAATGCATACCGGATTGATAATCCGCAATTATCATTAGGATGAAAACGATATTGCCATTTAAACCAGTAATATCCCGGCTCTTTTGCATCGCCGGCATTACAGTGGCCGGAAGTTTCCTGGCGGAAGGCGCAGGTGTGGAACTCACCTATCCCGGAGCCCCACTGGACGAAAACGGCCTCCTGTTCCCGCAGGACAGCCTATCGGACAACACGGTCTCCATCACGGGAGGCTCCATTCCCGGAAACGCCTATGGAGCCAAAACAACAGACGGAGACACTGTCCGTAACCGGATTTCCATGACCGGAGGTTCTGTCCTCCATCTTCTCGGAGCTTATTCCGCGACGGGAACCGTGGAATATAATTCCGTCATTCTTGGGGGCGGGACGGTCGCCCGCAACGTTTATGGCGGAGAAAGCGGCAGCGGAAACGCTCAATATAATTCCATCACAATGACGGGGGGAAGCGCTCAATGGGTGCAGGGGGCCTACAGTGATTCCGGCAATGTCACGGGGAACGAAGTCCTTATTTCCGGCGGTACGTTAAGCGGCGGCGTCAATGGAGGCCAAACAGCCGGCGGAGACGCTATCTCCAACAGCGTGCGGCTTGGCAATGCCACGGCAACTTGGCTCAACGGCGGCTATTCCTCTACAGGGAATGCCTCCGGCAACCGGGTAATCATCACCAGCGGCGGCGTCAACAACAATGCCTTCGGAGGTTTTGTGGAATCCGGCCGGGGGAACGCCTGCAACAACCTGTTCATCATGCATGGAGGAGAAGTGGGGCTCAACGGAGAAATACCCGGCGTAGGCCATGGAATCATGGGAGGGAGGGCCAGTGAAGGAAACGCCTCCGGCAACCGGGTAATCTTCCTCGGTGGCCATACAGGATTCATTGACGGGGGGACTTCCTCCAACGGAGGGGCCGCTTCCGGCAACCATGTTCTTATTCTGGGAGGGAACATTGACGGCTCCGTCACGGGTGGAATGAGTTTCCAGGGATCTTCCAGCGGCAATGTGGTGGAAATCCGGGGAGGCACGGTAGGGGGATATATCTACGGAGGCAGAGCGGACAAAGGAACGGCCAGCAACAATACCGTTATTCTGGAAGGCAACTTCAACCTTAACGGTGTTTTCGGCGGATGGGACGCCTATGCCTCCAGTCCAGGAGCCACGGCTATGGATGTAACAACGGGCAACATGCTCATTCTGGAAAACTTTCAGGGAAGCGCAACGAACGTGGGCAATTTTGAGCACTACGTTTTCCGCCTGTCGTCCTGGAACGAAAACGGCGCTCCCATGCTCACCATCTCCAACGGAACTTCTTCCACCGCTCCCTCGGCTACGGACCTTTCCGGCTCCACCATCCGGGTGGAAATCACCGGTGTTTCTCCGGGAAGCCCCGGCCCTGCTGTGGGAGACACCATTTCCCTCATCCGCAACAACATGGGGCTCATCACCAACGGCATGATCCTGAAAACCCCTTTCGTCTCCTTCAAACGCGGCATCGCCATGCTCTATGACGCCGCCGTCTCCGTGGGAAACACCAGCATTGACGCTACCGTCACTTCCAGCCGCCTGAATCCCCAGCTGAAATCCCTTTCCGAAGGCCGCGCCGCCGCCATGGCCCTGAACAACCAGGGCGGGGACCTCGCCGCCGGGCTGGGAATCAGCCGCGCCGCCATGGCCACCATGCGGGGGGGCTCCCCTTCCGGCATGGAAACATTCCTCGCCATGGAAGGCTCTCATTCCAACTACGCCACCGGCTCCCGTGTGGAACAGGACGGCTACGCCATTCTGGCAGGCGTTTCCGCCGGATTTTCCAAAAACCGTTCTGTAGTGCTGGGCGGTTTCATGGAAAGCGGCTGGGGCAGCTACACGGCCCACAACGCCTTTGCAGACGCCCCCTTTGTACGGGCTTCCGGGGACACCTCCTATTACGGCGGCGGCCTTCTGGCCCGCTGGGACCTCACGGATAACGGCCTCAGAGGAATCGCACTGGAGGCTTCCTTCCGCGCGGGACGGCTGGACTCGGACTACCGCAGCGGAGACCTAGTGGACGGGGCGGGCAATCCCTCCGCCTATAACCTTTCCTCTCCTTACTACGGCGGCCACGCTGGAGCGGCGTTGACAAGGGAGCTGGGCCGGAAAGTGAACATGGAGGCCTACGGGCGCTTCCTGTGGACGCGCCAGGACGGTGACCACGCCACGGTCTCCGGGGACCATATCCGGTTCCGGGACATGAACTCCAGTCGGCTCCAGGGCGGTGCGCGCTTCCACTACGAGATGACGCAAGCCATCCGCCCGTACGCGGGAGCGGCGTATGAATGGCAGTGCAATGGAACGGCCCGCGCCTCCGCCTACGGCCAGGACATCGCCGCGCCCACCTTGCGCGGCGGCACGGGCATGGCGGAACTGGGCGTGATCTTCCAGCCCGTAGCCGGCAAACCCATGTTCGTTGATCTTGGAGTGAAAGGATACGCGGGCAAACGCGAGGGGGTGAGCGGAAACCTCCAATTCCGGGCGGCTTTCTAATTCCCCGGACAGCCGTTCAAAACAACAGGCCGCGGCGTTCTGCCGCCGCGGCCTGTTTTCATTTACCGTGCCGCCTGCCTATCTGGCGAACAGGGAGTGAATGCGGCGGCAAACCTCATCCACGTTCTCCCGTGAATTGAACGCGGAAATGCGGAAAAACCCTTCCCCTCTGGAACCGAAGCCGGAACCGGGCGTAATGACCACATTCGCCTCATACAGCATCTTGTCAAACATCTGCCAGCTATCCAGGCCGTCCGGGCACTGCACCCAGACGTACGGGGCGTTTTCCCCGCCCCACACGCGCATTCCCGCCTGGCGGCAGGCATTCAGCAGCAGAGCGGCGTTCCCCAGGTAATGGCTGATCAGCACGGCAGTCTGCGCCATGCCTTCCAGAGTGAACAGGGCCGCGGCGCCCCGCTGGACGATGTAGGAAGCGCCGTTGAACTTCGTACTGGTGCGCCGGCTCCAGAGCTGGCTGATCAGCACCTTGTTCCCCCGTGAATCATGGCCGTGCAGGTCTTTGGGAATTACCACGTAGCCGCAGCGCACCCCCGTAAAGCCTCCCTGCTTGGAAAAGGAGCGGAACTCAATGGCGCAGTCGCGCGCGCCGGGAATCTCAAAAATGGACCTGGGAACGGCAGAATCCTGAATAAAGGCCTCATACGCGGAATCATACAGGATAATGGCATGGTTCGCCCGCGCATACTCCACCCACTTCAACAGTTCATTCCGGTTGGCGACGGCTCCGGTAGGATTGTTCGGGAAGCACAGGTAAATCAAATCCACGTGTTCATCCGGCAATTCCGGCACAAAATTATTCTCCGGCGTGCAGGGAAGGTACACCAGCCCTTCATAGGAGCCGTCCGCACCGGCCTCACCGGTATTGCCGGCCATCACATTGGTATCCACGTATACGGGATAAACCGGGTCCGGCACAGCAATCTTGTTCCCCGGGCCGAAAATGTCCAGAATGTTGCCCGTATCACACTTGGCGCCGTCGGACACGTAAATCTCATCCACCTCCACATGCACGCCATGGGCCTGGTAGGCTTTTTTGGCAATCGCCTCCCGCAGCCAGAAATACCCCTGTTCCGGCCCGTAGCCGTGAAAACGCTCATGGCAGGCCAGATCGTCCACCGCCTCATGCATGGCCTCAATGGCCGCCATGGGCAGAGGCTCCGTCACGTCTCCAATGCCGCAGCGGATCAGCCTTTTAGCCGCCTCCGGGTGGGACTCCATGAACGCATTCACGCGGCGCCCTATTTCCGGGAACAAATATCCCGCCTGCAGCTTGAGGAAGTTATCGTTAATATTAGGCATGGTTTTAATAGTAAGTGTACCCATTCCATACCTTGCACGGAACGGAATCAAGGCCCGGTTCCGGCATCCCCCGCCTCCCTGCGTCACAATCCCGCGCGGGCCTCTCCGCCTCCCCGCATGCGCAGGGAGGGCCCGCGGCCTATTTGCGCTTCATGCTCCGCATCAGTTCCTTGTCTTCCCGGCTCACCCGCAGGGATTCAATGATCTTCTGCAATGCCTTGTTGTAAGTGAAATCGGACAGGGAGGAATTACGCAAATATTCCAGCGTCAGCGCCGGGAACTTCACATAACAGACGGAAACCGCCCAGGCTACGGCCATGCCCACGTAGTAATCCTCATGCCGCACCCCGTCCAGCAGGGAAAGCACCCGCTCCACGTAATCCTCCGTAATGAAGTGGGCCAGCATCATCACCACGGCAAAGCGGACATCATACACACGGGTGGAATTCAAATACGGCTGAATGAACTCCCACACCAGGGACGGATGCTTTTTGCTGAACTTCAGCCCGGAGCAGAAGGTATCGCAAACGGCCCAGTTATCCATGCGGGGCACAAAGCGCGCGACGTGTTCCAGGCGTTCCTCCGGCTCCATGCGCGCCAGCGCTATCAGCATGCCGTCCAGCATCACTTCCTCCGCATACGGATCCCCGGCGGGGTTCTCCAGTAGCTCCCGCCAATTCCCCCTCAACTCCTCACGGGCAAGATTCCGGAGTACGGGCAGGCGGACGCCCAGCAGGCGGCTGACGCCGGGAATCAGGGCAGCGGAAAACTTCTGGAACTCCGGTTCCGCCAATGCCTCAATCTTTTCCCTCAGCTTCCGCCTGCGCTCAATCATGGGCGCCATCCTACATGGAGGCCATGTGCCGCACAAGGGGGAATTCCCGTGTGAGAGGCGGTGGAATCCATGCGGAATCCTCCTTCGGAAACGCTCTTCCTGCCCTTCCGGAGGCGCACCTAAAAAGAAATGGCGGCTTCCCGCCTTCTGTGGTAGCCTGCGGACAGGCAGCAAGCCGTCCCCTATGTCTTCCAGCCTTCAACAATTGAAATGCCCCGGATGCGGCACTCCGTTTTCCGCGGCGGATGTGGACAACCGCCGGGATACGGTCACCTGCGGAAGCTGCGGACTTTCCACCCCCTGGACGTCCCTGGTCCGGGAGCATGAATTCCATGATGTGCCTGCTGCCCCTTCCAGGCATCTGACGGTAACATCCGCCAAGGGAAAGGTCACACTCACCTACAGGCATTCCCTTTCCAAAATACTTCTTTATACGGGGCTGGCCGTGGTTTGGGGGCTGGTTACCCTGGTGCTCGTCCTCATCTCCTTCGGACCGGGGAAAACGGACTTCGCGCTGCCCGTCTTCACCACTTTCTTTGCCATCACGGAAGCCTTCATCATCTTTCTCTGCGTTGACATGATGCTGGGAAAAGCCGTTCTCCGGGTGGAACCGGGTAAAGCGTCCCTTTTCCGGGGCATAGGCCCGGTGGGGAGCACATGGACTTTTCTTCTTCCCGCGCAGGCCCCGATCATGATGGAGCGCAAGGGAGGGGAAAAAACGGACTACTGCCGCATCTCCGTGCCCCAGCCCACCGGAAGGCCGTTTTACTTTTCCGGCGGCATTTCAGACCCGGAGACTCTTGAATACATTGCCGCCGTTCTGCGTCAGTTCCGCGCCTGAAGCCGGAATTTTCACGGTCATGACATGTTTCCCTGGAACAGGCGGAGCCGTTCCATGGTCCAAAAAAGACAATAAAAAATCTTATGATCATGAACGAACTGGAAATCATCGACGTCCGCGGCCGTGAAATCATCGATTCACGGGGCAATCCCACCGTAGAAGTGGACGTGGCCCTGGCCGGCGGCGCCATCGGGCGCGCATCCGTCCCCAGCGGCGCCTCCACCGGGGAGCATGAAGCCTGGGAACTCCGGGACGGGGACGCCAAGCGTTACGGCGGCAAGGGCGTTCTCAAGGCCGTGGATAATATCAACAATATTATTGCTCCGGAAGTGTCCGGGCATGATGCCACCCTCCAGCCGTCCATTGACAAGATCATGATTGACCTGGACGGCACCCCCAACAAGTCCCGCCTGGGCGCCAACGCCATCCTGGGCGTCTCCCTGGCCGTGGCCAAAGCCGCCGCCATCCAGCTTAACCTCCCCCTCTTCAAATACCTGGGCGGCCCGAACGCCAAAGTGCTGCCCGTCCCGATGATGAACATCATCAACGGCGGCGCCCATTCGGATTCTCCCATTGACTTTCAGGAATTCATGATTATGCCCAAGGGCGCCCCCACCTTCCGGGAGGCCCTGCGCTACGGCGCGGAAGTCTTCCATGCGCTCAAGGACGTGCTGCACGACCGCGGCCTGTCCACCGCCGTGGGGGATGAAGGCGGCTTTGCCCCTTCCCTGAAATCCGCGGACGACGCCCTGGAATGCATCGCCCAGGCCGTGAAACGCGCAGGCTACACCCTGGGCACGGACATCTTCATTGCCTTGGACGTGGCTTCCTCCGAATTCTACGATCCTTCCCAGAACCTGTATGTCTTCAAGAAATCCGACGGCCGCGGTAGAACGGCGGCGGAACTGACGGCCTATTATCAGGAGCTCCAGAAAAAATATCCCATCATCTCCATTGAAGACGGCTGCGCGGAAAATGACTGGGAGGGCTGGGAACAGCTCACCAGGGCCATGGGGCACAATACCCAGCTGGTGGGGGATGACCTGTTCGTGACGAACGTGGAATTCCTGAACCAGGGCATTTCCCGCCATGTGGCGAACGCCGTTCTAGTGAAAGTCAACCAGATCGGCTCCCTGACGGAAACGCTGGATACGGTGGAACTGGCCAAGGACAACAAATACTCCGCCATCATCTCCCACCGTTCCGGAGAAACGGAAGACGCCACCATCGCGGACATTGCCGTGGCGACCAATGCCGGGCAGATCAAAACCGGCTCCCTGAGCCGCTCTGACCGCATGGCCAAATACAACCAGCTCCTTAGAATTGAAGAGGAACTGGGGGATGACGCAGTTTATGGTGGCAAAATCCACATTCTATGATCAAAAATATGTTGTTTAACTGCAAAGAATGCTCTGGAGACGCCGCTATTACCATCGTTTTACCTTGGCGGAACTTGAAATCCGCCGGGAGAAACGTGCCCTGATCGTCCAGAGGGCCCTGCGCCTCTTTGCCATCGTCCTGGCCCTGTGCCTCACCATGCTGCTTTCCCTGGTGTGTTTTAAGCCGTGGAAGGACCTGCGCTCCCTGGAGCATGAGCGTTCCTTCCTCCAGGCGCATCTGGAAAAATCCAGGAGGCAGATGGAACAGGCCAAGAATGAATTCATCTGGATTTCCCAGGACCCCCATTACTTTGAAATGATCGCGCGGGACAAGGGCAACCTGGCCCTTCCTGGTGAGCATATCCTCCGCATCGCGGAACCAAAGCGCCTTAAATAAGGCGCTTTTTTAATGGAAAAGCGGGACCATGAATACCATGATCCCGTACGGAGCGCGGGCCAGCGCCCTGCGCGTGCCCTGGACCGGGCGCGGGCAACCCCGACCCATGGCTCATTCAGGCTGCTTATCCGGCGTAGTCTTGTCATACTCCCGCATGAGCTTGGCGGACCAGCTGATGCTGTCCGGGAAGCGGCACGCGGGCGTAGTGGTCAGGTAGGTTCCCAGCTTTTTGGCGAGGGGATCCGCATCCTGATGCTTGGAAAAATATAAATCCTTCTGCTCCTGGGGATCATCCGTAACGCTGTAAAACTGCGGCGCGCGGTCCGCCACCAGCAGGTACTTCAAATCCCCGTCCAGCACAGCGGAGGTGTAATCCGTGCACCAGAAGAACGTGCGCGGGACGGAAGCCTTCTTATTGCCTACCAGCTCCAGAATATCCATGCCGTCCAGCTTCTTCGGAATCTGGTGGCCGTTTGCCTTCAGCAACGCGGGAAGCAGGTCCACCGTGGAAACGGGCTGCCTGCAAACGCTCCCTGCCGCCAGCCTCTTGTCCGCAGGATACCTGATGATGAACGGCACGCGCACCCCCCCTTCAAAATGCTGTCTCTTGGCTCCACGGAAAGGGGCGTTGCAGGAAGGAGCTTCCGGAGCGCCGCCGTTGTCCGACAGGAACACGACAATCGTGTCCCTTTCCAGGCCGTCCTTCTTCAAGGCGTCCAGAATGCGCCCCACGCCCTTGTCCATGGCATACACCATGGCGCAGTAAATCCTGCGGTCCCGGTTCTGCACGTTCTTGAATTTGGCAATATCCTCCGGCTTGGCCTGGTAGGGCCAGTGGGGGGCATTGTAGGAAACGAACATGAAAAACGGCTTTTTGTCCTTTCCGGCTTCCTGCAGGAACTCCACCGCCCGGTCCGTAATGTCGTCCGTCAGGTAGGTAATATCCTTCTTATCCGTGAAATTGGACTCAATGGCGGAGGGGCTCAGGCCTTCAGCCTCCTTCTTGACGGGGAAATAAGGCCGTGAACCCCCCAGGAACCCCCACCAGTGCGTGAAACCGCGTTCCGGCGGCGTGTACCCCTTCGTGTGGCCCAGATGCCACTTGCCGAACACGGCACTCCGGTAGCCGTAAGGCTTCAAATATTCCGGAATCAGCTTCTCCGTCTGGGGCAGTCCGTAATGGGACTCCGGAAGGTAATCCACCTTCACATTGGGATTCGTGGTAATGCCGTAGCGCTTCGGGAAACGGCCCGTCAGCAGTCCCATGCGGGAAGGTGAACACATCGGCGCCGTTACGTACGCCCGGGAACAGAACACGCCCTCCTTCGCCAGCCGGTCCAGGGAAGGAGTCTTGATCTGTTTGGACCCTGTGCAGCCCAGATCTCCGTACCCCAGGTCATCCGCCAGAATAACGATCATGTTCGGCGGCGTGGAAGGACGGCTCTGCGCCCCCGCCACCCCGCAAAGCAGGCCGAACAGAATCAACAACAAATGCGCTCTCTTCATAGTCTGCTAAATCTACACGGTTCTCCGTTCCTATCAATCAAAAAACCGTCCCGGCTTCTTCCGGAGAATCCCATGGCCCGCACATTTCAAATGCGGTCACGGCAGTCCCTGCCCCTCCCTTTTCTCCCGCCTTTCTTCAAAACCAGCGCCCTGCCGGAACTGCGGCCCTACCCCCTCATCTGCCGCAGAAGGGCCGCTACATACTGCTGGGCTTCCTTTTCCGCGATACCCGTGCCGAACTCGAACGGCTTGCCGTCCGGCTGATCCACCACAATCTTGTTCAGCACTTTATGATTCTGCTGCATGTTGCTCGCCTCAATGGAAACGCGGGCATCCTTCGCCAGAAGAAACTGCTGGCGGCGGCCCAGGCTCCCCACTCCGCGGAACAGCTCTCCCCTGCCCGGCGTCAGAGTCAGCGTCATGCGGCCGAACAGCACATAAACGGCGCCCAGCAACGTGCCGAATCCAACCAGGACGAAAGGAATCAGGAACAATTGCCCGAATAAACCCTCATGGGTCATTTTCCCCATCATCGCAAACAGGATGCTATACGTAATGGCATTCCATATCACGGAAAACAGCAAAAAGAAAAATCCGGCGCCCTTCGGCTTCTTATAAGTCACTTCCAGTCCCCGCGCCGTTTTTACCACGCTCATGCGCCGGGGAATAGAATCAAGGATTTCCTCATCCCGTTCCTCCTGCACAAGGTCTGAAAACCTGCTTATCTTATTGCAGGCGCGGCATAAAGCCATATCCGTGGCCATATTCACATCTTCCATCGCCAGCAGGGCGCCGCACTTCGGGCACTTCAATTCAACAGGGGTAGTCATGCCCGGAACTCTAACAAACTTTCATACCCTGCAAAGCATAAAAATCATCCTGTTACCATCTATTTCACCGCCACCCTTTCACCGGAATCGCCTCTTTCAAGGGGGATGAAACAACGCTGCCATTCGTCCGGAAAAAGAACAAGCCAACCTTTCCCATGAATGGCTTTTGCTTATACGGAAGGCGCTCCCCAGAGACAGCTATGCTCTTCACTCCATCAGCTCTCTTACCTTCAAAGGCTGCCCGCGGAGGGGGGCATATTGATATTCACGGTTTTGCCTTTTGTACATCCTTCGGCATTCCTTTGTATAAAAATTCCGTAGCCGGGGTCCGCCCCAATGTCCGGTTGATCAAGTCCGGAATTTCCTTGTCCGCGTACCCCGCCATCCGGAGGTAGTTCTTTACCGCCCCACTTTGTCCAGGAAACAGATTCACCAGCATTTCCACAAACTCCTCCATCCAGCAATCGGAAAGATAATGCTCCAGCCTTCTATTCCGGGTATCGTTTACTCCCAGCTTGTTGAGGAAGACATGGTACTGGGGGTTGACCAGACTGCCGATCTCCTTCTTCTTGAACTCTTCTTCCACGTACTTCCGGTTCAACGGAATAAACGACTTCTTCAGGGCCTCATGCTTCGCCTCCAAATCCGGATCATAATGGCTCCGGAACTGCGCATAGGTAGCAGCAGCGTACGTGGCCAGCAAGTCGGACAGCGTCTTGCCCCGCAGATGCAGGCGGCGCGCCATCGGCGCAGCGTCTCGGCTCATCACGTAGAGGAAGGACAGCATGTAATGTTTGATATCCTGGTCCTTATTGTCAAAAATGCTCTCCGGCGTGGCCTTATCGTAGTCCGCGGGATACAGGGGCGCGGAGGCAATGTCATGGAACAGCCAGAGCTGCAGCGCCAGCTCCTCCCTCGTGATCTGTTTATTGTCAACGGATTCACATCGGCCCAGCAGGGCGTGCGTCCCGGCATAAAACTCCCTCAGCTTCCCCTGCTTCAGCTTTTCCCGCAAGCCGGACAGCTCCGCAGGAGGAGATTTAAACGGGTCCATGCATGCCGGTGCAGGAATGGCATGCCCCAGCGCAGCCGCGCAGAACAACACGGCAACGCAGACAAACAGGTTCATCAGATTATTTCCAGACATATTCATAATTCATTTGGTGATTGTATAAATCATAGGAGATGGCGCGCCCGAATTTCCTGATGGCAATCTGGACTTCTTTAATCTCGCCATCTATTGCCTCAAATTTCATATATTCAACTTTGAATCTCTGCTCCACGGTCCCTACTTTGAAAATATCGTCGTTGGCAGACTCCTTGCCTCCATCTCCATCATGCACTTTCCAATCACAGGTCCAGAACCATTCCTGCGGCAGTTTAGCGCCCCATACTGTGTTATAATACGCCGCATAAGCCACCTGATCAATCAACGAATTATTTAGTTCAATGATCCTGGCGTCATCGCATCCATGACCCGTATGCGGTACGCCCAACTTTATTTCACCTTTCTGGGGATCGGGAGGCGGGTCCGGCATGACATAGGTCAACCCTCCATCGCGCTCAATTAGTTTGATGTTTTTAAAACTCACCTCCGTAGGCTCTACCGTCAGTTTGACATCCGCCGCCACAACAACGATATTGGGATCACTCGGAAGACTGGATTTAACGGGAACGGCTGCCGTCAGTTTGGTTGGCACAAGAATCTCAAAGGCAATGGTTTTTTCCAGGCCTTCACTTGTGGTGACGGTGACTTCCACCTCTCCCTTCTTTTGTATCCGCTTATTCACCGTCAATACCACCTTCGTCTTCCCTTCCGTTTTGTCAAAAAAAGAGGCCAATTCTTTCCCCTTGGTAACCTTCCACTGCAGTTGGGAAATATCCCCCTTGGGTTTTCCGGCCAAGGTCAACACTACATCTTCACCCATGCCCAGTTTTTTCCGCTCCTTATCCGTCTTTTCATCCACATCCTTCCCCTGTTCCCTGGCAATATAGAAATCGGCAGAACACAGCGTCGTTTCCGACTTGATTTCCAGCGCCTGTACCTCATCAGGCATATCTTCCACAGCTTGTGCAAAAACGCCAAACCAGTGGACCATCAACATCAGGGAAACCGAACGTATTTGAAACAGAGACAACATGGTAGAGGCATCTGGCAAGTTGTTGTCCTATCCAGGTAATTTATTTGTTTGCGGATGTAAAGAAAAAGTTAAAAATCTTAATCACCCTTAATAAATTACGAGCACTCTTCCCTCCCTTTCCGGAGTGGTGTCCGCTTCCCGCAAAAACGGCGTCCTCCATCACGCGGAAGACGCCCGGACTTCCTGGCGCCGAATCAACTGCCGGATCAAGCGGCAAAGCACACAGCCATCAGGCGCGGAACTGGCCGCTTATGCTGACAGTGTCAAATTCCACGATCTTCACAATGATGTTTTCCGCGGTGTCCGCCTCCCGCTTCCGGATGGCATCCAGCAGGTCGTCATGCAGCTTCATGGCGCCGGTGTCATATTGCTTCTCCTCCAGCAGCCCTTCCAGATTCTCCTGCACATGGCGGACAACCACGTTGTACAATTCCGCCAGCACCGGGTTATGCGTGGCGCGGGCCACGGCGGCATGGAACAGCATGTCGTCCTCAATGCCCGGCCTTACCCTGGCATGGCAATCCCTCAGGGAGCTTTCCAGCTCCTTCAAATCCTCCTCCGTCCTTTTAACGGCGGCCAGCCGCGCAATCTCCTTTTCCAGCGCCAGGCGGGCCTCCAGAATCTGGGGCAGTTCCGATTCCTTCAGGCGGTTGCTTACCGCTACGGCAAACCGGTCCGACGCCATCACGTAGGTGCCGTCTCCGGGCCGCGCTTCCAGCATTCCCATGTGAATCAGGGATTGCAGGGCTTCCCGGATGGTATTATGGCTGACGGAGAAGGCCCGCGCCAGTTCCGGCTCTGCGGGAATGCGGTCCCCCACCTTCCACTTGCCGGAGCGTATCATGGATTCCATGGCGGTGAGCACTTGGCGGGACAGAGACACCCTTACAGGCTTCTTCAACTCCATTTTCTTGGCTTTCTTCATGAAAAGTTAACGGATAACGGTCCAGAGGCGCCCCTTTTCCGTCTTGATCAGCTGGATATCCAGCTCAAAGGCGTCTTTCAGGTTTTCCTCCGTCAGCACCTCGTCCCGGCTTCCGTGCGCCACAATCTCGCCGGACTTTAAAATCATGCCCCGGTTGAAGACGGGCAGAATGTCCTCAATGCGCTGGGTGATGAACACGATGGTCAGATCAGGCCGCGTCTCCGCCAGCTCCTCAATGGTGTTCAGCAAGAATTCCCGCCCGGCCAGGTCCAGGTAAACGCTGGGCTCGTCCAGGATCATCAGCTCCGGGTTCGTCATCAGGGCGCGTGCAATCAGCACCTTCACCTGCTCCCCGGAAGACATGGCCACCACAGGCCTGTCCATCAGATGCTCCGCCTTCAGGGATTGCATGATCCCGGCGGCTTTTTCCTCCTCTTCCGGCGTAGGCTCTCTCAGCAGGCCGATCGTCCCGTCGGGGCCGGAAAGCACCATGTCGCGCCCGCTCCAGGCTCCGTCCTCCAGCCATTTGTGCATGAACGGACTCACCCATGCAATGGATTTGCGCAGTTCCAGCAGGTTCACCTGCCCGAAGGTCTTGCCCAGCACCTGGACCTTGGCGCCGAAGAGAGGCCAGGCAAACCCCATCAGCACCTTGACCAGCGTCGTTTTCCCGGCGCCGTTCGCGCCCAGGATGAAGCAGCGTTCTCCGCGCTGCACCTGCCAGGAAATATTGTGCAGGATTTCATGTCCGCCCAGAAACACTCTGGCGTTCTCCACATTGACGGCCGGGAGGGAATTGTCCATAAACTGAAAGATGGCGGGCTTCCGGGGGAAGTCCGGGTTGTATGCGGGCCGTTCCTCCGGAATACGGCGGAACGGCCCGTGAAAGAGTCAAAAGAAACCTTAGTTCCTTTCAAACAGGCTGCGAATCTTGGCGCCCACGATTTCCACCGGGTGCTGGCCCAGGGCTTCGCGCTTGGCCTTGAGGTTGGGCGCGCCCTTGGCGGCTTCTTCCAGCCAGTCCTTGGCGAACTTGCCGGATTCAATGCGCTTGAGGGATTCCTTCATGCGTTCCTTCACATCGGCGGGCAGGATCTGCGGGCCGTTGTAGTATTCACCGAATTCAGCGGTGTTGGAAATCACGGAATTCATCTTCTGGATGCCGCCCGTGTAAATCAGGTCCACGATCAGCTTGGCTTCATGCACGCATTCAAAGTAAGCCATTTCCGGCGGATACCCGGCTTCCGTCAGGGTTTCAAAGCCGTACTTCATCAGGTCCACAATGCCGCCGCACAGCACGTTCTGTTCACCGAAGAGGTCTTCATACGTTTCCTGGGCCATGGTGCATTCTAGCACGCCGCCGCGGGTCAGGCCTTCAGCCTTCGCCATGGCAAGGGCCACGTTGCGGGCATTGCCGGAGGGGTTCTGGTGCACGGCGATCAGGCCGGGGCAGCCGAAGCCTTCTTCAAACACGCGGCGCACTTCCGTGCCCGGGCCCTTGGGGGCCACCATGATCACATCCACGTCCGCGGGAGGAACGATGGTGTTGAACACGTAGGCAAAGCCGTGGGAGCAGCAAAGCGTCTTGCCGGCCTTCAGATAGGGCTTGATTTCAGCTTCATACACGGCGCCGTGGCTTTCATCAGGCAGCAGAATGTGGATGATGTCCGCCTTGTCGGCGGCTTCAGCTACGGTCATCACCTGGAAACCGTCCTGGGTGGCGGCGTCAAAAGACTTGCCGGGGCGAACGCCGATAATCACGTTCACACCGGAGTCACGCATGCAAAGAGCCTGGGCGCGGCCCTGGGCGCCATATCCGATCACGGCAACGGTCTTGCCGTTCAAAGCGCTGAGATCAGCGGCGTTATCATGAATAATATCCATTGTTACTCCTTCTTTAAGTAGAATTCATCCAAACATCCAATGTTTGGATGAATGACAACATAGCCGTCCGCGGGACGATTGCAAGCGCTTTTAACCGGATAGCCGCGTTTTTTAAAAGATGTGGACGGAGAAGAGGCAACAGGGAAAAAGTTTGAAAGGCCAATGAATCACCCCCCGGTTCCCGGCAGAGCAACCATCAGAGGACGCGGCGGAAGGACTGTTTTCCCACGGTTTGAACAAAACACGGCCAACTGGGAGAAGGTTTGATTCGTTCATCTTCCAGATTCCCCGGCACCGCGGGCTTCATGCTTCGCATTCCGTCCAACCGGGCACGCCCGGCTTCCCGGCCTTCACAGTTGTATTTCCCCGGAACGGAGCGAAGGCGTTTTTCCCATAACGGAACACAGCTTTTCCATCAAGCTGCCGCTTCTTCCCGGTTCACGGACTGCAACCCTCACAAATCCCGCCCCACGGCATGCTCCTGGGAAGACGGGGAATTGCTGTAAATCAACTGGGAGGTATCGTACCCCAGTTCCTCCGCGCAATGAAGCATGGGCTGAAGTTCGCCGTCATCAAGCTGCGGCCTCCGGGCCAGCAGCCACAGGTAATTGAGGGAGCCGCCGGAAACCACGGCGCGGCTGTAATCCTCATCCAGAAAAGCCACTTCATACCGTCCGTACACCAGGGGCACGAAGTATACTTTCAAATGGTTGGGGGCATCCGCCACCACGGCCCGCGCATGAGCCTCCTTCCGCTCCCCGGTGCGGACGTCATAGCCGCTGTTGGTAACGGAAACGGTGCCGTTTTCTCCGTGGTCGTACCGGGCCGTCACCTTGCGCAGCCCGCGCTCAAACCAGTTTTCCAGACGGGCAATTTCATGCCAGTCCCCCAGGTAACGTTCCAGGTTGAAATCCGGCATGGGAGCCGTCTTGACGGAATGGCCGGGAAACAGTGAAGTGAAGATGGTTTGGATGATGCTCATGATTTGTCGGGGAATGCCTTGTTGAAAAAAGTGCGGATATCCGGATATTGAAATTCAAATCCCTCCCGCAGCAGCGTTTCCGGCACGGCGCACTGCCCGCGGGTAATCACCTGGGAAGCCTCCCCCATCAGCAGGCGCAGAACGGCGTCCGGCACATGGATGGACAGGCGGGTGTGGAAATGCTCCGCGGCGGCCTTGTAGAATTCGCGGTTGGTGGTGCGTTCCGGGGCCGTCACATTGACCGGGCCGGAGATGTCTCCCTTCCCCATGATGAAGATCAGGGCGTCCACCAGGTCCTCCAGGGCCACCCAGGAGAAGGAATGGTCCGGGTCCCCTACGGAAGCCGTGATGCCGAACCGGGCGGGCCTCACCATTCTGGGCAGGACTCCGCCATCCGGGGAAAGAACCACGCCAAACCGGGTGCGGACCAGCCGCACGGAGCCGTTCACCAGCTCAGCCTCCTTTTCCCAGGCCAGGCATAATTCCGCCAGAAAGGAATCCGCCGTTGGGTCATCCTTCTCACCATGGCACCCGGACGGGCTGTAGTACCCCACGGCGGAAGTGGAAATCATCACTTCCGGCGGCTCATGCAGGCGGTTGACCGCTTCCACCAGCTTGCGGGTGGTCATGATTCTGCTTTCCACCAGCTCCTTCTTGTAATCATCCGTCCAGCGCCGGTCGATGGGCGCCCCGGCCAGATTGATGACGGCATTGCACCCCGCCAGGGCTTCTGCCAGGCAGTCCACGCTGTCCTGCGTGAAGAGGTAGCGCCACAAGGGCGTGACCTGGTGCCCCAGCACCGCCAGGCGGCTGGATAAATGGCTGCCGATAAATCCGCTGGATCCCGTAATGGCTACATTCATGACCTTGAATTCAGATAACGTCCATTTCCGCCGCCGCATTCCGGCATACTGCCGGAAACATCCTGCACGGAAACGGACAACCTTTAACGGATAAGACATTTCTTCCGCGCCCCTCCGTTCAGCGGAGGACGTACTTTGACAGTCCACCGCCTCCGCAACGTCTCCCAGCACCGGATTCCGCACGCGGCCCGGGAAAAGGGAACCTGGTTTCCGCCCACCTCATTTATGCAGGGAAACGCCCCTGCAACCACTTTCTCAAGAACAAACCATCATCCTTCACCACTCCCGCAGTGACCGTCATTGGTGCGGGGCCGCAGGTCCCTACCCTCTGCAATTTCATCCGCAGCCTTTCGCACTGTCGTGCGCGCAATTGAGCAAGCGTCCCCCCGGCACGCCGGAACGGGGGCGGCCTCAAGCCGGGCCGGAGATGGAAAAGTCGTCTTCTTCCCCTTCTTCGGCAAATTCATGTTTGAGCATGAAGAGGCCGCACACGTTCATCAGCACGCAGGTGACGTAGAGCTTCACGGGGGCCATGACAAAATCCAGCAGCAGACCGGAAGGAAGGTTCAGGATCACCCATCCTCCTGCGCCAATGGCGGCAAGCACCCCGGCATAGGCCAGGGGCGCCCTCCGGACCAGCATCCACCAGCCCACGGGTGAAAGCCCGGAAAAACTTTCCAGAACGGCTGTTCTCATGAACGCTCCCGGGAAGTACACCGCCCCCGCCGCAATGAAAAGCCAGGCCAGGGGGCCGTCCAAATCCCAGTCCGCCACGTTCAGGTAAATAACCAGAGGCAGGGAAGACACCACCATGCACGCCACCAGTTGAATGAAAGGCATCATCATGCTGTCCAGCCAGTCCTCCAGCTCCGGGAAAAGGCAGATTTCCTCCTCACCCATGGCGGACTGCTGCACCATCTTCATGAAAAAGACGCCCATGAAGGGCAGCAGGAAGCAGAAATTGGCAATCAGGCCAATGAGGGAAGCCCATGAAGCCAAATACATGGCCCATATAATAAGCACTCCAAAAATAAACACCATGGGGCGCCCCCGGAAAGGGTAGCCCAAAGAAGAGAGGTAGTCGGACATGCGGAAATGTTAGATAAGCTACCCCACACCGTCAACGCCTTATTCCATCTCTAACAAAAAAGTTTATTCCTCCCTTTCAGGAATAAAACGCCTCCACCGCCCGCGCCATGCGCTCCATGTCCTGCGGACCGCAGCGCTGGTCCACGGGCAGCGGCAGCAGATGCAGCGCCAGCTTCCATTCCAGGCTGTCCGCCGGAGCCCGTTCCAGTACCTCCGGCCACAGCAGGGGAACCAGGATGCGTTCATCAATCAGAGCGTTTCTCAATTCCGGAAAAGCCGTCCAAAACGGATAGCAGAAAGGCCCGGACACGGAATCAAGGTCCACGGACAGCCGGTTCAACGGCCCCAGCCTTTCGTGCAGAAACCGGAAGTTCTCCATGCGCCGGAGCCTTGCCCGCTCATAGTCAATGCCGCCAATCAAACGTTCCGTCAAACGGGACATCCTGCGCAAGGGGGCGTTCCGCAAACGCTCCTCGTTGCGCCCGCAGGCCGCAGACGCCCCCTCCGGCCCATGTTCCAGCCATTCCAGCAGGAAGGCGGCGTCCGGCAGGGATTCATCCCGTTCCTCCGGCTCCGGCAGCGGATCCCCGGCCCCCATGACGGCAATACCCCCGTCCGGCAGCCCGGAAAATTTGCGCGGGCTGTACAGGGCGCACGCCCCGGAACGCGGCGGGGAATACAGGGCCAGCGCATTGTCCACAATCAGCCTCCCTCCATACCGGGAGGCCAGCAGGTCCACATACTTCTCCTTGATGCCGAAGTAATTTGCGTACAGCAGGTATTCCCCCTCCTCCAGTTCCGGCAGCTTCTCCAGCTCCAGGCGTTCGTCCAGGCGGTAAAAGACGGCGGGCACCCGGAGCCGTTCCATCGGTTCCAGCGCCGCCGGGCACGTATACAGGGGAACATGGACGCGCCGCACATCTCCCAGACGGCGTAGGATATGCTCCAGTGCGCGCCTGCCGGAATTCACGGCTACGCTCCGGCCAGGATGCCATTGCGGGAAATTGCCGTATTCCGGCAGTTCCAGACCGAAAAAGCCGCCTATGTCCGTCCGCCCTTCCATGCGCCATGCATACTACATCCGCCTCTTAAAAGAAAGCGCCATGTGGAACGGCCCCGTGCCCGCCATGGCGGAACAGCGCGGGAACGGTTGAAAACGGAGCGGCCTCCCATCGGCTTCATGCTCCCGGAACACTGGAACAAGGGCAAGATACAGCGTTCCCCTCAATCCCTCCCCGCCCTTCCCGGCGGTTTGAGAAGGGATGCGCCCGCTCCCGCACCGGGGGGAGTGGCAGAACACGGCCGGGAAGAAAAAATCAAAGGGGAATGGATCGCAGGCATGCGGGAAAAGACGCCGGGCGCCCAGGCATCAGGCTACCTCCGCAACGCCTCTCAAACCGTCGCATTTTGAACGGATGCCCCGGGAATGGACTCCAGACCTTATGCCTTCATCATTCACACTTCACAGCAAGGACCTGGGCGGCGTCGCCACGCCTGTCAACCGGCACACCAGCATTGGAGGAGCCAATCAGTCCCCCCAGCTCTTCTGGACCAATCCGCCGGAAGAAACAAAGAGCTTTGCCGTCACCATCCATGACCGTGACGCGCCCACCGGAAGCGGCTTCTGGCACTGGCTGGCCGTCAACATTCCCGCCTCCGTCCGGGAACTGCACGCGGATGCCGGAAACCCGGCCACCCGCCTGATGCCGGAACAGGTTGTCCAGATCCGCAATGACGCCGGATTCACAGGCTACAGCGGCAGTTTCCCGCCCCCGGGCCACGGCTGGCACCTGTACCTGGTCACCGTTTACGCGCTGGATACGGCTTCCCTGCCGGTAACGCCGGATACGCCTGCCGCCCAGGTGGGGTTTCACCTCTGGCAGCACACGCTGGAAAAAGCGTCCCTTGTCTTTTACGATCAGGTTCCGGCCAAATAGTCCGCGCTTTTACCGGGCTTCCCGTTTGGCGGCCTTTCCGGCATCCATCCAGGTGGCCCGGTGCCACCATCCTTCCAGCACCCCGTAGCGGTGGCGTTCCAGCCACCAGCGGCAGAACCATATCTGCGCCGCCATGGCGGCGCAGCCGATCACAAAACTGGCCAGGTACCCGCAATAGGGGGCCAGCCCCAGCGCATACGGGAAGAAGATCAGGGAGCCGATCATGGACTGGGAAACGTAGTTGGTCAGGCTCATGCGCCCGTAGGTCAGCAGCGGCACCGTCACTTTCCGGAAATATTCCAGCCGGTACAGCAGGACGAATCCGGCCACCCACAGGCCGGTAAAGCAGACGTTGTGCCACATGCTGAACACGGTATGCAGCGGAGCAGGCAGCCCGGGAAGGGACATCACCACGTAAAACGCTACGGCCCCGGCCAGGGAAAGAAGCAACCCGCGGGTCCAGAACACGGCATTTCCGTCATTCTGCAAAAAGAAATCCTGCCTTCCCAGCACAAAGCCCAGCAGGAACAGGCCCGGGGCCTGCATCAGGCGCCCGGCTTCAATGCCCCACGCCAGGCTGGCCCACTGGCCCACGGTCAGGTTCTCCCTGGCCATCACCCAGAAGTTGCCCGTATCCACCGCGGCTTTCAGGGAGGCGTATGATTCCGCCACGGACAGGGAGGGCGGCGCCCAGCCCGGATTTACCCACTGCGCTGCCGCATACGCCCATTCCAGGGGCTGCGCCAGGAAGAACAGGGACAGGAGCACCAGCGCGGAGGTTTTCAAGCGGCGGCACGGCACCAGCAGAAGCCCCGCAATGGCGAAGGTCAGCAGCACGTCCCCTCCCGGAAAGAACATCGCGTTCAGGCAGGCGAACACCACCAGCAGGCACATGCGCCAAACGAACCTGCCCGCAAAGTCCCGTCCCTTCCGCGCCTGGTTGCGGTACTGGATGGCAAAGGTGAACCCGAACAACAGCGCGAATATGGTGTAGGACTTTCCGGCGAACAGGAAGAAGAAGACCTCCTTGAACTGCTGGTTGGCCGCCTCCATCACCGGGGAGGAAGCCACGGGGTAGGAATTGTAGATGAAATGCTCCAGGAAATGCAGCAGCATGATCGCCATCACGGCAAAGCCGCGCAGGGCGTCCACCACATAAATACGTTTGTTGTCCGGAGAGAGTACGGGATCCATGGCAGTGATATTACAGCGCGGGAAGCGCCTTTGTTTCAACAGAAGCAACGTTACACCACGGCAAAGCCGTTTACAGCAAAATCCGCGCCGGACTTCTTTTCCTTCATATTCCTGAAAATTAACAGGTCCCGCCTTTTCTGCTTGCGGATTACCGGACGCATGGAGTAAGTTCACGCAAAACTCTAACAACTCCCCGGGCTTTTTTCCAAAAAGCCGCGGTCATCCGGCAGTTCCCCATGAATACCCTCCCCTCTCTCTCCCAGGAAGAACTCGGCCATGCCGTAAGAAAGCTTGACGCCCTGGCCGCCGCCATGAACCAGGTGCTGTTCGGCAAGGAAGACCTCATTGAACTCGTCCTCATCGGCGTGCTGGCGCGCGGCCACATCCTGCTGGAAGGGCTGCCCGGCCTGGGCAAGACGGAACTGGTCAAGGGGCTCTCCAGGGCGCTGGCCCTCACGGCGCGCCGCGTCCAGTTCACGCCGGACCTGCTGCCCGGGGACATCACGGGCACTCCCGTCCTCCAGGAAATGAACGGGGCAAAAACCTTCGTCTTCCAGGAAGGTCCGGTCTTCGCCAACATCATGCTGGCGGATGAAATCAACCGCGCTTCCCCCAAGACCCAGTCCGCCCTGCTGGAAGCCATGCAGGAGCGCCGCGTCACCGTGATGGGGGAAACCCATGCCCTGCCGCATCCCTTTTTCGTCCTCGCCACCCAGAACCCCATTGAACTGGAGGGCACCTTTCCCCTGCCGGAAGCGCAGCTGGACCGCTTCCAACCATATCAAGCTGCTTGCGCTCCTCCATGCCAAAAGTCAGGGGAGCGTCTCCGCGCCCGCGGCTCACGCCTCCGGAGCCCGGTTCAGTTCCATCCCCCTCTCCGTTCCCGGACTTCACCACGGAATTCTCATCCGGAGACGCCATCAGGGACATGCCGCACTGCCCGGACATGCTCCGCAGCTGCTGGGCGGCGCGTTCCAGCTGCTCCTTCAGGCGGCGGGCCGTCTCCGGGTCAATCTGCCGGGAAGGCAGGGAGGCCTGCAGCTCCTGAAGCTGGCGGCTCATGATGCCGCCCGGCTGAAGCGGGAGAGACTCCATCCCCTTCAAGGCCTCCTGGAGGGACTGCATCGCCTCCGGGCTGGACGCGCCATTCCTGCTGTCCAGCAGGGACAGCGCGGAATCCGCCTGGTACATCTGGTTGGACAACCCGGCAACGGCCGCCGCCGTCTTCCCCTTCAGGGCGTCCGCCGCTTCCAGCCCCGCGTGGGAATACAACTCATTCCGGGACATCTGCTTCAAATCCTCCAACTGCTCCCGGAAAGGCTCCAGGCTCTTCCCGTCCACACTCTCCATCTCCGCCATGCGGTCCAGGGCTTCCTCCACCTGGGCCAGGACGGGCGGCAGATCCGGAAGCTGCTGCACAACCTGCTGAACGGGCAGCGGCAGAAGAGCCCCGCAGGCCATCAGCGCCGCGCCTCCCGCCAGCCAGCCCAGGCACCGCACGGAGCGCACACGGAGCACGGGCTTCCTCCTTACGGCTTCTCCGGAACTCTCTACGGAATTCCCCCATTCCTCTCCGGCGCTCAACGCCGCGTGCAGTCCCATCTGTTCATCCAGAAAAGCCGCCGCATCACGCCTGCTGAAAAAACGTCCCCGGAGCCGCATCCAGCCCCATGCCGCCAGAAATAAAACAGCGGCGGAAAGGGAAATTCCCGCCAGCCAGCCCCAGTCCTCCCCCAGCCTGCGGCCGCCGTACCACGCCATCCCCACCACCGCCCCGGCGGCAAAAAAGGGGATGCAGAGGCACTCCACCGTTATCACGGCATTCAGCAGCCACTGCAAGCGGGAAATCCGCCCCTGCCATTCCTGTCGCACTGTTAAGGACATAGACGCATCATGACTTATCCTTTGCGCCCCGGAAAGACAAAAAATACTTCTCTGCAAACGGACGCGGAAAAGCCCCTCCCCGTACCTTCCGGCATCTCCGGCAGGAGGGGAATTTCAGCACAGGCGGGCGATATCCTCCATCAACTCCCGCACGTCTTCCTCCCGTGTGGCCCAGCTGGTGCAGAAACGCACCGTGCTGTGGGTTTCATCCACCCGGCGGAGGTAGGCAAAGCCGTACTTCTTCCTCAATTCATCCAGAACGGAATCGGGCATCGTGACAAACTGCTGGTTCGTTCCGCTGGCAACGGGAAGCACAAGCCCTCTGGAACGGCAGAAATCCCGCAGCATCACGGCCAGGCGGTCCGCATGGGCGGCCAGCCGGAAATAAAGGCCGTCCCGGAACAGCTCCAGAAACTGGATGCCCAGCAGCCTCCCTTTCGCAAGGCGGCCGCCCTTCTGCTTCATGATGTAGCGGAAATCCTCCTTCAGGGCATCATGGCGCAGGACCAGGGCTTCCCCGAACAGGGCGCCGACCTTGGTGCCGCCAATGTAAAAGGCGTCGCAGAGGGAGGCAATCCCCGGCAAATCCAGATCATTGTCTTCATCACACAGGCCGTAGCCCAGGCGCGCGCCGTCCATGTACAGGTACAGTCCCCTGCGGCGGCAGACATCGGAAATCTCTTCAAGCTCTCTCCGGGAATAAATGGTCCCCAGCTCCGTCGGCTGGGAAATATAAACCATCCGGGGCTGCGGCATGTGCTCATGGGTCTCGTCGTCCCAATGGGCATGCCATGCCTCCTCAATCTGCCGGGCCGTGAGCTTTCCGTCCGGGGTGGGAATGGCGGAAACCTTGTGGCCGCAAGCCTCCACGGCGCCGGATTCATGAACGTTGATATGGCCCGCATCCGCACACAGCACGCACTGATGGGGGCGCAGCGCGGCCGCAATCACCGTGAAATTGGTCTGGGTTCCGCCGATGAGGAAATGAATATCCAGGTCCGTCCTGCCGCACAACCCGGCAATCAGTTCCCTGGCCTGCGCGCAATAGGGGTCCTCCCCATACCCGGCGGTCTGTTCCATATTCGTTTCCGCCAGTCTGCGGAGAATATCCGCATGGGCGCCCTCACTGTAATCACAGTTGAAAAGAATCATTGCCTTCCTGAAAAACGCGGGGACCATAGCCCCGGCGCCCGTTCATGTAAAGGAATATGAACCGCACCCGCCAACCCGGTCCGGACAATCCCGGGGGCGATAAAAACCGTTCATTCCGGCAATTTCACCCTTTTCAGCGTGAACTCCATATTGGAAATATCCCCCGTGGCCTCCTGGATGCGGGAATTGGTGAAGTAAAGATAGCCGTCATGGATGCTGAACGTATCAGGCCAGCTGATGCCGTCCCCGGACGCCAGCACCTTGATCTCCCTGCGGTCCGGAGTGACGTAAACGATGCGGCTCTTCTCCAGGTCCCCCATGTACAAATTGCCCCGGTCATCCATGATCATCCCATCCGGGAAAGGCGTCTTCATGGATGAAATCTTCCCTTCATCCACATGACGGCCAATGAGCTGGCTTGTCGGAATCCCGTACAAGGTCTTACCCGTCAGGGCGTGGAAATAAAGAATGCCGTTCTTCCGGTCCAGGGCAATCCCGTCTGAATGGACTTTCCCGTCATGCCTCCTGCCGCCGACGGTGATGTGGTCCTGTTCCGCTGTGGTGTAAGGGTGACGGTCCAGCATGCGGTAATTCTCTCCGCTCTCCATATCCAGCACGATCAGGCCCGGATCATTGGAATCCGTAAAATAAATTTTGCCATGTCCGCGGTCCACGCGCAGGTCATTCACATAAGAGCCCGGCCTGGTGGACTCCGCGAGGAGGTACTTCCTGACAAGCTTGTCCGTATGGAGGTCATACACGTACAGCGTGGGAACGGCGACGGTCTTGCCGATCATGGGATTCTTGGTATCAATCACGTAAAGCCTGTCCCCGTCCGCAACCACGGACTGCACGCACACAAACGCATCCCCGGCCCCGGGCATCCCCTTTTCCCACCGGTTGGTCTTTTCATCCGGATAAGGGGTGTAGCTGCCGTCTTTTCCTACCTCCGCCACCGAACATGGAATATGCTCCCGCCAGCGGGGGAAATTGACAAAAATCCGGCCCTTGTCCGTCACCGTCACTCCGGTCACCTGCGCTCCCTTGAACGAGGCGACGTCTTCAATCTTCGCCTCCGCATCACCGGATGAAGCGAAAGCGCATGCAAGGAATAAAACAAGGGAGGCGGAAAAGATAAAACGTTTAACGGGGAACATGGGATGAAAGCTTCCTATGGACTACAAGACAAATCCGGCGCCCTCCGCGTTCATTCCACTGCCTGCAAAACCAGCCTTCACCAAGCCGTTTCAATCTTCCGGCACCCACGCAATAAAAACCAACATGCTCTTCCCCAAAAAACCAGTAAGGCCCTGCAAGCAGTTAACTTGCAGGGCCTTGTTTGGTGCGCCCGAAAGGACTCGAACCTTCACGGGGGAACCCCCACTAGAACCTGAATCTAGACAATTTTATTCATTGTAAACAATTTACGAATATGTCCCCCAGTTTGTCCCCTAATTCGTCTTGAAGCTTTTTCTGTAAACCATTACTCTCGTTACATGAAGAGGAAGCATGCCAAAGGCCGATATGGCAGCAAAGTCAAACTCACTGAAGTGAAGAAGAAAGGTCGCCCTTCAGTCTGGCGGCTCCGCTTTGTTGACAAGGACACGGGAGAATGGAAAGAGCGCACCTTTCGCGATTACGACGAAGCCCGGGCTCTCTACGATATGTATGACAAGGGGCATATCGACGATGCCCTGGCAATATTCAATATGGTTGCAGAGGGAGAATCCGTGGTCGAAATGTTCGTTATCCGCTTGTGGAGAAAATTTGGAAAGAACAACAACCTTCTGCAACATACGCTTCAATATTTGTACCAGCATGAAGATCCGGAAGAGGTGAAGGCATTTGCAACTGATCCTCCTTTCGTGGTGGAAAGATGCTCTCACGGATACCAAAGAGCAGGAAATCAAGGATTTACTCGGATCACAATTAAGCGTCATTGCTGATCATGTTGACATTACTGCCCCGAAACCACCCCCGGCGGGTATATCTCTGGATGACGCCATGGCTCAGTATCGAAAGGAGAGGCAGCTGATGTTGGATCGGGGCCAATGCCAGCCGGCCCACCATAAGAACGTCCTTCATGAACTCGATAAATGGCAGCAAGGCTGGACCAACCGGGAGTTGTCATCAATCACCGCCGCCGAAATCAATGACAAACTGGATTCGTTCCGGTATCAGGGAAAGTCCCTCTCGAATACCAGCAAATACAGGTACCGCGGTACGCTGAATGCCTTTTTCCTCTGGGCCATTCAGCACGATCTGATTCAGAAAAACCCGGTCTCCTTGACCGTCGCTCCTTCCAGGGATCACATCTCCATCGGGATTCTTACCCCGGACGAATTCCGGAAATTGCTTGAGGCGGCATTAAAATATGACCGCCCCATGCTTTCCCGTATTGTCCTACAGGGATTGTGCGGGCTAAGACGTTCAGAGGTTGTTCAATACAAGGACAAACCGGATGGACATGACGATATCTTTGTTTCGCGTGAGATCGCGAAGGGACCCAAGGGGAAAACGAAGGATCGTTACATACCCACCTCCCCGCAAATCAAGGCATGGCTGGCCGTAGGCGAATGGGAGCCAATGACCCGGGATGACGAACTCAGATATGGCTATCGCCTGGACCAGCTGGCAGCCAAAGCCGGCATCACGATACCAAAGAATGCGTTGCGACACTCATTCGCTTCCTATCAGGCAGCTCTCCATCCCTTGCCGGATGTTGCCCGCTGGATGGGACATAGTGGAACGCAGATGACCGAATCCCACTACAGGCAGGGTGTTTCCCGTAAGGATGCTGAAGCATACCTTTCTATCATCCCGGATGCGGTTAGTTGATCTTTGCCCCAGTCATTTTAGTCAGATAAACAATACTTTTTAATCATGAAGGGGAGCATCAAGAGCCAGCTGAGGGAAAAAATATTTTCCGAGAAGGCAAAAGGAGAGATTATTACTTCTTCCGATTTTCTTGCGTTCTGGCCCAGGACAGCAGTAGATCAAGCGCTTTCTCGCATGGCAAGGGATGGCGAGCTCAAGCGTATCCTTCCAGGTATTTATGAGATCCTGGCGACCAACAAGAGATTTAATCTGCCTGTACCAACTGACCCGGAACAGGTAGCGAAAGCCTGGGCAAGGAAAAATGAAGCTCGTCTTTTACCTAATGGAATCCATGCCGCTAACGCTTTGTGGCTTTCCGACCAAATGGCCGGGCGGTACGAGTATTTGACGGATCGACCTTCTGCAACGGTTCACGTAGGTGGATGGAAACTCCGCTTCAAGAAGACATCTCCGAAACTGATGCGCCTGTCGGGGAGTATTACGGGATTGGCCGTTCAAGCGTTGCGCTCGCTGGGCAGGAAGTCGATAGATCGTGATTTTGTTGTCACTCAATTAACCAAGCGGCTTTCCGATACGGAAAAGGAACAATTATCTCGTGATATGGATCTTGTTCCTGTATGGATGCGCCCCATTCTACAACAAGTCATAGCGCCCCCTGTCTCTCATGAGTGATTTCCTTGGTCTCCCATCCGAAGATCGAATATTCCTGTGCCGCTACATTGGCGAGTAGCTAGGTATCATTCCTTCTATTGTTGAAAAGGATTTCTGGGTATGCCGGGCTCTGAATATTCTTTTTCAGGAAGACTTCTTGAATCCTTATCTATGCTTCAAAGGCGGAACGTCCCTCTCCAAAGCGTACAAGATCATACGCCGTTTCTCTGAGGATATCGATGTTGCGTTATCTCCTTGTTTCTTCGCTGAACTGGGTGAAGAAGATAAGCCGGCAGCGTTTCAATCGGCCAGCCAGAGGGATGCTAAATTGCGTAAGATTCGCCCCCACTACCGGAGGATAATGGAGCATGTTCTCCAGCCTCTCATGGAGGAGAGGATGAAAGAAATGGGAATCAAGAATGTGCATATCGAGTTGGAAGATCTGTCCACGGCCCGTGATCCATTTGTCCTCTTAATCCATTATCCATCCTTGTTCGGACAGAATGAAAGCCTCTACATTCGTCCTTTTGTCAAAATCGAATTGAGCGGGAGAGCTCAGACGGAACCATCCGAAGCCAGGATGGTCGATTCTTACATTGGGGAAGGATTTCCGGAGTTTTCAGATTCGACTGAAGTACGAACGATTAGCCCTTTCCGAACATTCTGGGAGAAGTGTTTCATTCTCCATGAGAATAATACCCGTCCGCATGAAGGATGGAATATCAAGACCAGGCTGGCACGCCACTATTATGATGCGGCAGCCCTTATCCGAGCGGGATATGTTGATAAGGAGCTATTCTTCGATGTAAGGGACAAACGCAAGCTCTACCATTGGCAGACATGGGTCGATTACGATACATTGCTTCCCTCGGATTTGAAACTGATCCCGGATGCTCTTGAATTGCGAGAAAAATGGCAAAGGGACTACGAACAGACTTCAGCCATGCTCTTTGATGAACCGGAGCCTTTTGATTCATTGATGAGCACGATCAATGGCATCATGAATCAAGACATAGGATGAATGTCCTAATATGATTGATAAAATGTTTCCATATCCATTTTTTATCAATCATAATTGAAAAATTTATCCCCTCCGCGTCATCTATATGTGACGGCTTATTACCTGCCGCCATGTACCCATGACTCCATTCTATGCACTCCGCCATCAAGTAAGGCGGCTGGATGAAACGCTTTGCGGCAATGGCGGGAAGTACTCGACCGGGGATGTTCTGTTCTCAGACCGTGGGAAGCGAATCGTTCTGGGAAAACCCATTGCGGGAGGAGGTGAAGGTTCCGTCTTCACTGCCCATGCCGTATCGGCATCACCACTCGTTGCCAAGCTCTACCATCCAACGAAACGGATGCGTTGGCGTGAGCAGAAGCTTAGGCTGATGTGTTCCCGCCCCATTCGTTCCCCGTGCGTGGCGTGGCCGCGCGAGATCCTGTACGACGAACTGAAGCGCTTTGTCGGCGTGCTGATGTCCCGGGTGGACGGTGTTCCGCTCGGGGCGTTTGCGTTTCATGCGGAGCTGCTGAAGAAACAGTACCCTTCATGGAACCGTTACGATCTGACCAGGCTGTGCCTGAACTTGTCGGCATCCGTCCATACGCTGCACCGTTGCGGTGTCGTCCTAGGCGATCTGCATCCCGGCAATGTGATGGTTTCTTCTGATGGCTCAGCTTGTTGGGTAGACGTCGATAGTTTCCAAATCGAAGACTATCCCTGTTCCGTCGGCACGGAACGGTTCCGGGCACCGGAACTTCACGGCAACTTCGGAGACTTCCTCCGCACCCGCAGCCACGATGCCTACGCCCTGTCCGTCCTGCTCTTCATGACGCTGACGCTCGGCCTGTCTCCCTTCGCCCGGCAAGGGGGAGAAGGAGACATGCGGGAAGCCGCCGGAAAGGGCATACTGCCATATCCGTTTGCTTCGTACAGACCGCCAGCGGGATTCTACCCGCCCGATACCCCCGGATGCTATGTCTGGTCGTATCTCCCCCGCAAGCTCCGCGATGCTCTCGGTCACAATCTTACCTGTATCCAGCATCGCGATTTGCGTCCACGCGCCATGCCGGGGTATCTGGCGCGTTGTTTGCTGCAATACCTCAGGGATATGGAGCCGGGAGGCGGAAGGGGTCATCCCATGTACCGGGATCTTCTGTACGACCGTCCCTGCCCACCCCGAAGTCTGCTGGTACAGATGACACCCAACATCTGTACGGACTGCGGGATTCTCTTCCGGGAGGCTTCTGACGATGTCGCACGGCGTTTACGGCAATCTCATACCCGCCCCCTGTGCAGGCTCTGCATACGGCGTCGTAGCGCATTGAATCAGGCAACCCGGAATCCAACCACCAACCATTAACTTGAATAAACCATGTCTATATCATCATCGACACAACCAAACAAACAGGAACAGCTCGCCGCCATGCGCGAGTTCGGCAACAACGCCAACGCCCGGCTTCCTGTTCTCTTTCTGCTGGATGCCAGCAGCAGTATGAACGGCATTATCCGGGGCGACAACCAACACATCCTCCGTCAGGAGCACTCCGACGGGATCAACTGGAATATCGTCACGGGAGACAATATCGTCACCCGGATGGACGAGCTCAACGTCGGGCTTCAGCGGTTCGTCAGCGACATTCTCGCCGATCCTCTGGCGAAGCTGGCCGCCGATGTAGCAGTGATGACTTTCGCCCGGACGGTAGCAACAGTAAAGGAGTTCGGTCCGATCCGGGAATCTGACTCAGAGCTGAAAATCACCACATCCCAGGAAAACGAAACGCTCCTTGGTGAAGCCGTTGAATTGGCTCTATCTGAACTCGACAGCCGCAAGCGTACCTACCGGGCACACGGGGTGGAATTCTACCAGCCCTGGCTTGTCGTGATGACGGACGGGGTTCCGACCAGCGCCCGGCACCGGGAGCTGGAGGGACGATTGAAGGATCTCTCAACTTCCCGCAAACTCAGTGTGTTCGTTTTCGGTATTGGCCGCGCTGACCTGTCGGAGCTTTCCTGCATCAGCCCGGGACGCCCGCCTATGCATGTCAATGAGCAGAAGTTCCCGGAACTGTTCGCATGGCTGAGCCGGAGTGTCCGCATGGTCAGTATGTCCGTACCGGGCGACGGGGTATCGTTGACTCCTCCCCCGGAGGATGTGTGGCAGGTGTAGGACTGGCAACATCAGGAAGTCTCTCTTATGAGGGGCTTTCTTTTAGATAGCCCACAACATGAATGGTGTTATCTCCACTATTTCAAGTTTATGCGTTTTCCTAAAATAGCGGCTGTAGTTATTTCGAGAAATGTTCCCATGGGAGCGATGCCTTTTGATGAAAGTCGTCGGATGATGTGAGCTTTGAGCTTTGCATGCATGCCGGTTTTGCTATGCTCCATTGGGCTTGTTGTTCCAGAATGACTGCCGTTATTCGGGTTGCAATATGGATTGATCGAAAAGAAGACAAGGTATGACCCATCTGCCGACAGAAGACGAAACCCCGGTTCCCGGAGAGCTGTTATTGTATACTTCTCCGGATGGCAACATCCGTCTGGATCTTCGCATCCATGATGAGACATTGTGGATGACCCAGCAGATGATGGCCGAACTGTTTCAGACATCCGTGCAAAACATCATCATGCACGTGAAGAATATCTACGAAGATGCTGAGCTTGAAAGGGAAGGAACTTGTAAGGATTTCTTACAAGTTCGTCAGGAGGGTATGCGTCAGGTTAGACGTTCCATCACGTTTTACAACCTTGATATGATCATTTCCGTCGGTTACCGGGTGAATAGCATACGGGGCACTCAATTTCGCATATGGGCGACCCAGCGCCTGAAGGAATACATGATCAAGGGATTTGTCATTGATGACGAACGCTTGAAGAACCCGCCGATTCCCGGAACGACACCGTTGCCGGACTATTTTGATGAATTGCTCGAGCGTATTCGGGACATTCGTGCCAGCGAACGGCGCATGTACCTGCGCATCAAGGATGTTTTTGCCATGGCGGCTGACTATATGCCGTCCGGAAAGAAAACGACGGAGTTTTTCAGCTCGATTCAGAACAAACTGCACTATGCCATTACCGGACACAGTGCTGCGGAATTGATGATGATGCGGGCAGACGCATCAGCGCCCAACATGGGGTTGACCAGCTGGGTTGGAGACCGAATCCATGCCAGTGATATCACTGTTGCAAAGAACTACCTTAACGAGGAAGAAATCAGCGATTTCAATCGTTTGACCTCCCTGTGTCTGGACTTTGTCGAGGATCAGGCAAAGAACCGCCGTGAGATATTTCTGCATGAGTGGGAAGACAAGCTTAACGAACTGCTTCGTCTCATGGGAAGGCGTGTACTAAAAGGCAAGGGAAACCGGTCAATGAAACAGGCTCGGGAACATGTCCGGGAACAATACCGCTTCTATGAAGAACACCGCAGGTTATTGGCCGAACACCAGGCGGAACAGGACTATGTGAAAGAACTGGAGCAGGATATCAAAAAGCTGGAGAACAGGAAGGGCCGCAAGTAATTTTCAATTCCAGGCTGTTAAAAACTTTTGGAAGCATGACGAATCTTTCGCCAAAGGTAATTGTTGGCATCCTGCTCCCATCCTTTAAGCCCTTTTGTAGGCCGGTTGACAAGGGCAGAAAGTTCATTTGCAAAGTTGCCTATCCAACCGACTTCGTTGGCAGGAACAAGTGTTTTGACGCGATCAAATGAGTTGAAATAATCTCCTGCCTTTTCACGGTAATTCTGCTCCATTTCAGCGATCCGGTCATATTCCTTATCCAGCGCCTTCCCTTCTTGTTCCAGTTGTCGGATTTCGTTTCCCTCAGACCATTCTCGTAATTCCTGACGGGTCTTGAATGAAGAAATTATGTTGTCCACCTTCTCGAAAAAAAGTTTCTTCTTATCAATTTGCTCTGCTGCTTGTTGAATGATTTTCTGTTTAGATTGTCCTATCTCGCCGAGAATAGCATCTATTTCATACTTTTCACGAGCCTGCCATTCTTCCGTTACAATCGGTTGATCATAATAGTTCTTGCCTATTTCATAGGCATAATCTCTGATTTCCTTCTCTGATGTCTTTAGGTAATCACTGACAGAGTCCTCCAGTTTATTTAGATTGGTGCGTTCCATGAGCAATTTCCGCTTTTCATGTGATGCGATTTCTTGCACAAACTCTTTTTCCCGGATGGAGGTAGAAGGGTAAAGTTCCTGCCATTGGGCTGTTTTTGCAATCATGTCACTCAGGCTGTTAGCGACATGTTGCCATGAGTCCCGGCAAGATTTCAGTAGAACGGAGTCATACCATACGGGAGAATAATATTTTCGCTGGCTATCGACGATCACTTCTTCCATGATACACGGAGGAAACTTCAATTGGTCAATATATTGCTTTCTTGTCGCAACCTCTTGTCGAATAAACTCTTTGAATTTCTTATCGTCCTGCGATGCCTTATTGATTTGGCCTCTAAGCCTTTTTTCTTGTTCCTCCCATTGGAAATAATCCAGCACCTTGGGTAATATTGCTGAAGCGTCCTTGCTTAATGGAGGAATACCCATGGCAGGGCTTTTTATTTTCTGGACAGAAGAATCTGATGTTCCTTGATCAATTTCAGGCGTGGAAGGTGGAGTAGATGGTATGCCGTTACCTCCTGTTTTTTCTGACACAAGTTGATCAGGAGGCTCGGCCTTATCGGCGGATAATCGGTTTACCGTCCATATTCCGAGTATGATGATAACCACCAGTAAACCGAGGGAAGCAACGATCAGAGTATTTTCCCGTGAATTTCCTTTGTGTAGCTTTTCTGGTTTCCCCTGTTGCAGCCATTCCTTCCACTGTCCGGCTGTCTGGCAACGCTCTTCAGGACTGAGCCGCAGGTTCCTGTCAATGGATGCCAGCAATTCCCGGGGCCATGGCTGGGAAAGAGCCATGCCCGAGAGCGGGGCGACATCATCCCGCATCAGCCTCCTGTCGGCCGGTTCGACGGAAATTCCTGAGATCAACTCGTACCAGGTAGCGGCCAATGCATAGAAATCCGTCCATGGGCCGATTGCTCCTTTCCCGGTGATTTGTTCCGGGGAGGCATAGGCATACGAGAACTCTCCCTGAGTAATCGTACAGGTCACTTCCGGCTTGTTGAGCGCCGCCCCGAAGTCGATCAGCACAGGCAACCCCCGTTCATCAAAGAGGATGTTGCCGGGCTTGATGTCGCGATGATAAATCCCCTTGCCATGCAGATAGTCCAGCCCATCCCGCAGGAGCAGAAGCCACTCGGCGGCTTGCTTCGGGGTGATCGTGCTCTTCCCGGAAACGGCTTCGTCCATGCGTTCCCGCAGCGAACCGCCCTCCAGCCACGGCATCACATAGAAGATGCTGCCATGGGACTCGAAGACATCGTAGACCCGGACGATGCGTTCATGGTTCAGGGAAGCCAGCGTCTGCGCTTCCTTGCGGAGTGAATCCATGGCCGTCCGGTAAGCCTGCCGGGACGTATGAGGCAACGGGATGATCTCTCCCGTATTCGAATCCCGGCTGCACAATCCCAGAGGAAAGCATTCCTTGAGAACAATGTTGCGCCTGAGCTGGCTGTCCCAGGCGATGTAGGTGATGCCGAAGCCTCCCTGGGCCAGCGCCTTGAGCAACTTGTAATTGCCCAGCAGAGATCCCGGAGGCAATGAGAAGCCGGAGGCGTCCATACAATCAGGCAAGCGGGGGATTGCCGAGCCTCGGCACTTCGTCGGCCAGGAACTCTTTCAGGGTTTTTCCCTGGGCAAAGGCTTTTTTCTCAAGAACCTTGCGGGTATCCGGGTCGAGCTTCAGGGTAATCAGCGTCTCCTCTTCCACCTGCACCCGGCTCGGAAGGGTCAACGGGAGCTGCTTGATGAGTTCCCGGATGAT
Source organism: Akkermansia muciniphila (assembly GCF_018709685.1). Lineage (GTDB taxonomy): Bacteria > Verrucomicrobiota > Verrucomicrobiia > Verrucomicrobiales > Akkermansiaceae > Akkermansia > Akkermansia muciniphila_E. The sequence goes on from NZ_JABDHQ010000003.1 coordinate 79,017, forward strand.
GTGTTCCTTGGCGGCGGGAATGGGCTTTTTCGCCATCCAGTTGCGGACGGTCGCTTCCGTCACGAAACATCGTTCGGCGAGCCATGCGTAGTCGAAACCGTTGGCCTTGAGCCACAGCTTGACATTCATTTTCAGCTCATCCTGATTCACTCCCGCCATGTTTCGGAATGTAGCACTATCGCTCAGGAATGGCAATACGGTTATATAACATCCCTATTTTTGAGATTAAAATGAGATTTTCAGGTTGACTAAAATCGTAAAAAAGAGATATACAGGCAATGTAAACGAGATGCCGGTAATGAAAAGTATCATCCAGTTCACCTGTCCCCGATGTGGAGGCCATCAACTGATGCTCGTCGAACGGGCCATGCACCGTTATGTCGTCCAGAATCTGGAGGCCGACCGGCAGGGCGGGCTGGCTGTCGGACACAAGGTTCTGGTGGACGATTTATGCGGGGAGCCGCTGGGGTACCGCTGCGCGGACTGCCGTCATCCGGATTGCCATGGGAATGATTCATCGGAAGGGTTTCAATGGCATTCCCTGAAGGAGGTGCAAAGCGCCGGAGTCATTACCTGGCCGGACGGAATGGAAACGGTAGAACACCGGTGCATGGTTTGTTTCCCCGACGGGAAGATGACGCCTGTGATCGTCGAGGTCGTTCATCCCGGTACTCTCACCGAGAAGGAACGCCGCACCGTTCTGGAACGGGAGCAGGCAGTGCATGGCATCCTGATCAGCCAGTCGGATTCCGGGATTCGAACGCTGGCCTGCCGCAACTGGAAGCGGGTTAAGAGGCATATTCTGCAATCAATAACCAACGACATGTAATCACATGAAGAGAAATGAAATACATAAAATCGGGTTAGCGACAGGACTGGCCATTGTGACCACCTCCCTATTGTCCTCCTGCACCATCCTTGTCGGGAAGAGCGCTCGGGAACTTAGCAAAACAGAACCCGGCAGGGAGATTCTGTTTACGTTGATTTGCTCCGGATTGTTTGGTTATTCGATCTTCCTGGCGCTCTACTGGTTGTCCGAGCATAAAGAACCGGCTGCAATCAAGGACTTCAAGACGATTGCCATTGTATTCGCCGTGGTCGATCTCATCCTTACCGTGATAGACTCAGGTTTTCTTGCTTTGCTGGAACTGGCGGCTATTGTCCTGGTTGCTCATAAAGTTCTGAATATCACACTGGGTAAATCATTCGGGGTATTAGGCATCAGTATGGGAATTTCTCTTGTCGGGGGAATTCTGGCAGCAGTGATTTTGGGTGTAGAGATATAGAAACATTCGTACGTCACTCTTTGTGGTATTTTGGCTCTAACTCTTTTCACATCTTATCATGCAGGCAAAATCCTGTCCGGATGGAATTAACACAAATACAAACATAACAATGAATACAGTACGTCAAAGACAAAGACTTGGGATAAAAAGAAGCATTCTTACTGCTCTGTTGATGGGATTTTGCTGCCTTTTTTATGCCCCTGAGGCGTTCTCTCAAGATGAGCCCGGTTCTCCTCCGCAGAGAACCGCAATGGATGATGACTTCGACAAGTCTATGGCGCAGGCAAGGCAACAATATGGTAATCGCTTGTACCAGCAGTATATGGGAGGAGCCACTACAGCCAAGGAACGTGCTATAGGAGCCCTACGGATGGAGAATGCTATTGCTGAAGCTGAGGGAAAGGGTGATTCGACCCAGGCTAATTATTTGCGTCAACAGCTTGCTATGGCTCAGCGTACCAATGAGTGGGCTAACGGTAAGTTGCAACAGAAAGCAAATGCCGGGGATACGAGAGCACAGAGAGAACTGGATGAATACTATGCATTCATGAAAACCGTGAAAGGATCTTCTTCTGCGGATTTGTTTCCATTCCTCATCAGCATCATCTCCGGTCTATTGTTGTACGGGTATATTGTGCTGCTTTCTCCCAAGGATGCTACAATAAACCGGAAAACATTGATCCCGTGGTGCGTTGGTCTGGCCATCTTCGATATGCTTGGCAACTGGGTGAATCAGTCATGGCTCTTTCTCTTCGTTGAAATTCTGGTCATCCTTGTAGTCGCCCGGAATTTCCAATGCTCATGGAAACGCTCCTTTGCCATCCTGGGCCTCATGCTTGTCTCAATACTCATTCTGGGAGGACTGTTGCCATTATTCCTCTGATGCGTTTCTTCTCGTTCAGTTCATGAATCTACGCCTCTAATGCTTATGATTTCCTATTACCTTGCCCGACCGGGTAGCACACAGGAAGGTCCTTTTTCTGAAGACGAGCTAAAAGGCCTTTATCATCAGCGGACTCTGCCTCCCGGGTCTTATGTCTGGACAGAAGGATGGGATCAATGGCGTTCCTGTGAAGACGCTTTTGAATGGTTTATTTCCAGCGCCAAGCTGCCGCCTCTTCCTCCACATCCCGGTTCAGAAGATACGGCATCCCATTCGAACACATCGTCTGCTCATGCGGAACAACATGAGAAAGCCTTTTCTCCAGATGAAATGAAGGCATCGACGGTAAAGGAATACAGAACCTTGTCAGATTGGATCCAGAATCATGAAGTACTGAATCAGATCCATCGATGGGGATTAAAGAAACTGAATATAGGTTATAAATCATGGAAATTGAGCTATTATACTGCAATAGGAATGGGCTTGTTTTTTCTGATTTTAATAGGAATGCTGAATCATAAGGAAAACAATGATGATATAGTATCCTGGGAAAACGCTAGAACACAAAGACAAATTTCGAATGAGCTCCAAGATCAAAGATTACGCCAAATGGCACAACAAGCGATAATGTACAATAACAGAATTCAGGCAGAACGTGAAGCCAATAAAATTGAGACCTGCAACAGATGCCGAGGAGCTGGAACATGTACTGCGGGGGCAGGTGGATACAATATGAACCGGCCAATTATTGTGTGCCCAACCTGTGGCGGAACAGGACAAGTAAGACGTTCAAATAATCCAAGTCCATGGGCGCTTTAAAATTATGAAAAATATATTACACTTTTTTTACTTTTTTCATTATTTCTGTCGTCTTGTGATAAGTTAACATCCTCAGATAAGCAAGAAATAGATAGGCAAGTTGCCCGACTATCTCCTGAAAAAGAAGCAGATTTTGTTCTAGGTAAAATGTTGTTAACGATCAAAAACGGAGGAGATATTAACGATTGTGAGACGAGGTATCCTTATATAGGAGGATCATGCGAATATCCCACGGCCTTGCATATTGCTGTTTATCAGAGAAAACCTCAAATTGCTGAGCTTCTGTTGAAACTTGGAGCAGATCCGAATGCTCATATCTCTAAAAATGAAATATCCGCATTGCATAACGCTGTCTTTACGGATCAGTATGATCTTGTTAAATCATTGCTGGATCGAGGAGCCAATCCCGATGAAGTAGGAAAACATACCTCTTCACTATTGGGAGACGCCTGCTCTCGATATCGAGAAAGTCCCCAAATAGCAATAGAGTTAATTCAAAGACACGCCAATGTCCGAATCACAGGAGTTGATGGTGCAACCCCACTTCACGATTTAGTGAAGCGTTCAGACTCCGATTATACCTCAGAATGGGGAACTGTCTTTGATCTTCTTATTCGAAATGGAGCTGAAGTCAATTGTCGTGATGCGAAAGGGAAAACGCCCTTACATGAGGTAGACAACTTACACATGGCTAAATTACTTATTGCTAATGGGGCTGATATTAACAGCAAGGACAACTTGGGAAGAACCCCATTATTTTACATCAAAAACAAAGATATTATTCAATATCTTATAGAGAATGGAGCTATTCTTGATATAAAGGATAAAAACGGAGCAACTATTCTTCATTATATATTATCGCAAGACTTTGGAGAACTTGAATATTTTAGAGGGCTTAAATTCGAGGCCGATCGAATTAAATTTATTACAGAAAGAGGTATTGACGTAAACATTCAGGATATTGATGGAAATACGCCATTACATTTAATAATGAGAGAACCTTATTGTGAGTATATTTCTGAATGGGGTACTTATGACAAGTTCGGAGCGAATGATGTATTTCCACTGCTAGTTACAAACCAAACTGATGTAACGATCAAGAATAAGAAAAACAAAACAAGTTTAGAACTGGCATATTCAATTTCTAAAGAAACTGGAGATCGGTTAAAGGAAATATTAAGAGAAAAGAATAAGAGCGGAAATACCGCACCTATGGATGTTGCCAACAAAGGAGATGCGATACAAGTGACATATGGAGACAAGGAACCACTTAGCAGAGAACAAATCAACGCAAATGCACTTAGAGAAGAGATTGCCAGACGTGATGCTTCTTTCGAAAATTCTCCAGCAAGACGTATGGAATGGATGCGAAGTTCAGAACGTCAAAACATGCTAAATGAACTCGCACGACTTGAGACTGCAAAAGCGGATGTTAACGCGAAAGATAAGGATGGGGAAACGGCTCTTACGTTGGCTGCTAATGAGCGACATACGGACTGCGTCAAAGCATTACGGGAAGCCGTAGCAAACGCGAAAAGCAAGGATGAAGGGAAAAGAAAAGATTCCCTTTCCCCCGAGGAGGCTGAAAAACCAGTGGTTTTGCAAGACATATCGTCCGGCAACCTTAATGCAGGAAAAATGTCCATTGCCAACATTAAACGGGCTCTGAAGGACGCAAAAGAGGATGATCAACTACTACTTAACGATCTCGCTTCCGTCGTTACCGACCTTTATAGGTCAAAGCAAGAGATATCCCTGGTTCGTAAACAGAACATCAAAGATGAAAAGCAAATATCCAACCTTGAATCATGGGCTGTCTCATGCATGACCCCCAACGCTCTTACTGGCCGTACCAATCCGGCAGGGGCAGAAAACGCCAGGCGTAAAGCCCGGATACTTGAGGGAGCGATTCAACAAAGGAATACCAGGATTCGAAACAAGTTGAATGTCATCGCCGACAGATCCCGGGAATTGGAGTCAAAGTTGAGAGAAAATGGCAGAGCAGAAGATGCCGACATGCTGAGGAAAAGCGCTCGTTATTTTCTACAAGATCTTTGAGTTATCTAGTACTGCCTCCAAATGATACCTTGCCCTCTCCCATTGGCTTATCCATCTCATAACAATCATGGCAACATGAACGTTACGGAAGATAGGGGCCAGAGAGTCATGTTGAAATAATACCTCCCTCACCGTCATATATACCAGACACAGGTTCTTACCTGCCTGTCATCCTTCATAAAGTCGCCATGTTCCCATACCGGGGCATGGCGGCTTTACTATATCTACCCATCAACAACGAAAGAACAACCATCATGGCTATCAAACTCATCGCCAACTACAGCAAGCGCCTCGGCCTGCCGGGGTATTCCTCCCATCAGTTTGAAGTCTCCATCGAAACGGAGATCGGAAATACGTCAGAACTCGATTTTGCCGCAGAACGTCTCTACAGCTCGCTCCAGTCCGCTGTAGATACCCAGATCCGGCGGGTCGGATTTGTCCCTGATGCCTCCTATGGATCGGGAAACATATCCGGCGCTCCGCTTCCTGCCATGCGTCAGGTTTCACGGCTGCCTGAACCGCCGTCTTCGAATCCTCAGACATCTCACCCCGAAGAACCGGCGTGGAGCTGTTCGGAAAAACAGAGGCAGGTTATCCTATTGCTGGCACGTAAAAACGGGATCAACAATTCCGAACTTCATGATCTGGCCGTACTCTGCTTTGGCAAGGGAGCCTCACAGTTGAACAAGCTGGAGGCATCTTCCCTGATCAACGAACTGATAGAAAAATCAGGAGGAACATGCCGCAAGGCTCCTTCCTTCGGAAGCTGTGCTCGACTTCAGGAGGCAGCTGCACCTGAAATGCGGTAAACATCTGCATATCCCTGTTGCCGGAGCCTTTCCATGGAGGGCTCCGGCAACGGAGTCTTGTTTTATCTGCCGTATCCAGAAATTCCTGAGCCGGGAAGTTCTCCGGCTCTAATCACCAAAACACTTCTTTTCAAAGCAAGCTCTTGTTCAGTAGTAGATATCTTTCGTTCCTAAAAATCACATCATATTGTGATTTTACCAGAAAACAGAGTAGACAGAACATTCAAAACATGATATTTCACATTGTATTGTGAATTTGAGTGATATCGGAACATACATTCGAGAACGACGCCGGATACTGGGCATTACCCTGAAGGATTTGTCCGAACTTTCCGGCATAGGGATCAATACGCTCAATAAAATCGAACTTGGGCAGGCCAACCCGACATTCAGAATCCTGATGGGATTGTTCGATGTATTAGGACTGGAAATGTCGTTGAGCCCCAAAAGAACCGATGTGATGAAAGGGCCTGAATCATGAGAAACGCCCTTGTATTGTTGCGGAATATCCCTGCCGGAACGTTGACAGAAGAATCCCCTTCCAGCTATGTATTCCGGTATCTGGATTCCTACCTGATGAGAGAAGAGCTTCCTCCCGTCAGCCTGACAATGCCTAAAACTTCCGAAGAGTACCGTTCCCCCCATCTATTTCCCGTTTTCTTCAACATGCTCTCGGAAGGCGTCAACAAGGAAATTCAGTGCCGTCATTTCCATCTGGATGAAAAGGATTATTTCGGACTGCTCCTTGCAACAGGTCATGATGATACGATTGGAGCATTAACAGTACAGCCTTATACCAACGATGAACATTGACCGTTGCCCCTCGACGCTGGTTCCCGGATTCACCTCCTACAGCCCGACCGGATTGCGGAAGCTGTTCGACGGTAAAAAAGTGTCTCCAATTCTTCCCTATGACGCCCCCGGCCTTCATAACGAACCGCAAGAGTTTCTGGAAAACCGAGAGCACATTTCCATCTCAGGGGTTCAGGAAAAACTCTCTGTTCTTGTTGACCGGGGAACAATCCGTCTGACCAGGTCGGGAGAACAGGGAACGCATCTTCTGAAACCCATCTCATCACGCCTCGTCCGGACTTCCGATATGCCGGCCAATGAACACGTGACCATGCAAATTGCCGCTCAGCTGTTCGGCATTTCAACGGCTCCCAACGGACTATGCTTTTTCCGGACCGGGGAACCGGCCTATATCACCCGGCGATTTGACATCACTCAGGAGGGCGGTAAACTACGCAAGGAAGACTTCGCCTCACTGGCCGGGAAAACATCCGCCCAGGGCGGTTCCAACTTTAAATATGATTACTCCTATCTGGAAATGGGAGAGCTCATCCGCCGTTATGTCCCCGCATGGAGAATTGAAATGGAACGCTTCTTTCGTCTGGTGTTGTTCAATTATCTGTTTTCGAACGGCGACGCGCATTTGAAGAATTTTTCCGTACTGGAAACTCCTCAGGGAGATGTGACCTTGTCCCCCGCGTACGATCTGCTCAACACAAGCCTGCACATTCAGGACAGCGATTTCGCCCTGTCCGGCGGCTTGTTTCGAGGCGCATCCACGCACACGAATCGCAACCTGTTTGAAGAGTTCGGACGGCAACTGGGGATGCAGGACAAACGCATTAGGACAGTCATCGACCATTTGATGAAATCCAGAGAAGAAGTAGAGACCCTAGTGAAGTGCTCATTCCTCTCTCCCCCGGCCAAACGGTCCTATATGCTTTTCTACAGGACACGTTACAATACCCTTCGATGAAATACTTCGACGTTTTTCTGATAAAAATTATGGAATCTTATGACCCTCTTTCAGCTGCTGCAAGCCATTTGCAATATCATCGTTTAGCGGTGAGAGGAAACTTCCAAGACCAATCGTCTGAGGAAGGAGCTCAAGAGGATGTTCCAACAGACTCCTCTTTTTTAGCTATGCTTTCGTGAAAACACCATCACATTGTAATTTACAGGGAGAAACAGGCATAAAACGAGGATTGGTTCTTGCAAGTGGAGTCATTTTTTATAGACTGTTTTTCCATTGCATGAACAGTTTTCACCCCATGCAAAGTGATTACCATGGAAGACCGTTGGCTATCTGTTGAAGAAATTGCGGAATATCTCGGAGTTAAACGGGATACTGTTTATACATGGGTAAAGGAAAAGAACATGCCTGCCCATAAAATGGGGCGTTTATGGAAATTCAAAATAGAAGAGGTCGATCAATGGGTGCGCAAGGGGCATGCTTCCTCTGAACTCAAAAAAGCATGAAAGCGTATCTTGAGTATTTCGGCTTTTCTCTAAAAAAGTCATCAACTCATGCTTCCAGAACGATGATGTGCCGGGAGATGGAGATGCTCATTCCTTTTTTTGTCGAAAATCCCGGAATGGAGTGGCGGTCCATTCGTCACATTATCTTGGAAAATAATATTTTAAGAAAAAAAACGGGTAAATCGGCCTCCATTTGTTTTGATAAGTTAAGGGCATTCTACGGATTGGACGAGGCTCTTCCTCTTTTCCGGATCCTGTGCAAGCTTTATACTCACGAACCCGAGTCCCTAAAACAACTTTTATTACTGCTGGCCTTTGTAAGAGATTCCGTTTTCGCTGCATGTACGCCGTTTATTCTTAAATTACCTCAAAATCACGAACTTGGGCCAAGTCAGATATATGATTGTATTATACAGCAATTTCCGAATAAATATCATGAAAGCACGATCAAGTCTATTTCGCGTAATCTCTTGTCTTCATGGACACAAGTCGGCCTGGTTACCAAGCAAACGAATACTTTGAGAATTCGTCAATATATTAGCCCGTCTGTTGCAGCTATGGCTTATGCCCTTCTTCTGGCGCATTTAACTGGCCACAGAGGACTCAATATGTTTTTTTCAGACTACGTGCGCCTTCTCGACTGCAGTGAAAAACATGCTATGGAATTAGCCTATCAGGCCTCTTCAAAAGGATTAATCTCTTTTAAGTGCATAGGTGATGTGGCAGAGGTGCAATTCCCGAGGCTTCTCACTGAAAAGGAAAATAAGTTGATCTATGAGCAGAATTGATGATTTGAGGGATAAATACATCCGTTTTATTTCCGTTCCATGGCCAACGGATATTGCACCGGATCAGCGTGTTATATTTTGCGTCTATGACCCCGTGGACGAACTTAAAATGCGCCGACAGTATTCCCGGTTCGATCTCGAAACCCGCAATGTGGGGCATGAGTGGATCGCTTATGATTTTACCGATTCTTTTTCCCGCTGGATGCTGCAACTCGATTATGCCGAAGAGTATTTTGAAGATCCGAGCGCATTGAACGAATGTCTCGGTGATTTTTCAAAAAAACTAGTTTCTGATTTCAAAGCATTTATCGATACCCGGCAGGAAGATATGAGCTCTACGGTCGTGGCGCTGACCGGTATTGGTTCCCTGTTCGGATTTCAAACGATAAATGGTCTCGTATCTCAATTGGCGCCCATGATATCGGGCCGTCTGCTTGTCTTTTTTCCCGGTGCTTACGAAAACAACAATTACCGTTTGCTTGATGGATACGACGGATGGAATTATCGTTCCGTTCCCATTACAGCCACTTTTTAATCCTTTCCTCTATGAAGAATCGCGATATTTATCTTAAGGATCCAGCTGCAACAAAACTGGCCAATGAGGGCGTTGCCGATGTGGATAACATCAATGACGAAATCCTTCGTTATGAACTGGAAACCTTTGTCTGTGATGGACAGTATGCCAAGGGGCTGACCTCTATCCTTCAAACCTTTTTAACGAACATGGGGAGGGGGCAGCAACCCGCTTTCTGGGTGAGCGGATTCTTCGGTTCAGGCAAATCCCATCTTCTTAAAATGCTCGGTGTTCTTTGGGAAAACAGGGAATTGGAGGGGTATGGAAAACCGAGAGAGATAGCGTCCCAGCTCCCGCAAGAGATCAAGGATGCCTTTCAGGAAATAGATATTAAAAGCCGGCGGAAAAACCTCCATGTTGTCATGGGGACTCTTACTGGAGAAGCAAGGGGAAGCGTTCGCCTCGCCTTTTTAAAACTTGTTCTGAAATCCAAAGGGCTTCCGGCAGACTATTCCAAGGCACGCTTTACTCTTTTTCTGAAACAGGAAGGTTGGTACGAGGATATTTGTAATAGTTTGGCTTCCCAAAGCACAAGTTTTGAAAAGGAAATCGAACATTTGCGGGTATCAACCAAACTGCATGAAGCCCTGTCTGTTTGCGCCGGAGGAAAACTGGGATCCCACAAAGAATGTCGTGAACTGATCAAGGAGGAATACAAGGAAAAGGAGGATGTCAATAACGATGAGATGATTGACATGATCCGAACCGTGCTTTCTTCAGAAACGGGAATACCGCTTACACTGTTCATTTTAGACGAGGTTCAGCAATTTATCGGTGATCATGCAGATCGCGGTATGGTCGTTCAGGAAATTGTGGAGGAATGTGCTGCGAAGCTGGGATCGGATATTATGTTCATCTGCAGCGGACAAACGGCCATTACCGGCACACCCAACCTGCAAAAGCTAGCCGGTCGCTTTCCCAATCGCATAGAATTGTCGGATGCTGATGCTGATGCCGTTATCCGGAAAGTCATTTTACAGAAGAAACCGGATGCGGTTCCCATGATTCGCCAGACTCTTAATGAATCTCGCGGTGAAATTTCTAGGCACCTCTCCGGCTCATCTCTGGCTGCCCGTCATGAGGACGAAAGTATTGCCGTCGAGGATTATCCCATGTTGCCTACACGGCGGCGCTTGTGGGACTATTTGATCCGGACTTTGGATCAAACAGGCGCCCAGGGACAGCTTCGCAACCAACTCAAGCTTGTGTTCAAGGCTCTGCGAAGTAATTTGGATGAGAAACTGGGCCAGGTTGTCCCTGCGGATTTTCTTTTCTTTGATATGGCCCCGGATTTGATGAATGCCCAGGCCATTTCGCGGGATCTGTATGAATTTATCATGAAGGAAAAAGACGATCCGGATTCTTCCCGTCGTCTTATGGCGAGGGCCTGCGCCATCGTCTATCTGATTAACAAGCTTCCTCCGGAACTTCATGTGCGGGCGAATGTCAATGCCATCGCGGATTTGCTGGTTTCCGATCTGGCTGAGGGTTCTTCCGCCATTCGCAAGGAGTTGCCGGACTTGCTGAATGGCTGTCCCTGGATCTTGAAAATGGGAGACGAATACCGCATCCAGACAAAAGCAAGCCTGGAGTGGCGGGAAGTTTTTACGCAACAGCGCCAGCAAATAGCCAATGATGCGGCTCGTATTCAGAATGAACGGAGCATTCGTCTTGAACAATACCTCCAAGATCTGTCGCTGCCCCCCCTGAAACAGGGGGAATCCCAATGCCCGCGTTCCTTCGAGTATTGTTTTCAGTCCAAGCTCCCCCGTGATGCTGCAGACAAAATCTATATCATGGTCAGGGACGGGTGGACATCCAGGCAGGAAGCCGTCTTGCAGGAGGCCCGGGCGGCACGTCCGGATCTTTCCTCTATTTATGTTTTTCTGCCGGAAATATCACGGGATAAATTAAACAATGCCATCCGCGATTTCATGGCGGCACGGGACACCTTGAACATACGTACCGATTCGGCAGACCCTGAAGCACAGGAGGCCAGAAATGCCATGCGATCCCTCAAGGCGGAATCCGAACAGACGATCAAAACGCTTCTTCAGCAGTCTCTGGACCGTGCCGACGTCTATCTGGCCGGAGGAGAAATCATGAACGCATCGTCTCTCCGTGAGGCATTGGTCGCGGCCTTGAAAATTGCTCTGGACCGGCTTTATCCCCATTTTGGTCTTGCGGACTCCAGAGGCTGGGACAAAGTCTTTGAAAAAGCGAAAAAGGGCGATCAGGACGCGCTGCAAATTGTCGGTTTTAGAAAGGAAGTGGACAAACATCCCGTATGCGAAGCCATCTTGAGATGGCTCTCTCAGGAGCGTAGTGGCCACGACGTGAGAAAATACTTTGAAGCTTCCCCGTTCGGTTGGCCGCGGGATGCTGTTGACTCCGCTCTTGTTCTTCTCTTTCTGGCAGGAAAAATTCGGGCCAGGGCCGTATCAGGGCGTTCCTGGGAAGCCGTCAGAGAAATGGACCGGCGGGAAATGGGGCAGGCATCGTTCAAAAGTGAATCCATCACCATCACGACTTTACAAAAAATGGAGATTTCCGCCTTGTGGAAATCCCTGGGCATGGAAAATCTCGATCCGCAAAAACTCCTGGAACGGGCAGACGAATTCAAAGCCGCTCTGAATGAGCTTGTCCGTACCTCAGGTGGGGAACCTCCTTGCCCGGAAGTGCTTCAACATCCTTTTCTGAGAACTGTTTCCGCTTCTTATGGCAATGAACTTCTTTCCTGTTTACTGGACCATAAATCGGAATTGAGGGAATGTATTGCCCAATGTCAGCAACGCAGAGAAGAAATACGGAAGGCAGAACCGGCATGGAAAACCCTTCAATCTCTTTTGAAACACGCATCCAGCCTGCCTGGCAGCCAGGAAATCGCTAACCAATGCACCACGATGGTGCAAGAGCGCAGTCTGCTCCTTCACTCGGAGGCGGTGCGTTCCTATTCCCTGGAACTTACACGGCTTTTGTCTTCTGAAATCGGGAAGTATTTTGCTGCTTATTCAGAGGCGATTGAGCAGGGGGAAGAGAGCCTTGCCCTGGATGAAACATGGCAGGGGCTTTCTGAAGAAAAGCGGGGGAGCCTGCTTGCCCGCCAGGGTTTGACTCAGAAGGGAAGTCTGTCTTTGCCGGATGTGCCCAATACTCCAGAACAAGTGTTATCCGTATTGGAGGAATCCGATTTGTCTGATTGGGATAACCGGGTTCGTGCTTTGCCGGAAAGGTATAAGGCCGTACTGCTGGAGGCAGCGCGGTTGCTGGCGCCCCAGGCCCATCCGCTTTCTCTTCCTCACAAAATCATTTCTTCCCCTGAAGACGCGGAACAGTGGTTGAATGAAGCCAGGGCCATCATCTTATCTTCCCTCGCGACAGGGCCTGTTCGTCTTTAACGGATGATTATTATTTTATGTCTTTTCTTTCTAATACGCAACGGTCTCTTCTGGAGAAAACGGTCCGCCAGGGGCGCGCTCTGGTTGAGCAGGCTGTCCGGATTGTGCTGGAGCGGCTCGCCGTTTCCGCAGCCAACGCGCCGGATTATCTGACTGCCGCAGAAAAAAATTGCAGGATTCACCTGCGCAAGCATGCACGCTTGCTGGGAAGCTCCCTGGAAGGAAAATTCCAGCCGGTCGACCGCTTGCTGGACGAACTGGCTTACCATCACTGGCATCGAATGTTGTTTTCCCGGTTCCTTTTGGAAAACAATTTGCTGGTTTATACCCATGAAGGCTGTTCCCTCCCCGTCTCATGGGAAACCTGCAAGGAATTGGCTCAGGAATTGGACGAACCGGATGCATGGGCCCTTGCCGGAAAATTGGCATCCCACATGTTGCCGCAAATTTTTGGGACAGATGACTTGGAAATCAAGCTCCCGCCTGACAAGCAGAAGGCGCTGGAAGATTTAGTGTTGCAGTTGCCAGCGGACATATTCCGGACAACTGATGCCCTGGGCTGGGTGTACCAGTTCTGGCAAACGGATCAAAAAGAAACGGTCAACCAATCCGAAAAGCCCATCGGCGCCAAGGAACTTTCTCCGGTGACCCAGCTTTTTACGGAGCCGTACATGGTTCAGTTCCTGTTGGACAACTCACTGGGAGCCTGGTTCGCTCTTCGCCGTCTGACGGAAAAGGACTGGCGGGAGGCCGTCTCGGAAGAAGAACTGAGAAGCAAAGCGGCGGCTCCCGGTTTGCCGTTGACCTATTTGCGCTTCATTCGCACGGAGGAGGGAATGTGGGAACCGATGAATGGGAAACTGGAAGGTTGGGGGAAGGAAATCGGCGAATTGCGCATCATGGATCCGTGTTGCGGCTCCGGCCACTTTCTGGCGGCAGCTTTGCACATGATCGCCTCCATGCGAATCGCTCTGAATGGAGAACCCGCAACATGGGCCATTGACCGGACTCTCGAGGAAAACATCTATGGCCTCGAACTGGATCGGCGTTGCGTAGAAATTGCGGCATTTGCTTTGGCTTTCGCCGCCTGGACATTTCCCCCGGCTCCTGGTTTCCGCTCTCTGCCGGAGCTTCATCTGGCCTGCTGCGGGCAAAAACCTCCGGTAGACGAACAGTCATGGATGCAATTGGCCGACCAGATGGCGGTGTCCGCTTTTGGAGGTTCGGAGCTCCTTGTCGATAGGGGAGGAGATACCCCCCTCCTGCGTTCCAACGTCGCCCGAACCATGCGCAAATTGTACGGACTGTTCGAACAGGCGGATTTGCTGGGAAGCCTCCTGGATCCCAGAAATCTGGAACGAGATTTGTTCCATGAAGATTTTGACTATGTCGCCCAATTACTGCAAACCGTACTGAATCGCACGTACTCGGAGGAGGGACGGGAAACCGCGATCCGTGCCAAATCCATGGCCAGTGCGGCGAAAATGCTGGGGGAGCAATATGACCTTGTCATCACCAATGTCCCTTATCTCGCCGCCGGCAAGCAGGATCGAGCTTTGTCTGAGTGGTGTGCGAAGCATTACCCGGAAGCCCGGGCGGATCTGGCCACCGTCTTTTTGGAGCGTTGTCTGAAATGGACTTCTTCCGAAGGAGGAATGGCGTGCATCGTGCTCCCGCAGAACTGGCTTTTCCTGAAAAGTTACAAGAAGTTTCGACAGAAACTGCTCCAGCATTATGCCTTGAACAGCGTAGCGAAATTGGGACCGGGGGCTTTCCAAACAATCAGTGGAGAAGTTGTCCAAGCCATTCTTATTTCACTTTCAAGTCCTCATGATGGAACAGCATCCCTGAAAGAACAACCGCTTCGCGGTATGGACGCCTCACTTGGGAAAAAAGCGGCAGACAAGGATGCAATGCTTCAGCTCCTCCCCATTCAGAGCGTCTTGCAGCAGACACAACTGGATAATCCGGATTCTCGGGTAACAATGGAAGTGATGGGAAATTTGCCGTTATTGGAACAATATGCCCAAGGATTGGCTGGAATATTAAATGGAGATTCGCCCCGTTTTTTAAAAGTATTTTGGGAAATTATAGATCGAAATGATTTATGGTCATTTCAACAAACTACAGTAAATAGTTCTTCTTTCTTTGGAGGTCTCCAAAATTTAGTATTTTATGATGAAAAAGAAGGTCATTTGAGGGAAGATGAATGGATTCGGAAAGAAAGACTCCACAATTCCGATCAAAGAGGACAAGCTGCACTAGGAAAAAAAGGAATATCTTTATCATCCATGGGATCCTTGCCTGCAACCCTTTTTTGGGGAACTCGTTTTGATTCTAATGTTGCAACTGTTTTGCCACAACAAGATGAACATCTTCCAGCCATCTGGTGCTATTGCTCTTCCCCTGAATATAACGAAAATGTTCGAAAGATAGATCAGGCTCTTAAAGTGACGAATGCCACCCTGGTGAAAGTTCCCTTCGATCTGGAGCGTTGGCAAAAGGTCGCGGAAGAAAAGTACCCGCATGGCCTCCCTCTTCCGTTTTCCGATGATCCAACACAATGGATTTTTCACGGTCATCCCTGTGATTCCGTAATTTGGGATGAGGATTCGAAAAGAACGGCATTTGGTCCTAAACGTCATGACGCTACCGTTTTGCATGTGGCCGTTGCCCGTTTGTTGGGGTACCGGTGGCCTGCCGAGCAGGACGACACGATGGAATTGTGCGAAGAAAGCCGGGAAGTGATCAGGCAGGTTCGACCCTTGGACCGGTTTGCCGATCATGACGGCATCGTCCCCATTCCTTCCATGGTGGGTGAATTGCCGGCGGCGCAGCGGCTCTACAACCTGATTCAAGCCGCCTATGGAGAGGCGTGGACGGGTGAAACGGTTCGCTCCCTGATTGCCGCAACCGGATCCAAAGCCCTGACTCTGGAAGACTGGTTGCGGGACAGTTTTTTTATCCAGCACGGCAAGCTTTTTGGAGACCGCCCGTTCCTGTGGCACATTTGGGATGGATTGAAAGACGGCTTTTCCGTCATCGTCAACTACCACAAGCTGGACAACCGCCTTTTGCAGTCTCTCATTTACACCTATCTGGGGAATTGGATGGATCAGCAAAAAACGGAAAAATCCCGGGGAGTAGATGGCGCCGAGGAAAAGCTGGAGGCGGCCGTTCGCTTGAAAGGCCGACTGGAACTCATTCTGGAAGGAGAAGCCCCCTATGACATTTTTGTGCGTTGGAAACCGTTGAACCAGCAACCGATGGGCTGGAATCCCGACCTGAACGACGGAGTGCGTCTCAATATCCGCCCCTGGCTCTCGGTGGACAGTGTCGGCAAAAAGGGAGCCGGAGTCCTGCGGGACAAGCCCAACATCAAATGGGACAAGGACAGAGGCAAGGATGTGCCTACTGCGCCCTGGTTTTGTCTGCACCAGGGGGATCGTATCAATGATCACCATCTGACTCTGGATGAGAAACGAAGATCACAAGCATGAATAAAGCCATGACGTTCCGAAAAGCTTTCATTTCTTCGCTCCGCAAGGCGGGGCAGTACAACTCCGAGATACAGGAAGCCCCCTGTTGCATCCTGTGGACGGATGAAGAACGTCAGTGGGAACCGATCATCCCCTCTCTTCTGGCAAGCATTCCGGAATTGTTTGTACTGGGTGATTATGAGCCGGATGGCAGGCAGGGCCCCGCCATTTGGTTGAGATGCGCCCTTCAAGGGCACCATGAAGGAAGAAAGGAACACATACCCGTTCTGTATCTTCCCGGCGTGTCCCGCTCGTCCCTGCGTGCAGTGGAGAATTGCCCCCGCCTCCTGCAGCCTTTGGCTGAGCTCCAGTACCGGGGTGTCTTTTGGAGCCAGGAAAGCGCAAAAGACTGGACGTTGCTAGCCTGGATGACCACAGCCAGAAGGGGGCTCAACCTTCAAGTTGATCGAAGCAATGCGACGCGCCAGGCCCTCAAGTCGGCATTGCCCGTTCTGCTGGACAAGGATGTGCAGGAAATACAGGGTTTCATCCTTGATGCCGAATGGTTGAACAGGCAAATCATAGGAGGGGATCCCGTTCGTGAAATGCTCCAATGGCTTAACGACGGCGAAAATGCCCTGAAAAATAAAGGTGAGGCTCATTGGAAATCTTTTCTGGAATTGTGCAAGGGAACTTACCGGTTTGACCCGGAAGAACGGGGAATGCTGGAAGCCGCAGCGCACTTGCAGGCACAGGATTCGGATATATGGAGGCAGACGTGGGAAAGGTTTATGGAAAATCCTTCCCGGTATGGCAATATTCCCTCCCTGCTCCGCCGGACGGAATTGCCCGAATTCGGTTTGTTTGATCCGGTGGAAACAAAATTTTGCTGGCTTGCGTGGAATGACCATGAGGAAAAGGGCCTGAAGGAAGCTCTGGCGGCCATGAAAAACATGACAGCCGGAGAAATGCAAAAGCTCATCCGGTCCGAATATGAAAGACACTCTTGCAGAATGGTTTCTCCGTGGACCGCCGCTGGAGAATGCCCATGGGTGCGTCTGTTGGAACAACTCTACCATCTGGTTCTGGCAACGGAGAAAAGCGGCTCCGCTGCCAATTGGGACTCACTGAGACACCATTATGAGCAAGAGGGCTGGAAAGCGGACAAGGCGGCCCTTGCCGTCATGCAAATGGTGTGTGAATTACAGGAATTGAATGAACCCGTGCATACTGTGCTCAGGGTGTTGTATTTGCCCTGGCTGGACACGGCTGCGCGGCGGATGCAAAAGCTGGCTTCGGAATCTCCCTATCCGGAAACCATTTGTACCGAACTGGTTTCGTTCCCGGAAGAATGCAGGATTTTTGTAGATGGGCTCCGGTACGATATCGCTCGAGAAGTATTCGGGAAGCTGCAGGAACGAGGATTGGACGTCGCTCTTACTTCCGTCTACAGCGCATTGCCCAGCCTCACGGCTACGGGCAAGCCTGCCGTATCTCCAGTTGCCTCCCAGCTGGAAGGAGACGCGGATGAAAAGGACTTCTGCCCCAGAATTCAGAAAACGGGACAATCTCTTAAGGGGGGTGTATTGAACAGGATTCTTGAACAAGCGCAGGAAACCACTTTGTGCAGATGGATGGAGTTGGGCAATATCGACCACGAAGGCCATGCCAAGGGAATCCGTCTTGCCAAGCACTTGCCGGGTATCATTGATGAAATGGTGGATGATATTCTCACGCTATCCCGGAAATATTCTGTTATCAGAGTAGTGACGGATCACGGCTGGCTGTTGATACCGGGGGGATTTCCCAAGGTAGAACTCCCCGCCTGCCTGGTAGAGGGGAAATGGGGGCGGTGCGCCTTGCCGAAAGAATCCGCCATATGGGGTGACCATCAAAGCTATTCCTGGTTCTGGAATGGTCAATGCCGGTTTACGATTGCGGCGGGAGTGGCCTGTTACCGGGCCGGCATGGAATATTGCCACGGGGGGATGAGCCTTCAGGAATGCATTATTCCCGTGCTTACAGTGAAAAATGCGCAAGCCTCCCGCGCAACGGTAAACCACGTTTCCATTCAGGGCATCGTTTGGAAAGGGCTGCGCTGTGTCATTGACATAGAGGGTGGAGACACTTCCATGATCGTTGATATTCGACGTTCTCCCGCAAAGAACACAACGAGCCTGGCTGTTTCTCCAAAACAACTGGCTCCGGATCAGCCTCAAAAATTATTGATTGAAAATGAAGATACTCTGGGGGAGGAAGCTTATATCGTTATTTTGGACCAGAATGGGAATTTGCTATTGCAGGCATCAACACGTATTGGAGAAAGATAACAGATGAATATGGATGCATTGGATAAGAAGGCGGCGGCTGTTCTGGACGGAAGCATTGTCAGAAAAGATCTGGTCAGGACATTCAGTCGGCAATTTCCCGTACCCACCTATGTCGTGGAATTCCTGTTGGGGCGTTATTGTGCCAGTACGGATCAGAAAGAGATTGAAGAAGGGCTGGCTATCGTACAAAGACAGTTGAAAGACAGGACAGTCAAGGCCGGGGAGGAAGAACTTTTCAAACACCGCGCCAAGGAGGCCGGACAGATCAAATTGCTGGATATAATCAAAGCCCGGCTGGTTAATGATGAATACCTGGCGGAACTGCCAAGCGTAGGGTTGAATTCTGTACGCATATCCGGCGAATTGGTCGGGAAACATGAACGCATGCTGACCGGAGGCTTTTATGCGGAAATAACGCTGGAATACGATGCCTTCATCGCGCAGGAACGGGGAGGGAAGCCTTTTGGCGTTGTGGATTTGCGGCCGGTTCAGCTTTCCCAGAGGGATGTGCTTAAAGTTCTCGCCCAAGCCAGAGAAGCCTTCAATTCTGAAGAATGGAAGGATTTCATGCTTCGCTCCATCGGTATGGAACCGACATTCCTGAATGAAAGACAGAAGAACGCCTTTTTCTTGCGGATGATTCCTTTTGTGGAGCGCAATTACAATATGGTGGAACTGGGACCGAGGGGAACAGGCAAGAGCCATCTTTTCCAACAGACTTCTCCCTATTCCCATCTGGTCTCCGGAGGCAAGACGACTGTAGCCAAAATGTTCGTCAATAACTCGAATGGGGCCAAAGGGCTTGTTTGTCAGTATGACGTCGTGTGTTTTGATGAAGTTTCCGGTGTCTCCTTCGACCAAAAGGAAGGCGTCAACATGATGAAAGGATACATGGAATCCGGAGAATTTAGCCGAGGCAAGGAAAGTATCCGGGCCGAAGGGAGCATTGTGTTGGTGGGCAATTTTGATGTCGATGTCGAACATCAACAGCGGGTAGGCCATTTATTTGGTCCGCTGCCTCCCGAGATGCGCGACGACACGGCGTTCATGGATCGTATTCACTGTTATTTGCCGGGCTGGGACGTCCCCAAAATTAAAAAAGAATTGTTGACCGACCACTTTGGATTGGTATGCGATTTTCTTTCGGAATGCTGGAATCAACTTCGTATGCAAAGCCGTGTGAATGTGTTGCAGGGAAGAATGCAGTTTGGCGGCGCCCTTTCCGGACGGGATACGACAGCCGTCCACAAGACAGTGAGTGGCTTATTGAAGCTGATGTATCCCGATCCTTCTACCCCAGTGTCGGATGAAGACCTGGAATGGGCTGTTCGCCTTGCGTTGGAATCCAGGCGACGGGTGAAGGAACAGCAGAAAAAAATAGGCGCTGCGGAATTCAGGAACACGCATTTCAGCTATACACTGGGTAATGACGGAGTGGAACAATTCGTAGGTACTCCCGAATTGCATAGTGAAAATCGCATCGGAACGGATCCATTGGAACCAGGCCAGGTTTGGACTTTGTCTCCCGGTGGACAGGATGAAAATTGTGGCCTTTATAGGGTGGAAATTAATGAAGGACCTGGGAGTCATGTAAAAATTCTGAATACTCCGGCACCACCTGCCTTTAAAGAAAGCGTTCGGTATGCGCAACAAAACCTTTACGCGCGGGCCATGCAGCTTGTCGGCGACCGGGATCCTCGTGAGCACGAATTCAGCATTCAGCTTCGGGCTTTTGACGCTTCACGCGCAGGAGCCAAATTGGGCGTCTCCGTTTTGATCGGCATGGTCAGTACTCTGCTGAAAAAGAGCATTAAGGGAGGCCTTGTTATTGTAGGAGAAATAAATTTGGGTGGATCCATTGAAGAAATATTCAATCCTGTGACAGTTGTAGAAATGGCTGTTGAGAAAGGAGCAGCATCTATTCTGATGCCAGTTTCATGCCGAAGACAGCTATTTGACTTGTCGGATGATATGGCGACCAAGGTAGATATTCAGTTTTATGCGGATGCCCGTGATGCTGTGTTGAAGTCTATTGTGGAATGATCATAAAGCATAAGGCAATGAAAGAAGAAAATAGTAAGAAAGACAATTTGCTCAACTGGAAGAATTCCTTGGGGTCTGAAAAACCAGGAATAGCCGCATTAATATTGGATGCGTTTATTTCCTATGTAGGCATGGATGGAACTTTGACCAAGGAAGATTTTAAGGTTCATTTTTGCTCACGAGAAGGAATTGAAACCGCAAAGGATTTTGATGACAGCATCGGGCAAATGTCAAATGAACTTACTTCAGATAAAGAGGGAAAATCTCATTCTGTGCGCCCTTTTAAGCCTCTGGATGGAAAGTGGTCACGAAAGCAGAGGTATGCTTTGCACGATGATATAAAGGAAATTTTGCGTGAAATACAATGGACGTCTACCGAAAGGGGTCAGATAGAAGAAAAAATAAGCCCCGAAATGGAAGTAGAAATGGCCGTTCTGGAGGGGGGAAAGAAAGAAAAGAAAACTCTGGTCAGTGAGCGAAATTATAAACTGGCTCAGCAGGCAAAAGAAAGGGATCACCATACTTGTCGATCGTGTGGGTTCCATTATCATAATAAGATCGTGGAAGCGCATCATCTAGAGCCACTCTCGGATTATGAAAAAGAAGAGATAAATACACTTGACGATCTTGTTACTCTATGCCCGAATTGCCACAAAATAGCTCACCATTTTCTTAAGGAAGATGGTGATTGCAAAAGATGCGATCTTTTACTTTCTAAACTGGAATCTACAAGAAAAAATTTCTATTGATATACAATTTTAATTTTCTATTTGTCTATTCAAGGCTTGCTGAATAACCTCCATAATGTTCTCAAGGCGGGAAGTATCCTTCATCATTATTTCTACTTCTCCATTGCCCCATCGTCCCAGATCCTTGACATTTCGGCAGATTCCCTCCGGGTCAACGACTTCATCAAAGGGAAGATTGATGGAGAGTCTTAGAGAACGCTTTTGGGGAATGATGTCAACAAAGTTGGTCTGAACTTTATAGGCGACATAAAGCTTGAGGAATACTTCCCTGACGGAAGGATCAAGATTAAGGATCCTCTTTCTTACAACATGAAACAGCTCCAGCATGTCCGGACTCCAATCATAGGTTTCCATACTATACAGGGAAGGCTCTGAAGATGATTTTTTCTTATAGGAGTCGAGGATTTCCTGTGGGAGGTAGGGGCGTGTCCAGATTTGACAAGCTTTTTGAGCCAAGAGTTGTGCTCGAGTCTCAATTTCTTCTGCCCCCCAACTATTTGCCTGGCGTGGGTATTCATTAAGGCGCAAAGGAGAATCATTGAATCCTCCCGTCATTTTCTTCTTTTCGCTGAAAGAGCGATTGCTCAGTTCGGAGTTGTAGCCAGTCAATGTCAGGTTACCCAGATTGTGAAGATATTTTTCATGAAGTTCCTGCCATTGGTCTCCCAGCATGGTTTGCCACTCAGAAGAAAGATTGGCGCTTTGGGGCATAATATGCTCGATCGTATAATCCCCAATATGGATCTGTTCCTTTCTGTCTTTATTTTCGAGTATGGTCAGTAAATAATTTCGTCTCGGGAAATTGTAAACGTCTTTAGACGTCAGGGCAGCCATGAATTCCCGGTCTGTGGGGAAACGTTTATAATTGTCCGCAAGAATAAGAGCTGCATCCAGACTTTCCATGTAATTTTCGGGATTGATCTGGTGGTAAAGTAACATGAACGTCTTGTTCAGGCTGTTTGTAGGGATACCACACACAGCACGGCGGAAAACATAGCTTTCTACTCGATAGACGATAGAGAGAAAATCATCAGCAGATATGGTTTGGTGCGCATAATCTCGGTAGACAGGAAGCAGGAAAGGATGACATACATCCACTTTCAGCTGGGAAAGACGAAAGAAAGCTTCATTCAGCTTTTTGTCTGTCTCTTTATGAAGAGTCATCTTGCAGTAATAAGACGAGAATTCAAAAATATCAGCAATGATTTCTTCTATACTCAGCCCTCGTGTATGGACATAATTTTTGAATGCTTCATATACGCCATCCTTACGGGGAATTTCCTTTTGTTTGAAAGTCAAATAATCACGCATGAAACTGTTGAACAGAAGCTCATATTCGTTTCCGTAACTCTGTTCCATCGGGAACCAATACTTTTCATACAATCTGGTTTGCTGGTCAACAGGTAGCCTCATCAAGACATAGTTACGGATCAAATCCGTCTGGGACAAGGCCAACCCAGTACTGTTCATACTTTCGAAAATCAACTGGGGATCATCTTTTTCCCGTTCTAAAGCAACATCGACGACAAAAAGTCTCATCATTCCATCATAAATGTCCCTGACGTTTTCATGTGTTATTTTCCCTTGGAAAAACTTGTAATTTTCTACGATTCTACTGAGAGCATTCTCAGGCAATTGGGTGCCTCCGACCAAAGAACAAAAAGCCGTCTTGTCTCCCTGAGTCAGCAGTAATTTGAAACGTTTTTCTCCTGTCTCCTCATTATTGAGAAGATAGTAATTTCGCAGTTTTATAGGTGTTGTATCAATTTCCAAGCCAGGAGTGTGTTCCAAAAATTCGGAAAGAGCGAGAACCAGCAATGAAATTGTTGTCAAACGTTGTTGCCCATCGATAACAAGAAGTTCCGGTACATCGCAGATTGTTGTGATACTATGCTGAAAATGGACGACAGAGCCGATGAAGTGACCATTCACAGAATCATCCTTGCTAATTCTCAAGATATCCTGAAGTAATTGCTGACACTGTGCAATAGTCCAACAGTAAGTTCTCTGGTAAATTGGAATGACAAATTGCCTAGGGCCTTTCAGGAGAGACAATAGATTTTCGGCATTGGCCTTCATGGAGTGCAGTCTTGCATAAATGAAGGAGTAGCACAAGGTACTTGCCTTTGAAGAATACCACTTTTCGACCTTTTTTATAGCAATAATGTAACCGAGCGGTTGGAAGCCCGAAAGTCGCATACATGTCCTAATAGCTCATCTCTAGTACAGTGTGAGAGATAGACATCGTTTCAACTTTAAAAGTAGAAAGGAACAAGGAAAATAGCCAAAGGAAGAGAAAAATGGATTGAGATCTACGAACAAAGGGGCCATGCAGGATGGCATGGACTTGTTTTTCAGATTTGCAAGAACGGAAATAGAGATATCATTCATTACAAACAGATTTCTATCAATTTTTTGACTATTTTTTGACACGCACAAGTTCGGGATATTCCAGCAACTTGGCGATGTTCTTTTCCGAACCGGGGAGGTAGTCATGAATAGATTTATTGAATATTTCCTTATACATCTTCAGGATTGGTCCATTGATAATAATCTGTGCAGATATTTTCGATATAGTCATCACCAATTAGTTACTGACGCCTCCAATAGGAGATTTTCTCGGTGGCCATCTGCTTGGTTCTCATTCCGCCGTACTGATCAAAGATTTGTTTGCAATCCATTACATCATACTTCTGTCTTGTTCCATTATAGGACTTTTATACGTTGAATTAATATCAGTTTTTACCATTTCAAGTGTTAGAGCGGATTTTTTTATAATTACATACATTTGGCTCATTAATCGAATCAATCTATTCCATTAATTTTAAAGCTAGGATGTGTGTCTGGAAATTTTCTCTCTCCCCGCGTCATATATCCATGAGGAAGTAGATTCTCTGCTTCCTGCCAGTGCTCGCCTCCCGGCTTTGTTCCGGGAGGCGGGCTTTTTGTTGCAACAAACCAATCATCAATGAACATGAATACTCATACATCCACACGCGAACTCTATCGCAACCGCGACAACAGCCCGCTGGACAGAAACCAGGTCCGGCGTGTCGCACCCTCCGTCTTTGCCGACCGTGAAGATGACAGCCGTTCGAAGAAATACCGCTTCGTTTCCTCCGACTCCCTGCTCGACCAGATGGAAGAAGCCGGGTTCCTCGTCGTTGGAGCCCAGGAACAACGCACCCGGAAACCTGACGGCACTCCCACCCGCAAGCACCTGATTCGCTTCGCTCACCGGGATGTGCTGGAACACAACCGTGAGCAGCGCATCGAAGTGGTCATGATCAACAGTCACAACGGCAGCTGCTCCTACCAGCTCATGGCAGGCATCTTCCGGCTGGTCTGTACCAACGGTCTGATTGTCGGGGCACGTATTGCCGCGATCAACATCCGCCATATGGGCCATACCGGAGACGAGGTGATTGCGGCCAGTCTTCAGTTGGCCTCCGAAACGCCCCGTATCATGGACGACATTCGCCGCATGCAGGGAGTGGAACTCCCCTACAGGCGACAGGTGAACTTTGTTCATGAAGCGGCCCGGCTGCGCCTGGGAGACGACTACGAAGACAGGATACGTCCTGAAGCCCTTCTGTCGCCCCGGCGTTGGAACGACATCGGCTTTACAGCGGGAGGACCGGCTACCGTCTGGCAGTGCTTCAACCGGGTTCAGGAAAGCCTGATCCGGGGAGGCGTTCCCTTGAAGCCCCAGAAGGAAGGTGCTTATCGCCGCCGTTCCCTGCGGGCTCTCAACGGTATTGACGGCAATACGCGCCTGAACCGGGAGCTCTGGGATCTGGCCGACAGCTACGCCCTGAACAACTGACCTGAGACGACCATGAAAAGAAAACATCATCTGAGCTTGAAACGTATGGGACGGACTCCATCGCTGACCGGGCTGGAACTGTCCATTCTCCTGTACCTTCACGGCGACTTTGAACGCAGTGACGAGGAAATCATGGCGGAATGTCGTGGCATTGAGCAGGAGAGCGTCAGGCATGCCGTCCGTGGTTTGGCCGGGAGGGAGTTCATCATCCGTACGAAGGAAGAGGAATTCCTGCTTCGTCCCGACTGCTGGCTGATTACCTATGCCGGACGGCAGGCGCTCAGGCAATGGGTGTCCGCTGCCGCTCCGGTTCGTCGATCATCCCGGACAAGAGTTCCCGCATGAGGCACGGCCATGAACATGAAAGTCATCATGATCGCCCTGGTAGTGCTCGTACTGCTGTGTCTGTTGGGGCCTGTCGTCGTCGGCATCCTGTCGGCTCTGGTGGCCGTAGCTCCGTACCTGCTCGCCGTGCTGTTGATCCTGGGCGTCATCGCCTTCTTCCACAAGTAACTCTGACAGGAAAGGAAGAAAACGAGACATGAAGACGATGCCCATCATCGCGCAACTGCGCTCCACGAGCGGATACGATACGGACGCTCCGTACGTGTATCTGGCACTGGACGAGGAGCTACTGGCCCGGATCGAGAAGGTGGTGTCGCTTTACAGCAGACATCAGCATGATCCTTCGCTGAGGTTGAACAAGCTGACGATTCACGGGCCGTCCATGACGGCTCTGGCGAATCTCCCGGAACTGACGGAAGAACAGCAGAAGTCTCTGGACGACGACGAAAGCACCCTGCTGGATTCGCCGATTCCGGAGACGGAACTGGATACACTGGAAAGCTGCATCCGGCTCTGTGGTGAAGGCATCGACATCCTTGATGCCCGGTGCCTGTATGTCATAGCCTGCAACAAGCACACACGGGACATGTATGAAGCCAATATCGGGGCCGTACTGAGACATCTGCTCAAGTCCCGCCATCATCCCGGAAAGGAGGACTTTGCCTGATGCTGACGATTGAAAAGTACAAGGGTACCCGCTTCTGGGCCGTCTTCCGCGACGGAGAGCTGTTGGCCGTGACCGTGTACAAGCGAGGTGCTCTTGCTATCGTCAGAGCACTGGAAGGCAACTGTAAATGAATGCCTTCATTTAGCAGCTCTCCTTCATCATGAAGTCGGGCTGTTTTTTAGCTGCCATATGAAGATTCCGGATTTACGAGATGGAGGCAAAACATGTTTTCTGTGCCTCATCTAGTCTCCTATGAACAAAAGAAATCGTGCTCAGAATATCGAGAGCATCTGTTTCGCTTGTCGCCCATTTAATTTTTGCCGCATGGGCAAAAGGGTTTCTGAATGTTCCGTAGATTTCCTTTAAAAGGGTAGCAAAGCCTTTATGCTCGGATTTTTCGCTATCTGTACATAATCCATTGATCACAAGAAGAGGGCGATCAATGCTAAATACAGTGTCTATAAGCTTCGCTCCATCTTGTTCTAATCCTGTCAATTCGCGTAAGCGGTCAAAAATGCTTTTGGCTGCTTCAAAAATTGAATGAAAATAGTTTTCTTCAAGAAGCTCCGCACGGCAATACTTGAATACATTGTCATGAGCCCCACGTTGAACCAGTTTTTCATGGAGTCTTTTTTCTCGTCTCTGTGCTTCTGTCAATGTTGCTACCTTTGGCCTTGGCGATAGCCTTCCTTCCAAAGAAAGCATGAGCCCTTCAAAGGCTAATACAACATTAATTGCTTTTTGGTATTCCTCGAAATTATCCTGTCTGGATACAAAGCGTATTGGACTCAAAATATTCTCAATACAGCTGCAAATAGCCGAGGCATTTTGTAAGGAAATCTGACTTCCAAGAAAACTGGCATTTAACCTGCGCCACTTGGTCGTACTCAAGCAATTAATCTCTGTAATGTTACTTTCCCGAAGAAACCGGGCAATTTCTCCTCCCGTCAAAGCTTCGCCCAATATTTTGGCGATCTCTTCAATTGTATTGGACGAAAATTTATCCGTAATTAGCATACTTATTTTTACAATATCCTTGCCAACCTGAGAAGGACAATCTGTTAACTATCGCAACGAAATCTACGCCGAAATTCTGGTACATCTTGATACTACATTCACGGGGGCAGGGACAATTATACTGACAAGATTCCTACGTTAATACCGCAGCATAACCATCTTTATGTTCGAAGGCTGATACCATGCGATCTTGTTCCTGTTTGCTGATACCGAATAATTCTGCCGCATGTCGCCACTGGCTGACTGCCCGGGCAATCGGTTCCAACAGGTCATTCGTTTCAGAGGTCTTGATTCCGCATTCGGGAGCAATACTGCGGAGGACATCCAGAGAGGCGGATGTATCTTCCCAGTCGATAGCCGTATTGAGGTAGCGAGGGCGTATATCCATGGGAGTGGGGTTTACGTCAAACAGTGGCGATAGAGACCACCCTGTTCCCCCGGTCTGAAGGAATCCGTGATTCCGAAGATGGTCATCCGTGTTGGAAATCATGATGCTGAAGGCGATCCGCTGCCATAATTGGCGCAAGTCTTGCCTGGGCGCAGCGCCGTACTGGCGTATGGCATCCACGATTTCAAGATAACTGTGCTGCTCGTTATCCCTGGCTCCCAACATGCTCATGGCCGACAGGTAGGAGATTCGTCGCTGTTCCCGGGTGCGATCAAAACGCCAGACGATCAGAACATCCTTGTCGGCTATTTTTTCCAGTTCGAAGCGCGGGACTTGAAGCCCGGCTTTGGAAGCCAGAGTCAAAGCGACGGCTTCCCATGCAACGACGTTGTATTCATCATCGTGCCGGGGAAACTTGGCAATGCAGAGGTTCCCCTTCTTGTCTTTTACCGATGCCTTCGGACGAGCTCCACCAAGGGAAGAACCGGGAGCGAGGAGCAACCGCAGGTCTTCGGCATTTTCATCGTCCCGGCAGAAATGATCAGCGGCATGCAGCAGACGGGACAGGTTGACCAGAGGCGGGATTGGCGTCGCACCCGGAGGGGCGCAGAACGATTGTCCTCCATCCTGTGAAAAGCGCAACGCTCCCTGCCTTGCCTCGTCATTCACCCTGAGCAGGTAGTCCAGTTCGGAGAGCGTATGGGGGCTTTCATTGGCTGTTCGTGCTCGTGCCAGTTCAGCCCGCCGCATCAGAATACGCCCCCATCTGTCAGGTGTGGAGTCGCCAATCGCACCGAATACGCTTTGACCGGGAGTGGTATGAAAGGTGCCGTCAGCCAGAGGCAGGAGTGGTTCCAGCGCAAATCTGTACGGATTTGCAAGCCATTCCCTGTTGTACTCGAAAGAGGCTGATTCCCGGCCCTTGCGAAAGTGCGACCACAGCCTGCCTGCTTGTACAGGCCCCGGGGAGTAAGGCAGGTCAATGAATACGTCGATGGGAGTATAACTCATGGGTTCTTGGGAAGGTGGATACGTTTGGGCAAGCGTTCTTCTTCAAGAGCTCGGCCCACGGGGTCATTATTGGCATCGACGAGGTTTTTGAGCCTATCGGTCAGCCCCAGTACGAACAGGACGGCGGCATAGTTGCCCAAGGCTACGCCGGGGTCGCCCTTTTCGACACGCCCCAGTGTTGAACGAGAAATGAATGCCCGTTCAGCCATCAGTGTCGTAGGAATACGCCGCCTCTTACGGGCATCGCTGATGTCCGCCCCCAATTTCTTGAGCGCCGCTTTCACTGGCCCCGGCAATGGGGATGTGGTTTTCATGAGAAAAATATGTATCATATAGTAAGCAAAAACAAGAAATATGTATTATATATGAGTCATTATGAGAAATACAGGGTTCATTCCAATCCAAAATAATTTTTCTCCCCTTACCAAGTAGTGCGCTGTATCATACGCGTAGCGTTATGATACAGCGCACTACTTGGGCCACTTCTATAGACAAGGCCAATTCATTAGCAGCCTCCAACTCCAGAAATCTCAACATCCTGCTTGGCCTGCTGGGAGCCGGCGCCCTCGCAACGGGAGCCGTTGCCACCGCCAAATACCTCACCCGCAAAGATCCGAAGTCCGAGATGGGCAAAATCAAGCTCAAGCTGCCCGGCTCCAGGAAAGACCCGAACACGGCCGCAGAGGTCGAACTGCCCATCGACATGCCCGGAATGAGCCCCACCCTCATCGAAGGTCTCAACCGGGGCGTACGCCTTCAGGCCAGGAAGAACGTACGAGCCAATTCGTTCAAGCGCGATCCGCAGACAGGCAAGCTTGTTCCGTACGAGGAATGGAAGGCACAGCAGGCTCAGAAGGAGCAACAACCAGACAATGTTATCGAGTTCTCGAAGGCGGCATCCTCATCGCCCGGTTTTGCGGGTTATTCCTGCATTAAAGCACGGATTGATTTCGTCTTTTGTTCCGGAAATACATGGAACCATGCTTCGCCTTCGGCAGCACGAATGCCTTCCCGGTAGTGCTTTTCCGTCATGTTGGTTCCCGAGTGTCCAAGCCACATGGATACCCGGGGTATGTCATGTGTTCGAGAGGGCTACATTAGTGTAGACTTCCATCTAGAAGAAAGAGCATTTTCTTCTTATTTTACAATGCTTTTCGATAACAAGGATGTCCCCTGAATGTCCCCCAGTTCGTCAAAAAATAAGATTTTTGGCTTCTCTCTCCTAAAAACAAGTAACCCCTTCCAAGCTGTTAACTTAAAAGGGGTTATATGGTGCGCCCGAAAGGACTCGAACCTTCACAGAGTTGCCTCCACTAGAACCTGAATCTAGCGCGTCTACCAATTCCGCCACGAGCGCACATGGTTTGGTAAGAACGGGGCTTATTATGCACAGCGGCGGCGGATTGGCAACTATTTTCCTGCACATGAAAGAAAATATTTTCCGGGGCCTCCGCCTCCCTGCCGTTCCGCGCGGCATGGCAACGATATAAGGGCTTCTCAAATCCTCCGGTATGCAGTAGTCTCGCTCCAGAGTCAGAGGCACCACCATTTCAGGCTTGTGAATGAGACGAGGGAAAAACCGCTATTGAACCGTTTTGAGGTCATGGAAATGGGGTTCGGCCTGTGTACGCTGGCTGCCCTGATGTGGCTGCTGTGGTGGAACGGCTTCGGCGAGGTTCATGAGGACCAGCTTTCCCTGCGTTATTTCCGGGAAATCCTGTCCCTGCTGGTGCTCGGCCAGCTTACCGGGGTGCTCGGCATTCTGCGGGAGAAGTGGCTTTCCAAATCCATCCGGAACCCGCGTTGGATGGAACTGGGGCTGGGCATCGTCATTCTGGTGATGCTGGCCGGGAATTTTTTCAATTCCACTTTTATTTCCAGAATAGAGCTTCAGAACATTTTCCGCGTCCTCTGCCTCTGTTACGGGGCGGCCCCCCTGCTGAACCTGAAGGAGTATTTTTTCCGCGTGGCCCGCAGGAAACGGGGGTTTCACATACCGCGCATCCGCCCGGCCCTGCTTTTCCTGCTTACGCTGGTGGTCTTCATCACGCTGGGGGGCACCCTGCTCATGTCTCCGGGAGCCACCAAGGAAGGCATTGTGCTTTCCCCCACGGATGCCTATTTCATCAGCACCAGCGCCGTGTGCGTCACAGGGCTGGTGCCCCTGAACGTCCACGAGCATTTCACCAATTACGGCCAGACCATCCTGCTGGTGCTTTTCCAGGTGGGCGCCTTCGGCATCATGACGTTCACTTATTTCGTCTCCCTGATGGTGGGCCAGGGCCTGAGCCTGCGCTCCAAGGTCACCATCAGCAACCTGCTGGACGAGGAAGGAATCGCCCAGGTGGACCGGTTTATTAAAAACATCATTGCCGTCACATTCGGGGTAGAGGCGCTGGGGGCGGTGGCCCTTTATTTTTCCTGGAGGAACGTGCCCGGGCTGGAGGGTGACACCCTCTGGTGGTACGCCGTGTTCCATTCCGTTTCCGGCTTCTGCAATGCAGGGTTCAGCCTGTTTGCGGACAACCTGGCTACGCCGGAGGTAGCTTATAACATGGGGGGCCAGATTACCATCATGGTCATGGTGCTCTGCGGGAGCCTGGGTTTTGCCATGTACCTGGAAATCGTCCGCAGGGCGCGGGTGGCCCTGGGCTGGGACAGCCGGAACACCATCAGCCGCCACTGGTCCACGTACAGCTGGCTGGTCGTGCGCATGACGGCGGCGCTGGTGCTGGGCGGGGGGCTGATCCTGTTCCTGACCAAGATGATTGACGGCAGCCTGTTCACCTCGGCCGATCCCTGGTACTGGATTCTGTGGGAGAGCCTGTTCAATGCCACGGCGCGCACCGCCGGCTTCAATATTTCAGACATGGCGCTTAACAGCATCCCGTATGCGCTGTTCCTGGCGGCGCTCATGTTCATCGGCGGCAATCCCGGCTCCACCACGGGCGGCGTCCACACCACCACGTTTGCCGTTTCCTGCGGGGAGGTGGCGCGCATTTTGCAGGGCAAGCAAGACGTGGTGATGCATAAGCGGAGAATTGCCCGCAGCGTGGTGGAACGCGCCGTCATCACCGTCATCCTGGCCGGGGCCTGGGTGGGCATGATCACCACGGTCATGTGCTTTGCGGAACCGGGTCTCAGCCTGGAACGCCTGTTTTTTGAGGTGGTGAGCTCCTTCGCCACGGTGGGGTTCTCTTGGAACGTCACGCCGGAACTCAGCGACGTAGGCAAATGGATCATCGTGTTCAACATGATCGTGGGCCGCGTGGGAATGGTGGCCTTTGTTCTGGCTTTCATGAAACAGCCTACCAAGTCTCCGCTCCGGTATCCGGAGACCCGGCTGCCTCTCAGCTGACCCGCGTTCTTTCCTTCTGTTTTTCATGACATACATGGAAAACAAACGCATTTCTTTCTTGCATGAATCCGGTTTGCGTCAAGAATGCCGGACCTTTAGCGTCTGCTCCCGGCAGAACAAGCCCGCAGGGCGCCCTTGTTATGAATAATCCTTCCTCTATTTCCTATCAAAAGATATGGCTGATGTCCTATCCCCTCATGATCAGCCTGATCATTGAGCACATGATCGGCCTGACGGACGCCGTTTTCCTGGGGCGCGTGGGGGACGTGGCTTTAGGCGCTTGCGCCCTGGGCGGCGTGTATTACATGGCCATGTTCATGCTGGCCTTCGGCTTCGGCTTCGGGGCGCAGATCATCATCGCGCGCCGCAACGGGGAACGGCGGTACAACCGCATCGGGCCCACCCTGGTCCAGGGCTGTTACTTCATGCTGGCCATGGCGGTGGCCCTTTTTACCGCCTCCCAATATTTTTCCCCCGCCATCCTGCGGGACATCATTGAATCCCCCCAAGTATACGGAGCCACGGTGGATTACATCCACTGGCGCACCTACGGCGTCTTTTTCTCCTTCCTTTGCGTGATGTTCCGCGCGTATTACGTGGGGATTACCCAGACCAAGATTCTCACGGTCAACTCCGTCGTGATGCTCCTGAGCAACGTGGTGCTTAATTACTGCCTCATCTTCGGCAAAGGCGGCTTCCCCGTCATGGGCATCGCCGGGGCGGCCATCGCTTCCAGCGTGTCGGAAGCCGTTTCCCTCCTCTTCTTCATCCTTTACACGGGCGTCAAGGCGGACAAGAGGAAGTACGGCTTCCGCCGGGCGTTTACATTCCGCCCCCATTTGCTGAAAGGCATGCTGGCCATTTCCGGGTGGACCATGGTGCAATCCTTCATTTCCGTCTCCATCTGGTTCATCTTTTTCCTGGCGATCGAACACCTTGGGGAACGCCCCCTGGCCGTCACCAACATCGTGCGCAACATTTCCGCCATGCTCATCATGGTGATCAGCGCCTTCGCCACCACGGCGGGAGCCCTCGTCAGCAACCAGATCGGCGCCGGGGAACAACGCTACGTGTTCCGGACCTGCGGCATGACGGTCAACCTGACATACGCCATCCTGGTTCCCCTGCTCGTCGTCCTGTGCCTGTTTCCGGAGCCCGTCCTCCGGGTTTTCACGGATAACCCGTCCCTGATTGCCGCCAGCGTGGATTCGGTGTACGTGATGGCCACCTCCACCCTGGTCATGGCTCCGGCGTTTATCCTGTTCAATGCCGTATCCGGCACGGGCAATACGAAGGCAGGCTTCATCATGGAGATGATGTCCCTGGCCGTTTACACCGCCGCCGTTTATTTCATCGTCATCAGGCTCAAGCCGGACGTGGCCCTCTGCTGGTTTTCCGAGCACGTTTACGGCTTCTCCCTGATCATCCTGGCATGGTGGTACCTCAAGAGCGGAAAATGGCGCGGTAAAAAGGTTTAAGAGAATAAGGGCGGAGCTTCCGCCCCCCCTCCCGCCGACAAGCGGAACAAGGGAAGCCCTGCCCTTCTCAACTCCCGTGCGGACAGGTCCGGCGTAATGGAGAATTCCACTCCGGCGCTGCAGGCCGCGCCTTTCCCGTCATTTCCAGGAGCATAAAAAAAGCCCCGCGGCAAAAGCCGCAGGGCAACAACGGAACAGGGAGTAATTATTCCTCGCCGGATTCTTCTTCGGAATCACGTTCTTCCTCCGGGGAAGAAGCTTTTTCCTGCTGCTGGGGGACGGCCTTCTGGGACTGCTTGCGGCGGGATTCCTCCATCATGAAGAATTCCGCACAGCGGAAGGCGCGGCGGGCGGCTTCGCGCGCCGTCTGGTCATCCATCAGGGCAAGCCCTTCTTCAGACACTTCCGCCAGGAACATTTTCCAGGCGCGGGCGGCCACTTTCTTGCCGTCCAGATGCTTGAAGGAAGCGGATTCCTGCATGGGCTGGCGGTCTTCGGAGCCGTTGCCCTTTTTATTGCGGCGGCGGCGCTTGCGCTTGTTGAAGGTGCCTTCGGACGCTCCGCCCACGGTTTCCGGCTGGGCAAAGTAGTCTCCGCCGTGCTGTTCATGGCGTTCCTGCTGTTCAGAGTTTCGGTTGGGGCGGAATGATTCACGCTTGACCTTGACCGGAGCGGCGGCCTGCGGCTTCTGGGAAGCCTCGGGAGCGGCGGTCTTTTCAACGGGGGCGGCGGGAGCCGGGGTCGCGGAAGGAGCAGCCGCTTCAGCGGCGGGAGCCTTCTTGTCAACCGCCTTTTTGGCGGTTTTCACGGTTTTTACCTTGGCCGCGGTTTTCGTGGCGGACTTGACCGTTTTGATTTTGGTTTTGGGTGCTTCTACGGAAGCGGCGTCAGCAGCGGGCTTCTTTTCAGCCGCGGCAGCCTTCTTGGTCGTAGACGCCGTCTTTTTGGCAGCCGTCTTGCGTGCAGCCGTTTTCTTGGCTGCGGACGCTTCCGGAGCACCTGTTTCTAATGGTTTTTTTGCCATAAAATTTCAAGTGAAAGGAAGGATTATGAATCAATTCCGGAGATTGTCGAGATTTATCACGGAGCCTCATCCGGAAGGGCCGGCAAATCTTTCAAAAGCGCCTTGTACCTTCCCGAATCAAAGGGGCGTCCGCCCACTACCATTTCATTAATGGTGATGGCGAGGGCCTGCGCCATCAGTTCCAGTGCTTCCTGCTCCTCCAGCTTTTCCCGACCCGTCAGGCGCTCCAGGCAGTCCTTGACATAGGCCGTGTCCGGCGCCTCCAGCTGTTCCCGCACGGCAGGCACCAGCGTTTCAATCATTTCATCCGGTATTTCCATAAGATTTCCCTTCTGCCGGTTTTACATGGCGCCCATGCGGCTGCGGATGACGGATTGCAGTTCCGTTTCAAATTCCCTCAGGTCATCTGCCGTGGGTTCTCCGAGCGTAGCGTCCCAGTTGATGCGGCCCGTGCGGTCGATGTCCCAGACGCCCTGCGCCCCGCTCCTGAACAGAACCTTACCCGCCATCAGAGCATGGGGAGGCGTTATTTCATCCACGGTTACCTGGGTTTTACCCAGCAGAGAGGCCGGGGGAGTTGTTGCTCCGGGAGCGTCTTGCGGCTGCTCGGCCTGGGGTTCCGGTTCCGGCTGCCTGATGTGGATGTCCAGGTCCTGAAGCAGGAACCTGGTATCCATGAACGTCAGCTTGATGCCCAGGTCCTCATGCAGTTTTTTCTGGATGGCGTTTAAATCCAGCCCTTCTTCCGCCCAGTCCCGGATGGACTGGACCTGCTCCGGAGATAATTGATCAGGGGTAATCATGATATGTATTTGAGTTAGGATGATGCCTTTTTGTTCGCGGCCAGCCATGCATTCCAGCACGGGATGAACGCGGGGGAAAAGTCCTGCGGGCGGCGCTCCACCCATGCCTGGATTTGTTCCGGCGTAAACCACTGCACGCTGTCCACTTCCGCCGCTGGAAAACGGACCTTCCCGGAATAGCTTCCTTCATACAGGGCAATGAATTCCCAGCCGTTGTTTTCACTCGCGTCAAAGTCCGCGATTTTCCTCAGGCCGCAGCCGGAAACGCCCAGTTCCTCCTTCAGCTCCCGCACGGCGGCTTGCTCATAGCTTTCCCCGGCGTCCAGGTGACCCGCAGCGGAAGAATCCCACTTGCCCGGCTGCCTGTCCTTCCACATGGACCTTTTCTGGAGGAGTACGGCCCCATGCTTGTTTACCAGGAACATGTGCACGGCACGGTGGAGAAGGCCCCCCTCATGGATTTCCCGGCGCGTTCCCTGCCCGGTCATCTGGTTGAGCCCGTCCACCACGTCAAACAATTCATCCCCGCTCTGCGCCACATCCTTGAGGGGGTTGGCGTCATAGGCGCGCGACAACTGCACCCACTGGGACAAATTCAGTTCCTCCGCCCTGGCGGAGGGGGAGAGCCCTAGGGATGAGGCCACTTCCTCCCACGGAGGGGAGGCGGGAAGCTGTTTTTTCAACTGCTTGCGCCGCTGGGAAAAAGCCTTGCGCATCAGTTCGTCCATCAGACGGTCGTCATACGGCGGCAGATCGCGGACGGGGCGCGGTGTGAGCAGCATCACCGTGGAGTCAATCCTGGGGCGGGGATGGAATGCTTCCGGGGGAATGGTCTTGAGGGCGCGGGGAACCCAGTTTTTCTGAATGCGGAGGGACAGCAGCCCGAAGGCGTCGTCATCCGGGGTAGCCAGAATGCGGTCAATGAACTCCTTCTGGAGCATCACCACGGCGCGTTCCACCGCGCTGGGGCGGGACAGGAAATTCTGAAGAATGGCGCCTCCCGCGGAATAGGGAAGGTTGCCCAGGAATTTGACGGGAGCCTCCGCAAAGAGTCCCCGGGGGTCCCAGGTGGCGCCGTCCGCATGGTGGACTTCCACATGGGGGTCTCCGGCCCAGCGTTCTTTCTGGTATTCCGCCAGGCGGGAGTCAAATTCCACCAGAATCAACTTGCGGCAGAGGGGCGCGGCATGCTCCGTCAGGGCGCCCGTTCCGGGCCCCACCTCCACCACGCAGTCCTGCGGCTGGATTTCAAGCTGGTCCACAATCCAGCGGGCCACATTTTCATCCGTCAGAAAATTCTGGCCCAGGGATTTGCTGGGGCGCACTTCGTGATCTTCCAGAACATTCCTGATCTCGGATGGTTTCATAGGCCCATGCTCTCAAAAATGCACATCCGGAGCCAGTAAAAAGCGGGGCAGTTTCCGGCATCGGAACGGACGCGCCCCATGCGCCGCCTTGCCGGGAGGGGCCAACCGTGACAGAGCCCCGTTCCATGGCCCGGCGCCCTCCGCCTGCCCGGCGGCAGGCGTATCACAAATTGACAAAAAGGGGAAAACATGTCACTTTTACAGGCGTCTGGAACAGTGACACCGCCTGCCGTGAGCCGGAAGCTTCCGCAGGCCCTGGAACGTGCGGACGCCCTTGCCGGTGAAAAGGCTGAACCGGCCCAACAGCAATTTGATAAGATCATGAAAGTACTTGTAACCGGCGGCGCCGGATATATTGGTTCCCACACGGTGCGCCAGCTCGTCAAAATCGGCGCTGACGTGACCGTGCTGGACAACATGGTGTACGGCCACATCGGGGCCCTGGTGGACCCGGAAGTAAAACTGGTCAAGGGAGACCTGGGAGACGCCTCCGTGGTGTATCCGCTCCTGATGCAGGGCAACTTTGACGCCGTGATCCACTTTGCCGCCTTCATCAACGTGGGTGAATCCGTCCAGAATCCCCTGAAGTATTACATGAACAACATCGCCCGGCCCCTCGTCCTTCTGGGCGCCATGCAGGCCGCGGGCGTCAAGCGCTTCGTCTTCTCCTCCACCTGCGCCACCTACGGCGTCCCCACCCAGATACCGATTCCGGAAACGGAAAAGCAGGACCCCATCAACCCTTACGGCAGCTCCAAGTACATGCTGGAGAAAGTCTGCCAGGACTGCGACCGCGCCTGGGGGCTGAAGAGCGTTTTCCTGCGCTATTTCAACGCTTCCGGCTGTAGTGAAGACGGCCTCATCGGCGAAGACCATGATCCGGAAACCCACCTTATCCCCAACATCCTGCTCACGCTGACCGGGGAAAAGGAATACATTGAAGTTTTCGGCACGGATTACGACACGCCGGACGGCACCTGCATCCGCGACTATATCCACGTCAATGACCTGGCGGACGCCCACCTGAGGGCAGTGGACTACCTGATGAAAGGCGGCTCCACGGAATGCTTCAACCTGGGAACCGGCCTGGGACTTTCCGTCCGGGAAATCCTGGAAACGGCAGAAAAAGTTACCGGGAAGAAAATCCCCGTCCGTTACGGCCCCCGCCGTGAAGGGGACCCGCCCCGCCTGATCGCCAATCCGAAGAAGGCGAAGGAAATCCTCGGCTGGGAAGCCCAGTGCAAAGATGCCGGAGCCATCGTGGAGACGGCCTGGAAATGGATGACCGGTCCGCGCAAGGGCCATTATTGATTCCTGCCCCATAAGAAGAATTGTTCCTTTCCGCCCTGCCATGAAATTCATGGCAGGGCATTTTTTCTTCCGTAAAACGCCGCAGGCAGGGAGCTTCCGGAACCGGCCGTCCCCAAACGTATAGAAAAAACGGGGAGCACACACGGTTGGCAAATGCCTCCCCCTGCCTCCGGAAACGTCCCGTTCCAGCCTGAAGGCCACAACAACGGATGTAATTTACTTACCATGAATTATTCCTCCATCTACCTCTGGTCATCATGCAGGCCACCGGAACAATAAAATCTTTGCACTCGTCCCAACCGGAAAAAACGCTATACTGAGTCAGGAACCTCCTAATTACTGCATGAGCCTGCACATTGAAAGTACAGAAGAAGCCCTTACGGAACTGAAGAAGCAGCGCGTCAAGACGCTGGCCGCCGCCTTCTCCGTCTCCTTCCTCGGCGTTGTCCTCATGGGCCTTCTCCTTTATCTGGTTCACATCATCGTCGCCGTTCCGGAAGATCCGCCCATGGTGGCCTATGCCACCCAGGAAGGCGACAATCCGGACATTGACACCCCGGAAGTGACCCAGACCACCCAGCGCCCCAGCAGTTCCTCCACCGCCGCGCAGGTAAAGGTCATTGCCGCCGTGGCGTCAGCGGATGTGGCCGTCGTCAATCCGGACATTGAAGTGGAGGTCCCCTCGGAAGAGCTCTCCATGGGCATCGACATCGGCGACGGCTTCGGCACCGGCACGGGGGACGGCGACGGAGGCGGCATTCCCGGCATCATCTCCAAGCGGTGCGACCTGAACGACCGCATGAAGCGCATCACGGAAAACGGCGGCACCCCCCAGTGCGAGGAAGCCGTGGTCAAATCCCTCAAGTGGCTCCAGAAGCAGCAGAACAAGGACGGCTCCTGGGGCGGAACTCCGCAGAATTACAAGTGCGCCATGACGGGACTCGCCCTGCTCTCCTACCTGGCCCACTGTGAGACCCCCCTTTCCGAAGACTTTGGCGAAACCGTCCTGAAAGGCATTTCCTTCCTCGTGGACCTGGGCGTGAAAAACCCCGTCCTTTCCCTGGTGCCCCAGAGGAATGAGGTCAGCTATGACCACGCCGTGGCCACCTACGCCCTGTGCGAGGCCTACACCTTCTGCAAGCAGATGGACATTCCTTCCATCACCAACCTGGAAAAAGTCGTCATCAAGGCCGTGGACAAGATTCTGGACAACCAGAACGTGGACGGCGGCTGGGCCTATAATTACAATACCAAGGCAGGAGCCCATACGGACCTTTCCGTCACGGGCTGGAACATCCAGGCGCTCAAGGCGGCGGAGCACGGCGGCATCAAGCCCACCAAGGGTGAAATACGCACCGCCCTGCGCAAGGCGGCCTCCTATTGCCGCAAATGCGGCAAGCCCGACGGCCTGTTCACCTACATGCAGGAAGGCCGGGAAGACGCCACGGCCCGCCCCTCCCTGGTGGGCGTGGGCGTGCTCTCCCTGCAAATGTGCGGCAACGGTTCCGACAGCGCGGCGCGCAAAGGCCTGGACTGGATGCTCAAGAATACCAGCCAGCCCTTTAACTGGAAGGCGAACAACACTTCCTCCAACCTCTACCAGCATTATTACGGAGTGCAGGCGGCCATGAACCGCGGCGGGGACGTGTGGAAGGCTTACAACAGGGCCTTCCGGGATTCCACCCTTGGCGCACAGGCTTCCGACGGCAGTTTTGCCCCGAACGGCTTCCCCGGTCCAGGGGGCCTCGTGAATACCAACGGGGGCAGCATCAATGACAAGATTTACCGCCAGTGCCTGGCTACGCTGATGCTGGAGGTATATTACCGCTTCCTCCCCGGGACGGGAGAAGGCACCAAGAATTCCTAATCTGATTGACATACCGGCGCGTCTGGTTTTAGTATGCTGCCAGCCTCGTGAACAGGCAGGCCAGCAGCATTTACCCGTACCCTGGCAATTCTCCTCCATTTTCAAGAATGCGGGAGCATTGGCAGGTACACCAACCAGACACGTCCCTCTATGAGTCTCCATATTGAAAGTACCGATGAAGCCCTTACGGAACTGAAGAAGCAGCGCGTCAAGACGCTGACCGCCGCCTTCTCCGTCTCCTTTCTCGGCGTTGCCCTCATGGGCCTTCTCCTTTATCTGGTACACATCATCGTCGCCATTCCGGAAGACCCGCCCATGGTGGCCTATGCCACCCAGGAAGGGGACAATCCGGACATTGACACTCCGGAAGTGACCCAGACCACTCAGCGCCCCAGCAGTTCCTCCACCGCCGCGCAGGTGAAGGTCATTGCCGCCGTTGCTACGGCGGATGTGGCCGTCGTCAACCCGGACATTGAAGTGGACGTCCCCTCGGAAGAACTCTCCATGGGCATCGACATCGGCGACGGTTTCGGCACCGGCACGGGGGACGGCGACGGAGGCGGCATTCCCGGCATTCTTTCCAAGCGCTGTGACCTGAACGACCGCATGAAGCGCATTGCGGAAAACGGCGGCACTCCCCAGTGCGAGGAAGCCGTGGTCAAATCCCTCCGCTGGCTTAAAAAGCAGCAGAACAAGGACGGCTCCTGGGGTGAAGGCCAGTTCCGCGCTTCCATGACCGGGATTTCCCTGCTGGCCTACCTGGCCCACTGTGAAACTCCTCTTTCCGAGGAATTCGGGGAAAACGTCCTGAAAGGCATTTCCTTCCTGGTGGACCTGGGAATGAAGAATCCCGTGATTTCCGAAAAACCCGCCTTGAAGGAAATCTGCTATGACCACGCCGTGGCCACCTACGCCCTGTGCGAGGCCTACACCTTCTGCAAGCAGATGGACATTCCCTCCATCGCCAACCTGGAAAAAGTCGTGATCAAGGCCGTGGACAGGATCATAGACGCTCAGTGCCCCAACGGGGGCTGGGGCTACAGCTATAACAACAAGATCAATCCGGACATTGACCTTTCCGTCACGGGCTGGAACGTCCAGGCGCTCAAGGCGGCGGAGCACGGCGGCATCAAGCCCACCAAGGGTGAAATACGCTCCACGCTGCGCAAGGCTTCCAGCTACGTGCGCAAGAACGTGATGCCGGACGGCAAATTCGCTTATAAGGAAAACGGCAACATGCCCCGTGCCTCCCTGGTGGGCGTGGGCGTGCTCTCCCTGCAAATGACCGGCAACGGTTCCGACAGCGCGGCCCGCAAAGGTCTGGACTGGATCAAGAACAACGTCAAAACCCTCCAATGGGGACAGGGTTCCGGCACGGAAAACGTCAAGAGCAACCTTTACATGCACTACTACTGCGTCCAGGCGGCCATGAACCGCGGCGGCGATGTATGGGCCTCCTACAACAAGGCATTCCGTGACGCCGTGCTCAGCGGACAAAATGCGGACGGCAGCTTCAGGAAGAATGATGTAGGGTACGTTTCCGGC
This sequence comes from Akkermansia muciniphila, assembly GCF_018709685.1. Lineage (GTDB taxonomy): Bacteria > Verrucomicrobiota > Verrucomicrobiia > Verrucomicrobiales > Akkermansiaceae > Akkermansia > Akkermansia muciniphila_E. The sequence goes on from NZ_JABDHQ010000003.1 coordinate 120,511, forward strand.
CTGACCAACAAGTCGGAAAGCATCTACCGGCAGTGCCTGGCTACGCTGATGCTGGAAACCTACTACCGCTTCCTGCCCGGTACAGGGGAAGGCACCAAGAATTCCTGACGCCATTCACCGGCTTTTTTACAGCCCTCTTTTCCTTCCGGGAAAAGAGGGCTTTTCATTTCCCTGACGCCACGTGCGGAAGGCGGCAGCCCCTCTTCTCCGGCAGCCCGGCGCCTCTTAAGTAACAAATTAATAACAACACACTAAATACAAGCATATTATAAATTTCATACTTGCATCTGCACGCGCCTGGAGGGATGGTGAAATCCTAATCAAACCCCATCCCATCCATGAGCCTGCATATTGAAAGTACGGAAGACGCCCTGGCGGAACTGAAAAGACAGCGCGTTAAAAACCTGGCCGCGGCGGTATCCGTTTCCGTCCTCGGCGCCGCCATGATGAGCCTCCTGCTCTATCTGGCCAATATCATCACCTTCATCCCGGAACCTCCGGCCACGATCGTTTATCCGGCGGTTGTGGAAAAAGGAACGGAGGAACCGGAAAGACCGGAGCTCGTCCAGAAGACCCAGCGCCCCAGCAGTCCCGCCATGGAGCAGCAGGTAAGAGCTATCGCCACGGATGCCGCCCTGGATACGGCCATCAGAATCCCGGACACTGAAATGGACGAACCCTCGGAATCGCTCCTGTCAGGCACCGACATCGGCACTGACTTCGGGCCCGACGACAACGAGGGGCCGGGATCAAACGGCCCGGACATCATCATCCTGTCCAAACGCTGTGATCCGAACGACCGCATGAAGCGCATCACGGAGAACGGCGGCATCCCCCAGTGTGAGGAAGCCGTGGTCAAATCCCTCAAGTGGCTCCAGAAGCAGCAAAACAAGGACGGCTCCTGGGGAGACGGCCCACAGAATTACAAGTGCGCCATGACGGGCCTTGCCCTGCTCTCCTACCTGGCCCACTGTGAAACCCCTCTTTCAGAAGATTTTGGAGACACTGTCCTGAAGGGAATCTCCTTCCTGGTGGACCAGGGGATGAAATCTCCCGTCATTTCCCTGGTTCCGCAAATGAATGAGGTCAGCTATGACCACGCCATCGCCACCTACGCCCTGTGCGAGGCCTACACCTTCTGCAAACAGATGGACATCCCCACCATCGCCAACCTGGAAAAAGTAGCCGTGAAAGCGGTGGACCAGATCATGAAGGGGCAGAACTCCAACGGGGGCTGGGCCTATCATTACAACACGCAGCCCGGCGCCCATACGGACCTTTCCGTCACGGGCTGGAACGTCCAGGCGCTCAAGGCGGCGGAGCACGGCGGCATCCAGCCTACCAGGGGCAAAATACGCACCGCGCTGAACAAGGCGGCCATGTACTGCCGCAAGATGTCCCTTTCAAACGGACTCTTCTCCTACCAGGAGAACGGCAATGAACCCAGGGCCTCCCTGGTGGGCGTAGGGGTGCTTTCCCTTCAGATGTGCGGCAGCGGCTCGGACAACGCGGCGCGCAAAGGTTTGGACTGGATGCTGAGGAACACCAATGAGCCCTTTAACTGGAAAGCCGGAAACACCACGTCCAACCTCTACCAGCATTACTACGGAGTACAGGCGGCCATGAACCGCGGCGGCGACGTATGGAAGGCCTATAACCGCGCCTTCCGTGACGCGGTGCTGAAAGCCCAGTCTTCTGACGGCAGTTTCATGCCCAACGGATTCGGAGGCCCCGGCGGCGTTGTCCAGACCAGCCGGAACCGGCATGCCAACGACCGGATTTACCGCCAGTGCCTGGCTACGCTGATGCTGGAGGTATATTACCGCTTCCTCCCCGGAACGGGGGAGGGCACCAGGAATTCCTGAACTGCCCCGCCCCCTTCCGTGAACAGGAGGCAGCCGCCGGAAGAAGGCCCCGCACGCCGGGAGGACTGGCCTTCTTCCGGACCGGCTGCCTGTAAATCCTGACTTGACCGCAGCTCTTTCTCTTGTTATTCATACGGTTTCCATTTTCCAACGACGTGAATAACAATTCTTCCATTCTTTTCGGCCTTTTTGATGAATTTCTTTGGATCCGGTGTTCCGGACGGGGAAGTTTTGCCAACAGCCCCACCGTCAAATCCCTGGGGGATGACTACATCGCTTCCGGAGGGCGCCTGATCGTCATTGACCTGGAAACCTGTTCCGGGATTGACTCCACCTTCATGGGAACTCTTGCGGGGCTGTCGCGCAGGCTGCTTCCCATCGGCGGAGCCGTGCAGATCGCCTCCCCCAGCGAACGCTGCCTGTGCGCGCTGGAAAGCCTAGGGCTGGACGCCCTGCTCAGCATTGAGCCGCCTACGGCTCCCTGGCGGGGGAAAGTGGACCAGATACGCGCCAGCCTGAGTGCGGAGACCGCCCCCACCGTCCATCTGGACGCGAAGGACCAGACACTGCACGTCCTCAATTCCCACCTGACACTGAGCGAATTGAGTGAAGAGAACGAAGAGAAATTCCGCAACGTGACCGACTGCCTGAAGGAGGAACTGGAACGGCAGAAGGACAAATAATCCTTCCCCCATCCCACATGGACATGCGCTCCATGGCCTCCCTGTACGGGGATGCCCTTTCCGCCGCGGAGAAGGAAGAGCCGGACGCCGTAAGGGAGAACGCCTGTTCCCTCCGTTCCGGACTTCCGGACGAACGAACGCTCCAGCTTCTGCTGCTGGAAGGGAGGTTCGGGACTTCATTTACGGATGATCTGGGCAGGGACATCCGCATTCTGGACTTTGGGGACTGGAACAAATCCGCAGGACCGGATTTCCTGAATGCCCGGATACGGATAGACGGCGCGCCGCAGTCCGGTGACATTGAACTGGACCCGGCCCCGGAAGACTGGGAACGCCACGGGCACGGCTCCAATCCGGCCTTTAACGGGGTCATTCTGCACCTGGCCTGCGCGCCCAGCCGCCGGGAATGGTTCACCCGGAATGCCAGGCATGAACGCATACCCCTGGCCGTCATTCCTCCCGCCGCGCTGGCCCTGGCGGGAACACCGCCGGAAAAAGCGCCGGAACGCTGCTGCCGCCATGCCGGCGCGCTGGACGCCATGGCTCCGGAAGTTCTGGAAATCCTCCTTCAATCAGCGGCGGCCTACCGGTTCCGGAACAAGCACCGCCGCCATGCGGAACGCGCCGGATACGCAGGAGAGGAACAAACCCTTTTTGAAAACCTGGCGGAAACGCTGGGCTACCATGCCAACAAAACCGCCATGCGCCACCTGGCCTTGCGCGCGCCCCTGCGCGCCATCCGGGAATGCCCGGAAGCCCTTCTCTTTGGCGCGGCCGGATTCCTGATTCCCGTTCTGCCGGACTCCTGCACGCCGGAGGCAGTAGCCCACCACAAGAAGCTCTGGACGGAATGGTGGCCTCTCCGGGAACAGTTTGAACTGGCTCCGGACCGCACCTTCCCCTGGACGCTCTCCGGCAGCAGGCCGGCCAACCACCCGCAGAGGCGCGTGGGGGCTCTGGCAGTCATCACCGCAGATTTTGACACCTTCAAGCGGCTTTGCCGCCCCGGCCATGGGGATGGCCTGGCGGACTATCTTTCCTCCCTGACGCATCCTTACTGGAGCACCCATGTAACCCTGCCCTCCGCACCTTCCCCGCGCCCCATGGCCCTGATGGGGCGGGACAGAATCCAGGCCTTGATCGTCAACCACCTCCTGCCCGCGGAGGGCGGGGAACGCGCGTGGGAACATTACCTCTCCCTCAGGGCCGGACAGGCGGGAACAAAGGTGCTGGCCGTCCATCAATCCCTGCTGGGCCGCAGGCCGGACGCAAAGGCTTTTCTTGCGAAAGAATGGCACCACCAGGCGCTGCTTCAAATTCATGAAGACCTGTGCTCCCGCCGTTCGTGCCCCCTCTGCACCCTGACCGGGCGGCTGGAAAAGAAATGAGCGCCCTTTATTTCCCCTTTCCCCGAACCAAACGCCGGTTTTTTGCCGCCACGGCGCCAGCGGAATAAAAAGCTTCCAGCTCCCCAAGAGGAAGCTGGAAGCCGTGAGTGTCTTTCCGCGGGAGATCATCCCGAATAATAAAACCGCTTTTTTACCTGGCCGCAGTCTGCCGCGCTTCCGCAACAGGTTTCAGAGGCAGGGTCTTCACGCGAGTCATTTTTCCATTGACGCGCACGGGCACCACCTTGGGCTGGTCGGAATAAAGCTTCAGGTTGCTCACCTTGCCGTTCTTCCAGGTGAAATCCACGGTGACATTGCCGCGGGCTTTCAGCCCCTTCACGGAGCCTTCCGGCCATGCCTCCACGGGAGAAGGCATGATGTCCAGCCCCCCGGCGTGGGACTGCACCAGCATTTCACAAATGCCGCCCACAATGCCGAAGTTGCCGTCCATCTGCATGGGCGGGTGCGTGGTGAGCATGTTCGGCAGGGTGTTATGCTTCAGAAGCCCCTGCACCATTTCATGAGCCTTGTTCCCGTCCCCCAGGCGGGCCCACAGCGCCGTGCGCCACGGCCACGTCCAGGAACGGCGGCTGTCTCCGGTGGTGCCGCGCCATTCCAGGGAAAGGCGGGCGGCCTCCGCCAGCTTGGGTGTCTTGAGCTTGCTGATCTGGTTGCCGGGGAAGACGGCAAACAGGTGGGACGTGTGGCGGTGGTCCGTCTTGGGAATGCGGTCAATCATCCATTCCTGAAGGTTCCCTTCCTTGCCTATCTTGTTGCCGGCCAGCCTCTTCAGTTTGCCTTCCAGGCTCTTGGCCCAGGAGGCATCCTTGCCCAGAATGCGGGCCGCCTTGATCGTATTGGTAAAGAGTTCCGCAATAAGCTGCTGGTCATGCATCACGCCGTCTTCACGGGGGCCGTGTTCCGGAGACCAGCCGTTGGGGGCCACCAGGGTGCCGGCCTTCACGTCCGCCAGGTCCTTCTTCTCCTCTTCGTTCGGGTCCTTGCCGTTCGTCTTGAATCCTTCGCCCCTGGCGCCCAGTTCCTTCAAATGGTCTTCCCAGAAATGGCAAATCTCCTTCATGAGGGGATATGCCTGCTTTTCCAGATATTTCTTGTCACCGGTGAACGCGTAATGCTCCCAGATATGCAGCGCATACCACGCCGCGCCGGGAATGTTCCACTGCCAGCCGTTGCCGCCGAAAATGTTCTGGGAGGTACGCACCGTCCAGCCGCGCACGGGCTTGCCGTCCTTGGTATTGAATCCCTTGTTGGCCTGGGAAACGTCCCGGCAGCCGGGAGCCATGGCTTCCACATAATCGATCAGCGCCTCATGGCATTCGGACAGGTTGGCGGGTTCCGCGCCCCAGTAAGCCATCTGGACATTGATGTTGTTGTGATAGTCACAGGCCCACGGCGGATTGAGATAAACATTCCAGAGCCCCTGGAGGTTGGCCGGAAGCGTGCCGGGCCGGGAACTGGACAGAAGCAGGTAACGGCCATACTGGAAAATGGTTTCTTCCAGATCGGGGTCCACCGGATTCTTCTTGTAGGCTTCCAGACGCTTCGGAATGGGCAGTTTGGCCACGTCCGCATCCGTCTTGCCAAAGTTGACCTTCACCCGGTCAAACATGGACTTGTACTGGGCGATGTGGGCCTGCTTCATGGCGGCATAATCCCCGGCAGCGGCCTTGGCCGCATAACGGTCCAGCTTTTTGGCGGGAGCCTCTCCCTTCCAGTCCTTTTTATAATCCATCAGGTAATCCGTCTCCATGGCGACAACCACCATGCAGGAATCCGCGTTCTTCACGGAAATCTTATCATCTGCCGTGGAAAGCGTACCGCCTTTGGGACGCACCAGGACGCGGCCTTCATAGCTCATGCCGTTTTTCAGGGTTCCCTTCCACGTGATGACGGGGCCCTTGGCGGAGATTGCGGATTCAAGCTGGCTGTTGATGGAAAAGTCCGCGCTGAACTGGCCGGGCTTGCTGGCCTTGTACTCCAGCACCAGCACATTGGCGGGCGTGCTGGCAAAGGCCTCCCGGTCATACGTCACGCCGTCCGACTTGTAATTCACCTTGTGAATACCGTCGCGCAGATCCAGGGCGCGAGTAAAATCCTCCACGGAAACGGAAGCTGGCTGGTCCCCCTTCTTGAAATCCACGAACAGGTCCCCGAAAGGCAGGTAATTGCCGAACTGGTTGGTTCCCGCGTTAAGCCCGTAACCGTACCCGCCGCCGGGATTGGCTCCGCCGGACCAGAGGCTGATTTCATTCAGGGCAAACCGCTCGCGGTTGGGCGCGCTGAAAATCATGGCCCCCACCCGTCCGTTGCCGATCGGATACCCTTCAGCTTCCCAGACGGCGGAAGGTTTCTTGTACTTGCCGAAGTTGCCATCAGGGTTCTTGTCCTCCTGCGGATATACTACCACGGCAGGCTGGTCAGACCAGATCAGGTTGGAGGCGGAAGGCTTGTCCAGAGCGCCCCACCCCAGGGAAATGGCGCTCACGGAGAGAGCAGATAAGAAAAGAGATTGGAGATGCATGCTTTGATAAGGATGTCACAAATATACTGCCGCCGCAATCTCTATCTTTCAGCCTTTCCAAACTTATTGGCATGGCATGGCCCCCCTCTCTCTGCCTTTTTTCTCCCCGGCCCGGGGCCTTTTTCACTAATGGTAGCGAGGACAGTAAATTTCCTTGTCTTTAAGGGGGGCGCCTCTACTTTAGACAACCATGTTTAAACGCCTTCTCTCCGCACTTTTTTCCCTGGCTCTTCTGGGAACTGCCTCCGGAATATCCTCTGCCGGGATCACCGTCCCGGACATCCTGAAAGACCGGATTGCCCTGAAAAAGACAGCCCATCAGCTCAACGTCGTGTACTTCCTGGGCAGTGATACGAAGCCCGTACCGGACTACGAACGCCGCCTCAGTGAACTGCTGCTTTATCTTCAGCAGTTTTACGGCAAGGAAATGCAGCGGCACGGCTACGGCGCGCGCTCCTTCGGCCTGGACATGAAATCCCCCGGCCGCGTGAACATCATTGAATACAAGGCCAGGAACCCGGCGGCGCATTATCCGTATGAAAACGGGGGCGGCTGGAAGGCGGCGCAGGAGCTTGACGAGTTTTTCAAGGCCAATCCGGACAGGAAAAAAGGCCAGCACACCCTGGTCATCATGCCCACCTGGAATGATGAAAAAAACGGTCCGGACAATCCCGGCGGCGTTCCCTTCTACGGCATGGGCCGCAACTGCTTTGCCCTGGATTATCCGGCCTTTGACATCAAGCACCTGGGCCAGAAAACCAGGGAAGGACAACTGCTGACCAAATGGTACGGCGGCATGGCCCATGAGCTGGGGCACGGCCTCAATCTGCCCCACAACCACCAGACCGCCTCCGACGGTAAAAAGTACGGCACGGCCCTGATGGGCGCGGGCAACTACACGTTCGGCACCAGCCCCACCTTCCTTACCCCCGCCAGCTGCGCCCTGCTGGACGCCTGCGAAGTATTCTCCGTCACTCCGGCACAGAAATTCTACGAGGGCAAGCTGGAAGTGGAGGTCAAGGACACGGCCATCTCCTTCAAGGGAGACCAGATTCTCATTTCCGGAAGCTACAAAAGCCCCCAGACGGTCAAAGCGCTGAACGTCTATGTGCAGGACCCGCCCTATGCGGTCAACCAGGACTATGACGCCGTTTCCTTCTCCCAGCGCCTGGGAAAAAAGAGCGGCAAGTTTTCCATGAAGATTGACAAGAAGGAACTGGACGGGCTGACCAACAACGAATTCCGTATTTCCCTCATGTTCATCCTCGCCAACGGACTGCACATGCAGAAGCATGTCACGTTCCACTGGGACGCCCTTCAGGACTACAGGGACGAACCCAAATCCTGAACCGGATTCCCCTTCCATGGGCGGATGCCGCAGAAGCGCCGGCATCCGCATTCCATGAGGCCCTTATTCCTTCAAACTGGTGCGCCAGCCGGAAGCGTGCTGATAATAATAAACCGCCTCCTTTTCCAGCTCCTTCATCCGGTCATCCGGCTTCACAGGTTCTCCGTCACGGAAAAACTCCGCGCCGCGCTGGGGTTTAAGCACCACCATGTCCCTTCCCTTCAAGTAGCCGATGTACTGGTAATTGCTCACAAAATACCGGGACTGGTAGGAGGGTTTCAAGGCGTCCTTTCCGTAAAACGCCGCATCATACGGCCATTTCAACAGGCCGAGCAGGGTGGGCAGCACGTCAATCTGGCTGACGGGCGTCTCAATCCGTGCCGGCTTCAGCAGGGCCGGAGCGTAGAAAATGGAGAAAATGCGGTGCGTTTCCGGATTAAGCGTCTGTTTCCCGGCGCTGCCCGCGCCGTGGTCCGCCACAAACACGAAAAGCGTATGGTCAAACCAAGGTTTGCCCCTGGCTTCCTCCACAAAAGCCCCTACGGCATAATCCGCGTACTTGACGGCGCCCATGCGCCCGGTATGGGAAGGAATGTCTATGCGCCCTTCCGGGTAAGTATAGGGGCGGTGGTTGGACGTGGTAAACACCACCTGTAAAAAAGGAGAGCCGCTTTTGAAGGACTTGTCAGCCTCACGCACGGCACGGCGGAACAAATCCTCGTCACAGACGCCCCAGATGGTGGAATGGGTTACCTCCGAATCATCCATGGAATTGCGGTCCAGAACCTGGAAGCCGTTGTTCCCGAAGAAGTAATTCATGTTGTCAAAATACCCGTACCCTCCGTAAATCCACTTGAGGTCATACCCCTTGTCCCTGAATATGGACCCGATGGTCTGCAAATGCTCGTTCCCTTCCTGGCGGAGAATGGACATGCCGGGCAGCGGGGGCATGGACGTGCTGACAGCTTCCAGCCCGCGCACGGAGCGGGTGCCCGTGGCATAGGTATTCGGGAAGAAAATGCCTTCCCTGCCCAGACGGCTCAGGCACGGAGTGACGTTCGCGCCATCCTCCCGGCACTCATTTAAAAACTCCGCCCCCATGCTCTCCATGACCACGACCACCACGTTAGGACGGAGGGCTTCCCCGGAGGGACGCACCTGCCTCTTCACGCTGCCGGAAGCGGCGTCCGGCACGGACGTGTCGTCCGCCGTGAACTCGCGGGCCAGAAAAGCCGCCGCATCCGCGTCCGGCAGCGTCTTGTAATAGTCGCGGTAATCCAGTTCATTCTTCAGGAAGGCGCTGAACAGGCTGTAAAGGCCGTCCTTGGCCATCTCCGAGTTATAGCGGTTGTTCACGGCGTCCGCATCCTTGATGTCCACCAGCCAGTACCCCCCCGTCATGCACGCCAGCAGGAACAGCACCACGCCGCCCCGCTTCCATCCTGCGGGAGCTTCCCCGCGGCGGGGAATGAGAAACCGCTTCATCCCCCAGACGGCCAGAACGGAGACGGCCAGAACGCCGATGAGAATCGGAATGATGGGGTAGGATTCATAAATGTTCCCGATGACCTCCTTGGTATAAATCAGGTAGTCCACCGCAATGAAATTGAAACTGGCCTCAAACTCATTCCAGAAAAAGGCCTCCGCCACGTCCTCAAACAGGTTGGCGAGCACAAACAGGAAAAACCATGTGCAGGTAATCCACCGGTCCGCCTTTCCACCCACCTTCCCGCGCGGCAGAATCCACAAATACACGGCATAAGGCAGTAGCCAGTAGCACATGGTGATGGAGAACTCCGTTACGAAAATATACGCCGTCTTCAGAAGGGGGATTACCCCGAAATCCATGTTCCGGTATTCAAAAAACACCGTGAACAGATTCTCCAACGCCTCAATACCGAACGCAAACAGAAGGAACGGCCAAAACCTTCCCCAATAATAACGAATCATTGCCCCTGGAAATATGATAGACGGTGCCTGCCGTCAATGCTCCATCATAGCATTACCGCGGTATGGGTGTCATTCCACGTTGCGGCTGCCGGGTACACGGGCGCCTTTACACCACATCCAGGGCGGCGTCCCAGTCTTTCCAGACAGGCTCCAGCCCGGCGTTCCGGATGGCGCCTACCACCTGTTCCGGAGTACGCTGGTCGGAAATCTCAAACTGCTCCGTAGCCTTGCAACGGCCTTTCCTGTCTTCCGGAAGGTCCACCTGGTTGCCCCGCACCGTCAAGTGGGCGGTGGCCGTTCCCACCCCCGTGTAGCCCCCCGGCTCCGTGCGCGCAATGGCGGACATGTGGGTCATGCCCAGATTCATGAGGGCGTTCCTCATGGAAGCGGGTTCACGGGTGCTTACGGACATGCCGATCCTGGGGAAGCAGATGCGGAGGGCGGCCATCAACTGGACAAAGTTCCGGTCATCCAGCATCAGTTCCGGGTCCGGCTCATACTCGTAATTTCCGGCGTAGGGCCGCATGCGCGGGAAGGCCACGGAAAGCGCGGACTTCCAGCAATGCTTCTGCAAATAATCCAGATGGGTGGCCAGCGCCATGGCCTCCCTGCGCCATGGGGACAACCCAAACAGAGCCCCTATCTGGATGCGGCGGAAGCCGCCCTGGTAGGCGCGTTCCGGGCAATCCAGCCTCCAGTTGAAGTTCTTCTTCATGCCCGCCGTGTGCAGGGTTTCGTACACCTCCCGGTTGTAGGTCTCCTGGTACACGGCCAGTTGTTCCGCCCCGTGGTGGACGATCTCCGCATAGCGGTCGTCCGGGAGCGGCCCTATTTCCAGCCCCAGGGACGGAATAAAGGGATGCAGCGCGTCCAGGCATTCCTGCATGTATCCGTCTGAAACGAACTTGGGGTGCTCCCCGGCCACCAGCAGGATGCTGCGCAGCCCCAGCCCGTGCAGGTAGCGGGCTTCCTGCACCACTTCATCCACCGTGAGGGTGGTGCGGATGATGGGATTGTCCCGTGAAAAACCGCAGTACTTGCAGTTGTTAATGCACTCGTTGGACAGGTAAATGGGGGCAAAGAGACGGATGGTCCGGCCAAAATGCAGGCGCGTCAGCCGGCGGCTCTCCTGCGCCATCGCCTCCAGCCGCGCGTCGTCCGCGGGTTCCAGCAATGCCATGAAGCGGCGCACCAGGGGAGAGGGCCGGTCCATCAGACCGTTTAATTCTTCAGAAAAAGACATGGGAGAAATAAGGTAAAAAGTGAGAGAACGGCTGCTGGAAGGCATTACCATGCCTGAACCGGAGGCATTCAATTTGCCCCCTCCTCCGCACGGGATTCCATCTTTTACCGTGTCATTCCCGGGGGAGGCTCTGCGCAGGAAGGAAGGCGTACCCTGCAAATCATCGTGACAGACGGCCTCCCATGGACTAATCTGGCCTTATCCTCCCATGACCGCCACGCCGAAGAGCCTTTTCCGCCATTATCTCGACTCCCTGATTCAACGGGGGACAACGCGCGCCAGCCTGACGGATGAAGCCAGAAATGTTCTGCGGACATGGTACGTAGCCGCCAAACAGGGAGGACGCCCGGCTGTTGCGGCAACACCAGCGGCGGCGGCCGTCACGCCGGCTGTTCCGGAACCGGCGGCACCACCACAGCCTGGCCCGGCGCCCGCGCCTTCCGTAACCGCGGAACTCCTGCCGGAAAACCGGGAACCGGCCTCCACCATCATGCTCCCGGAGGGGACGATGGAAGACAAGCTGCAATACCTCCGGGACCTGGCGCAGAACTGGCAGCCGGCCAGGGAGCTCAACTCCCTGCGGGACACCATGGTCTTTGCTACGGGCAATCCCCATACGGAGCTCATGCTCATCGGGGAAGCTCCCGGCTATTATGAAGAAGTGCAGCAGGAGCCCTTTGTGGGCCGCGCCGGGGAAAAGCTCAACCAGATTTTGAAGGCCATGGGACTCTCCAGGGACATGGTTTACATCTCCAACATCGTCAAATTCCGCCCTGCCCTCCCCAACCAGCGGACCAACAACCGCGCCCCCACGCCGGAAGAAATTGAAGCCTGTCTGCCCATCATCAAGCATGAAATCCAGGTCATCCAGCCGAAGATGATCGTTGCCCTGGGCGGAACCGCCGCCGTGGGTCTGCTGGGCATCCAGGGGTCCGTCAGCTCCATGCGCGGCAGATTCCATGACCTCAACGGCATTCCCGTGCGCGTCACCTACCATCCCAGCTATCTGCTGAGATCAGACAATCCCCGGGAAAAGCGCAAGGTCTGGGAAGACATGCTGGCCGTCATGGAACGGATGGGCATGCCCGTCTCCGAAAAACAGCGCGGCTACTTTCTGCCCAGGGAATAAACCCCGGAGATTCCTGCATGGCAGGAAGCATAAGCACGCCCCGGTGCATTCGGGCTCCATTCTCCCAACGCGGCTATGCGGCCCCTGGCGGGAGCCTCCAACAATCCGCCGGATGAGGGGAACTGCTTGCGGACAAAAAAGGCGTGGTTCTTCATTGCCGTGCGGATACGGCAATGAAGAACCACGGAAAAATGGATATTCCCTTCTGGAAAACCTGCATCGCCCAAGATGCGGCCATGATCCAGCTCCCGGGCCGGAAAGCGCCGGCGAAGGACAGTCCTCAAGAGGTTTCAGGGGCCAGCCGTTTATTCTTTCACCAACTCCAATTTCCCGTTGGAATCTTTTCCTCCCACAGAACGCACCCGGGCTCTGAGGGAACACCCGTTGTTGGCGTGAATTCCTTTGGGAAGAGAGAGCTTGTAGAAAATTCCACGGGAAGGTTTCCCCGCCAATCCGGCATGCTGGTCCCGGACGAGCACTTTGTCGTTTCCCAAGAGCTCGACCCGGTCTATTTCCAGAGCATGGTTTCCGGAAGTGAAGACAAACCGCACCCCGCGGAGCTTCTCAAGATCGGCAGAAGAAACGGGCCATTCCAGGTCACTCCATTCCGTGGATACCGTCGCGGAAGTCCAGTTTCCTATAACTGATTTGGCGGCTTTTCTTTTCAGGGAAGCGGGGAGGGGAGGCGCCTCCCGGACAGCCTGGCGGCAGGCCTTGATAAGGTCCTCAGGCCTGTGTGCGGGACTTATGCCGGTGGAACGAACCCATTTTTCCTCCCATGTGCCCATATCCGGGTTTTTGTCCGAAAGGCGGCTCTGGATAAAATGCTCCCAGCGCGGCAGATAATAGTCACGGATAAGACCGCTCCATATTTTTGCGGCGTAGTCGTCTACGGGAGGGCCCCATCTGCTCACCAGACGCCTGGCGTTTTTTTCATACTCGTCTTTTTCCTTCGTAGAAGCTCCGTGAGACCGGGCGAACGCTATCCAGCGCGACAGCCTCCAGGTAGAGTGCCCTTCCAGAAGGGAATCTGCCTGAAGGGCGTATTTACGGAAATAGTCCATGCACTTTTCCGCGTTTTCCTGATCCTGTTCATCCAGAGCTTCCAGAGCGGCCTGGATAGCTTCATTCATGCGTATCCCTAGGTAATGGACAGCCATCTCGACGGCATCCTGGCGGAACAGGGGAGATTGTTCCAGGCCACGGGTATTGACGAACAGGGCAAGCCCCCGCAGAAAGTCTTCACTTACGTTAACGGAACAACTGCGGGTGCCGGGCTTCATTTGCCAGTTGAAACGGGGATGGTCTTTTAAGTTGGAATAGGCCGTGCGGCGCAGCAGTCCCCAGGCCTCCTTCAAGGTATCCGGATAATTTCCGTACCTGGCCCGGCAATAATTTTCCAGATATTGCTCCACGTCCTCCTGGTGATTCCTCCATGCAGCATCCGTGACCAGTTCGTAAATCACGTCATTGTTTTCTATTCCTTCCGGCGCCATGCCCATCCCTGCGAGACGCCCTTTGGAGGAAGAATTCAAGGCTTCCAGATGACCGTTGGCATAAAAATCCAGTACCCCGGTCATGGCGCATTTGCCGCCCATATTGGGAACTACGCTGTATACCCAGGGCTTGTTGAAAAAGCCCTTAAAAACATCCCAGTTCATGCCGTTGCGCCAAAAGGTTTTGTTATAATCCGCCGCCAGATCCAGAAGGAGCATTTTATTGTCCGGAACTTTGCTGAGCAAAGCCTTCAGGGTATCTGCATTCCAGATGTTGCGCTGGTATCCGAACATCCATCCCTGCATGACCCATACCGCATCCGGATTATTGGAGGAAATGGAACGGTAGATTTGTTCTCCAAGCGAACTGAGCATATTGTCGCGGGCTTCCGCATTCCCTTGGTTCACGGGAAGTTCCATTTCATTGAAGGAATCTGCCAGAAAGTAAGTGTTCTTCCCGAATTCCTTTTGCCATTCCTTCATGTACAGGTTCCCTATCTTGAGAAAAAGAGGCTCCTCCGGAGAAAGAAGATGGGCGTGTTTTTTTTGGGGCCATCCTCCCCACCCCAGGCGGTGAAGCTTTACTTCCGGATAAAGACGGCGTATTCCCTGGGGAACGAAACCGGAAAAAGCCGGGCAGACGGGGGTCATGCCCAGGGATTTCATTCTGTGGAGAATACGGTGCTGCAAGGCGATTTGATCCTTGTGCCAGCTGGCGGGAAGGGTGCCGTCATGATTGACTATGTTTCCCATTCGCTGCCAGGGGAGATGAGCCGGGCCCGTATAAAACTCCTGTATTTCTTTCTCCGTCAGTCCAAGCTGCTTCCATACCCGAACGGCAATCCCCTCCGTGGCGACTAAAGCCAGGGGCATATTGATGCCGTGCAGGGCCATCCAGTCTATTTCCCTTTCCCAGCGTTCCCATGTCCAGTAGGGCATTGTATAACCATAGGTAACCACATTGAAATAATAGTGGTGGCGGAAAGGGGAAACAATGCGGCGCAGCGCAGTATCCGGCAGCTGTTCCGGCCAGCGAATGTCCTTGTTGTCCCAGGATACCATTCCCATATGGTTCTTTTTCAGAAAATCATAGAATCCCCGGCAGAGGGCCGTACCGCTGCTCCCCCGGATCGTCAGGACTTCTCCCGAGGACTTCGTCTCGAAGACATCGTGTCCGTTTTCTTTTTCAATAATTTCCAAATTCAGTTTTTCCGGGGTGCCGGCCAGGGCAGGAACGGCGCGCATCATTACCGCGCGCGCGGCTTCCCGTTCCCTGTTTTTCTCCATATCTCCTGCGAAGGCGTGCAGGCTTGCCAGCAGCATAAGGAATAAAAATTTTGAAAAGGAAAAAATCATAGTTGCGAATATACGCAGGCTAAGGAATTACCCTTTCAGGACATGGAGATATTTATGCCGTGGAATCCGGCAAAGGAAAAGGCCCCTGCATGGTGCAATGCAGGGGCCTTGGCGGGAAAGCTTGATGACTTTTACTCCTCCCTGGGCTCCGCAGCGTTTCTTGCGCGGAGTTTCGGGCCTGGGTGCGGTTTTGTCCTTGGCGTGGAGCAAAGGGGCTCTTATTCCCCCCGCCGGAGGACAGCGCCATTGCTGGCGTTGGTGGCGAGCTGGCGGTAACGGCCCAGCCAGGAGGAGGAAACCTTGTTGTAAGAAGGCTTCCAGTCCGCACGGCGGCGCGCGATCTCATCTTCACTCAGATGGGCGTTCAGCGTACGGTCCGGGATGGAATACTCAATGATGTCCCCGTTCCGCAACAGGCCGATCAGGCCGCCTTCCGCCGCTTCCGGGGAAATATGGCCGATGCAGGCGCCATGGGTGGCGCCGGAAAAACGGCCGTCCGTGATCAGCGCCACTTCCGCGCCGAGGCCCTGCCCCATGATGTAAGAGGTGGGGGCCAGCATCTCCTGCATGCCGGGGCCGCCCTTGGGCCCTTCATTGCGGATGACGACCACGTCCCCGGACTTCACCTTTCCGGCAAGAATGCCTTCGCAGGCTTCCTCCTGGGACTCGAAAATCACGGCGGGGCCGCTGAAGCTCATCATATCCGGATGCACGCCGGCCTTCTTCACCACGGCGCCTTCCCGGGCCAGGTTGCCGAACAGGATAGCCAGGCCGCCGTCACGGGAATAAGCCTTTTCCAGAGGATGGATGACGGTTTCATCCGTAATGCCGCAACCTTCCACGGTTTCACCCAGCGTCTTTCCGCTGACGGTGACGGCATCCAGATGGAGGGCGCCGGGAATGCGGGCGATCTCATGGATGATGGCGCTCACGCCGCCGGCGCGCAGGACGTCCTGCATGTGGAAATGGGAGGAAGGGGCCACCTTGCAGATATTCGGCGTGCGCCGGGAAATATCGTTGATGCGCTGAAGATCATACTCCACCCCCGCTTCCCGGGCGATCGCCAGCGTATGGAGCACGGTGTTGGAACTGCCGCCCATCGCCATGTCGATCGCAAAAGCGTTGTCAATGGCGTCACGGTTCACGATGTCGCGCGGCAGAGGGCCGTCCGCCTTCGCCATTTCCACAGCGCGCCGCGCGGTCAGTTTCCAGAACTCCTTGCGCTCCTCGGACGTAGCCAGCAGGGAGCCGTTGCCGGGGAGGGCCAGGCCGATTACCTCACTCAGGCAATTCATGGAATTGGCCGTAAACATGCCGGAGCAGGAGCCGGCGCCCGGACAGGCGCGGCATTCCAGGGAATGGAGCTCCGCCGCATTGATCTTGCCGGCCTTGAAACGGGCCACGGCTTCAAACACGCTGTTCAGGTCCAGCACGGTGCCGTCCTCCGCCATGCCTGCAGCCATCGGGCCGCCGCTGCAGAAAATGGTGGGAATGTTGCAGCGCAAAGCGCCCATGATCATACCGGGAACAATCTTGTCACAATTCGGAATGCAGATCATGGCGTCAAATGCATGGGCGCTCAACATCGTCTCCACGCTGTCCGCGATCAATTCACGGCTGGGCAGGGAAAACTTCATGCCGCCATGCCCCATGGCAATGCCGTCACAGACGCCGGGCAGGTTGAACTCCACGGGAGTTCCCCCGGCCTTGCGCACTTCCTCCTTGATGAGGGCGGCTACCTTGTTCAGGTGGACGTGGCCCGGAATCACCTCATTAAAGGAATTGCAAATGGCAATGAAAGGACGGCTCAAATCCTCATCCGTCATTCCCGTGGCACGCATCAGACTGCGGTGCGGCGCACGCTCAAAACCTGCTTTAACTCTATCGCTTCGCATAAACAATATATTGTTGCGGACAAGTATATCACATGACGCAGGGAAGAGAAGTTGAATCTAGGCCAGCCTTGCAAAACGGAAACGCCTCCGTTACAGTTTGTTTGCATCAGGAAAGGCCTTATCCGCCCGGGAACGCCCTCCGGACGGGGAAATGTGAACGAATCGTCACATCTAATATCGGGACACGGCCCCTCCCCTCATCGTAAAAAACAGCCATGGCAACCATTCTTATCGCTGAAGACGATCACGCCATCTCAGACCTAGTGGCCTACAACCTGGAACGTGCAGGCCATACGCCCCTGGCGGCTTACGACGGGCTTACCGCGCTGGAAGTGGCGCGCAGGGACAAGCCGGAACTGATCCTGCTGGACCAGATGATGCCCGGCATGGACGGCCACGGCGTGCTGCGGGAACTGCGCCGGGACAGCCGCACGCAGAACATCCCCGTCATCTTCCTGACCGCCAAGGCCCAGGCGGAAGACCGCATCCAGGGATTGGAGCTGGGTGCGGACGACTATGTGACCAAGCCGTTCAGCCCCAAGGAACTTGTACTGCGCGTAGCCAGCGTGCTGAAACGGTGCGAACACACGCCGGGCAGCGTCATTGCGGAATACGGCCCCTTTACCTTTGACAAAAACGCCCTCAAATTCTACATCGACAAGGAGGAAGTGGAACTGACGGCCACGGAATTCAAGCTCATGATCTACATGGTTGAACGGGAAGGCCAGACCCTGAACCGCAACGACCTGCTGAGCTGCGTATGGGGGTACAGCCACCAGGCCCAGAGCCGCACGCTGGACACGCACATGAAACGGCTGCGCCAGAAACTGTCCTCTTATGCGGACTGCATTGAAACCGTCCGCAGCATCGGTTACCGCTTTACTCTGCCGGGGCGCCGACCGCCCAGGGAAAAAGCCTAACGCTCAGGTTCCATGTCGGCCATCGACTACATTCTCATCATTCTGGTTCTGGCCTCCCTGTACCTGAACTGGCATCTGGTCCAGGTATGCCGGTCTGCCATGAAAGCCAGGAAAAAGGCCCTGCGGGACGCACAGCGGCTGCTGAAGCGCGGAGAGGAAGCCCAGGAGCAGGCCATTGCAGATAAACGGCGCTTTCTGGAAGCCCTGGGGGAGGCCTTCCTGCTCATCGGACCTGCCGGACACATTGTGCTGGCCAATACGCTGGCCAGGGAACTCTTTCAGGAAGACCGGCTGGAAGGACGCAAAGCGGACGCCCTGGTCTGCAACCAGGAACTGCTGGGGCACGTTCAGGAAGCCTTTGACACGGACGGCCCCGTCACCAAGGAATTCACGCTGAGCGCCGTCAACTCCCCCGGCGGCGTGCAGAACGGCATCACGGCCTGGCACCTGGACAGCGCCATCACGGACACCCCGATCAGGGAAAAGCGCATCCTGCTGCGCAACGTCACGCAGAACTACCTCACCAACCAGATGCGCCGGGACTTTGTGGCGAACGCCTCCCACGAGCTGCGCACGCCGCTCACCATCATCGTGGGGTATCT
The DNA here is from genome assembly GCF_018709685.1 of Akkermansia muciniphila. GTDB lineage: Bacteria > Verrucomicrobiota > Verrucomicrobiia > Verrucomicrobiales > Akkermansiaceae > Akkermansia > Akkermansia muciniphila_E. The sequence goes on from NZ_JABDHQ010000003.1 coordinate 138,928, forward strand.
GGAAAACCTGATGGAGGACGACCTGGTGGAGGAAAGCCCCGGACTGGCGCGCAAATTCATCGGCGTCATGCACCAGAACAGCCAGCGGCTCATGAACATCATTGAAGACATGCTCATGATCTCCAAACTGGAATCAGGCCACAAGGCCATCCTGAAGGAGCAGTGGTTCCACATCACCTCCTGCGTGGACGACGTCTTCTCCCGCCTGGACTCCATCCGGGAGAAAAAACAGGCCGTCCTTCACATGGACATTCCGCCGGACTGGGAACTCTACGGGGACCCCTTCTACTGGACGCAAGTCCTGTTCAACCTGGTGGAAAACGCCCTCAAGCAAAATACGGCCCCGGACCTCTCCGTCACCGTGGCGGCAGCCAGGACGCCGGAAGCCTGCGTCATCACCGTCACGGACACGGGCGTAGGCATCCCCGCGGAAAGCCTCCCCTTCCTCTTCAACCGCTTTTACCGGGTGGAAACCCACCACTCCTCTGAAATCAAGGGAACGGGCCTGGGCCTTTCCATCGTGAAACGCGCCGTGGAAGCGCACGACGGCGCCATCACCGTCTCCAGCATCCCCCACCGGGAAACCGTCTTCACCATCACCATCCCCCTGAAACGGTTCCGGGAAGAAGCCTCCTGAAATAACGCAGGCGCTAAAACGCCATGGGCATAAACCAGGCTATATTCAGAAGATAAATGATCCGTAGAAATTCCCGGAGCGGATTTAAAACCCTCTTTCATTCCCGTTAATTCGTATTTCCCTTCTTCTCCGGAGTTGCCTTTTAAAAAGGGAAAAAGAAAAACGGCGTCCTTCCATGATTTGGAGGACGCCGGGATTTTCCGGAAATCGGATAGACTGCCAGTTTGAGCAGCGAAGCGCACAAACCTTAGGACTTGTAACGCAAACGCTTCTTGTGACGGTTCTGACGCATGCGCTTGCTGCGCTTATGCTTGTTGATTTTTGCTTTACGGCGTTTTTTGAGCGATCCCATGATTGTGGTTCGTTTGTTGTTTTACTGTGGTGAGAAAAAAGTTAGTAGACCAGCTTGTTGAGCGGGTATTCAATGATGCCTTCCGCGCCCAGGGCCTTGAGCTGGGGAATGATATCCCGCACGACGGATTCGTCAATGACGGTTTCCACGGCCAGCCAGCCTTCTTCCGCCAGATGGGAGATGGTGGGGCGGCGCAGGGACGGCAGGGCTTCCACCAGGCCATTCAGGGAAACCGCGGGGAGGTTCATTTTCAGGCCCACTTTCCGGCGGGCTTCCAGGGCACCCCTGAGCATCATGACCAGGCTTTCCAGCTTCTGCTTCTTCCACTCGTCCTGCATGGTTTCCCGGTTCGCGATGAACTGGGGGTAGGAGGTCATCAGGGTGTCCACGATGCGGAGCTTGTTGGCCTTGATGGAACTGCCCGTTTCCGTGATGTCCACAATGGCGTCCACCAGTTCCGGCACTTTCACTTCCGTGGCGCCCCAGGAGAATTCCACATGGGCCTTGATGCCTTTTTCCTGAAGCCAGCGTTCCGTGATGCCCACGCCTTCCGTGGCGATGCGCTTGCCCTGCAGGTCATCCGCGCAGGTGATGGGGGAGTCTTCCGGAACTACCAGCACCCAGCGGGTGGGCTTGGAGGTGGCTTTGGAGTATTGAAGGTCCGTCAGCACTTCCACGTCCGCGCGGTTTTCATAAATCCAGTCGCGTCCGGTGATGCCGCAGTCGATGAAACCGTCATTGACGTAGCGGCCGATTTCCTGCGCACGGATCAGAAAGAGTTCCAAATCGTCGTCGTCGCAAGTCGGGCGGTATCCGCGGCTGGACACATATACATTGTAGCCGGCCTTGCGGAACAATTCCACGGTGGAGTCCTGCAAACTGCCTTTGGGAAGTGCTATTTTGAGTTTCTTCGACATGATGGGACGGGAATGAAAACCCACGCGGGCCTCATTGTCAAGTTTAGAACCGAATCCGCCCCATTTTACCGGGCCATGAGCCGTTCAATGTCATCGGGCAGCAGGGGCACGTCCCCCAGCAGGTCGATGTTTTCCGTTTCCCCGATCAGGATGTCGTTTTCCAGGCGGATGCCTATGCCTTCTTCCGCAATGTAGATACCCGGCTCAATGGTAAAGACCATGCCCGGGAGCACCACGGGGTTGGGTTCCCCTACGTCGTGCACGTCCAGCCCCAGGAAGTGGGAGCAGCCGTGCATGTAGTATTTCCGGACGATGGGGGGATCAGACGGTTTTTCCGCCACCTGCGCGGGCGTGATGAGCCCCAGCTTGACGAGTTCTCCGGCGGCAAAGACGCGCACCAGCCGTTCGTATTCCGATTTCAGAATGCCGGGCCTCAGGATGCTTTTGGCGTACGTCATCATGTTCAGCACGCTTTCATATACGGCGCGCTGGCGGGGAGTGAATTTTCCGTTCACGGGAACGGTACGGGTCATGTCGGAGTTGTAGTTGCCGTATTCCGTGCCTATGTCCATGAGCACCAGGTCGCCGTCCTCGCACCGCTTGTCATTCTGGATGTAGTGCAGTACGCAGGTGTCCTTTCCGGAGGCGATGATGGGCAGGAAGGAGAATTTGCGCGGTCCCCGGCTGATGAATTCATTCGCCAGAAAACCTTCTATCTGCCATTCCCCCACGCCCGGCTTGATGAAGCCGAGGAGAGCGCGGAAGCCTTCATTGGTGATTTCACAGGCTTTTTTGAGCGCCTTGATTTCTTCCGGCTTTTTGATCTGCCGCATGTCGGACAGAAGTTCATAGACGTTTTTCAGGATCGCGTCCGGGAATTTTTCCTTCAGGTCCTTGGTCATGCGGGCATTGCGCGTTTCCACCGGGCAGGTGCAGCGGGGATGCTGGTTGGCTTCCACAAAGACCATCCTGGCGGCCGGAACCAGGTTGTCCAGCAGCGCATCATATTCCTTGGTCCAGCGCACGTCCCGGATGCTGCTCAATTCTCTCGCCTGGTCCTGCGTGAGGCGGGCACCTTCCCAGATGGCGATTTGTTCATTCGTTTCCCGCAGCAGCAGGATTTCATCCCAGCCGTCTTCCCGGATGGTCATGATCAGGACGGTTTCCTCCTGGTCAATTCCGGTAAGGTAAAAGAGGTTGGCATTCTGGTGCAGGGCAAACGTGCCGTCCGCATTCGTGGGGAATACGTCGTTGGCATGCAGGATCAGCATACTGCCGGCGGGCAGGCGGGAAGCCAGTTCCGCACGATTGCCGGCAAAAAAGGAGGAAGGAAGCGGCTCGTATCTCATACGGACAGCATGCCCCGCTTTTCCATCTTGTCAATCATCCATCCGGACACGGAACGGCCTTCCGGCAGCGCTTGTTAAGTTCTTGCACGCGGGGATTCTTTTGTCCATTCTGGATTTCATGCTCCTCCGTGCAGTTTTTTCCGCCGCGGCCATCCTTTTTCTGGGGGTTTCCTGCTCATCCGGCCCTTACCGTCCCGTTTCACCGCTCATTACACATGCCACGGATATCCAGGAGGTGCACGGCAGCCTCAGCGGCGTCTGGTGCCACCCCTCCGCCGGACAGTTCCTCTGGAAGAAGCAGGAACGGCAGTATGTTTATGTGGCCCCGGTGAATATCCAGGCCGTCCGGCAGCAGTTTCCGGAAGCAGCCCCTTACCTGGCGCGTGAATTCCGGGATTCCATGCAAAAGGAGGTGCGCCTTCTCATTGACCGCAGAAATGCGCAGCCCGGCAACCACCTCCATTGGGTGCTGAGCGACCGCCCGCGCACGCCCGGAGTGAAGATTTCCCTGGCGATCGTCCATCTGAAGCCCACGGACGTGGGCGGAAAAGTAGCGGCCCTGGGCGTGGGCATCGTTTCTCCCATTCCAGGTATTTCCTTTATCATCAACCATCTCGCTTCCGGAGCCGTAGGAGTTGAGGGCAACATTGCTGCCCTGGACAACGGAACTGCCCTGAAGGAGTTTTACGGACGCAACCGGGACCCCATCAATATTTTCTCCTGCAATAGTTTTGAGGAGTTCGCCTGTGACAAGTACAACCTGGACCGCTTTGCCGCGCAGATTGCGGAAATGCTGGCGGAAAACCCGGTAAAGCCCTGATTTTTTCCCTGCCGGAAAAACTCTTGATGACAATCGGGTCATGACTCTAACACCGGGCATCCGGCATCCGTCTTAACCTGCATGTACGGCGCTATTCCAAAGCTCTTGCTGGCATTGGGAACGGGACTGTTTTTTTCCTGTTCCAGCTCCCAGCCCATGCCCACCTCCCCCTTGATTACCCATCCCCTTAAGGCGGATCCCAGGCAGAGCTGTTTTCAAGGCGTCTGGTACAATCCCACGGAACAGTCCATCTGGAATTCCCCACGCCTGAAGGTATACGTAGCGCCCGTCAATATTGATTACATCAAGACCAGGTTTCCGAAGGAAGCTCCGGCCCTGGCGGCACAGTTCAGAACAGAGCTCCAGAAAGACATCCAAAGGGTGCTGGAAGAGAAGGCCAAGCAGACCGGAGGAAAAATCAAGTGGCAATTGGTTGACCGTCCCGCCCCGGGAGGCGTGACCCTTTACATCGCCATGGTGAAGCTGAAGCCCACGGACGTGGGCGGCAATGTCCTGTCAGACCTGGTTTCCCTGGCCTCCCCCCTGCCGGGCACTTCCCTGATCCTGGGCAATTTAATGAGCGGAGACGTGGGCATTGAAGGGCGCCTGTCCGACATGCGCACGGGCGCCAGCATCATGGAGTTCAAGGCTTACAATACGGACCCCATCACCCTGTTTTCCGTGAAGGAGTTTGAACGCTTCGCCTTTGACCAGCGGAACCTGCGGCTTTTCGCCAGCGGGATTTCCTCCATTTTCAAAGGCGGTCCGTCCAGCAGCATTCCCAAGACAGGCAACTTTGACCTGGACCCGTTTTAAGCAGTCTTTCCGGCTGATTCCTCCTTGTTCTTCTTCTCCGGATCATAGAAGGTGCATTCCTGAACCGTCTGCCTTGTTTTAAAGGCATAGATCAAAAAGGCCACGCCCACCAGAACGAGGAAGACGGAGAGGAACTGCCCGCGGGTCAGGCCCATGGAGAAGGGGGAATCCGGCTCCCGGTATTCCTCGCAGACGATTCTACCAATAGCATACAGAATGGCAAAGACGCCGCAGAAGACGCCGTTCCAGGCACGCGGGAATTTCACCCGGATGAACCACAGAACCGCAAAAAGAAGCACCCCTTCCGCAAATGCCTCATATAATTGGGAGGGGTAGCGCGCATGGTCCTGCATCATTTCGCTCACAATTTCCTTGATGGCGGGCGTATCCCTCACCCGGTCAACCACCCAGGCGGCGTTCATGTGCTCCGGAACGGCCACCCCGGAAAGGGAAAGCTTGTCTACCAGGCCGGGCGTTTCATAAATGCGGGAGGCCACGCGGACAAACAGGTCCGGGTCCTGGGAAAGTTCCGCCGGAAAGATCATTCCCTGCGTGGAGCCGGGGGAGACAATGCGCCCATATAGTTCCCCGTTGATAAAGTTGGCCATGCGGCCAAAGAACAACCCCACGGGCGCTACAATAGCCAAGCCGTCCAGCAGGGCCACCCATTTGACGCGGTGCTTCCACGCATAATAGAACGTATATAGCCCCACGCCGATCATTCCCCCGTGGCTGGCCATGCCTCCCTCCCATACCCGCAGGGCCATCAATGGGTCCGCCAGAAACTGGGACCAGCCATGATTGGGTATCTGGTAAAAGAGCACGTATCCCAACCGTCCGCCGATCAGGACGCCGAAGATCGCTACATAGGTGACAAAGTCCGCCAGCTTGTCCTGCGGAACGGGGTACAGCTTCCGGCGGGACAGCCAGGAGAGCAGAAAGTATCCTCCTATGAAGCCCATCAGGTAGGCCAGGCCATACCAGCGCAGGGCGATGGAGTCCGTAACCTGCCAGATGACGGGGTCCAGGTCGTGTACGTAAGCAGTCGGGTTCATAAGCGTTTCTTTCAGGGCAGGTAATGGGTAAGGGCTTCCACGGCTTCATGGTCCAGGGAACGCGCCAGCGCCACCGTCAGTTCCACCGCCGCACGGTAATCCCGCAGGTCCAGCACGCCGTTATGGGCGTGAATGTACCGGGTGGGGATTCCCAGCACAATGCAGGGGACTCCCTTGCCGGAGAGATGAAGGGCGCCCGCATCCGTTCCGCCGGAGCGGCGCACCGTTAACTGGAAGGGAATGCCCGCCTTCACCGCCGCTTCCTCAGCCATGGCGGCCAGCCGCGGGTTGGTGATGGCCGTGGGGTCAAACAGCCTGATCTGCACGCCGCCGCCCAGGACTCCCTGGGAGTCCGGCAATGTAAAGCCGGGGGTATCGTCCGCGGGCGGTCCTTCCAGCACGATGACGCAATCCGGGCGCATGGCGGCTCCGGCCGTCCTGGCGCCCCTGGTCCCCACTTCCTCCTGCACCGTAGCGGCCGCAATCAGGGTATTGGGGTGCCCCTCCCGGCACAGCGTCTTGAACGCTTCTATCATCACGGAAAGCCCGGCGCGGTTGTCAAAGGCCTTGCCCATGACCCGGAAGGGATTTTCCAGAGAGGTGAATTTTACGTCCGGCACCACGGGGTCACCCAGGTGAATGCCGAATTCATTCCGCGCCTGTTCCGCGCTTTCCGCGCCCACGTCCACAAACAAGGCTTCCATGCTCATAACGCTGTTGCGCTGGCCTTCCGGCAGAAAATGGGGAGGTTTGGAACCTATTACCCCCTGAATGCTGCGGCCGGAGCGCGTCTTCACCAAAACACGCTGGCTCAACAAGGTATGCGGCCACCAGCCGCCTATGCCCACCAGTTGCAGAAAGCCGTTCCCGGTAATATTCTGCACCAGGAAGCCAATTTCATCCATGTGGGCGGCCAGCATCACGCGGGGACCGGAATCACCATTGGTGCAGAAGAGGCACCCGGAACCGTCGGTGGAGAATTCCCCGCATCCCGCCAGCTCTCCCGCCACAAGGTTCCGCACTTCATCCTCATGCCCTGAAATGCCATGGGCCTCTGAAAACTTTTCCAGCAGCTCCGAATCAATCGCCATGGGCCGAGCATGTGAAAACACCCCTTCCAGGTCAAGCCCGCAGCCATGCCGCATGATTTTTTCTTGACTGCACCGGGAGAAGCCCCGGACCGCGCCGCACCCGTTCCGGGGAAAGAAACAAGAGATTTTTGCTAGCCACAGTTCGGTTTTTGGTGTAACTAATCAGGGAATCGAATTGTGCTATGAAATCCATCCTTAACACTATCACGGCCATGCTGGCTGCGGTGCTTTTCATTCCTGTGGCATCGGCGCAAACCACCAGCAACCCCAGAATGCAGGTGAAGGTCACGCTGGAGAAGCTGTCCCTGTACATGCGCCAGTCCCCCAACGTCATGACCCAGGACGATCCCCGGCCCCTGCCCAAGCCGAAGAGATGGGCGGATTTTGAGATACCCTTCAAGGTGGACGCCGCACCCGCGCCCAAGTCCGGCTACATTGACTCCCTGACGTTTAAATTTTATATTGCCGTGGTCAATCCGGACCGCGCCCGCCAGTACCTGAAACTTTACAAGGAAGTCAAGTACGTCAACGTTCCCGTAGGGGAAGCCACATATGCCTCCGTCTACCTGTCCCCCTCTTCCGTCAAGCGCATTACCGGTTCCGAAGGCGGCAGGGGCAAATGGGTGAAGTACCAGGGCGTGGTGGTGGAATACAACGGCAAAATAGTCGCTACCTACTCCTCTGAACGCGGCAAGATGGAAAAATGGTGGACCATCCAGTCCCCCAGCATCGTGGAAACCTCCTATTATCCCCTGCTGAACAAGGATGAAACGCCCTTCTCCGTGTACTGGTATGACCGCTATCCGGAAATCATGCGGCCCAACAGCACACAGCCGGCTTCCAGCCCGGCTCCCGCCCCGTTCGGAGCTCCCGCGGAAACCCCGGCGGCGGACGGCGAGTAACGCCTTTCAACATTATTCACCTTTCATTTTTATTTAACAGAAATCACCCATGGCTAATTCACGACAAATCGTCGCATTAAACGTAGGTTCCCAGAGAGTATCCATGGGCGTCTTTTCCAAGACCTCCAAGGACGCCCTCATTCTGGACCGCTATGCTACGCGCCTCGTAGTGCTGGACCCGTCAGCGGAAGGCTTGCGCCTGACGAAAATAGGGGAGGCGATCGCCGACCTCGTCCAGGAACTCAATGTCAAAGGCAGCGTCGCCAACTATTCCGTTTCCGGTCAATCCGTATTCATCCGCTTCGTCAAGCTTCCGGCCCTGGATGATACGGATGTGGAACAGCTCATCCGCTTTGAAGCCCAGCAGCACGTCCCCTTCCCGCTGGATGAAGTGGTGTGGGACTACCACCTTCTTCCGGCCAAGGGCCTGGAACGTGAAGCCGTCCTGGTGGCCATCAAGGCGGAAGACCTGGACACCCTTAATGATGAAATCGTCTCCCACGGCCTTTCCACCGGCAAGGTGGACTGCGCGCTAACTTCCCTGTACAACGCTTATGTGGACAGCTACCCGGAAGAAACGGAGCCGGTGATGCTCATCGACATAGGCGCCAAGTCCACGGACCTCATTTACAGTGAACAGGGCCGCTTCTTCACCCGCAGCATTTCCGCAGGCGGCATTTTCGTCACGTCCGCCATCGCCCGTGAATTCAACGTCCCCTTCATGGAGGCGGAACGCCTGAAGACCACCAGCGGCCTCGTTTCCATGAGCAACGGGCAGACGGAGGGGCTGGACCCCGCCACGGCCAACCTGGCTACCGTCATCCGCACGGCCATGACCCGGCTCGCGTCTGAAATCCAGCGCACCACCAACCATTACCGCGCCCAGATGAACGGAAGCGCGCCCGTCAAGGCCTACCTGTGCGGCGGCGGCGCATCCCTGCCCTACACCAAGGAATTCCTGGAAGACAAGCTCGGCATTCCCATCTCCTTCTTCAACCCCATGCACAACGTGGGCGTGGGCTCCGGCGTGGATGTTAACACCATTTCCCGTGAAGCCTTCATCCTGGGCGGCCTGATCGGCACCGCCGTCAACGCCATCGGCAGGGCTTCCCTCAACATTGACCTGGAACCCACGGCAATTGCCAAAAAGCGGGCCAACCAGAAAAAGATGCCCGCCATTATCGCAGGGGTCGCCATCGCCGTCATCGGCGCCGCGGCCTATGCCGTGACGGGATACATGGGCGTCAAGAAGGCGGAGGAAACCCTGGCAAACGTCCAGCCCACCGTCACTTCCATCAAGTCGGAACAATCCGCCCTGCGCCAGAAGGAGCAGGATCTGAAAAAGCTGGACTCCACCCTGGCTGCCTACCAGCAGCTCACGCTCCAGCGCTACGGTTATGCGGATATTATCAAGCACCTGCTGGAACAGTCGGAACACAAGGATTATCCCTACTGGTTCACGGATTTTGAACCGCTGGCGCACTTCAACCCGGAGGATACTACCCAGATCACGGGCTATTCCGTCATCAAGGACTCCTTCACGTCTGACAAGAACACGTCCCTGGTGGATGACATCAGGACGGAAGCCGCCGCGAATGCCGCCAATGATGACGAGCAAACCGTCTACAGCGTTAACGCCCTGCGCCTGACCGGCTTTGTCCGTCGCAGCCTGGGCGGCCAGAGAATCATCCAGGACCTCCAGGCAAAGATAGACGGGAACAAGGACTCCCTGTTCACCTTCAGGCACGGAGACGTCAAGCTGGAAGCCCGCCAGATCATGGAACTGGGCGCCAAGGACGCCAAGATAGACGCGGCGGCCGGGCCCTTTGTTCCCTTCAAGCTGGTGCTTCCGTTGAAAACGCCCATTCCCGTGCATTTTAACAAATAAGATTACCCAACCCGAACAAGACACATTTTATGAGCAATTGGATTACAGACAACAAGCCCGCCGCCATGGTAGCGGGCGTGGGGCTTCTCTTATTCGTGGGGTTATCCGTGACGGGATACATGGTCAATTCCAAACGCAGTGAGCTGGACAAGAAAATCAGCATCGCCTCCAAGGAAATCAAGTCCGCCAACGCGGCTGAAATCACGCCAAGCCGCGCGTCAAACAACGAGCTGGAAAAGGAATTGAACCGCTATGCCAAGGCAGTCGCCAATCTGGAAACGGCCTACAAGCCCTTCCTGGCTACCTCCGCGCTGGTTCCCACCACGCCCACCGCGTTCCAGAATGAATTGAAAACGTTCAGGGACGCCCTGATCGCGACCTGCAAGAAAAAGAACATCCAGATTACGGATACCTCCTCCTGGCTCGGCTTCCAGGTTTACAGCACCCAGGCCCCCAGCGTGCAGGCAGCCTCCACGCTGGGTTTTGAATTGAAAGCGGTCAACAGCCTCGCCAACAAGCTGACGGATTGCGGACTGACCAAATTCATCAAGGTGTACCGCCCCCAGCTTCCCATTGAAAACCCGGCGAACAACCCGGAAGAGGAAGCTGAGGAGCCCAACCAGGCTCCCTGGTCCCCCATGCCGCTGGAAATCGCCTTCCAGGGTGACCGGGAAAGCGTGCTGAAGGCCATGAACGCCATTACGGACTCCCAGGAGTACCTTTTTACGGTCAACTCCATCAGAATCCGCAATGAACGGATGATGCCCCCCCCCATTGCCGGACCGGCGGCGCCCAAGCCTGCCGCGGCACAGCCTGCGGCGGGAGCGGCGGACCTGAGGCCGGCAGATGAAGCGGCAGCCCAAGCCGCGGCTCCGGCCATCCAGCAAGTCATCAAGCCTTACATGGGCAAGGAGCAGATCTTTGTCCAGGTCTCCCTGAACCTGGTCCACTTCAACCAGCCCAAGGCGCAGGAACCGTCTGAAGATTAATTACGGCAACCAACCGCAGCAAATACTTTCAACATGTCTGAAAAACAAAACTACGACAAAATCCTGCTGGCTTCCGGCATCGTGCTGGGCCTGGGGGTAGCCGCCTACGGTACGCTGACCCTTCTGGGACTGAATGACAAGTACAAGTTCACCACGCAGGTTTCAGAAAAGACGATTGAACCGCCCGCCGGCATTAAAAAGGCCGTGGAGGTCAATCAGGAGCTTTCCGCCTCCCATGAGCTCAAGCCCATTGCACAGGAAACCCAGCAATACGTGGGCTTTGTAGCGCCCAGTCTCTGGATCAAGGAGGGGGGGATGGAACCCTTTGACATCGTCTCCGGTCCTCCCATCCACGGCAATATTCCGAATAAATGGTTCCTGGACAACGGCCTGGAAAATGAATTCGTTTATTCGGACGTCCTCACCCGCGACCCTGACAATGACGGGTTCACGGTGCAGGAGGAATATGAGGCCAAGACTCTTCCCAATGACCCCAACAGCCACCCGCCCCTTGTCAACAAGCTCTTTGTAGATGAAATCAAGCAGTTCGGCTTCTTCCTGGGCTTCACGCAGGCAGACGGCAATGATTTTACTTTCAAGGGATTAAACCGCGCCAGACAGGAGCTCTGGAAAAACGTCGTCCAGGTTAACGGCCAGTTCGGCACCCGGAAAAACACGAAAGACAAGCCCAGGTTTGAGCTTGTCAGCGTCACCAACAAGGAATTCAAGAATCCCAGCCTGGACATGGTGGAAACGGATGAGGAAGCCGTTGTCAAAGACCTGAAGCCGACCAAAAACGGCCAGACCTACACCATCAGGCGCGGCACAAAATACGTCATTCCAATCATTGATAAGAAAGCAAACCTTACTATCGCCGCCGGCCCCGAGAGGGACACCAGCTTCGAAGTGGAAGAAGGAGCCGACTTCCAGATTCCGGGAGACACCAAACAGACCTACACGCTGAAAACCGTTGATAATGCTACGCAGACCGTAACCATTGCCAACAAAACAACTGGAGAACAAACAACACTGAGCAAGAAAAAATAGACCCGGATTTAAACTTTTCTGAAAAAAAAGCTTCACAAATCCGAAAAACATGTAAAAAGAAGAACCTAACTATGGACCACGCACCACTTTATCAACCGAAGCGTTCTCTGATCGCGCTGATGGCCATTGCTGCCTCCTGCCCGTTTGCGCAGGCTGGTGATGGCGGCGCCGTCGGAACCTCCAGTGCTTATGGCTCGTCCTACGCCGGACCGGGGAGTTACTACCAGTCCGATGCAGCGCGCCAAGCCATGGCACGCCGTGAAGCGCAGACCCAGGAAGCCATGCAGCTCCTTGCAGAAGGCCGCAACCTGTACCGCGAAGGCAAGTACAAGGAAGCCCTGGACAAATTCAATGCCGCTTACAACATGCTGCCCGCCGCGCCGATTAATGACCAGCGCAAGGAAGCCATTGCCAACAACATTGGCGACGCCAGCATCGCCGTTGCTCAGGAATACATCAAAGTGGGCCGCTATGACGAAGCTGAGAAGCTTCTTCAGGACGCCATCAAGCTTAATCCCCGGGACGTCAAGCTTGCCAAGCAGACGCTCGAATACATGAAGGACCCGATTCGCACGAATCCGGCGCTCACCCCCGAGCACGTCAAGAACGTGGAAAAGGTGAACACCCTCCTTCACATGGCCTATGGTTACTATGACCTCGGCGACTACGACAAAGCCATCGCCGAATTCAACAAGGTTCTCGTTATTGACCCGTACAACGTGGCAGCCCGCCGCGGACAGGAAACGGTCAACCGCCGCAGGATGGCCTATTACGCCGCCGCCTATGACGAAACCCGCAGCACCATGCTTGCGGAAGTGGACAAGATGTGGGAACGCCCCATTCCGATGGAAGCTCCGACCGGACCCGACGGCCTGGACAACACTCCGATGACCGACGTCAACGGCGCCACCGCCAACCTGATGAAGCTCAAGAGCATCATCATCCCCTCCGTCTCCTTTGAAGACACCACCGTGGAAGACGCCATCGACTACCTGCGCAAGAAGTCCATTGAACTGGACCGCACCGTAGGCCCGAACGGCGAACGCGGCATCAACTTTGTCATCAATGACGCCCAGCCCGCAGCCGTTTCCCCCGCAGCTCCCGCTGCTGAGGACCCCGGCTTCGGCGAAGAATCCACGGAAATTACGGAAGTTGCTCCGGCAGCCGCTCCGCAGGAAAGCATCCGCACCCGCAAGATCGGCCAGCTCAAGCTGACCAACGTTCCCATGCTGGAAGTGCTGCGCTTCATCTGCCGTAACGCGGGTCTGCGCCAGAAGGTGGAAGACTATGCAGTCACCATCCTTCCCGCCGGCGGCAATGACGTGGACCTCTACCAGCGCACCTTCTCCGTGCCTCCGGGCTTCCAGTCCTCCCTCCGCAATACCGTTGGCGACAGCGACGGCGGCGGCACTGAAGATCCCTTCGGCGGTGGCGGTGAAAGCTCCTCCGGCCTCAAGCCCATGCCCTCCATCCGCAGCCTGCTGCAAAAGAGCGGCATCAGCTTCCCGGAAGGCGCCACGGCATTCCTCGTCAACGGCAACTCCTCCCTGGTCGTCCGCAACACTTCCGGCAACCTGGACCTCATCGAAGGCCTCATTGAAAACACCCGCGGTGAATCCCAGCAGGTGCGCATCATGACCAAGTTCGTGGAAGTGACCCAGGAAAACACGGAAGAACTCGGCTTTGACTGGATCGTCACCCCGTTCTCCGTCAGCAACGACCGCAGCACCTTCCTGGGCGGCGGCACGAACTACGGCACCGGCCTCATCCCGGACGACTTCACCCAGTCCCCCGGCGGCGTGAGCGGCTGGCCCGTGAACAACAACAGCTCCAACACGGACGGCAACGGCCTCATCAACGGCCTCGCTACCGGCGGCAACCGCACGGGCGACTATGCCATCTCCAAGAACTCCGTGGACAACCTGCTGAACAGCACCAACCGTTCTGAAGCCACCAAGAAGAACCCGGCTCCCGGCATCATGTCCCTCACGGGCATTTATGACGAAGGCGCCTTCCAGATGCTGATGCGCGGCCTGTCCCAGAAGAAGGGTTCCGACGTTCTCACCGCTCCCAGCGTAACCGCCAAGTCCGGTGAAACCGCCAAGATTGAAATCATCCGCGAATTCTGGTACCCCACCGAATACGAACCCCCGGAACTTCCCAACAACGTGAGCAGCTGGGGCGGCGGCAACTACAACAACCGGAACAACGTTCTGGATGACCTTGTAGGCACCGAAAACCCGGCCCAGGTCACCAGCTTCCCCGTCACTCCCGCCACTCCCGGCGTGTTTGAAATGAAGCCCGTTGGCGTGACCCTGGAAGTTGTGCCCACCATTGGTGACAACAAGTACATCATTGACCTCAACTTCAAGCCCAGCATCGTGGAATTTGAAGGCTTCGTGAACTACGGCAGCCCGATCCAGTCCACCGGCGTTGGTTCCGACGGCAAGCCGATGTCCCTGACTCTGACGGAAAACCGCATTGAGCAGCCCATCTTCTCCAAGCGTTCCGTTGAAACGTCCCTGTTCATCTACGACGGCCACACCGTGGCAATCGGTGGTTTGATCACGGAAAACGTGCAGACGGTGGAAGACAAGGTGCCGATCTTCGGTGACCTGCCTCTCATCGGACGCTTCTTCCGCAGCAACTCTGACAACCATATCAAGAAGAACCTGATGATCTTCGTGACGGGTCAGATCATTGATGCCACCGGCCAGCCCGTACGCGGCAACGCCCTTCCCACCACGGCAAACGCCGCGGCACCGGAAAGCGCCCTGCCTGCTTCCGAAGGCCTGCTGCCCCCCATGTAGGCGGCCTGCATAACGTCCATATTGGAGCGGGTGAAAGGGTGAACCTTTCACCCGCTCTTTTTGTCTCATACATACCCGTTTTCCCTCTCTGCATGAAAACCCTGATCGTGACCGGCGGGATAGCCACCGGAAAATCCACCGCCATTCGCCTGCTGATGGAGGCGGGAGGACCGCGCCTGCGTCTGTTTGACTGTGATGCGGAGGCAGGCAGGCTGCTGGACGGCGGCTGGCTGAAAGAAAGCCTTTCCGCCGCCTTCGGTCCCGCCAGCGTGGATGCCGCCGGACGGGCGGACAGGGGCTTCCTGCGGGAGCTCGTGTTCCGGAACCCGGAAAGCCGCCGGAGGCTGGAGGGAATCATTCATCCCTTGCTGCACCAAGAATGTCTTGCGCAAATGGAAGCGGCGCGTCAGAATGCGGCGGTAGACGGGTTCGTCATTGACGTGCCGCTGTTTTTTGAAACATCGGCATGCTACCGCCAGGACGCCGTATGCGTGGTAGCCGTTTCCCGGGAAACGCAGAAAACCCGCCTGGCTCTCAGGAACGGATTCCGCGAGGATATGATTGAAGCCATTCTGGCGGCCCAGCGTCCTATCATGGAAAAAGTGGCCGCGGCCGATTTCGTTATCTGGAATGAAGGGCCCCCGCCCCTGCTGCGCCGGCAAATCCAAAGACTTCACCAACATTTTTTTCATGACTGAAGAACTCGACAACAAGTCCCTTCCTTCTGGAGAGGACGCACAGGCCGTTCCCCCCAAGGCTCTTCCGGCCCCGGAAGAGGTTTCCGCGGAACAAGCCGCCCCTGCTCCGGAACAGGATGCAGAGGCGCCGGCCTGCGCCCCGGCAACCCAGGACCAGGCCCAGGAATCCGCCGCTCCCGTTCTGGAGCAGATTGACATCAATGAACTGCGTGAACGCCCCCTGAATGACCTTCAGGAGATGGCGGAAGGCCTCCCCATCCGGAACGCGGCCTCCCTCACCAAGTCCCAGTTGATTTTTGAACTGGGGAAACAGCTTCTGGCCAAGGGTCATGAAGTGGTCGTCTCCGGCGTCATGGAACAGGCCAAGGATAACTACGCCATGCTGAGGGACCCCGTCAAAAGCTTCCGCACCTCCCCGGATGACATTTACCTGGGCGGCAACCTCATCAAGCCCATGCGCCTGCGCGTGGGCCAGCAGGTCAAGGTCAGGCTGCGCAAGCTGCGGCCTCATGACAAGTACCTTTCCGCCTCCGCCGTCATCAGCGTGGAAGGCATCCCCGCGGAGGACTACCGGGCAGGCGGCGATTTTGAACGCCTCACCCCCCTGTTCCCGAAGGAACGCCTTCTTCTGGAAAACAAGGAGGTCAATTCCGGCGCCATGCGCGTGCTGGACCTCATGACCCCCTTCGGCAAGGGCCAGCGCGGCCTGATCGTGGCCCCGCCGCGCGGCGGGAAAACCGTTCTGCTGAAAACCATCGCCCGCTCCATCAAGGCCAACTACCCGGATGTGGAGCTGATTGTGCTGCTGCTGGACGAACGCCCGGAAGAAGTGACGGATTTTGAAGAAACTGTGGACGCTCCGGTTTACGCCTCCACCTTTGACGAGCCTTCCCGCCGCCACGCCCAGGTTTCCGACCTGGTGATTGAACGGGCCAAGCGCCTGGTGGAGATGGGCAAGGACGTGGTCATCCTGCTGGATTCCCTGACGCGCCTGGCCCGCGGCTACAATGCCAACCAGACGGGCGGCCGCATCATGTCCGGTGGCCTGGGTTCCAACGCGCTGGAAAAACCGCGCAAGTTCTTTTCCGCCGCGCGCAACGTGGAGGAAGGCGGCAGCCTGACCATCATCGCCACATGCCTGGTGGATACGGAGTCCAGAATGGATGAAGTGATTTTTGAAGAATTCAAGGGAACGGGCAACCTGGAAATCCGCCTGGACCGGGAACTTTCCGAACGGCGCATTTATCCGGCCATCTCCCTTTCCCAGAGCGGCACGCGCAATGACGACAGGCTGTACAATGAACAGGAGTTCGTGAAGATCATGCAGCTCCGCCGCCAACTCGCCATGAAGCCGGGATGGGAAGGACTCCAGGCCCTCCTGCAAAATATCTCCAAGACGCAGAATAATGCGGAACTTCTGCTGACGGGGCTGCGATAGGGATTACTGCTCTTTCCGTTTTCACGCCTCCGTTCCCCTGCCGGGGGGCGGGGGCTTTTTGATGGGAGTAGGCACCGTTATTCATGGCTGGCGCGGCGGGATGATGGGGATGATGGGGATGATGGGCCTCCGGGGCGGAGAAAGGGCGGAGGTATTTTTCCGTTACACGCCCAGCCTTACCCGGAAAATGCGCATGGAGTTGCCCACCGCAAGGAGGCACACGCCCACGTCCGCCATGACGGCGCCCCACATTCCGGCCAGCCCCAGAATGCCCAGCACCATCACCAGAAGCTTGACGCCCAGAATCAGGACGATGTTTTGCACAATGATGCGCTCCGTCGCCCGGGACAGAAGCATTCCCTGCGGAACGGCCACGGGATCGCCCTTCATCACTACCATATCAGCCGCCTGGAGGGCCGTATCAGACCCCACGCCGCCCATGGCTATGCCGATGTCCGCGGCAGCCAGGGAAGGAGCGTCATTCATACCGTCACCCACAAAGGCGAGCAGCCCCGTTTCCGGTTTCAACCTGCGCACATGCTCCAGCTTGTCCGCCGGCATCAGCCCGCTGAACACCTCATCCAGGCCCAGCCTGCGCCCCACCTCCGCCCCGGCGGAAGAGGAGTCCCCCGTCAGCATCACCAGGTTGGAGACGCCCAATTCCCTCAGTTCCCGCACAGCCTGCTCCGCCCCCGGCTTGATCCGGTCGGACAGGCGCAGCCGTCCCAGCAGAACGCCGTCCAGCGCCACGTAAATGGTCACGCCCCGGTCTTCGACATCTCCGGTGCTGATTCCGGCCTCCTGAAGAAAAGCCTTTTTCCCCACCAGTACGGCCTTTCCCTCCACCCGGGCGGAAACGCCGCCTCCGGTCACTTCCACCAGCTCCGCCACGCGGTCCGGGAACAGGCGGCCTTCATACGCTTTCACGATGGAGCGCCCCAGCGGGTGGGAAGCGGAGCTTTCCGCATGCGCCGCCCAGTACAGCAGGTTTTCCGGGGTGATCCCGTCGCAGGGGAGCACTTCATCCACGGTAAAAACACCTTCCGTCAAGGTTCCTGTTTTATCAAACACCACCGTTTTCACCTTCCGCAGGGCATCCAGGTAATTGCTTCCTTTCAGCAGAATCCCCTGCCGCGCCGCCCTTCCTATCCCGGCAAAGAAGCCCAGGGGGATGGACAGCACCAGCGCGCAGGGGCAGGAGATCACCAGCAGCACCAGCGCGCGGAACAGGCCGTCAGACCAGCTTCCGCCCGTCACGAAGGGATAAAGCAGGAACACCAGCACGGCAATGGAGATCACCAGCGGCGTGTAGAGGCGCGAGAACCGGGCCAGCCTTCCCTCCAGCGGGGATTTGCGGCCGGACGCGGCTTCCACCAGCTCCTGGACCCTCGCCAGGGCGGAATGCCGCCAGTCCCGCTCCGTACGAACCTCCAGCACGCCCTGGCCGTTGATGTAGCCCGCCAGCACGGAACTTCCGGCCCCGGTCTCCACCGGCAGGGATTCTCCCGTCATGGCGGAGGTGTCCAGCACGGAATTCCCGCCCGTCACCACGCCGTCCAGAGGAACGCGCTCACCGGGGCGCACCTCAATCAGGGTTCCGGGCCGCACTTCCGCAGGAGGAACGTCACGGATTTCCCCACCCTCTTTCACATGGACAAACTCGGGCCTCAGATTCATCAGTTCACTCACGGACCGGCGGGAACTGCCCACCGCGCGCTCCTGAAGGTATTCCCCCACACGGTAGAAAAGCATCACGCCCACGGCCTCGGAATAATCCCCCAGGAACATCGCGCCCAGGGAGGCAATGCTCATCAGGAAATTTTCATCCATGGCACGGCCGTGCCTCAGCCCCAGAAAAGCCGCCTTCAATACATCCCAGCCTATCAGCAGGTAGGCGCCCGCGTAGGCGGCCCTGCCGCTCCAGGAGTCGCCCCCCAGCACCAGGGCGGCGATGAAAAGGGAAATGCCCAGCACGGCGGGAACCGGCCTGATGGCGTCTCCGGAGCCGCAGCAGCTTCCGGAACAGCACCCTCCGGCGCAGCAGGAAGCCCCTTCTGAAAAATGTTCGTGGGAATGTTCCGTACTCATGACTTGTTCCGCTTGTACGCCTGCCGCCCAGCAATGGCAAGCCCTATGTTAGCCCAATCTAACAAAGAACCCTTGATGTTCCCTGTTTTTTAAAACGTTCCAGAATCCCCAGCCCCATAAGTTCATCCATCGCCATGGCTCCCGCTCCCAGCAGGCCCGCTTCCGCGCCAAACCGGGCGGGCAGGATGTTCATATCCTCCATCAGCAGGGGGAACAACTGCTCCCTGAGGTTCTTCAGCAGGGGCTTCATCAGCAGGTCTCCGGCCTTGGCCACGCCACCGCCAATGATGAAGGCCTCCGGAACCAGGATATACATCAGGTTCATGATCAGGCAGGCAAGCATTTCCGCCGTGTCCTCCCACAATTGGAGGGCTACGGGACACCCCGCGCGGGCGGCTTCATCCAGATGCCTGGGCGTGCATTCGTTCACGGTTTTGACGATTCCGGCCCCGGCATACCTCTTGACCGCTTCCGCCGCCAGTTCGTTGTTGCCGATGTATTCTTCTATAGCCCCCCGGTTGCCGAACGGTCCGGGCTTGCCCTGGTAATGGATGCTCGTCTGGCCCAGCTCCCCGGTGGAAAGCCGCTTTCCGCGCACAATGCGGTCATTCACCACAATGCCGCCGCCAATGCCCGTTCCCATGGTCAGGCACACCAGGCTGGACATGCCGTGCCCGGCGCCCAGCTTCCATTCCGCATACGCCATGCAGTTGGCATCATTGTCCAGCACCACGGGCAGTCCCAGCGCCTGCTCCATCAGCTCCTTCACCGGAACTTCATGGTCCCATACCCGTACATTGGTGAGCTGGTAAAGCACGCCCCGGCGGTAGTCGCACCACCCCGGCATCCCCATGCCCATCACGCAGGCGGTCGGGAATTGCTCGCGCAAGGTGAGCGCCGCCGCAACCATGGCGTCAATGATCGCCTGGGGACTCTCGAACATGGCGGTGGGGATCCGGTCCGCCGTCGCCAGGATGCGGTCCCCCGCCGTCACGCCCATTTTAATGCTGGTTCCGCCAAAGTCCACGGCCAGCGCGCAGGGTTCTGAAAAGCTCATGGTTCATACTTATGCCACGCATCCCCTGGAATCAACGCAAAAACGCATTCACCCCCATTCCTTTTCGCGGCATGCCCTACTTCTTGTATAACTTACAATAAATATCCTCCAGAAAGGGCTTGCCACAGGCGCGCCGTCCGGTCCATGATAACCGGCGTGATGATGGAAATGCCCGGTTCTGACGAGTGGTTCATGCGCCAAGCCATGAAGGAGTCCAGAAAAGCCCTGGTGAAGGGGGAAGTGCCCATTGGGGCCATTGTGGTGAAGGACGGCCGCGTGATTGGCCGGGGATGGAACCAGGTGGAGACCCTCAAGGACGCCACGGCCCATGCGGAGATGATCGCCCTGACGGCGGCCCAGGAGGCGCTGGGGGACTGGCGGCTGGAAGGCTGCACCATGTACGTTACCAAGGAACCGTGCCCCATGTGCGCGGGGGCCATCGTCCATTGCCGTCCGGAACGCGTGGTGTTCGGCTGTCCGGACGCCAAAACCGGAGCTGCGGGCGGCTGGATCAACCTGCTGGATTCCAACCCGCCCCTCAACCACAAATGCGAGGTGCGCCCCGGCGTGCTGGGGGATGAATGCCTGCACCACCTCCAGGAATTTTTCCGGGCGGCGCGGCTGGCGGCCAGGGAACGGAAGAAGCTGTCTGCGGACTCCTCCGCAGCCCCGGATGAAAACGGGGAGGATAGTCCCGAATAAAACACTTTGCATTTGCCAAAGCGGCGGAGTCACGGCAAGCTAGCGGAGCTATGGAACGCCAGAACGACAATGAGACTGCGGAAGGGATGGAACGCAAGCCGTCCTGGATCAAGGTGCGCCTGCCCAACGGCCGGGAATTCTGGGACGTCAAGCAGCTTGTGGAAGGCAAGAACCTCTTCACCGTCTGTGAAGAAGCCCACTGCCCCAACCGCTATGAGTGCTGGAACCAGGGCACGGCCACGTTCATGATTGCCGGGGAACGGTGCACGCGCGCCTGCGGATTCTGCGCCACCCGCACAGCCAGGCCTGATCCCCTGGACCCGGAGGAACCCCGGCACGTGGCGGAAGCCGTCGTGCACATGAAGCTGCGCCACGCCGTCATCACCATGGTCACCCGTGACGACCTTCCGGACGGGGCCGCCGCCCATTTCGCCCAGGTAATCCGGGCCATTAGAAAAGCCAGCCCCTCCACCATCATTGAAGTGCTGGCCTCTGACCTGAATGAAAAGCCCTCCTCCATCCAGACGCTGATGGCGGCGCGGCCGCACATCTTCGGTCATAATCTGGAAACGGTGGAACGCCTTACGCCCATGGTGCGCTTCCGCGCCCAGTACAGGCGTTCCCTGCGCGTCCTCCGGATGGCGCTGGATTGCGTGGACGGCAAGGTGTCCACCAAGAGCGGCATCATGCTGGGCCTGGGGGAAACGGAAGACGAGCTTTTCCGGTCCATGGACGACTTGCTGGAGCACGGCGTCTCCGTGCTGACCCTGGGGCAGTACCTGCGTCCCTCCCGCAAGCACCTGCCGGTGGTCAAGTACATCCACCCGGACGACTTTGCCCGGTATGAGGAAATCGCGCGCGCCAAGGGCTTCAGGCACGTGGCGTCCGGCCCGCTGGTCCGCAGCTCCTACCACGCCGCCAATTTCACCCCGGAAGCGGACGTTCTGGAAGCCATCAATGAAGATTTGAGAAAGGCCGGCGAACTTTAGAATAAATCTTGATTTATTACTCTTCACCTCCTACCATACAGCCAATCCCACGTCATTGAGAATCTCATGAGCAAAACACGTTCCTTCTTTACGGCCGGTGCCATCCTGTGCGGCACGGTCATCGTGACGGCGGCAGTCGCGCCCCTGTTCCTGCCGGACCAGAATGTCAAGCCCCTGACGCCCTCCCAGGCGGCGGAAATCACCGCACAGGCCATGAACTCCAAGTGTGCGGACTGCCACAAGCCCGGCACCCACATTTCCCAACTGGTGAACACCCTTTCCGGCGGCCTGCTCGCGCGCCATATCCGGGACGGCCAGCGCAGCTATAACATGGATGAAGCGCCCACCGCCGTAACCCTTTCCAAGCTGGAACACGTGCTCCAGATCAATTCCATGCCCCCCACCTCCTACACCATGGTGCACTGGGGCAGTACGCTCACCCTCCGGGAGAAGGCCGCCATGCTCCAGTGGATCAAGGATGAACGCCTGAAAATCTTCGGCGACATGGTGGGCAAGGAATACGCCATCACCGCCATCACCCCCATTCCGGACAGCCTCCCCACGGACCCGGCCAAGGTCGCCCTGGGCGACAAGCTGTTCCATGACGTGCGCCTTTCCACGGACAATACCGTTTCCTGCGCCACCTGCCATTCTCTGGAGAAGGCCGGTACGGACAACCTGGCCACTTCCACCGGGGTCCGCGGCCAGAAAGGCGGCATCAACGCCCCCACCGTGTTTAACGCCGCCTTCCACACCAAGCAGTTCTGGGACGGACGCGCCGCCAATCTCCAGGAACAGGCGGGCGGGCCTCCCCTGAACCCGGTGGAAATGGGTTACGAACACCCGGACGACTGGAACCAGATCGCCGCCAAGCTGAACCAGGACACCGCCTTTGCCGCGGAATTCAAGAAGGTCTATCCCCAGGGCTTCACCGGTGAAACCATCACGAACGCCATTGCGGAATATGAAAAGACCCTCATCACGCCGAACAGCCCGTTTGACCGTTATCTGAAGGGTGATGAAAACGCCATCAGCGACAACGCCAAGAAGGGCTACAAGCTCTTCCTGAAGCTCGGCTGCCAGACCTGCCACACCGGCCCCGCCATGGGCGGCCAGTCCTTTGAATACGCCGACCTCAAGGGCGACTTCTTCGCCGGGCGCGCCAAAACCAATGACGACAACGGCCTGATGAACTTCTCCAAGAAGGAATCAGACAGGCACCGTTTCCGCGTTCCCACCCTCCGCAATGTGGAGCTTACCTGGCCGTACATGCATGACGCCTCCGCCCAGACGCTGGAGGAAGCCATTACCAAGATGTACCACTACCAGCTTGGCTACGACAAGCTGGACAAGAAGGAAGTGAGCCTTCTGGTAGCCTTCCTGAAAACCCTGACCGGGGAATACAAGGGCAAGCCCGTCCAGGGCGAAGTCTGCCCCGCTTCCTGAAGTCAGGATAAAATCCTCTTTTCCCCAGCCGCGCCATGGATTCCCATGGCGCGGCTTTTTTGCGTTCCTGCGCCAGGCATCATGAACGGAATGACCGGAAAGCCTTTCCCCTGACCCGCCCCTCTGCGTCATACTTAGATCAAACTAATGCACAATTTATTCATAATGAACAAATACCATTAAAACCAGAAACACAGCCGCATAATATCATTGACTTGTTAGTTTGTTAAAACTAACTTTCTTCCGGACTTGATTCATATATACACCATGCCACTCTCCATGCTCAACATCGGCGACAGCCGTCAGATCAACAACATTCATGGCAAGGATGAAACCCGGCGCTTTCTGGAAAGCCTGGGTTTCGTTTCCGGCAGCACGGTTTCCATCATTTCTGAAAATGGCGGAAACTTCATCGTCAATGTCAAGGGAGCCCGGATCGCGCTCAGCAAGGCGCTTGCCTGCAAGATATTCGTGGCCTGAACCTTTTCATTCACCATCACCAATCTATGACCAAACACCGTACATTAAGAGACGCCCTGATCGGGGAGACCGTCACCGTCGGCAAACTGGCGGGGGAAGGCCCGGTCAGAAGGCGCATCATGGACATGGGAGTCACCAAGGGAACGCAGATCTTTATCCGCAAGGTCGCGCCCCTGGGAGACCCCATTGAAGTCACTGTCCGCGGCTACGAACTCTCCATCCGCAAGTCGGAGGCCGAAAACATCCACATCCACTGATTCCGCCTTTATTACCGCACGTTTCCTGACCTGACAGCAAGACGGCGCACCCATCCATCAAGACAAGGAAACATCCATGAGCAACATCACCATCGCCCTGGCGGGCAATCCCAACTGCGGAAAAACCACACTTTTCAACGCCCTGACGGGCGCCAGCCAGTACGTCGGGAACTGGCCCGGCGTCACCGTGGAAAAAAAGGAAGGCCGCCTGAAAGGCCACAGGAACATCATCATTGAAGACCTTCCGGGCATTTACTCCCTTTCCCCCTACACGCTGGAGGAAGTCGTCAGCCGGAACTACCTGGTCACGGACCATCCGTCCCTCATCCTGAACCTGGTTGACGGCAGCAACCTGGAACGCAACCTTTACCTGACCACCCAGCTTTGCGAGCTGGGCGTTCCGGTCATCATCGCCCTGAACATGATGGACATCGTCCGGAAGCGCGGGGACCGCATTGACACGGAAAAACTTTCACGCGACCTGGGCTGCCAGGTAGTGGAAATAAGTGCCCTGAAAGGAACCGGCGTCCGTGAACTGGTGGATGCCGTGGTAAAAACCGCCGCCGCGGAGGATGCGCAGGCGCCGCGCGCCGTCCACTTCCCTGCCCCCCTGGAAAAAGCCATTGGGGAGATTGGGGAAATCATCACCGGCAAATGCCTGGACCAGCAGAAGAAATGGTTTGCCGTCAAAGTTTTTGAAAGGGACCAGAAGGTCGCGGACCAGCTGGCCCTCACCCCGGACGAGCAATCCCGCATCAGCGGGATTATCGAGTCCATGGAACGGGAGATGGATGACGACAGCGAATCCATCATCACCAACGAACGCTATAATTCCATTTCCCGCATTACCAGGGATTCCGTCGTGAAAGCCCGCGCCGGAAGCCTGACGGGGAGCGACCGGATTGACCGCATCATCACCAGCCGCTGGCTGGGCCTTCCCATCTTCGCCGTGGTCATGTGGGCGGTGTACTACATCTCCATCCAGACGGTGGGCGCGTGGGGAACGGACTGGGCCAATGACACTTTCTTCGGTGAATGGGTTCCGGAATGGGTAGGCGGCCTGCTGGAGAGCGCCAACTGCGCCCCCTGGCTGGAGAGCCTGATCCAGGACGGCGTGATTGCCGGCGTGGGGGCCGTTCTGGGCTTCCTGCCGCAAATGGCGGTGCTGTTCCTCTGCCTGGGGATTCTGGAAGACTGCGGCTACATGGCCCGCGTGGCCTTCATCATGGACCGCGTTTTCCGCAAATTCGGCCTTTCCGGGAAGTCCTTCATCCCCATGCTCGTTTCCATGGGCTGCGGTGTTCCGGGCATCATGGCCACACGCACCATTGAAAATGAAAAGGACAGGCGCATGACCATCATGACCACCACGTTCATTCCGTGCGGGGCAAAGACGCCCATCATCGCCCTGATTGCCGGGGCCTTCTTCCCGGAAAATTCCTGGGTGGCTCCGGGAGCCTATTTCATCGGGGTGGGCGCTATCATCCTTTCCGGCCTTATTCTGAAAAAGACCGCCATGTTCTCCGGGGACCCCTCCCCTTTCGTCATGGAACTGCCCATTTACCACATCCCCGCCTGGAAAAACGTCATCATCCACGCGTGGGACAGGTGCAAGGCCTTCGTGCAAAAGGCCGGGACCGTCATCTTCGTTTCCAGCGCCCTGATCTGGTTCCTTTCCAGCTATAACTGGAAGGCGGATTCCGTGGAGCAGAACGACAGCATGCTGGCCTCCATCGGCAATGTGGCCGCGCCCGTCTTCCAGCCGCTGGGCTGGGGTGAATGGAAACCCGCCATGGCCACCATCACCGGCCTGATCGCCAAGGAGAACGTGGTAAGCACCTTCGGCGTGCTGTATGCGGACGGCGGTTCCGGGGAGGAAGAGGCGGCAGAGGAACCCGCAGCGCCCGCAGACGTGCAGGAGATGTCCGCCGCCGGGCAGGAGCTCCAGGCGTCCCTGGCGGAAACTTCCGGAGAGTCCGCCGCTGAGGCGGAGGAAGAAGAGGATGAAGACGCTGAAATCCGGGAAACCGGAAACCGCCTGGTCCAGGCCGGGGCCTTCACCTTCCTGAGCGCCTTCTCCTTCATGATCTTCAACCTTCTCTGCGCCCCCTGCTTCGCCGCCATGGGCGCCATCAGAAGGGAGATGAACAGCGCCAAATGGACCTTCTTCGCCATCGGCTACATGTGCGCCCTGGCGTACTGCCTGGCCTTCCTGATCTACCAGCTGGGAGCATGGCTTTATGCGGATGCTTCCTTCGGCATCGGGCAGTGGCTCGCCGTACTGCTTCTGATGGGCTTCATTTACCTGGTGGTGAAGAAACCCTCCCGATCCTCCAAATAACCCTCATATCCACCCTTAACCACCCACCTCACTTCATATGGGAACATACATTATTGGCGCCATCCTTTTCCTGGCCCTGGCCTATGCGCTGTATAAAAGCTTCAGCAAGCGCGGCAAGTGCTGCGGCAATTGCGACGGGTGCGGCAACGGCGGCGGAAGCTGCTGCGGCGGCCACGACCACGGCCCGGACGAGGAAAACGAAAAACAGGGCTGACTCCGTCCGCGCCCAATTCCTTCAGAACCTGCACGCCGTCCGCGGTTTGCAGGTTCTTTTTCCTGGCGCATGCAGCGTGCGCGCACCGTTACCCGATCCAGCCGTGCTGGTACGCAGCCATGGCGGCTATTACCATCGCGATGAACAGGAAGATGAACCACATCACATTGTGGCGGTGGCGGTACTCAACGGCCATCAGGGGCTCCCATTCCTTTTCCACAAAGGAGAAGTCATCCCCATCGGCAAAGCGGTCGTACAGCGTTTCCAGTTCCTTGCCCGTCACTCCCTCCGGAGCGGCAAAGACGGGCGGGCAGCATCCCCCCGTCTTGAACACGATCTCACAGTGGTAAACGCCGTCCGCCTCCTTGTAGGACTGGAGGCACGCGCCGTCGCGGGCGCATACCACATGGCCGGTCGTTCCTTCCTGCAAACGGCGCAGAGCAGTATCACGGTCAGTCACTTCATCATTTGAAATTTCCCATTGAACCTTACTCATTCTGTCAGTTTAAGACAGTTCCCATCCAAGTCAACATGGTTTTAAACGTTTCCTGACGCCGGAAATGTCATCCATCGTCATCAATCCCGCAGCGCGCAAGCGGCTGAACTTAACGTCCTTCCCGGTGTTTAATTCACCTAACTTGTTGTTAGTCAAACCAAAGAACTTTCAACGAACGGCCAGGAGTGCTAATCTAACCATCAGCGGCCATAACCAGCCGCACACCATAAGATGATGAACAAGTACACAAGTATCATGATAGGAGCCGCCTGCCTGCTGGCAGCCTCCTGCCATGCGGATACGGTCCGCAGGGAACCGGTGCGGAATACGGCGCCGGCTTCCTCCGTACAGGCCTCTTCCGCAGCGCCCCAGTCCGGTCACCAGAATGACGGGGTTCAGGAACACAGGCGGTTCAAGCGCCTGTCTCTTCCTTTGAGATAAATAAAATAAGCAACGCCGCACCCCCTACCTGATCGAGAATGCGACGTTGCCGCCAGGTCATGCAGACCTCTTCAATGCCCCCCGTACGCAGGATTCCGCTCTCTGCATGCAGAAGGACAGGGAAGACTTGATTGTTATTGCGTTTTCACTGGTACGGAGCTTTTCCCGCCTAGAACGTGACCACGCATTGCACGGAGAGGATATTGGCGGAGTTGACGTCATCCCGCCCGGAAGGATTTTTCACATACTGGTAGGAAGGCTGGATCAGGCAGTACGGCGTAATGGAAAAGCTGTACGTGCATTCCAGAATCATTTCCCGGTCATGCCCGGGCCGCGTTTCCGCCAGCGTGCCGGAATCCGGCTTGCTCACGGAGAAGCCTACGCCCAGAAAGTTGCCGTCCGCCTCTTTCAGGCCGGTCATGATTTCCAGGGGCTTCTTGAAAACCACCCCGGCGGATGCCTGGGCTTCCGCCCCGCAGATGTTGCCTGATTCCGCGCTGCTCCACCCGGCGCGTGCGAACAGGGCGAACGGACTGCTGCCCAAGTCCTGCTCCAGGTTGAACGCCACGCCGCCGTGGTTCCTGCCGTCCGCATGGAACATGAACGGCTGGAGGCGGTACGTGCCCGTGCCGATTCCGAAGGCTTTTTCATGCGTCCAGCCGATTTCACCGAGCAGGTTGAAGGATTTCCCGGTGGTGTTGTGGAACGGGTTGCGGCGCGGTTCATTGTCCATCATGTTGCCGCCCACCTGGATGAACCAGTTATCATTGAACTGGTACTGCCCCACAAACCCGAAGTTGGAGTCCCCCAGCGGAAGCACCTGGTTGTTGACGAAGGGAGCGCTGCCGAACTGCCCGAAGGTGGTGTTGGCGTACGTATTGGCGTCAAAGTAGTTCGTCTGGTTGACCATGCCGCCCATGATGACCAGCCGGCCGTCCATGAATCCCTGGGAAAGGAGCAGTTCCGGCAGGTAGAAATAGCCGTCTTCAAAAACGTCGCAATTGGCGGGGCCGCTCGCGCCCCAGGAATCATCCAGCGTGGTGCGGTGCGTGTGCCTGTTCAGGGCCACGGATCCGGAAAGCTCGCTCTTGATCCAGGTGCCCTGGTTGCGGCTGGATTGGAACAGCTGCAACCCGGCCTGGGCGTGGAACTTGTACCAGCTCTGGCTGGAACCCGCGGTCTCATCGTTCGGGGCGGCATGGTGGCCCCTGGTATACAGGAACGCCTGTTCCACCAGGAACTGGAAACCGGCTTTCTCATAAGCTCCCTTGTGCAGATCCGTCAGGGCCCTGGTCAGCAGGTCGTCCGGAATGGGCGTGCTTTCGTCGCCGTACTCGTCTCCGAACAGGTCGATGTCGTCCAGAATGGAACCTTTGCCTTCAGCCTCTTCCGCGGCCGGAGCGGCGGCGGTAGCGGCTACGGATGCCGTACCGGCCATGCAGAAGCCGGAACAGGCCAGCAGGGCGGGTATCATGTAGCGTTTCTTCATAGTAATGCTGTTTCTTGAGTCTTCCTCGTCAATCGCGGATATTCAGTCCTCCATGGAGGAGCATTCCTGCTCCCGGCCCGCGGGGGGCTGCGTATTCACGGCTTTGCCGCATGCGCCCATACAGAATTCACAGTCTCCGCAAAGCAGGCGGTACCTGGGACGCCGGACGAGCAGCCCGGCCAGTTTCCGGTACCGGGAAACCCGGTGGAAGAAACGGTGAAGTCCTGTATGGGTCAAGTTCATGCAACACGGCAAAGTTAGATAGAACTAACTATTAGGTCAACCTTTTTTCTCCGGGCCCTCCTCTTCTTCCCCAAGCTCCCGCCATGAAGCATGATTTATAGTTTCATTACGATCAATGACTTGAAAAACATCCGGAAATATTTTCCGGCCCAATAAAAAAATTAGTTAAAACTAATTTATCACTCTGAAATCTCGGAAGCACTGCAAAAAAACAGGCGGGAGGGAGGCCATCCGGCTCTTCCGCAAAAGGAGCGGCTGCACACCCCCGGTCCGCTCCTCCAGTAATAACGAAGGGATGGTTCATCCCGCATGAACCATCCCTTCAAAAACGATCCGGCTTTTTTATTGCCCCGCTTTCCGGGACTGCTCCGTGAACAGCTTGAATCTGGAAATTTCTTCCAGCGTCATGATGTGTTCAATGCCGCAGGCCACCTCGTCCGCGCGCTTTTCCTCCATCTTCAGCACCGTAATCAGGAAGTCCTTTACCATGGTGTGGCAG
Source organism: Akkermansia muciniphila (assembly GCF_018709685.1). Lineage (GTDB taxonomy): Bacteria > Verrucomicrobiota > Verrucomicrobiia > Verrucomicrobiales > Akkermansiaceae > Akkermansia > Akkermansia muciniphila_E. The sequence continues at coordinate 168,479 of NZ_JABDHQ010000003.1, forward strand.
GAGATGACCCGGTCTGCGTAATAACGGCCCTCCCCGGTCAGGACAATGGGAGAATACTGCATATATTCCACCAGCTTCCGTTCCTTCAACTGCTTCATGGCGAGGGAGACCGAGGGCTTCTTCACGTTCAGGGCCTCCGCAATCTCCCCCACGGTGGCGCACCCTTTTTCCAGCTCAATGTTGCGGACGGCCTCAATGTAATCCTCCAGACTGTTGCTCAGTTCCAGGGAGGGAAAGTTTTTGCGTATCATGACTGATGCTTATTAGGTTTAACTAACAAAACAATAACCCAGCCTCAGTCCAAGTCAATCTCTTCCTCAAAAAAATTAGGCTAAACAAACTTTTTTTCTTGCAAATTGAGTTAGTAGATACTAACTTTTACTCATGGTCAGCCCAAACCCGGAAAGAAATCATGAAAGAAAATGCTCCGGCGGCGTTCCCGCCAGAACGGAGTCCTTCTTCTCCCGGTTTTTTTCCTCCTCGCGCCCCTGCCGCTGCCGGGGCTGTGCCCTGAAATGCTCCGGGAAAAACTGTCCCTCCGGCAATAAGGGAAAACAGGCACGACCAAACTCCCTGGGGAACGCGTCCACAAACTGTATGGACTAGTCATCCGGTGCTCTAACACATTATCGCCTAAACACGGGCGCGTTCCCCCACCCCTTTTTTCCGTTCCGCGGAACCTTGTCAGCGGAGATTCTCCTCCGGGCCGTTATAACCCTCCGGGGTATAACTGCGGATGGATACGGCGCCTTCCGCCGTCACGTCCGCCGCATAACATTCCGCATGGCGGAAGCAGGCGCCCAGGTTAACGTACAGCCGTCCGCCCTGTTTTCCGGCAACCGCCCGGCGGTGCAGATGGCCAAAAATGACGACTTTCGCCTCCGGGAAAAAGCGGTCCGTAAATTGCCGCATGCGCCGCATCATCGTCAGCCACGCCAGAAGAATCTGCACGGGCCGCTCCGGCGGCCACGCGGAATGGGCCAGGAAACGCACCAGCTTATTCCCGCTCGTCCCGGAACGCGTATCAATGGGGGGCACCAGCACGCTCATGGCGCGCGCCAGTTCCAGCCGCTGCCGCAAATCCGTGTCCGCCTCCGGAAACGCGGCGATCAGGTTACGGGCGGCCTGCTTGTTCTTCAAATACTCCCAGCCCCACGGGGCCACCTCCTTGAACAGGGCATGGCCGTGCAGGGCGCAAATGCGGCCCCTCTGCAATTTCAGCAGCCCGGCCTCTTCATCCGGATCATGGTTGCCCGCCAGCAGAAGGGGACGGACTCCGGCAGCACGGCACATTTGCAGAAAGCGGGCGCGTTTTTCCAGCCCTTCCTTCCGGTACGGGCTTTCACGGGTTTCACTGAGGTCTCCGCACACCACCAGATGGGTGCACCCTTCCAGCAGGAAGGCCAGTTCCTCCGGCTGCCGGACCAGGGCCTTGGCATGGCCCAAGTGGATGTCTGAAACGAACCGGGCGCGCTCCCCCGGAGCAAGAGCAAGTTCCTGAATCATAAGGGCGGCGGAGGTAGAAAAACAACAGAGCATCAGGAGCGCAGCCGCTGCCGCACCATCTCATACAGGCACACGCCCGTAGCCACGGACACGTTCAGGCACGGAACGCTTCCCCTCATGGGAATCCGCAGCAGGAAGTCACAGTTCTCTTCCGTCAGACGCCTCATGCCTTCCCCTTCCGCGCCCATCACCAGCGCGGCCGGACCCGTGAAATCCGTTTCATACAGGTCGCGGTCCCCCTTGTCCGAGGTGCCGAAAATCCAGATGCCGCGGCTCTGAAGCTGTTTCATGGCGCGCGCCAGGTTGGTCACCTGGATGAAGGGCACTTTTTCCGCGGCCCCCACGGAGACGCGCAGCACGGTTTCCGTAATGCCCACGGACTTGTCCCGGGGGGCAATCACGGCATCCACGCCCGCACCGTCCGCCGTGCGAAGAATGGCCCCCAGGTTGTGGGGGTCCTGCACGCAGTCAAGAATCAGCAGCAGGGGGTTGGGGGCGTTGTCCAGAATCCCGTCCAGAGCGTCTTCTCCCAGCGCCTTGACGGCAATTTTTGCCGGGGCGCTCCGCACGTGCTTGTTCCGCCGCGCCTCCTGTTCGTTCCCTTGGGGTCTCATGCCCATGAATTAGCGTGTTTCACGCCTCTTTTCCAGACAAATATGCCCCGGCGCCCCATCATTGGGCGTGACTTGCGGCCCCCCGGCATGGTACAGTTCCGTACCATTCATGATGAAGACGAGCGACTTTTTAGTCATTGGGGCCGGGGTTGCCGGGTTGAGTTTCGCCCTGAGAGCGGCGGAACACGGCAAGGTTGCAGTCATTACAAAAGGCAAATTTCTGGATTGCAGTTCCGCCAAGGCGCAGGGCGGCATCGCCGCCGTATGGGACCGCAATGATTCCTTTGAAGACCATGTGGCGGACACGCTGGACGCCGGCGCGGGCCTCTGCAATGAGCAGGCCGTACGCACCATCGTGGAGGAAGGCCCCGGCGCCATCCGGGAACTGCTGGAATGGGGCGTGAATTTTGACCCCGGCAACCAGGGGGAGGATTACGAACTGGCCCGGGAGGGCGGCCATACCAAGCGGCGCATCCTGCACGCCAAGGACGCCACCGGGCTGGAGATCACCTCCAAGCTGCTGGAGGCGGCCAAGCTGCACCCCAACATTGAACTGCTGGAAGACCACTTCGCCATCGACCTGATTACGACGACCAAGCTGGGCCTGGTCACGGAAGACCGCGTGCTAGGGGCCTACGTGCTGGACCGCAGCTCCGGGGAAGTGGAAATTTTCCGGTCGGACCGCGTCCTGCTCGCCACGGGCGGCTGCGGGCGGGTGTACCTGTACACCACCAATAATGATTCCGCCACGGGGGACGGCGTAGCCATGGCCTGGCGCGCGGGCGCCACCATTGCCAACATGGAATTCGTGCAGTTCCACCCCACCTGCTTTTTCAACACCCGCGCGGAGGGAGCGGAAGCGCGTTCCTTCCTCATTTCCGAAGCCGTACGCGGCGAAGGCGGTGTGCTGATCGGCGCGGACGGGAAGGAATTCATGCACAAGTACGATCCCCGCAAGTCCCTGGCTCCGCGCGACATCACGGCCCGCGCCGTGGATTCCGAGATGAAGCGGACGGGCAGCATGTGCGTTTACCTGGACATCTCCCACAAGCCGGAGGGCTTCGTCCAGGAACGCTTCCCCCTGATTTACGAGACCTGCAACCGCTACGGCATTGACCCCGCCAGGGAACCCATCCCCGTAGTCCCCGCGGCGCATTTCCAGTGCGGCGGCGTGCTGACGGACGTCAACGGCCAGACGAGCCTGGACGGCCTTTACGCCGCCGGGGAAACCGGCTGCACCGGGCTTCACGGAGCCAACCGCCTGGCCTCCAATTCCCTGCTGGAATGCGTGGTGGTGGCCAAGCGCGCGCTGAACTCCATGCTGGCCCTCCAGCCTCTGCGGAAGGATGCCCCCACTTCCTACGACATCCCCGCGTGGCACCACGGAGACACCGCCCTGCCGGATGAACTTTCCGTCATCTATCACAATTGGGATGAAATCCGCCGCTTGATGTGGGATTATGTTTCCATTGTCCGGACTAACAAAAGGCTGGACCGCGCGGCCACGCGCCTGCGGATGCTGCACCGCGAGGTGAAGGACTTCTACTGGGGGTACCGCATCACGCCGGATATCCTGGAACTCCGCAACCTGGTGGCGGTGGCCTCCCTGATCGTGGACTGCGCCATGCGCCGCAATGAAAGCCGCGGCCTCCACTTCAACACGGATTATCCCGGCAAGCTGGATCACCGCTTCGTCACTCAACTGCACCGATGGTAAACCACTGGCAACGTCAACAGGCATTCCGGAAGGGTTCCCCTGGGAACTCCTTCCTTTCCGCATGCCTGCTTGCCTTGCTGGCGCTGGTCCCCGCGGGGGTTGTCCGGGCGGACATCCAGACAGGCCGGAGCGCCACCCGCGCCCTGGCGGACAGCCCCGCCCGGCCCAAAGGCCCGGTCATCATCACCCCCACGCAGCGGGACCCGCTCCCCAGGGTCATCGTCAAATCCCCCACTACGGCGCCCGGCGGCAAACGCCCCGCTCCCCAGCCCCGCATCCTTCCCCGGACGGCCCCGCAAAGTCCCGGCACCTATCCCTGGCGGCTCAACATCACCGCCACGGTTTTCTGGGTGGGGGAAGATTCCACCGCGCGCAATCCGGTAGCCAACCACAAGAGTTCCTGGGACTCCGCGTGGCGGGAAAACTTCGGCGGATTTGACGATCCCAACCCCGTGTGCCGCACCACGGATTTCCGCCCAAAGACGTTTATCCCCCAGCAGAACCCCTTTTACGTGGCCCTGCCGTACAATGACGTCTCCAAGGGGGAGCACAAGGTGGAGGCCTCACGGGTGATTCCCTGGTTCCGCCGGGAATACACGGAAAAAGGGCAGTCCGTCTGCAAGGGCAGATGGGTGCAGATCGTGTACAATAAGCGCAGCTGCTTTGCCCAATGGGAGGATTGCGGCCCCTTTACCACGGAAGACTGGCCCTACGTCTTTGGAGACAAGCCCCCGGTCAATACCCAGAACAAGGGCGCGGGCATAGACATCTCCCCCGCCGTGCGGGACTACCTGGGCATCACCGGCGGGACGGCCACCGTCCACTGGCGCTTTGTGGAATTTTACCGCATCCCCCGCGGGCCATGGTCCAGGTGGGGGGATAACAACCCCTTTGTCAATCCCGATACGGCCTCCCGAAGAAAGGCCCTCAAATCCCAGGAAGACCGCCTGCGCCTGCAGCAGGAGGCCATCCAGAGGGAGCTGTTGAAGGACCCCCAGAAGCTCAGGAGGGAACTCCAGGGATAGCCCCGTGCCGCCGCGGCCATGCAACGTCCACGCATTCTACATATTTTCAGCCGCTACGGGGAACTGGGCGGGGAGGAAGTCTGCTTCCATGCCATCACGGAGGCGCTGGACGCCGTGGCGGACGTCACCCCCTTTGTCTATTCCACTGGAGAATTGTTCCGCAGCCCCCACGGCGCGCTGACGAAAATGCGCTACATGCTCCACAACCGGGACGTGAAAGAGAAGCTTCGCGAATGCCTGCGTGAAAACCGCTTTGACGCGTGGATCATCCACAACACGTTTCCGGCCATGTCCCCCTGCGTTTACGAGCTGGCCCTGCAGCAGGCCGTTCCCGTCATCCACTACCTGCACAACTACCGCGCCGGGTGCCTTAACGGGGTGTTCTACCGGGACGGCGCGCCCTGTTTCTCCTGTAAAAACGGCAACTATCTTCCCGGCGTCCTGCACGCCTGCTGGCGCGGCAGCGCCGCCTATTCCGCCCTGGCCGCCGCCGCCCTGTACAAGACGCGCCGCATGGGAACCTGGAACCGCCTTTCCTCCTACATCGCCGTCAGCCGGCGGCAGCGGGAGCTTCTCATCCAGTCCGGAATACCGGAGGATAAAATCCGGGTCATTCCCCATTTTATCCGGCAAACGGCCGCCCCCGCCGGACCGCCCCCGCCGGACCGCCCCCGCCGGACCGCCCCCGCCGGACCGCCCCCGCCGGACCGCCCCCGCCGGGACGTTCTTTATGCCGGACGCCTGACGCAGGAAAAAGGAGTCCTCCAACTGGTTCAGGCGTGGGAGCGCCTATCCCCTCCCGGACGCACCCTCTACCTGATGGGGGACGGTCCCATGCGCGGGGAACTGGAACGCTACGTCTCTTCCCGCCGGCTTGAATCCGTCCGCCTGACCGGATTCATTCCCCATGAGGAGCAGGGGGCCATACGCGCCGCCTGCGGCCTGACTGTAGCCCCCTCCCTGTGGGAGGAAACCTTCGGCATGGTGGTTCTGGAAGGCTGGCTCCACGGCACGCCCGTCATCGTGACCCCGTGCGGGGGCCTGCCGGAGCTGGTCACCCACGGGCGGAACGGATGGATTGCGCGGGAACCTTCCGCGGACGCGCTGGCGGAGACGCTGCGCGCCGCGCTGGAGGAAGAGGAACGCTGGCCGGCCATGGGCATGCACGGGCGCCAGCTTCTGGCTTCTGTCTACTCCACCGCCGCGTGGCTCCAGTCCATGGGAAGCCTTCTTGAAGAACTCCGCATTCTCCGCCCACCTTCCACCCCCCACGGCATCATGAAATGGTACACCTGCACGCCCGTTCCCTTCAAAGGGGACCACACTTTCTTTTCCCGTGATTCAGGCGCTTTCTGCAAGGCCTTTCAGCGAATAGGCGTGGAGAGCAGGGCCATCATGCCCATGCCTGCCCAGGACGGGGACGATCCCGACCTCATCCGCACGGAATACGCCAACCTGGAAGACCCTGCCTGGTGGAAATCCCTGGGCATTGACGGGCTGGTCCTGTACGCGTGGGGCACGGGCAAATACCTTCCCATTGCCCGGGCCATCCATGACGCGGGCATTTTCCTGGTGGTGTACATGGATTCCTCCGGACTGTTTTTCCCGTGGCAATACTGGTTCCCCATTGCGGAAAACATGTGGATCAGGGACGTCTTCGCCCGCGGAAAAATCAAGGGTTCCGCCTTCTTCCTGCTGCGCCTGCTGAAGCAGCACACCTGGAACCTGGTCAACCGGGGACGGAGAAAACACCTGGACCAGGGGGACATGGCGGCCTTCCCCATGCCGGCGGCCCTCCAATCCATCCGGGACCGGGAATGGCTTTACGGAAAATCCATCGTCCGGAAACTGGCCCTCATTCCCAACCCCATTTCCTCCACCTGCCGTTATGCCGGGGAGAAACGCAACATCATCATGGCCGTGGGACGCTGGGACGACCTTCTCTACAAACGCCCCTACCTGCTGATGGCCACGCTGGAACACGCCATGCCCCGGGCCCCGCACTGGGAAGCGGAAATCTACGGGAATATTCCCCCTTTTCTGCGGGAATGGCACAGCAACCTTCCGGAAGGCCTCCGTTCCCGCATCCGCCTGGCCGGATATCTGCCCAACGCGGAGCTCCAAAAGAAATATTCCCAAGCCAGGATCAGCCTCTGCACTTCCCGGTCCGAGGGGACGCACGTCGCCTCCGCGGAGGCGCTCTGCGCCGGAGCCTCCGTCGTGGGACCCCGCCTCACTCCCCTGCTGAACTGCCTGCAATGGTACGTTTCCCATGATTCCGGCACGCTCAGCCCGAGGGATACCCCGGAAAGCATCGCCGGAGCGCTTCTGGAAGAAATCCGCGCCTGGGACGATGGGAAACGCAGCCCGGAGGAAATCTCCCGCTACTGGTGCTCCCTGCTGCACGCGGAAAACTCCTGCAGGCGCATCATTGCCGCCTATGAAGCCGCCAAAGGCGGAAACTGACCGCTAATTTCCCGACAGGGCGCGCGCCTCAATCCAGACGTCCTCCCAGCTCCTGTTCCCCAGCACCCCGTAAAGAGGATGGCCCCACAAACGCGCGCGCATGGCCGCCGGAGAGGCCAACCCAAGCAGAAAACGCGTCAACTGGGAAGGGCGGGACAGCGCGGGCTTTCTCTGCGCCGCCAGTTCCATGACGGCGGAACGCAGTTCTTCCGGAACCGGGCCGGGCTCCTCCTCTTCCATCTCCACAGGAACCGCACCGCAGCATGACGGACAGTGCCCGCAGGGGCCGGACGGCTCCCGGAAGCCGAAGTAGGCGTCCAGGCTCCTGTTAAGACAGGCGGCGGCCGTCAGCGTGGAGACGCACGTTTTCCAGCGTTCCAACCCGTTCAGCCGCGACCTGGAAAAATACCGCGCGAATTCCTCCGCGGTTTCCGCCGCATCAAAACCTTCGGAATGCAGATGAAGCGCTATCTGGCGCAACTCCACCTTCCATTCCCCGGAAAGGGCCAGCTCGTCAAGCCAGGCGGCGGCCTCTTCCCATGAAATCCCCCACTCCGCGGCCAGGGCCTCCACTTCCCCCTCCCGGCGCCCGTCCATCCATTGCAGGCGGGCGCTTTCTTCGCCATCACGGCCGCACAGGATTTCCTCCATCCGGAACAGGGGGCGCACCTTGTAATATTTATATCCCCTGCCCTGCTCCCGCACGGAGCCGGAACGCTTCAGGTCAAACAGCATCCGGTCCACCGCCACATCCGGCAAATCATGAACGGCGGAAGCTTCATACAGGGAAACAACGTGCTCCCCCCTCCGGGACAGCAGGGACGCCAGTCCCTTCACGCCGTGGCGGTCCGGTTCCGCCGCATGCAGGCGGTTGACCACGGCCACACCGTCGCGGGCGGACAGCATCACCAGGCTGAAGGAGGGCAGCCCGTCGCGGCCCGCACGGCCGGATTCCTGCACATACGCCTCCAGACTGGCAGGCGGGTGGTAATGCACCACGGAGCGCACGTCCGGCTTGTCTATTCCCATGCCGAAGGCGATCGTCGCCACCAGCACGTCCGCCGCCCCCGTCAGGAATTCATCCTGCACCAGCCCCCGCGTTTCCGGAGGCATGCCTGCATGGTAGGATTTGACGGAAAAACCGGCCTGCCCCAATTCATAGGAGAGCCTTTCCGCATCCTTGCGCGTGCGCGTGTACACCACGGCGGGACGGTGGCCCCCCTCCTTCAAAAACTCAACCAGCCGAGCGGTTTTATTCTCCTCCTTCAGCGTTTCCACCTGGCGGACGATATTCGCGCGGTACGGCGGGGCGCGGAAAATACATTCCTCCTTCACGTTGAAAAGGGAGGCCAGGTCACGGCACACCCGTTCCGTAGCCGTGGCCGTCAGAGCCATGACGCTGCGGAACCCATGCTTTTTGAAAAAACCGGGGAGTCCCAGATAATCCGGGCGGAAACTGTGCCCCCACTCCGAGAGGCAATGCGCCTCATCCACCACGAACAGGCCGGGAGGGACAAGTTCCATGGCCTGCCGCATCCACGGGGATTCCAGAGACTCCGGTGCCGCGAACAGCAGGCGGACGGCTCCGGACTTCAACCTGTCCAGCAGGGCGGCCTTTTCTTCCTCCTCCAGGGAGGAATCATACCGGGCCGCAGCCACGCCCAGTTTTTCCAGCCCGGCCACCTGGTCGCGCATCAGGGCGATCAGCGGGGAAACCACCACCGTCACTCCGTCTCCCAGCACTGCCGGAATCTGGTAGCAAAGGCTCTTGCCGGAACCCGTGGGCAAAATGCCGATGCAGGAATTGCCTGCCAGCGCGCACTCCATCAGTTCCCGCTGCATGGGGCGGAACCGCTCCTTGCCGAATAAACGCAGCGTGTCTTCCAACGGGGAGGAAAGCATGGCAGGAAGGATACCATAACGCAGAATCCCGGCAAAAGGAATCCTATGACATTGACACGGTGGCTTCATCCTATATCCTCCATGCAATATGAGACCCTTGAAAACCATCATCGCCGGAACTCTGGCCCTGCTGGCGGCAGCTCCTCTCACGGCCCAGACCAAGGCTGCCGAGAATAAAAAGCCGAATATCCTTTTCATCATTACGGACGACCACGCCTACCAGACGCTGGGCACCAGCAAGAATGATTCCCCCGTGGCCCTGCCCAACTTCAACAAGCTGGCCCGCCAAGGCATGGTCTTTGACCGCAGCTACTGCGCCAACTCCCTGTGCGGCCCCTCCCGCGCGTGCATCCTGACCGGCAGGCATTCCCACATGAACGGCTTTGTCTTCAACGGCCAGAGGCCGCTGGACGGCTCCCAGCCCACCTATCCCAAAATGCTGCAAAAAGCCGGCTACCAGACGGGGCTTTTCGGCAAATGGCATCTGGAATCAGACCCCACCGGCTTTGACACGTGGGAAATCTTCCCCGGCCAGGGCAGCTACTACAATCCGGACTTCATCAGCCTCAAGCCGAACGGAAAACGCCAGACAAAGCGCTTCCCCGGCTACGCCACGGACGTGGTTACGGACAAATCCATCCAGTGGCTGGAAAACCGGGACAAGGACAAGCCCTTCCTGCTCGTCGTGGGCCACAAGGCCCCCCACCGCGCCTGGTGCCCCGCCCTGCGCCATCTGGGCAAGGTGAACACCTCCAAACTGGCGCCGCCCGCCAACTTCCATGACGACTACGCCAACCGCCCGGAATTCCTGAAGAAAAACCAGCAGACCGTCGCCAGGCACATGGCTATTTATTCCGACCTCAAGGTGCTCAAGGACCAGGTGCCGGAAGAGATGCGCAAGAGCATCGTCTCTCCCGGCTACGGCTGGGACCTGGGGGAAATCAACCGCATGACTCCGGAAGAAAAGAAAACCTGGACGGATTACTATGCCAAGCGCACCAAGTCCCTGGTGGACGGCATGAAATCCGGAAAACTGAAGGACCCGAAAGCCTTTGCGGAATGGAAATGGCACGCCTACATGGAAGACTACCTGGGCTGCCTGCTTTCCGTGGACGACAGCATCGGCCGCCTCATGAATTATCTGGACAAGGAAGGCCTTTCCAAAGACACGCTGGTCATCTACTGCGGCGACCAGGGCTTCTACATGGGCGAACACGGCATGTACGACAAGCGCTGGATTTTTGAAGAATCCCTCCGCATGCCCCTCATCATGAGATGGCCCGGCAAAATTCCCGCGGGCACCCGCAACAACGCCATGGTGCAGAACATCGACTATGCCCCCACCATCGTTTCCGCGGCTGGAGCGGACACCCCGGAAAACATGGACACCTTCCAGGGCGTTTCCCTCCTGCCCACGGCCTCCACAGGCAAAACGCCGGACAATTGGAGAGACGCCATCTACTATTGCTTCTACGAGAACCCCGGCGAACACAATGCCCCGCGCCACGACGGCATCCGGACGGACCGCTACACGCTTTCCTACATCTGGACCAGTGACGAATGGATGCTTTTTGACATGAAGAAGGACCCCATGCAGATGAAGAACGTCATTGACGATCCCGCCTACAAGTCCACCGTGGAAAAACTCAAGAAACGCTATCACGAGCTCCGCAAGGCCTACAAGGTCCCGGAAAACAGCCCCGGCGGAAAAGGGACGCCCATTCCCAAATTTGACGCTTCCTGGTAGGGAGCCGCCGCAACGGAACTTTTCTCAGGCGCCGGAAGATTCCGGCGCTTTTTTATTCCCTGGGGGTGCGCCCGGGAAACGGCTATTCCTCCTCCCCAGCCTTACCCGTAAAAACCTTTGCGGGGCCCCAGCCCGGCGATCTTGGACAGCTTATTCACAGTCTTCTCGCAAAAGGCAAATCCCTGGTGGGCGCAGGAAAGAAAAGTGAGCAAGGGCCTTTCCACCCTCTCCGCTCCCAACTCTCCCAAAAAAAAGTCCGGATCCTTATCGTCAAATCCGGGATGCCGCAAAAAAGGGTGCCTCCCATCAAGGTGGATGACTCCCTTGCCGGAATACAGGCTATCCAGACGGTTCATGGCCGCAACGAGAGACCACAGCGTCTGGTCATGCGTATGGGCCGCAAAATTGTCCCGGCAGCGGCTCTTTTCCTCAGGAGTAGGGGAAGAAACCAGGCTGAACTGCCGGCATAATTCCATCCATTCACGAAGAATCCGGATGCTTTCTTCCGATTTTTTCAGGAAGCACGGGGTCGGCTGAATCAGGGGGCTATGCTCGAAATCCCTGATATCCAGATTCAATGCGTCAAAAACGCTCTGCTTGCACCACCTTGCCAAATCTCCCGTGTAATAGGAGATATTCACTCCCGGCAGAATGTCCTGCCCCTTCTCCTCCAGCCATTGGACAAGGGGCTGTACCGAATGGCGGAAAAGCGTTCCCGGCGGACGCCCTGCATCCGTATAAAGCAAATAGTCACCTTCCTGCATGCTGTCCAGTTCCCTGAGCATGATGAAGGGCTTCCAGCACCAGTAACCAACCCCCTGCAAATGAGGGTCAAACCATGGAATCTCGCACCTGATGCCTGCAGACAGCAAGCGTCCCAGAGTCCAGAAGGACAATTCCACGGAAGGCTCCGCCAACTTTAAACTTTTCATCCGCATCCACTGCCGCCAGCGGTAGCCGCGCGTTGCGAAAGAACAATAACGAATAGCCATACGCGTTGATTCCGGGGTAAGCGCATGACCTGGTAGAACATGGGATCATGCTTTCTGCACGCCCATTCCTAGCGAGTTGTTAATCCGCTTGTTTAAAAAAAAATAAAAGAGGAGTTGTAAAAATATAACCCTGAAAAAGTTATCTGTTCAGGCCATCCTCCGGAAAAGGTAAAAAATTCTTTTCCGTTTCACGCTAAATATGCGGAGTCCCTTCTCCGTTAAAATTTTCCATTGACAGCGGATTAACAATCCACAGCCTTCACCGGAAACTTGCCGGTAAATGCCTTTCCTATATTCCCAAGTCCGCAAGAGCTACGTCTCTTACGGCTGAAACTCCGCGTGCAGCTTCTTGTCCAGGTCCATGGCAGCCCCTATGGCCGCATCCATGTTGTAGTATTCCCACTCCGCAAAACGCCCCAGCAGGTAAATGCCCCTGGGCTCCAGGCGGTCTTTCAGCTCCCGGATAAGGGCCCTGCTGGACGCATCCTGCACGGGATAAGTATATTCCTCCCAATGATGGGCCAGATAGGCGGGGGAAAAGGGGATGAGCTCCAGCTGCGTCCGGATTTCCTCTTCCGTCATTTTCTCGGAGAACTCAATGGTGGCAGTGGTGACGTCTCCGTTATTATTGTTCCTGGAAAAATTCCCCGTGCAGATGATGCGGTGGGAACGGTGGGCCGGGGAGGGCATGTAAATCCAGCTATAGTCGTTGGAGTCAATCCGGCACAACACGGAGGTAGTCCCGTGGGAACGCAATGCCGAAATCCGGGGAAGAAACGGTTGCAGTTCATCCATGCCGGGGAAGCAGTCCGCAAGCTGCCTGGCATTCCCTGTAAAAACCACCCTGTCAAACAACTCTCCCTGCACGCGCCATTTCCCGTTCTCCGGGCGGATGCCCGCGGCCTGCGCCCCATAGACGACCTTCAAGCCATGCGCCAGCGTATCAGCCAGAAACTGGGAACCGCCGCGCTTTGCATAAAAGAAGGAGCTGTGCACCATGGTGCTCTCATTGATCCGCCCGATATTGTTCAGCAGAATTTCCGCCACGGTCGGCATGGGCAGCTTGTCTTCCAGCCAATCCATGGCGATTCCGTTGATGTCCTGCCGCCACACCTTGTTGTTGTAAGGCGTGAAATAAAGGTCGTTCAGGGTTTTTCCGAAACGGTTCAGGAAAAACTCTCCCAGGGAGCGGGGCTCGGAAGGAGGGTTCCTGTAAATCTCCAGCAGTTCATGGACAATGGAGGAACGGGCCTCCTCTGGGAATTGGTCCAAGTGGTTCTCAATGGGATAATCCACCACGTTCCCGCCCTCCAGGGAGATGACGGCACGGCGGCGGGCGGAAACAAAATCGCGTTCCTTGTCAAACCGGGACCAGAACCAGTCCAATACCTCCTGCCGCCGGGAATTGAACACATGACCACCCACCAGGTGGTACAAATGGCCCTGCACTTCCGCGCACTTGATCAGGCCGCCGGGGCGGCTGTCCTTCTCGTAAACCACTGCCTCATGCCCTTTTTTCAACAGCATTCCGGCCATGGACAATCCGGAAACTCCGGCTCCGATCACAGCATATCTCATCATGGAATAAAGAAAATCAATGGATTAAAGGCTCCGGCCGCCGAACTTGGACAATTTCACGGGATGGAGGTACAGGTAGTCCTCCGGAAAGGAGCCAAGCAGTTTGCCGATGTCTCCGGCGGAAGAGGAAACCAGCCCGTCAATGACGCCGCTCATGGCCTCAAAGTGGTCCGGATCCTGCGGGAACCAGACGTTGCCGGACTTGTACTGCGTGTCTTCCAGCGTGGCCAGGCGTGTTTCCGGAAGAAGCTGCAGCGCCGTGGGGATAGCCAGCTCCACAAACATGTTCCACGCGAAAAACACTTCAAGAATCCAGCAAAAGTCGTCAAACTTCCCTTTCGGGATACAGAGAATATCCGAATAGCCAAAGACGACGGGGTAGGAATACGGGTACTTTTTAATCTTGTGCTTCCAATGGTTCAGGAGATGCCAGATTCTGCCCTTCAGCACTTTCCAGTTGGCATGAATGCCGCCCCCGGGATTCCACTTGGGCATGAACATGCGCACGCGGGACAGTTCGTCATGCTGCATGAGGTTTCTGGATTTCAGAATCCGCCGGGCTTCTTCATAGGATGGAACATTTTTATTCACGCTCTCCGCATCAAGACCGGCGGGAGCCATGGAAAAACGGTGGGCTTCCACCGTGCCCCGGTAGCACAGTGGCAGGGAAACGTCCACAAATCCGTCAAGGTAGCACGTGTCGTCCCCCCGGATTCCCAGCAGGGACGCCGTGGAAAACTCGTCAAACTCCGGGTTCAGCAGAAGGTCGTCTCCTATGATGAGGACATGGTCGCCGTCCAACGCCTTGATTCTCTCCCGCGCCTGTAAAATATAATGGTAAAATTGGAAGGAATTGCCGAATACCGGACATACGTCCGGATCATCCCCCTTGTAATAGGGCATTAATTGAAGCAACGCGGAGAAACGCCCTGAATAAATCTCCCTGATGACCGGAATATTGCGGTTATACTGGTGGTTGAACAACACAACGAGAGCCGTTTTCTGGGGAGGGGTGTCCATCGTACTTCAGATAGGGGAAACAATCCGCGCACTCCAACGTAAAGAATTGAAAAAACTAAGATTGCACACTAAAAACATGCGCCATTGAAATGGCTTCAGGGATAACAGTACGGATTTGCAAACCGGCGGCAAGCCATAAATTTGGGAAAGAGCATTTAAGACAAATTCTCCCCGGTATTTCCGGACGCCGGAGGCCTTCAGCGCGGAGGCTGTTTCTGAAAAATATAGCCGGAAATTCCCCCTCACATGCGTTTCAGGGGAATATTTTAAAATCCGGAAGATACTTGTTTCCATAATGTTGCGCCTAGAAGTCCACGGAAGGTATCTGATGGCGTCCCGTTTGGAAACGGTTTCCTTCTCCATGGAACGGATTGCAAATCCGTCCATGAAATACCGCTGCCGCGCCCCGGAAACAAACCCTTTTCCGGACAAATAAAAAAGCTGTTCCACCGGGAGGGCTCTCCCGATGAAACAGCCGGAAAACGCAGAAATCCGCCAGCCTAATATCTGTAAAAGTCGGGCTTGTACGGCCCTTCCACCGGGACGCCGATGTAGTCCGCCTGTTCCGGACGCAGAACCGTGAGCTTGCAGCCGATCTTGCCGAGATGCAGGCGGGCCACTTCCTCATCCAGCACCTTGGGCAGCACTTCCACGCCCGCGGGACGGTTTTCACGGGTATTCCACAGTTCCAGCTGGGCCAGCACCTGGTTGGCGAAGCTGTTAGACATCACGAAGCTGGGATGCCCGGTAGCGCAGCCCAGGTTGACCAGGCGCCCTTCCGCCAGCAGGTACAGGCTGTTGCCGGAGGGGAACGTGTAGCGGTCCACCTGCGGCTTGATGTTGAGGTGCTTGATGCCGGGATAGGTCTGAAGCTTGTGTACCTCTATTTCATTGTCGAAGTGGCCGATGTTGCACACAATAGCCTGGTCCTTCATCTTTTCCATGTGTTCCACCCGGATGATGCCGCAGTTGCCCGTAGTGGTCACGTAAATATCCGCCCAGCCCAGGGTGTCTTCCACCGTCAGCACGCGGTAGCCTTCCATGGCGGCCTGAAGGGCGCAGATGGGGTCTACTTCCGTCACCACCACCTGGGCGCCCATGCCGCGCAGGGACTGGGCACAGCCCTTGCCCACGTCTCCATAGCCGCAGACGACGGCCACCTTCCCGGCGATCATGACGTCCGTGGCGCGCTTGATGCCGTCCACCAGGGATTCACGGCACCCGTACAGGTTGTCAAACTTGGACTTGGTCACGGAATCATTCACGTTAATGGCCGGAATCAGCAGGCGGCCCGCGGCCTGCATCTGGTACAAGCGGTGCACGCCCGTGGTCGTTTCCTCGGAAACGCCCTTCAGCTCAGGCAGCCAGCGGTGGAAAATGCCCGGCGTTTCCGCGGCGATCTTTTTCAGGAGGTCCTTGATGACTTCCTCTTCTTCCGATTCTGACGGGGTATTCACCCAGCCGGAGCCTTCCTCCATCTCATACCCGCGGTGAATGAGCAGGGTGGCGTCCCCGCCATCGTCCACAATCAGCTGCGGGCCCAGGCCGTCCGGAAAGTTCATGGCCTTCCAGGTGCAGTCCCAGTATTCCCGGAGCGTTTCCCCCTTCCAGGCGAACACGGGCGTGCCGGATTCCGCAATGGCGGCGGCGGCATGGTCCTGGGTGGAAAAGATATTGCAGCTGGCCCAGCGGACTGTGGCGCCCAGGGCCGTCAGCGTTTCAATCAGCACAGCCGTCTGCACCGTCATGTGCAGGGAGCCCATGATGCGCACGCCCTCCAGAGGCTTTGCGGCGGCGTACTTTTCACGCACGGCCATCAGGCCGGGCATTTCATGTTCCGCGATGTCCAGTTCCTTGCGTCCGAAATCCGCCAGGCTGATATCGCGCACCTTGTAATGTTCCGTTTCTGAAAACATGTCTGTAAACGTTGTCGTAGGATTAATGAAGAAGTTGTTTCAGGGAGGCCAGGCGCTTTTCGTCCAGTTGTTCCCAGGGAAGCTCCGGATTGGTGAAATGCCCGTAATGCGTCGTCTTCCGGTAAATGGGCCGCAGCAGGTCAAGTTGTTCCACCATGTCTGCGGGCTTGAAGGAGAAAATGCCTTCCAGAGCGTTTTCAATGGCTTTTTCCTCTACCTTCCCGGTACCGAAGGTATCCACCCGGATGGAAACGGGGGTGGGGTAGCCGATGGCGTAGGCCACCTGCAATTCACACTTGTCCGCCAGCCCGGCGGCCACGATATGCTTGGCAACCCAGCGGCACATGTACGCCGCGGAGCGGTCCACCTTGGACGGGTCCTTCCCGGAGAAGGCGCCGCCGCCGTGACGGCCCATGCCGCCGTACGTGTCTACAATGATCTTGCGGCCCGTCAGGCCGGAATCCCCATGGGGACCGCCTACCACGAACTTCCCCGTGGGATTGATGAAGTACTCCGTCCTGTCATCCAGCAGTTCCGCAGGAAGCACGTTTTTAATGAGTTTGACGCAGTAATTGTAAATCGTATCATGGTCCACTTCCTCCGTGTGCTGGGTGGAAATGACCACATTCTCAATATGCACAGGGCGTCCTGCATCGTCATACGCCACGGCCACCTGGGACTTGCAGTCCGGGCGCAGCCAGTCCACATGCCCGCGCTTGCGGCGCTTGGCCAGTTCAATGAGCAGCTTGTGCGCGAACACGATAGGGGCCGGAAGCAATTCCGGAGTTTCATTCGTGGCGAAGCCGAACATGATGCCCTGGTCCCCGGCGCCCTGTTCCGCGTGGCCCTTGCCCTCCGCCTCCCGGGCGTCCACGCCCTGGGCGATATCCGGAGACTGTTCCGTCAGCAGGTTCGTGAAAAAGACGGTATCCGCATGGAAAACGTCGTCGTCCTGCCGGTTGCAGTACCCGATCTCCCGGATGGCCTGGCGGGCGATTTTTTCCGGATTGATCACGGCCTTGGTCGTCAGTTCTCCGGCAATGATGACCATGTTGCTCTTCACCAAAGTTTCGCACGCGACGCGGCTAGTTTTGTCTTGAGCCAGGCAGGCGTCTAAAATAGAGTCGGAAATGTAGTCGGCCACCTTGTCCGGATGGCCTTCTCCAACGGATTCCGACGTGAAGATGTGAGGGCTGTTCTTACTCATATCGATAAATCTCGATGCGTTGATATATTATTCTACCATGAAGTCAATCCTAAAAACGCTCAAACTCCTGACGGACCCCACCCGCCTGCGCATCATCAACGTTCTGAATGAAGAATCCCTGAGCGTTGCGGAGCTTCAGGAAATCCTCGGCATGGGGCAGAGCCGCATCTCCACCCAGCTCGCCCAGCTCCGGCAGGAAGGAGTGGTGGAAGACACACGCTCCGGAAAAAACGTTTTTTACACCCTTTCCCTGGCCAACGACCTGCACAACGTAGCCCTGAAAGCCTGCGAGGAACTACCGGAAGCGGAAACGGACAAAAAGGCCCTCCAGGTCATCCTGGACAAGCGCAAGAACCGCACGCAGGCCTACTTTGACGAAGTGGTGTGCCGTCTGGGCAAAAATTACGCGCCGGGCCGTTCCTGGAAGGCGCTGGCCGGAGCCCTGCTCCGCATCCTGAACTATGACGTGGTGGCGGACCTGGGCGCCGGGGAAGGCTTCGTCTCCCAGCTCATTTCCCCCAGCGCCAAGCAGGTGATTGCCGTGGACAACTCCCCCAGCATGGTGGAACTGGGGCAGGAGCTGGCGCGCAAGCACGGGCTGGACAATCTGGAATACCGCCTGGGCGACATTGAAGCGCCGCCCATTGAGCCCGGCACCGTGGACCTGGCCCTGCTCAGCCAGGCCCTGCACCATGCGCAAAAACCTGTCAGGGCCCTGGAGGCCGCATGGAACATCCTGAAACCGGGCGGATGCCTGGTGGTGCTGGACCTGCTCCAGCACGGGCAGGAGGAAGCGCGGGACCTGTACGCGGACCGCTGGCTGGGGTTCACGCCCGCCGCGCTGGAAAGCATGCTCAAGGAAGCCGGATTCCGGAACATCCATACGGACATTGTGGACCGGGAGCCGGAACCGCCCCACTTCCAGACCCTGATGGCGGCGGCCTGGAAGCCGTGAAAAACAGGCCCCCAATCATTTTCCGGCCTGTAATTACCAATAAAAACGGACAAGCCGTTCAATTTCAGACAAAATGCTGTGGGAAAGCCGCTCAGCAGATATGAGCGTTAAATCCGCACTAATCATTTCAGGCGGCGTTCTTGCATTTGCCCTGGGCGTTTACCGGATAGCCTCCCCGCGGGAACCCTCTCCGGAAGAACTGTACCGGCAATACATGGAGCTTTCCCCCTTTGAACAGTTTGAACAGAAGGAAGAACTGCTGAAAAAAGCGGCGCAGGCCAGCTATGTTCCCGCCATGCGCCAGATGGCGGATCATAATTTCCTCTCCAAAAGCGATCTTAAACCCGATGAATACAATTACTGGATTAAAAAAGCGGCGGACCACGGAAATCCGCAGGCCCAGTATGAAGCTTTCACGGAATGCGTCTCGGAGAACGCTTCTGAAATCTTTTCCTACCTGGTACAGGCTGACAGGCAGTCCTACGCTCCCGCCTCCCTGGAACTGGGACGGTTGCATGCCTGTGGAGCCGAGGAATACGGCATCATGCGGGATGAAGGTAAAGCCATGGAGTTTTATCAGAAAGCCGCTGCCCTGAATCATCCGGAAGCCCTTTATCTGCTTTATCTGATGGAAAAACTGGAAATTCCGTCCAGGGAGGAAGCGAAACGGCACCCGGACGCCTATGCCCGCTATCTTCAACAGGCGCAACAGCAGAAAGCGTTCCCGATCATGCCTCCCTGCATGGACGGGGAAGATCCCCGGAACTGCCAATCCGAGGGGCGTATCAGGGAGGTGCTAAAAACCTACCTGCCGCAGAACCCGAAAGCTGTTGAATGGATTCAAAAAAGCTACAGGTAAAAAATGATAGGTCTTACTCCCGGTCCTCTGGAGTCCTTTCCGCGGGAAAGGGGCGTTTGCCGGATTGCAGGGCCTCCCGCACTTCCCGGACAATGTCCATCATCTGCTCCGGGGACAGTTCCTCCTTGCCTTCCACCTCTTCATCCACCAGCGCTTTCATCTCTTCCAGAAGATGCTCCGGCTCCAGACGGTAATTGAGCAATACCCGGAAAAGCTCCCTTCCGGCCTCCTGCAAGGGAACCGGGGGGAAATCCTTCACGCTTTTCAAATCTTTCTCTTCAAAGGAATTCAGGAGTCCGGCATAACGGCGGAACGCGCGCTTGAATTCCTCCGGGCACCCGGCCATGTCTACCGTGGCAAGATACCGGCGGAAGGAAATCTCCGCCGTCAGGTGAAGGGCGTCCTCCCCCGTGGATTGCGCCAGCCAGGTCTCCTTCTGCTTCAAATGCACGAGCAGAAGGGCCTTCCGCATGGCTTCCCGCTGTTTGCCCTTAGGGCCCTTCTTCAATTTGACCAGGTCCAGGTCCAGCTCCGCGGCATCGGGGCTTGCCACATCCTGGGCCGGAGACACTCCGAGGACCGCTGCCATCAGGACAAACGGCAGCCACTTCCCCATGCATTCCCGGATATGGACCATTGCGGTCAGCAATTACATGAAAAGAGCCGCAAAAGCAATCCAAATCCAACGGCTCCCGGACGCGGAGGCCATCCGTGCCCGGAGAACCGCCAGAGCGCGCTTCATGCCATCCGGGGAGATTGACGGAAAGGCGGCCGTATGAGAAAAAGCGGTCTATGCTATTCGCAGTAGTGATTTTCCTTTCCGTGGTCGTGCTCGGCGTCATTGCCGCGCTACGCTTCACCAAGGGCGTCATTCCGCTGCGCACTTATGAATCGCGCGAGCTGCCGGGCTTCCCCGGCCCCACGGGACTGATCCGGCGCCTGGACGGCGCGGAAAAACGCCAGAGGAAACTGGCGGAGGCCCGTTTTCCCGGCGTGGATGAAAACGGCCTCATCAGCCTGCCCCCCGCGTGGGAGGGCAAGGTGACTGCGGGAAGGCTGGCCTGTGTGGCCCACACCTGGGCCATGAGCAGCCTGGTCAGGGAAGACCCTGCGGCGGCCAAGGTCCGCAAGACCGCCTCCGGCCGCGCCACGATGATCCCCTTCTTCACGGCGCTCATCCTGCTGGGGATGCTGGCAACCGGGCTGTTGAAGTTCCAGGTTGCGCTGGCTATCGGGCTGGCCTGCTGGGCCTTTTTCACCTTCTCCGCCCTTCCCTCCCAGTTCCGTGAATGGAAAGCGGCGGAAATAGCCAAGTCAGGGCTGAAAGAGGCAGGACTGTGGCCCTTGCTGCCCTCTGACGCCATGGCGGTGGACCAATGCCTGAAGGCGCTGTCATGGTGCAATGTGGCGGGATTCCGGCGCATTCTGCCCAGATAGGAAAGAGCCGTGGCGGCGGCGCGCATTTTTCCGGCTAATCCGGCTTTTGAGAGAAAAAAACTTGAAACGGGGGTGCGGGTAACCCACTCTTCCAACGTCGTCAAAATTCACTCTCTTCTGCATGAACGAGTCCGCCAACCCAATCATCAAGTACTTTTCCGAGTTCAAAATCCTAAAAACCGTATCCAAAGATTTCTGGCTCACCAACGTCGTCCAGTTCTTCGACGGCATGGCCTACTTCTCCCTGATTACGGTATTCGTCCTCTACCTGACGGACTATTGCAGCTTCAACGATGCGGACGCGGCCCTGTGGGTGGGGCTGTACACCCTGTTCATCTCCGCCTTCGTCTTTGCGGTGGGCTCCATTTGCGACATCATCGGCATACGGCGCACGTACCTGATCGGATTCATCATCCTCATCGTCGGGCGTCTCATCATGGGCTTCGGGCCGGACCTCAGCCCCACCGTGGACTCCGGGAGGCTGGTGGTCATGACAGGGATTCTGATCATGTCCTTCGGCACGGCGTTCATGTCACCCGTCATCCAGACCTCCATCCGGCGCTTCGCCCCGCTGAATGCGCGCGCCACGGGGTTCAATATCTATTACCTGCTGATGAACATCGCCGCCGTGATCGCGAACGTGTTCCTGATTGAATTCTTCCGCAAGCACTTCGGCGCCGTGGACGGCGGCTACTGGATCATCAACTTCGGCACGCTGATGGTGCTGCTGGGCTGCATCACCACCCGCTTCATTGACGAAGACAACTACGCGGAACCCAGTGAAAAGGAGGCCAACCTGAAAGCGCCCCTCCGGCGGCCCCTGCAGCTTTTCCGGGAAGTGTGGAAGGAATCCGCCTTCCGCAAGCTCATCCTCTTCCTGGTGCTGACCATGGGCGTGCGCATCGTCTTCACGCTGCAATTCCTGGTCATGCCCAAATACTACGTCCGCACCCTGTATGATGACTTTGCCATCGGCTCCATCAATGCCATCAACCCGGCTATCATCGTCTCCGGCCTCATTTTGCTCATTCCGGTGCTGGGACGCTTCTCCACCGTCAGCCTCATGATCGTGGGCATGTCCATCTCCGCCTTTTCCCTCGTCTTCATGGCCATTCCCATTGAATGGTACTATGTGGTGCCCGGCATTGAAACGCGCTCCCAGGCGTATCTGGTAGCCATTGTGACGCAAATTCTGGTATTCGCGTTCGGGGAACTGCTGTTCTCCCCGCGCTTCTCGGAATATGTGGCCCGCGTAGCGCCCAAGGACAAGGTGGCCTCCTACATGTCCCTGGCGGCGCTGCCCATGTTCATCGCCAAGCCCATCAACGGCATCATCGGAGGCCTGCTCGTCGCCTACCTCTGCTATGACGGCATCTGCGCCAAGATGGATACCGGGCACATCGGCTTCTGGGATTCACCCGAATTCATGTGGACCATTTACCTGGCCATGGCCGTCATCAGCCCCATCGCCATCATCCTGACCCGCAAGACCATCACCTCCGACCACCCGGAGGAAGACGCGGACTCCCCGCCCATTGCGGCCATTGAGACGGAAATGGACCCTGCCGTCACGGCGGAAGAACTCACGGAAGCCAACTCCTAACCTCTCAAGACGATGAACCAGCACACGCGCAACATCATTGTGGATTCCCTCATCCTGGTAGCTTTCAGTTCCATTCTGGGCGGCATCAGCCTGGTGGTTTCCAAATCCTTCTCCGGAGACCCCAATCCGGCCCTGGACCTCATCACCGTGATGAAAAAGGCGGAGGCCAAGGAAGTCAATGCCTCCTCTGAACAGGAGGAACAGGAAGCCAGGGTCAAGGGAATGAAGGAGTTCGACCAAACCCTGGAAGAAGGGGAGCAACTGGCGGCGAAGGAAGGAAAAGCCTTCGTCAACATGACGGACCCCCACGGCAGGACGCCCGTCATGTGGGTGTGCTACGCCAACTACAACAACATTGAAACCACGCTGAAGCTGGAAGCCAAGCGCGCGCCCTACCTGGGACGCCTGCTGGAAGACTCCCGCGTGGAAATCGACCAGAAGGACAAGGACGGATGGACCGCCCTGCACTGGGCCTCTTGGAGCGGGCTGGACCGCCTGTCCGACATGCTGATTGAAAAGAAAGCGGACATCAATAACCGGGAAGGCAACGGCTTTACGCCGCTGATGCTGGCGGCCATGCGCGGCAACTTCCAGGTAGCGGCCCTGCTGCTGGAAAAAGGGGCGGACATGAATGCCGTCAACAAATTCGGAAAGAACGCCCTTCAACTGGCGGAGGAAGGGGCTCTGGCCTACCAATCCAGCTTTGACCTGACCAAGACGGAAGTTTCCAAAGCTCCGGTGAACACCTTCACGCAGGCTTATGAAAAAGCCGTTGCAGCCCTCTCGCCCGAACACGCCCCCGAATTCATGGAAGCCATGAGCAAGGCCGTAGGGCGCCAGTCCTTTGTGGAAACGGAGTACGTTCTCCAGCTCATTACGCGCTCCCTGATCTCCAAAAACCTGCTCACGGAAGAACAGGCCGGAAAATTCAAGGAGGAAATTACCGGAGCCGTAGCGGAAAACTCCCAGATCATTGACGTGCGCGGTGTAGCCTTTGAACACACTGTGGATATATTAAAGGAGGCGGCTGATAGAAACCATCGATGATTTCAACAATCAGCCTCCTCCCATCCATTTTTTGAAATATCTATTTCAACTCACTCTTGCGGTTTTTTTCATCGCCTGTAATCCCATTTAGCATCAAAATCTCTCCGATTTATCCATTTCCCTACTTCATCAATCGGTCAATTTTTTTATCCATTCTATAAAATCATCCATCCCGTCGGAGAACACCTTCAGCGCCACCACTTCTTTCGGCCCAGTGTAGGATTTATTGCCCCACACATATCCGTCACCCTGGTCTTCATCCATGAAGATTTCCGTCAAATCATTCAATTTGACTCTCATATCCCATAAAAAGCCCGATTTCATAGGTAACCCAGGAGATAGATCAAGAAGAGCAGTTAGCTCATCCCCAGACAACTTGTGATAGTACAGGCAAAAACTTTTTCACCCGTTTTTCATAAAAATTTCTGAGTTGCTCTAATGATATTCTCTTCTCTTCGTAAGCGGAAATGAATCTTTTTAGGTCCTGCTGCAGTTGCAAAACTTCATTTTTTATCCTTGTAGCTTTTTTAGAAGGACTTTCTTGCATATCCATCATTTCAGTTTGTTTTTCAATGTTCTTTACATCCTCTGCTGCCCAGGCGCCCCATACCAGGAAAGGATACAGGCTGATGGTTATTATTTTCGTTCTCATACCCTTTATTTTCTTGGTTGGTAGGTGGTCAATAGTTTTTATATTAATATTTAGAGGAGGGAAAATTTTCCCTCCTCTAAAGCTCCCATATTTTAATTTATAATCATGGACAACACACAAAGTAATCCATTAGATAAAAATAGGAGAAACAACTATTCATCCATTCCTTTATCATATGATCTAAACAGGTAGAATTCAGTATATCCAACAAGACCTCCAATCACTCCAGCCAGCATGATGAAATAATTATTTTCAGCATTAAGCATACGAGACAATAAAAATCCCATAACCACACCAACAATCAGTCCGGAAAAACAAGAGACTGCACGATTTATTTCACCAGCAAAAATACGCCAGATCACCCAGCTAACAACAGCCAGTAAAAATGTTACTGGAAATGAAAACACTACAATAGCCAATCCCGCCATTGCTGAGAGCTCCGAGTTAGATAAACACATGGAATATCCAGCACCAATAAGCCAAGGAGCCAACGCGCAAATCAATATGAAGTGAACTATATTATATACTATTTGCATTGAGAATCATTAAGTAACATATTCCAACCTACATCAGCGCCTCCTTCGGGGAGCCCCAAAAAAGGAACAAACCCTCGACTGGCGTAACAATTTATATGTGCTTTTAGCCTACAGTTATTTCTTTCTGAACAACATGATATATTTTGGCATTGGCTTTCAGCATTCGCCAAACACATAGCTGTTGAAATCACTGCAATTGAAAATTGGTATCTTTTCAAAAAATCGATGCATATAGATTTTGCTGCTGTAGGATAGGAGTCTGAAACTTCCGAAGAATTTTGACACACACATTTCGGCGCGGGTATTGAATAGTTACAAAATACTGAGGCCATCTCATCTGGAGTAAGAGGCACGGATGGAGGCGTACCGGGCGGAGTGTATTCACCACTCGGCCATACATTACCACCGCCAGGCGTCGGAGTAGGAAATTCTGGATGTGGAACAGGTAATCCAAAACTCAAGCCATACCTGTCCCATCGATTTATTCCGTTATTCCCTACGAATCCATATAGATTCCATCCATCCTGTTCAACAACAGGATCCCGGTTAATCCATCGGCCATCAGCAGGATTATAATGACGATAATTGTAATAAATCATCTCCAATTCTTCGTCGTTCATCTCACTGCTCCACTGTACAGGTTGAGTAAGGTTTCCTGTTGAGGCAACTTGTCCATATGGCGAGTAGTCATAGGCAACTGCCATCGTTCCTTCCTCATCGAACAACTCCGTGACGTTCTTGTTGAAGTCATGACCATAGCAGTACAGGGCGTTGTCCTGCACCAAGGCTAAAGGCCGGGTGGCTATTGATTCCATCGGATCCCATAAAATAGTACGCAGTACATTCTGGTTATTGAGCATGTCAAGAGCGGCTATCTGCAAATAGCCCCGATAGATGTAACGCTTGTGACTTCTGACAATTCCATCAACCATGACCTTTTTCGTGTGCCGGCGGCCCTGATGATCATAATCACATTCCACCGCAATACGACCGTCCAGGCTTGTAAAACTCACCGGACGGCTGGCGGCATTGTAAACTATCGTCCAGATTGCCGTGGATGTTTTCACCAGTGTCTGATTGCCCGCAGCATCAAATTGAGGAATGAAAGGTATTTCTTCATTCTCCGCAATACTCGCGTACTGGTTAAGTTCATTGGCTGTATAAACAAGCTCTTCCTCCAGATTCAAGGCGGTTTTACGATTACCGATGTTGTCATAATCATAACCATAAACCCTTCCTCCCAAAGAAGCGCTGACTAGTTCGTTGCGACCGTTGTAGTTGAAATGATCGCTTCGAGCTTGTTCCGATTCCCGTTGTTGCATGTGAAATGCCGGCCGGCCCAATGCATCATAACTCCGTGTACGGGCAACAAGAACGTTTTCTCCCAAACGAAGACTAATGCCAGTGCTCAAATCACGATGATCTTCATAGTCCAGGTACTTGACGATTCCATTAGGCATCGTCAAGCGGGAGAGCATGTTCGTTCCCTGCAAGTAACCGTACGTAAAGCTCTGTTCCATTCCACCATGTACAATAGTAGCAATTGCAAGTTGCCCATTCGATCCGTAATGCTGCCGGATGTCCTGGATTGTCTGTGTTCCCTTATTGAGAGTGTAACCCGCACTGCGTCCCAGAATATCGTGGGTTTCAGTCAGGAGGTAACTTGTTCCATTGATGGTTATATTTTCCGTTTCCGGTTCAGCGTACTGATTATAGCCGATGGTTCGCGTTCCGGACCCGTCAGTCACTTGAAAAAGCTGGTTGAGCGGATTCCAGAGCATGTTGATTGCCGGCGTTCCGTCGCTGTAAGTAATGGAAGTATTGGTTCCCTTTTTAAAGTTATAGCCCCAGGCGGTAGTAATTCCCCTGGCGTCAGTAAAAGCCGCCTTCATGTTAAGAGCGTTGTAGGTGGTGTCTTCATGTGTCCCGTCCGCATAGGTTTTCTTAATGACCAGTCCTGTGGCTTCATCATAACTCCAAAGGGTAGTGTCGCCGTCAACACGTCCGGATGGATCGTCAGTAATGTTTCCTTCATTCTCCCGGAAAGTCGTCAGGCTCGTCATCCGGTCGGCGTCATCATATTCAAAAAGCACCGGTTGGACGGCTGTGCCATATTCTGCTTTTTTACGTCCTCGGATATCGTAAGTCGAGCAGTTTGTTTTTCCCAGCGCATTGGTGATGCAGGAAGGTTGATCCAAATTCGGATGATAAGTTGTTGCCACGGTGTTCCCTGCCGAATCCGTGACAGAGATGGTGCGGCCGGCAGTGTCCGTCCGGGTGGTAACTACATTGCCACGGGCATCCGTGTGTGTAGAGATAATTCCTGTTTCCGTATAAGTACGGGTGGCGGTTGTCGTCACTCCGGCATTGTTTACCGCACTTGTTACGAAGCCATCCACCGTATGCGAGATGGCCGTCACAGTGGAAGAAGGAATGATACCCTTTCTGTTTCTGATGGCAGATCCGGCATATTCTGTCCATTGCGTTATCGTATTTCCTCTCGGATCAATGGAAAGAGTCTTGCTTTCCAAGGCAGCGGAAAGAGAAGAGATCAATGACTTTTCCGTTTCCTTGTAGGTTGCTCCGTTCCCGTTATTCCTGATCACTGTCATGAAACGATAGGCTCCGTCCTGTCCCTGCTCCACACCATATTCCCATGTGGTAATGCGGGAGTTGGCAAGTGTAGGGCTATCTTCCAGCTTCCATGTTTCTTTTACTACATTGCCGAATCCGTCATATTCCCGTAACGTAGGTGCCATGGTCGTGGCAGCATTTCCGGCATCCACTTGTTCCCTGGTTATCTGCCCCTTGGCATTGTAGGTATAGCGCGTATAAATAACGCCTCCTACCGTGTTGGGCACTCCCGTTCGCAATATTTCTCCAAAGCCGTTAATTATATTTTTCCGGATTTCTGTTTCCGTTTCTGGAGAAACGGCTCTGACGCTGGTGCGGATACCATCATTAACCAGGTCCATGATGGCAAGAGTGTGCCGCTGACCTGTGCCGCTTTGCTCCAGGATCGTACCATCCGAAGCAGAGCGTGTGATGAGTGTAGCTCCTGAAGGCAATGTTTTCGTCACTGTCAGACCGTCGGAGCTGTAGGCATAAGCAGTCGCACGGTCCAATATATCGGAGGAAGAAATAGTCCTGCCTATCAAGTCATAACTTGTAGCTTGGGTAGTTTGCATGGGGCCTGCATACACGGTCGTTGAGAGCGCCCTACCGGCTGCATCGCGTATGTAAGAGGTGATTATTTCCGGGGTAATTACGGTTTCTCCGTCTACGACGGCAGAACGCGAAGTTTCCACCAACTGGCGCGCCGTGTCATACGCGTAGTCAATCCGTACTTCATCTTCATCTTTTTCCCACAACGTGCGGCCGTCACACATGAGGGCACGTTCCGTAATGCGCCCGTTTCCGCGCGTTCTTTTTACCCACCGGTTTTGCGTATCAAATTCATAATCCGCACTATCAGTAAGCGCCCATTCTCCATCGGAAAGCAATACGTAGCTTTCTTCCCGGACACGCTGCCCTTGTGCCGTGATCCAGGTGGTTTTCCGGGTACTTTGCCCTGCGATGGATTCTCCATTGATACGCGTCTCTTCCGTTTCCGTATAGAGAGCCCCGTGTTCATTTGCCGCAGCATAGTCGTACCAAGTCTGTACTCCGTTGACCGCCTGGGTCATCCGGACACGGCCCCGGGCGTATGGGTTAGGAGCACTTGCCAGCCATTGCTCCGTTACTGTCAGGCGCGTTCCCGTTGCTCCAAGAGCAACGGCGCGCTTTTCCATCCTTTTGACGTGGTTGAATACAGTGTATTTATAAGTCTCGCGCACAAGTTGCTTAGCTTTACCTGTCACTGGAAACAACCGCACTACTTTTTCAGCAACTTCCCCGTTGAAGTTGTCCTCCGCCGAATGGGCGTAGGTAATGTCCGTCTTTCTGCGGCCGTTTTCTCCCCAGGGTTCGTCTGTCCTGATGACGCGGCCCTGTGCATCGTAAAGCCATGTCCATAGACTCCCGTCGGGCTTCGTTTCCTTACAGAGACGCCCCGCGGCATCGTATTCATAGTGCGTTGTCAGTTCCTGCTCCGAACCATAGCCTTCTACCCGCGTGAGCAGCAAGTCCCCCACATCCGTCGTCTGGTACACTTCACCAACGCGTGAAGCTGTCATATTGTTTTTACTCTTCTCCGTGACCAACTGCCAAACGGTAGCTTCCAGCTCTGTATGAGTGCGGAAAGTAGTGACTGCTTCCTCCCCGGCCCCTTGCTGCATGTTCCAGGCCAAACCATTCTTCCACCAGGTAACGGCATAAGGCTGCCTCTCCGGCGTTTGTTCCGTAATTGTGAAGCGGCTTTCGTCACGGGAGAGGGAAAGCACGAATGTCTTAAAGGGAGGGCCAGTGACCGTATATAAGCCAAATTCATCCATTTCTCCTATTTGAGCCGGTGTATAAAGGGCGATCACATAACCGATTTCCGTGATGGTTTCCACGTTGAGCAAGCCATCCCACAAGTTCCATATCTGGCGCAGAGAGCCATCTTCCGCACGCTTGATGTTCAGATACGCCGACGTATTGGAGATGGTTTGCTGGTCCGCCGTAGTGTAGGAGAGCAGGCTTCCAGTCATGGAGGAGAATAGGTAGGTTTCCCCCGCAGCGGTCCGCCAGCGCAGGCTGCTTTGTTGTTCTTCCGTAATCAGGGAGGCTTTGCCACCGCCCGACGTATCTATGCCAATGGGAGCAACCGAACCGTCGTTGTAACAGCGCATGGCTATCACACGGTCTCCCCGTACCAGGTCAAACCGGGTTCCGGGAACAATTCCGCCTTCCGGTATGTTCAGATAACTGGCCAGAGGATGGTTATAGGCAAGGGAAACCGGAGTTTCCAAGCCGGAGACATTCTCCTGCGCCCTTAATTCCACACGTCCGGAAGGCATTTCTCCAAGCCCCCTGAAAGAGCCGAAGTTGCATGACCAGTACATGAGCGTTGCCGTACTGTCTGCCTGGACATTGCATCCTGCGGAAGAAAAGTTTTGAGCATTAGCACTGCGTCCCGCCCGGACAGCCGGTCCAGACGGAGAACCGCCATCTCCGTTGCAAGTATCTCCTTC
This sequence comes from Akkermansia muciniphila, assembly GCF_018709685.1. Classification (GTDB taxonomy): domain Bacteria; phylum Verrucomicrobiota; class Verrucomicrobiia; order Verrucomicrobiales; family Akkermansiaceae; genus Akkermansia; species Akkermansia muciniphila_E. Next base: position 198,372 of record NZ_JABDHQ010000003.1, read on the forward strand.
ACAAGGGCAAGGTTCAGGTTTTTTTTGACCGCCGGGTTCAATGGGGCGCACATCAAGAGTATAGCGGCATACAGCTACGTTGCCCTTAGGATTGGAATATTTGATGTTTTCATTGCTAGTAACCAGATGATGATTTCCCGATTCCACCTTGCAAGTTCCTGAGAGCGTCCATTCCGTATGGCCGCCTTCCGGCCCGGCCTCCTGCCCGTGTGTAGAGCTTGTCATGTCCACTACCAGGATATCGTCTATTTTGGCATCCCCCCAGTCGTCCTCCGTCAGCTTGACATCACATTTGGCCTGGATAGGAATTTGATTGCCCTGTTCGTCCGTTTCAAAGGGAACTTCAAACTCAAAGGGATAGAGTGCGATTGAGTCGGCGGGACCACTGGGCGGTCCAACTTTCTTTCCGTCCTGGTGGCTGATAGGCCACTGAGGGGCATCATTTGTTCTCATTGCAGCCCGCAACGCAGGGCGTGGCATAAAACGGGAAGGTTCAAACCACTTGGTATAAGAAGATATTTTGTCTTTCATGTTTGTAGAGTCATTAATGTTTTCCAGGCCTGTTTTTGGCCTTCCTTGTCCTGTTATGAAAAATATTCCTGAATATCAACATGATTCTCAGGTTATTTCCAATTCCAATACGTTTTATAGCTCCTATTGAAAATAGTATGAAAAAATCCCTCCTGCTCACGCTTCCGGCATCCGTCACTTTGCTCTTGACGCTTCCCCGGCTCCTTTCTAGGATTCGCGGCATACCATGGTTAGAGCATTGCGCAACGGCATCATGCTGCTCACCCTTCTGCTGGTCGTCGTAGGCGGAACGGGCATGGTTTCCGTATGCCCCTGCCATGAGGAGGTTTTTCTCTTTTCCTGCTCCTGCCATCAGGATGCCGCCCCCTGCGGCTGCCGTGGGGACCATGGTTCCGGCGCCGGCACTTCCACCCCTCTGGCCGGGCACCTCTGCGAACACCAGCGCCTGGAGATTGACGACCTGACGCTGCCCGTTCTTCATGCGTCGCTTCCACAACCCTGCATCATCTGGCAGACGTTACCGGATTTCCACCATCTGGCGCAGCCTCTTCTTTTAACAAGCCAAACATCGGATTCCGCGATACCGGCTCCCCCTGACCCCTTCAGGGACGATGGCCCGGTACATAAAGGCTTTCAGCTTCCCCTGCTGATTTAACGGCCCCCTTTTCAGGAACGTCCCGGGACGCTTCCGGCTGAACGCTGCTTTTTTAATTGCGTCCGGCCCTGTTTGTTTCCGCAGAATGATCTGCCGCATTGTCCAAACCTGATTGAGACGAACTGTCTCCATTTCCTTTTTCATCATGAAATCCATACCATTTTTCGCTGGGCTCGGCCTGACCGCCTTCCTCAGCTCATGCAGCGTCTACCATAGCGCACCCATCGACCTGAACGCGGAGGAAGCCTCCTGGAAAGAGGCGTCCCGCGTGGACGCACACACCTCCGTCACCCGGAACCAGGCGCGCCAGATCGGCCTGGTCATGAATCCGGACCTGAACAAGGCACGCCTGAAACTGGCGTCCAGCAATGAAGTAGCCAAGCAATCGGGCTGGTGGAATGACCCGTCCTTTTCCTGGGACATCGAACAAGTTCTTCAGGAGAACACGCTCAACATGGCCGGCAGCCTGGGCTTCACCATTCCCGTAACCGGCCTCCCGGCCCTGGAAAAGAAGGTGGCGGAACAGTACAAGGAAGCGGATTTCTGGACCCTCCGCCAGGCGGAGCTGGATTTTCTCAGTTCCCTGGACCAGGCCTGGAGCAAGCTGGCCGTAACCCAGCGCCGCAAGGCGGTCATCCGGGAACGCCTGGAGGCGGTCAGGAACGAAAACGGCATGATTGAAAAGCTCATCGGAGCGGGGGAAGTGGAATTTTCCTCCCGCCAGGTGGCTTCCCAGCGCATGAATGACGCCATCCGGGAACTTCAGACCGTAACGGAAACGGAACTGGAACAGAAGATGGAACTGGTCAAGCTGATGGGGCTGCATCCCTCCGCAGTGCGGAAGCTCGGCTTCCGCACGGAACAGGGCTTCCAGCTTCCCGCCGCCGTTCCGGCGCCCGGCCCCGCCGCCCTGACGGCAGCCCCCAAAATCAAGGCCCAGCTGGCAGCCTACGCCACCACGGAAACGCTGTTCAAGACGGAAATCCGCCGCCAGTATCCGGAACTGGAACTGGGGCCCTCCTTCACCCGTGACGACGGTGAAAAGGAAGTGGGCGGGGAAATAGGGTTCAATCTCCCCCTTTGGAACCGCAACCGCAAGGCCATTGCGGAATCCCGCGGAACACGGGATATGTCCAGGCAGGAAACCATCCAGCTCTGGAAGACGGAATTGTTCAACGCGCGCCAGCTTGACGCCAGCCAGCAGATGGTGCTGCGCCACTGCCGGACGGAGCTTCAGCGCATGGACTCCTTCGCCTCCTCCGTCCGGACCATGGAAAAACTGCACGGCATCGGGGAAGCCTCCCTGCTGGAACTGGCGGAGAACCGCCACCAGCTTTACGAAAGCCGCCTGGCCTTCCTGGATAATCTGGACAAGCTGCTGGCCATTCAGGCCCAGCTCCGCTACCTCACCCACGCCAACCTTCAATCCAAATAAATTTCTCACCATGTTAACGAATATGAAACGTCTCTATTTTTCCATCATCCTGGGCCTCGCTTCCGTTTTTGGCCTCAATCCCGCACGCGGAGAACAGCAGGTTCCCGCGGAACACAAGCACGAGGACGGCACTGCCTGCACGGAGGACCATGGCCATGAAGAACACCAGCACGCGGAAGGGGAAACCTGCACCGAAGGCCACGCCCATGAGGAACACAAGCATGCGGACGGCTCCGTCTGCACGGGCGGCCATGAGCAGGAAGGCCACCAGCACAAGGAAGGGGAAGCATGCACGGGGGATCACGAACATGAAGAAGGTGAGGGGAAAGCTTCCGGCCAGCAGGGGGATATGATTCCCGTGCATGTGGATGAAAAGGCGCGCCATTCCCTGGACATGCGCTTTGAGAAGGTGACGGAAGCCCCCCACGGCGCGGAAAAAACCCTTCACGGCCAAATGGTGATTCCTCCCCATGCGGTGACGACGTACGCCCTGCCCGCCGCAGGGCGCGTGACGTTCAACGTCAAGTCCGCCCAGAAGGTACGGAAAGGGGAACTGCTGTACACGCTGGCCTCTCCGGATATTGTGGAGATGGAAGGGAACGCCGCCCAGGCGCAGGCCGCCCTGGACCGCGCCGCAGCGGAACTCAACACCCTCAAGGAACGCCGCTCCCAACTGGAAAAAATCGGCACGCGGAACAGTGAACTGAATACCTCCATCCAGTTCAAGGAAGCGGAAATCCACAGCCTACGGGCCACCCTGGACGCCAGCAATAATAAATTGAAGCTGGTGACGGATTCCGGAGCGCTGAAAAACAACCTCCTTTACGTGTACGCCGCGGCGGACGGCTCCGTCCAGTCCGTGAACATGACCCAGGGCTCCTGGGGGGAACAGGGAGCCCCGGCCCTCGTCATGACCAACAAGGGGGAACTGGAATTCGCCACTACCATTTACGGGGCGGACCCCGTCCATTACGCGAAGGCCCAACTGGCCCTGACCAGCGGGAAAAACACGGAAGTGCTGAACGGCACCCTGCGGGTGGCGGACCAGGTGGACCCCGCCACGCAGTCCCGCGCCCTGTACTTCGTTCCGGACCATATGCCGGAAGGGACGCACGCCGGGCAGCTTGCCCGGCTGGACCTTTATTCCCATGACACCGCCACGGACGGCTTCATTCCCGTTCCCAACAGCGCCGTCGTCAAGGTGGGGGTGAACGACGTGGTTTTCATCAAGGCGGCAGACGATACCTTTGTCATGAAGAAGGTGGAGACACTGCCCGCCCGGCAGGGGAAAACGCCTGTGAAGGGACTGACGCCGGGACAAACCATCGTGACCAAGGGCGGGTATGAATTGAAATACATCCTGCCCACGGGGGATGCCGGGAGCAAGAAGGCGGCCGGGCACTTCCACGCGGACGGCCAGTTCCACGAAGGAGAACACTGATGTTCAGCTGACAGTGATTAGAGAAAAGTTAATAGAAACAAGAATTCGATGAATTTTCTAATTTCATTCTGTCTGAATAACAGGATTACCGTGATTCTGCTGACGATTGCGCTGGCAATTATCAGCATTTTCGTGGTGAAGAATATTCCTGTGGATGTGTTTCCGGAACTGAAGGTTCCGCGCGTCACCATCCAGACGGAAGCCCCCGGCCTTACCGCGGAGGAAGTGGAGCAGTATATCACCATTCCCATTGAGTCCGCCATGAACGGCACCGCCGGAGTCAAGGGCGTACGCTCCTCTTCCGGCAGCGGGCTTTCCTTCGTATGGGTGGACTTTGACTGGGACAAGGATATCTACCAGGCCCGCCAGATCGTGACGGAACGCCTGGGCGCGGTCCGGGAGTCCCTGCCGGAAGGCACGTCACCGGAGCTGGCGCCCATCGTCTCCGTCACGGGGGAAATCATGCTGATCGCCCTGACGGGGGACAAGGACACCTCCACGCTGGACATGCGGCAATTGGCGGAATACAAGCTGCGCACACGCCTGCTGGCCATCCCCGGAGTAGGACAGGTCACGGTGTTGGGCGGGCGCCTGCCTGAATACCAGGTGGTTTACGATCCCAACAAGCTCAAGCTGGCCGGAGTGGACCTTTCCAGCCTGAAAACGGCCATTGAGGAATCCCAGTCCTCCGTGCCCGCCGGGTATCTGGAGGACGTGGCCGGGCAGGAGCTCCCCATCCAGCAGGATACCCGCACCGCCAACATTGAACAGCTCAACCGCGCCCTGGTTCCGGACCACGCTTCCGGCATCCTGCGGCTTCAGGACGTGGCGGACGTCAAGATAGACGGCGCGCCGCGCCGGGGCGATGCCGGGTTCATGGGGGAAGACGCCGTGGTGCTCTCCGTGCAGAAGGTGCCGGGAGCCAATACGCTGGCTCTGACGAAGGCCGTGGACGCAGCCGTGAAGGAATTTAGCCAAAGCCAGCTTCCCAAGGGCATGAAGCTGCACACCAGCGCCTACCGCCAGGCGGATTTCATTGAAATGTCCCTGGACAACGGCACGGAAACCCTGCTCATTGCGGGGGCGGTGGTCATGATCGTCATCTTCCTGACGCTGCTGAATCTGCGCACGGCCATCATTACGCTGATTTCCATGCCTCTGTCCGTCCTGTTCGGGATGATGATGTTCCCCGTTTTCGGGCTGGCTATCAACATCATGACCCTGGGGGGCCTGGCCGTAGCCGTGGGGGACGTGGTGGACAATGCCATCATCTTTGTGGAAATAGCGTGGCGGCACCTGAACCGGAACGCCGCCCTGCCGGAAGACAAGCGCAAGAGCAAGTATGAGGTGCTGATGAAGGCCAAGGGGGAAATCGTGGGTTCCATTTCCTTCTCTTCCGTCATCATCCTGCTGGTGTTCACGCCGGTGCTCTTTCTGTCCGGGCTGGAAGGCCAGTTCTTCCGCCCCCTGGGCATCTCCTACATGCTGGCCCTGCTCTCCTCCTTGATTGTGGCCGTCACCATCACCCCGGTGCTCTGCTACATGTGGTTCAAGAAGAGCAAAAACGCCGCCACCCTGGAAAGCGGGGACTCCTTCAGCTCCCGCCTCATCAAGCGCATTTATGCGCCCATCCTTGAGCTGTGCATGCGCTTTTCTAAGACGGTCTGCGCCATCATGGCGGCCATCACCCTGCTGGCCCTGTGGCTGGGCTCCACCTTCGGGACGAGCTTCCTGCCCCCGTTCAACGAGGATTGCTATACGGTCTTCGTCAGCACCGTGCCCGGTACGTCCCTGGATGAAACGGAGCGCATTTCCCGAACCGTAATGAAGGATATTGAACACATTCCGGGCGTCCTCAGCGTCACCCAGCGCACGGGACGCGCGGAAAACGACGAACACGCGGAACCCGTCAGCGCCTCCGAACTGCTTGTGCGGGTGGACTTGAAGAAGGACCAGAAAGAGCTGCGCGCCGCCATCAAGAAGTGCATTGACGGCATCCCCGGCACCAGCTCCATGATCGGCTACCCGCTGGCGCACCGCATCAGCTCCGCCCTGTCCGGCTCCAACTCGGAAATCGCCATCAACATTTACGGTACGGAGCTGCCCCAGCTTCGCCTGGCGGCCCAGAAGGCCAAGGAGATTCTGGCGAACATGCCGGAAGTGGCGGACGCGCGCGCCAACCGGGAGATCATGGTGGACACCATCCGCGTGCAGTACAACCAGGAAGCCCTGGCCTCCCACGGCCTGACCATGGCGAATGCCGCGGAACAGGTTTCCACGGCCATGAACGGCCAGAAGCTGGGAGAAGTGATCAAGAACCAGGACCACTGGAACATTGTCCTGCGCATTGACCCGAAGCTGAAGACGTCCATGGAAGACATCAAGAACCTGGAACTGATCTCCCCCAATAAAAAGACCGTTCGCCTGGACGACGTGGCGCAGGTGTACCGGGAGGAGGTTTCCAACCTTATCCTGAGGGACAACACCATGCGGAAGGCCATGATTTCCTGCAACCCCTCCCCCAATTCCAACCTGGGGGACCTGGCGAAGGCCTGCCGGGAACAATTGGACCCCGTGATGAACGCCATGGGCTGCACAGTGGACTATGACGGCACCATCAAGGCGCGGGAATCCGCCTCCGAGCGGCTTTACGTGCTGGGCGCCATCGTCATGGTGCTCATTGTGCTGCTGCTTTCCTCCGCGCTGGGGAGCGTCCGCCGCGCCATGCTGACGCTGGTGAACATTCCGCTGTGCCTGGTGGGCGGCATCGTAGCCGTCTTCCTGGCCTCCCCCGGCACGCTGTCCTCCCTGTTCGGGGACACGTACATTCCGCCCATCCTTTCCGTGGCCTCCATCGTGGGCTTCGTGACGGTCATCGGCTTTGCCATCCGCAGCGGCCTGATCCTGCTCAACAGGTACCGGGCCCTGGAGCACAAGGGGCTGGCACCGGCAGAAGCCATCCGGGAAGGTTCCCTGGAGCGCGTGGTTCCCATCATCATGACCTCCCTGACAACGGTGCTGGGGCTGCTCCCGCTGATCTGGGCCATTGACAAGCCGGGCGGCGAACTGCTCGGCCCGCTGGCCATCGTCCAGTTCGGCGGCCTGGTCTCAGCCACCATCCTGAACCTGCTCATCATTCCGGCCACGGCCAAACTCTTCTCCCGCTGGATTTCCTCCCGGCGGAAAGAACTGGAAGCAACATCCTGATTCCAGCGGCGGAACCGGGGAAAGGACGAGGCCCCGGTTCCGCTTTTTACAATAACAGACGTAACAAGTCCTTGCCTTACGGACGGAGAAGGAGCACACATTGGGTGCTTAAGCTTCACTTTCATGCCCAAACGGAAATCCACCAGAGAGCACCTGCTTAACACGGGAGCCATGATCATCGGAGAATCCGGACTACGCGCTCTCACTGTCCGCGGCCTTTCCCTGCGCGCGGGCACCAATACGGGGAGCTTTGTCTACCACTTCGGCAACCGGGAAGCTTTTCTGACCGAACTGCTGGAACGCTGGTATGAACCGCTGTTTACCGGTGTCAGAACCCACGCGAATATCCATCTTCCGGCTTTTGAAAAGCTGGAGGCCATCCTCGGGGACGTCATGGAGTTCCTGCTGCGCCACGGCCAGTTCATCGCCCATCTGGTGCTGGATGCCCTGGCGGGGGAGCAGGCGGCCATCCGCTTTATATCGGGAATCCATACGCGCCACCCCCTTGTCCTGCTGGAAACCATCAGGGAAGCCCAGCAGGAAGGGTCCGTGCTCCCGGGAGCCCCCATGAACATTCTGATTTACCTGGTTTGCTGCGGAGGAGCCCCTTTCATCCTTTCCGGCCAGCTCCAGGTGCACGACCCGAAGGCCGTCCGCCCGGTGCTGGACCTGCTGGGGACCATGCTCAATGACCCGGAAAGCGCCAGGCAGCGCATGACCTGGGCGCTCCGCGGCATCCGGCAGAGCTGAAACCGCCTGGCAATGCCCACGGCCTTTCCCTACCGGCGCCAATGGGGACGATGGCGCGGCGGCGGAGGAGGGCTGTGGTGGTGATGGTGCGAGTCATAGCGGTACCTGTCCTTGTCCCGGTCATGCTGTACCGCGGCGCCGATGGCGGCTCCTGCGGCCAGCGCGCCCACTCCTATGGCGGCAGCGCCTCCGGGCGTCACGGCGCTGTTCCCGTAACTGTCCGTCGTGCAGGACGGCAGGAGGGAAAGAGCGAGCCCCGCGAGGGGAAGAAGCCAGAGGGATTTGATGGATCTGTTCATGGTCTGAAAAATGTGGTTGGTACCGGCGGCCCGGTTTACATCCAGTAAGCGCGCACGTTCCTCATTTTTTGTTTAAGCATGTCACAACCCCGCAGGAAATTCCGGCATCACCGATCCCCATGCGCGTGAACACTCCCGAGCAGCCTTTCCAGGCTGGAACACCTTGCCCCATAGGCCTGAATACGAACATACGCATGCCGCAAAGAGCAGGCATGCGTATGTGGAAAGCGTTTATTTTCCGGTGTCCCGGAAAAGCGCGCACGGATTATTTTTTCTCCGTGACGGGTTCAATGCGCACGGGGCTCTGAATATCAAACAGGCTCTTGCGCAGCAGATAGCCTCCACGCTGAAGGACGAATGCGCTGGACGGGAACTTTTCCGCAAGTTCACGGTAAAAGGCGCCGGCGGCGGCATTGTCCTTTTTGGCCCGGGCAATATCCCCCAGGCACATGGTGGCGAAGCCGGAGAACGTGGGGTCCCCCGCATCCACCACGGAACGGAACAGGCCTTCCGCCTCATCCGCCTTCCCACGGTTCATCAGGCGGCATGCCAGAGTAACGGAAGCCTGGGCTTTCCATTCTTCCGTGGGAGCGGAATCAATAAAGGACTTCATCCGGGCTACGCCCTCGTCTTCCTTGCCGGCGTTCCACAGGGCAACCGCCTGAAGATAGGTAGCGGTAACGGCGGCGCGGGAATCGTCAAAGTCAGCCACTACCTGCTGAAGCCCCTGTTCATTCAGGGAGATTTCCCCGGTGGCGGGGGATTCCGGCATGGCGGCTACCAGGGCGGCGCCGGCTTTTCTTTCCATGGAATCCTGCATACCGTTGTAAATGATCCAGCCGGCAGCGCCAAGAACGCACAGCAGCACGACCAGGGCAACCTTGCCGTAGTGTTCATCCAAAAATTGTTCATGCTTGGCCGGTCCGACGGAAATTTCCGCAAACGCGCTTCCATCACCCATGGGCATGTTGTCCATAGCCCGTTTAATATCCTTGATATCCATAATATTGTTGAAGAGGTTTCTACCGTGTTGTCCAGGTCAAATCAATCAGCTTTTTACTTATCTTCGCCATGTTCCAGAAGCTGAAGTGAATCCTTCAGGCCCAGGTTCCTGTAGATTTCCCGGGTGGCGCGGCTCTGGTTGAGCGTATAGAAATGAATGCCAGCCACGCCGGAATCCAGCAGCTCCGCGCACTGGCTGGAGGCGTACTGGATACCTACTTCCTGAATGGCGTCCGGATTGGAGCCGGCGCGCTTCAGCGCCTTGAGCAGCCGGGCCGGGAAACACGTGCCACCGGAGAGCTCCGCCATGCGGTTCATGCCGGAGAGGCTGGTCACGGGCATGATGCCGGCCAGAATGGGGGCCTTGATGCCGGCCAGGAGGCAGCGCTCCCGGTAGTCCAGAAAAGCGTGGTTGTCAAAAAACAGCTGGGTGCAGATGTAATCCGCCCCGGCGTCCACCTTCGCTTTCAGGAAGTCCATTTCACGCAGGCGGTTGGGAGTGGCCGGATGACCCTCCGGGAAACCTGCCACGCCTATGGCAAACCCGTCCGGGTCCGGATGGCGTCCGGATTCATTATATTCACGGATAAAAGCCACCAGGTCCGCCGCATGGCGGAAGGCGTCCGCATCACGATTGTAATCCGCCGCGCCGCGCGGAGGGTCCCCCCGCAGGGCCAGAACAGCCCTCACCTCCGCCTGGGCGTACCGGTCCAGGATGTTCCATACTTCATCCCGGCTGTGTCCCACGCAGGTGAGGTGGGGCACCGTGGGAATGCGGGATTCATGCTGGATGCGCAGCACCACCTCGCGGGTAAGTTCCCGGGTGGAACCGCCCGCTCCATACGTTACGCTGACAAAGCTGGGGTGGTATGGCTCCAGTTCACGGATGGTCCGGTACAGGGCCGCCGCGGCCTGCTCGTTTTTAGGCGGGAAGAATTCAAAGGACAGGCTGGGGCCCGCGGCCGACTGCAATCTTTCTCTCAGATGCACTTCTTTTTACTTGGCTTGGCTCTATCCGTATCCGCTTACGGCTCCATGGGAATCATCACCGGCTGGGGTGCGGGAGAGGGGGCGGCGGACGGAGCCGCTCCGGCACCACCTTCTGAAGACATGTTTTCCTGCCAGCTGGCTGGCGGGACAATCACTTCATCCCCCGGCTTGATGGTTTCCTTGTCATTGTTGTCAAAAAGCGTGTTGCGCTTCACATAGGACTGGAACACCTTGCCGTCAGGATCAACCCCGTCGATAATCAGGGATACAAAAATGCTTCCGCGCCTCCGGATGCCCAGTTCCTGCCCCACTTTCAGATCGGGCTGGCCGATGGCCTGGAACAGGACCAGGTTGGCGTCACGGTAGTATTCCGTCACGCGGCCCACCTGCTCCGCATCCTTGATCTCATTGAGCCATTGCAGGCGCGGATCACCCTTTTCAATGCTCCGGCGGTCCAGCAGGGCGCGTTCCTCCTCCGCCATGGCGTGGCGCTTTTTCAAGTCTTCATTTTCCTTCTTCATCCGTTCCAGCTCAGCCGTGGCATGAGCCAGTTCCTCGCTCACCACGGGGTCCGCCACCACCACCGGCTGGGCGGCCGTGCTGGGAACCTGGGTAGGCATGGGCAGATAAGGGGTGGGGCTGGCGGGCGCCGCAGCAGGCGCGGGGGCCAGCTGCTGCTGTTGCTGGATCGCGTCCATTCTTGAGGAAATGTTCACATAGATGATCCCCAGAACGCCCAGGACCACCACCAGGAATGCCAGAATCAGAATGCGGAAGCTGCTCATGTCGTCGAAGGGTAGAGAGATTAATAGGAGTAGTTGAGATAGAACTGGAATTGTCCGCCACGGTCAATGGCGTTGTTCTTCTGGATCGGGATGGCGTAGTCTACCGCCAGGGGGCCGATGGGAAGGTTCAGGCGCAGGCCGATCCCGTAGTCGGAAACGATCTTGGACGCGCTGAAGTCAAAGGAATCTCCGTTAACGAAGCCGATGTCATAGAACACGGCGACGCGCACTTCTTCAATCACGGGAATGGAGTATTCAAACTGGCAGAAGAAGGAGGACCGGCCGCCCATCGTTTCATCACCGCTCAAAGCCGGATTGTACGGAGCCACGTCCCGGAAGCGGAAGCCGCGCATGTTGTACGGACCGCCCAGGTAGAGGCGTTCAAAAATGGGCACGTCATGGTCGCCGTAGGAATCCACGGTGGCGGCGCCGGCATTAATGCTGAAAATGGTGTCTCCGCGCAGGTTCCAGTAATAGGAGCCGTTGATGCCGAAGTTGTAAGTCTTCACATCGCCGCCCAGGCCGGAATAGCCGGCCAGCACCTCAAACTTGCCGCCCTTGCGGGGGAATATCTGCGCGTCACGGGTATCAATGGTGTAGGAAAGTTCCACGTGGCTGCGCAGGTAATCGCCGTCCTGCATCCAGAAGAAGATGGGGGCGTTCCCCTTGGCGTCAATCTGGTACTGTTCCAGGCGGTATTCCAGCTTTACGTAATCCAGTTCGCCGATCGGCTTGCGCAGGGAAACGGCAAAGCCGTAATTCTGCTGGTCGTAATAGTCGGAGAAATACGTGGAGTTGCTGTAGAAGATTTCCGTACCGAAGGCCAGCTTGCGGTGCAGGAACCACGGGTCCACCCAGGAGATGCTGGCGTCCTGCGTTTCAAAACCCACGCGGGTGTTGATGGCGAAGCGCTGGCCGCCCCCCACGAAGGAGGACCAGTCATACATGTCAAAGTTGGACTGGGTGATGCCCGCGAAGAGGTACACGCTTTCAATGGAGGAGAACGCCACGCCGATGTTCAGGGACCCGGTGCGTTTTTCCGCCACTTCAATGTTGATGTCTCGGTAGCCCGGCCGAGTGGACCCCACCTGCGCCACGTCCACCATGTCAAAATAGTTCAGGTTCTGGAGACGCTTCTGGGCCGTATCCAGGTCCACGGAGTTCATGGGATCGTTGGACTGGAGGGGAAGTTCCTGGCGGATCACGTAATCCTTCGTGCGGTTGTTCCCAATCAGGCGGATGTTGCCCACGCGGTAGGGGCTGCCTTCCGTCACATGGTAAACGATGTTGATCTGTCCATAGCCGGTCCTGGGGTCAATGCCCACTTCCTGGATGTCCGGGCGCACGGCGGCGTCCGCATACCCGCGGGAGCCGTAATAGCGGCGGATCATCGTCACATCGTCAGCCACCTTCTGGGCGGAATAGGTATCCCCGTTGTACATGCTCAGACCGGGAATCAGCTCCTGGGCCGTGAACACCTTGGTGGGGCCGAAGGCGACCTGGTTCACCTTGTAGCGGCGGCCTTCAGTAAGGGTGACCTTCATGGTGAGCTTCTGCTCGTTGCCCTTGCCGGCGTCGAAGTACTCCACCTTGTCCAGCTTGACGCGCAGGTAACCCTTGTTGCGGTAGTAGGTCACTACTTCAGCCAGATCGTCCTCCACCTGTTCGCGGTCAATGCGTCCGGATTTGGTAATCCACGTCAGCCAGCCCTTTTCCTTGGTCTTCATCACCTGGCGGAGGTCCTTGGAGCTGATGTGGTCGTTGCCGACAAAGTCAATGTTGATGATGTTGGCTTTCTTGCCTTCGTTGATGTCAAAGACCACGTCCACAAAGCCGGGGCGTTCCGTTTTCTGGTAAAAATAGGATACGCGCACATCCGGATACCGGGCTTCCTGATAATAGGTGCGCAGCTTGGAGATGGCACTGCTGAGCGCCTTGTCGCTGAGGGCTTCCCCCCCTTTCAGGCCGCATTCCTCGGAAAGGTCCCGGTTGTCAAAGGCTGTGTTGCCGCGGAAGCCCACGCCGCCCAGCAGGTTCTGGGCCGCCATTTCAAACACCACGGAGACGCCGTCACCGGAGGGTTCCACGGCCACCGTCGTATTGCCGCCCACCAGGCCGCTTTCCAGCAGGCGTTCCAAATCCTTGTTCACCACTTCCGGGGAATAGCTGGTGCCCGGCTGCGTAGCCAGCAGGTTTTTCAGGCGGTCTTCAGACACGGTCTTGCCGGTACTCCTGTAACGCACGGAAACGCTCTTCACGGGACGGCCTTCATACGCCTGGTCCCCGGACAGAAGCCCCGTTTCCGGGCCCAGTTCCTTCACCACCTGGTCCGGCGTCATCACGGAACCATAGCCGCCTCTGTTAAGGGAAGTCTTATCCTGGGCCAAAGCAGCCGAACATGCCATCAGGGGGAAGGAAACACACAAAAAAACGGGTCGAATCATGAGAGCTGAACTTAATGCTTGGGATATAAAGGACTTTTCCTCCTGCATAGTCAAGACGTGATTCCGCGTAGAACGCAGTTGCCCTGCATTTTTACCTTGCGCGCGCAGGCGCCCGGGAAAGGCAATTGTGTCATTCCTGTGCAATAGCTTGCACTCCATATACCCTCTCATTACATTTACCGCCGCCCGTGTTTTGACCGCTGCTGTCATCCCGGAGCCGAGACAGAACCACTTTCAATTAACACTGACCGTATTATTTATGGAAATCAACGTTGATATTCAACCGGACTGCACAGCCACGCTGAAAGCTTCCATCCCCGCAGAAACCACGGCTGCACGCCGCGCCTCCATTGTGGACTCCTACGCCGGCAAAGCCAAGCTGCCCGGCTTCCGTCCCGGCAAAACGCCCAAGTCCATCATTGAAAAGCGCTTCAAGAAGGAAATTGAGGAAGAATTGCTGGACAACCTTTTTGAAACGGCCTGCTCCGCCGCCCTGGAAGAAAACCCCAAATTGAAAGTGCTTAACTTCGGCAAGCCGGAACAGTCCCTGGATGACAAGGGCAACTACACCGCCACCAGCACGATGACCGTGGTTCCCGAGTTCGAACTGCCGGAGTACAAGGGCATTGAAGTCAAGGTTCCCTCCTCCGAGGTGACGGAAGCGGACGTGGAGGAAGCCCTGAAGTCCCTGGCCGAGCAGATCGCGGAGTTCACTCCCGTGGACCGCGCCGCCAAGAAGGACGACGTGGCGATCATTGATTTCAAAACCACGCTGGAAGACAAGCCCGTGGCGGAAGCCGTCGGCAAGCCCGTAGGCTTCCTGGAAGGCCGTGAAGGCCAGTGGATGAAAGTGGAAGACGATCAGTTCCTGCCCGGCTTCGCCTCCGCCCTGGAAGGCCTGAAAGCCGGCGAAAGCAAGGACATCACCGTCACCATTCCGGATACCTTCCCGATTGAAGACCTGCGCGGCAAGGAACTTGTGTTCCACACTACCGTCAAGGAAGTTCGTGAAAAGGAACTCCCGGCCATGGATGACGCCTTTGCGGAAAAAGTGCTTCCCGGCAAGAACCTGGAAGACCTGAAAACCGCCCTGAAGGAAAACCTGGCCCAGCGCAAGACTGCGCAGATTGACGAAGCGAAGGCTGACCAGATCACGGAAAAGCTGGCGGACCTGCTGAACTTCAACCTGCCGGAAGCCGTCGTGGAACGCGAAGTGTACGGCATCCTTCAGCAAAAGATGCAGCAGGCCATGTACAGCGGAAACGCCCCGGCGGACATGGACAAGTTTGTGGAAGAGGCCCGTGAAGAAGCCAGAAAGGAAGCCAAGCGCAATCTCAAGGTATTCTTCATGCTTCAGGAAGTGGCCCAGGTGGAAAAAATCGCCGTCACGGAAATGGAACTTTACAATGAAGTGGCACGCCAGGCGCGCCAGCAGAAAAAGAACCTCAAGTCCTACATCCGCGAACTCCAGCGCGAAGGCCGCGTGCATGGCATCAGAATGAGCCTGCTGACAGCCAAGGTACTGGACTTCCTGACAAAAGAAGCCAAAGTAACGGTAGACGAGCAATAACCCTCCTCTGCACAAGACACCTTACCAGGGGGAGTTGGCGCGCACATGCCCGACTCCCCCGTTTTGTATCCGGCAGGCGGGGAAAATACATTGAACAAGACAACACCAGCATCTTTAACAACACTATGTTTCAAGACCAATCTTCCAAATCAGGCCCCATGAACGCCTACTACGTCCCCATGGTGGTGGAGCAGGACGGCCGCGGCGAACGCGCCTTTGACATCTACTCCCGCCTCCTGAAGGACCGCGTCATCTTCATCGGCTCCGCCATTGACGATGATGTGGCGAACTCCGTCATCGCCCAGCTTCTGTTCCTCCAGATGGCCGATCCGAAAAAGGACATTCATGTCTACATCAACTCCCCCGGCGGCTCCGTCACGGCGGGCTTGGCGATTTACGACACGATGCAGTTCGTTTCCTGCGACGTGAACACGTACTGCCTGGGCATCGCCGCTTCCATGGGCTCCGTCCTGCTGGCCGCGGGCACGCCCGGCAAGCGGTTCTGCCTGCCGAACTCCCATGTGATGATCCACCAGGTTTCCGGCGGCGCCCAGGGCACCGCCTCCGACGTGGAACGCACCATCGGCTTCATGTTCAACCTCAAAAAGCGCCTCAACGGCATTCTGGCCAAGCACACCGGAAAAACGGAAAAGCAGATTGAAAAGGATGCCGACCGCGACAACTACATGACCGCTGAGGAAGCCGCCGCCTACGGCCTGGTGGACAAGGTGCTGACCCATCATTCCGAGAGCCAGGACGACAAAAAGAAGGGCAAGGCCTAAGCCTCCCCCGGCGTATTTCTCTCTACCTGCAAAACCATGTCCGGTTCCAGCCCCCATATTCCTGCCTGTTCCTGCTGCGGCAAGCCCGGGAACAAGGTGGACAAGCTCATCCAGATTGCGGAAGACTTCTACATCTGCAACAATTGCGTTGAAATTTGCGTCAACATGATTGTGAAGGATACCGGCCTTCCGCTGGCAACCCGTTTCATCCAGGGCATCCTGAACATGGAGCCCTCCGCCTATGCCATGTGCCAGGCGGAGGCCCGCAAGGCCGCGGCCGCGGACATGCTCAAGGACACCGCCGGCGGGACAGCCGCCTACGAAGGCCCGCTGCCCACGCCGGAAGAAATGTGCGCCACGCTCAACCAGTACGTCATTGGCCAGGATTACGCCAAAAAAGTGCTCTCCGTAGCCGTGTACAACCACTACATGCGCCTGCGCCAGAGCGCCGTGATGCTGGAAGACGAATCCCTGGACGACGTGGAAATTGAAAAATCCAACATTCTGCTGGCCGGCCCCACCGGCTCCGGAAAAACCCTGCTGGCAAAAACGCTGGCAAAAATGCTCAACGTCCCCTTCTGCATTGTGGACGCCACCACGCTGACGGAAGCCGGCTACGTGGGGGAAGACGTGGAAAACATCATCCTGCGCCTTCTCCAGGCCGCCAACTTTGACGTGGCCAAGGCGGAACAGGGCATCATCTATGTGGATGAAATCGACAAAATAGGCCGCAAGACCCAGAACGTCTCCGTCACGCGGGACGTCTCCGGGGAAGGCGTGCAGCAGGCCCTGCTGAAAATCATTGAAGGCACCATCTGCAACGTTCCGCCCACCGGGGGCCGCAAGCACCCGCAGCAGGAATACATCCGCGTCAACACGGAAAAAATCCTCTTCATCGTGGGGGGGGCCTTCGTCGGACTGGAAGACATCATCCGCAAGCGTCTCGGCTCCGCCCAGATGGGCTTTGGCGCTATCACGGAACAGCGCGACCGCAAGGAATACTCGGAAGAGGAAATCCTGGCCCAGGCCATGCCGGAAGACCTCTTCTCCTTCGGCATGATTCCGGAACTGGTGGGGCGCCTGCCTATCTTCTGCCCGCTTGCCAAGCTGGATGAAGGCCAGCTTGTGCGCCTGCTTACGGAACCCAAAAACGCCCTGGTCAAGCAATACTCCAAGCTGCTCGCCATGTACGGCACCAGGCTGGACGTGAAACCGGACGCCCTGAAAGCCATGGCCGCGGAAGCCATGGAACGCGGCACCGGCGCCCGCGCCCTGCGTTCCATCTTTGAAACCCTCATGCTGGACGTCATGTACAAGGTGCCCAGCATGGATGATGCGGACTCCGTCACCATCACCAGGGAAACGGTTACTGACAAAAAACCGGCGCAAATCCGCCAGGCCTCCTAACTCCACCCGCTCCGCCATGCCGGAATCCTTAACCGTTCTGGGAATAGAATCCTCCTGCGATGAAACGGCAGTAGCCATCCTGCGTTCCGCCGGAGAGGAAGAAGCGCCGGAAATACTCTCCTCCATCATCTCCTCCCAGATCGCCATTCACCGCCGCCACGGCGGCGTGGTGCCGGAGCTGGCTTCCCGCAACCACTCGGCGAACCTTCCCGGCGTCATCCGGGCCGCATGCCGGGAGGCCGGCCTCACCCCGGCGGACATTGACGTCTTCGGCGCCACGGGAGGCCCCGGACTGGTAGCCGCCCTGCTGGTGGGCAACAGCACGGCCAAGGCGCTGGCGCTGGCGACGGGCAGGCCCTTCGTCTCCGTCAACCATCTGGAAGGCCACCTCCTCTCCCCCTTCGTCAAACGTCCCGGAGGCCCCGTGCCCCATCTGGGCATGGTCGTCTCCGGCGGCCACACCCTCTTTGTGGACGTCCGCGGCGTGGGAGACTACCGCCTGCTGGGCCGTTCCCTGGACGACGCCGCGGGGGAAGCCTTTGACAAGGTAGGAAAAATGCTCGGCCTTCCGTACCCCGGCGGTCCGGAAATAGACCGCATGGCGGCGGGAGGAGACCCGGAGGCCTTCTCCTTCCCCCGCGCCCTGATGAAGGAGCACACGGCCAACGTCTCCTTCTCCGGCCTGAAAACCGCCGTCCTCTACACGCTCCCCAAGCTGACGGAAAGCGGCAACCCGCATGACCTGCCGGAGCAAACCCTGCGGGATATATGCGCCTCCTTCCAGCGCGCCGTGACGGACGTTCTGATTCACAAGGCGCTGCATGCCCTGCGCGTCTCCGGCCACCGCACCCTTTCCGTTTCCGGCGGCGTCTCCTGCAACGGGGAGCTGCGTACCAGGCTGAAGACCGCCTGCGCCCGTGAAAAGGTGGAACTGGTGCTGCCGGACTTCGACCTGACGACGGACAATGCCGCCATGATCGCCTATGTCACCTGCCTCAAAGCACGCAGGGGATTGTTCCACTCTCTGGATGAAGACGTTGACCCCAATCTCAAATTGACGGAAGATCTGAACAGGTCTAAATATTCAACGCATTCCTGATAAAGATATTATACATGAACACCCCGTATTTGCGGCATAAAGATAAAAAAATGTTCATGTTTTCATTGACATCCTGCATTAAAAAACGTAACCTAGCGTCCGCTTTTCGTCAGGCAACACGGGAGGATGCTATTTATCCGCTAGAACCGCAGGTTTGGGCGGATTTACAACTCTCTAAGAGCAGCGAAAGGCGGAAGAAGTCTATGCTTCTGTAGCTCAGGGGTAGAGCGCATCCTTGGTAAGGATGAGGTCGCGGGTTCAATTCCCGCCAGAAGCTCCATCTTCAAGCTAGACCCATAGCAGCCCAAACCTAAATAAAACATTATGGCTAAAGAGCAATTCCAGCGCAACAAGCCCCACGTGAACGTGGGCACCATCGGTCACGTTGACCACGGCAAAACCTCCCTTACCGCCGCCATTACTTCAGTGCTCGCTAAGAAGGGTTTCGCCGAAGCACGCGGCTATGACCAGATCGACGCCGCTCCCGAAGAACGCGAACGCGGCATTACCATCTCCACGGCCCACGTTGAATACGAAACGGAAAACCGTCACTATGCCCACGTTGACTGCCCCGGCCACGCCGACTATGTGAAGAACATGATCACCGGCGCTGCTCAGATGGACGGCGCCATCCTCGTGGTTGCCGCCTCCGACGGTCCGATGCCGCAGACCCGTGAACACATCCTCCTTGCCCGCCAGGTGGGCGTCCCCGCCATCGTCGTTTACATGAACAAGTGCGACCTGGTTGACGATCCCGACCTCATCGAACTCGTGGAAATGGAAATCCGCGAACTCCTCAACGAATACGAATTCCCGGGCGACGACACCCCCATCATCAAGGGGTCTGCCGTTAAGGCTCTGGAAGGCGACACCGCCGCTGAAGACTCCATCATGGAACTCATGGCCGCTGTTGACTCCTACATCCCGCAGCCTGAACGCCCCGTTGACCAGCCCTTCCTCATGCCTGTGGAAGACGTATTCTCCATCTCCGGCCGCGGCACCGTGGCTACCGGACGTATCGAACGCGGTATCGTCAAGAAGATGGAAGAAGTGGAAATCATCGGCATCAAGGACACCCAGAAGACCGCCGTTACGGACATTGAAATGTTCCGCAAGCTGCTTGACGAAGGTCAGGCCGGTGACAACGTTGGCCTGCTCCTCCGCGGCCTGAAGAAGGAAGACATTGAACGCGGCCAGGTGATCATCAAGCCCGGCACCGTGAAGCCCCACAAGAACTTCAAGGCTGAAGTTTACGTCCTGACCAAGGAAGAAGGCGGCCGTCACACCCCGTTCTTCAACAACTACCGCCCGCAGTTCTACTTCCGCACGACGGACGTGACCGGTTGCTGCACCCTTCCCGAAGGCGTGGAAATGGTGATGCCTGGTGACAACGTCAACCTGGAAGTCCAGCTCATCACTCCGATCGCCATGGAAAAGGCCATGCGATTCGCTATCCGCGAAGGCGGCCGCACCGTTGGTGCCGGTCGTATCAGCGAAATCCTTGACTAAGTTCCTCCGGGAACTTGTAGAGGAATCTACATCAGGTTTAATGAGGGGGTCTCCCCGGAGGCCCCCTCATTTCCCACGAAAGAAGAGACTTCAACAGGTCAGTAGTTCAATTGGTAGAGCGTTGGTCTCCAAAACCAAATGTTGGGGGTTCGAGTCCCTCCTGACCTGCCACTTCTTTCCAAATACATCACCCCACCTTGAAGCATGTTTCGCAAGATTTCTCAATTCATCGCCGAAGTTAAGGGCGAACTTAAGAAGACCACCTGGCCCTGGGAAAGCGACCCCAAGGTGAAAGGTTTTAAAAAATTCCGCGAACTCTGGGGTTCCACTCTCGTCGTACTGATTGCCATGGTCTTCCTTGGCGCGTTTGTTGCATCGTTCGACATCTTTCTTCACAGCGTGGTCAACTACCTCATTCAGTTGGCTATCTAGTTTTACTCCCACTTTCTTTCTCCGATCATGCCCAGTACCCCAGAGCCTCACGAACAATGGTATGTTCTTCACGTCCTCTCCGGACAGGAAAACAGCGTTCGTGACCGCATCATCCGCAAGGCAAAGGACGCCGAACTTTCCGACTTCATCTACCGCGTTGAAGTCCCCACGGAACTCATCTCCGAAGTGCGCAACGGCAAAAAGACGGAACGCCACAGCAAACTCTTCCCCGGCTACGTCTATGCCAACATGTACCTGCTGGAAGCGGACGGCACCCTGAACAAGGACCTCTGGTACTTCATTCAGCAGATTGACGGCGTCATCAGCATCGCCGGTTCCCGCAACGCCCCCCTCCCCATGCGCAAGCGCGAGGTGGAAGACCTTCTGCCCCTGCTGGACGCGGAAGCCGTAGCCGCCCGCCCCAAGGTGGAATTCGCCGTCGGGGATCCCGTGCGCGTCTGCGAAGGCCCGTTCCAGAGCCAGGAAGGCACCATCGAAGAAATCGACCCCGAAAAAGGCAAGCTGCGCGTCAGCGTCTCCATCTTTGGCCGCGCTACCCCGGTGGACCTGGAATACTGGCAGGTTGAAAAAGCCTGAGCTGCCCCATCCGGAAAACCGCAGGCTTCTCCCGTTCATTTTCTCCGCTAACAAAGCAAAACCATGGCAAAAGAAATAACCAAAATCATTAAGCTCCAGATTAATGCCGGAGCTGCTAACCCCTCCCCGCCCGTGGGTCCGGCACTTGGTCAGGCCGGTGTAAACATCATGGCATTCTGCAAGGAGTTCAACGCCGCCACGCAAAAGCAGGCCGGCGACCTCCTGCCGACCGTCATCACGGTTTACAAGGACAAGTCATTCTCTTTCATCACCAAGCAGCCCCCGGGCAGCGTGCTTCTCAAGAAGGCCGCCGGCATTCCTTCCGGCTCCGGCGAACCGAACAAAAAGAAGGTCGCCACTCTTTCCAAGGCCAAGCTGATGGAAGTCGTCAACACCAAACTCCCGGACCTCAACACGAAGGACCCCGAACGCGCCGCCCGCATCCTTGCCGGCCAGGCCCGCCAGATGGGCATCGAAGTTGAAGGTATGTAACACTCACCGCAGGAGGATTAACCAATCCGAACGCACTGCCAAATACACACATGTCTACCAAACGCAGCAAGCGATATCAAGAAGCAGCCAAGCTTGTTACCCCTAACAAGAACTACAGCATCACGGAAGCCGTGGAAACCATGAAGTCTTTCCCGGCCCCGAAATTTGACCCGACTGTCACCGTTTCCTTCCACCTGACCGTGGACCCCCGCAAATCCGACCAGATGGTCCGCGGCAGCGTCTCCCTGCCCAACGGCACGGGTAAAAACGTCCGCGTCCTCGTCTTCGCCCAGGGTGATGCCGCCAAGGCCGCCCAGGAAGCCGGAGCCGAATTCGTGGGCTTTGAAGACCTGATCAAGAAGGTCCAGGACGGTTTCGTTGACTTTGACACGGCCATTGCCACCCCCGACGCCATGACGGAGGTCCGCAAGGTTGCCCGTGTGCTGGGTCCGCGCGGCCTGATGCCCAACCCGAAAACCGGCACCGTTACGGATGACACGGCCAAGGCCGTGAAGGAAGTGAAGGCCGGCCGCGTTGACTACAAGGTTGACAAGAACGCCAACATCTCCGCCGCTGTAGGCAAGCTGTCCTTCTCCAATGAAGGCATCACTGAAAACATCGCTGCCCTGATTGATTCCGTCGTCAAGGCCCGCCCGGCTTCCGCCAAGGGCGCCTACATCGAATCCGTCACCGTTTCATGCGCCATGTGCCCCGGTCTCCCGGTTGACACCGCTTCCATCGCCAAACTGTAACCCGAACCGATTTAGCACATCATGAATCCTGACAAGCGTATCATCATTGACGACCTGACCGCCCGCGTCAACGCCTCCCCGTTCCTGATCGTCGTGGATTACACCTCGATCACCGTGCCTGAGTTCACCAACCTGCGTTCCGCCCTGGCCGCCTGCGGCGCCCAGTGCCACGTAGCCAAGAACAACTTCATGCGTACGGCCCTGACGGACGCCGGCCTTCCCGACATCGGCGAACACCTCGTCGGCCAGACCGCCTTCGTGACCGGCGCGTCCGACGTGGCTGCCGCCGCCAAGGCCATCAACACCTTCGCCAAGGCCTCCAAGAAGGCTGAATACAAGGTGGCGATCCTGGACGGCGACGTCCTCTCCGCGGACCAGATCCGCGCCATCGGTGAACTGCCCCCCCGCGATCAGCTGCTGGCCAAGCTCCTTGGCACCATCAATGCGGCCGGTTCCGCTCTTGCCCGAGTTATTCAGGCATATGTGGACAAAGAAAACGGCGGCAGCGAAGAACCCGCCGCCTAATACTAACCCCTTGACCGGACGGCCCGGTTGCACTCTAGCCAAATGTGTGAAAACCGGGCCTGACTCTCCTACAGGTTCCTTGTCGGAACTCCAGCCGGAGAACTGAAATGCCAAGTTGGCTCTTGGCGCGACTCGAAACCAAACTAGAAAACAATACAATGGCTGATATTAACAAAATCGCTGAAGAACTCGGCACCCTCACCATCCTGGAAGCTGCCGACCTCGTCAAGCTCCTGGAAGAAAAGTGGGGCGTTTCCGCCGCTGCTCCCGTAGCCGCCGCTGCCGCCGCCGCTCCTGCCGAAGCTGAAGAAGAAAAGACCGAATTCAACGTCGTCCTGACGGAAGCCGGCGCCAACAAGATCGCCGTGATTAAGGCCGTCCGCGAAGTGAAGACCGGTCTCGGCCTGGTGGACGCCAAGAAACTGGTTGAAGGCACCCCCGCCGTCATCCTGGAAGCCGTCTCCAAGGACGAAGCTAACGCCGCCAAGGCCAAGCTCGAAGAAGCTGGCGCCAAGGTTGACGTCAAGTAAGCTTTTTACTTCCCGCGCAACAGGAGAAAACCCGTTTTTCTCCTGTTGCGCTTCCTCGTCTTCACATCCCGCGTGACCGACTAGAGGCTTTTTACCCGTCAAAACGCTTCCAGTCGGTTCCGTCTCCCAAGGAAGGAACCAATCAGCCCAGCATCCGGGTTTTTCAGGATGCAAACCCATAACATCTCCGCCACAGCAGCCCATGTCAAAGCGACTCTACTTCGGGAATATCAAGGAAGTCATCGAACCTCCGAACCTTATTGAGATTCAACTTCAATCATACTTCGATTTTCTACAACAGGACACCCCGGCCGCGGCCAGGAAAAACATCGGGTTACACGGCGTTCTGAAGGAAATCTTTCCTATCAAGAGCTATGACGAAAACATTGAGCTCGACTTCGTCTCCTACGACATCGAACAGCCGAAGATGAGCGATTACGAGGCTATCCGCGCCGGGGAAACCTACAGCGCCGCCCTCCAGGTCACCTTCAAGCTCAAGTCCGACAACGAATCCAAGGAAGAAACGGTCTACATGGGTGAACTCCCCATGATGACCAACCGCGGCACCTTTGTGATCAATGGCGCCGAACGCGTGATCGTGTCCCAGCTCCACCGTTCCCCGGGCATCTGCTTTGAAAGCGCCCAGCACCTGAACGGCAAGCTCCTCCACTCCTTCCGCATCATTCCGGACCGCGGCTCCTGGCTGGAAGTCCAGTTTGACACCAACGACCTCCTCTACGTCTACCTTGACCGCCGCCGCCGCCGCCGCAAGTTCCTTGCGACGACGTTCATGCGTTATCTGGGCTTCAAGACGGACCGCGACATCGTCAGCCAGTTCTATGATATCCGCACGCTTCCCCTGAGCGAAGACATGACGGAGGAAGACCTGCACAACCTCGTGGCCGTGGACACCATCAAGGACAAGGACCTGGTCCTCGCCAAGGCCTTTGAACAGCTCAACATGGGCGTGGTGCGCCAGCTCCTCCAGTTCGGCATCAAGGAAATTGACGTCATTGACCAGACTGAAGACGACGTGCTGATCAAGACCCTGAAGAAGGACCCCGCCCATGACGAGGAATCCGCCCTCAAGGAAATCTACAAGCGCCTCCGTCCCGGCGACCCCGCCACGGCCGCCCAGGCTCGCACCCTGCTCAAAAGGCTCTTTGACGATCCCAAGAAGTACGACCTCACCCGCGTGGGCCGCTACAAGATCAACCAGAAGCTCGGGCTGGACACCAGCCTGGACCAGCGCCTGATGACTGCGGACGACTTCCTGGCCGCCCTCAAGTACCTTCTGCGCCTCAAGAAGGGCGAAGGCATGGTGGACGACATTGACCACCTGGGCAGCCGCCGCGTGCGCGCTGTGGGAGAACTCATGGCCAACCAGTGCCGCGTGGGCCTCGCCCGCACGGAACGCCTGGTCAAGGAACGCATGACCCTCATTGACCAGAACATTGAAGGCGTCACGCCCAGCAAACTCATCAATCCGAAGGCCCTCAGCGCCGTCGTGCGCGACTTCTTCGGCCGCTCCCAGCTCTCCCAATTCATGGACCAGATCAACCCCCTCGCGGAATTGACGCACAAGCGCCGTCTTTCCGCCCTGGGGCCCGGCGGCCTGAACCGTGACCGGGCCGGATTCGAAGTCCGGGACGTACACCCCTCCCACTACGGGCGCATTTGCCCCATTGAAACGCCGGAAGGTCCCAACATCGGCCTGATCAACTCCATGTGTACCTACGCCCGCATCAATGAATTCGGATTCATTGAAACGCCTTACCGCAAGGTGGAAAATGGCAGGGTCACCAATACCATCGAATACGTCACCGCCGATCAGGAAGAAGGCTATCTCATCGCCCAGGCCAATAACCCGCTGGACGAACAGGGCAACTTCACGACCTCCCGCGTAACCGCCCGTGAAAAAGGCGAATTCATCGAAGTGGATCCGGCAGACGTGCATTACATGGACGTTTCTCCCAAGCAGCTCGTTTCCATCGCCGCCGGTCTTATCCCCTTCCTGGAACATGACGATGCCAACCGCGCCCTGATGGGCTCCAACATGCAGCGCCAGGGCGTGCCTCTGATGGTAGCGGAATCTCCATACGTGGGAACCGGCATCGAAGGAAAGTGCGCCAGGGACTCCCGTTCCGTCGTTCTGGCGGAAGCGGACGGCATAGTAGCCGCCGCCTCGGCGGAAGTCATCATCACGACGAAGGACGGGGAACTGCCCGTACGTCCGGAAGTGTTCCTGTCCGATCCGGACAGCGTGCGCACTGACCGCGACAACGGCGTTTACGTCTATCCCCTGCGCAAGTTCATGCGTTCCAACGCCGGAACCTGCATCAACCAGCGTCCGATCGTGCGCCGCGGCGAGAAGATCAAGACCGGCGACGTGCTGGCCGACGGCCCGAACACGGACCAGGGCGAACTGGCCCTCGGCCGCAACGTGCTGGTGGCATATATGCCGTGGAACGGCTACAACTTCGAAGACGCCATCGTCATCTCCGAAAAGACCGTGAAGGAAGACACCTTCACCTCCATCCACATCTCCGAGTTTGAAGTGCAGGCCCGCGACACCAAGCTGGGCCCGGAAGAAATCACCCGCGACATTCCGAACGCCGGTGACGAAGCCCTGAAAAACCTGGACCATGACGGCGTCATCCGCATCGGCGCGGAAGTGAAGCCCGGCGACATCCTCGTGGGCAAGATCACTCCCAAGTCTGAAACGGAACTGGCTCCGGAAGAACGCCTCCTGCGCGCCATCTTCGGTGAAAAGGCTGCGGAAGTGAAAGACACCTCCCTCCGTGTTCCCTCCGGTTGCACCGGCATCGTGATGGATGTGCGCATCTCTTCCACGGGCTCCGGCCATCACCGCGGCGACCTCGTCGTGGACAGCGCGGAAAAGAAGAAGCAGTTCAAGAAGATCAATGACGAGCACAAGAAGAAGAAGGAACAGCTCATTGACCAGCTGACCAAGAAGCTTTCCGACATTCTTCTAGGCGAAAAAATCCCGCTGGACGTGGTCAACGAACAGACCGGTGAAATCATCATCCCGGCCAACCGCAAGATCACCAAGACCCTGCTGCGCAAGCTGGCCCTGGTGCACGACCACATCGAAATCGAACCCAGCCCGATCCGCAACAAGATTCTGGAAATCATCACCTCCTTTGAAGGCCGCTTCACGGAACTGGATGACGAACGTGAGCACAGGCTGGACCAGATGGAATCCGGTGACGAATCCGAACCCGGCGGACTGAAGGAAGTCAAGGTGTACATCGCCGCCAAGCGCAAGCTCGGCGTGGGCGACAAGATGGCCGGCCGCCACGGCAACAAGGGCGTGGTAGCCAAGATCGTTCCTGAACAGGACATGCCCTTCCTCGCGGACGGCACTCCGGTGGACATCGTTCTGAACCCCCTGGGCGTGCCTTCCCGAATGAACGTAGGGCAGGTGCTTGAAGCCCACCTCGGCATCGCTGCCAGGGCCCTCGGCTTCAAGGTGGCCACCCCGGTGTTCGACGGCATCAGTGAAGACACCATCTGGAACTACATGTCCGAAGCCAAGAAAGTGGACGGCTTCACCTGGATCGGCGACGGCAAGGACGGCACCGTGGGCGGCAAGAGCACCCTCTATGACGGCCTGACCGGCGAACCCTTCCACAACCCGGTAGTGGTAGGCCAGACCTACATGCTCAAGCTGAACCACCTGGTGGCGGACAAGATTCACGCCCGCGCCGTGGGTCCGTACAGCCTGGTCACGCAGCAGCCCCTGGGCGGCAAGGCCCAGTACGGCGGCCAGCGTTTCGGGGAAATGGAAGTGTGGGCGCTGGAAGCCTATGGCGCCGCCTACACCCTCCAGGAACTCCTCACCGTGAAGTCTGACGACGTGCAGGGCCGCACCCGCATTTACGAATCCATCGTGAAGGGGGACAACACCCTGGAAGCCGGAACTCCGGAATCCTTCAACGTTCTGATGAAGGAAATGCAGTCCCTGGGCCTGAACGTGCGCCCCGGCAGCAAGGATGACCAACCCTCCCTGCAGCTTGGCGATACGGACCTCACCCCCGTGGACGGCATGACGGAAGGCTTTGACAGCGACGACATGGCCGGCCTGGCGGACGTCGACTTCTCCGACCTTAAATTCTAAACATCCACCGTATTCCACTCCCGTGCCGCAAGACGCGGGAGTGGGCATCAAACATTCTTCAAAACTTTTATTATATGTCTGATACCCCCACCATCAGGGAAATGCACGGTCTGAGCGACAAACCCCGGACCTTTGACCAGGTTGCCATCACCGTGGCGGACCCGGATACCATCCGCAGCTGGTCCTTCGGTGAAGTCGTCAACCCGGAAACCATCAACTACCGCACGTTCAAGCCGGAAAAAGGCGGCTTGTTCTGCGAACGCATCTTCGGGCCCACCCGTGACATGGAGTGCGCCTGCGGCAAGTACAAGCGCATCAAGCACAAGGGCATCACCTGTGACCGCTGCGGCGTGGAAGTAACCAACGCGCGCGTCCGCCGTGAACGCATGGGCCACATTGAACTGGCCGTTCCGGTCTCCCACATCTGGTTCTACAAGTGCATGCCCAGCCGCATCGGCCTCATGCTTGACATGACCGCCCGCCATCTGGAACGCGTGATCTACTATGAAGACTACATCGTGGTAGACCCCGGCAGCACTCCCCTGGAAAAGGGAGCCATCCTGACGGAAGAAGAATTCCGCAATGCGGAAGACGAATACGGCTATGACAGCTTTGAAGCCGGCATGGGCGCGGAAGCCATCCAGAAGATGCTTTCCTCCATTGACCTGGCCACCCTCGTCACGGACCTGCAGGAACAGCTGGACAACACCAACTCCAAGCAGAACAAGCGCAAGATCGCCAAGCGCCTGAAGCTGGCCCAGGGCTTCCTTCAGTCCAACACGCGCCCGGAATGGATGATCCTGAACGTGCTGCCCGTGATTCCCCCGGACCTGCGCCCGCTGGTTCCGCTGGAAGGCGGCCGCTTCGCCACGTCTGACCTGAATGACCTGTACCGCCGCGTCATCAACCGCAACAACCGCTTGAAGACCCTCCTGAGCCTCAAGACTCCGGAAGTCATCATCCGCAATGAAAAGCGCATGCTCCAGGAAGCCGTGGACGCCCTGTTCGACAACGGCCGCCATGGTCGCGCCGTCACGGGCGCCGGCAACCGCCCCCTTAAATCCCTCTCCGACATGCTGAAGGGCAAGGGAGGCCGTTTCCGCCAGAACCTGCTCGGCAAGCGCGTGGACTACTCCGGCCGTTCCGTCATCGTGATCGGCCCGGAACTGAAGCTCAACCAGTGCGGCCTCCCCAAGAAGATGGCCCTTATCCTGTTTGAACCCTTCATCATCCACCGCCTGAAAGAGCTGGGCTACGTGCACACCGTGCGCTCCGCCAAAAAGCTCATTGACCGCAAGACGCCGGAAGTGTGGGACATCCTGGAAGAAGTCACCAAGGGCCACCCGGTGATGCTCAACCGCGCCCCCACCCTGCACCGCCTCTCTATCCAGGCCTTTGAACCGGTCCTGATTGAAGGCTCCGCCATCCGTCTGCACCCGCTCGTCTGTAACGCGTACAACGCTGACTTCGACGGTGACCAGATGGCCGTGCACGTGCCGCTGTCCGTAGAAGCCCAGATGGAAGCCCGTCAGCTCATGCTGGCGCCCAACAACATCTTCTCCCCGGCCTCCGGCAAACCCATCGCCACGCCTACGCAGGATATTATTCTGGGCGCGTACTTCCTGACGCACACCCGTGCAGCGGAAGTGCAGAACAACCAGGACAACCATCATCACCTCCCCCTCTTCGAATCCATCGATGAAGTGGAATACGCCATTGCCGCCCGCAAGATCGGCTACCATGACTGGATCCGCCTGCACAACCCGGACTACGGCAAAAAGCCTTCCGACGTCGTGTACGGGGACGTGACCAAGAAAGTCCTTGTCACCACCGCCGGACGCGTCCGCTTCAATGAAATCTGGCCCCGGGAACTCGGTTACATCAACCGCAACGTGGGCAAGAAGCAGATGGGCGACATCATCTGGCGCTGCTACCAGACCGTGGGCAAGGAACGCACTGTGAAGACCCTGGACTCCCTGAAAAACCTGGGCTTCAAGGAAGCTACCCGTTCCGGCTGCTCCATCGGCATTGTGGACATGGTCGTTCCGTCCCAGAAAAAGACGGAAATCGAGAAGGCTTATGCGGAACTGGACAAGGTGACCCGCCAGTACAAGAACGGCATCATCACGGACGGTGAACGCTACCAGAAGGTGGTGGACATCTGGACCCAGACCACGGACGTGATCCAGGCGGCCCTGTACCGCAAGCTGGAACACAACGAAGGCTCCAAGATGGCCAGCCCGCTCTTCATGATGGTGGACTCCGGCGCCCGAGGCAACAAGGCGCAGATCAAGCAGCTCTCCGGCATGCGCGGCCTGATGGCCAAGCCCAGCGGTGAAATTATTGAACAGCCCATTACGGCCAACTTCCGTGAAGGCCTGTCCGTACTGGAATACTTCATCTCCACCCACGGCGCCCGCAAGGGTCTGGCAGACACCGCCCTGAAGACGGCTGACTCCGGCTACATGACCCGCAAGCTGGTGGACGTGGCCCAGGACGTCATCGTCCATGCGGAAGACTGCGGCACCAGCAACGGCATCACCGTTCACGCCATCTATGACGGTGATGAAGAAGTGGCGTCCCTGGCCTCCCGCATCTATGGCCGCACCTCCTGCGAACGCATTGTTGACCCCGTCAACGGTGAAATCATCGTGGACATCAACGACCTCATCAATGAAAAGCAGGCGGAACAACTGGAAAAGATCGGCATTGAACAGCTGAAGATCCGTTCCGTGCTCACCTGCGAACTCAAGAAGGGCTGCTGCGCCAAGTGCTACGGCCTGAACCTGGCCACCGGCCAGGAAGTGAAGATCGGGGAAGCGGTCGGCATCATCGCCGCCCAGTCCATCGGTGAACCCGGCACGCAGCTTACCATGCGTACGTTCCACGTGGGCGGCACTGCTACTACGGCGTTCAAGCAGCCCATCGTGAAAGCGAAGAACGACGGCCGCGTCATCTACACGGAAGACCTCCGCACGGTGGAAAACGCAGACGGCAACTTCGTCGTCCTGAACAAGAACTGCTCCGTCCGCATTGAAAACGAACAGGGCCGCGAACTGGAATCCTACCAGCCCGTCATCGGTACCATCCTGTACGTGCCCAACGGCGGCGCCATCAAGAAGGATGAGACCCTGGCCACCTGGGACCCGTACAACGTGCCCGTCATCGCTGAAAAGGGCGGTGTGGTCGAATTCAAGGACATGATCGTCGGCATCACCGTCTCCAAGGAAACGGACCGTGAAACCGGCACCTCCTCCCTCGTCGTGATGGAACACAAGCAGGAACTTCACCCGCAGGTCGTCATCCGTGACGCCAAGACCCGTGAAGTCCTGGCCCACCACGCCATTCCCGCAGGCGCCAACCTCACCGTGGAAGACGGAGAAAACATCTCCGCCGGCACAATGGTGGCCAAGACGCCCCGCAAGGTGGCCAAGACGAAGGACATCACCGGCGGTCTGCCCCGCGTGGCGGAACTGTTTGAAGCCCGCAAGCCCAAGGACGCCTGCACCATTGCACGCGTGGAAGGCATTGTGCGCCTCAGCAGCAAGAACACCTCCCGCGGCAAGAAGGTCATCACCATTGAAACCCCCACGGGTGAACTGGTGGACCACCTGGTGCCGATGAACAAGCACGTCATCGTTCACGAAGACGACCATGTGCATCTGGGCGACCAGCTTACGGAAGGCCCCGTTTCTCCGGAAGAAATCCTGGACGTCTGCGGCAAGGACAGCCTGCAGGAACACCTCGTCAACGAGGTGCAGGAAGTCTACCGCCTCCAGGGGGTGGAAATCAATGACAAGCACGTGGAAATCATCGTGCGCCAGATGCTCCGCAAGGTAGTCATCACGGAACCCGGCAACACCGAATTCCTGTGGGGCGACCAGGTGGACAAAACCACCTTCGACCGCATCAACGAACAGACCGTAGCCCAGGGCGGCCAGCCTGCCGCCGCCAAGCCCGTTCTGCTCGGCATCACGAAGGCCTCTCTGGAAACGGAATCCTTCATCTCCGCCGCATCCTTCCAGGATACCACGCGCGTGCTGACGGAAGCCTCCACCCTCGGCAAGACCGACATGCTGGAAGGCTTCAAGGAAAACGTCATCATGGGCCACCTCATCCCTGCCGGTACCGGGTTCCCCCTGTACAGCAAGATTGAAGTGGAGCCCGCGGAAGGCGCGGAAGAAATCGCTCTGGCCGGGGAAGATGAGGAAGCGGCCGAGTTTGCCGAAGACGTATTGAACGATACCATCAACTTCGACAACGAGCGCTAAGCCGTTCCCGGCAACACCTCAACCTGCGGGGCCTTCTGAATGAAGGCCCCGCATTTTTTATGCCAGGGGAAAAGCAGCCGCACCGGGTTTCCAGGCCGGGCGCCTTTCTTTCATCTTCCTCCGGAACAAAACCTCCGGATGAATGAACATTCCGTTTTCCGCCATTTCCACCCCCGGAAAGGGGCGGAAATGCGGCACCGCACGATCGTCCTGCCTGGCGGGGGACACCGGGTCCAGGCCCTTTTTCCATATAACCGCTGGGCCCACGCGGAACTTACCGCTACATCTGATAAAAGCTCCCCTTTTTTAGAAAAAACGCGGTTGCTTGAAAATAGATAAAGATGCAAGATTTTTACATAGAATGCCTTGCATTCCTATCTAACCAAAAATAGAGTCTTCAC
>NZ_JABDHQ010000030.1 GCF_018709685.1 Akkermansia muciniphila
GGGAAACGCGGGCCGCACCCTTCCCGGCCCCGCAATTACTGCGCAGCCGTCCCCATCGTATCCCCCTGGCGGGCAAACAGCTCCATCCCCTCCGCCGTCTTTTCCAGCAGGTCGGGAGCCAGCCTGATTCTGCCCGGCTCAAAAAAGCACATCACAGTGGAGCC
This sequence comes from Akkermansia muciniphila, assembly GCF_018709685.1. Lineage (GTDB taxonomy): Bacteria > Verrucomicrobiota > Verrucomicrobiia > Verrucomicrobiales > Akkermansiaceae > Akkermansia > Akkermansia muciniphila_E. The sequence continues at coordinate 165 of NZ_JABDHQ010000030.1, forward strand.
GCCAAAGGCAAAATACCCCTTCTCCGCTCCTCGGAGAGCGGGAGTTTCCGGAAGGTACGTCTCCTCAATCCGTCCCACGCCGGTGGCCCCTACCTCCAGCATGGCGACCTGCCCCCATAACTCCGACTGGACCAGGGTCAGATTCCTCTTATTGGTCCACAGCCACGCCAGCCGGTGACGCAGGCAGTACGGAGACACGCTCGCCAGCGGACCGCCCAGCTTCTCCCACGGGCCGGGCACGCCGGACACCGGAAAATGAAAACGGTGGTAATCCGTAGGGCACAGGCGGGACAGGACAATGGCGCCTTCCGCATACCGTTCAGCCAGGACCGCGCTCCCCAGCAGACTCGGGAGGTCAAAACTCTGCCCCTTCACAAAAACGCCGCTGATCCGGTCGGCGCGCTCCCAGCCCATGTGCCGGGCATCAGCCGGAAAAACAGCCGTTTCCTCGCCTCCGGCCAAGGGACGCGCGCCCGGCTTCAGGCGGCGGTAAAAAAAATCGTTGAAATGCCTGAACTCCGGAATCCCTTGGAGGGACTCCTCCATATTAATGCCGTACTCCTCCACAAACGCGGGAATGGAACGCGCGCTGGCAGGCCGGTTCTTCATCCACCCCAGCAGGGAGGAAAACACGCCGCGCTTGATCAGGACATGCAGGGCCGCCCTGCCCGTGGAAGTACCGTAAATCCATTGCAGGTACTTCTCTCCCAGCACCTGTTCCCGTTCTTCCCTGCCCGTGTAGCGGTTGTAATAGCGTATGCCCTCCATAAAGCGCCTAGAGTGTCGTCCGCCTCCCGTTTTGTCCAGCCGAAAGACGGTTCCCCCGGTTTCCTACTTCCCCAGTGCGTGCTCCAGGCCGTCCTCCTTTCCGGAATCCTTCTTCTCCGCCGCCCGGTCATACCATTCCTGGGCAAGGTCCAAATTCCGGGCAACTCCGTTGCCGTGTTCATAACAGGCGCCCAGCAAGTACTGGGCATCCCTGTCATCCTCATGCGCCGCCTTCCGCAGCCAATGCATGAACAAATCCTCATTCTTCTCCACCATCCCCCCCTCCCGGTACTCCAGCGCCAGGGCAAACATGGCTTCCGGTTTTCCCCCGGCCGCCGCGCGCTGCAGCCAGCGAAGGGCCTCGGCATCATCCTTCTCCACACCCAGCCCCTGATGAAAACAATCGTAAAGGTAAAAAGCCGCGTCCCTGTCTCCCGCCTCCGCCTCCTGCTTCAATCCGGGCAACGCCTTGTGAAACCACTCCTCCGCCCGGTCCGGGTCCTTCTCCACGCCGTCCCCCTTCCGGTAAATGCGCCCCAGCCGGAACTGGGAGGCGGGATGGCCTGCCTCCGCCTCCCGGACCAACTTCCGCTTCCATTCCTCCACGGACTTCTTCAGCCTCCCGCTTCTCCACTTCAACGCAGCCAGAAAAACAACCGCCACCAGTACCATCAGAAGAATAGGCGCCCATTCCAGAAAATCATTCAACCAGTCTATGTGCATTTTATCTCTATATTGGATTCCTCCCGCCTTATCCATCACAAACTGTGAACGCGGAAAAAGGCCCCATGCCGCAGGAAACTTACCGGACAACTCTTCCTGTTCTAAAAACAGGCTGTCCGTGCATCATCATGAAACCACCTGAAAGCTATTCACCCGGCGCCTTCGGCACATGAAAGCCTCCTTTAAAAACAATAATCAACAAAGAACCATTTAAATCCATCTATTGAAATGAAAAAACCGCCGTTATTTTAGTATCCGCTATATAACTTCATATTCATCCTGCTCACCCATGAGGGTCAACTGCTGTGCCACAAGGCATGGAAGCTGGAGGTGCCGTTTAATCTACGCACCCGTAAGGGTGCGACAAGCACCGGACAAATGACTAAATACCAATGCCGGGTTTCAATCCACGCACCCGTGAGGGTGCGACCGGAGCGGCATTCAACCAGGAGATGATGCTACTCTGTTTCAATCCACGCACCCGTGAGGGTGCGACAGGATGAGATCAAACCTATATTGTCTTCATACAGTTTCAATCCACGCACCCGTGAGGGTGCGACCCGGTATCTGTACAAGAATTCTGGCGTCAT
>NZ_JABDHQ010000031.1 GCF_018709685.1 Akkermansia muciniphila
TTCACTGGAAGCCGGAAAGAACCTGCTGGGCAAGCGTTCCCTCACCAATCAGAATCTCCGCAGTGTCCCCTTGGTGAATCATGGCACGGTGGGAACGCCCGTTGGTTCTAAAAACCAGGACAATAAGGAAATCTACGCCCGCCTGGTGCGCGTGGATGACTACTCCAAAAACCTGGGATTGAAAAAGAATGCCAATTCACGCAAGTACATTGCCTGGTGGGTAACGGGAGAAAACCAGAAGGCGCGCATCAACCTGATGCCGCACGCTTCTGAAGAAAGCACGGATGCCTTGACGGTGCTGCGCTCCACATGGGACACGCCCGGGCCGGATTTGGAACCTCTCAACCTTTCTTCCGTGATGGCCTCGGGCTCCGGAAACGACATGTCCGCTGTCAGAAAGCTCATCTCTCTTGATTCCCTGTTAGCTAGTAACAAAAACGGCCGCTTAAAGGATTTGGGAGAGGTTTACCATGACATTTCCCTGGTTTCTTCCAGCTTGCTCACGGATTCTAAATTCGGGGGTCTTAAAAAAGACCTGAACATTATGTTTTCCCAAGACAAATTGCCGGAAGAATTCCGCGGAGACAATGCGGACATCGGCCTGCGCCCATATACCTCCGAGGACGGCAACCCCACGGAGCAAACTCGCCCGATCGGCTCCTGGAACCAGCTCTACCTGTGGGCCAACGTGTGGGATTCCTCCTCCAAAAAAGAAGGCCAGGACGCCTCCGCAGCCCTGCAATGGGACGGCCGCACGCCGAGCACGCTGATCGCCTCCGATTCCGCCGCGAACATGGAGATGATGGACAACCGCTACACGTACATGCGCCATCCCATCCTGCTGCGCTTTTATTCCTTCGTAGGGATTCAATACATCAAGCACGGCAACAAGCATCCCAACCGCGGCGGCTGGATTGACTTGCGTATTTCCGTGATCCCGGTGTACGTCTGGTGGAACCCGTACAACGTGGACATGAAATTCCAGGGGCCGTCCGGAGAACCCTGGGGCGGCTATTTCGGCGAACACCGCTTCATGCCCTTGCTGCTTTCCCACAACATTAAATTTGCCTGGAATTCCCTGGATGACGGACTGTTAGCCAACCACTCCGAATCCATGCTGGTTCCCTACACGAAAAACGTTTCCTACAGCAACCGCCAGGTAGCGGACTTCGGGGCTTCCTTCAATACCACAGCCAAACTTAAGGGTGACGGCTCTCCGGACAAGAGCGGTTCCTCCACGCTCAAGGCGGGTGAAATCGTTGTCTTCGCCCAGCCCGTTGTTTCCAACATCGTTCACGGCAACGAAGTTTACCAGGCTAAAAACCAGGACAGAGACTTCGCTCCGGACAGATTCCCCCTCAAGGAAGGCTGGGACCAGAGCCCGGGACAGGTGAGCTCCTATGCCGTTAACCTGACGGACGGCTTGCGTTATGAATTGCTGGAAGGAAGCGGCTATGAACAGAATGGCACGGCCAAGGCTTCCGTCATCTTTGCGGAAAATACCAGCCAGCTTACGGAAACCCCCAAAAACCACGTTCTTGCCATGAAATACAGCGAGAATTCATCAAATTCCAATCTGGGCACGTTCATGGCGACGGCCGGGCTGATGGAGCCCAGGAAAATGAATTCCAAATCCTCCCGCAACGGCACGAGTACGCCAGAAATTGACATTTTCTCCAAGACGATGCCCACTATCCTGAACCTCAACTGGGGTGCGTGGGAAAAACCTCTGATTGACCAGGTAAGGTTCCCCGCCGACTTGTGGCAGGATAATGAAGGACCCAATGAAGAAGCTAAAAAATCCGGTGAATATGGAACGCCTTCCCAGGATTCCACCTTCATAGCCTACTACGGAGTATCAATCAAATGGGGCAAGCCTCCGGTCATTGGGGCCTACCCCGAAGGCAAGGACTACCGCGCCAAGACCTGGCAGCACTCCAGCCCCCTCTTCTGGGGCGGG
>NZ_JABDHQ010000032.1 GCF_018709685.1 Akkermansia muciniphila
CCGGTTTCAATCCACGCACCCGTGAGGGTGCGACTCTGGACTTGGATTTAATGACGCCCCAGCGCGGGGTTTCAATCCACGCACCCGTGAGGGTGCGACTCATCAACGTATTTTTCCAAGTCTGCATTTTTGGGTTTCAATCCACGCACCCGTGAGGGTGCGACCCATGACCTGCTCAAGTCTCACATTGCCGCCATCGTTTCAATCCACGCACCCGTGAGGGTGCGACACTTTTGACGGTTGGACCATGGGGCCGAGCGGAGTTTCAATCCACGCACCCGTGAGGGTGCGACTGACTCTTCCCTTGTGCGGCTTGGCGATCGCCGTGTTTCAATCCACGCACCCGTGAGGGTGCGACAACATTTCGTCCACAATTGCCATTCCGGCAGCATGTTTCAATCCACGCACCCGTGAGGGTGCGACTGGCCGCCCTGGTGGACAAGACCACCGACGGTGCCGTTTCAATCCACGCACCCGTGAGGGTGCGACTAAATCCACGGAGGCGCGCGGCGATAAAGTTTTGGTTTCAATCCACGCACCCGTGAGGGTGCGACGTGATCATCATCGAATTGGAGAACCCCGGATATGTTTCAATCCACGCACCCGTGAGGGTGCGACTACATATTCTCAATAGTTTAATGTGGACAAACAAGTTTCAATCCACGCACCCGTGAGGGTGCGACTGCCGATGCTGCCCGCATACTGAAGGTATGCCGGGTTTCAATCCACGCACCCGTGAGGGTGCGACTTATTCGTCCGGAGTCACAATCTCCCTATTTTGTTGTTTCAATCCACGCACCCGTGAGGGTGCGACAATAGAAAGAAGACATAAAATGAACACCAACATAGTTTCAATCCACGCACCCGTGAGGGTGCGACTCTTTCGTTCCTGATCACAATCCACACGTTGTCGAGTTTCAATCCACGCACCCGTGAGGGTGCGACCGTCGCCGTGACCGGCAAACACATCCGCCACAGGTTTCAATCCACGCACCCGTGAGGGTGCGACCGTCGCCGTGACCGGCAAACACATCCGCCACAGGTTTCAATCCACGCACCCGTGAGGGTGCGACCTTTTGTGACGTTGCCGGATGATCCCAAAAAGCGGTTTCAATCCACGCACCCGTGAGGGTGCGACCGACGAGACGGATTATTTCAACGCCGTGCGCCGGGTTTCAATCCACGCACCCGTGAGGGTGCGACAGGCCGTAAATTTTTGATGTACAGGGCGCAAGTAGTTTCAATCCACGCACCCGTGAGGGTGCGACCGGATAAGCAGACCGCCGCCAGCGTGGCTCTTACGTTTCAATCCACGCACCCGTGAGGGTGCGACTGGTCGTGAAGTATTGCAACATCCATTTTATAAGTTTCAATCCACGCACCCGTGAGGGTGCGACGCCCAAATGCCCGCAGAAGGGGCGCAGCCGCCGGTTTCAATCCACGCACCCGTGAGGGTGCGACTGTACCTCAAAACCAGCTCCATGCCCGTAGTGGGGTTTCAATCCACGCACCCGTGAGGGTGCGACATGACGGCGGTGGTGCTGGGCGGGTTGCTAGGTAGTTTCAATCCACGCACCCGTGAGGGTGCGACCCACCCAGGACGCTTCCTGCCAGTTATCCTTACGTTTCAATCCACGCACCCGTGAGGGTGCGACTGGGTTGAAAAATTGTTACACTCGTATGCGCCGGGTTTCAATCCACGCACCCGTGAGGGTGCGAC
>NZ_JABDHQ010000033.1 GCF_018709685.1 Akkermansia muciniphila
CTACTACTCCTATGATATCCGCGGCAGAAAGACAGCAGAATACGGCACCGCCGTCCAGCCGGCCTGTTTTTCCTACGACGAAGCCGACCGTATGGTGGCGTTGACTACCTTCCGCGCAGATGAAGAGAATATCACCACTGATCCTTCCGACCGAACTGATGGAGACACCACCGCTTGGCTCTATGACGAAGCTACCGGGTTGGAATTGAAAAAGACTTATGCCGACGGCTCCTGTATCTCCAAAACCTACGACGCTCTCAACCATCTGGAGGCATTGACCAAAGCACGAGGCGTTGTGACAACATATACGTATGCTTCCCTTACCGGAGAACTTGTTTCCGTCTCCCACAATGACGGTACGCCAGGATGGGAGTTCACCTACAACCATCTTGGACAGATGATTTCCATTCATGATGCCTCAGGATTAAGAGAATTTTCCTATGATGCCTATGGAAGAACGCAACAGGACACTTCCTTTGGAACCGTGGAAAGCAGCCTCCAGGAAGAATACGATGCCTTTGGACGTTCGGCCGGCTGCCGCCTGATTCTTGGCACTCGCACCGTGCAGCACTCCCATCTTGACTATGACCGGAAAGGTGGCATATTCGGGATGAATCTGGAAGGTCTAAAGTCTTCCTTTACCTGGCAGTATGATCCCACCAACGGCCTCCTCAACCATCTCACCTACCCCAACGGCATGGTCCGCACCAATACCTATCATCCCAGGCTCAACCTCGTAACCGCCATCGGTTACAGGAAGGAAGCTGATGGTGAACTAGCGGCCAGCCATGAATACGACTATGATGGTCTGCTGCGTCCCGTTCAACGCCGGGACTCCTGGGATGGAACCACTCCTGCAACCACCAGAAACTTCACCTGCAACAGCCGCAGCGAGCTGGTCGAAGACCGGGTCAGCCCGGGAGGAAGCTTTATCTATTCCTACGACAATATCGGCAACCGCAGGACTGCCCGGGAACTGGAGGAGGAAGTTTCCTACGATGCCAACGGCCTTAACCAGTACGTGGATATTGCCGGGGGAGAAGAACATTTTAAACCCGTCTACGACGCCGACGGCAACCAGGCCAGGATCAGGACCTCAACGGGCATCTGGAAAGTTTCCTACGACGCCAATGACCGCCCCATCGTCTTCACCAGCCAGGATGGCAGAACAACCATCACCTGCGGCTACGACTACCGGGGACGGCGCTTTGAAAAGAAGGTTTCCGTCAATGGGGCAGTATCCGCCCATTCCTGGTTCCTGTACCGGGGCTATTTGCAGGTAGCCCAACTGGATTTGAGGCATCCTGAACCTGTGATTGTAAAGAGCTACCTGTGGGATCCAATGGAACCGACGGCAACGCGCGTCCTGATGATGACATGCTGGCAGGAAAACGGAATGAAAGTAAAAGAGCATCTCTACTACATGCACGATGCTTTGAAAAACGTCACTTCCATCTTTGATGGACAACACACGACAAGAGCTCGCTACGAGTATGCGCCTTTTGGTAGCCTTCTCACCGCAGAAGGAGACATGGCGCAGGAAAACAAGTTCCGCTTCTCCTGCGAGTTCTCGGACGACGAACTAGGGCTGGTTTACTACAACTACCGCCACCTCAATCCCGCAGACGGCAGGTGGATCAATCGCGATCCTATCGCCGAACAGGGTGGATGGAATTTGTAC
>NZ_JABDHQ010000034.1 GCF_018709685.1 Akkermansia muciniphila
CTCAAGCAGCTCCTCCTCGTCAAGCAGTTCTTCCTGGTCCTCGTCAAGTTCATCGAGTTCTTCGAGCTCCAGCTCCTCTTCCAGCAGCAGTTCCAGTTCCCTCTCTTCTTCCTCCAGCGAACCGGACTTGGAAGAGGAACCCTGTCCGTGTGAATGTGAATGCAATGAAGAAGGAGACGAAAACTGTGTCCAGACACAGCCCACTCCGGGGGACCCCGAGGGTGAACAGGACTGTCAGGGCAACGCCTGCATCACCCCTCCTTCTCCGGGAGGGCCCACTCCTCCGGCTCCCGCCAGGTTCATGAGGGCAGCCCGCGTTGCCGGCTCTGCCAACACGCAAGCCCATGCCAGCTTCTCCATGCGCTACAACCACCCCATGGCATGGAGCGCGTCCTTCTCGGCTGACGAGCGCCGCGTCACCGTCAGGCGCCCCTCCGGAAGCCATCTTTACTTCAAGGCCAAAGAAGGGAGCAGCGATGCTTCTCCCATCGGCTCTTCCAGGAAGGTCAACTACCGCGTGAGACTTCTCCATGAAGATCTCACTCCCAGCACGCAGGGCACTCCCGCATTCATGGACATGGCCCTTCCCGGCGGCATGGTCCTGCGCTTCTCTTCCTCCACCGGAGAAGTCGTGTCGGTCACCAGCTCCTCGGGCAACGTCATATCCGCCGAGGAGTACTTCAGCAAGGTCCAGGTGGCTTGCAACGAAAATGGCTCTCTTGCCAGTGTTTATTCCCGGGCCCAGGGGTTGATGAGAAGCATTCCCGAAGGCGACAGGCTTACCCTGGAGTGGTTTGCTCCCAATAACGCCGCCCCGGACGGGGAAGGCGGGTTCACCGTTACCGGAGAGCCCTACAAGACGGCCGTCTATGAAACCTTCTTGGAAAACGGAATTAAGGTCACCCATATCACCAACCGGCGCGCCGGCCAGGAGCCGCATTTCATCGAACGCCGCGAGGAAGGCAACAAGGTGGCCATCATCAAGGGGGAGGGAGACGAGCGGATTGTCCGAACCATTGAACGCAATGCATTGCCCGGCTCCAAGTGGGAGCGTCTTGAAACCATTCAGGGCATCAACGATGAAACGCCCGCCTCCTGTACACGGACAGTGAAGAAGTATACCGACGGCGGCTGGCTGACCATCAGCAACACCGAGGGATACAACACGCCTCTGGCCCGGACCACCCTCTATACCTACAACGACCAGTTCCGGGTGTCCCTGGAGATCAAGCCCGACGGCGGTTACACGCGCTACGAGTATGACGAACAGGGCCGGGTGGTGCTCTCCGCTGCTCCCTGGGCCGGAGGCGGGGAGAGAGGGACGCGCACCACTTACGCCGACCTGCGCTTCAATGACTTCAGGCCTGCCACGGAAACCGAAGTAATTATCGCTGAGGATGGGACGGAAACGGAACTTGGCAAGCGCACTTACACGTATGAAGACAGCCCGCAAGTCAGCCGCACGGTCTTGACGGAAACGGCGCTGGGCTCCGACCAGGTCCATACGAGTGTAGAAGAGACTTATGGGGAAGCTGCCGAATATCCCTACGCCCGGGGCA
>NZ_JABDHQ010000035.1 GCF_018709685.1 Akkermansia muciniphila
GGACGCCTCTACAGCCCCTACCAGTTTGAAGTCAAGAACGCCAACAGCGACTTCTTCCCCATCACCATCTCCAACATCCTCTCCAACGACGGCACCAGGCTCTCCCCCTTCGGCGGACCGGGCGCCGAGCAGGTCAACAAGATCGTGGCCGCTGAACTCCCCTTCCAGCAGCCCTCCAGCCTGGCGGGCTTTGCCGGATGCCGCCTCACCCCGGGATGGTACAAGACCGACTCCAAGGCGGCCATCGCCAAGCGCTTCGCCTACCAGTCCGGTGTTCCGGGCGTGGGTATTGGCAACGCCTTTGCCGACCCCATGCTCCCACCGGACAAGGTCTTCTCCCACAATGAAATCATGGGAGACGCCTCCCTGGGGGACTTCTGGGACCACGGCCTGATGATCAACGACGCCCTCTGGGACTCCTGGTTTGCCTCCTCCCTGGCCTCCCGCCCCTCCAGCATCGGCGGCACGGGCAAGGAAGAACTCAAAACCGTCCTGAAGGAAGCCTTCTCCACGGACGCCTCCTCCAACAAGGCCGCGGGCATTGCCAACAGGCGCTTCGTCCCGGACCTCCAGGGCAAGCCCGCCGAAGCCGTCGTGGACGAACTCTCCAAGGCCGACGAGGGCTACAAGCAGGCCGGCAAGTACCTCACCGTGGCCGGAGGCTTCAACGTCAACTCCACCTCCCAGCGCGCCTGGGAGGCCACCCTGCTGGGGCTGAAAAAGAGAAAGCTCCTCTACTCCAGGAGCGGCATGCCCTCCGTGCTCAGCAACAGCCAGACGGCCTTCTCCCGCTTCGGGGTGGCCAGCAGCGACAAGTCCCACGTGGACGACTACGGCTCGGTGGGGGTCACGCAGGGCATCCCGGACGGGGAGGCCATGGCGTGGTCGGACCTCAGAACGCTCAGCGACTCCCAGATCAAGTCCCTGGCCCAGAACATGGTCAAGGAGGTCAAGAAGAGGGGGCCCTTCCTGAACATGTCCGACTTTGTCAACCGCCGCCTGCAGAGCGGGGAGATGGGGGTGAAGGGTGCGCTTCAGGCGGCTATTGACGAAAGCTCCATCAACAGCACGTTTGACGAACTTTCCGACATGGTCATCACGCCCAAGGGAGGGTACCCGAACCAGGACGCGGCCAAGGGGTCGGTGTATACGGCGGCTCCCGGCTACCTGATCCAGTC
>NZ_JABDHQ010000036.1 GCF_018709685.1 Akkermansia muciniphila
GCCGCCCCAGAAGAGGGGGCTGGAGTGCTGCCAGGTCTTGGCGCGGTAGTCCTTGCCCTCCGGGTAGGCCCCAATGACCGGAGGCTTGCCCCATTTGATTGATACCCCATAGTAGGCTATGAAAAGGGCGTCCGGGTCCGCTTCCCCATAATAACCCTGCCTTTCCTTGTTTTCTTCCGGTCCGGTGTTATTTTTCCACATGTCGGCGGGGAACTTGATGTTGTCCAGCAGGGGTTTTTCCCATGCTCCCCAGTTGAGGTTCAGTACGGCGGGCATCGTCTTGGAGAAGATGGCGGGATCCGCCGTGTTGGAACCGTTCAGTGTCGTGGATTGGCCGATCTGCTGTGCGCTCATCAGGCCCGCCCCCATGGCGAAGGTGCCAAGCTTCTTGGAGCTGGTACTGAACTCGTCCGTATATTTATGGCTGAGAATGTGGTCGGTGGGAGTACGGTCGGAGGTCGTGCCGGACCAGCCTTTCAGGTCGTCATAGTTCTGGGCGAAAATGGCGGACGCCATGAACGGGTCACCGTTCAGATATTTGTTTCCGTCAAAATTCTGGTATTTCAGACCGGAATACATGTTGACGGAGTAGCCGGTGGTTTGGGCGGAATCCAGAGACCAGCCTTCCTTCATGGCGAAGTTGTCCGTTTTAATGTCGTTCTTATTGCTCTTGGAGCGATAGACGGAATTGTTCTTGAAGGGGTTGGACATGTCGTCAATTAGCGGGATGGGCTGGGCGAAGATGACGATTTCCCCGGCTTTCAGGGTGGAGGGGTTCCCCTTGGTGGTTGACCCGTCGGACTGGTAGGTAACCTTGTCCCTGAAGGATGCGCCGAAATCCGCTACCTGACGGTCGTTTCTGTCCACGGTATTTTGGACGTAAGGGGTAAGGGGATGTTCCGTATAATTGCCCATGGCGCCTACGCCGCCGCCGTTTTTAATGTTGTGGGAAAACATCATGGGCATGAAGCGGTGCTCGCCAAAGTAGGCTCCCCACACTTCTCCGTTGGCCCCCTGGAATTTCATGTCCACATTATACGGGTTCCACCACACATAAACGGGGATGACGGAAAAGGCCAGGTTGATGAATCCCCCGTTTACGGAGGGGTTCTGGCCGTTGGTTCCGCCGAATCTGGCGTATTGGACGCCGACA
>NZ_JABDHQ010000037.1 GCF_018709685.1 Akkermansia muciniphila
CGTAGGGTTGAACTACGTCAAACGCGAAGCCCAGCACGGAGCCCGCGGCGGCCATATTGACGTGCGCGTTTCCGTGATCCCGGTGTATGTGTGGTGGAACCCGTACAACGTGGACATGAAATTCCAGGGAGCGGAAGGCGGCCCCTGGGGCTCCTTCTTCGGGGAGCACCGGTACATGCCGCTCATGCAGACCAATAACTATGGTCGCATGCAAGGTAATCTGATTGAAAACTGGGATCCCTCCTCGGCCACCTATTCGGAATCCCCCTTCTCTCCCTATTCCCCCAACGACGGCTATAACAACCGCCAGATTGCCGACTTTGGAGCCTCGTTCCGGAAAACGTCGCAATTAACGTCCGGAGGCGCAGGAAAAGCCGGAGAGGTATCCACGCTCAAGGCGGGGGAAATCGTCATTTACGCTCATCCCGTCGTCTCCAAGATCGAGCACGGCAACATGGTCACGCAGTCCAAGGCAAACAAGAATGATGTGCGCGTAGACAACTTTGCCTTCAAGGAAGGCTGGGACCAGAGCCCCGGGCAAGTCAGTTCCTACGCCATCAACCAGGCTGACGGCATTCAGTACCAGTACCTTGCCGGAAGCGGATATGAAGACAGGGGAACGGCCATGATGTCCATCAAATTTGCCGAAACGCTGAACGACCTTAATTATACGCCCCGCAGCGTCGTTCTCTGCACCAAATACACGGACGAATTCAATGCCAGTTCCAACAAGCTCGGCTCAATCGTCATGGTGTCCGGCATCATGGATCCCAAGCAAATCGGCAAGGCAGGGGATTTAACCGCGAAGACGGGAGCAGACTTGAATGTTTTCTCCAAAGCCATGCCCACTATCCTGAACCTCAACTGGGGCGCGTGGGAAAAGCCGCTGCTGGACCAGGTCAAGCTGCCTGCGGACATGTTCCTGGATAACGAAGGACCGGACGACAACCTGAAACGCCGCGGCAAATACGGCACTGCGGCCCAGGATTCCACCTTCGTGGCCTACTACGGTGTATCAATCAAATGGGGCAAGCCTCCGGTCATTGGGGCCTACCCCGAAGGCAAGGACTACCGCGCCAAGACCTGGCAGCACTCCAGCCCCCTCTTCTGGGGCGGCCAGATGCCCACCGCATCCGAGCTC
>NZ_JABDHQ010000038.1 GCF_018709685.1 Akkermansia muciniphila
TATTCCGTCCATGGAGTCCGCTTGGTCTATTTCGTCTTCCTTCTCCGGGAAAGCCCCCTTCATCAACGCAACAGGGCCGTTCCGGTTCTTGTCCGGAACGGCCCTGGAGGAATGGAGAGCGGTGCCTCTCCGCTCCACTCTCAACTCTCAAACCTTAACTCTCCTTAGAAGTCGTAGCGGTAGCCCACGCTTCCGTTCACCGAGTTGGCTCCGTCTCGGAAGTCCGCGTTGCCGTTGACAAACACCGTCCCCTGCGTTCCCACAGGCACACTGAGTCCCGCTCCGATTTGAAGCGCGGTTGTTCCTACCTTCGCTCCCCTCACCGTCTGCGTGTAGCCGGGGTTGGCCAGGAAGCCCACTCCCGTCTCGCCGCGGCGGTCTCCCATGTCCTGGGCCACGTTGGCTCGGAATTCCACCAGCGCCTCACGTCCGAAGAGGTTGCTGCCCGCCAGCCCCATCCAGCGGCCGCCAAGCGCCACCGTTCCCGTCGTCCATTCCTGCTTGCCTACATTCAGGCCCGCATTTCCGGCTCCTGTTTCCGTGTAACCGTCCATACGGGTGGTTACCACCGAGACGTTGGCCAGCGGCTGCAGGATGCTGCTCTTGTCTTCATTGAGGTAGACGTCGTAGGTGAGTTCGTACATCGCCCCAAAGCCCCACCCGTTGGTGTTGCCCTGCGTGCTGTAGCTGCCTTCTCCGTAGTTGACCGTCCGGTTAAGCTTGGCGTCGTTCCAGCCGCCCGTCAGAATGAGCGTGTGGGCCCATCTCTTGCTCTGGTAGCGCCCGAAGAGGTTGGCGTAGTAGCTGTCCAGGTGGCCGTCAGCCGTGTCCGCCGCACTGGCCGTCAGGTCTCCGTAGTTGGCCGTGAAGGCCGCTCCCATGGTGAAGTGGTCGCTGAGGTCCACGTCCATGCCGACGGTTCCGCCCCAGGTGGTGAGCTGGTAGCCGCTTTCATCCCCCTTGGTGTCCAGCTTGCCGTAGGAGCCCGTTCCTTCCATCCACATGTGGAAGTAGGGGAGGTCTTCGTTGATGTAGGCGGGGTTGACGCCCATGAGGGTGGTGCGGTTCCTGATCCAGCCCATCTGGTCGCGCAGGGCGTCTTTCTGCGCCGTTCCCAGCGCGTTGACCGT
>NZ_JABDHQ010000039.1 GCF_018709685.1 Akkermansia muciniphila
CTCACTGGAAGCCGGAAAGAACCTGCTGGGCAAGCGTTCCCTTTCCAACCGGAATTTCCGCACCGTTCCCCTGGTGAATCATGGCACGGTGGGAACGCCCGTAGGCGCTAAAAACCAGGACAATAAGGAAATCTACGCCCGCCTGGTGCGCGTGGATGACTACTCCAAAAACCTGGGATTGAAAAAGAACGCCAACATGCGCAAGTACATTGCCTGGTGGGTAACGGGGGAAAACCAGAAGGCGCGCATCAACCTGATGCCGCACGCCTCTGAAGAAAGCACGGACGCCTTGACGGTGCTGCGCTCCACATGGGACACGCCCGGGCCGGATTTGGAACCCCTCAACCTTTCTTCCGTGATGGCCTCGGGCTCCGGAAACGACATGTCTACCGTCAGAAAACTCATTTCTTTTGATGCCATCCTGGCCAACAGTAAAAACGGCAGGCTGAAAGACTTGGGAGAGGTCTACCATGACATTTCCCTGGTTTCTTCCAGCCTCTTGACGGATTCTAAATTCGGTGGATTGAAGAAGGACTTGAACATCATGTTCTCCCAGGAAAAACTGCCTGAGGAATTCCGCGGAGACACCTCGGATATAGGCCTGCGCCCATATACCTCCGAGGACGGGAGCCCGACCGAGCAGAGCCGTCCGATTGGCTCCTGGAATCAGCTCTACCTGTGGGCCAACGTGTGGGATTCCTCCTCCAAAAAAGAAGGCCAGGACGCCTCCGCC
>NZ_JABDHQ010000004.1 GCF_018709685.1 Akkermansia muciniphila
TCTTCATCCCGGTTGTCCTGAATTTCTCCTTAAAGAGTTGAATTTCTTAAGTTACTCAAAGAAAGTTACACGGAGGAAATACCGGGAGCATCCGGTCTACAGGAATGGAGAATTTCCCGGCATGAGACGGACGGGAGCGGCTGAGCCTCTTTGCACGTTTCCTCCTTTCATTTTTTATCACTATTCATTTATTTTATGCGCATTTTATTAATTTTTTCAGATACTCTGCTTTAGTTGTACACCTGTTATCCACATTCTATTTACATCACCTTTCATCTTCGGGTGAGCGTCCATCCTGTTTTTACACGGCCAAATCATGAATGCGGAAACCCAGGCAGAAAATAGAAATAGCCATGAAGCCCTTCAAGCTACACTCAAAACGGACAGGAGAAGAACAGAAAACCAACTCTCCCAGCCGCCTTTTCCATTCTGGAAACAGGCTCCAGAAAAGAGCGGCAAGCCACTGGAATGATTCTCCAGACCGGGATCACCTCAAGAGTTATACACATCTTATGAACATGTTATTATCAAACCTTCCATGATTTGCCCTGATTTTTTTCGTGATCGGCAAAGGTTCATGACAGGCAGGCATCAAGGAAAACACTGGAAACGGCTTTGACCGGGAGAAGACTGCTTCCCGTAGATTATCTTCCGGATGTTGAAGAGAAGATTTACCGCTACCGTTATCACATTCATATTATTGAGACAAAAACGCACCGTTCGCGTGCTTTTTCAAGCGCCAGAGGATAAGGCATCCGCAGATATTTCACGTACACATTTTTCCCGGAGTACGGATTTTCCATCCATTTCCGCAGGACAGAATGAGAGTAAACGGAAGGATTTAAAAACGCACGGCCACGAATGCCTGTTTCCATGGCAAGCGTGACGCCAATTGTCCTTGTCCCAAACACGGACGAACGGTAGATTTTCCGCGCCATATGACCAGAGCATCCAGATTCGAACGCCTTGATTATCTGAAGGACCAATTGAGCAAAAGGATTGTCATCCTGGATGGCGCCATGGGCACCAATATCCAGAAGTTCAGGCTGGGGGAGAAGGATTACCGCGGGGAACGTTTTGCGGATGCGGCGCGCTACCCCAACGACCTGAAGAATAATAACGACCTGCTGGTCCTGACCAGGCCGGAGGTGATCCTGGACATCCACCGCCGCTTTCTAAGCACAGGGCATGCGGATATTCTGGAAACCTGCACGTTCAGCGCTACCAGCATCGGCCAGCACGATTATTTCTGGCACCGTCCGGAGGAAGGGAGCCGCAAGGACCAGGATTATTTCCAGGAGGTAGTGGACGCCCCCGGGCTGAAGTCCCTGATCCGGGAAGTGAACCTGGCCGCCTGCGCCCTCGCCCGCCAGGCCTGTGACGAAGCGGAAGCGGCGGACGGAAGGCCGCGCCTGGTGGCCGGGTCCATAGGCCCCCTGCCCGTTACCTGCTCCCTGTCTCCGGACGTGAATGACCCGGGGTTCCGGGCCGTGAATTTCCGCCAGCTGAGGCAGGCCTACCGCGACCAGGTTCTGGCCCTGCTGGAGGGCGGCGCGGACCTGCTGCTGCTGGAGACGATTTTCGACACGCTGAACGCCAAGGCGGCCCTGTTCGCCATTCAGGAGGTTTTTGAGGAACAGCCGGACGCCGCCGTTCCGGTCATGGTGTCCGTCACGCTGACGGACAAGGCGGGGCGCACGCTGTCCGGCCAGACGATTGAAGCGTTCTGGAATTCCATCCGCCACGTACGTCCTTTTTCCGTGGGCATTAATTGCGCCCTGGGGCCGGACCTGATGCGCTCCTTTGCGGAGGAGCTTTCCGGCCTGGCGGATTGCCATGTGTCCATTTACGCGAACGCCGGGCTTCCCAACCCGCTCAGCCCCACGGGGTACGACCTTCTTCCGGAGGACATGGCCCGGTTCATGAAGGAGTACGCGTCCCTGGGCCTGCTGAATATCGTGGGCGGCTGCTGCGGCACCACGCCGGAACATATCGGCGCCATTGCGGCCGCCGTGGAAGGCCTGGCTCCCCGTGTTCCAACCGCGCAGGAGCCCGCGCTGCGCCTGTCCGGTTATGAGGCGTACAACCACACTCCGGAGAAGAATACCCTTTTTGTGGGGGAACGCTGCAACGTGGCGGGTTCTCCCAAATTCGCGCGCCTGATCCGTGAAGGAAAGTATGAGGAAGCCGTATCCATCGCCCGCCAGCAGGTGGAGAACGGCGCCGTGGTGCTGGATTTCTGTTTTGACGACGGCCTGATTGACGGGCCGGAGGCCATGGTCCGGTTCCTGAACCTCGTTTCCGCGGAGCCGGATATCGCCCGCGTTCCCTTCATGGTGGATTCCTCCAAGTGGGAAGTGCTGGAAGCCGGTCTGCAATGCATGCAGGGCAAGGGGATCGTGAATTCCATTTCCCTGAAGGAGGGCGAGGAGGAGTTCCTGAAGAAGGCCTCCCTGATTAGGAAGTACGGCGCGGCGGCCGTGGTGATGGGTTTTGACGAACAGGGGCAGGCTTCCAATTACGAGGACCGCGTCCGCATCGCCCAGCGGGCTTATGACCTGCTGGTGAACCGCGTGCAGTTCCCGCCGGAGGATATTATTTTTGACCCGAACGTGCTGACCGTCGGCACCGGGATTGCGGAGCACGCCAATTACGCCCTGGATTTTTTCAAGGCCGCAGGCTGGATTTCCCAAAACCTGCCGCACACGCACATTTCCGGCGGCATTTCCAATGTTTCCTTTGCCTTCCGCGGCAATAACCCGGTGCGGGAGGCCATGCATTCCGCCTTCCTGTACCACGCCACCCGGCAGGGGCTGGACATGTGCATCGTGAACGCCGGGATGCTGGAGGTATACGACAATATTCCCAAGGACAGGCTGAAGCTGATTGAAGACGTGCTGCTGAACCGGGATCCGGACGCCACGGAGCGCCTGACGGATTACGCGGAAAAGCTGGCCGCGGAGAAGACGGAGGCCGGAGCGGAGAAGAAGCCCGTGCTGGAGTGGCGGGAGCAGGACGTGGCCAAGCGCCTGGAGTATTCCCTGATCAAGGGCATTACCGAGTTTGTGGATGCGGATACGGCGGAGGCGTTCCGGGAGCTGGGCTCCCCGCTGAAGGTGATTGAAGGCCCGCTGATGGAGGGCATGAAGGTGGTCGGGCAGTTGTTCGGGGACGGGAAGATGTTCCTGCCCCAGGTGGTGAAGAGCGCCCGCGTGATGAAGCAGGCCGTGGCCTGGCTCACCCCGTATATTGAGGCGGACAGCAAGGGCTCCTCCAAGACGGGCAAGGCCGTGATCGCCACTGTAAAGGGGGACGTGCATGACATCGGCAAGAATATCGTGGGCGTGGTGCTGGGCTGCAACGGGTTTGAGATGATTGACCTGGGCGTGATGGTCCATTGCGATACCATCCTGGACCGGGCGGAGGCGGAACAGGCGGACCTGGTGATGCTTTCCGGCCTGATCACCCCTTCCCTGGAGGAAATGTCCCACGTGGCCGCAGAGATGGAGCGCCGGGGAATGACCATTCCCCTGATGGTGGGGGGAGCCACCACGTCCGCCCTGCATACGGCCCTGAAAATAGCCCCCCATTACCAGGGCGCCGTGGTGCATACGGTGGACGCGTCCCAGGTGGTGCCCGCTGCCGCCTCCCTGGTGAGCGGGAAGAAGGATTCCTACATCGCCGCCGTGAAGGCCCGGCAGGAGGAGTTGCGCAACAGGCATGAGAACAAGCCCGCCCGCGACCTCCTGTCCCTGGAGGAAGCCCGTGAACTGCGCTGGAAGGGGGCGGAGGGCGGTTACCTTCCCCCCGTGCCCGCACGCCTGGGGCCGGTTTCCATCGGCAGCCTGCACAGCTCCGTCAGCTGCGGCTGCTGCAGTGACGATCCGCGCTATTACGTGACCGTGGAGGAGCTGGTTGAGCGGATTGACTGGACTCCCTTTTTCCACGCCTGGGAGCTGCACGGCTCCTGGAACCGCGCGGCCCGGGAGTTCCGCACGAAGGACCCTTCCAAGGCGGAGGCTGCCGCCGCCCTGTACCAGGACGCCCGCGACCTGCTGGACCAGGCCGTCAGGGAGAACCGCTACCAGGCCCGCGGCGTAATCGGCATTTTTCCGGCCAATTCCACGGCCAGCCATGACGATATTACCGTCTGGACGGATGAGTCCAGAAACGTTCCCCAGGCCACCCTGCTGACCCAGCGGCAGCAGTTGAACAAGCAGGGGAAGACCCGGATGGCGCTGGCGGATTTCATCGCTCCCGCGGGAGTGAAGGATTACGTGGGGGCCATGGCGGTCAGCATCCACGGCTCCCGGCGCTGGGCGAAGGAGTGGGAGGACAGGAACGATTCCTACCGCGCCCTGCTGGTGAGTTCCCTGGCGGACCGCCTGGTGGAGGCCTTCGCTTCCATCGCCCATGACAGGCTGCGCCTCCTGTGGAATATTCCGGAAGAGTCCGGGGTGCGTCCCGCCTGCGGCTATCCCAGCCAGCCGGACCACCAGGAGAAGGAAACCGTGTTCAGGCTCCTTCATGCACAGGAGGAAGCGGGCATGAGCCTGACGGAGACCTGGATGATGCAGCCCGTTTCCGCCGTCTGCGCCCTCGTGTTCTCCCACCCGGAAAGCACCTACTTCACCGTGGGCGCCACCGGAGAAGACCAGCAGAAGGATTACGCCGCCAGAAGACAGGCCGCCCATTCCTGATTTTCCTCTTTTTCATTCCGCCTTTCATCTATGCAGCATACCGATCAAATACAGGCCCTTTCAGAGTTCCTGCTGGAGTACGCCACCACGCTCATGGGCGCAGGGGTGCATACCAACCGCGCCGTGCGCAACATTTCCCGCATCGCCGCCGCGTACGGGTACAGCGCGGATATGACCATCTTCCAGCGCAACATCACCATGAGCCTGATCTGCAAGGATGACGAGACGCTGCGCCGCACCTCCGTCCGGAAGCTGAAGCCCCTGGCGTTCAACCTGAACCTGATCCAGCAGCTTAGTGAATTAAGCTGGCTCCCGGTGGACAACAACGTCAGCATTGCGGAGATGGAGCAGGCGTTCAGTTCCATCGTGCGCACCAAAAGGTTTTCCCGCTGGACGGACCTGCTGCTGGTCAGCGTGGGGAACGCCGCCTTCTGCCGCCTGTTCAACGGGGACCTGTGGGCCATGCTGACTGTGTTTGTGGCCACCCTGCTGGGCTTCCTGGTCAAGCAGCAGCTCTCCCGGTTGAAGTACAATCCTCTCGGCGTAATCATTCTTTCCGCCTTCGCCGCCTCCATGGCGGCGGCGTGCGCCGTCATTTTCCAGATCGGCGCCACGCCGCAGATCGCCCTGGCCACCAGCGTCCTGTTCCTGGTGCCCGGCGTGCAAATGATCAATTCCATCATGGACCTGATGCACGGCCACATCCTGATGGGGATTTCCCGGGGCGTCCATTCCATCATGATGATTACCTGCATCACCATCGGCCTTTCCGCAACCATGCTTATTGTGGGGGTAAACAGCTTATGAGCCCGGATTTCCTCTCCTCCATCCTTCTGGACGGCCTGATGGCCGCCATTGCCGCCACGGGGTTTGCCGTCATCTCCAATCCGCCCAAGCGCGCCATTGCCGTTTCCGCCCTGCTGGCGGCCATCGGCCACGCCTTCCGGTTTTACATGCTGCATTCCTGGTCCATTGACATTTCCAGCGCCACCTTTATCGCCGCTTTCACCATAGGCATGCTGGGCGTCATGACGGCCAAGCTGGTGAAGTGCCCGGCGGAGATTTTCGCGTTCCCCTCCCTGCTGCCGATGATTCCGGGCGTGTACGCGTACAAGACCATCCTGGCCCTGATGCAGTTCATGCAGGAGAACCAGGATACGTCCACCATGAACCGGCTGATCGTGGACATCTGCAAAAACGGCATCACGGCGTTCTTCATCATCTTCTCCCTGGTGATCGGAGTAGCCATTCCCATGCTGATGTTCAAACGGTTGAGCTATACCCGCATCATCAAGCCGGGGCACTGACCCCCAAACGCCGGAAACGGGGCATTTTTCTCTTGCCAGACTACGCCCCGTGTGGTTTACTACGCCCCGCAACGGCAGGAATGCCAGTGCAAGACAGCCCCATAGTGTAATTGGTAACACACCTGATTTTGGTTCAGTATTTCTAGGTTCGAGTCCTGGTGGGGCTGCCAATCTTACCCTCCTCTCTGGGAGGGTTTTTTATTGCCCTTTTGTCCTTTCCATGCCTGCCTGCGGTTCAAAGCGCCGCAAGGTTCCGGCAGGAACCAGCGTCAGCGAATAAGAGGGGTTCCGGCCCTCATAAGTTTCCCGAGGGAAACCAGTTTACCCGGCAGGCACGAAGGCCGGAGGCCTTCGCTCCCGGCTGGCCGTTTTCCTCTCAAGCCGTGGTAATATATCCTTTCCCCCGTGTTTCCTGATGCCACGCTGCTGGGAACAAGGGTTTGACTCATTCGCCTTTCAGACTCCTTCACCCTGCGGGCTCCATGCTCCGCACTCCGTCCAATCGCAACGCGGTTTCCCGGCCCTTATAATACTCCGTGCGGCATACAGAAAAATATTCCAAGTCTATTCCCCTTACCAAAAACGGTATTCGTCCTTTTCCGGGCTTTCTTTTCATACCTGCCGTTCTTTTATGTGCCCCTTTTCCATCCCACCTGTTTCCATGCCATCCGGACGGCGGCCTCACTGCCCTTCCGGAACGGTAAAAGCTCTTGCGTTACAGGGATTTTTTTGCATAATCGCCCCGCAGGAATGACGGAAAAACCTATACAACTTGGGCTTGCTGGGCTGGGAACGGTCGGTTCCGGCGTGTATGAAACGCTGTGCCGCAACCATGCCCTCCTGGAAGCCCGGAGCAAGATTCCTTTCAGGATCAAGCGCATCGCCGTGCGCAATCTGGAAAAACCCAGGGAAACCGCCGTTCCACGGGAATTGCTGACGGACGACTGGAACGACCTGGTGAATGATCCGGAAATTGACATCGTCATTGAGCTGATCGGCGGCACGCGCCAGGCTTACGACTTGGTGACGCTGGCCCTGCGCGCCGGAAAGCCTGTCGTCACGGGGAACAAGGCCCTTCTGGCGGAGTACGGAGCGGAAATTTTCAAGCTTTCCGCGGAGATGGGCACACCCATTTATTTTGAAGCTTCTGCCGGGGGCGGCATCCCGATTATCCAGAGCCTTCAGAATTCCCTGATCTGCAACCATATCAGTTCCATTGTGGGCATCATCAACGGGACGTCCAATTACATCCTTTCCGCCATGGGGGAACACGGGGCGGATTATGCGGACGCCCTGGTCCAGGCCCAGAAGCTGGGCTTTGCGGAGGAAGACCCCTCCCTGGACGTGAACGGCTGGGACGCCGCCCACAAGGCCCTCATCCTGGCGATGCTGGCGTACGGCACCACCATTTCCCCGGACAAGATTTACGTGAGCGGCATTGAGAACATCACCAGCCGCGATTTTGAGTTCGCCAAGAAGCTGGGCTATACGATCAAGCTTCTCGTCGTCATCCGCTACCATGAAGGACAGGAAGACGCCCTGGAACTGCGCGTTCAGCCCTGCTTTGTCCATGACTGGCACATCCTGGCCTCCGTGAACGGCGTGTTCAACGCCATTTCCGTCACGGGAGACATTGTAGGGGAAACGCTGTTCTACGGACGCGGAGCGGGCAAGAACCCCACGGCCTCCGCCGTCATCAGCGACGTGATCACCGCCATGCGCGAAAGCCGCTATCCGGAGTACCATACGGGCTTCAATCCTTACGCCAAGTCCTGCGGAGTCATGCACATCAACGACACGGTGACTCCGTATTACGTCCGCTTCCAGGTGGCGGACCAGCCCGGCGTCATTGCGGAAATAGCACGCATCCTGGCAACCTTCGGCATCGGCATTTCCGCCACCTCTTCCGCCCCCAGCCACATTGCTGAAAACGGGGAACCCTGGAATGACCTGGTCTTTATCCTGCACACGTGCCCGTGGGGCCAGCTCCAGAAGGCCCTGGCGGAAATTGCGCGCATTTCCTGCGTGGCGGCGGATCCCCGCGTGCTCCGCATTGAACATCTTCTTCCTCAATCCTAACCCACATCATCATCCTGTTACATGGCTCTTATCGTTCAAAAATTCGGAGGCAGCTCCGTCGGCACCATTGACCGCATCCGCAATGTGGCGCACCGCATCCATGATACCGCCAGGGACGGCAACCAGGTGGTAGCCGTCGTTTCCGCCATGAGCGGCGTGACGGACAAGCTGATCAGCCTTGCCAGGGAACTGTCCGAATCCCCCTGTGAACGCGAACTGGACGTGCTAATGGCCACCGGCGAGCAGCAGTCCATCGCCCTGCTCTGCATGGCCCTTCACGAGCTGGGGGAAAAAGCCATGTCCTTCACGGGGGCGCAGGCGGGCATCACCACCTTCGGCAGCCATACGCGCGGACGCATCCACAGCATCAACCCCACGCTGATGAACAAGTACCTGCAGGAAGGCAACATCCTCATCTGCGCCGGCTTCCAGGGGGCTACGGAGGAAGGAATGGTCCAGACGCTGGGCCGCGGGGGGTCTGACCTTTCCGCCATCGCCATCGCGGCCGCGCTGAAGGCGGACGTGTGCCAGATTTTTACAGATGTGGACGGCGTGTACACCTGCGACCCCCGCGTGGTGAAAGACGCCAAGAAAATACAAACCCTTTCATATGACGAGATGCTGGAGATGGCCTCCAACGGTTCCAAGGTGATGCAGTCGCGCTCCGTGGAATTCGCCAAAAAATTCGGCGTCGTCTTTGAAGTTCGCAACTCCATGAACAACAACCCCGGTACAATCGTGCAAGAAGAAACTCCCTCCATGGAAGCCGTCGTCATCCGCGGCATCTCCATTGACCGCAACCAGGCCCGCGTCACCATCACCGGCATTCCGGACCAGATCGGCTATACGGCCCAGGTGCTGGGCGCCCTGGCTGAGGCGGAAATCAACCTGGACATGATTCTGGCCAATACCGCGCATGACGGCTACGTCCGCCAGTCCTTCACCATGCCGTCCAATGAACTGGGCCGCGCCCAGGCTGCCCTCAAGCCGGTCATGGCCGCCCTGGGCTCCACCGTGAAGGTGGAAACGGAAGCGGGCCTTGCCAAGCTTTCCCTGGTGGGCATCGGCATGCGTTCCCATTCCGGCGTGGGCGCCACCGCGTTCAAGGCCCTGGCGGACGCCAACATCAAGACCGGCATGATTTCCACCTCGGAGATCAAGATTGCCGTGATGGTGGACGAATCAGACATTGAGGAAGCGGCCCGGGTGGTGCACAGGGCGTTCAATCTGGGCGTTTAACACTTCCCCCTTTTTCAGGACCGGTTCACGGAAACGTGAACCGGTTTTTTCATGTATTCCCCCTGTCCGGGACAGGGGGAATGCTGAAATACAAAAAGGCCTGCTTCCTGAAAGGAACGGGATGGGGGATGAAACATGCCCGGGCAACAAGGAAGGGCTTGCCGGAAAGAGGGAGAGAAAAAAGAGTAAGACGTTATTTGCCGGAAGAGGGCTGGAAACGGGCGGCCTCCGATTCTGCGGTGATCCTGGCGGGTTCGATATGAAGGAGCTTCCTTATAGCCCGGCCCCGGTCGCTCTCCGTCACCGGGAAGTAAATGACGTCGTCTCCCAGATGATAGGAATCCAGGCCGGGGATATTGCCCGCGGGGGCAAAAGATTCCGGCGTGTCCGGCAGTTTTTTTACCTCCTTGGAGGAGGCGAGGATATAATACATATAATTACCGGAATACAGTTCCGTTTTAGGAGGGCTGCCCGGTTCCGGTTTAGAGAAGCTGACCGCAGAGTGTTTATTGGCGGCCCAGCTCCACTGGATCAAAGCCTCCACGGGAATGTCTCCCCGGAGAGACTGGACGACGCGGGCGTAGTACGTTATCTCCTGGTCCGTTTCTACCGTTTTATAAATAATAACCGCCAGGAGAATGTCGCTTTTCCGCAGGTGCATGGCCGGGCTGTAAAGAGAAGCATCTCCGGCTACTTCAGCCTGCGTGGGAAAGGAGGGGGAAGATGGCGCCGCGCTGGCCGATACCGTTATCAGTCCGGAAAGCAAACAATAAAAGAGTGGGTTTTTAACCATAGAAATGGGTAGATTACTTTCTTTCCCATTATGTTCAAAAACGGAGCGAATGCTTTAAAAGCATCCGCTCCGTAAAAAAAGAAGTTGATGAATTATTCAGCGTCTTTCAATGTCGCCCGATTGATTAACCAAATGGGGCCAGTCAGGAAACTGCCAATGGAGATGTTGTCTCCCGGACACATGCCTACGTGGCCCTTTCCGGCAAACACAATAATGTCGCCCGGCTGCGGGCTGCAATAGCCTGTATCCTGGCCGTCGGCATAGTCAGGGTCGCCCAGGAGCTTTTGCACATAAGCAGCCATGTCCCTTGCACGGGTGATAACGTGGGTTTTACCTCCCAGCGCATCGGCGTTCGCCTTGTCCCCGATGAGCTCCGCTCCTGCTTCGTTCTTCAAGTCCTTACCGAAGGAACTCAACGCGATACTCATCCGCAAGGCGCAGCTGTTATAATAGTTGCGCAATTGCTCAGGAACATTGTCCTCAATTTCCTTCAGGTGAGCCTGATAGAGCCACCCTCCGATATAGGACCAAACCTGTCCGGGATTGGGCATGGTGACATAATCCACCACATTGTAGCATTTCAGCAGTTTCTGGGCATCCTCCGTCTTCCAGAGATTGACGGGGGCATCAATTTCCCAGAGTTCCAGGTCACCCCCATCCATTTCAGGAACGAATTCTTCCGCATTGGGATAGGGTGCAATAGAATCCGGAACCTTCAGGTTTTCATGATGGAGCTTGACGTAATGGTAACCTTGCTTGAGTTCCTTCTTGCCCTCTGCCTTCTTGGATGAGTTGCCGTCCTTGAGTTCCACCACTCTCTGGTTGTCTATTTCCAGGTAACCGTTGTCGTCCATCTGAATGGTAAAGGCACATTCCTTGTCAAAGGGAACACGGATGTATCCTTCCCAGTCATGGACGCCGGTTTCTTCCGTCTTGTGCCAGACAATTTTGGGAGCGTCTTTTTTCTTCACCTTGTAACGAGGATTATTTTCAGCGTCGAGCGGGTGAAATGGTATAGTTGATATAGCCATAGTGTTTATGTTTTCAATTCATTTATTGTTGAATGAACTGACCATTCAGTTCCTGGCCACCTTGAAAGATTTCCCGCTCCCCATCAACACGTTCAACGCGTATTCGGCAGGCAGGGAAAGGGCTGAAACGGCGCAGGAATCAGGTGAAAATAAAGGGCATCAAAAATACAAGCATTGATGGTCAATAATTAAACATTCCACTCTCTCCGCCCGGGAAGAAGTAAATGCGCCTTCCGCCCGTACATCCCGGAATTCCGTCAAACCGCTTCCAATACAAAATATAAGAAGCGCCTCCAGAAGGAATATTCCTCTCCGAACTATTGACGAGTGTCCATGGGCAGGGAATTGGTTATTTTCCCCGTAACCATGCAGAGGCCCGCAAAGGCAATTCC
This sequence comes from Akkermansia muciniphila, assembly GCF_018709685.1. Lineage (GTDB taxonomy): Bacteria > Verrucomicrobiota > Verrucomicrobiia > Verrucomicrobiales > Akkermansiaceae > Akkermansia > Akkermansia muciniphila_E. The sequence goes on from NZ_JABDHQ010000004.1 coordinate 11,542, forward strand.
TTTACTGAACCCGTATCGTCTGCTCAATCAGTTCGTTCAGGCGCGGCGCGGAAAGGGCGCCCACCATTTCCTTCAGCTTCATTCCCTCCAGGTACAGGAGCGTCAGGGGGACGGCTTCCAGCCCGTACTTGCGGGCCACGTCCGGATAGGCATCCGCGTCAATCAGCACGGCAAACGCCTTGCCGTCCTGCGCCGCAGCGTAGGATTTGACCGCCTGGACGTAGTCCATGGCAGGGCGGCTCCACGGAGCGTAAAAGACAATCAGCACCTTGCGGCCTGAAAGTTCCGTCAACTGCCGCATGTCCTCCCCCTTGTAATCCATCCACGCAGGCGCCTTTTTCACGGGCGTGGCGGGCGGAAGAACTTTTCTGGGAGGATCAAACGTTCTTTCCAGGGGACGCGGAGCAGGCTTCTTCTCCGCATAACGGGCGCGCCGTTCACTGGAATCGTCGCATCCGGTCAGACCGGCCATCATCAGCAAAGCGCTGACCCCTATGAACAAGCCCTGTTTCATTCCGCCGGCAAGTATGCCCGGGAAGGGCAAATTTGCAAGACTGAAACCCGTCCCGCTTTTCACGTTGCCCCGGGCCCCCTCCATCTGTTATGGTAGCCGTTGAATGAACGGCATCCCTCCACTGGAATTCGCAGGGGTTTCCCACTGGGCGGCTCTGGCCGTTCTCCTGGCAGCGGGATTGTGCATCATGGAACTGGGCCAGTCCTACAAGAAAGCCATACGGAACCGCACTACGTTCTGGCTGGGTATCGCCTGCCTGTTCAGCCTGGTTCCGGACCTGGCCGCCATGCTGGCGGATGAACCGGAAAAGAGCTGGACATGGATGCTCCCCCTGCATTTCTGCTCCGTCATGCAGGTGCTATGCGCCCTGAGCCTGTGGATACCCTCCCGCCTGCTGCGTTCCATCGTGTATTACTGCGTGCTATGCGCCACTTTTCAGGGACTCGTCACTCCTTCCGTTGCCCATGATTTCCCGTCCTGGACGTATTTTGCCTTCTTCCTGTCCCACGGCGTGACGGTCATCACGGCCATTTACCTGCCGCTGGCCCTGGAATGGAAACCGGCGCGCTGGGACTTCCTGTGGGCTCTTTTGTTCGCCAACGTGTATCTGGCCGTTGTCCATCCGGCCAACATGCTCCTGGGGACCAATTACGGCTTCACGGTCGCTACTCCGGCGGGCGGCTCCGTGCTGGACCTGCTTGGCCCGTGGCCCTGGTACCTGCTGTGGATGCAGGTTCCGGCGCTTGCGCTGATGTATCTGCTTACGCTACCCTTCCGCCATTATCCCAAGGGCCGGACGGGAAGTTCCCTGTTCCAATGACAGAAGGAAGACAGGAAGGCCCGGGACGCCCCTTTTATTTGACGATTGGCTTGAGGATGCCTATGTAGGTGTCAGATGTCCCGGTACCGGGATAGCTGGAGTCTATCCTGATTTTAATGGTGCGGACAGGCTGCCTGTAATAGGGAGGAACCACAATCTGGGGCGTCCAGTCATCCCGCAGCGTGGCGTCAAAGGTGTAATCCCCGTTCAGCGTCACCTGGATGCCCTTGGGGCGACTGAACATGGAGTAGGCGATGTTGGGGTGCCGGCGCGCCTCCGAATCCCTGGCCGGATTGGTCACCGGGGAGATGCCGGTTTCCAGCATGATGCCGAGCAAACGCCCCGGGTTCCTGAGCTTGAGCTCCAGCGTTTCCCCCTGGCCGTCTCCGGAAACGCCTTCCGCCCAGTATCCGGTGCCGTTCTTCAGGTTGTCCGGTGAGCACGGAGCGCCGTAGGGGTCCTTGTCCAGGGTGGAGCTGGCCGTCACCTCGTACTGGTCCGTAAGCTTCCCTTTTTCACCACGGATGGTGACGTGCCCGTCCTTGTCCAGCACCCAGGAGGGTCCGGGCGCCAGCACCACGGAAGGAGCGTAGGGACGGCCGTCCGCGCCCAGCAGGGACCAGGTGAAAACGCCCTTGGGCGTGGTCACGATGGATTTGGTGTCCGCGGAGGGGTCCAGCTTGACGGACTGGTTGGTCATTTCAGAGCTGTACACATTCACCACCGCCTTGGGCGTGCCTCCGGTCCAGGTCATGACCGGGGAGGTGAGCAGCGTCAGGCGGGGTTCCCCCACCGTGACTTTCGGGTCCGGAGTAATGACGGTATCCTGTATATAGGGTACGGAGAACTGGAAGGTGAGCACGTGGGTTCCCGCCTTGTTGGGAACCTGGGCCACCAGCCAGTGGGTAATTCCGGCTACGGGGGACATGGTGGGGGCGTCCGCCTGGAGATGCTTCCCTTCCACCAGGGAGAAATCACATTTCAAGTCATCCACGGACGTCACGATGTCCTGCACCGCTTTGGTGAACGGAAGGATGCGCAGGGGTTCCGGCGTGGCGGCATTGGCCTGCTCATCCGGCGGGGCATACTGGAACGGCACGCCCACGGAGATGGTCTTCCCCTTCACCCCCCTGGGAATGTCCAGCGCGCAGGTGTAAACCAGAAAAGCCTGATGCTGTTTCAGGGCTACGGTAACGTCCAGGGCGTTCAGGCGGATGCCGTCCGCCTGCGCCAGGTCCATGGGTACCGGGAGGCCCGGCACCGGGGCAACGCTTTGGATGGAGAGGTCACGCGGCTGGCGTTGCAGCGTTTTTCCCGCAGCGGGCTGTTCATGCCGCTCAGGCTCCGCGGCCATGCCAGGCATGCAACATGCGGCGCTGGCCAGCCAGATGAGGGTAGCTAATCTCATGACCTTTAAAATAACGTTTCCCATTCCGTTCATCAAGGCTGATTTAAGGAACATGAAAAAGGCCCCTGGCTTTGCCAGGACAAAGACGGAGGACGGAAAAACCGTTCCGGACTCCGGAAAGGCGGAGTTCCCGACTTCTGCCAAGGTTCCGGTAAGATGCCCCGGTTTCCGGAAAACATGAAAAGCTCCGGCACGCCACATCAGGGAATCCGGTTTCACCCACACGGAAAACCATCAGGAGCAATCCAGGGAAGTCTCATGTTAGTAAACATCATAATTCATTCATTGATAAAACACAACAAATATTCCCCATGAGCCGCGGCATGCCTTGAAATACCCGCTGATTCCACCTTTTCAAGGGCTGTTAACACCTTCTTATTGCCGGGAGTTCCCATGAAAGAAGCACCGCAGGAAGGGATGCAGAACGTTCCGAAGGAAGGGGTGCGTCAAGCGAAAAAAAAAGCAGTGTCAGGCGAACAAAAAAAATTTACGCAAGAGAGGAGCGTAATTTCTCATAAAGGGAGAGAAAACACAAGATGTGGCACACATGAAAAAAGACTGTACAATATTTCCTTTTCATCGCGATTATTTTTCAGTAGATAATGCACACGCTACGCGCCGCCCCAACCCCGCGACGGAGCGCTGCTCCCGGGAGGCTCCTCCCAAATGCTTTCCATTTCGCAAGCCATGACTACAGACAACTCGCAAACTACGCTTAAACTCCGCACAGGACAGGAAATCATCCTCCCCCAGAGGAAGGACCTGCTGGGCGGTTTGAAATTCACCAGAAGATTTTCCCACAATGAAGTCCACCCTTATGATGAAGTGGACTGGACGCGCCGCGACGTGCGCATCATGGACTGGAAGACCGGAAAGACCATTTACGAGCGCCTGGGACTGGAAGCCCCCGCCCACTGGGATGACAACGCCGTGAAGATCACGGCGGACAAGTACCTCTTCGGCAGTGAACCGGGGTCTCTGGAATATGAAGACAGCTTCCGCAACATTTACGACCGCATTTCCAATACCTACACCGTGTGGGGCTGGGAGGAAGGCTACTTCGCCACGCTGGAGGACGCGGAGATTTTCAATGAGGAAATCAAGGCCATGCTGGTGCAGCAGATCTGGGCCCCCAACTCCCCCGTCTGGTTCAACATCGGCCACTGGGAACAGTGGCGCTGGGGCCGCCCGGACCTGCGGGAAAACTATACCGGCCACGGCAACAAGGCCTACCATACCAAGGGCACCAAGAACAACCTGAAAACCTTCACGGTCCAGTCCACGTATGAATATCCCCAGTGCTCCGCCTGCTTCCTGACGGAAGTGGGGGACAGCATGGAGGACATTCTGGACCACCTGACCACGGAAGGCCGCATCTTCGCCTCCGGTTCCGGCGTGGGCATCAACCTTTCCACCCTCCGCTCCTCCAAGGAGCCCATCAGCGGGAAGGGCCGCTCTTCCGGCCCCATCTCCTTTGACCGCGGCTGGGACCGCATGGCCGGAGCCATCAAGTCCGGCGGCAAGACGCGCCGCGCCGCGCGCATGGTGCTGATGTTCAGCGACCACCCGGACATCTTCGAATTCATCAACACGAAAAACCGCCAGGAAGACATTGCCAAGGTGATCCTGCGCGAGCACAACGTGCATGTGGAGCTGAAGCAGATTGCAGAGACCAAGCTGGTGGCCGGCACCCCGGCGGAAAAAGCCGCCGCGCGCCTCATCCTTTCCCTGCCCCTGGCTACGCGGAACAGCTTTGACCCGCACATGGACGCCCTGCTGTACGGGGAAACGCTTTCCCACCAGAACGCGAACCACTCCGTCTCCCTGAAAGGGGACTTCTGGCAGGCGCTTGCCAACAACGGCAATACCTACACGCGCTGGGTCACGAACCCGGCCCACATTGAGCAGACCTTCCGCGCCCAGGAGCTGCTGGAAGCCATGGCCAAGTCCATCTGGGAAAACGGGGAGCCCGGCGTGCACAACAATGACGTGATCAACCTGTGGAACCCCGTCAAGTCCATCGGCTCCATCACCACGTCCAACCCCTGCTCCGAATACGTCTTCCTGAACAACACGAGCTGCAACCTTTCCTCCTTCAATGCCTACCGCTTCCTGACGAAGGGAGAGGACGGCAAGCCCGTCTTTGATGCGGACGCCCTGACCCATGCCGCGCGCCTGGCGATGGTCTGCGCGGACCTGAACGTGGAACGCGGCGGCTTCCCGATTGAAGAGATCGCGGAAGGAACCTACAAGTACCGCACCACGGGCATCGGCTTCGCCAACGTGGGCGGCTCCCTGATGGCCCTGGGCGTTCCGTATGATTCCGATGAAGGCCGCTGGATCTCCTCCCAGCTTTGCAGCGCCCTGACGGCGGCCTGCTGGACGGCCTCCGCGGAGATGGGCGCGGAACTGGGCTCCTATGTGGAATACCCCGCCAGCAAGAAGGACCTGCTGGCCGTGCTGCGCCTGCATAACGCGGCCCAGAAGCTGGCTACCGCCCTGCCCGCCCAGAAGGATTCCAAGGCTCTGGACGACCTGATTGAAAACATCATCGCCAACGCCGGGGGAACGCTGCCGGAAGCGCAGGGGCTGACCGCCTCCTATGCCCTGCACGCATACCTCAAGAGCTTCAAGGCGCCCACCATGATGAACAAGGAGCGCATCGCCCCCGCCGCCAAGCTGGCGGAAGCGGCCTCCAGCATGTGGGCGAAGGCCGCCAAGGCCACGGCGCATCGCAACGCCTTTGTTTCCGTCATGGCCCCCACGGGCACCATCTCCGCCCCGCTGGGCTGTTATGATGAAGGCACCACTTCCATTGAACCGGACTACACGCTGGTGAAGTGGAAGCAGCTTGCTGGCGGCGGCTCCCTGAAAATGTTCAACCGCCTGGCTCTGGAAGGCCTCCGTTCCCTGGGGTATCCGGAAGACTTCGTCAATGAAGCCGCCCTGGAAGTAGCGGGCCTGGACGGCCTGATCTCCGCCTTCCAGGGGAATATGGACGCCGTGGTGAACCAGATCATCGTGGACCCCTGCAACGACCAGGCCGGCCCCGTGCGCCTCGCGTGGCGCCGCCTGCTCTCCGGCACGGAATCCCGCAGTGAAATTCAGGAAAAGGTGGCCTACATCAGCAACCCGGCCAACATGTCCGTGCTGACGGCGGACGAACTGACCGTGGTCAACGGCTCGGCCCACATTGAATCCATTCCGTGGCTGGACAAGAAGGACCTTCCGGTCTTTGACTGCGCCGCCACCAACGGCAACGGCGTCCGGGCCATCTCTCCCGCCGGGCACGTGCTGATGCTGGGCGCCCTCCAGCCCTTCATTTCCGGCGCGTGCTCCAAGACGGTGAACATGCCCGTCTCCGCCACCGTGCAGGAAGTCTACGATTCCCTCATCATGTCCCATGACCTGGGCGTGAAGTGCATCGCCATTTTCCGCGCCGGGTCCAAGGCGAACGCCGTTTACGTGGTGGATACGCCGGAAACCCGCATGTTCAAGGCCAACCACGTCTGGGAGCAGCTCGTGAACGCCGGAACGGAAGCCATTGACGAGATCATCGCGGAAGCCTCCAAACCACGCCAGCGCAAGCTGCCCGGCCGCCGCCTGGGCCAGACCGTGAAATTCTCCGTGGGCGGACAGCTCACGGGCTACCTGACGGTGGGCGTTTATGCGGACGGCACCTGCGGGGAAGTCTTCGGGCGCCTGGGCCAGGTGGGCTCCTTCGCCTCCGGCATGTTTGAAGCTTATTGCAAGCTCCTCTCCACGGCCCTCCAGTTCGGCGTGCCGCTCAAGGAAGTGGTCAAGGGTTTCCGCAATTACTCCTTTGAGCCCTCCGGCTTCTGCCGCGTGGGGGACGATACGGAGGCGGACACCTGCACGGAAATCCGCTCCTGCGCCTCCGTGGTGGACCTGATCGCCAAGATTCTGGCGTGGCTCTTCCCGGAAAGCAACGGCTACCGCCTGCGGGACGTGTTCTCCATCCCGAGCGTCAGCCTTCCCGGCCAGTCTCCGGACACCACGGTGAGCGTGCTGCCCCCCCGCATCATCACCACCCCGGTTCATACCCAGCCCCCGGCTCTTCCGGAAGTTCCCGCAGGCAAGGCGCCGGAAGGGACGATGCTCAACGGAGCCTCCCTGTGCCCGCAGTGCCATTCCCTGGCCTACGTCCAGGACGGCAAGTGCAAGTCCTGCCGCTCCTGCGGCTACAAGGACGGCGGCTGCGGGGAATAAACATATTCCCGCATCCATTCTTTCCAGGCGGAACCCGGCCAGCTTCCGGGTTCCGCCTTGTTGATGCCTTTCCCAACACCAATTCACCAGAAGCAGGCAAATGGCAATGTGGAACCCATGGCGCGGATGCCACCGGTACAGCGCCGGGTGCAAGTTCTGTTATATTCATCAAGCCGACAGGCGGCGGGGGATGGATACGGACGAGATCGTGAAAACGGACAAGTTCCACGCCCCCGTGCTGAAGAATAAAAGGGGGGATTACAGAATGAAGCCCGGCCAGACCGTCTATCTGGGCTTCTCCACGGATTTTCTCATCCGGGAGGCTGACCCGTGGCGCGGCGAATGCTGGGACATGATCCGGGAACGCCGGGACCTGAACTTTATTTTCCTGACTAAAAGAATCGAACGGTTCATGGAGTGCATCCCCGGCGACTGGGGGGACGGTTATGACAACGTGACCGTAGGCTGCACGGTGGAAAACCAGGACAGGGCGGATTTCAGGCTTCCCATTTTCAGCAGGCTGCCCATCAAGCATAAAAACATCATCTGCCAGCCGCTTCTTGAACAAGTGGACCTGGCCCCGTATTTGCGGCAGATTGAACTGGTCGTCGCAGGCGGGGAATCCAACAGTTGCGCCAGGCCCCTGAACTACGAATGGGTCTTGTCCATCCGGGAGCAATGCCTCCGTAGCAAGGTCCGCTTTGAATTCCGGCAATGCGGGACAAACTTCATCAAGGACGGGAAAATGTACCGTCTTCACGCCAGGCAGCTGTGCAGCCAGGCGAAGAAAGCCGGCATCAACTGCTGACCTCCCGTCCGGCGTGCGGCGGAAACACGCCTTCCGGACCATGGGCAAAAAAAAGCCGGGAAGAAGGAATGATAGGCGTTTGCCTTGAAATCCGGCGGAATTTCATTCATAGTACAGCGTGAACGCCTGAGGCTGTTCCTCTATCTTTCCATGAAACCCTACTACACCCTGGCCGATCTTCTGGATGAAGAACATCCGTTTGATGCCGGGGAATCCGTTCCCGCCAGACTGGCCGTGATCGGCTTCCCCATCTCCCATTCCAAATCTCCCGCCATGCAGCAGGCCGCGCTGGATGCAGCAGGCATCCGTGCGCGTTACATCCGCATCCAGGCTTCTCCGGAAGAGTTTGCGGACGTGGTGCGCCTGATCCGGGAGAAGGGATTCATGGGCGCCAACGTGACGGTGCCCCACAAGCAGGCGGCGTTCTCCCTGTGCGACGATACGGACGCCCTTTCCCGCGCTACCGGCTCCGTCAATACGCTCGTCTTTCAGAAAGACGGTTCCGTTTCCGGCTTCAATACGGACGGCCCGGGCTTTGCGCGCGCCATCCGGGAGGAATTTTTTGTGGACCTGCGCGATCTGAAGGTAGTGCTGCTGGGCGCCTGCGGCGGCGCCGGACTGGCCCTGGCGTACACCTGCGCCATGCAGCACTGCGAACGGCTGGCACTGGCCGGAAGATCGGAAGAAAAGCTCCAGTCGCTAAAGGACAGGCTAAGCTCCTTCTTTATTGACGAGCACAGGCTGGAGGGCGCTTCCGACCGCCTGGCGGCCCACCTGAACAACACGCCGCGCTTCAATGCCGCCGTGGAGGAAGCGGACCTGATTGTGAACGCCACTTCCCTGGGCCTGAAGCCCACGGACCCGTCCCCCGTGCCGTCAGCCCTGCTCTCCGCCCACCACCTGGTGTATGATTTACAGACGCATGACGACACGTTCCAGATGGAAGCCCGCTTCCAGGGAGCCAGGGTCGCCAACGGCCTCTCCATGCTGGTTCACCAGGGGGCCCTGTCCTTTGAACGCTGGTTCGGCATCAAGCCGGATATTTCCGCCATGCGCCAAGCCCTGGAACAAAAGCATGCCTGACTCCGCACCAGACTTTGACCTTCACGCGTTCCGGAAAGCGCTGGTGGAGTGGTTCCGGAGGGAGGGGAAGGATTACCCGTGGCGCCGGACCACGGACCCGTGGCACATCCTGGTTTCCGAGCTGATGCTCCAGCAGACCACCATCCCCACCGTTCTGGGAAGGTATGAGTGGTGGATGCGCCAGTTCCCCACTCCGGGGCATCTGGCCGCCGTGGACGAACAGACGGCCTTGCGCTCCTGGGAGGGGCTGGGGTATTACCGCCGCGTGCGTTCCCTCCAGGCCATCGCCAGGGAGATTGTCAACGAATTCGGCGGACGGTTCCCGGACAACCCGGAAGGGCTGAAACGCCTGCCGGGCATAGGCCCCTATACGTCCGGGGCACTTCTTTCCTTCGCCTTCAACAAGGCCGCCCCCATCGTGGACGCCAACGTGGCGCGCGTGCTGGCACGCATTGATAATTATTCCGTGCCCGTGGATTCCACGGAAGGACTGAAATACCTGTGGACCCGGGCGGAAAGCCTGGTGGACCCGGAACATGCCCGCGAGTTCAATTCCGCCATCATGGAGCTGGGACAGACCTATTGCAGGATCAGCGCGCCGGACTGCCTGCTGTGCCCCGTGCGCCCCTTCTGCTCCGCGGAACAGCCGGAAACGCTTCCCGTCAAGAATCCCAAGCCGGAAATCACGCGGGTGGAGCACCACGACATTCTGTACCTCCGCAGCAAGTCCATCCTGCTGGCAAGATGCCCGGAGGGGAAACGCCACGCCGGAATGTACCGCTTCCCCCAGCGGGAGGATGACCACACCCTTTCCCTGCCCCATGTGCTGAAACAGACCTACAGCGTCACCCGCTACAAGGTGACCCGCTACATCCACCATGTGACGGAGTCCCCGGCCTTTCTGGAAGGGGAGGAACTGGTCCCTCTGGACAAGGTGCACGAGCTGCCCATGGCCTCCCCGGACCGCAAGGCCCTGAATTCCCCCATTCTAGGCAAACTGCTGGACCAAATCAGATGAATCCCCGACTGACACCGGAGCTGGTTCTTTCCGCCTACTGCCAGGGGTGTTTTCCCATGGCGGACCCGGAAACGGGGGAAATCTCCTTCTATGAACCGGACCCCCGCGCCCTGATTCCGCTGGATGACCGCTTCCACATCCCGCATGGACTCAGGCGGGTTCTGAAGAAGAAACCTTTTGAAATACGGATGGATGCCGCCTTTCCGGAGGTGGTCCATGCCTGCGCCCGGACGGAAGAGCCGGAGGAACAGTGGATAGACGGGCAGATTGAAGAAGTGTACGGCAAGCTTCACGAGATGGGGTTCGCCCACAGCGTGGAATGCTGGGATGGGGAAGGATTGCAGGGCGGACTGTACGGGGTCTCCCTGGGGAAGGCGTTTTTCGGGGAAAGCATGTTCCACCGGAAGACGGATGCCAGCAAGATTGCGCTGGTGGCCCTGGTGCAGTACCTGCGGGCGCACCAGTTCCTTTTTCTGGATACGCAGTGGACTACGCCGCATTTGCTGAAATTCGGCACGTACGAGGTGCCGGCGGGGGAATACCGGAAGCTGCTTAAGAGGGCGCTGGAGGGGTAAAGAAATTTGTTATTTATCTCATTTTAATGGACAAAATGGGATAAATAAACAGAATGGACGTCATGGACGAAACGGACCATGGATTTATTCCCAAGCATGGAGGATACAGGAATCTGGTGGCTTACCGGATTGCGGAGATCATTTATGATTTCACGTTCCGGTTCTGCAATAAATACGTGAAAAATCAAGGTCGGACTCATGACCAGATGGTCCAGGCAGCCCGTTCCGGCATGCAGAATATCGCGGAAGGGAGCGTGGATTCAGGCGTCAGCAAGGCGTCTGAATTGAAACTGACGGGAATATCCAAGGGAAGCCTGCAGGAGCTTAAGGAAGATTACTGTTCCTATTTGCGCCAGCGAGGATTGGAACAGTGGGAAAATAACAGTTTTTATGCGCAGGAATTGATCAGGGCCAGGTTTCCTTCCGCCCAGGAAGTTATCCGGTGGGTAGGAAGGCACAAGGATTTTCAGCCGGACCATTTTGGCGCCAATGCGGCGATTATCCTCATTAACGTGGCTCTTGGACTTCTTACGAGGCTGATCCAAGCTCAAGAACGGGATTTCATGAAAAACGGCGGCATCCGTGAACGCATGACCCGCGCCCGCGTGGAGCACCGCAAACACCGGGGCAAATAATCTTCTTGTTTGATATTTGGTCCACGCCGTCCATTTAGTCCATTAAGTCAATTCTGTCCACAAAAAAGCCCGTGGTTCCGGAGAACCACGGGCTGTGTATTAACCCTTAACAAAAAGGCTTACGCCTGTTCCAGAGCTGCCTGGGCGGCGGCCAGACGGGCGGTCGGGACGCGGTAGGGGGAGCAGCTCACGTAGGTCAGGCCCAGCGTGTTGCAGAACTTGACGGAGGCGGGGTCGCCGCCGTGTTCGCCGCAGATGCCCAGCTTGATGTCCGGACGGGTGGAGCGGCCGAGTTCCACGGCAATCTTCATCAGTTTGCCGACGCCGGCCTGGTCGATGGAGGCGAAGACGTTTTTCTTGATGATTTCCAGTTCCTGGTACTGCGGCAGGAAGGAGCCGGAGTCGTCGCGGCTCATGCCCAGGCCCGTCTGGGTCAGGTCATTGGTGCCGAAGGAGAAGAACTGGGCGGTTTCCGCGATTTCGTCAGCCGTGACGGCGGCGCGCGGGATTTCAATCATGGTGCCGACGAGGTAGTCCACCTTGGCGCCCTTTTCTTCAAATACCTGCTGGGCCACCTTGTCGATGATGGCTTTCTGGATGTCCAGTTCCTTCTTGAAGGCCACCAGGGGAACCATGATTTCAGGCACCACGGAGAAGCCTTCTTCCTGGGAGACTTCCACAGCGGCTTCAAAGATGGCGCGGGCCTGCATTTCCGTGATTTCCGGGTAGGCGATGCCGAGGCGGCAGCCGCGGTGGCCGAGCATCGGGTTGAACTCATGGAGTTCAGCCACGCGGCGCATGATGACTTCCACGGGCATGCCGATCTTCTGGGCCAGGTCAAGCTGCTGTTCCTTCGTCTGGGGAAGGAATTCGTGCAGGGGCGGGTCCAGCAGGCGGATGGTGCCCGGCAGGCCCTTGAGCGCCTTGAAGATGCCCTTGAAGTCGCTCTTCTGGTAGGGAAGAAGCTTGGAGACGGCGGCCACGCGGTCGCTCTTCTTGGTGGAAAGGATCATTTCACGAACGAAGTCGATGCGGTCCCCTTCAAAGAACATGTGCTCCGTGCGGCAGAGACCGATACCGGTGGCGCCGAAGGCGATGGCGGTTTCCGTCTGCTTGGGAGAGTCAGCGTTGGTGCGTACTTTCATCTTCGTGCAGTCGTCGCACCACTGCATGAGCCTGGCGAAGTTCTGGTACGTCCGGCTGTCTTCCGGCTTCATGGTCTTGGAGATCAGCACCTGGATGATTTCAGAGGGGGAGGTTTCCACCTTGCCGGCGTATACCAGGCCGCTCGTTCCGTCAATGGACATGTAGTCGCCTTCATTGAAGGTCATGCCGCCAACGGTGACGGTGCGGTTGTTATAGTCCACGATGACTTCATCAGCGCCGCAGACGCAGACCTTGCCCATCTGGCGGGCGACGAGGGCCGCGTGGGAGGAAACGCCGCCGCGGGCGGTCAGGATGCCTTCAGCGGCAATCATGCCGCGCAGGTCTTCCGGAGAGGTTTCCAGACGGACCAGAAGCACTTTTTCACCGTTGTCCGCGGCTTCCACGCAGCGTTCCGCGTTCAGGTAGATGCGGCCGGTGGCGGCGCCGGGGCCGGCGGGAAGGCCGCGGGTCAGCACCTTGGAGGATTTGAGGGCTTCACGGTCAAAGATGGGGGTCAGGAGCTGGTCCACCTGGTCCGCGGGAATGCGGCGCACGGCGGTCTTCCAGTCAATGAGGCCCTGCTCCACCATTTCACAGGCAATGCGGAAGGCGGCCACGCCGGTGCGCTTGCCGTTGCGGGTCTGGAGCATGTACACGGTGCGGTCCTGAATGGTGAATTCAAAGTCCTGCATGTCGTGGAAGTGGTTTTCCAGCACTTCGCGGATGCGCATCAGTTCATTGAAGGCGGCGGGCATCACGTCGTGAAGGGCTGCCACGGGAGCGGGCGTACGCACGCCGGCCACCACGTCTTCACCCTGGGCGTTCATCAGGAATTCACCGTAGAATTCGTTTTCCCCGGAGGCGGGGTTGCGGGTGAACGCCACGCCGGAACCGGATTCTTCACCCGTGTTGCCGAAGACCATGGCCTGCACGTTGACGGCGGTGCCCCATTCGGACGGGATGCCGTATTTCTGGCGGTAAACGATGGCGCGGTCATTGTTCCAGGAACCGAATACGGCGCCGATGGCGCCCTGGAGCTGTTCCCACGGGCATTCCGGGAATTCATGGCCGGTGCGTTCCAGCACCAGGGCCTTGAAGCGGGAGACAAGTTCCTTCAGGTCGTCAGCGGAAAGCTTGGTGTCTTCCACATCCGGGCTGCCGTAGCGTTCTTCCTTGATGGCGGCGATGGCGGCTTCAAAGGGTTCGTGGTCTTCATCCGGGTTCTTCTGCACACCCAGCACCACGTCGCCGTACATCTGGACGAAGCGGCGGTAGCAGTCCCATGCAAAGCGGGGGTTGCCGGTGGCCTTTACCATGGCTTCCACGGATTTTTCATTCAGGCCGAGGTTCAGAATCGTGTCCATCATGCCGGGCATGGATTCGCGGGCGCCGGAACGCACGGCCACCAGCATGGGCATGGCTTCCGTATCGCCGAACTTGCGGCCCAGGATCTGTTCCATCTTGGCGATGCCTTCCTTGATCTGCGCGTCAAGCTGGGCGGGATAAGTGCAGCCGTGATCGTAGTAATAGGTGCAGACCTCCGTGGTAATGGTGAATCCGGGAGGGACAGGAAGACCGATGCGGGCCATTTCCGCAAGGTTGGCTCCCTTGCCGCCCAGAAGATTTTTCATGCTGCCATTGCCGTCGGCGGACCCTCCGCCGAAGGAATAGACGAATTTGTCAGTAGATGCGCTGCATGCGCAGGAATTGGTGGACATATCGATTATTTTAGTCGAATTAATGATTCTGCCCAAACATCAACCACAGGAGCCAACAAAAGACCCGATAGCGAGTTAGGGTCGAGTAAGGATGCCCGCCGCCTCCGGCTTTGTCAACTCGAAATTGTACGGAAAACGAAAATGTTTTTTATGATTTTTAGGGAAAAATATCTTCCTTATTTTCTCCGCAGCTCCATTCCGGCGGCTCCATTTTTTCAGAGCATTTCCCGAAAGGAGGAATCCGGCTCATAGTAAAGGATATCTACCGGACATTCCACATAAATGGTGCCTCCCGTCCACCGGAATAATGGAAGAATGATTCCCGGTATTCTATAGTTCCGGGTGCGGGCTATCATCATTTTGCCTTTCATCCGCACATTGGGAGGTTCCGTATCATCCCAGATATCCTTTTGGTTCCTTGCCACCCGGTCAACGTCCATGTTCCACGAGCCCGTAAAACGGTAGGATACATCCGTGGAAAAAACCAGAATATTGGAACTGAAGTTACTGTACCCGGCCTTGCGGCATGCTTCCTCCCCCGCCCTCTGCAATTGTTGCGAGGCCGTGGAAGACAAAACGTTGGGAACGCCTTTTATGTTCACAGGGCCTTCCTGGGTAATGGAGCAGGAGGAAAGAAGCAGCAGGCAGCTTCCCGCCAGAAGAACAGGTTTCATGATTTTGAGAGAGAATATTGAATTAACCCGGAGTTTCCGGAACGGATAAGCCGTCCGCCTGAAGACGGGGTTCTCCAGGATAGCTTCAAGATTCACGAAGACGTCGGCAACGGAGGCAGGTTTCACAGGGGCGTTTCCTTGTAAAGGAAAAGCGGACGCTTATCAACCAGATAAGCGTCCGCCGGAAGGAATATGTTTTTTATTTTTACGCCTTGCAGAAGGTGTCTTCATCCGCGCAGGCGGCCTGGACCCACTTGACGGAGGAGTCACTGGAGGCGATGTGCACCAGGCAGTGGTACACGGCTTCCTGGTCCGCATCCAGCCGGGCCGCCAACTGGGCGGCGGTTTCCGGGGTGGAGCCAAGGGCCGCCCTCACCTTGCCCAGCAGAGCCAGGAAGGTGCCCGCGGCCTTCTTGCCTGCTTCCACGCCGGGCTGGTGGTAGGCGTTGATGTTCACCAGGGAGGCATAGAAGGAGACGGCACGCTCAAACAGGGCGACCAGCATGCCGAGCGTTCTGGCGTTCACTTCCGGGATGGAGATGGTGATGGAGGAACGGCCGGATTCCGCCAGAGCCTGGCGGGTGCCGCGCAGGAAGCCCTGGAGGAAGTCTCCGCAGGTGGCGCCCGCTTCCACTTCCACCGCATCCGCGGAACATTCCCGCACTTCAATGAAGGTAGCGAAGAAGTTGTTCACGCCGTCGCGGAGCTGCTGCACATAGGCGTGCTGGTCCGTGGAGCCCTTGTTGCCGTATACGGAGATTCCCTGGCAGACTTCATTGCCGTCCAGGTCCAGCCTTTTGCCGAGGGATTCCATAATGAGCTGCTGAAGGTATTTGGAGAAGAGCACCAGGGCGTCCTTGTAGGGAAGAACCACCATGTCCTTTTCCCC
The DNA here is from genome assembly GCF_018709685.1 of Akkermansia muciniphila. Lineage (GTDB taxonomy): Bacteria > Verrucomicrobiota > Verrucomicrobiia > Verrucomicrobiales > Akkermansiaceae > Akkermansia > Akkermansia muciniphila_E. Next base: position 27,060 of record NZ_JABDHQ010000004.1, read on the forward strand.
CTTGCCGTTGGTGGCCTTGTACCAGGCCAGCGCCAGCTTCATGGCGGCGTTGCACTTCACGCAGTCCCGGCGGGTCTTTTCATCCATCAGGCGCGCTCCTTCCAGCAGTTCATCCACGTCCACGCCCTGAAGCACGGCGGGAACCAGGCCCACCACGGACATGACGGAGGTGCGGCCGCCCACCCAGTCTTCCATCGGGAAGCGCTTGAGCCAGCCTTCCGCTTCAGCCGTCTTGTCCAGTTTGGAGCCCACGCCCGTGACGGCAACCGCCTGGGGCGCGAATTCCACGCCGTTCTTTTTGAAGAAGTCCTGGGCCACCAGCATGCCGTTGCGGGTTTCCGGCGTGCCGCCGGACTTGGAGATGACCACGACGAGCGTTTCTTCCAGCGGCAGGGTTTCCAGCACCTTGTACATGCCGTCCGGGTCCGTGTTGTCCAGGAAGAACATGTCCAGCCCCGCGGCAGGGATGGCGTCCGCCACCAGTTCCGGACCAAGGGCGGAACCGCCGATGCCGATGACGAGGGCGGCGGAGTACTGTTCCGCGCGGGGCGGCGTGATTTTGCCTTCCAGAATGTCCTGGCCGAAGGCCTTGACGTCCGCCAGGGGAGCGTCAATGGCGGCTTTCAGTTCCGGCGTGGGAGCCAGTGCGGAGTTGCGCAGCCAGTAGTGGCCCACCATGCGGCCTTCATCCGGATTGGCGATGGCGCCGGATTCCAGCGCCTTCATATCGGCGAACGCCCTGTCTATGCGCCCCTGCATGGAGGACAGGAAGGCGTCGTCCAGCGGGAGTTTGGAGAAGTCAAGGGAGATGCCCAGTTCAGGGTAGCGAACGAGTTGTTGTGCGTATAAGCTCATGATAGTAATGGATTGGGAAAAGAGTTACTGGAGTTTTTTCAGGATGCTTTTGGCCTGCACGTCATCCTGGTCCGCCGCCTTCTGGAACCATTCACGGGCCTTGGCAGGGTCCTTGGGCACGCCAAACCCGGTGTGGTACATGATGCCCATGTTGTATTGTTCCGAGGCATAGCCTTCCGCGGCCGCCCGCTGGCGCATACGGAGCTGTTCCCTGGCCGCGGCGGCGGAGAGGCCCAGGGCCCGCGCGGCATCCGGCCATGTGGCGCCGAATTTGGAGGCGGAGGCTGCATAGCCCGCGGCGGCGGCCTTGCGGTTCATTTCATCCGCCTTTTTCTTGTCCCGCTTCACGCCGTATTTGCCCAGCTCAGACAGGAACGCCATGCCCCAGTAGCCGCGGGGGCTTCCCAGTTCCGCCGCCTGCTGGAAGCATTCAAAGGCGTCTTCATATTTTTTGGTGCCCATGGCGCGCACGGCATCGGAGATGTGGAGCTCCGCCTCTTTCAATCCGGGGAATTCCGGGATGGCGGCCCATTCCCTTTTCAGTTCCTCCCGGTCCCTTTTGGAGGCGGGAGGCATGCCGGACGGTCCGGAAAAGCGGAAAAGGGGGAAGTACCCTTCCATGGCTCCCATGTTGCCCAGGCCGGACATCAGGAAGACGCCGGGAGATACCCTCCACATGTGCATGTACTGGATGCGGCCTTCCTGAAGGGATTCCTTGGCCACCCATTCCGGCATGTTGGCGGGCTCTCCGAATTTTTCCGTCAGGCCCACCAGAAGCGCCTTGTAGGCGGATTTCAATTTGGTTTCATACTCGGAACCGCGGCATTTGCTGCGGGAATAGAAGACAACGGCCCTCAAGCCGCCGGAGGGGTCATAGTCAAAGTTCAGGGAAAAGGTCTGACCGCCTATGGACTGTTTGGTTTTAAACACGCCGTTAAGGCCGGTACGTGAGAGAAGAGCATCCGTGGGCGGCCCTTCAAGCTGCTTGCTCTGCCTCAGGGCTTTCAGCACCTGGTCCTTGTCCATTCCCACTTCCAGGTTTTCATAGAGGGCGGCAAGCAGAGGAACGCACGTAAGCGCGAAGAGGCCCGCAACATAGGCTAGTTTTTTCATAGAAAAAGTAATTGGGCGGTTTCCTACCAGACCGGGACGGTTTTCAAAAGGATAAAATGCGTCAGCGGAAGTGAGGAAAATTTTTCATAAAATATTTATTTCCAATCTATCCACAATCTTTTCAGATAATCCTCCCCGGTGAAGTCAGGGGGCATGGAATCATGGGTCAGCCGGAAGCCCGGAACGGCCTCCGCCACCATTCTGCGGAAGTCCGCGTGGCTCAGCTTGCGGCAGTTGCTGGTGCACAGCATCCAGCCGCCGGGTTCCAAGCATTCGCGCGCCTGGGCCACCAGTTCCCCGTAGTGGGATTCCACCCGGAATACCTTTCCCCGGTCGTCACGGGAAAACGTGGGCGGGTCCAGAATAATGCCGTGGAAAGTACGGCCCTGCCGGGCAAACCGTTCCAGCCAGCGGCGCACGTCCCCCTTGCAGAAGTACTGGGCGGCGGGGTCAATGCCGTTCAGGCTGAAGTTTTCCCTGGCCCAGTCCAGGCACGGCTGCGCCAGGTCCAGCGTGGTCGTCTGCGCCCCTCCCAAAGCGGCATATATGGAAAAGGCCCCGGTATAGGCAAAGGTGTTCAGCACCCTCATGCCGGGTCTGCTCCGCTCCCTGACCTGGCGGCGGTGGTCGCGCTGGTCCAGAAAGATGCCCTGGGAATAACCGGTGGACATGTCTATCTTGAAACGCACGCCCTGCTCCGTCACCGTGAATTGCAGGGGGAGTTCCGGCCCGTCAATCTGCACGGGAGCCTCCTTCTGATTCTGTTCCAGCCTTTTGTGGAACACGGGAATATTCAGTTCCCGGAGTTCGCGTTCCAAATCCGCAGGGATGGGGCAGTCCCGCGTGGAGACCAGAACGCGGTCTCCCATCTGGTCGGCAAATACGTCCGGGCGCCCGTCCCCCACCCCGTCAATCACGCGAAAAATATCGGTATCGGCAGGAATCAATCCCTTTTTATAATCCAGGCAATGACGGTAGGAGCGGCTCACGGCTGGACGAGACTACGGAATTTGACCGCAAGGGGCAATGCAAAAGCAATAAAAGGAGAGCATCCTTCCGGGACGCAGGGGCACTCCCTTACCGCAGGAACGGAATTCATGGACAGGATGGACAAAGTAAAAATCCGAGTTCACTCCGGCCGCCAGCCCCAGCCCATTGCCATTCCGGAAAAAGCTCCTGGGAAAAGACGTTTTCCCTTGCAACGTAAATGGTTTCATGAGATGCAGAGAGTCAACCCATCCTATCCTGATATGAAAACATTATTATTTGCAGCAGTATTACTGGCGCCCTTCCCTTTCCATCCTTCCATGGCCGCAGAGGGGGATTTTACCGAACAGGGCTTGACCGTTTCAAAGAACAAGGACACAGCAGCATGGAGCGTGTCAGACGGCACCCATTCATTTGAATTCCAGTCCCCGGTCAAGGGAACGGTCTGCACGGCGGTGGATGTTCCGGAATGGAACACCATCTTCATTGGCGTGCAGACAAGCCCTTCCCGCTTTGATATTCTGGCCGTTTCCAAAAAGAACGGAAAAGTTTCCCTGGTAGAATTGGACCGCCATTATTATTCGGACGGCCACGCTTTCCCGCTTGCCCCGGGAGATACCATTACCCTGAAGTCCCTGAAGATGAAAACGACGCCCAACGGCAGGTCCCTTTTTGCCTACCCGGTCATCAGGTATGAAGGGAAGCATGATTCTCAAACCGGACTGAGCATTCATCCGCTGGAAGACGGAACCTTCGAGGGCTGGGTCAACCGGTAAGATGCCATGGCTTCCGGGATGATCCGTCCGGAGCGCCGCAAGTCCCTGCGGCAGCCAGGGACAACGTGAGAGCGGCGGCAAACACGCTTAACATTTAAAAGGATGCCCTGGGACATCTCAGGATTCAACTGCCGCAGATGTCCGGCGCTCCCGGATGAATACGGGAGCCGAGCCGGGATTCCAGACTGAAGCGAAACTTATCAAAAGGGAGCCGGATCCCATGATCCGGCTCCCTCTGTGGATTGAGGCTGTTTTCCGGACAGCGGGCCTTAGTCGGCGTACTGTTCGTTGAGGGCCTCCATGATTTCCTTGGAGGCTTCCGGGATGTTGGTGCCGGGGCCGAAGATGGCCACCGCGCCGTGTTCCCTCAGGAAGTCATAGTCCTGGGCGGGAATAACGCCGCCGCAGAAGACCAGGATGTCCGGGCGCCCCTGCTTGGCAAGTTCTTCCACCAGGGCCGGGAGCAGCACCTTGTGGCCGGCGGCCAGGGAGCTCATGCCAATCATGTGCACGTCGTTTTCAATCGCCATCTTGGCGGTTTCCTCCGGCGTCTGGAAGAGCGGGCCCACGTCCACGTCAAAGCCGAGGTCGGCATAGGCGGAGGAGACCACCTTGGCGCCGCGGTCGTGGCCGTCCTGGCCCATCTTGGCGACGAGGATGCGGGGACGGCGCCCCGTGCGTTCGGCGAAGTCGTCCGTCATTTTGCGGACTTCCTCCACCAGCGGATCTTGACCATAGGTTTGAGCGTACACGCCGGTAATGAGTTTGATTGGTGCTTTGTGGCGCCCGAAGTGTTTTTCCAGGGCGGAGGAGATTTCACCCAGGGAGGCGCGGGCCTTGGCCGCCTTGATGGCAAGGTCAAGGAGGTTGCCTTCACCCGTGCGGGCGCATTCGGACAGGGCTTCCAGCGCGGCTTCGCACGCGGCGGAGTCACGTTCCGCGCGCAGCTTCTGCAGGCGGGCGATCTGGGCGTCCCGGACGGTGGTGTTGTCCACTTCCAGAATGTCCATCTTGGCTTCCTGTTCCAGACGGTATTTGTTGACGCCGATGATGGGCTCCTTGCCGGAGTCAATGGCGGCCTGGCGGCGCGCCGCGGCTTCTTCAATGCGCATCTTGGGCAGCCCGGTTTCAATGGCCTTGGCCATGCCGCCGAGTTTTTCCACTTCCTGAAGGTGGGCCCAGCCCTTGCGGATGAGCTCATTGGTCAGGTATTCCACATAGTAGGAGCCGCCCCAGGGGTCGATGACCTTGCAGATGGTGGTTTCATCCTGAAGATGGAGCTGGGTGTTGCGGGCGATGCGGGCGGAGAAGTCCGTCGGCAGGGCGATCGCTTCGTCCAGGGAGTTCGTGTGCAGGGATTGCGTGTGGCCGCAGGCCGCGGCCAGGGCTTCAATGCAGGTGCGGGTCACGTTGTTGAACGGGTCCTGCTCCGTGAGGGACCAGCCGGAAGTCTGGGAGTGCGTGCGCAGGGCCAGGGACTTCGGGTTTTTGGGGTTGAACTGCTTGATAAGCTTGGCCCACAGCACGCGCGCGGCGCGCATTTTGGCCACTTCCATGAAGTAGTTCTTGCCCTGGGCCCAGAAGAAGGAGAGGCGCGGGGCAAAGGCGTCAATGTCAATGCCGGCCTTGATCCCGGTGCGCACGTATTCCAGGCCGTCCGCAAGCGTGTAGGCCATTTCCAGGTCCGCCGTGGCGCCGGCTTCCTGCATGTGGTAGCCGGAGATGGAAATGGAGTTGAACTTAGGCATGTACTTGGAGGTGAACTCAAAGATGTCCGCAATGATCTTCATGGAGGGATCAGGCGGATAGATGTAGGTGTTGCGCACCATGTATTCCTTGAGAATGTCGTTCTGGATCGTGCCGGAGAGCTGGTCCAGCGTGCAGCCCTGTTCCTGGGCGGCCACGATGTAGAAGGCCAGCACGGGCAGCACGGCACCGTTCATGGTCATGGAGACGGACATCTTGTCCAGCGGAATGCCCTTGAAGAGGATTTCCATGTCCAGGATGGAGTCCACGGCCACGCCGGCCTTGCCCACGTCACCCACCACGCGGGGGTGGTCGGAGTCATAGCCGCGGTGCGTCGCCAGGTCAAAGGCGATGGAGAGGCCCTTCTGCCCGGCCGCCAGGTTGCGGCGGTAGAAGGCGTTGGATTCCTCCGCCGTGGAGAAGCCGGCGTACTGGCGCACGGTCCAGGGACGGGCCACGTACATGGTTGCGTACGGTCCGCGGAGGTTGGGGGCCACACCGGCCGTGAAGTCCAGGTGCAGGCAGTCGTCATACACGCTCTCCGAGTAGGTGGGCGGCACGGGAATCTGTTCATTGGTCATCCACGTTTCCGTTTCGGAAGCCGTGGCCGGGGCACCAGCCTTGATTTCAGGATAGGAGGCGGATGCAAAATCAGGAATATTGCTCATTGAATGAAATAGGTTGGTGGTTTTTAGAGGCCGATCTTGTTCTGGATGGCTTCAACGGTGTCGTAGCAGTTGGCCTTGACATGGATGAAGATATCCACGCCGGCTTCCTTGAACGCTTCCACATGGTCCGCCGGGTACCCGGCGAGGGCCACCATCATGTCCGGCTTGATTTCCTTGAGCGCCTTGCAGAAGGCGGGAACGATTTCCGGATAGGTGTCGTCCGTGGAGCAGATCACGCACACGGCGCAGCCGCTTTCCGCAGCCGCCCTGGCCGCGTCTTCCGGGGTCTGGAAACCGGACGGGTAAACCACGTCCAGGCCGCCGGCCCGCAGGAAGTCGCGGGAGAAGTCCGCACGGGCCTTGTGCTGGCGCAGCGGCCCCATGTTGGCGAAGAACACCATCGGGCGGGAGCCCTTTTCCTCCACCCAGGCGTCAGCCTTGGCAAGCAGGGATTCAAAGCGTTCCGCCAGGCGGCGCTTCGGCAGGGCTTCCATTTCCAGCGGTTCGCCGCACTTGCAGTCCGCGCCGGCCGCCAGGGCCTTGTTGATGAGGCAGGTGGAGAAGCCTTCGCTGGCTGCCTTGCAGGCGGAGTCCACGCTCATTTCCACGTCCGGAAGCTGCACGTCCGCATTCTTGCAGCAGCCGTGGCCCTTGGGGGCGGAACAACCGGAGCCTTCCGGCGTTTCCAGCTTCTTCTCAGCCAGGTTGACGTACTGGTTGACGCCCACGATGGACTGGCGGCGCTGGTCGGCCAGCTGGTAGCGCTTGGCGGCGGTGGCGTTCACGCTCTTCTGGATGGAACCGGCCTTGAGGGCCTTGATGATGCCGCCTTCCTTTTCAATTCCCTGGAAGACGTCCCAGATTTTCCGGGAGACTTCGTCCGTCAGGTTTTCCAGGTACCAGGAACCGCCGGCGGGGTCCACCACCTTGTCCAGATTGCATTCGCCCAGCAGGATCAGCGGGCAGTTGCGGGCAATGCGGCGGGAGAATTCGTCCGGCATGCGCACGGCGGCGTCAAAGGGGAGCACGTCAATGCTGTCCACGCCGCCCATGATGGCGGAGAAGGCCTGCGCGGAGCCGCGCAGCAGGTTGACCCAGGGGTCCACCTTGGAGAGGGTCCAGAAGGAGGTGCGGGCATGAAGCCTGATCTTGGCGGCTTCTTCACTGCCGCCGCATTCCTTCACGATGATGGCCCAGAGTTCGCGCAGGGCGCGGATCTTGGCGATTTCCAGGAACAGGTTGGCGCCGATGGAAACCGTAAAGCGCATGTGCGCGGCGGCTTCATCCACGGAAATGCCGCGTTCCTCCATGGCGCGCAGGTAGGCCACGGCGGTCGCCAGCATGGCGCCCACTTCTTCAAAGGCGGAAGCGCCGGAGTCAGCATAAGGCAGTCCGCTGACGCCGATGGTCTGGAAGGCGGGAGCGTTGGCAACGGCCCATTTGGTCATTACGGCCATCTGGTCATAGTAGGCGCAGATGCCCTTCCCCCCGCAGAGGGAGCCCTTCATCACGGCCTTGCCCACCGGATCGTACAGAACGCCGCCCTTCAGGTCCGCCGTATTGAAGCCGGCGGCCTTGTACGTGTTCAGGAACATGGAGAGCGTGCCCAGGCCGCAGGAGCCGGGGGTGATGTAGACGGGCTGCTTGTCAAGCCGGACGCCCTTGAGGGCGGTATCCCAGTCGGCCTGCTTGCGCAGCTTCAGGCCGCACTTGCAGTTAAGCTGGACGTTCACGGCAGTCAGGCCGCGGGCCAGGTCATGGAGCAGCTTGCTGTTGAAATCTTCCGGGGTGGAGGCGGGAATGCTCTGGGCAATCTCGCAGGGCTTTTCCATGTAGCCCAGCGCACGCGTGCCGCGGCGGTACGGGAACTGCCCGGCAGGCATCACCGGAGCGTGTTCATCCCACTTGTTATAGATGGGGTGCAGGGTAATTCCCTCCACAAGCTTGGTGAAAAGCTTTTTATCAAAGTCAGCCCCTTTCAAGGCAGCGACGGCTGCCTCACGCCATTCGGCGTATGTGGCTGGTGCGAATTCTCCGAAGTCAACCTCCGGAGCCGTTGTTTCGTTTCCCTGTTGCATGGCGAAGTCAATGGGTAAGGCCTAATATGTTGGTTTTTAGTCATGCGCAAACCAGGCCAGATTTAAAGCGCAGCGTTATTTTAGGAAATCAAACTATAAAGTCCAGCGAGAAAAACACTTCAAGCCCCATGAATGCGAATTTGCTCCATCACGCGCGGCGAGCTTGCAAAAACGATGTAATTAGCGTAAATACCGGGATTAAGCATGCCCTCCTCAACTACCGTCAAACTCCCTGACCAGCTGGTCAGGCAGCTTCACTCCTTCCGGCGCCGCCTCAGAACGGTTAAGATGCTGGAAGCCGTATGCCTTGCAGGCATTGCCGTGATTCTCTCCTATATTTTCCTGTACCTCTCCGACAGGTTGTGGGAAACGCCCTCCGCCGTGGGCTGGATTCTTTTTTTCACCGCCGTGGCCGGCCTGGCGGTTTTCATCCCGCTGTGGAGTTTCCGGTGGGTGTGGCAGCGACGCAAGGAGGCCCAGCTGGCGCGCCTGATTTCCCGGACGGATCCGGCCCTTGGGGACCGGCTCCTGGGAGTCATTGAACTGGATTCCGAAAAGTACGGCCGCCAGTACAGTTCTGAAAAGCTGAAGGCGGCCGCCATGGAACAGGTGGCCCGTGAAGTTTCTGCGCGGGACCTGACGGTGAACATCCCCAGGCCCAGCCATAAAAAGCTGTTTATCCTGCTGGCCGTTCTGGCTTTATGCACGGCAGGCGTATGCCTGGTTACTCCGGAAGCGGCGGGAAACGCCCTGGAACGCTGGCTGCGCCCGTTCAATCCTCCGGAGCGCTACACGTTCACCCAGCTGGACCCCACGCCGGATTCCCTGGTCATCCCCCTGGGGGAGAGCAGCCTGTATGAACTCCGGCTGGCGGAAACCACCAAATCCCGCCCGCAGACGGGAGAATATTTCTTCCATAACAGGGTGCGCCAGCAGGCCCCCCTGGCGGATGGCGCTTATAAAATCCATATTCCGCCCATGCAGCAGCCGGACAGGCTGGAGTTTTTCGCGGGGGACATCGCCCGCCGCCTGAAAATCATCCCGAAGGCGCGCCCCTCCCTGCTGGGCGCCACGGCCACGGTGGCCTACCCCGCCTATATGGCGCGCCCCGACGGGCACGAGGCCATGCGCGCCGGGGTCATTTCCGCCCCGGCAGGCTCCACGCTGACGCTGGAGGTAACCGCCTCCCAGGACCTGCTGTCCGCGGCCACCGCGCAGGGAAAACCGCTCCGCGTGAAGGGGAGCAGCGTCATCATCCCGGATATCCGCCTGGAGAAGGATCCGCAGGAAATAGAGCTGACCTGGACGGACCGCGACGGCCTGGCGGCGTCACAGCCCGTCCGGATACGCCTGGAACCCATTGAGGACAAGCAGCCGTCCATTTACCTGAGGGGCGGTGAGAACGACCGTTATGTGCTGGAAGACACCAGCATTGAACTGGAAGTGGAAGCGGCGGACGACTTCGGCCTCCGGGAAATGGGTGTGGAATGGCAGGGGGAGAAGTCCTTTTACGATGACGAGGAGGAAAACGGTTCCGCAGCTCCGGACCCGGCGAAGGCGGGCAAGCCCGTCCCCGGCCTGCGCGGGGAAAAGGTGCTGGCGGACGGCCATCCCACACAGACCAGCCTGAAAGGCACGTACCTGTTCCAGGCCCGGGCGCTGAAACTGTCCCCCCAGCGCGTCGTCGTGCGCGGCTTTACGCAGGACTACAAGCCGGGAGGCAACCGCGTTTATTCGGAGCCCATGATCATCTTCGTCCTTTCCAAGTCGGAGCACGCCCAGATGATCCGCAATGAACTGGAGCGCATCACCAGCGAGCTTGAAGGCATGATCCGGCGCATGGACGCCATGACGGACGAGGCCAGGCGCATGAAGGGAATGGAGGGCAGTGAATTGAAGAATTCGGAGACCCAGGAGCGCCTGCACGCCCTGGCTGACGAGGAACAGGCCAACAGGCGCGAATTGGGCGACCTGCTCAACCGCTCGGAAGACCTGTTCAAGGAGGCCTCCCGCAATTCCCAGATAGACCCCTCCGGCATGAAGGAGTTCATGAAGGGCATCTCCATGCTGAAACCCATCCCCAACGGCCCCATGAAGAAGGCCCAGAACCAGTTCCGGTCCTCCGCGTCCGAGAACCGCTCCGCGCAGGACAGCCGGAAGGACCTGGACGACGGGGAGAGCTCCCATTCCGACGCTACCCAGGCCCTGAAAGACGCCATGAACCAGCTTTCCAAGTCCGCGCAGGACATGGAGGCCAGCACCTTTGTGGCGCGGCTCAAGCAGGCCGCGGCCAAGGAGGATTCCATCGCGAACGCCCTGGTTGGCCAGATCAACATCATTGTGGGCATGACCATGGATGAGCTGGACCCCTCCACCAAGCGGGAGATGGAAACCATCGCCACCCTTCAAAACGCCTCCACCCAGGACATAAGCTGGATTCTGGAAGACCTCAGTTATTATAAGTCCCGCACGGAGGAACGCATTTACAGTGACCTGTACAACCAGATGAACGCCTTCTCCCTCCGGGAAAAGCTGGACCTGGTGCACAGCAACATCCTGAACGCGATCACGGCGCGCTCCATTGACGAGTCCCGCCTGTACGCCTCCACCCTGCGCCACTGGGCCAAGCTGATAGACGACTATAAGAAGAACCGCGGCGGCGGTGGCGGCGGTGGCGGAGGAGGAGACCAGAATTCCATTTCCGACGCCGAGTTTGAGTTCATGCTGAAGGTCATCCGCATGATTCAGCAGGAACAGGACATCCGCATGCGCACCCGCGCCGCCGAACAGGAACACCGCAAAGCCTCCACCCCTCCCACCGCATGAATACCGTCAACCTTCCAGCCATGATTCTGGCGCTTTCCCTGCCCTGCGCCGCCGCGGATTCCACTCCGGAATATTCCGCCAAGCACAAGGAAACGGCCTCCAAGCTGGCCGGACAACAGGATGAGCTCCAGGCGGACACGTCCGACCTTATCATGGGAGAAACCAACGAGGAAGTGGTGGAGCTGCTGAAAAAGTGCCGCCACGCCATGAATGACGCCGTGGACCTGCTGGAGGTTTACCATACCGGGGGCCAGACGCTGGCTGCCCAGTCGGAAGTGATTGAGCTGATTTACCAGGCCGCCAAGGCCAAGATGACCAACGCCGGGGGCGAACCCAAGCCGGGCGGCGAGGCGCTGATGGACATGCTGCGCCAGCTTCTGGGCATGGACAGCGATTCCCAGTCCATGGCACAGCAGGAGGGCGAGGGGGAAGGACAGGGTGAAGGAGAGGGCGGCTCCCAGAAGGGCAAGGGAACCACCCCCGGACATGGCGCGGACGGGAAATCCAACATGCCCTCCGCCCAGGAAAAAGGCGTCTCCAACCCGGACATGGCTGCGGAATCGCGCTCCGTCCCCAAATCCACCGGCATGTCCGCAGAGGATATGCCCGCCGAATTCCGCAAGGCGCTGGACGCCTACAACAAGACCCTTCAGAAATAGCCGCCGTGAACATGGCGCGCCCCTGCCGGGCGCTCCGCCCATGAAAAACCATTAATCCATTTCCCCGATGAAAAAAGCCTCCATCCTCCTGATCCCCCTCCTCGCCTGCTGCATGGCGGCTGTCCCGCAGAACGCCGCCGCCCAATCCCCCGTGAGGATGTCCTCCCCCGTGCCGCCCCAGGTGGAGCTGATGTACGTGAAAGGGCTCCGGTACCTCCAGAACGCCCAGAAAACGGACGGAACCTATGAAGGCACCTACGGCCAGGAGCCCGGCATCATCGGCTTCTGCCTCATGTCCGTGCTGGCCCACGGGGATGACCCGAACACAGGCCCGTACGCCACCATGGTGCGCCGCTGCGTGAATTACATCCTGTCCAAGCAGAACAAGGGGTCCGGCTACATCGGGGATTCCATGTACAACCACGGCTTCGCCACCCTGGCGCTGTCCGAAGCTTACGGCATGGTGCGGGACGACCGCATCGGCCCCGCCCTGCGGAAAGCCGTGGCCCTGACACTGACCGCCCAGAAGAAGAACAAGACGGGCGGCTGGCGTTATTCCCCGGAATCCACGGATGCGGACAGCACGGTGACCGGCTGCCAGATCGTCTCCCTGTTTGCCGCGCGCAACGCGGGCATTCCCGTTCCTGACGAGGCCTTTGAACGCGGCCTCAAGTACATGGCCTCCTGCCGTGACAAGAAGGGAGCTTACGGGTACACCAGCCCGGCGGGCCCCCGCGTCACCCTCACGGCCATCGGCTCCCTGACGCTCTCCCTGGCGCGCCGCAAGGCGGACCCCTCCTTCAAGGATTCCCTGGCCTACCTGAAAAAGAACCTGAATTACCGGGATTCTTCCTACCCGTTCTACTTTGAATATTACATGTCCCAGGCCCTGTTCCATGCGGACCAGGAGGCATGGAAGGAATGGAATTACAAAAACATGCGCTACCTGGGAGCCTCCCAGACCCCTAACGGTTCCTGGCTTTCCGACCATTCCGCGGCCTATTCAACCTCCGCGGCCCTGCTCTCCCTGGCGCTCAATTACAGATTTCTACCCATTTATGAACAATAGCATCCGCCTTTCCCTCCTACTGGCTCCGGCGTTCCTGCTGACCGCCTGGGGTAATTCCGTCGTGGATGTGGTCACGGAGAGCAACTACCGCCTCCGCGGGGAGATTGTCTCCTACGGCAAACAGGGCATCGTCATCAGGCACCCGGCCATGCGCCAGAACGCGGTCATCCTCCCGTCGGAAATCCGGGCGCTTTATTTCACCGGAACCTCCTCTCCGGACCTCCGTTCCAGAGACAAGATTTTCATGGCTACCGGGCACCGGGACATCATCCCCTGCAATATCATCTCCATCACGCCGGACAAGGTGCAGTACCGGGACATGCTGGGCACGGAACGCTCCATCCCCCGCAGCCAGGTGGCCGGATTCCGGCTGGACACCATCCAGGAAAAAGGCTTCTGGCAGGAACCCCTGATTTTTGACAACAGCTGGGTTTATTCCAGCAGCAGGGGGGATGATGATTACCGCACCCAGGCCGGAAGAAAACTGATGAATGCCCTGAAACCGAAAATCCAGGGTGACAAGTACCAGTACCGGCTGGGCAACAGCGACTACCCCACCTGGACGCCCCTGTACAAGAACATCGGCCTGGACCCCTCTTCCTTCACTTTCCGCACCACCATGACGATGGACGGCAACAATGACCGCGCCGGCATTGTCTTCTGCTTCGGGGGGAATGAGAACATCGCCTTCCGGTCCAATTCCGGCAGCAGCCTGAACAGGCTCATGCTGAACATCGCCCCCGGCAAATGCACCCTGCTCCGGGAACAGAAATCCGGCATTATTGTCCTGGGGGAAGTGGACATCCCCACGCCCACCCTGACGGAAGGCGTGGACATCAGGCTGACGGCCTCCCGGCAGGGAGACCATGAACAGGTTTACGAGCTGCTGGTGGGAGACCTGCCCCCCAAGTTGATGACGGACCCCAGCCCTCCGGAACAGCCGCTGCAAGGGGGCGCCTTCGGCCTTCAGATGGAGGGGCACGTCTCCCTGACCATCAGCAGGCTGGCCCTTTCCTCCATCACCCTGAGCGCCAAGTCCGTCACCAAGAACGGGAACATGGATACGGACCTTGTCCTGACCAGGGAGGAGGACGCCATTCCCGGCTCCGTCAGCAGCTACAACAGCAGGAACAAGGTACTGACGCTTTCCACGGACAAGGAGTATCCGGACATCCCCCGGGAGCTCTCCATCCCGGCCAGGTATCTGGATACGGTCTTTTTTGCGGAACCCAAAAAGAAGGATGACTCCCGCACTCCCGCGGGCCACAGCATCCTGATGAAGGACGGCTCCCGCCTGCATGGCGACATCCTGAGCATGGACTCCGGAAAAATCATCCTGAGGCATTCCCAGCTCGGCCAGATTTCACTGCCTCTGAAAAATATCACCCGCGTGGAATTCCTGAATTCCGCACAACCCACCCGTTCCACCCCCTGATGCCCTCCACCATATGAAACAAGCAACAACGCTTTTCCTGGGCGCATGCGCCCTGCTGGCTGCCGCCCACCTGCCCGGCGTACGGGCGGAAGGGGTCATTACGCTTAAATCCGGGGAAAAACTGCCGGGCAGCCTGGACACGCTGGACAGTCCGTACCTGAAAGTCCGGTCCAGCATCCTTTCCAAACCCGTGGACGTAAAGGTGGAGGAACTGGACGAGCTGGTTTCTTCCCGCCCGCTGGACATTCCGGCGCAGTTTTCCGTCATCCGCCTTGCCAACGGGGATGAATTTTACGGCACCCTGAAGGCGCTGGATACGGAAAGCCTTCAACTGCAAACCGCGTGGGGAGGCCTGATTCCCGTCAACAGGAAGTACGTGCAGCACATCGGATTCGATTCCCAGAAAGCCTACATCCGCAACGCCACGGAATCCCTTCAGGGCTGGAAGTCCTCCTCCAACAACATGCTGCCGGAATGCCGCAACGGCTACTGGATCATGCGGGGCTCCAACAATACGGACCTGCAAACCACCTTCCCCACGCCGTCCCGGCTTCATGTGCAGTTTTCCCTTTACCATACCAATACGTTCCGAATCGCTCTCTCCCTCTGGCAGGACACTGATTCCGGAAGCAGCATTGACCTGGCCCTCTCCTTGGAAAAGGCGGAACTTGCCAAGAACAGCTCCGGCCAGTACCGGACGCTCGGCAGGGTCAAGCGGGATACGGCGCGGAACTGGTATGCGGACAAGACCATCAAACGTTCCGACGTTCATTTTTACGCGGATCCGGAAAAGGGAAATTACTACCTGTACATCAACGGCGAGCAGGTGGCCCGGTGGGAAGAGGTCAAGGAGATGGACAATATCTTTGAGAATGAAAACGGGGACGAGGAAGAAGAGAAGGAGGCCTCCAAAAAACATGAATTCAAACCGGGCAACACGTTTGTGGTGAGCGGGTATGACGGCTTGAACATGGCCATGTTCAACCTGAACGTGTTTGACTGGAACGGCGCCCTCCCCCACCTGGCGGACGAACAGGACATCATTTCCAAATATGACGGGGACGCCCCCAGGGACAAGGCCCTGCTGGTGAACGGGGACGTGCTCAGAGGCGCCATCTCCCTCCAGGAAAACGGCACCATCCGCATTAAGTCGGACCACTATGACGTTACCCTACCCACCGTCAAGGTGCGTGCCCTGGACCAGAAAAACCAGGAGGAGAAGAAGCTGCCGGAAGAGGCATCGGATACCCGCGTTTTCCTGACGGACCAGAGCATCCTTTCCCTGAATCTGGAGACCCTCAAGGACGGCTTTATGGAGGGGCATGCCGCCGCAATCGGAAAGGTGAGGATACCTCTGCAATCCATCAGAAAGGTCCAGTTCAACCTGCAAAACCCGGAACTCCGGAAGCAGAGGGAAACGCCGTTCCGGAGCAAATAGAGGCAGGTTTTCCCTTCCTTCCAGGGAAAACCGCCCACAGGGGCACGTCAGTGCTCCTCCATCTCCTCCGCCCGACGCACGGCGCTTTTCACAGCCTGTATCCAGGCATTGCGGAAGCCGCATTCATCCAGCGCGTTCAGGGCGGCGATGGTGGTGCCTCCGGGTGAGGTGACCTCATCCCGCAGCGCCATGGGATGCTTCCCCGTCTGCTCCAGCATGCGGGCGGAACCCAGCATGGTTCCCACGGCCAGTTCCAGGGCGGTTTTCCGGGGCAGCCCCATGGCTACGCCCGCGTCTGAAAGGGCATCCAGCGCCGTGAACATGTAGGCGGGGCCGCAGCCGGAAATGGCGGAAACGGCGTTCATCTGGGATTCCTGCACCTTGTAAACGGAGCCGCAGCCGGAAAGCAGCCGCCGGGCGGCTTCCTCATCTTCATCCGTCACGCCGGCTCCCGTACTGTAGGCAATGACGCCGGCCAGCACCATGCACGGGGTATTGGGCATGGCGCGTACAATGCGCGTTCCATCGCTGGCGCAGGCTTCCATGTCATCCAGGGAAACGGCGGCGGCTATGGAGATCAGGAGCGGCAGCTCTGCGCCGCGCTCGGAGAGGGAGGAGACAAGAGGCAGAATTCCATGCGGTTTCACGGCCAGAACAAGAACTTCCACCGCATCCGCCGCGGCTGCCTCCGTGGGCGCTTCATGCACGCCGGGGTATTCTTCCTGAAGGGCCTGTACGTTTTCATGGTGGTGGTCGTACACCCAGACTTCCTCCGGAACCACCGCTCCGGCTTTCAGCATGCCCCTCAGCAGGGCTCCGCCCATTTTTCCCAGTCCAATGATACCTGTTTTCATAATTGAAGATTTTTTGAGGTCAAAAACACAAGAGATTTATAGAAAATAAAAATACTAGTTACGATCGTGAAAATGAAAGGTAGTGATGATTAATTCTCTCTGCAAAAACAGCCTTCCATATGGTCATTCACAAAGCCCGCCGCCTGGAAAAAAGCGTAGCACATCGTTGAACCGAAGAATTTGAAACCCCGTTTTTTCATGTCCCTGCTCATGGCATCCGACTCGGGAGATGTGGCGGGGATTTGGCCCAGGGTCTTGAAATTGTTAACAACAGGCTTCCGGCCGGGGAAGAATGACAAGGCATACTCGTAGAAACTGCCGAACTCTTTCTGGATAGCCATAAACAGTTTGGCATTATTAATGGTGCTATTGATTTTCAGCCGGTTTCTGACGATTCCGTCAAATTGCATCAACCGGTCGACGTCTTCTGGCGTCATCTGCGCTACTTTCTCCACATCAAAGCCGTGAAAGGCTTCGCGGTATCCTTCGCGTTTCCGGAGGATGGTAATCCAGGCTAACCCCGCCTGGGCGCTTTCAAGTACCAGAAACTCAAACAGGGTCTTGTCATCCGTAACAGGTTTCCCCCATTCTTCATCATGGTATTTTATATATAGCGGGTCTGTTCCGGCCCAGCCGCAACGTGCATTGATGATGTCTTCCATACTAAAATTCCTTTTTCCTGAACAGCCACGCGGCCAGCGTCATGTGAAAGACAAAATACCCCAGCGTCATCAGCGCCAGCGTGCCGAACAGGGAAAGGGGGATCATCTGCCCGTTCAGGGCGGAATCCGTTACGGAATAAATCTGGAAGTTCGGGAAAACCAGGGAGAAGAGCCGGCTGCCCGCCAGCTCCCACCAGGAGAAGCCCCCGGTTCCGGAGCCCACCCACAGGGAAAGCGCCTGCGTCTGGAACAGCCCGGCCAGATAAACCATGAACGTCAGCAGCGCGCTGATGATGGTTCCGTTGGTAATGCAGGACATCAGCAAGGTCAGGGAGGAAAGCACCACGAACTCGCACATCATCACCCCCAGCCCCGTCTGCACGTTCCAGGTAGCTCCCTGGAGGCGTATCCGGTCCAGGTACGGCTGCATTTCCTCCACGGTATAACGCCCTTTCAGGGAGGCGATCTGCTCCGCCACCACCGTATCCGTCCGCAGCCAGAGCACCAGCGTCATCA
Source organism: Akkermansia muciniphila (assembly GCF_018709685.1). Lineage (GTDB taxonomy): Bacteria > Verrucomicrobiota > Verrucomicrobiia > Verrucomicrobiales > Akkermansiaceae > Akkermansia > Akkermansia muciniphila_E. Next base: position 44,742 of record NZ_JABDHQ010000004.1, read on the forward strand.
CGGCGTCCATCAGCAGCACGGCGATCAGGGTGAGGGCCAGCACTCCCAGCACCTTCCCCATCAGGTAGTCGATACGCGGCACGGGCTTGCACAGGATGGTGTACAGGATGCGGTCCTCCGCATCCTTCGGGATAATCAGGGCCGTGGCCGCCACGCAGAAAAACAGGCCGAACACCCGCATGGCGCCGTAAGCGGAGTTCTTCAGCAGCACCAGTTCATTGATGCCCCCGGTCTCCGGCCCCAGCACCGCGCTCAGGCGGAAGGAACTCAGGGCCAGCAGCGCCACGGCAAAGAGGCCCAGAAAAAGAAACACCTTCATGCGCACCAGCTGCGTGAAGGTGGTACCGGCGATTACGGCCATGCGCCTGGGCGAAGGTATATAACCGGAGGTAATCCATGCCATGCGGACCATCTTGCCGTATTCCGGAACAAATAAAAGAGCTTTTTATTTCATGTGCTGAACTCCTTCCGCCTTGAAGAAGCCCCCCTCCCGTGTTCTCATGTGGCGCGTATGAGTTTAAGATCCCAACTGGAAGAATTGCTCCCGGAACTTTTGCCTTCCGATCCGGCCCAGGCCATCAAGGGAACCAAACTCATCCGCCTGGTGCGCCTGAGGCTGGGGGAGGAATATTCAGACGCCTCCCTGCGCTACCATTTCTCCTTCATGGCGTCCGAGCCGGACTCTGAAATCGCCAAGGTGGAGCGCGGCCAGGGTTATTACAAGCGCGTGCGGGACCGGGAGGGCAAGCCGGCGGCCAGGGGGCTGCTGCCGCTGTTCCTGGGGGAAAACGAACCGGACGCCCTGAACTGCCGCGCCAAGGCGCTGGCCCTGGCGGTACGCCAGTATGACACCACGGGCCGCGGCGTCTTCGTATTCAGCACCAGTGAAACGGGAGCCTCCTGGGTAAAGCCGGACCTGGCCGTGGTGGAATGGCCGGAAGGGGAATGGGAGGGAAACGCGCTGGTGTTTGACCAAAGCGCGCTGCAGCGCCGCCGCATGATCGGCGCGCCCATGATGGGCATCCGCGGCGTCTGCGTGGCCCGCATGCCGGGCGGTGAAGACGGCAGGCGGGAATTTTTCCGGACCCTGGCCACGTCCCGCTGGGCGCAGTGCGGGGAGCTCGTCATCGTGGGGGAACTCCCGGATGATTCCGAATGCGCCGCCCTGCGCGGCCTGGCCGCGGAATTCGGCGTAGGAGTCCTCTGCCTGGAAATTGCGGATGAACGGCTGTGCGAACTGCCGGGAGCGGAGGAGATTTTCAAGGCCGGGGACGAGGAATGCGCCGCCCTGCTGGCGGAGCTCACGCCCGTGCGCCTGGCTTCCGGCCGGGTGAAGGCGCTGGAAGCGGATACCGGGGAAACCCTGGGCGGGGAATTCGGCGCCCTGTTTGACTGGCTGGCCGCCTGCCTGGAGCGCGGCAGCGTGGAGGAATACGAATTCCGGGTTTCCTGTTATTGACCGCCAATGGACAGATTCTTGACAGAACCTGCGTATTGAATTAAAGATTCCCCCGGCCCCAACCTGCCCCCAACCCTGACATGGAACAAGAAACCCTGGTTTACCCGCTTGCGAACAATACCGTTCTGCAAGACAAGTATACAATATTAAACGTCCTGAACGCCGGAGGCTTCGGCATCACTTACCTGGCTCTGGACAATCCCAATTCCCGGTACGTCGTCATCAAGGAATGCATGCCTGACGCCTATGCCTACCGGGACATGGAAACCGGGTTCGTCCACCCGCGGGACGAGCAGACCGCCGTCAACTTCGCCCAGAGCATTTCCAACTCCCGGCAGGAGGCATCCGTGCTGGCCCAGCTCAGCCACCCCGGCGTGGTGCAGGTGTTTGACATGTTTGACGCCAACGGCACCTGCTACTACGTCATGGAAAACATCCAGGGGCAGACCCTGTTTGACCTGATGACCACCATGCACGCCACCGGGCAGAGCATGGAGCCGGCCCGGGCCACGGACCTGCTGTTCCGCCTGCTGGACATCCTGCATTACCTTCATGCCATGGGGGTGTACCATTGCGACATCAAGCCGGGCAACATCTTCATCCAGCCGGACGGCACGCCCAAGCTGATCGACTTCGGCGCCGTGCGCACCAAGACCCTCCAGCACCAGGGCCTTGTCCAGATCACTCCCGGCTACACTCCGCCGGAATTCTATCCGGGCCGCCGCAGTGAAATCGGCTCCTGGTGCGACATGTATGAGCTGGGAGCCACGTTCTACGAACTGCTCACCGGCCAGGTTCCCCAGCCCGCGGACCAGCGTTCCGTGGTGGACCGCAACCCGAAGGTGACCAGTTACGCCGCCCTCCGGCAGACGTATCCCATGAACTTCCTTTCCGGAATTGACAAGGCCCTGTCTCCGGATGAACGCAACCGCTTCCATTCCGCCAAAGCCTGGAACGACTACATCAACGCCATGGCGGCCGCGGGCACCCTGCAGGCCGGGGGAGTAGCGCGGAAGGCGCTGCCCAAGGCCAGGAAAAAGTCCTCCGCCGGAACCGCCTTCTTCATCATCCTTCTCATTGCGGCGGCAGCCGCGTGGATATGCTGGAAGCAGGGCCTGATCAACTTCTGATCCCGGCTCCCGCCCATGATTGACCTGACGGAAGAACTGAAGGCCATGGCCGCGCCGGGGATGCAGTTGCCGCCCCTGCGCGTGGACCCGGCGGCCATCCGGACCGTGATGATCAATGAGGTGGTTCCGGAATGCCCGGAGAATGACTTTTACGGGAGCGCGCCCGCGCCGCTGTACCTGTCCACCGCCCTGCCCCTGTTCCGCCAGGCCGGGTTTCCGGCCTCTTCCATCCATGACGTGACGGATGCCGGCATTTACATCACCAACGCCGTCAAGACGCCCAAAAGGGAAACCACGGTTCCGCAGGCCATGATAGAAGAGAGCCTCCCGGTGCTGGAACGGGAATTGTCCCTTTTCCCGAATCTCCGCGCCGTCATGCTGATGGGTGACGTCGCCAAAAAGGCATTCAACATGATCGCCCGCGGAAGGACCGGGAAAAACGCCATTCCCTCCGGCTCCACCTATAAGCTCCGCAGGACTCCCTTCCATGCCATGGGACTCCGCATCTTTCCCTCCTACATCATGACGGGCCGCAATATCCTGATTGAAAAGTCAAAGATGACCATGGCCGCGGAGGACATCCGCGCCATGCTTGAGTTCATCCGCGGCCAGGAGCAGCCCGCTGCTTCCTCCGGCAAAGGGCAGTAGTAAAACAGGATGAGCCTTTGACATTTCAGCAGGCCCCTGCTCCAATGATTCATGCCGCAGGCGGGAGAGAACATGAACATCATTAAGATTGAAGACAGAACCCCCATACTGGTGGAACAGCTGGTGAAGGTCTGGAAAAGCTCCGTGACGGAAACCCATACGTTCCTGTCAGATGAGGAGATAAGCCATATTCAGGAATATGTTCCCCGGGCATTGACGGATATTCCCCATTTGATTATCGCAGAGAATGGGAACGGCATTCCGCAGGCCTTCATGGGCATTGATGAACAAAAACTTGAAATGCTGTTCATCGCGCCTGAAGAGCGCGGACGCGGCCTGGGAAAAAAGTTAATTGAATACGGCATGAAGGAATATTCCATTAACGAATTGGTGGTAAATGAACAGAATCCCCAGGCAAAAGGGTTTTACGAGCACATGGGCTTTCAGGTTTACAAAAGAACGGAGACTGATGAACAAGGCAGGCCATACCCTGTGCTGTACATGAGATTATCGCCATCCGTCCCATCCTAGCCGGGATTAAAAGGAGCGCCTCACCCTTGCGGTTAACGGCCCGCAGAGTCCCGCAAGGCGCCAGCGCAACAAGGGCTGAACCGGAACGGCCCAGCCCTTGAACATGCGGTTGTGCACGGGAATCCGCGCTTTACAGGCTTTCCCCGAAGTCCTGGCGGTACTTGGCTGCCAGTTTTTCAGGCCAGTCGCTCTTGGCGCGGAGCTTGCCCATGAAGAAGCGCAGGACGGGCGGTTCCTCCACGAATTCCAGGCCGCCGATCAAGTCGCGGTTGTCGTAGAGCCACTTCATGCGGTCCGCCACGTATTTGACCTGGGAGAGCGTGAAGACGCGGCGCGGGAAGGCCAGGCGGAGCAATTCCACATCCGCCAGAATGTCGTTGCCGTTTTCATCCCGGACGCTGGAGAGCGTGCCGCGTTCCATGCCGCGCACGCCGGAGGCGATGAAGAAGGCCGCCGCCAGGGCCCCGGCGGGATAGTCCTCCTGCGGAATGTGGGGCAGGAAGCGCCCGGCGTCAATGTGGGCGCCCAGGCCGCCGGCGGGCGTCACGCAGGGAATGCCCATGTCCACCATCTGGCCGATGAAGTATTCAATGAAGGAGGGGCTTTGGGAAATGACGGTCAGGTCCGTGGTTTCATACAGGCCCACGGCCATGGCTTCAATTTCGCGCACGGAAATGCCGCCATAGGTCAGGAAGCCTTCAAACAGGGGCACGAGGTGCTCCATCTTCTTGGCGATGGCCCGGTCATTCGTGCAGATGCCGCCGCCGCGGGAGGAGGAGACCTTGCGGGCGGAGAAGTACACCAGGTCCGCCAGGCCGCACATGGTTTTCAGGATGTCCGCGCAGGTGGAGTCCTTGAACTCGTCTTCACGCATCTTGATGAAGTACGCGTTTTCGCCGATCAGGGAGGCGTCCAGAACCAGCATGATGCCGAATTCGTCGCAAATGCCGCGGATTTCCCGCATGTTGGCAATGGAGAAGGGCTGGCCGCCGATGAGGTTGGTGGAGGCCTCCATGCGGACGAAGGGGATCTTGTCCGCGCCGTGCCGCGCGATGCAGTCCCGCAGTTTGGCCGGGTCCAGGTTGCCCTTGAACGGGTTGGTGCTGACCGGGTTGATGGCTTCATCCGCCACCAGTTCCTCAATCTTGCCGCCATTCAGGTCAATGTGGGCGTGCGTGGTGGTGAAATGGTAGTTCATGGGCACCACGTCCCCGGGCTTCACAAAAGTGCGGGCGATGATGTTTTCACAGGCGCGGCCCTGGTGGGCGGGAAGCAGGTATTCCTTGCCGAAGACGTCCTGCACGGCCTGCTTCAAACGGTCAAAGCTCTGGGAACCGGCATAGGCGTCATCCGCCCGGAACATGGCGGCAATCTGGTTGTCGCTCATGGCGTTGACGCCGGAATCCGTCAGCATGTCCAGATAAACGTCATTCGTGCTCAACTGGAAGGTGTTGAACCCGGCTTCCTGCGCGGCTTCCAGACGGCGTTCCACGGGAACGAGGTGCAGTTTCTGCACCACGCGGACTTTGTGCAGTTCCAGGGGAATCTGCTCCCCATTGTAAAATTTGACAACGTTGGATGGTTCTGAATTCATAAAATAAAAGATGAGTGAAAGTGTAGCAGAATGAGCCCTTTCCGCAACATAAAAGGAATGCCCGCGTCTTTTTGCGCCCTCCGGAAAGGCAGGTATGCCACTGGAAGGAAAAATGTGGAACTTCCCGGCGGAAGCCCCTAGCGTGAAACCCTATGAAAGAACACTGGAAACTGATTCAGCAGCATCTGGGGCTGGATGCGGACGGCATCCCCGGACCCCGGACAGCCCGGGCACTGATGGAAAAACTGGAGATCCGCCAGCCGGAGCATTCCTGGCCCAGCCAGGAGGAAGTGCGTTCCGGGAAATCCATCTTCGGACGGGCGGGAGATGAAAGCAACCTGACCAGCGTCAGGCTGCCCTACATCATGAGACTGGCGTGGGATACGGACACCACCGTTTCCACCATGCGCTGCCACAAGCTGGTGGCGGAACCGCTCACCCGCATTTTCCAGGCCACCCTGGACCATTACGGCATGGAGAAGATCAGGGAACTGGGCCTGGACCTGTACGGAGGCTGCTTCAACAACCGCTCCATCATCGGCGGAAAGGCCACGTCCATGCATGCCTGGGGCATCGCCGTGGACATGGACCCGGACAGGAACGGCCTGAACATCCCGGCACCAAAGGCGGTGCTGTCCGGACCGGAGTATGCGGCCTTCTGGCAGTTCGTGGAGGCGGAGGGGGCCGTGTCCCTGGGACGCACACGGGATTACGACTGGATGCACTTCCAGTTCGCTACTCTTTAACCGGGGCGGACGCGTCCGTGCGCCAGCCCTCCTCCCACCGGCGGCGGAGGGCTGCCCAGTCCGTCCCGTTCCCGCCATGTCCCAGGAAAGAGCGCTTTTTCAATTCCCGGAAATTTTCTCCGGGCAGATGAAGCAGCTCGCCCCGGTCATAGGCGTCCTGGTCACACATGCCGTTAAAGAGGGGCGTCCACTGCCAGCGGCGCACGCCCAGATAATCCTTGAAGGTATCCACCAGCTCCGTCGTGCAGTTGGCAGTAACGGTGTTGTAATAGCGCGGGCGTTCGTGGAGGCTGTTGATTTTCTCCGCAAAACCCAGGAAGGCTTTTTTCAGGTTCTCCCTGCCGATGTTGATGCGGTACAGGTACATGTCCTCCTTCCGGTAGGTGGTGCGCAGGCCGAAGAGGTCTTCCTCGTCCGCCAGGATGTAAATCACATTGAATTGCTTGTAGAGGCCCGGAATGGTCCCCTGCTCCACCCCTTCCGGCAGGCGCGTTTCCACGGAGAGCGCCAGATGCTTTCCATCCTCAAAGCCAAAGGAAAGCATGGTATGGGCCACAGATTCCATCCCGTCCCAGTGGCTTACGGCAAAGTCCAGCGTGGCCAGCCTGTCCAGGTCAAAACGGCGCGTGACGTAGCGGACGTCAAAGTCCCGCTCCGTCCGGTAAACAAAGCTGCGCACGTCCTTCACCACGATTTCATTCCCGTCAATTTCCACGACGGGCAAGCGGCTCCAGGAAGGCTGCCATTCCTTGCCGTTCGTCGCGGGAATGCACAGGTAATAAACCAGAAGCAGGGCGAGCACGCCCCAGGAGGCGCGCCAGAATACGGGCCGCTTCCCGCGGAAAACGAAGGCGCAGGCCATGGCTGCCGCGTAAAGCCACACCAGCACGGCGCCGCCCCATACATTGTAAAACACCACCCCGGCCGCCCAGAGGGAGAGGCCGAACCATGCCGCAAACATCAGGACCCGGGCGGTTATCAGGCCCGCATGGCGCAGGGAAGGCAGGTGCATGGGAGATTAAAAAGAGGCCGCGCGCTCCGGTTTGGTGAAACGCGCGGCCCGTTGACGGGGAATTATCTGAAGGAAAGGCCCTTTACCTTGTCCGTCAGGGCTTTCAGCACGCGCTGGTGCGCGGCGTCCACCTCCACGGCCGTGAGGGTCTTGGCCGGGTCCCTGTACAGGAAGGTGTAGGCGATGGATTTGCGGTCCGCCGGGAGCTTTTCACCGGAGGGGTCCGTAAACACGTCAAAGCAGGAGTAGCTGGCGAGCAGTTTTTCCCGGGCGGCTTCAATGGCCTTCACGATGTCCGCATTGGGCGTGGAAAGGGGCAGTTCCATGGCCGCGTCACGGGAGGAGCCGGGGAACTGGGGCAGTTCCGCAGCCTTCACGGGAGCGGTGAGGACTTCCTGCATTTTGCGCAGGTCCAGTTCCGCCACGTAAACGGGCTGGTCCAGGCCCAGCTCCCGGCAGCGCGCCAGGGACAGGCGGCCGAAGTAGCCGCAGGCCTTCCCGTCCAGCTGCACGTCCGCCCCCAGGGCGGCCTGTTCACGCGGTTTGGCGGGCGTCAGCGTAAAGCGGTGGCCCGGAGCCAGCGCTTCCATCACGGCCAGCAGGTCTTCAAAGGATGCCTGTTCCGGCCTGGGGTCCGCCCAGGAGCGCGCCGTGCGGTCCCCGGAAAGCAGGATGCCCAGCGTATCCGTTTCAATGTCCCTGCCCTTGCCGCCGCCCGTATTGCGGAAGACACGGCCAAGTTCAAAGAAGCGCAGGCCGGAGACTCCCTGGTTGCTGTTGCGCACGGCGGCGGCAATCAGGCCGGGAGTGTGCGCGGGACGCAGCACGGAGTGGTCCTCGCTGAGCGGCAGGGACACGCGGATGAGGTCGCCTTCCTGAAGGGGGCGCAGGGGCAGCGCGTCCTTCACCTGGGCGATGGCGGCGTCTGCGGACTCGGAGGCGATGAGCTTGATGGTCTGGGTTTCATAGAATCCCAGGGCCGCCAGCTTGCGGCGCAGTTCCATCTGGAAGTTATAGGCCACGTCCACCGGGGATTCCGTGACGAATGGGCCGGAAAAGCGGGACGGAATGCCGTCCAGGCCGAAGACGCGGACGATTTCCTCCAGCAGGTCGCAAGGGCGCGTGAGGTCCAGGCGGTGGGGGGGGATCAGCCAGCATTCCGGGGAATCCGGAACCTGCACCAGGCCCAGCGCCGTCAGGATGCGCGCGCCTTCCTCATGGGAAATGGAACCGCCGGACATCTGGTCCAGGGCCTTCCAGGGGAGGTTCACGAAGCCCAGTTCATTGACCACCGCGGCGCCCTTCCCCTGCTTCAGGGAAGCGAACGCGGAAACGGGGCCGTCCGGCTCCCCGCAGGAAGGCATGCAGGCATGCGCCGGATTGGGCACGGGAGCCCCAGCCACATACGTTTTGGAGGCCGTGCCGCCCGCCAGCTGGAGGATCAGCTCCACGGCGCGCACGGAACCACGCAGAACATTCCAGGCGGATGTGCCGCGTTCAAAGCGGTAGGAAGAGTCGGAAGACAGGGCCAGCCTGCGGGACGTGGCGCGCACGGAGGAGGGCTTGAACCAGGCGGATTCCAGAATAATGTCCGTAGTGGCGTCCGTCACGCCGCTTTCCTCCCCGCCCATCACGCCGCCGATGGCGAGCTCCTTGCCGGACTGGTCCGCGACGACCAGGTCCGTGCAGTTGAGCGTGTATTCCTGGCCGTCCAGGGCCTTGAAGGCTTCCCCCTCATAGGCGGTGCGGGTGACGATGCCGCCCTGCACCTTTGCCGCGTCAAACGCGTGGAGGGGCGTGCCCAGTTCATGCAGGACGAAGTTGGTGACGTCCACAATGTTGTTAATGGGGCGCAGGCCAATGGCTACCAGTCGTTCCTTCAGCCATTCCGGGCTTTCCTGCACCTTCACGCCGCTGATTTTCACGGCGGTGTAGTACGGGTTCAGGTCCGGCTGGTCCAGGCGCACGAAGTCTCCGGCAGGTTCCAGCTCCACCCCGGCGTCATCAATGGAAACGGGCCTGTACTCCCGTCCGGAGATGGCGGCCAGTTCATACGCCATGCCGTTGTGGGAGAGCAGGTCCGGACGGTTGGGCGTCACTTCCACTTCCACCATGGTATCCGCCTTCACGACCTGGGAGATGGGCGTGCCGATTTCCAGTTCCTGCGGAAGAATCCAGAGACCGTGCTCCTTGTCGGGCAGCCCCAGCTCGGAGGCGGAACAGAGCATGCCGCGGGACTCCACGCCGCGCAGCTTGCCCACCTTGATTTCAAAGTTGCCGGGCAGCACCGCTCCCGGCAGGGCGCAGGGCACCTTGTCCCCCACCTTGTAGTTCTGCGCGCCGCATACGATCTGGTGCAGCGCACCGTCTCCCACGTCCACCTGGCAGACCTTCAGGCGGTCCGCCTGGGGGTGCTGTTCCGCGGAGGCCACGCGGGCCACCACCACGTACGGGGAGTCCACGCCCTGCTGGCGGATGTCTTCCACTTCAATGCCGGCAAAGGTCAGCATGTCCGACATTTCATCCACGCTCAGGCCGGCCAGGTCAATATACTGGGAAAGCCAGTTAAGGGAAATTTTCATATCTGGGTAAAGTAAGAATTATTGGAATTGGGCAAGGAAGCGCACGTCGTTCTCAATCAGGGCCCGGATGTCCCGGATGCCCCAGCGGATCATGGCCAGGCGGTCCAGGCCGATGCCGAAGGCAAAGCCGGTCAGCCCCGTGTAGCGGGCCTGCACGCCGGGTTCCAGCCCCAGCTCGCGGTCCACGGCTTCAAAGACATTCGGGTCCACCATGCCGCATCCGGCAATCTCCACCCAGCGCGGTTCCTGACCGTCCACCTTCAGCTTCACGTCAATTTCAAAGCTGGGTTCCGTGAACGGGAAGAAATGGGGGCGGAAGCGCACCTCCGTGTCAGAGCCGAAGAGGGCGCGCAGGAAGTACTCCAGCGTCCCTTTCAGGTCGCCCACGGAAACGTCCGTATCCACATACAGGCCTTCCAGCTGGTTGAAGGCGGAAAGGTGCGTGGCGTCAATCTCGTCCCGGCGGTAGGCGGAACCGGGGGAAATCACGCGGACGGGGGGCGTCTGCTTCTCCATGGAGCGGATCTGCACGGTGGAGGTGTGCGTGCGCAGCAGCTTGCCGGAATCAAAGTAAAACGTATCCTTCTCATTGCGGGCCGGATGGTCCTCCGGCGTATTCAGCGCGTCAAAGCAGTGGAACTCGTCCTCAATCTCCGGGCCGTCCGCCAGGGCAAACCCCATGTGGCGCAGAATGCGGATGGCTTCATCCCGCACGATCGTGAGGGGATGCAGGCCGCCCTGCGGCAGGGAGCGGGCCGGAAGCGTCAGGTCAACGCCGGCCACGGCGGCCTTGTCCGCCTGGGCCTGCACTTCCTCCAGCTTGGCGTCCAGGGCCTCGGTGATGGCCTTGCGGGCCTCGTTGAGCAACTGGCCGACGGCGGGCTTTTCCTCCCTGGGAACATCCTTCATGCCCGTCTGGGCCATGGTCAGTTCCCCTTTTTTGCCAAGGATGGCTACGCGCGCGTCTTCCACGCCGCGCCTGTCAGACACCTGGGCAATGCGCGCCAGAGCGTCCCGTTGAATGCGTACAATCTCTTCCTTCATAAAATTTGACGGGCAAGAGCTTACCCGTCCCCCCCGCCAGCGTCAAGCCCTTCGGGCGATGCGGACTTTCTGTAAAAGCAAATAAAACAGGCGGAAAAGTTTCTTAAACAGAAACCGCCTCTACAATTAACCGCTAAACCTTAATCATTATCATCTTCCCCCCAGGTCACACATATCCCGGCTGGGCGGACATGCGGCCGGAAATCATGCCGAGCACGCAGAAAAAGGTGTATACCAGACCGAAGGTCAGGAAAGAGCCGCCCGGGTGCAGGAAGGAGGTGAACAGCAGGCTCAGAGCGGCGCCCATGGTAAAGCCAATGCCCTGGGCCATGCCGGAAAGCCTGATGGATTCCGAAGGGGTCCGGGCGCGTTCCACCATCAGCGCCATCCCGCGGCTGAACACGGTTCCCGTCGCCAGGCCGAACAAAATGGCCATCCAGAGGGCCCAGTCCAGCGGAAGGTACAGGATGCCCCAGCAGGAAAGGGCCGCCAGCGCCATGGCCATCACGATGAGAAGGCCCCTGCCCCCCGTGGCTTTTTCCAGGGCATGCGCGGCGAGCGTGGCGGGAAGCTGGGCGAACATGGCTACGGACAGGATGAAGCCGGCGTCCACGTAGCTCATGCCGCGTTGCCTCAGGAAGATGGGAATCCAGGTATAAAAGAAGTAGGCGGCTCCCACGCGGCTTAAATAAAAGATGGTGACCTGCCATGCCTTGCTGCTGTGCAGCAGATTGTTTCCGGAAGCCGACGGATCGCGCTGAAGCACGCCGACGGGATGCTTGAGAAAGTAGGCGCCCCATACCAGCATGCCCAGCAGGATGGGAATAATCCAAATCCCCAGGCCAAAGCGCCAGCCGCCCAGCATGTTGGAGATGGGAACGGACAGACCGGAGGCCACCGCGCTGCCTACCCCGATCATGGCGCTGTAAACGCCCATCATGGCGGAGGCGTGGTCCGGGAACTGGTGCTTGATCAGTCCGGGAATGGCCGCTCCGGCAATCCCCATGCCCAGCCCCATCAGAATCATGCCGCCGTACAAGCCGGCCACGCCGTCCCAGCTGCGCCAGAAAATGCCGGCCACGGCCAGAAGCTGGAACCAGAAAATGATCTTCCACGGCGTCATCCAGCGCGCCACGCGCGGGGAAATGGGAGCCGCCACGCCCAGCACAAACACGGGCAGCAGGGCAAACAGCCCTGAATTTTCCAGGGAAAGGCCCATGTCCTTTTCAATCGTCCCCAACAGCGGATCTGGAGAATCAAACCCGGTGCGCAGGTTGAAACAAACGATTAAAAAAGCCACAAACAGCAGCATCTTTCCCTTCATGCTTCCGGAAATTCCTGCCTTATCCATCCCATGTTATACAGTCCCGTGCCCGCGCCCGTTCAAAAGTAAACCACTTTTCCGGGAAACAGCTTGTCACGTTGAAGGGAGAGCGGACATAAAACCGCCAGGCAGGGAACGCCCCTGATTTTCTTACAAGGGCCGGGAAACCGCGTTGCGGTTGGACGGAATGCGGACATGAACCGCGCATGGAGAAGGAGCCCGCAAGCTTTCTTCCAGTCTCCGCAAAGACTTTCCGCATCCCTTCCTGTTCAGGACAAGGGCCGGTCATGAAAGTAAAAACGGGAGACGCCAGTCCATTTTTCTCCCTTCTTTCCCATTTTCCCTCATTCATAGCGAAAAAACACCATCAGTCTAAAAAAGAATATCTTACGCTTTTTTTGCTTTTTATATCCCTATAGGAATAAAAGGAATTAAACTAAATTCCCTTGACGGTGAATCCTTTCAGTATTACAAGCGGATATGTTTACCACATGCCCGTCCCCTGAAAAATGCCTTCAGTATGCCGATAAACTCCAACGCTTCGGCATCAATTTCCTGAGGGTAGCCGTCTTCATCGTCTTCGCCTGGATTGGCGGCCTCAAGGCCTTCCAGTATGAAGCGGACGGCATCGTTCCCTTTGTGGCCAACAGCCCGATGATGAGTTTCTTCTACAACAAGGAGGCTCCAGAATACAAGCAGCACATGAACAAGGAGGGGGCTGTGGTTCCGGCCAACATTGCCTGGCATAAGGAAAACAACACCTACGGTTTCTCCTACGGCCTGGGAACCCTGATCGTCACCATCGGAACGCTTGTACTGCTGGGCATCTTTTTCCCGAAGGTGGGCGTCATCGGCGATTGCCTGCTCATCATCATGACCGCAGGCACCCTGTCCTTCCTGATTACCACGCCGGAGACGTGGGTGCCTGACCTGGGAGGCCCCAACCACGGCTTCCCCTACCTGTCCGGAGCGGGCCGCCTGGTCATCAAGGACATTGCCACGATGGCCGGAGGCGTCATCCTGCTGGGCACGGACTTCAAGCGCATCCTGAAAGCGCGCCTTGGCCGGGCCAGGACCGGGGAATCCTGCTGCTGCAACAAATAACAGTTCTTTCCGCCCATAATCTCGTCCCTCACCGCCCCTGCCGAAAGCAGGGGCGGTTTTTTACGCAGTAAAGATTCCCTCCGGCAATGATAAGCCGGGCCGATTCTTCCGGAAAGAGGCACATGCTGAAAAGATCATCCTTCAAGCCGCCGTGCACAATTTTACGGTGAACCGGGAATACACGGTGTCTTGACCACGTACCGTCCCGGCCGGGAGCGGAAGGTTGATTCGCGCCTCTCTGCGGTTAACCCACCCTGGGGGCTTCATTGCTGAATCCAACCCAGGGAAGCGGAGGGACTATTCTTTACAAGGGCCGGGAAACCACCTGGCGGGGGAGGACGGAAAGCGCAACTTGAAACCCGGTGGTGAAGAAGCCTGAAAGACGGATGAATCAACCCCTTGTTCCCAAGCAGCGCGGCCATGAAAAATACACCGGAGCGGAGCATGCCGCGCGGCCTGAGAAGCCTCCCATGAAAAAGCGCCGCCGTTCCGGAGAACGGCGGCGCCCGAACACGCTAACCTCTTAAGTTGTTATTTGGCGGGACGCTTGCCGTATGCCAGCGTACGCTTGCCATCCCAGGAAACGGCTTCAATCCGCGTGGAGCCCTCCGGATAGGGAACCGTGGTGGAGGAATTATCCTTGGAATCCGTTCCCACCATGGTGATGCGGACCATTTCCTTGTCCTTGTAGGTTTCAAAGACGGCGGCGTTTTTCCACACGTCATGGGAGATGATGCGCCGGTCGCCCTTTTCCGTGATGCCCTGGTTGTAAGCGCCCCGGACGGGAAGGCGGTTTTTATATGCTTCCACGCTGTTGACGGAAATGTAGTAAATGACGGGGCTTTCCGGCTTCTTGTATTTCCTGGCGTAGGCAACCAGGTTCTTGCAGTCGGATTCCGTGATGGTCATGCGGGCGCAGGTATAGTCGTCCAGCTCCTGGTCAATGGGCTTGAGCATACCGGTTTTCTGGAAGAAGTCCGTCAGGTCCTGCCTGGAGACGTCACAGGCGTTCTTCATGAAAGCGAGCTGAAGCTCTCCATCCTTCTTGCCCTTGGTATCCATCTTGATGGCCTTGTAGAAAATGTCCGGATAAAAGTCCGGGTTGCCCTTCCCGGCTACCTTGAAATACAGCTCAAGCTGCCACAGCGGAGCCAGCTTGACAAAGTGGTCATGCACCATGGGGCGGTTGTCCCCGCCGGAACGCTTGTCCGGGCCGGCCTGGATGAGCCAGTTCTCCCCCTTCAGGACGCCGTTGTTCAGGTAGGCGTTGAAGCGGCCGCCGATCATGTTTCCATCCCCGCCGTTGATGCGTTCATGCTCCAGGCGCATGCTGCCGGGGTTCAGCATGTAATTCACGTAGGCGGAGTAAATGTTGTTGGTCACTTCCCCGGTGGACACCCATTTCATGGCGGGGCGCACCTGGTTCACATGGCCGAATTCATGGGCAATGCCCCAGGCGCTGCCGGGAATCTTGTCCGGGTTGCCCACTTCCCCCATGGTGCCGTTGTGGAAGGCGGCGCCCGTGCCGTCCGCGTGCATGAAGCCGTTCCAGATCACGCGGCCGAACATCCGGTTTTTGGGCAGCATCTTGTACTTGTACAGCCCCATGATCTGCTGTTCCATGCCGATAATCTTGTCGTACAGGGCGATGAGTTCCTCTCCCTTGTCCGGGCAGAATTTTTTGAGTTCCTCCACCGGGTACACCAGATGGACGCGGCTGCCCACGATGTCCACGACTTCCGTGGGGGAATTTTCCAGCATCTTCTTCCAGTCGCTGTTCTTGCTCACGCTGCCCACGAACACGCCGTTCACCTTGCCGGACGGAATGGACAGGTGCACCTTGGGTGCCTTTTTGTAGTTGGGCGTGAAGTATTCAATGTAGCCCAGTCCCTTGTTCTTCGCCTTGATGATATTGATTCCCTCCTTCAGGGGATAGGAGCTGCGCCCCCCGTCGCGCCCGAAGTTATGGATGACCAGGTTCAGCTTTTCGCCCTTGGGGTCTCCCATTATCAGCAGTACGTCCTCCCCTTCCTCAAAAAAGATGCCGGTGGGGTTTTCAAACTTGCTGTACTGGCTGGTGCGCAGGCGGTCCGCCAGGTCCTTCACCGGTTCATACGGTTCCGCCGTGATGGCGCGTGCCTTGCGGTCATATTTTTTATCCGCCATCTGCTGCGCGAGCCCGCGCACGAAGGGATCCTTGATTTTGGCAATGCGGTCACGCGTGACATTGGGCTTCAGCGCCAGCATGAAGTCATTGGTGAAGACGTTGGAATCCAGCGCCTTCAGGCCCGCTTCCGTAATCGGAACGGGCCCGGTTTCCTGGGCGGAAAGCACGCCGCCGCCCAGCATGCCGCAGAGGGCCAGTAAAAGGGCCCCCTTTTTCAAAAAGGGTGAAAGGATCATGTTTATAAAACTATACTGATTAGTTTCCAGAATTGTTTCAAGGAAAAATCCTCCGGCGTGAACATGGCCGGAAAAAGACCGTTTTTGTGACATGGGGTATTCCTGCCACCGCTTAAAAACTGTCCATCCCCTTGACGAGGTCCCTATAATGGCACCCGCAACACATTTTTCCACATGAATACAGAAACACATCCATTTCAGGCGGAAGTCCGGCAGTTGCTGGACATTGTCATCAACGCCCTTTACAGCGACCGTGAAATCTTCGTCCGGGAACTCGTTTCCAACGCTTCCGACGCCTTGGAGAAGCTGCGCTTGAAACAACTGACGGATTCCAACATCTACCAGCCGGACAAGCCCCTGGAAATCACCATCGCCACGGACAAGGAGAACAAGACCATCACCATCGCGGATACCGGGATCGGCATGACGGAGGCGGACCTGGTGGAAAACCTGGGGACCATCGCCCATTCCGGCACCAAGAAATTCATGGAGGCCCTCAAGCAGAAGCAGGAAGGCGGCGCGGACCTGATCGGCCAGTTCGGCGTGGGGTTCTACAGCTCCTTCATGGTGGCGGACCAGGTGGAGGTTTTCACCCATTCCCATGAACCAGAGGCGCCCTCCCTGCGCTGGACCTCCAACGGGAGGGAAGGCTACAGCATTGAAACGCTGGACGAACCGCTGGACCGCGGCACCCGCATCGTCATCCACCTGAAGGATGAATATGAGGAGTTCTCCCAGGAATACCGCGTGAAGGAACTTCTGCGCCGTTATTCCAACTTCGTGGGCTTTCCGATCAATTTCAACGGGGAGCACATCAACACCGTCCAGGCCATCTGGTCCAAGTCCAAGTCCGATGTAAAGCCGGAGGAATATGACGAGTTCTACCAGTTCATTTCCCACACGGATGAAAAGCCCATGTCCTACATGCATTTCAGCGCGGACGCCCCCATTGTGCTGAATGCCCTGCTCTTCATCCCCAGAAGGAATCCGGAGATGTTCGGCTTCGGCCGCGTGGACGCCAACGTTTCCCTGTACTGCAAGCGCGTGCTGATTGACGCCAAGCCGGAAGGCCTGCTGCCGGAATGGCTGCGCTTCCTGAACGGCGTGGTGGACAGCGAGGACCTTCCCCTGAACATTTCCCGTGAAATGCTCCAGGACAATTCCCTGGTGCGCAAGATCAGCGATATCATCACCAAGCGCTTCATCAAACACCTGGACAAACTTGCCAAAGACGAGAAGGAGACGTACAAGGAATTCTACGGCCAGTTTTCCCGCTACCTGAAGGAAGGGGTGGTCACCTCCTGGCCGAACAAGGAATCCCTGGGCAAGCTGCTCCGGTTTGAGTCCACCGCTACGGATGCGGGGGAAACGACCTCCTTTGAGGAATACATCACCCGCATGAAGGAAGGGCAGACCGCCATTTACGCGCTCACCGGACCCTCCCGCTCCCATCTGGAGAACAGCCCGTATCTGGAAGCCTTCAAGGCCCGCGGATATGAGGTGGCCTTTTTCACGGACCACGGGGACGAGTTCGTGCTGGATTCCCTGTCCAGCGTGGACGGCAAGCCCGTCACGATGATTGACCGCGCGGACGTGGAACTTCCGGAACTGGAGGAAGAACGGAAGGACGCCCTTCCCCAGGAAGAGGCCACCGCCCTGGAAGAATGGATGAAGGAACTATATCCGGAAAAATTCTCCAAGGTGACGCTGGGCAAGCGCCTGGTCAGCGGTCCCGCCGTGGCCCTCCAGACCGGCAATGACATGGGCCCGGAAATGAGGGCGTACATGAAAGCCATGGGGCAGGAAATTCCTGAAAGCCATCCCCAGCTGGAACTGAACCCCTCCAACCCGCTGGTGAAAAAACTCTCCGCCCTGAGGACGGAAAATCCGGAACTGGCCCAGATGGTGGCGGACCAGATCGCGAACACCGCCCTGCTCCGCGCCGGCATGCTGGATGATCCCGCCGTGCTGGCCCAGTCCTCCCAGGCCCTGATGGAGCAGCTTCTGCTGAAGTAGGCTCCGGCAGAAAAACGGCCTCCTTTTAAAAGCCGCTCCCTGCCGGGGGCGGCTTTTCCTTTTACCTCCCCCGTCATGAACGCATTCCACCGCACGCCCCGGCATTTCCTCTTCCTGAAACTGGCCTACCAGTCCGGCATGTGCCTGCTGGCCCTGGTGGCCGTAACGCTGGCCGCCATTGACCTGACTTCCGAGGCCGCCGAATGGGAAGTCACGGCGGACCGGGTGATTTACTGGATTTTCGTTCTGGACTACGCCGTCCGTTTCTCCTTCAGCCCGCACAAATGGACCTTCATGAAGGAGCACGTGTGGGACCTGCTGGCCATCATCCCCTTTGACGTCCTGTTCCGGCTGTTCCGGTTCGCCTCGCTTGGGGAAATCCTGCGGCTCGCCAGGTATCTGGACCTGTTCTCCTACGCCATGAGGTTCACCACGCGCATCAGGCGTTTTTTCAACACGAACGGGTTCAAGTATATCTGCATCGCCGCCCTGGTCATCATCCTGCTGGGCGCCGTGGGCATCCACCTGGCGGAGGGAATGAGCCTGCCCAACGGCATCTGGTGGTCCTTCGTCACGGCCACCACCGTGGGCTACGGGGACACCTACCCGGTCACCACCCCCGGAAAGTTCCTGGCCGTGTTCCTGATGCTCACGGGCATCGGCTTTGTGGGGACGCTCACCAGCACCATCACCTCCTTCTTCCTGCATCCCCATGCAGGAGAACCGCTGCCGTACAGGGAGGAGGAGATTGAAGCCATCAAGAAGAAGCTGGACGGCCTGTCCTCCATGACGGACGAGGACATAGACACCATGGCGGCCCTGCTGAAAACCCTGCGGGACGCCCCGCACGCATCTTCCCCTCCAGGGCAGGAGCCTTCCGCTGCCAGTCCCGGCGCCGTAGCGCAAAAACCGGAATGACCCGGATGCCGGACGATGTCCGCACGCCTTCCGCGGCCATCCCCTCTTTTTGCCGCAAGACTGACAAAAATCCGTCTGGCATTGCACGGGCAAAGGCGGACAATCCCTCCGTACCGGGACCGCATGCCGTCCCTCTCCTTTTCCAACCTCTCCGCCTTTCTCCACCATGCCAGTTACCAGCCCCCCCCGCGCCTGGGCCGAAATCGACCTCGGGGCCATCCGCCATAACCTGAACGTCGTCAAGCAGGCGGCCAAAGGCGAGTTTTACATGCCCGTAGTAAAGGCCGGGGCCTACGGCCACGGGCTGGAACAGGTCTGCCGCGCGCTGGATTCGGAAGGCATCACCTTCTTTGGAGTGGCCAATGTGGGGGAGGCGCGGCGCATCAGCCAGGCGGGGTGCCGTACCAGGCCCTACATCCTGGGCCCCTCCTTTCCGGAGGAACGGGAGGAAATCGTGCTGAACGGCTGGCGCTCCTTCATCTCTACCATGGAGGAGGCCGTGCATTACAATTCCCTGGCAAGGCTGTACGGAAAGACGCTCCCCATCCATATTTCCGTGGATACGGGCATGGGCCGCGGCGGCTTCCTGCCGGACCAGCTTGAGGAACTGCTCTCCCGCCTGGGGGAGCTGGACAGCCTGTACATGGAAGGGCTGGGCGCGCACCTGCCCTGCGCGGATGAGGACCGGGCGCTGACGCTGAAGCAGATCGCCCGCTTTGAACGGATGGCCGCCCGCATCCGGGAAAAACTGCCCCTGAAGTACTGCCACCTGGCCAACAGCGCCGCTTCCCTGGATTATGAGATTCCCTCCAACAACCTGTGCCGTCCCGGCCTGGTGCTGTACGGCTTTTCCCCCATTCCCTCCCCATGGGCCGCGCAGTTGAAGCCGGCCATGGCCCTGTTCTCCCGCCTGACGGTGGCGCGCACGCTGCCGGAGGGGCACGGCATTTCCTACGGAGGCACCTTTGTAACGGATCATCCCACCCAGGTGGCTACCGTGGGCATAGGCTATGCGGACGGCTACCTGCGTTCCCTGGCCCACAAGGGCGCCCGCGTAATGGTGGACGGCGTCTCCTGCCCGCTGCTGGGGCGCGTGACGATGGACCAGATCATGGTGGACGTAAGCGGCGTTCCCCATCCGGAACCGGGCATGGCCGTGGAAATCATGGGACCGAACATTCCCGTGACGGAACTGGCGGAAAAGGCCGGCACCATTTCCTGGGAAATCTTCACCGGAATAGGCCCCCGCGTGCCGCGCCACTACAGCTGCTGAGGCGCCTGGCGGAGAAGCGGTTCACGCTGTCCGTTTATTCCGCGCGGTGCCTTCATTCCCGATTGACGCGCAGCCTGAAATATCGTTTAGTTAGCCCGTATGATGAAGGTTTCCACCAGAGGACGTTACGCACTGCGCCTGATGATCGACCTCGCCCGGCACCGCGACGACGGCTACGTCTCCCTGAAGGAGATTTCCGCCAGGCAGGACATCACCGTGCGGTATCTGGAACAAATTATCGCCATCCTGCTGAAAGCGGGCTTCGTCCAGAGCTTCCGGGGCAAGTCCGGCGGCTACCGCCTGTCCCGGCATCCGCGGGAATACACCACGGAAGATATCCTGAAACTGACGGAAGGCTCCCTTCTCCCCATCTCCTGCACGGCGGCTCCGGAAAGCCCGTGCCCGCGTGCGGCAGGCTGCGCCACACTGCCCTTCTGGCGGGGGCTCCAGCAGGTCATTGAGAATTACCTTCACCGCGTCACGCTGGAAGACCTGATGGAACAGCAGAAGGAGATAGGCTGCGATTACGGCGCAGGCATTTAACCGGCGCCCGGCGGGCCGGAACGCTTTTTCAACTCACCCGGTTTCAGCCGCATGTCCCACTTTCCCTACCCGGCGCTTGACATCTTCCCTTCCTTTAACTATCTATTCCCTACTTTCCCGATAGGAATATAGAAAATATGAATAAGAATTATCGTTTTGAAACGCGCCAAATCCACGTGGGCCAGGAAAATCCGGACCCGGCCACGGATGCCCGTGCCGTGCCTATTTACGCCACCGCTTCCTATGTCTTCAAGGATTCCGAACAGGCGGCAGCCCGTTTTGCCCTGGCGGAACCGGGAAACATCTACAACCGCCTGATGAACCCCACGGCAGACGTGCTTGAAAAGCGCATCGCCGCCCTGGAAGGGGGCATAGGCGCGCTGGCCGTAGCCACCGGAGCGGCCGCCGTCACTTACGCCGTCCAGAACATCGCGCGCGCCGGGGACCACATCGTTTCCGCCGCCAACGTGTACGGAGGCACCTACAACCTGTTTGCCCATACGCTTGCCGAATCCGGCATTGAAACCACCTTCGTGGACGGCAGCGACCCGGACAACTTTGCCAGGGCCATCCGGGAAAACACCAAGCTCCTGTATGTGGAGAGCCTAGACAACCCGAATTCCAACGTCGCGGACATTGAGGCTCTGGCGGAAGTGGCGCACGCCCACGGAATCCCGCTCCTTGTGGACAACACCTTCGCCTCCCCCTTCCTGTTCCGCCCGCTGGAACACGGCGCGGACGTGGTGGTGCATTCCGCCACCAAATTCATCGGCGGCCATGGTACGGCCATGGGCGGCGTGATTGTGGACGGCGGCAAGTTCGACTGGACGCAGAACGATAAATTCCCGGGCATCACCCAGCCCAACCCGAACTGCCACGGCGCCGTGCTGGCGGACATCTGCGGCCCTGCGGCCTACATCACGAAAATCCGCATCACCCTGCTGCGGGATACGGGAGCCACCATCAGCCCGTTCAACTCCTTCCTGCTGCTCCAGGGACTGGAAACCCTCTCCCTGCGAGTGGAACGCCATGTACAGAACGCCCTGCGCGTGGTGGATTACCTGGCCGCGCATCCCCAGGTGGAGAAAGTGAACCACCCCTCCCTCCCGGACCATCCAAACCACGAACTTTACCGGAAATACTACCCGAACGGCGGCGGCTCCATCTTCACCGTGGAAATCAAGGGCGGCGCGGAAAAAGCTCGCCAGTTCTGCGAAAGCCTGGAATTATTTTCCCTGCTCGCGAACGTGGCGGACGTGAAGTCCCTGGTGATCCATCCGGCCTCCACCACCCACTCCCAGATGACGGAAGAGGAGCTTAGGGGAGCCGGCATCACGCCCTCCACGGTGCGGCTTTCCATCGGCACGGAACATATTGACGACATCCTTGAGGATCTGGAACACGGGTTCCGCTCCATTCTCTAACACTTTAACGGCAACAACGCTCTTATTTTTAAAAGTCATGAAAATTTACGGCAACATTACGGAACTGATCGGCGGCACTCCGCTGCTTGAACTGGTCAATTACGAACGCAAAAACGGCCTGAACGCCACTATTCTGGCCAAGCTGGAATACTTCAATCCCGCCGGCAGCGTGAAAGACCGCATTGCCCGGGCCATGATTGACGCCGCGGAAGCTTCCGGAGCCCTGAAGCCGGATTCCGTCATCATTGAGCCCACCAGCGGGAACACGGGCATCGGCCTGGCGGCGGTAGCCGCCTCCCGCGGGTACCGCATCATCCTGACCATGCCGGAAACGATGAGCGTGGAACGCCGCAACCTGCTGAAGGCCTATGGCGCGGAACTGGTGCTGACGGACGGCGCGCTGGGCATGAAAGGCGCCATCGCCAAGGCGGAGGAACTGGCCGCAGAACTGCCCGGCAGCTTCATCCCCGGCCAGTTTGTCAACCCGGCCAACCCGGAAGTCCATTTCCGCACCACCGGACCGGAAATCTGGAACGACACGGACGGCAAGGTGGACATCTTCGTGGCGGGCATCGGCACCGGAGGCACAATCACGGGCGTGGGCAAGTACCTCAAATCCCGCAATCCGGAAATCCGGATCGTGGCCGTGGAGCCGTCCGCTTCCCCCGTGCTGACCCAGGGAACCGCCGGCCCCCACAAAATCCAGGGCATCGGCGCGGGCTTCGTGCCGGATACGCTGGACACCTCCGTGTATGATGAAGTCATCACCGTCACGAATGAAGACGCCTTTGCCACCGGCAAGGAGCTGGCGCGCACGGACGGCGTGCTGACGGGCATTTCCTCCGGAGCGGCGCTCTGGGCCGCCACGAAGCTGGCGGAACGCCCGGAAAACGCGGGCAAGACCATTGTGGTCCTGCTGCCGGACACGGGGGACCGTTACCTCTCCACCCCCCTGTTCACAGACTGATCCCTCCCATTCCGTTACCATGAAAGAATTCAACCTCCATCTCTACCTGGTCACTGATGAAGCGGCCAAATGCCGCCACAGCCTTCTGGAAACCGTCCAAAGGGCGGTGGACGGCGGCGTCACCATTGTGCAATACCGCTCCACCAATCCGGACGCGGGCACCTGCTACCGGGAAGCCCTGCCCATCCGGGACTTCCTGGCGTCCCGCGGCGTTCCCTTCATCGTCAACAACCGCGTTGACCTGGCGCTGGCGCTGGACGCGGACGGCGTCCACATCGGCCAGCGGGACCTGCCGGTGCCGTCCGTCCGGGCCATGATCGGCCCGGACAGGATTCTGGGGCTCTCCGTCTCCAACGCGGACCAGCTCCGCGCGGTGGACGCCTCCCTGGTGGACTACCTGGGCATGGGGCCCGTATTCCCCACCATCTCCAAGCTGAACGCCCCGCCCGTACTGGGCGTGGATGGCTTCGCCGCGCTGGCGTCACAGTCTCCCCTGCCCGTCGTAGCCATCGGCGGACTGGATGCGGAACGCGCCCGGCAGGTGCGCGCCACGGGAACCGCCGCGGGAATTGCCGTGGTCTCCGCCATTTGCGGAGTGGAAGACCCGGAAGCCGCCGCACGGACGCTGGCCTGATTGGCGCACTTCCGGAAATACGGAAACAACAAGCACTCCTTCCAGCTCCATGCCTTCATCAACCGATCTTGTCAGCGCCGTCTCCTCCGATCTGGAAAAGATCAGGGAAACGGCCCCGCTGGTCCTCTCTCTGACCAACTCCGTGGTACAGCCCCTGACCGCCAACCTGCTGCTGGCCGCGGGAGCCGTTCCCGCCATGCTTAATGACGCGGAGGAAACGGTGGAAATGCTCCGTGGCGGAACTGCCGCCCTGCTGGTCAACCTGGGCACCGTCACGCGCGGACAAGGCGCCGTCATGCAGACGGCGGTGCAGGAAGCCAACCGGCTGAACATCCCCTGGGTCCTGGACCCGGTGGCCGTGGGCGCTCTCTCCCTGCGCACGCGCCTGGCAGAGCAATTGAAAGAACAGACTCCCCGCATCATCCGCGGGAACGCCTCTGAAATCATGGCCCTGGCCGGCTATTCCGCCGTCACGAAAGGGCCGGAAAGCACCAGCTCCAGCGCGGACGCCCTGCAAGCGGCCAGAGAACTGGCCCTGCACACGGGGGCGGCTGTCCTCGTCACGGGCCGCACGGACTATTCCACGGACGGCCGCCAGGTCATTGCCACGGAAAACGGCCATGCCATGATGTCCCGCGTCACGGGCGTGGGCTGTTCCATGGGGGCGCTGGCCGCCGCCTGCGCCGCCGTCTCCCCCTCCCCGCTTCAGGCGGCCGTATCCACCGCCGTATTAATGGGCATAGCGGGGGAAATGGCCTTTGAACAAAGCCCCGTTCCGGGGTCTTTTGCCGTCTCCCTGCTGGACAGCCTGTACACCCTTTCTCCGGAAGAAATTGCCCGGAGAGCGCGCATCCTGTCTCTTTAACCCCTTACGCCTTCTTCCCATAACCGGGAGGAACAGCAACGCGCCGCACTCCTTCCGGAATGCGGCGCGCTGAATTCACAGGCCCTTTTTATTCATTCCGCGGAGCGGGACGGCGCAGGAACACCATTCCCAGCGCCGCCATCAACAGCATGCAGGAGGAAGGTTCCGGGACGGGAACAGGCGCCGTTGCCGTTAACGCCGCTGTCATTGAAGCTTCCGGCACCGCATTCGGCGTCCATACCATGCTCATATCCTTGGAATCCTCACTCTTCTGGAGGCTCCACTGCCCGTAAGAGGCGTAATCCCCCGCCGCGGACGTATCCAGTGTGAAATTGCCCGTCAGCGTTGCGTCCGCCCCGCCCTCAATGAAGTTCAGAATGCGGGAAGTCCCCCAGAAATCAGAGGAATAGTCGATGGACACCCCCGCCAGCTTCAACATGGCCCCTGCGTCAATCTGGAAAACTCCGGACTGGAGCATCAGGCTGTTGCATGCCAGCTCATTCCCGGCGGAACCGCCCATGGAAAACGTCAGTTCAAAGATAGCTCCGGATTCCAGCGTCACATTGCCGGACAGGGTGGCGGAACCTGAGAGGATGCCTCCATCCTTCACCAGAATATTATTCCCCAGGCTGACTGGGGCGGCATCCGTACCCAGGCCGCCCAGAAGAAGGCAGCCGCCGGAATTGACCGTAGCCAGTCCCGTCCCGAGAGCCTGGCTGGAGGCCGCTGCCAGCGTTCCCCCATTGACGGACGTTCCTCCGGAATAGGTATTCTTTCCGGATAAAACCATGATCCCCTCTCCCGTCTTGGCAACAGAACCTTTTGCCCCGGAGTTATTGACGATGTTGGAGGATACCTTCAAATCCGCTTCCGCCGTGCCGCGCTCCACCGCAAAGACCGTGGGGGCGCCTCCCCTCAGCTTCACATTCACCGTCCTGACTTCCGAAGCCCTGTCCGCCGCCTTCACCTGAAAAACGGTGTCCGTCCAGACGTCCATGCTCCCCTTCGCCACGCCATCCACCGTTCCTCCCGCCAGAGTAACCGTCATCTTCCTGAATGCCTGGTTCCTCGTATCATTCACGAACAGGGTTCCACCGTTGATTTCCACCTTGCTGACGCAGGTTTCATTTCCTGAATTGCCGAGACTGTCGATCCCCCGGAGGAAGACCGTTCCGCCCCGGTTGATGGCCAACTCCCCGCGGATGATGCCTTTCTCCCCTCCTGAAACAAGCATCAGCGTTCCTTCATTAACCGTAGTTCCTCCCGTGTAAGTCTGGTATTTCTGCATGGTGAGCATGCCGGAACCGTTTTTCACGAGAGCCCCCGTACCGGATATCTCCAAATTGAGGAGAGATGAACCGGGAAGGTTGAACGCAAGAATTCCATTGTTGACTATCGGCCCGGCCCCCAGAGAACCGCCCTTTTCCCCATCCCCCACGGCGAGCGTCCCCGCATCAATGACGGTTCCTCCGGAATAGGAATTGGCCCCGGTCAGCACCAGCGTTCCCTCCCCGGTTTTCACGAGGGAGCCGACGCCTGAAATCACGCCGGATTCCGTTGCGGAACCGGAATCCACCTCCGCCCTCATGACGGCTCCGGAGCCGGATAAAACCACATTCCCGCTGTGACTGCCTCCGGAGAGGATGCCGTACGTCCCGCCGTCCGCCACGCGGATGGAAGAAGCCACCTCCGCATGGCCCCCCGCCGTGAATCGCGCTCCGCTCTCCACATTCACCATTCCGGTGGCAAAGCTGGCCGTCTGCCAGTCGTTCTCATCCACATAACCGCCCGCGTGCAGGGTGTGCACTCCCGCCACCTTCACTTCCCCTTCCTGCACCGTCCAGGTTCCGGAGTTGAGAATGGCTCCGGACAGGTTCCACACGGAACCTTCTCCCGCGCCGGGAGCATACACCACATTCAGCAATCCGTTCTTCAGGGAGCCTCCATCCAAAAAAGACCCCAGGTAATTCTGTTCTCCGGAGCCGGTGAATGTAAACGCCACGGCAGTATTGGCGCGGAAATTGCCGAAGCAGGCTCCGGAATCCAGATGCGTGATGGCGGACAGGGACAGGTTGTGCCCGTACTGGTCTACCACGCCGCCCCGGTGGCCGAAAATGAACTCCCCGGACAACTGGTTTTCTCCCGCCAGGCGCACCGTCACTCCGCCGCCGTTCAATTTTACGTTATGCGCGGCGTAGCCGTCACGATCCAGAACCACAAGGCCGCTTCCCCCCACGTTGATGTCCGCTGCGTTGTTCCCGTGGCCGCTGACCACCAGGGTTCCCTCCCCGATCTTCCTCCACTCGTCCCCGGAGGTTCCGGTCAGCAACGTGGTGACCGTGGCGCCTTTGTTCACGACGAAGCCCGCCGTATTCAGGCGACGGGAAGAATCGCCCCCGTCGTTCAGCACGTAATCACGGTTGAAGGTTAAAGAACCCGCCCCAGTATCCACAGAGCCCTGGAGCACGATCGTGCCTCCGGAACCGTCAAAAATCAGGTTGGAACACGCGCCTATCTGCGCGTCCGTGGCCCGCGTTCCCTGTGTGGAGGTATCCCCCCGCACTCCGGAAGCCAGCCCGATGTAATCTGTAGTCACGCCTTCCTGCACGAACGTTCCGTTGCCGTCCGCATCCGTCACGTTCCACAGGACGTCCCCGCTCGCCGCAACGCTGATGGTGCGGTTGAAGCTGTCCACGTAATCGCTGGCCCACTGGTTGCCGGAACGCATATAGCTGGACATACCATAACCGCCGCCGCCATGGGATTGCGTGGCGCCCACCCATTCCCATTTGCCGGAGTTCTCATTGAATATATAGCAGGGACTGCCGCTATCCCCAGGTTGCGAACCGGTAGGCAGGGGGCTGGATTCCGAAGGCTTCCTAAATTTGTACCCGAACTGGTAGGCCGGATAGGTCTTGGCATTTTCCGGGTCCGGCTCTCCCGTTCCCGGAACTCTGGTCTGGCTCTCAAAAACCACCGTCCCTCCAGTCAAGTAATTATAGGGACTTCCCACAGTTTGCTGCTTTCCCTCTCCGGTTGCAACCGTCTGTATTCCCGCTCCGGCCCGCACCGTCAGACGGCCCTTCATATTGTCCAGGTATTCCGGGTCCGTCAGGTAGGGGGCATATTCCGCCTCCGTCACGATCTTGCTCAGACGCTGCACCCGGTAATCATAGGTGTAATTCTGCTTATTTCCCCACGCATTTTTTAAAACCACGCTCCGGTAGGAATCGTAAAAAGGAGTTCCTTGTGCAGCTCCGAAGCGCTTGGTAAACGTGATGATGGCTTGGTTATCGTAATCATGGGCCACGGTAGCAATGAAGCCGGGACCGCCCACCAGAGCGGCCTCCCCAAGATGGGCGTCCGCCACTCCGTCAAAATTCATCATTTTGGGGATGGTTCCCACATAATCGCCATTCTTGTCGTAGATGGTTACGTCCCTGGCATTGACGTCGAAAACACCCCGGTTTTCCGCGAAATCACGGTAGGTCTGGAGGTCAATGGAATCAGCCATCAGGCCGCCATAAACGGGAGAGAGAAAGCAGGCCGCTCCCAACAATCCGAAGGGACAGGAATAATGTAAATTCATAACATGGATTAAATTTTAAAGGTTAATACTCTTTTATGCTTTAAAAATGTTCTTTGGAATGCATGTAAATCATCACATCAAGTCACCGCCCCCCTTTTCCTGCCTACGGACCGTTTTCACGGCCTTATTGGACGGCATCCGGAAGTGCGGCATCTTGACAGGCCCGGTTATTTACGAGGGACGGAGCGGCGAACCGCAAACGCCCCGAAGACCACGAGCATCAGCATGGCGGCGGACGGTTCCGGGACGGGAACAGGCGCCGTTGCCGTTAACGCTGCTGTCATTGAAGCTTCCGGCGCCGCATTCGGCGTCCATACCATGCTCATATTCTTGGAATCCTCACTCTTCTGGAGGCTCCACTGCCCGTAAGAGGCGTAATCCCCCGCCGCAGACATATCCAATGTGAAATTGCCCGTCAGCGCCGCATTCGCCCCGCCCTCAATGAAGTTCAGGATGCGGGAAGTCCCCCAGAAATCCGCGGAATAGTCGATGGACACTCCCGCCAGCTTCAGCATGGCTCCCGCGTCAATCTGGAAAATGCCGGACTGGAGCATCAGGCTGTTGCATGCCAGCTCATCCCCGGCGGAACCGCCCATGGAAAACGTCAGTTCAAAGATGGACCCGGATTCCATGGTCGTGTTACCGGACAGGGTGGCGGAACCGGAGAGGATGCCTCCATCCTTCACCAGAATATTGTTCCCCAGGCTGACTGGAGCGGCATCCGCACCCAGGCCGCCCAGAAGGAGGACGCCGCTGGAATTGACCGTCGTGCGTCCCGTCCCGAGAGCCTGGCTGGAAGCCGCGACCAGCGTTCCTCCGTCAATATACGTACCTCCCGAATAGGTATTTCTGCCGGAAAGAACCATGATGCCGGCTCCTTCCTTGCGGAAAGAGCCCTTCACATTGCCGGAGTTGACGATGTTGGAAGAGACATTCAAATCAGATGCCGCCGTTCCACGCTCTACCGTGAACACAGTGGGACTGGCGCTCCGCAACTGGACGTTTACGTTGTTGATTTCAGAGGCCTTGCCGGAGGCATTTACATAGACGGAGGCACTCGTCCACATATCCATGCGGCCCCCGGAAACGCCGTCCAC
The DNA here is from genome assembly GCF_018709685.1 of Akkermansia muciniphila. Taxonomy (GTDB): domain Bacteria; phylum Verrucomicrobiota; class Verrucomicrobiia; order Verrucomicrobiales; family Akkermansiaceae; genus Akkermansia; species Akkermansia muciniphila_E. The sequence goes on from NZ_JABDHQ010000004.1 coordinate 73,645, forward strand.
CGTGGCTCCCGTCAGAATGAACATCGTATTCTGGAAGGTCTGGTTGACTTTGTCCCCAAAATAGAGAGTTCCTCCCGTAATATCCACTTCCCGGACGGAAGCATTCCCTCCGGAGTAACCAAAGCTGTCTCCCCCTTTCAGCGTCACCTGCGCTCCCTCCCGAATAGCCAGGGTGCCGCGGATGATGCCATTGGCGCCCCCGGCGCCCAGGACCAGCGTTCCTTCATTAACCGTAGTTCCCCCCGTATAGGAGAGGCGCTTCTGGATGGTGAGCGTGCCGGAACCGTTTTTCACGAGAGCTCCGCTGCCGGATACATTGATGTTCACGGCAAAGGCATCAGAACGGTTGAAGACAAGGACGCCGTTGTTGACCACGGCCCCGGTCCCCAGGGAACCGCTGGTACCGCCGTCCCCCACGGTGAGCGTTCCCGCGGCAATCGTAGTAGTGCCCGTATAGGAGTTGTTCCCCGTCAGCACCAGATTGCCGCTTCCATTCTGGATCAACGCCCCCGTTCCGGAAATGGCGTTTTCCGCCGTCACACGGTCCGTCCTGTTGAATGCCAGCGTGCCGTCATTGGCAACGGCTCCCGTTCCCAGGGCGCCGGACGTTCCTCCATTGCCAACCGTCAGGGAAGCTCCGGACAGGATGCGCGTTTCACCGGAATAAGTATTGTCCGCGGCCAGGATGACGCCGCCGAAGGACCCCGTCCCCTGCGCATCCACCGTCAGAGAATGATTGCCTGCCAGGGAGGAGGCAACGGTCAACGTGCCGTTGCCGCCGAATAAATATCCCTGCGTTCCGGCCGTTACCGAGCCGGACAGGACAGCCTCCCCGTCCGCTCCGATGTAAACGGAATTTAATCCCATGCCGCCCAGGTCCAGGTTCTCCGCATGATTTCCCGTCAGCAGAAGCACGCCACTGGAAGCGCGGGATACATGCGCCAGCGCCGCGTCCGCTTCCGTTCCCAAAATGAAGGACGTTCCGTATTTGACCAGGAGATTTCCGGTTTCAGTCCCGAAGGAACGTATATCCGTATAAGCAAGGCGGACTCCCCCATTCAGTTCAATGGCTCCGGAGAAGGCGGCTCCCCCTTCCGCATCACTGTTATGCGCGTTGGCGAGCACCACGGTACCCGTATTGGAACCGTTGCCGATGGACAAAGTGCCGGAACCGCTGAGTTTCAAATTGACCGTCAGCGTTCCTCCGCCGCCTCCCAGGGCCCAGCCGCCGTCCGCGGTCCAGCCGGATAAAAGTTCCGTGGTTCCGTGCGTTCCCAAATTCACTTCTCCCACCGCACCGAGGGACAAGTTCCTGAATCCGTCCAGGCCTGAAATTGCCGCCCGGTCTTCCAGCAGCGCGAACGTGCCGGAGGAAGCCTGGTTCAGCTTTCCGGCAATGGAGGAAAAATCAGATCCGTCCACGGCCACGGCGCCTCCCGCATCCAGCGTCCAGACAGTTTTTCCAAGCGACCCCGCGGAAGAAGCATGCACCAGGCCGCCTTCCACGCGGGCGGTTCCGGAAAAATCATTATTCCCGTTTTTCAGAAGCAGGACACCGTCCCCGGACTTAATCAGAGAACCGCTGCCGGATATTTTTCCGGATTCTACGGCCGTGCCGCTATCCACCTCCGCCCGCATCATGGAGCCGGGACCGGACAGCGTAATATCCCCTCTGTGGCTGCCGCCGGAGAGGATGCCGTACGTCCCGCCGTTTGCCACAATGACGGAAGAAGCAACTTCCGCATGCCCTCCGGTGGTGAATCGCGCTCCGCTCTCCACATTCACCACCCCGGTGGAAAAGACGGCCGTCTGCCAGTCGTTCTCATCCACATAGCCGCCCGCGTGCAGGGTATGCACCCCGGCTACTTTCACCTCACCTCCCTGCACTGTCCACGTTCCGGAATTAATAATGGCGCCGGACAGGTTCCAGACGGCCCCTTCCCCCGTGCCGGGCGCGTACACCACATGAAGCTGGCCGTTCCGCATGGACCCGCTGTCCATGAAACCTCCAAGGTAGTCCTGCGCCCCGCTCCCCGTAAAAGTGAATGTCACGGCGGTATTGGCGCGGAAATTGCCGAAGCAGGCTCCGGAATCCAGATGCGTGATGGCGGACAGGGACAGGTTATGCCCATACAGGTCAACGGTACCCCCGCGATGGCCGAAGATGAACTCCCCGGACAACTGGTTTTCCCCCGCCAGGCGCACCAGGGCCCCTCCGCCGTTCAATTTAACGTTATGCGCCGCATAGCCGTCACGGTCCAGAACCACCAGGCCGCCTCCCCCCACGTTGATGTCCGCCACATTGTTCCCGTGGCCGCTAACCACCAGGGTTCCCTCCCCGATCTTCCGCCACTCGTCCCCGGAAGCTCCGGTCAGCAAGGTGGTGACTGTAGCTCCCTTATTGACTACAAAACCAGCCGTGTTCAGGCGCCGGGAAGAATCGCCCCCGTCGTTCAACACGTAATCACGGTTGAAGGTTAAAGAACCCGCCCCGGTATCCACAGAACCCTGAAGCACGATCGTACCTCCGGAGCCGTCAAAAATCAGGTTGGAACACGCGCCTATCTGCGCATCCGTAGCCCGCTTCCCCTGCGTGGAGGTATCCCCCCGCACTCCGGAAGCCAGCCCGATATAATCCGTAGTGATGTCTCCCTGCACAAAGGTACCGTTGCCATTGGCATCCGTCACGTTCCAGAGCACATCCCCGCTCGTCGCAACGCTGATGGTGCGGTTGAAGCTGTCCACGTAATCGCTGGCCCACTGGTTGCCGGAACGCATCTGGCTGTACGTGCCGTAACCGCCGCCGCCATGGGACTGCGTGGCGCCCACCCATTCCCATTGACCGGAATTTTCATTGAATACATAGCAGGGACTGCCGCTGTCCCCGGACTGAGAGCCGGACGGCAGGGGGCTGGATTCCGAAGGTTTCCCGAAATTGTACCCGAACCGGTAGGCCGGGTAAGTCTTGGCATTCTCCGGGTCCGGTTCTCCCGTTCCCGGAACGCTGGCCTGGTTCTCAAAAACTACCGTTCCTCCGGTCAGGTAGCTATAGGCGCCCCCTACTATCTCCTGCCTTCCCTCCCCGGTGGCAACCGCCTGCATTCCCGCTCCGGCCCGCACCGCCAGGCGTCCCTTCATATTGTCCAGGTATTCCGGGTCCGTCAGGTAGGGGGCGTATTCCGCCTCCGTCACGATCTTGCTCAGACGCTGCACCCGGTAGTCATACGTGGAATCCTTCTGGTCCCCCCACCCATTCTTCAGCACTACGCTCCGGTATTCGTCATAAAACGGCGTCCCCTGCGTAGCGCCGAAGCGTTTGGTGAACGTGATGGTCTGGTTGTCATAATCATGCGCCACGGTGGCAATGAAGCCGGGACCGCCCACCAGCGCCGCTTCTCCATGATGAGCGTCCGCCACTCCGTCAAAATTCATCATTTTGGAGATGGTTCCCACATAATCGCCATTCTTGTCGTAAATGGTTACGTTCCTGGCATTGACGTCGAAAATGCCCCGGTTTTCCGCGAAATCACGGTAGGTCTGGAGATCAATGGAATCAGCCATGAGGCCGCCATAGGAGGGAGTAAGGAGGCAGGCCGCACCCAGCAGCCCGGAATAATAGTGGACATTCATGATGGATTTAAAGTGAAGTACGATTGGATGAGGAAACAGGAAAAGATGCCGCACTTCCCGCCCTCCGGACCGGGACCGTTTTTAAGAATATCCGGAAGGTCATCAGGAAGTGCGGCAGGCTCTTCATCAGGCACGCCGCACACGGCGGCGGAAAATACATGTTCCCAGGCCCGCCAGCACCAGCAGTGCGGAGGAGGGTTCCGGAACCGGCTCAGGAGACGGAACCGCCAGTAGTGCGGCGGTTTCCGTATGGACCACCGCGGCCTCGGCATTGGGCGTCCAGACCATGTTCACGGTCTTGGAATCCTCATCGCTCTGGAGGGTCCATGAACCATAGGAGCCGTAATTCCCGGCGCCGGACAGATCCAGCGTGAACGTTCCCGCCAGGCTGGAGTTTGCGCCGCCTTCTATCAGGTTCAGGATATGGGAGGTCCCCCAGAAGTCCGTGGAATAATCCAGGGACACCGCCGCCAGCTTCAGCTTGGCCCCCGCGTCAATCTGGAAGACTCCGGACTGGAGCATCAGGCTGTTGTACGCCAGTTCATTACCCGCGGAACCGCCCATGGACAGGGTGAACTCCAGTACGGACCCGGCATTCAGGGTAGTGTTCCCGGACAGGGTGGCGGAACCGGAAAGGATGCCGCCGCTCTTCACCAGAATATCATTTCCAAGAGAAACGGAAGCCAGGTCCGTTCCCATGCCCCCAAGCGCCAGGCGCGCGCCGGAGTTGACGGCCGCCGCGCCAGTTCCCAGAGCCTGGTTGGAAGCCGCTACCAGCGTCCCCCAGTTGACCGTGGTCCCTCCGGAATAGGTATTTCTGCCGGAAAGCACCATGATTCCAGCCCCTTTCTTGATGAAGGAACCCTTCACCCCGGAGGAGTTGACGATGTTGGAGGATACGTTCAGGTCCGTTGCCCCGGTGCCGCGTTCCACCATGAACACCGTCGGGTTGGCGTCCCGCAACTGCACGTTGACGTGCCTGATTTCCGAGGCCTTGTTCGCGGCCTTCACGTTAACCACAGCCTTCGTCCAGATATCCATGCGGCCTCCCGTGACGCCATCCACTACAGCGCCCGTCAGGTTGAACACCGTATTCTGGAACGTCTGGTTGCCATTATCTCCAAAGTACAGGGTGCCTCCAGTGATGTTCACGTTTTTCACGGAAGCGTTTCCTCCGGAGTAACCGAAGCTGTCGCCGCCTTTCAGCGTCACCTGCGCTCCCTCCCGGATGGCAAGGTCACCGCGGATCATTCCGTTGGCTCCGCCGTAGCCCAGCACAAGCATGCCTTCATTCACGGTGGTTCCTCCCGTATAGGAAAGCATCTTCTGGATGGTGAGCGTGCCGGAGCCGTTCTTCACCAGGGAGCCCGTTCCGGACATGGTCGTATTAAAGGCCACGGCGTCCGAGCGGTTGAAGGCAAGGACGCCGTTGTTGACCACGGCCCCGGTTCCCAGGGAACCGCTGGTCCCGCCGTTGCCCACAGTGAGCGTTCCCGCGGCAATCGTAGTAGTGCCCGTATAGGAGTTGTTCCCCGTCAGCACCAGTTCCCCGGAGCCTTTCTGAATCAGCGACCCCGTTCCGGAAATGGCATTCCCCGCCGTCACTTTGTCCGTCCTGTTGAACGCCAGCGCACCGTCATTGGCAACGGCTCCCGCTCCCAGGGTGCCGGCTGTCCCCCCGTTGCCAACCGTCAGGGAAGCTCCGGACAGGATGCGCGTTTCACCGGAATAGGTATTGTCCGCGGCCAGGATGACGCCGCCGGACGTTCCCATTCCCTGCGTATCCACCGTCAGGGCATGAGCCCCGCCCAGGGAAGAGGCAACGGTCAGCGTTCCACCACCGCCGAACAGGTATCCCTGCGTTCCGGCCGTTACGGAGCCGGACAGGACAGCCTGCCCGTCCGCGCCGATATAAGCGGAATTTAGCCCCATGCCCGCCATATCCAAATCCGCCGTACGGTCGCCGGACAGCAGCAGCACGCCGCCGGAAGCGTTGGACACGTGTGCCAGGGCGGCATCCGCTTCCACACCAAGGGCAAACGAGGCTCCGTATTTGACAAGCACATTCTTGTTTTCCAGGCCGAGGGAGCGCACGTCCGTATAAATGAGATGGACTCCCTCATTCAGCTCAATGGCTCCGGAGAAGGCGGCTCCCCCTTCCGAATCACTGTTATGCGCGTTGGCGAGCACCACGGTACCCGTATTGGAACCGTTGCCGATGGACAAGGTGCCGGAACCGCTGAGTTTCAAATTGACCGTCAGCGCTCCGCCGCCGCCTCCCAGGGCCCAGCCGCCGTCCGCGGTCCAGCCGGATAAAAGTTCCGTGGTTCCGTGCGTTCCCAAATTCACCTCTCCCAGCGCGCCGATGGACAAGTTCCTGAACCCGTCCAGCCCGGAAATTGACGCATGGTCTTCCAGCAGAACGAACGTGCCGGAGGACGCCTGGTCCAGCTTTCCGGCAATAGCGGAAAAACCGGTGCCCTCCACGGACATGGCTCCGGCGGCATCCAGCGTCCAGACGGCCTGCCCGAGGGCTCCGGCGGAAGAAGCGCGCACCATCCCGCCTTCTACCCTGGCAGTTCCGGAAAAACTGTTCTTTCCGTTTTTCAAAAGCAGGGTTCCTTCCCCGGTTTTCACGAGGGAACCGGCGCCTGAAATCACGCCGGATTCCGTTGCGGAACCGGAATCCACTTCAGCACGCAGCATGGATGCCGGGCCGGACAACACGACGTCCCCGCTGTGGCTCCCCCCGGCCAGCACGCCATACGTGCCCCCGTCATCCACCTGCACGGCGGAAACTACCAGGGAATGTCCGCCGGTAGTAAACCGGGCCCCGCTGTTCACCTTCACTGTTCCGGTGGCAAAGCTGGCCGTCTGCCAGTCGTTCTCATCCACATAACCGCCCGCGTGCAGGGTGTGCACTCCCGCCACCTTCACTTCCCCTCCCTGCACCGTCCAGGTTCCGGAGTTGAGGATGGCTCCGGACAGGTTCCACACGGAACCCTCTCCCGCGCCGGGAGCATACACCACATTCAGCAATCCGTTCTTCAGGGAGCCTCCATCCAGCAGGGACCCCAGGAACTTCTGTTCTCCGGAACCGGTAAAGGTGAGCGTTACGTTGGAACCGCCAAGGTAATTGGCAAAAAAGGCCCCGGAATCCAGGTGGGTGATGGCGTTCAACGTCAAGTCATGGCCGTACATGTCCACCACGCCGCCCCGGTGGCCGAAGATGAACTCCCCGGACAACTGGTTTTCTCCCGCCAGGCGCACCGTCACTCCGCCGCCGTTCAATTTTACGTTATGCGCGGCATAGCCGTCACGGTCCAGAACCACCAGGCCGCTTCCCCCCACGTTGATGTCCGCCGCGTTGTTCCCGTGGCCGCTGACCACCAGGGTTCCCTCCCCGATCTTCCTCCACTCGTCCCCGGAGGTTCCGGTCAGCAGCGTGGTGACCGTGGCTCCCTTATTGACCACAAAACCCGCCGTATTCAGGCGCCGGGAAGAATCGCCCCCGTCGCTCAGCACGTAATCACGGTTGAACGTCAGGGAACCCGCTCCGGTATCCACGGACCCCTGGAGCACGATCGTGCCGCCGGAGCCGTCAAAAATCAGGTTGGAACACGCGCCTATCTGCGCGTCCGTGGCCCGCGTTCCCTGTGTGGAGGTATCCCCCCGCACTCCGGATGCCAAACCGATGTAATCCATAGTCACGCCTCCCTGCACGAACGTTCCGTTTCCGTCTGCGTCCGTCACGTTCCAGAGCACGTCCCCGCTCGCCGCAACGCTGATGGTGCGGTTGAAGCTGTCCACGTAATCGCTGGCCCACTGGTTGCCCGAACGCATCTGGCTGAACTCTCCGTAACCGCTGCCACCCTGGGATTGGCCGGCCCCCACCCATTCCCATTTGCCGGAGTTCTCATTGAATACATAGCTGGGGCTTCCGCTGTCCCCGGCCAGGACGCCGATAGGCAACGGATTGGATTCCGAAGGCTTCTTGAAATTGTACCAGAACCGGTATGCCGGGTAAGTCTTGGCATTCTCCGGGTCCGGCTCTCCCGTTCCCGGAACGCTGGCCTGGCCCTCAAAAACCAGGGTCCCCCCGGTCAAATAGGAATAGCCTCCGCTGACCGTGTCCTGTTTGCCGTTGCCCGTGGCAATAGCCTGGGTTCCGGACCCGGCCCGCAGCACCAGCCGCCCCTGCATATTATCCAGGTATTCCGGGTCCGTTAGGTAGGGGGCGTATTCCGCCTCCGTCACGATCTTGCTCAGACGCTGCACGCGGTAATCATACGTGTAATTCGTCTGGTTTCCCCAGGCGTTCTTGATCACTACGCTGCGGTAGGCGTCATAAAACGGCGTCCCCTGCGTAGCGCCGAAGCGCTTGGTGAATGTGATGGTCTGGTTATTGTAATCATGCGATACGGTGGCAATGAAGCCGGGACCGCCCACCAGGGCGGCTTCCCCGGCATGGGCATCCGCCAACCCGTCAAAATTCATCATTTTGGGGATGGTACCCACATAATTGCCCTCCTTGTCATAGATGGCTATGTCCTTGGCATTAATGCCAAAGATGCCCCGGTTTTCCGCAAAATCGCGGTAGGTCTGAACATCAAAGGAGTCAGACATCAGGCCGCCATAGGCGGGAGTAAGGAGGCAAGCCGCCCCCAACAGGCTGGAATGATATAAATAATGCAGATGCATGGCAGAACGAGCTTGAGGTTTGAATAATTCAAATCACAAAAAACACAGGTATTCAAAATGTATTTTAAAAGCTCCTCCCGGAATTTAAAAAGGAAGCACATTCTTAAAAATTTTAATTATTCTTTATTTTGTTAGAGTTCCAAAACACTCTTTGTTTTCAACAAACAACTTTACATTCCATTTACAAGAAGATTGGGGACGCCTCTTCTTTTTGTATGACACAGAATATTTCTTCTTTTTCCTTGCTTCAAATCAACAGACCTGAAATTTCCGTCTTTTCACCCTTCCGGTTCAGTCCTTCTCCATACCGCGGAACATGAAATCCGTTTAGTATTGTGAAATACCCCCGCCCCTTTATAATTAAAGGCAACCCATTTCAATATGGCAAACCACACTACCACTCAAAAACTCTGCAACTGGTTCATTCAGCAGTCAAATGCAAAAGGACGCCTGCTCACGCCCGTCAAACTGAACCACCTGGTGATTCTGGCGGACTGGTGGCACCTGCACCGGAACGGCGGCTTCCTGATCAATGAAAGGGCGGAGGCATGGGCATCAGGCCCCGTGCTCCCCTCCATTTATCACGAATACAGGGACCAGCCGCCCTACTCCGCCATTGAACATCCCAGCCGCCGCCAGCCTCCCCTGGATGAGGAAACGGACGTCATCCCCTTCCTGGAACACATCTGGAACGTGTACGGCAAATACACGGCCCAGCAGCTTAGCCGCATCAACACCGCGCCGGACTCTCCCTGGCATCAGGCGCAGGGCAGGCACGGCGAAGCGGAACACCAGCAGATCACCAGGGAACATGTGGAAGCCTACTTCCGGACCCTGACCGACTGACCCGGTGGAAAAGGCGCACGAATCCTTTTCCTTCCGCATTATTTTTTCCGCCCAACCACACATTTGAGTGAAAAAAAACTTGCAAAGAATGGCCGCTTCCGCTTTAATTCGCCCGCACCGGAAAGGTGCCCGTTACATAGCCCTATAGTGTAATCGGTAACACAGCGGATTCTGGTTCCGTATTTTGGGGTTCGAGTCCTCATAGGGCTACCATTTTAATAAAAATCCCGTCTCCAAGGAGGCGGGATTTTTTCTTCTCCTGCCCCTGGCGGGAGCACGGTTGGAGGGCTTGTATCAGACTCCGGCAATAGTTGCAATAAACGCGCAAATGGCATCCTGTCCATCAGTTACGATGAGCCGCAGCAAGGAATCCTCCCCCGTCCCGGAGGCGGCAAGATGCACCTTAGTAGTACCCGGCAGCCCGCTGGCGGGAGTAACCGTAAATCCCGGCATGGCGCCCGTTAATAGATGCCACTCATGGTCACACTTGACCTCCAGCTCGCACTCTCCGCCTTCCGCAGGTACGTTGATCACAGACGGGGTGATGGAGCCATTGGCCTCCTTCCCGTGCTGATGCCAGGTGACTTTGCCCAGGCTGAAGTACTGCTCCGCTTCCGGCTCACAGGCATAGAGTTCAAAATTAAGCCCAATCCGTTTAATGGAGGGATTGGACTCCACATAAAAAACAAGGCGGTCCGGCTTTTCTTCAACCAGAGCGGCATGGGGAGGAATACAGGCGCCTGCGGGATCAGAGCCTTCCCGCACGAGCCTGCGGCCGGATAAGGGAATGTTGGTATCAATGGCAAATTCCACCCTGCCGCCCTCAGCCGGAATTTCCACAGTCTCTGGAGAAACGCGTTTAATCACGACGCCTGCATCATACAGTCTTTTGTCAACGACGGCTTGAACTTTACCTTCCTCCAGCTCCCCGGACGGGCCGCCCCGCCCCGGCCCGGCATTCCATCGTTCACGTTCTTCCTGTGTAATATGCTCCGTTGCATTCCCGGTGTGCCCGGTCAATTCATTCCGGGATGCCAGAAGAACTCCATTGATGATATTAACTTTACTCATGGTTTTTAAACCATGCGGCCGCACGGGAAAAAAATCATTCATTCCGGGACGTTAAAACCGCGTTCTTTTCATCGGTAATTCCCGGAAAACCGGAAATGCGGCCCGGCATGAACGGAAAGAGGCGATATTTCTTGACAGATTTTCACCCGTAATGGCGTTATATTAAACCATGACAAGGCTCTTTTCCCTATTGGCCGGAATACTTCTGGCTCCCTCCCTTGCGGCGGCTGCGGACAAATACAGCATCATCCCGGAACCCGCCAGAACCGACCTCACCCAGGGAACGGCCAAGACGCTCAAGCTCCTTTCCGACAAAGCCGCCCCCTCCCTGGGCAGGGACGCCTACCAGCTCACCGTCACCCCGCAGGGCGCGCACCTCTCTTCCGGCGGCAGGGAGGGCCGGATTTACGGACTCGTCACGCTCCAGCAGCTCCGGGACCAGCTTGCCGCACACCCGGAGGGCATCCCCTGCGGCATCATCAGGGACAAGCCCCGCTACCCGTGGCGCGGCCTGATGGTGGACCCGGCCCGCCACTTCATCCCCATGAAGGACCTGAAGAAATTCGTGGACCTGATGGCCTACTATAAATTCAACAAGCTGCACGTGCACCTGACAGACAACCAGGGCTGGCGGCTGCCCGTTCCCGGCTACCCCAAGTTGCAGAGCATTGCCTCCAAGCGGGCGGAAAGCTTTGGAGACGGCACGCCCCACGAAGGGATGTACACCAAGCAGGAGCTGAAAGACCTGGTTGCGTACTGCGCGGCGCGGGGCATTGAAGTCTTTCCTGAAATAGACGTGCCGGGACACAACCAGGCCCTGCACGCCGCCTACCCTGAATTGTTCTGCTTCCCCCAGAAAGACATGAAAGTGCGGACCATCGCCGGCAACACCAAGGAGCTGGTCTGTCCGCAAAAGCCGGAAGTCTGGAAATTCTATGCCGCCGTCTTCAAGGAGGTCAAGGACATCTTCCCGTCCAACACCGTTCATCTGGGCGGTGACGAAGCCCCCACGGAACTCTGGAAAAAATGCCCCCTGTGCCGGGAAGCCCGCGCCAAGGCAGGCCTGAAGGACGAGCAGGAACAAATGAAGGCCTTCTTTGCCAAAATGACCTCCCTTCTCGCCAAAAACGGACAGACGCCGCAATTCTGGTATGAAGGCAACGCCGGCATCTACCACCCCGGGGAAACGGTGTATGCATGGAGGGCGGACCAGGCGCGCAACGCCGTGGAAAAGACGAAACAGGCCGGGCTGAAGCTGGTCATGGCCTCCAATGAATACTGCTACCTGGACTTCCCGCAGTTGCAGGGCCAGTACAACTGGGGCTGGATGAGGACAACCACGCTGGAAAAAAGCTATGAACTTGACCCCGCCTTCGGCAAAACCGGACGGGAAGCGGACCACATCCAGGGCGTGCACGGGGCGATATGGGGGGAACACCTCCCCAGCCTGAACCACATCCTTTACCGCACTTACCCGCGCGCGATGGCCCTTGCGGAAGCGGGCTGGTCGCCGATGGAGGCCCGCTCCTGGGAAAACTTCCAGCGGAAGGTGAAGGACCACGGCGTCTTTGTCCTCAAACGCTTCAACTACGATCTGGAGCGCACGAAGGAAAACGAACCTTCCTTCCCCTGGGAAAACAAAAAGTAATTCCGCTATTTTTCCTTACCACATGAACCTTGCCATGATAAGCTATTTTTCGAAAAAGACGCCCCCGATGCTTAAACTGCTCAACATTCTGGCCTGCGCGGCGCTCTCCGTACACCTGGCAGCCGCCCGGCAGGCGGCTTACAGCGTGATTCCGGAACCCGCCGGAACCGACCTCGCCCAGGGAACGGCCAAGACGCTCAAGATCCTTTCCGACAAAGCCGCCCCCTCCCTGGGCAGGGACGCCTACCAGCTCACCGTCACCCCGCAGGGCGCGCACCTCTCTTCCGGCGGCAGGGAGGGCCGGATTTACGGACTCGTCACGCTCCAGCAGCTCCGGGACCAGCTTGCCGCACACCCGGAGGGCATCCCCTGCGGCGTCATCAGGGACAAGCCCCGCTACCCGTGGCGCGGCCTGATGGTGGACCCGGCCCGCCACTTCATTCCCATCAAGGACCTGAAGAAATTCGTGGACCTGATGGCTTACTACAAATTCAACAAGCTCCAGCTCCACCTGACGGATGACCAGGGCTGGCGCCTGCCCGTGCCCGGCTACCCCAAACTGAAAAGTATCTCCTCCAAGCGGGCGGAAAGCTTCGGCAACGGCACTCCCCACGAAGGGATGTACACCAAGCAGGAGCTGAAAGATCTGGTGGCGTACTGCGCGGCGCGCGGCATTGAAGTGATTCCCGAAATAGACATGCCGGGACACAACCAGGCGCTGGCCGCCGCGTATCCGGAATTCTTCTGCTTCCCGGACCCGGACACCAAGGTCCGCACCACGGGAGGGGTTACCCTGTACCTGGTGTGCCCCCATAAACCGGAAATCTGGAAATTCTACGCCGCCGTCTTTGACGAGCTCAAGGACATCTTCCCCTCCCCCATCGTCCACCTGGGCGGCGATGAAGCCCCTCTCGAAAAAACCTGGGAAAAATGCCCCCTCAGCGTCAAATACCGCCAGCAGAAGGGAATGAAGGACGTCCACGAGGAACTGAAGGAATTTGAAGCGAAAATGGCCTCCATGCTGGCCGCCAGGGGCAAACGCGTGCAGCTATGGTATGAAAAGCCGTGGGCGCAGGCCAACATCTACCGCAAGGGAGACACCGTCTTCACCTGGCGCATGGGCCTGACCCCCTCCACCATTACGGAAACGAAAAAGCAGGGCCTTCCCCTCATCATCGCCGCCGGGGAGCACTGCTACCTGGACTATCCGCAGATTCCCGGCCAGGACAACCGGGGCTGGATGCCCACCACCACGCTGGAACAAAGCTACAAGCTTGACCCCGCCTACGGCAGGCCGGAAAAGGAAGTGGACCACGTCATCGGCGTTCAGGCCACCATGTGGGCGGAGCAGCTCCCCACCCTGAACCACCTGCTTTACCGCACCTACCCGCGCGCCTGCGCCATTGCGGAAGCGGGCTGGTCACCGATGAACGTGCGGTCCTGGGAAAACTTCCAGCGCAAGCTGGAGGACCACCGCCAGTTCATCCTCAAACGCTTCAACTACGACATGGAGCGCACGAAGGAAAACGAACCCCCTTTCAAATAATCCGCATTCTCTATTCATGAGCAGCACTAAATTTATACGTCCGCACCGCCCCTCCGTAGAAGAACTGGCCCAGGGAGTCCTGGCCGGAAACCGCGCCCTGCTGGGGAGGGCCATCACCCTGATAGAAAGCAATGCCGCCCGGGACCAGGAAGCGTCCCGGCAGCTCATCTCCAAACTGCTGCCCCACTCCGGCAAAGCCGTCCGCATCGGCATCACGGGCGTTCCGGGCGCGGGCAAATCCTCCTTCATTGAAGCCTTCGGCACCTACCTGTGCAAAAAAGGCTTCAAGGTGGCCGTGCTGGCCATTGACCCGTCCTCTTCCGTCTCCCGTGGCTCCATCATGGGGGACAAAACCCGCATGGAGGAACTCTCCGGGGAGGAAAACGCCTTCATCCGCCCTTCCCCCTCCGGCGGCTCCCTGGGCGGCGTAGCCCGGAAGACGCGTGAAACCATGATCGCGTGCGAGGCCGCGGGCTTTGACATCATCCTCATTGAAACCGTCGGCGTCGGCCAGTCGGAAACCACGGTGCGCTCCATGGTGGACATCTTCATGCTCCTGCTCATCACCGGGGCCGGAGACGACCTGCAAGGCATCAAGCGCGGCATTATGGAGCTGGCGGACATCCTGGTGGTCACCAAGGATGACGGCGACAACCGCCAGCGGGCAGCCGCCCACTGCCAGGAACTGAAAATGGTGCTCCACTACCTGCAAAGCCCCACCCCCGGCTGGACGCCCTCCGTCCTCACCTGCTCCTCCCTGGAAGGGCGTGGACTGGATACCATTGAAGAAACGCTCTTCCGCTTCCGGGACAGCATGAAGGAATCCGGATTCTGGTACAACCGCCGCCGGAACCAGTCCCTCTCATGGGTTCAGGCCCTGGTGCATGAGGCCCTGCTCACCGCCTTTGAACAACATCCTGCCGTGGCGTCACGCATGCCCGTGCTGGAAAACATGGTGGCGGGAGACAAGATGGACCCCGTCTCCGCCGCGCACGACCTGTTGAGCCACTTCACCTATCCTGTGCCCGGACATTGAAGAAATCCGCCAGCACCCTGGCGTACACCTCCTTCTTGAACTCCGGCAGCCACTCCAGCTTGAACTCGGCGGGAGCTATCCACCTGTAAGCGCAAAATTCGCGGTGGTCCAGGCTGGGCTCCGGAGTGTCCGCATGCATCCGGCACAGGAAATACTCCTGTTCCTGTCCCACAAAAGGCTGCTGCCGCTTCTCCCGAACGTAATCCAGCACCTCCGGCGGATAATCGTAACGATACCCTCCCCGGGACTCTGCAATATCATACTGGGACGGCAGAAACCCCACCTCCTCCCGTACTTCCCGCTTTACGGCCTCCAAGGCAGTTTCCCCCGGATCAATTCCCCCCTGCGGAAACTGCCAGGCCCCTTTCTGCCTGGACCGTTCACAAACCAGCAGTTTTCCGTCCTTCCGGACCATCAACCCCGCCACATTGGGACGATACAATCTTTCCATGGCTTCTTACCTAGCACAACTTCCCCGGCATTTCCAGCCATGTTCCTCCATCAATTTGCATGCAGGGATGTAAAAAGCCACGAATGCAGACACTTTATTCTCTCCTCCGAATGGCTCCGGGTGTAAATCCCGACCCGTCAGGAGGATAAAACAAAAACTGCCCCGTGAATGGTGGCATTTCCTGTTATCCACCCGGAAAACTCTGGTAGTCAAATAGTAACATACTGCCATTTTCCGAACACTGCTCTTTGGCATCAAGTCTATTGCTCTCACAAAGTGTGAATCGGCTGACTCGCCGCTTTTTTACTTTTCACGTCCCGTTAACAAAATCCGATCATGAAAACAACAATGAATTATTTTCCGTCCATATTGCTGGCAATGCTTGTATGGGGAGGTCCGGGCGCCCATGGCGCAGAGGAGCCCAAAAAGGCGACAAGCCACACTATTGAATACAACAAGAACTTTCTCCGCACTCATGGCCTGGATGAACATGACCAACAGGACTTTCAGAATGCGGAAAAGGGATTTATAGCAACCCTCAAGGATCCGGAAATTAAAAACAAGGAAGGGAGGACGGTCTTTGACATCTCTTCCTTTGACTTTACCAAGGATAAACCGGCCCCTGACACGGTGAACCCGAGTTTATGGCGCGTCTCCCAGCTAAATGCCAAAAGCGGGCTGTTCAAGGTCATGGACGGCGTATATCAGATTCGCGGGTTCGATCTTTCGAACATGACTATTATTGAAGGGAAGGAAGGCCTCATTATCATTGATCCCCTCATTTCAAAAGAAACCGCAAAAGCGGGACTTGACCTCTACTATCAGGAAGTGGAGCAGCCGAAGGCAGGAAAACGCCCGGTCAAGGCAGTGGTATATTCGCACTCCCATGTGGATCACTTTGGAGGAGTCAAGGGAGTGGCCTCCGAGCAGGACGTCAAATCCGGTAAAACGCAGATACTGGCGCCGGAAGGATTCCTGAAAGAAGCCGTTTCCGAAAACGTTTATGCGGGCAACGCCATGGGGAGGCGCTCTACGTACATGTATGCGGCGCCCTTTAATAAAGGGCCGGAGGGTACCGTAGGCTCCGGCCTGGGAACCGCCAGCTCCAGCGGAACCGTTACAGTCATTCCGCCCACTGATACCATCACCAAAACAGGTGAAACACGCACCATAGACGGAGTGGAAATGGAATTCATGATGGCTCCCGGGACGGAAGCTCCCTCTGAAATGCTGATGTACCTCCCTCAATTCAAGGCGCTTTGCAGCGCAGAGGACGCTACCCATACCATGCATAACCTTTACACTCTGAGAGGAGCCAAGGTGCGGGACGCAAGCAACTGGTGGAAGGCGCTTGATGAAGCCATTCAGCGTTACGGAGACAAAACGGAGGTTTTGTTTGCGCAGCACCACTGGCCCAGATGGGGAAAAGAAAACATCAACCAGTTCCTGGCGAAGGAACGCAACGGCTACAAATACATGCACGACCAGACGTTGAACCTGATTAACAAAGGATACACGCCTGTGGAAATTGCGGAAATGATCAAGCTGCCGCCGGAAATAGACAAGCAATGGTACTTCCGGGGCTATTACGGCACGCTGAACCACAATGCCAAAGCCATTTATCAACGGTACATGGGCTGGTATGACGGCAACCCGGCAAACCTGTATGCCCTGCCGCCCGTGGAAGCGGCCAGGCGCTATGTGGAACTGGCTGGAGGAGCCGACAAGATGATAGACAACGCCCAAAAGGCCTTTGACAAGGGAGACTACCGCTGGACGGCCGAGGTGTTAAAGCACGTGGTTTTTGCCGATCCACAAAACAGCAAAGCAAGAAATCTGGCGGCGGACGCTCTTGAACAGCTTGGCTACCAGGCTGAATCGGGGCCCTGGCGCAATGAATTTCTCGTGGGAGCCTACGAACTGAGAAATGGACTGCTTAAAAATCCCCTGGACCTGGTATCGACGGACATTCTGTCCAACCTGACGCCGGAAATGCTGTTTGACTACATGGGCATCAGCATGAACAGCGAGAAATCCAAAGGGAAGAAGCTGGCGTTTAACTGGATAGATCAAAACGGAAAACCATACGGCTTCTGGATTGAAGACGAAGTATTGATGTACCGCGAAGGAAAACCGATGGAGCATCCTGACGCAGTAATCACCGGAGACAAGCTCAACTTCACCCTCGTTGCCATGCAGGCCGTGCCCTTGAAGGACGCTCTGGACAAAGGCATGATCAAGATCGAAGGCAATGCGGACAAGTTCCAAGAGCTGATCGGATGCATGGACAAGTTCAATGGGAACTTCAACATCATAGAACCCTGACCTTCCATTGTTATTCTAATGAAACCGCTTTTCCCGGCACTCGGGAAAAGCTGTTTCTTCAGCGTATGTTTCAATACAACATGAAACAAGCTCATCCCCATTTTGGCGTTAGCTAATCATGATTGTAGCTTTATTAAAATATACTCCAATCGTTACCTCTATTCTACTATTGCTTTTTAAGCACATCACTTTGACTATTGTGAGATAATTTTACTCAAAAAATTCATTAAAGAATGTTCTTTCTATATTGTTTAATCCTAATTTTGAAAAAAGGGTACGTTAACATAATGACATTCTCTTTTTTTTAAAATCCAATTAGCTTTTTCCATAATAGTTTCCTTTACGGAGGAATCAGCTTTCCATTTGTCTCAATCAACAATATTTTCTACTTCAGGACCAAAAATTCCGCTTTGTAAGAACGGAATAATATTCCCTCTCATCTTAATGAAACTTGATCGATTTTATAATAAAAATCTAACTCGGTTAGCATCTGGAAAAAGAAGGAAATAAATAGAATTTTAAATTATTGCAATCGAATAATTGATGTAAAATCTTCTTTTTTAAGCCACGGCCTTTTCTTATGCACCATACTATGACAGTTTGAACATAACATCACAATATCTTCAATTTTCGTTGTATCTCCTTCCTGTAATTCAGATACAGGTTTAATATGATGTGCTTCTATAAAATTTTTACCCAAATTCCCATACATTTTTTCAAAATCGAAACCACAGATTTCACAAAAAAGACGACCATGTTTCTGTTTAAAAAAAAGTTTAGCCTTGTTTACAAGAATCTGATTACGTTCTCGAATAACATGCTGAACTAATTTAGGTTTCCCCTCTGAAAAATCAGCATCATTTTGGGTTAAATCAATAGAATCTTTTGAATAAACGAAGTTTCTCAATCCCCAATGTCCTGACCCAATTCCATCAACACTATAAAAATAATCAGGGTTAGTTTTTATATATGCTTCAGAATCACTTGAATATTGTTCTAACGTCCTTCTAATACTCGATTCCTTGCATTCTCTTTCACCCAAATCATTAATCATTTGGTAAATATCTTTTAAATAAGCATGTCCTCCTAATACTTGAAGAGCATGCCGTATTGCCAATTCCCATGTTAACATATTATAAAAGCATAATTTAAAATAAAAGGTCCATAAATTAATATTACTTGAGAGTTCACGAAAAAGAAAGAAAGAAATTGCTAAAAAGAATTACTACTTTCAAGATTGTGTGATAGAGACAAATCCGCCTGATCCCGAGTATCCCCACGAATTTTCCTTCACATAGGGTTATGCTTGATATTAAATAGGAGTCATGAAGCGATTTTTCCTTCCCGTTTTAGCACTGTGCGTTTGCGCAACTGCTCCCCTTTCTGCCCAGTCCAAGACGGGGGCTCCTACTCAATCTACGGATGATTACAACCAGAGCCAGTTCTGGATCGGCAACTTTCCGGAGGGGCAGTTTGTGGTGCATCTCAGCCGGATTGTAGCGGTGGCCCAGCACAAGTATATTCTGGACAACGCTTGCATGGTGTATGAAGTGACGTTGATTACCTTGGGGAATACGCCCACCAAGTTTTATTACCTGGAGACGCTGGGACAGAATTCCGGAATCAATGCCATCAAGAATGTGACTGACCGGGCGAAGGAGCTCGGTTCCGGCGCCGTCAACAGGGCGACGGGAGGAAGCATTGATCCGGATACCACCGTCGCGAAAGCTTACCCGAATACGAATACCGTCGAGTTCCGCGTGTCTTCCCTGGAACAGCTCAACAAGATGTACGCTTCCCTGCTTAAGGCGTGGCAGGACGGGAAAGGGAGGACGTTCAAGCCCTGAGGGGTTGAATCAGTGATGAGAGAGTAGAGATGAGAGTTTAGTGAAAAAATTCGGACTTGCGGTCCGCGAATTGAAATCTAATCACTCATCACTGCTAAATGTATTTTCTCTCAATCATGTGGGCCTTCAAGGGGTCCGCAGAGTAGAGGTGGGTTAGGCCGATTGCCAGGGCATCCGCAGCATCGGATTCCGGCGTTTCCCGGAGTTCCAGCAAAGCCCGCACCATGAAGGCGACCTGTGCTTTTTGAGCGGCCCCCCTCCCTACGACGGAGAGTTTCACGCTTTTAGGGGAGTATTCCATGATGCGCAGTCCGGCTTCCGCCGCGGCAATGACCACGGCCGCCTTGGCCGCTCCCATGGTGATGGCCGTCTGGTGGGACTGGACGTAGATGATGCGTTCCACCGCCATTTCATCCGGCTCCCATTTGTCAATGAGGTTGCCCAGATGCTGTTTGATGGCGAGCAGGCAACCTGATTGCGACACGCTGCGGGGAATGGAGAGCGTGCCGTAGTCCAGCGCGCATGCCCGGCGATGGTCGCCCTCCACCACGGCATAACCCGTGTTGCGGATGGCCGGGTCTATGGCAAGGATGCGCATGGGATGATTGTCGTTCCCGCAGAGAGGACCTTGTCCGCCCTCCCTTTAGCGTCTGCGGCGTTTGGGGCTCGCGTGCTTGACTTTGCGGACGGATTTGACGGGCTCGTCTTCCAGAAGGGCGGTGTACGTGTAGTCGAAGCCGTCCAGCTTTTTGCGTTCAATGGGCTTCCCGATGAAGTTTTCCACAGCCGTGGCGAAGTCCACTTCATCCGCCGTCATGATGGTGAAGGCGTCCCCCGTGGCTTCGGCGCGGCCGGTACGGCCGATGCGGTGCACGTAGTCTTCCGCATTTTCCGGAACACGGTAGTTGATGACATGGGTCACGCCGCTGATGTCAATGCCGCGCGCCGCCACATCCGTAGCCACCAGAATGTCATATTTGCCGCCCTTGAAGCCTTTGAGGGCTTCCATGCGTTCCTTCTGGGGAATGTCGGAGTGCATGACAGCCACTTCCCCGCGGTAGCCGTTGGTTTTCAGCATGCCGCATACGGAGTCCGCTTCCTTGCGGGTGCGGGTGAAGATCATGACGGAATGGAAGTCCGTTCCCTTGAGAAGGCCCAGCAGCAGTTCGTCCCGCTGGTCCAGGGCCACCGGATAAATGGCGTGGTTGATGGTGGCGGCCACTTCCCGGCGTGCGATGGCCACTTCCGCCGGGTCCGTGAGGCACCATTTGGCAAATCCGGCGATGACCGGAGGCATGGTGGCGGAGAAGAAGAGGGTCTGCCTGCCCTCCCACGGGCAGAGGTTGATGATTTTACGGACAATGGGGAGGAAGCCCATGTCCAGCATGCGGTCCACTTCATCCAGCACCAGGGCCTTGACTTCTCCGAAGCGCATGGTGCCGCGGTAGAAGTGGTCCACCAGGCGCCCGGGGGTAGCCACCACAATGTCCGCCCCGTTTTTCAGGTCTTCCGTCTGCTTGCCGTAGCCCACGCCGCCGTACAGCAGGGCCACTTTCAGGCCGGTGTATTCACCGTATTCGGCAAAGGCTTCCGCCACCTGGTCCGCCAGTTCGCGGGTAGGTTCCAGCACCAGAATCTGGGGCTGGCCCATGGGCTTCAGCTTGGTCAGCAGGGGGAGCGCAAAGGCTGCGGTTTTTCCCGTTCCCGTCTGGGAGGCCCCAATGAGGTCCCGGCCTTCCAGAATGATGGGGATGGCCTGCTCCTGAATGGGGGTGGGATGTTCATAACCGCATTTCTCCACCGCCTTCAAGACGGGTTCCGATAAACCTAATTCTGAAAATAACATTGATCTTGTATGCTTGCTAAAAATAAAGCACGGCCACCGCGCAACGGGCGCAGAAGCCGTGGTCAGGAGATGAACGGATTGGTCAGCAGTTCATTCTTCACGGTGGTGTACGGGCCGTGCCCCGGGAAAATCCTGGTGGTGGCGGGCTGGTTGAGCACTTTTGTTTCAATGCCCTGCTTCAGCAGCCGCAGGTTTCCGCCCGGAAGGTCCGTGCGCCCGATGGAACCGGCAAAGATGACGTCCCCCGCGAACATGATTCCTTCATCCGGGAGGTCGTAAACGATGCTGTCCGGAGAATGCCCCGGCACCTGGTGCAGATGCCACAGCAGGCCGCCCCAGTCCGCCGTGTGAATGTTCTGCGTAAGCACTTCATCCACCACAAACGGCTGAACGTTGAGGGGAAGCCCCCATGCGTCCCGCGCCATTTTTTCCAGCGTCAGGTCTTCACTGTAAGGCTGTCCGGCATGAATGCGGCAGCCGAAGATCTGGCGCATGCGGCAGGCGTCCTCCACATGGTCAAAGTGCTGGTGGGTGATGAGCAGATCCGTAATGATGATATCGGGTTTCTTGGAGTATATCCAGTCCGCGAAGCCGGACGGAGCGTCCACCGCCACGTAAGTGTTATCCTTCGTCTTGAAGAGATAACCATTACAGGAAGCTACTCCACCCGTATAAACGCGAATCCGATCCATGAGCAGGGATTGTAGCCGGATCGTCCGGAATATCCAGTATAAAGACGGTTTCCTGAAAATGCGTTCTGTCATCTTCCGCCGGAAGAGCCCGTTACATCAGGCTCCAGGGAATGACGTCTCCGGCATCCATCGGCACCACTTTCTGGCCGTGCCCTTCATAGGCGTCCGGCACCAGCATTTCCTTCCGTTGCAGGCGCACCGTTTTGGCGGGCGGCGTCAGTCCGTACACGGCGCAGGCATGGCCGGAAACGAACCCCTGAAGCTTGTCCAGGGCATCATGCTTTTCAAAGAGGGCCGCCAGTTGCGGCAAAGCAATGGGGGCGGTGAACACGCCGGCGGCGCAGCCGCACGCTTCCTTGGCATGGATGGGATGGGGGGCGGAGTCACTGCCGAACATGAGGCGCGGGTGCCCGGAGAGAGCCGCTTTCAGCAGGGCTTCCCGGTCTTCCGGCCTTTTGGCGATGGGCTTGCAGAAGAGATGGGGGCGGAGCATGCCCCCGGCCACATCGTCCAGCGTGATGAGCAGGTGCTGGAGGGTTACCGTGGCCGTCAGGTTTTCAAATTCATCCAGCAACTGCACGGCGGACGCGGTGGTGATGTGCTCCATGCAGATGGTCAGCCTGGGGAAGCGCGCGGCTAGGTCCCGGTAAACGTCCAGGAATTCGGCTTCCCGGTCCATCACGAATCCGTGGCTTTCACCGTGCACCAGCAGCGGAATGCCCATTTCCTGCATGATGGACATGGTGGCTTCCGCATCCTTCATGGCCTTCACGCCTCCATCACTGTTCGTGGTGGCTCCCGCCGGGTACAGCTTGATGCCGAAGACCAGTTCCCTGAGCCGGGCCAGCTCCCCTTCCGTGTAGGAGCGGAAGAAGGCCGTCATGTACGGCTGGAAGGCGTCGCCTCCGCACGCGTCTACCACACGCCGGCGGTAGGCCTGCACCGCATCCGCGTCCGCCACGGGGGGAACCAGGTTGGGCATGATGACCGCCCCGGCAAAGGAGGCGGAACTCAGGGGGGCGACCAGTTTCAGCATGTCGCCGTCCCTCAGGTGAAGGTGCATGTCCAGCGGGGAGTGCAGTTCCAAAATCATGCGGGCATCATGCAGGAAGGGACTTGTGAAATCAAGCATGGTCCCCTGCTCCGCGGGAAGGAGTGATTTTTCCGAAAGGAAAAGAAAGGAGCATTTCACGCGAAGACCGGGAAACCGGGCACGCCCGGTTGGACGGAAAGCAAAGCTTGAAGCCCGCGGGGTGAGTGAATCTGAAAGAGGCACAAATCAAACCTCCGCTCCCATCTGGATGCCTTTTGTTCAAACCGCGGGGTATTGTCCCCTCCCCGTGATTCCTGATGGCCGTGCTGCCGGGAGCAAGGACTCCTTGCCCCTTACAAATTCCTGACCGTAATGAGAGAGTAAACATGTCCTCTACATGCCGTGGATTGTTTTTCATGTGAAGATCGGGAAGGCCTTCACTCCCAGACGGACGCGCTCTGGGAAAAAATGGAGGAACGGACAAATTCCGGTGAACGGGATAGCCCCGGGCACAAAAAAGCCGCCCGGAGGCGGCTATTCTCTTGAACAAGGTGGCGAAGCGGACGGGGCTCGAACCCGCGACCTCCAGCGTGACAGGCTGGCGCTCTAACCGAACTGAGCTACCGCTCCCTGACCTTGGATGCTGTCTGTGCCTTGCGGCGAGGACGGGGATGCTTATACATGCCTTTATCTCCAGTGACAAGAGAAAAAGACTTTTTTTGCAACTTTCGCAACTGCCGGCGGTTTGTATGGTAATGGAATAGGAGCTTTCATTTTCCCGATTATTAAAAAACAGTAACAAACCCTCAACATTATTTGTTTTAGTTTGACAACAGTTAACAAGTTTTGACATAACAGCCGCATGCTTCAACCTGCCGTGGATATCACCACTTCCGTTCATAAATTTGAAACCATTCTCTATCAGTTCAAAAGGGATAATTTGAATGAAGTGGACCAGAACCACTACCAGAAGATCATGGGGCTTTCCGTCCGCCAGATGGAAGCCCTGGGAGCCCTGAACCGGCTGATGACGGACCGCCATGAAGGCATTCCCCTGAAAACGCTGGCCCACCATCTCCGCATGAGCGTCCCTTCCACCTCCCTGCTGGTGGACAGCATGGTGAAGAAAGGCCTGTTTGACCGCAAGGAGAATCCGCGGGATAGGCGCTCCCTGTGCATCCGCCTTTCCGAGGAAGGAGAATCCAAGTTCCACCAGCTCCGCAACGGCATGAAGAAACGGCTGGAGTCCCTGTTCAGCATCCTGACGGAAGAGGACAGGGAAAATTTCTGCCGCACGCTGAATACCCTTTACAATCACGTTTACCATCAATAACGCCATATGAAAAAATACACGCATGAACGGAAGGTTCCCCTCCGCCTGCTGGCCGCCTCCGGCCTGCTTTTCTCCCTCCTGACGCCGGGTTACTCCCAGGGCGCTCCGGGAAAAGTTGCCAAGCCGAGCACCGTACTTGTCGAGAAAGCGACCGCCATCGACAGCGCGGTGAACAAAAAGTACATCGGCCAGGTGGAGTCCATTGACCGGGTGACCGTACAACCCCGCGTTTCCGGCAACATCGTCGCCACCCGTTTCCGGGAAGGCAAGGTGGTGAAGAAGGGAGACCTGCTTTTCGAGATAGAAGACACACGCTACAAGGCGGCCGTGGAGGAGGCGGTAGCCAAGAAGGCCCAGCTGGAAGCCAAGCTGCTTTACGCCAGGAACAGCTTTGAACGCTATAACAAGCTGCTGGCCTCCAAGTCCGTTTCCATGGATACGGTGGAAAACGCCAAGAGCACCATGCACGCCCTGGAAGCGGAGATCCAGTCCGCAGACGCCGCCATCACGGTAGCGAAGGACGACCTTAATTACACCAAGCTCACGGCTCCCATCACGGGCCGCACGGGCCGCGTCACTTTTTCCACGGGCAACTACATCACGCCCACCTCCGGTTCCCTGGTGACCATCACGGGCATTGACGAGGTGTACGTGAAGTTCCCCATCAGCGAACGCGATTTCCTTTCCCTGTTCGGCACCCAGGAGAAGATGAAGAAGGAGGCCCTCGTCTCCGTCAACCTTGCCAACGGCAAGGCGTACGACCAGCCGGGCACCGTTTTCATGACGGACAATACCGTCCAGCCGACTACGGACACCCTGAACGTCTGGGCCAAGTTCCCCAATCCGGAAGACGTGCTGACGCCCGGCGGCGTGGTCACGGTGAATCTTTCCAAGAAGAATGTGGACCGCTTCCCGGCGGCCAACATTTCCTCCGTGATGCACGACGCCTACAAGAGCTACGTTTACGTGGTGAATGACCAGGGCGTAGTGGAACGCCGCGACGTCACGCTGGGCAACACGGTCAATAATGAACAGTGCTTCAGCTCCGGCGTGAAGGAGGGGGAAGTCATCATCATCGACGGCATGCACAAGGTGCGCCCCGGCGCCAAGGTGAATCCGGTGTATTCCGCTCAAAACTGATTCTTCCATGATTGCGGACCTGTTTATCAAACGCCCCAAATTCGCCATCGTCATCGCCATCCTGATGATTCTGGCGGGCGGCATCTGCCTGAAGCAGCTGCCCATTGCGGAGTATCCGGAAATCGCCCCCACCAGCATCAACGTGCAGGCCACCTACACGGGTGCGAGCGCCCAGGTGGTGATGGAGACGCTGGCCTCCCCCATTGAGGAAGAACTCAACGGGCTGGAGAACCTGCTTTATTTCTCCTCCAAGTCTGACAACACCGGCGGTTATTCCCTTTCCCTGACGTTCAAGAGCGGCACGGACTCGGACATCAACATGGTGAACGTCCAGAACGCCTTGAAGCGGGTGGAGTACAAGCTGCCCAAGGAGGTAACGGACCAGGGCATCAAGATACGGAAGCGCTCCTCGGACATTCTGGGGTTCTTCGCCTTCCGGTCCACCAGCATGAGCTCCCTGGAGCTGAACAACTTCGTCAAGTCCAGGGTGAAGGATGAGATCGCCCGCGTGCCGGGCATCTCCGCCGTCAACCTGATGCCGGAAAAGAATTACAGCATGCGTATCTGGCTGGACGCCCTGCGCATGTCCGCCCTGAACATTACGCCGGAGGACGTGTCCAACGCCATCAAGGCGCAGAACGTGCAGGCCGCCGCCGGGTCCATCGGCTCGGAAGGGGAAAACAATTTCATCCAGTACAAGGTGAACGTCACCGGGCGGCTTCAAACCGTGGAGGAGTTCAGCAAGATCATCGTCCGCACCGGGCAGGACGGCCACGTCACCCGGCTGGACGACATCGCCCGCATTGAGCTGGGAGCGGAAACCTACACGGGCAGCAGCCGCAACAACGGGGAGGATTCCGTGAACATGGCCGTATACCGCCTGGACGACGCCAATGCGCTGGAAGCCATGAACGGCGTGAAGGATACCTTGGTGAAGTTGCAGGAACGCTTCCCGGACGGCGTGAGCTACGTCGTCAGCTACGACCCCACGCAGTACATCTCCGCCACCATGGCGGAAATCGTGGAAACGCTCATCATCGCCCTGATCCTGGTGGTGGGCATCACGTACGTGTTCCTCCAGGACTGGCGCGCCACCCTTATTCCGGCGCTCGCCATTCCCGTCTCCCTGATCGGCACCTTCGCCATCCTGCTGCCGCTGGGCTTTTCCATCAACGTGCTGACCATGTTCGGCCTGATTCTGGTGATCGGCTCCCTGGTGGACGACGGCATCATCGTGGTGGAGAATACCATGCGCATTCTGGAGACGGAGGACCTGTCTCCGGAGGAAGCCACCAAGAAGAGCATGCACCAGATCACGGGGGCCATCATCGCCACCACGCTGGTGACGGTGGCCATTTACGTGCCCATCGCCTTCTTCGGCGGCATGGTGGGGAACATTTACATGCAGTTCTCCGTGACCATGTGCGTGGCCCTGTGCCTTTCCGCCATCAATTCCCTGACGCTCAGCCCCGCCCTGTGCGTGCTGCTGCTGAAGAAGAAAAAGAAGAAGCAGAGCAGGTTCAGCCCCTTCCGCCCCTTCAACGCCACGCTGGAATGGGCGCGCAAGAGCTACATCAAATGCGCCGGCATCATGGTGCGCCGCGCCTGGCTCACGCTGATTCTGCTGGCCGCCGTCCTGGTCGGCAACTGGAAGCTGTTTGAGACCGTTCCCAAGTCCTTCCTCCCCCCGGAAGACAAGGGCACCGTCTTCTGCGACATCCAGCTGGCGCCGGGCGCCACGCTGGGCCGCACGGAACAGGCCATGCGCAGCGCGGAACAGAAGCTCATGAGCATTCCCGGCGTGCGCCAGGTTTCCTCCACTTCCGGGTTCAGCTTCATGGGCGGCAACGGGGAAAACCTGGGCATGTGCATCGCCCAGCTTGACCCCTGGGACAAACGCAAGACTCCAGAGCTTTCCCTGGATTCCATCATGCAGAAGGCCTCCATCCTGTGTGACGAGATTCCGGCGGCCAAGGCCACCGTGTTCAGCCCTCCCGCCATCATGGGACTGGGCCTGACGGGCGGCGTCTCCTTCATGCTCCAGGCCAGCGGGGAGGAAACGCCCAAGGACCTGGAACGCGTGACGAACGACCTGCTGGACAAGATCAACAAGCTCCCCGGCACCATGTTCGCCCGCAGCGCGTATGAGGCGAACACGCCCCAGCTTTTCCTGAACATTGACCGTGAAAAAGCGCAGAGCATGCACGTGCCCGTGAACCGCATTTTCACGACGCTTCAGAGCAAGCTGGCCTCCATGTACATTAATGATTTCAACCTGATCGGCTACACATTCAAGGTGAAGATGCAGTCCGCGGCGGAAGACCGCACCAGCATCAACGACATCATGAACACCTACATCCAGAACGACCAGGGCCAGATGGTGCCGATCAGTTCCGTAGCCACCCTGTCCTACATGGTCGGACCGCGGCAGATATCCCGCTTCAACCAGCTCATGTCCGCGGAAGTGACCGCCCAGGCCAGGCCCGGCGTCAGCAGCGGCGAGCTGATGAACCAGATTGAGGCCCTCCCGCTGCCGGAGAATTATTCCATCACCTGGACGGACATGAGCTACCAGGAACGCCAGAATGACGGCAAGATCGTCCTGCTGATGGGCATGGCCCTGCTCTTCGGCTACCTGTTCCTGGTGGCGCAGTATGAGAGCTGGACGGTGCCCATCTCCGTCATCGTCTCCGTCTCCGTGGCCCTGCTGGGCGCCCTGCTCGGCCTTATCATCTGCAACACGCCCCTGAGCATTTACGCCCAGCTGGGGCTGGTGATGCTGGTGGGCCTGGCCGGGAAGAACGCCATCCTGATGGTGGAGTTCTCCAAGATGGAGCGGGAGCGCGGCGTGCCTATCCGGGAGGCGGCCCTGGAAGGGGCCCGGCAGCGTTTCCGCGCCGTGATGATGACGGCCATTTCCTTCATCATCGGGGTGTTCCCCATGGTCATTGCCTCCGGAGCGGGCGCGGCCAGCCGCAAGGCCATCGGCATCTCCACCTTCTACGGCATGATTCTCGCCACGCTGGTGGGCATCCTGTTCATTCCGGCGCTGTACGCCATGTTCCAGCGCTACCGTGAATGGGTAAAGGCCCTGTTCACCGGAAAGGCGCAATAACGTAAGAGGAAGATTCCCTCACCACGGACGGGGCGGCTCTGCCGCTCCGTCCTTTTATATGCCTTAATGACCGTCCCCCAGAGAACGCGGAAAAGCAGGCGGCTTCCCTCCTATTCGTACAAATACAGGTCAAAGCCTTCAAACCGTTCCTTCAGGGAGGCATGCTTCAGCTTGTCCTCAAACGGAGGAAGGAAGGTATCCGCCGGATATTCCTCCTTCACTTTGGAAACCCACATGCGGGACATGAACGGTAGCATCAGGGAAAAGATTTCCGCCCCGCCGATGACCATCACCTCCGGGTCCATCAGTTCCAGACGTTCCAGTTCCTCCACGGAATGGATCACCTGCACCCCTTCCGCCGTCCAGGCCGGGTCACGGGTCAGCACGATGTTCTGCCTGCCGGGGAGGGGCCTGCCGATGCTCTCATAGGTCTTGCGGCCCATCAGCACGGGATGGCCCGTCGTGATGCGCTTGAAGGTCTTGAGATCGTCCGGCAGGTGCCAGGGCAAAGTTCCCCGGTAGCCGATGCCGCGGCCGGGAGCCATGGCGACCACTCCTGTGTAGGTGACGGGCTGGGACATGATGAATGAAAGGATGGAAGGTTAAACGGAAATGGGCGCCTTGATGTGCGGCAGGGGATCGTACCCCACGAGTTCAAAATCTTCATACCGGAACCCGTCAATGGTTTTTACCTCCGGGTTGAGTTTCATGACCGGCAGGGGGCGCGGCGTGCGGGAGAGCTGTTCCCGCGCCTGGTCCAGATGGTTCCGGTACAGGTGCAGGTCCCCGAAGGTATGGATGAATTCCCGCGCCTCATACCCGCATACCTGCGCCACCATGAGCAAAAGCAAAGCGTAGGAGGCTATGTTGAACGGCACCCCCAGGAAGAGGTCCGCGCTGCGCTGGTAAAGCTGGAGAGAAAGCCCGTGCTTCCCTTCCCCCGGCTGGGCGGGAATCACGCAAAACTGGAACAGGGAATGACACGGAGGGAGCGCCATGTCATCCACCAGGGCCACGTTCCACGCGCTGACGATGTGGCGCCGGGACCACGGATTGTTCTTAAGGCCGTCAACCAGCCTGGCAATCTGGTCAATGGGCTTGCCGTCGTTCCCCGGCCAGCAGCGCCATTGTGCGCCGTATACGGGCCCCAGTTCCCCGTTCTCGTCAGCCCATTCATCCCAGATGGTAACGCCGTTGTCTTTCAGGAACTTGATGTTGGTCTCCCCTTTCAGGAACCAGAGCAATTCGTAAATGATGGAGCGCAGGTGGAGCTTCTTGGTGGTCAGGCACGGGAATCCGTCGCGCAGGTCATACCTGCTCTGCCGCCCGAACACGCCGATGGTGCCCGTTCCGGTGCGGTCTTCCCGCCCCACCCCATTGGTCAGAACATCCTCCAAAAGTGCCAAATACTGCTTCATCCCCTTAAATTACGCTTTTCTAATTCCTGGACCCGTGATAATACGAGCATGCGCCACTTTAGTATCATCTCCAGCCTCAAAAGCCAGCCTTTTCACTGTTTCCTCCTTCCCTATTTTTTCCGGTTTCCGTTCCATGATCATCCCTGAAGAGCCATATTTGGGATTTGCCGCCCTCTGCCACATTGCTGGCGCCTTCTGCCTCATTCCGGCCCTGCTCCACACGCGCACGCCGCAGGGAACCATCGCGTGGTTGATTTCCCTGCTGGCCTTTCCGTACATAGCGGTTCCCTTTTACCTGATCCTGGGACGCCGGAGGTTCAGCGGATATGTGGAAACGCGGCGGAAACAGACGGACCCCGAATCCACATGGGGGGAACTGACGGACAAAATCACGAACTGCATGGCTCCGTATGCCGTCCATGCTTCCGATACGGCGGGAAAGATCATGCACACGATTTCCAACATCGTGCGCCTGCCCGTCTGCCGCGGCAACTCCTGCCGCCTGCTGATTGACGCGGACCACGCCTTCCCGCGCATTTACGACGCCATTCTAAAGGCGGAGCATTACATTCTGATTGAATTCTTCATCATCAAGAATGATTCCGTAGGGCAGAACCTGAAAGACCTGCTGATTGAACGCGCCAGGGCCGGCATCCGCATCTACATGCTGTATGATGAAATAGGCTCCCACAAACTCCCCCCCGGCTACATTTCCGCCCTGCGCAGGGCAGGAGTGAACATTGAGCCTTTCAACGGGAAACGCCATTTCCTGAGCAACATCCTGCGGCTGAACTTCCGCAACCACCGCAAGCTGGTGGTGGTGGACGGCTCCACCGCCTTCATCGGCGGCATGAACATCGGCAGGGAATACCTGGGCAAGGGGGCTCTGGGCTACTGGCGGGACACGTTTGTCCAGCTTGAGGGGCCTTCCGTCCAGCAGACGCAGATCAGCTTTCTGGAAGACTGGAACTGGGCCATGCTGAAATGCGGCCCCTCCTCCCTTCCCCGCCTCTGCTGGGAGATCACTCCCCAGCGGGAGGATGAAACCGTGCTCATCCTGCCCTCCGGCCCCGCAGACGTCATTCCCGCCTGGAAGACCGCGATCATCGCCCTGGCGAACAGAGCCCGGGAAAGGCTCTGGATCTCCACCCCCTATTTCGTTCCGGACGAAGGGGTCATGGCCGCCCTCCAGGCCGCGGCCCTGCGGAATGTGGACGTGCGCATCCTGCGCCCGGAGCGGGCGGACCACATCCTGGTGAAGCTCTCCTCCTTCACCTTCCTGCGGGACCTGGATACGTACGGCATCCAGGTCTGGGCCTATCAGAAGGGGTTCCTGCACCAGAAGGTGATCCTGATGGACGACGACATAGCCACCGTGGGCACCGCCAACCTGGACAACCGTTCCCTGGCCCTGAATTTTGAAATCACGGCCGTCCTCCATTCCCCCTCCGCCTGCGCAGAGGTGAAAGCCATGCTGGAGAAGGATTTTTCCTCCTCTAAAAGAGAATCCCTGGAGGATTACAACAACAAATCCCTGGGCTTCAAGATGCTCTGCAACCTGGCGCGGCTCATGGCTCCGGTCCAGTAGTTCTTCCGGCGAATCCGCTGTTGTACGCTTGACCTGAAAGGGAGGCTGTGAGAAAATCAATCTCAAGAAGCCACCTCTTCAATTTTTAACAATAGTTAACTAAATAATGAATCCTGTTACATTCAATTGCACCGTTCTGCGCGACGGGCACCAATCCCTGGCAGCTACCCGCATGAAGACGGAAGACATGCTGCCCATCGCCCCCATTCTGGACTCCATGGGCTTCAGCGCCCTGGAAACCTGGGGCGGCGCCACTATTGACGCCGGACTGCGCTTCCTGAAGGAGTGGCCCTTTGACCGCCTGGACGCCCTGAAGAAGGCCGCCCCCAAGACGCCGCACATGATGCTCCTGCGCGGCCAGAACATCGTGGGCTACACCAACTACGCGGACGACGTGGTGGAAGCCTTCGTGGCCATGAGCGCCAAGCACGGCATGAACATCTTCCGCATTTTCGACTGCGTGAACGATCCGCGCAACATGGAAACCTCCATCCGCGCCGCCAAGAAGGCCGGAGCCCAGGCCCACGGCACCATCTGCTACACCACCTCCCCCGTGCACACCACGCAGAGCTTCGTGGACATGGGCCGCGAACTGGCGGACATGGGGGCGGACGCCATCGTCATCAAGGACATGGCCGGCCTCATTCCCCCGTATGTCACCCATGAACTGGTGAGCGCCCTGAAGAAGGACCTGAACATCCCCGTCTGGATTCACACGCATGACACCGCGGGCCTCGGCGCCTCCACTTACCTCAGCGCCATTGACGCCGGGGTGGATGCCTGCGACGTTTCCATCTCCCCCTTCGCCAACGGCACGGGCCAGCCGGACTGCCTGCGCATGCTCGCCCTGCTGAACGGCAATCCCCGCAAGCCGGATTACGACACGGACAAGCTGATTGAAGTTTCCGAAATGCTCAAGCCCGTCTATGAAAGCCTGGGCAAGTTCACCTCCCACCGCAACGAGGTGGTGGACTCCGACACGCTGCGCTACCAGGTGCCCGGCGGCATGCTCTCCAACTTCCGCACCCAGCTCAAGGAACAGGGCATGGAAGACAAGTTTGAAGAAGTGTTCGCGGAAATCCCCGTGGTCCGCAAGGCCCTGGGCTGGATTCCGCTGGTCACTCCCACCTCCCAGATTGTGGGCGTGCAGTCCATGCTGAACGTCAAGTTTGGCCGCTGGAAGAACATCACTCCCCAGGCGGCGGACATCGCCCTGGGCTACTACGGCCGTACCCCGGCCCCGGTAGACCCGGAAGTGCAGAAGCTCTGCGCGGAAAAGATGGGCAAGGAACCGATCACCTGCCGCCCGGCGGACCTGATCAAGCCAGGCATGGAAGACCTGCGCAAGAAGCTTGCGGAAAAGGGGCTCCCCACGGACGACGAACACTGCGTGATTTACGCCATGTTCCCGCAGCAGGTGGAAGACTTCTACAAGAAGCCAGAACCGAAGGAAGAAGCTCCCGTGCAGGTGAACACCGCTCCCGCCCCGGTACCCGCAACTGCGCCGTCCATGACCGTCATTGACAACGGCATCACCGCCCAGGTAAGCGGCCCCTCCGGCTCCCGTGACCTGACCATCGTCATCAACGGCCAGGCCCACTCCGTAAAGGTGGAACGCGTCGGCTAAAAATCTCCGGAACATCCGGATAAAACCACTTGCGGGCGGTCCCCTACATGAAAGGGACCGCCCGTTTTCTGTTTACGGATTCCTGAAAAACGACTTATATCGCACGGTTCCGGTCATTTCTCAAAAACCAGCATCTTTCCGGCCAGCGTCTGGCTGAGAGCCGTTGCCGGAATCTGTTTGATGGAGCCCGGCTTGATCGGGAATGAAAGAAGGCGCTCACATTTGACGGAAGTATCTGCATCCGTGTTGCACTGGACATAATCGAGTCCTTCAATGGAAATGGAATAGGAGCCGGCAGGGATTTTACCCCAGTATTGTTCTTCCAAATCCTTGATGGCGTTGTTGCTATTCTTCAGAGCAGTCATGGAAAATTTTCTTACCGTGTCCCCCCAATGAAGGGCGACTGCTTCATCGGGTTTAGTCGCATCAGGAATGGTCTGTAAAACACACCAATGAGCGTGAATTCCCGAATTGTCGGGGTTGCCGGCGGCATCCACGCAGAAAGGTACCATGCAGAGGCCTCCGCCATTCAGCGTTTCAATGATGGCGGTGACGTCACATGGAACAGACTGGCACTTGATTTTGGCGGCTTCCAGAGTCTTGATATAATCCGCCATGGCCGGAGTAGCTTCATATAATTCTCCAATAACGGTTTTCCCGTCCTTTTTGAATCTGCTTCTCAGGGATTCCGTGGTCTTGTCCCCGTCTGCCGTGGCGGGGATTTTCATACCATAAAGATATTCCAGGACAAAGGAGAGGGCGTAAAGGCCGCAGGTCGGCCCCCGCTGGTCCTTGAATTCAACGTTCCGGACTTCCGGCGTGGTAACTGTAATAGACATAATTCAATAATGATGGCGTGGGGATTCATTTCCCGCACGCCGTCATTACATCTCCGGAAGGCCCCGGATTCACGCTCCGCCATGCCTCCGGGCATGTTCACTTTCCGGGACGCCGTATCCATCCCGTGGAAAGGGGACTTCCCCGGAAGGTCACCTTTCTCCGGGAGCCACCATCTTGATGTTGGGGATGATCAGGCTGAAGATGACGAATGCCGCCAGGTAGGCGCTTCCGCAGACCATGAAGATGATGTCGTACCCATGGGAGGCATTGCCCTGCGCGGCGAACCAGGACAGGGTCAGGCCCACCGCCGTCTGGAACAGCACGCTGCCGATCTGCCCCGCCATGCCGGAAAGGCCGGTGATGGACGCCACGTCCGACTTCGGGAACATGTCGGAACCCAGCGTGTACACGCTGGCGGACCACGCCTGGTGCGCGCCCCCCGCCAGCCCCAATACGGCCACGATGGTCCACATGTCAAAGTACTGGACGAAGATCACGGGAACCACGCAGCAGGCAAAGATGAGCATGGAGATTTTCCGGACCTTGTTCAGGCTCCATCCGCGGTTTGCCAGGAATTTGGTCAGGGTGCCCCCCAGAATGCTCAGTACGGTCACCAGGGCGTAAATGACAATCAGCGGCAGGGCGGATTCCTTGATGTCATAGCCAAAGTGCTTGCTGAAGAAATCCGGCAGCCAGAAGAGGAAGAACCACCAGATGGGGTCCGTCAGGAAGCGCACGAGGATGAGGCTCCAGGACTGCCTGTAAGCCAGCAATTTCCTCCACGGGATGGAGGCCCTGGCTTCCTCCTTTTCCGCCTGCGCCAGGGCGGCGGATTCCTCCGCCAGCTTCACGCGCGGATTTTTAGGCATCCGGAGCCAGAATATCACCCAGATAAAGCCGAGCACGCCGGCGGCAATGAAGGCGGACTGCCAGCCCCAAGCGGCGGCAATGAACGGGATGGTGGCCGGAGCCACCAGCGCCCCCACGTTCGCGCCGGAATTGAACAGGGTGGTGGCGAACACGCGTTCCCCGGAGGAGAACCAGTTGGTCACCGTCTTGATGCTTGCCGGGAAGTTGCCGCCTTCCCCCAGGCCCAGGATAACGCGGCTGAGGCCCATGGATTTGACGCCTACGGCAAAGGCATGGGAAAGCGCGCCCACGCTCCACCAGATGATGGAAATGGCAAAGCCCATCCGCGCGCCGTATTTATCGATAATCCACCCGAACATGGTCAGGCCCACCGCATAGGAAGCCTGGAAGATGGACATGATCATGCCGTACTGGGTGTCCGTCCAGCCCAGTTCATGATCCAGAATGGGTTTCAGGATGGAGAGAATCTGTCGGTCCAGGTAGTTGATTGTCGTCGCCGCAAAGAGCATGAAGAGAATCATCCACCGGAAGGAGTCCTGCCTGGGTTGTTCCTGGAGCATAGGTAAACGCAGTTGGTGGTTAGATGGCGCTGGTCTGCAAGGCCTTCAGGGCTTCCCGCGTGCGCCTGCCTATTTCCTCCCAGTCCCCGGCCTCAATGAGGGGAGACTCGCAAATCCAGGAACCGCCGCAGGCGGCCACTTCCGGGATTTCCAGCCAGGAGCCGATGTTGCCCGCGTTGATGCCCCCCGTGGGCATGATGCGCACGCCCGTATGGCGGAACGCGGCCAGCAGGGATTTAAGCATCCTGACGCCGCCCGCGGCTTCCGCCGGGAAAAACTTCTGGAACAGGCAGCCCAGGGAAAGGGCCTGGCTCATTTCCGAGGCGGTGGAGACGCCCGGGACAAACAGGAAATCCAGCTCCGCGGCGGCTTTCACCACCTGCGG
Source organism: Akkermansia muciniphila (assembly GCF_018709685.1). GTDB lineage: Bacteria > Verrucomicrobiota > Verrucomicrobiia > Verrucomicrobiales > Akkermansiaceae > Akkermansia > Akkermansia muciniphila_E. Next base: position 109,193 of record NZ_JABDHQ010000004.1, read on the forward strand.
ATCAAAGCCGGGAGCCACGCCGAACGAGGCTCCGGCGCGGCGGGCGGCCTCCGCCTGTTCCGGCGTCAGGAGGGTTCCCGCACCCACCAGCATTCCGGGAACTTCCCGGGAAATGCGGGCGATGGCTTCCGCGGCGGCGGGCGTTCTGAACGTGATTTCCATGCAGCCGCAGCCGTTGTCCAGCAAGGCTTTGGCAAGGGGTACGGCCTTGTCCGCGTCATGGATGACGACGACGGGGACAAGCTTGATGGCGGATAATTTTTCCAGCAGTGTCTTCATGGTTTAAAAGTTGAAATATTGTTTGGCGTTGCGGTAGGCGATGTCCGCCGCCATGGAGCCTATCATCTCCATATCGTCCGGAACCAGGCCCCGGGCCATGTCACGCCCAAGGATGCGGCACAGGATGCGGCGGAAGTATTCATGCCGCGTGTAGCTCAACAGGCTGCGGCTGTCCGTCAGCATGCCCACGAAGCGGGAGAGCATCCCGAGCTGGCTGAGGGTTTCCAGATGGCGGGTCATGCCGTCCATCTGGTCCAGGAACCACCAGGCGGCTCCGTACTGCATTTTTCCGGCCGTGACGCCGTCCTGGAAACTGCCGCAGAGCACGGCCAGGGCGGCGTTGTCCCGCGGATTGAGGTTGTACAGGATGGTGCGCGGCAGGGTTCCCTTTTGAGCGGAACGGTCCAGCAGGCGCGCGAGCGGGGAGATGTAGGTGAAATCCGCAATAGCGTCAAAACCCGTATCCGGCCCCAGGTCCCGCAGGGCAGCTCCGTTCGGGTTCCTGAGCGCGCCCACATGAAGCTGGCGCACCCAGTTTTTACCGGAATCCAGCTCCGCGAAGAAGTCCATCAGGTAATTGGAGAAACGGGCGGCATCCCCGGAGGCGATGTCACCGCCCTGAAGGGCGGAGGCGAACAGGGCCGAGGCTTCTTCCCCGGACAGGCTTTCCCCGTCAAACGCTTCCAGGGAGTGGTCCGAAAGCTTGCAGCCGTGCTGCGCAAAAAAGTCATGCCTGGAGGCGAGCGCCTTCCGGAAACCGGCCAAATCATGTATTTCCATGCCGGAGGCCTGTTCCAGGCGGCCCACCCATTCCCGCCATGCGCTGCCCTGATGAACGGCGCGCGCCTTGTCCGGGCGGAAGGTGGGAAGCAACTTGACGGAATCCCCGGAAGCAGCATGCCTGTGGTGGGCGGAGAGGTCGTCGCAAGGATCGTCCGTGGTGCAGACGGTTTCCACGTTCATCCTTTTCAGGATGTCCAGCGCGCCCATTTTTCCGGACTGAAGCATGGAGGAGGTCTTTTCCCACACCTCGTCCGCCGTCTCCGGACTGAACAGGATGCCGGAAATGCCGAACGGGCGGCGCAGTTCCAGATGCGTCCAGTGGTACAGGGGATTGCGCAGCAGGCGTGGCACCGTAGCCGCCCAGGCGTCATACTTCTCCCGGTCCGGAGCGTCTCCGGAACAGAGGCGTTCCGGAATCCCGTTCGTCCTCATGGCGCGCCATTTGTAATGGTCCCCATCCAGCCAGAGCTGGGCGATGTTGGAGAACTGGCGGTTGTCCGCAATGGCGGCGGGGTCCAGGTGGGAATGGTAGTCAATGATCGGCTGCCCCTCCGCGTACTCATGGAAAAGCGTCTTCGCCTGGGGGGTGTCCAGCAGGAAATCGTCGTTGATAAACATGGCGGCAAGCGTTGGCGGTTATACTCCGGAATAGGCCAGAAAGCCCCCGTCCACGGGAATGATGACTCCCGTTACGAAGGAGGCGGAGGGAGAGACCAGGAAGCGGAGCGCGCCGCAGAGGTCTTCCGGCTCACCGAAACGGTGCATGGGCGTCTTGGCCAGCACCTTTTTCCCGCGCGCCGTGGGGGTTGCGCCGTCCTTCTCCATCATCAGGAAGCGGTTCTGCTCCGTGATGAAAAAGCCGGGCGCAATCGCGTTCACGCGGACGCCCAGCGGGGCCAGGTGCGTGGCGAGCCACTTGGTGAAGTTGTCCACTGCGGCCTTGGCGGCCCCGTACGCGCCTACCTTGGTCAGAGGCTGGAAGGCGGCCATGGAGGAGATGTTGACGATGCACCCGCCGGAAGCGGCCAGCAGTTCCCCGAAGACCTGGGAAGGCAGAATGGTGCCGATCATGTTGAGGCGGTTCACGTATTCAAAGCCCTCCATGTCCATGCCGAAGAAGCCTTGGTCCGCCGGGGTGTCCGGCGTGCACTGCTCCGCCGGGCTGGTTCCGCGCGGATCGTTGCCGCCCGCGCCGTTCACCAGAATGTCCAGCCTTCCCCACGCTTCTTTCACACGGGAGCAGGCCTGTTCCAGAGCGGCCTTGTCCAGCACGTCCGCGGCCAGCACCAGCGTGCGGCCCAGCCCTTCCCCCGCCAGCTTCCGCTGGAGCTCTTCCAGCTTGGAACGGGTACGGCCCAGAAGCGCCACACTGGCCCCGGCCTTCAGCAGGTCCCGGGCCATCACGGAACAAAGCACGCCTGCGGCTCCCGTCACAACGGCGGTTTTTCCCGCCAGGGGGCGGAAGGATTGAAGCCCCATCGCCAGGCCGCGCAGTTCCGCCAGGCCGATCATGCGGCCACCGTAGGAATACCCGGCGTAGCAATGCTTCTCCAAGTCAATGTCCATCAGCTTGCCGTGGTCCGGGCGCACCGGAATGCGCCACTCCGGCCATCCCGCGGCCTTGCGCCGGGCTTCCTCGTCCAGCAGGCACTGCATGGCATAGGCCATGTCCGTATGGCCGCAAAGGTGGGAACCGGATTCCCGGAAGCTTTCATGGTCCGCGTCAAATACCGTATTGCGGAAATGGGCAAAATACACCCTGTCCGCAAACTCCTCCATCAGCAGGTGCGGCGCGTTGGAGTACAGGCCACCCAGAGAACCGGTGCAGAGCGTGAAGCCGGAATGCATGGAGGGAACCTCCCGCACCAGCCGGCGCATGTCCTCCTCATCACTCATGATGCGGGGAAGGCCGAAGATAGGCCGCGGCGGATCGTCCGGGTGGATGGCCATGCGGATGCCCGTTTCTTCGCAGACGGGCATGATTTCATTTAAAAAGAGGTACAGGTTCCGGCGCAATTGAGCATCGTCAATGCCTTCGTAGCGTTGGAGCATTTCCCGGAACTGCTCCGGCGTCAGGTCGTCCACCGTGCCGGGGAGCCCCAGCAGGATGGAATCCGCCAGCGCCTTGCGGGCGTCCCCGTCCATGGACTGGAAAAGTTCACGGGCGCGCGCCGCCGTTTCCGGCGGATAATCGTCCTCTGCCCCTGCTCTTTCCAGAATAAACAGGTCAAAGGCGGCCACGCGGACGGCATCATACTTCAGCACGCTGCTGCCGTCCTCCAGCGGAAAAGCCAGGTCGGAACGCGTCCAGTCCAGCACGGGCATGAAATTGTAGCACACCACCTTCACGCCTTCCGAGGCCAGGTTGCGGAGACTCTGCTTGTAAACCTCCAGGTAATGCTTCCAGTTCCCGGAACGCGTCTTGATGTCTTCATGGACCGCGATGCTTTCCGCCACCACCCATTTCATCCCGTCCTCTTCAACCATCCGCGCGCGTTCGGCCACCGCCTCCCGCGTCCAGAGTTCCCCGCACTTCACTTCATGCAGGGCCGTCACGATGCCCGCGGCTCCGGCCTGGCGGATGTCCCTCAACGTCACCGGGTCGCTTGGACCATACCATCTCCAGCTTTCAATCATGTCAGGAAGAATTGAAGGGTTAACGGTCCACGCGGGCGGTTCCGCCCTTCATCACTTTTTCCACTTCCGCAAGCGTGGCCGTGGAGGTATCCCCCGGAGTGGTCATGGCCAGTGCGCCGTGGGCGCAGCCGCAGTTCACGGCGTATTGCGGGCCCTTGCCGGACATCAGCCCGTAAATCAGGCCGGAGGCAAAGGAATCCCCGCCGCCCACGCGGTCCAGGATTTCCAGATTCGGGAAGGAGATGGAATCATAAAATTCGCCGTCGTAATACAGCATGGCCGCCCAGTCGTTCAGCGTAGCCGTACGGGCCACGCGCAGCGTGGTGGCCGCGGCCTTGAAGCCGAACTCCTTCACGGCGCGGCGGATCATCTGCCGGTAGGAGTTCTGGTCAATATGGGAAAAATCCTCCGTGCTCCCTTCAATGGAGAGCCCCAGGGAAGCCTGGAAGTCCTCCTCATTGCCGATCATCACGTCCACAAAGGGCGCGATGGCCCGGTTCACCTCCTGCGCGCGGGCCTGCCCCCCGATGCTCTTCCACAGGGAGGGACGGTAATTCAAGTCGTAGGAAACGACGGTCCCGTGCCTGCGGGCGGCCTGCACGGCTTCCAGCACCACGGCGCTGGTCGTCTCCGAAAGGCCCGCGTAAATTCCGCCGGTATGGAACCAGCGCACGCCGTGCCTGCCGAACAGGGCGTCCCAGTCCACCTCTCCGGGCTTCATCTGGCAGGCGGCGCTCAGGCCTCGGTCGGAACAGCCCACGGCGGCGCGCACGCCATAGCCGCGCTCCGTAAAATTCAAGCCCACGCGGCAGTCGCGGCCAATGCCGTCAAACGGCTTCCAGGCTACGTAATCCAGGTCCAGGCCGCCCTGGAGCATGCAGTCTTCCAGCAAACGCCCCACCGGATTGTCGCAAATGGCGGTGACGATGGCCCCGCGCATCCTGAAGCAGCGCCTCAGCCCGCGGGCCACGTTGTATTCTCCTCCGCCCTCGCACACGCGGAAGGAACGGGTGGTATGGATGCGCCCTTCGCCGGGGTCCAGTCTCAACATTACTTCACCCAGGGAGGCGATGTCCCAGCGGCATTCCTGTTCTGATTTAATAATTAACGACATACAAAAATCTTAAACGGTACGGATTCCGTTCAGTATAAAAGAACTGTTTTTCTCCACAAGGGAAAACGACGGAAAAAGACCAGATGTGAGGCAAAATATTGTTACTAAAAACGTTCCAATCTACGGAAATTTCTTTGCCGAACATCCCCGGAGAATATTCTTCATCCCCCCAACGCTGCGCAACCTTTCACGTTCTCCCCGTTTCCCGGCCTTCAACCTTCAAAAAATGGAAATCACTCCTTTCCACGATTCTCCTCCGGCAGTTCCTTCCACGAATGAATCAATGCCTTGACTAACAGTCTGTTTGACGACTTCTCCCCTTTCCTGTATACAATCCTGCCGTGAGCCGCCCTCCCCGCCCCATCCGTTCCCCGGAAAAAATTCTGTCCGGCAAGCTTCAGCCGGGAGAGGAAATCTTGTGGACGGCACATCCGGAAGAACGCCTCTGGACCTGGACCGTCGTAAAACGGCTGCTGCAAGGCTGCATGCTGCTGGCCGTGTTCATTACGGGAATAAGATGGGTATGGTCATACTCAGGCCTGGCGTTCCTGTTTCTGCTCCTGGCATCACTTCCCGTCTCCTATGTCCTCCTGATTTTCTTAATTAACTTTCTGGCGGCCCCGTGGCTGGAACGTCCGCGCAGAAGGAACAGCCTCTATGCCGTGACAAACCGGCGGCTGATCACCATCATCAAGCCCAATACGCTGTTCATCACGGAAACAGTGCGGACCTATCCCATCCATAAATTGAAATACGTGCACCAGAAATTGAACAGGGATGGCACAGGCCATCTCATTCTGGGATACAGCAGGCGCAGGAAATTCATTATTAATGACGTACCGCAACCAGGAGAAGTTGCAGACCTGCTGAAAAACAGAATCAGGAAGGGAATTACCCCTTCCTGATGGAACACTGTTTTCCTTCCCGGGCTATTCCCCTTCCTGCCTCATCAGGGCGAATTCCCGCCGGGTAGTGCGCCTTACGCGCCAGAGCAGAAGCACCGCCGCCACGGACAAGCCGATGATGAATCCCGTCCAGATGCCGCGCGCGCCCATGGCCGGGACAATCCAGTCCGTACGGGCCAGGATGTAGCACACCGGGAAGCCGACAATCCAGTAGGAGAAGAAAGTGATAATGGTGATGGAAGCCGTGTCCCGGAACCCTCTAAGCACCCCGACGGAGAGTACTTGCAGGCAGTCCGGAAGCTGGTAGGCGGCGGCCAGAATCAGCAGGACGGAAGCCGTGCTGACAATCAGTTCCGAGTCATTGTACAGGTGAACGATCTGCTCCCGGAACAGGGTGATGCCGCCAAACGTGCACAGGCAGATGGTGAGCACCAGCACATAAGAGGACAGGACGGCGGATTTGGTGCCCGCCAGGTCCTTCCTGCCGTGGTGGTACGCCACGCGGATGGAGGCCGCCAGCCCTACGGAGAGCGGTAGCATGAAGACCAGGCCGCCCACATTCCCGGCGATCTGGTGGCTCGCCACCTGCGTTTCTCCCAGGGGGGCCAGCACCAGCGCGGCCGCGCAGAAGAGCATCACCTCGCACAACTGGGAAACGCCGATCGGCACGCCGAGCCGCATCAGGTGAGTGATGACGGAAGGCGTGGGGCGCCGCCAGGAAACGATGTGCCTGCGGTACGGCCTGTGCTTGGGATTAAGGTAAACCAGCAGGAACATCAGCAGGAATTCAATGTAGAAGATGACTGCCGTGGCCGCGCCGCACCCCGCGCCGCCCATGCGGGGAAAACCGTACAGGCCGAAGACGAAGATGTAGTTCAGCGGAATGTTGAGCAGCAGGCCGCACAGCCCCACGTACATGGCGGGCCGGGTCATGTTGGAGCCTTCATTCAGGCTCTTGAGGGCCACGAATCCCAGGTTGGCGGGAAGCCCCCACATGATGGCGAACATGTAGGCGGAAGCCATCTGGCACATGGCGACGTCATCGGAAATCCAGCCGAACACGTTTCTCAGCACATAAATGACCGGCATGGAAACCAGGCTGAGCATCAGCGCCAGCCACAGGCCGTGGTTGGTCATGTAGCCGACGCGGCTTTCATGGCTTTTCCCCCGCATGTTGGCAATCACGGGGCCGATGATCATCAGCACGCCGCAGGCGAACAGCGCCACAGGCAGGTACACGGAAGACCCCAGCGCCACGGCGGCCATGTCCGTCACGCCGGCGCGCCCGGCCACAATGGCGTCCACCGCCCCCATGCCCACAATGGAGAGGTTGACCACCAGCACCGGAAGGGCCAGCGGTATCAGTTTCTTCATCTCCTTCAAATTCCACGTCTTATTCATTTCTTTCTTTCCTTCCATGCGTTCCTCCTTCAAGGAGCCGTAATATTCCGGCAAACAAGCCGGACCGGAGCGGCAGGCTCCAACCCGGCTTAAGGTTAAGGGTGTCAACCGGACCGGGGCCTCCTGCCCCGTCCGGGCATTCAGCGGTCAAGCACCACGCGGGCGCATTGTTCAGCCACCTGGAGGAACGCGGCGGAAACCGGGTTCTTTTCAGGGTCTTCCAGGGCCACGGGACGGCCTTCGTCCCCCCCGGCGCGGGTGGAAATATCCAGCGGAATCTTGCCGAGCAGGGGCACGCCCAGCTTGGCCGCCTCCCGTTCGCCCCCGCCTTCGCCAAAGATGTGGTAAATCTTGCCGTCGGAGGGGCACTGGAAATAACTCATGTTTTCAATCACACCCAGAATGGGGGTCTTCACCCGTTCAAAGAGGCCGATGGCCTTGCGGGCGTCAATCAGCGCGACCTCCTGCGGAGTGGTCACCACCACCACGCCGTCCAGTTCGGCCGTCTGCACAATGGTCAGCTGAATGTCCCCCGTACCGGGAGGCAGGTCCAGAATCAGAAAATCAACGCCGCCCCACTCCACATTGCGCAGGAACTGCTGCACGTAGCGGGTAGCCAGAGGGCCGCGCACGGCCACGGGATCAGCCTCATTGATCAGCAGCCCCATGGAGAGCAGTTTCACGCCATGCGCCGTGACGGGCAGGAACTCGTCATTCTCATTGGCTCCGGGCCGTTCCTTGGTGCCGAACATCAGGGACATGGAGGGGCCGTAAATATCCAGGTCCACCAGGCCCACGGAATAGCCCAGCTTGCTCAGGGCCACCGCCAGGTTGGCGGAAACGGTGGATTTGCCCACCCCGCCCTTGCCGGAGGCAACGGCGATCACGTGCCTGGCGCCGGGAACGGAGGATTTCCAGGTGGAGGGGTCGTCATTGACTCCCTTTTTAGCTTCCGGAGCTTTGTGTTCAATATTGACGTCACAATGCTTTACGCCGGGCAGATGCTTCATTACGCCGTGGACGCCTTCAAAAATGTAACGTGGGATATCCGCATTCTTGCTCTCAATCACCAAATTAATCGTGACGTTGTTTTCAGCGTCAATGTCGATCTTCTTCACCAGCCCGAAGGATACGATGTCGCGGCTGAAACCCGGGAATTTAACCGTGGTCAGCGCGGCCCGTATCAGCTCCGGAGTCAATTCCTGTTGTGTCGTCATGTGTCTGAAATACTAGTGGTTGCCATAAACATTCCGCCCCCGTGCCTCCGGAACGCAGCATGCGCCGGAATACAGAGATAGGGGGACGGCAAAACCGGGAAGCAAAAATACTCCCTTTTTTATTTTTGACAACGCCTAATTCAGACAATACGACTTTTTGCCTGCCGGATTCCCAGCCATCCGGATACCGCGAAAAAGCGGGACAACCACAGCCCCGCCAGCGTTAAAAAGAAGAAAAAAGACAGGGGGATTTATTCCCCCTGCTGTTTCAGCGTTTCCCGGATATCCTGGAGAGCGGCGATGAAATCATCCAGAATTTCCGCGGGAACCATGATCCGGTCCCGGTTGGAACTCACCTTTTCCGTAATACGCACCACTTTGCCGCGCGCATTCTGTTTGAGATCAAGAAAGAACGTCTTGCGTTCCGCAATGATTTTTTCTGTGCAAATAATATCGTCCTCCACGGCTGTAATCTTCCTCCGGTTAAATGAGGCTTTCAGGATAGAGCTTCCCCGCTGGCGGGTCAATGATTTATTGCCATGAAATCCCGGGTTTTCTCTTTCAACAAATTTTTATCTCCCTCTTTTATTCACCATGTTTCCTCATTTATACCTCTTTTCAAATATCCAAATTTCGATCGGAAGTGATTGAAAAAGAGTCAAATTTTCCCCCATAAACTTTAATATTTAGAGATAACGTTCGCGGCGTGTTTACACTGGTAGTTTTTGTTTCATGGTAGGGGCAACCATTGAACAAACATCATTTCATTACCATGAACAACACTTTCAATATCGGTGCCATGGACACCGTCTACCCCTTCATTCCCATGTACCCCAACGGACAGCCCCAGGGCAACTTCCTGGTCAACGGCCTCTCCGCTCCCGTCCTCGTCCCCAAACGGACCGCTTCCTCCCCCACCCGCCACGAATGGTTCGGATACCTCAAGGTCATGGCTCCCGCCACCTGTTTTCTCCACCTTCACGCCCGCTCCTCCATTTCCCTTTCCATCCCCGCCAAGGAGCTGGAACTTGCCACGGAGGCCGGCTCTTCCACCCCTCTCTGCCGCCAGCTTCATTTCGAACAGGGTTATTACTGGTGCCACATCGTCCATCAATACCAGCCTTCCTTGGGGTCGGAAGCCGAGTTCTGCATTGCCCTGGTAAGCGACAAGCAAGGAGAGCCCGACCTGGACTATTACCTTTCAGAGGAGACGATGCCTCCCGGCAAGCAGGGAGAGACGGTGCTGACGCTGGTCAACCTGTACCAGGAAGAAGAGGAAGGGAACTCGTCTAGCAGTTCCTCGGCAGGGGGAGGAGATTCCTTTGAGTTTGACCCCAAGTCAAGCAGCAGCTCCAGTTCTTCTTCCAGCAGTTCCAGCTCCTCCTCCTCCAGCTCCTCCAGCTCCTCCTCCTCCAGCTCCTCCTCCTCCAGCTCCTCCTCCTCCAGCTCCTCCTCCTCCAGCTCCTCCTCCTCCAGCTCCTCCTCCTCCAGCTCCTCCTCCTCCAGCAGCTCGTCTTCCAGCTCCCAGCAGAGTTCTTGGGTTCCCGAGCTTCCGGATTCTTCTTCCAGTTCATCTCTATCCAGCAGCTCCAGTTCTTCCTCATCTTCCTCCAGCAGCTGGTCGTCTTCCAGTTTCCACAGCAGTTCCTTGGTGCCTGAGACACCAACTTCCTCCAGCAGCGCTCCGTCTTCCAGCTCTTCCTCGAGCAGTTCCAGCAGTTCTTCTTCCAGTTCGTCGTCCTCCAGCAGTTCGAGTTCTTCTTCTTCGAGTTCCTCAAGCAGCTCCAGCTCCTCCTCGTCAAGCAGTTCTTCCTGGTCCTCGTCAAGTTCATCGAGTTCTTCGAGCTCCAGTTCCTCTTCCTCCAGCAGTTCCAGTTCTCTTTCCTCCTCTTCCAGTGCCCCGGAAGAGGAGGGATGTCCATGCCCCTGTTCCTGTGAATGTGACGAAGAAACTGATCAAACCAGTTGCGACAAGAATGGAGGAGCAAATTCTGCCGGTAGCCATCCCTTCGGCGGCAATCCTGATGAAGCCGATGATTGCCAGGGCATGCTCGAGGTGGACGGGGAAGGTTCGGGAGGCGGCAACACCAACTTTTTTGCCTCCTTCAGCTTCCGCTCCCTATCTAAGGGTTGTATTGGGATTCGCTACAAGCATCCCCTGGAGTGGACCGCCTCCTGCAATTCCGCAACCGGACAGATCTCCGTTAAACGGCCCACGGGCAGTTCCATCTCCTTCCAGGTGGTTGGAGGCAGTGCAGAGGCTCCCGTTTCCGGAAATTCCCGCAAGCTTAATTACAGAGTCCGGCTGCTTAACGAAGACAAATCCCCCTGTACCGAGGGGGAACCTACCTATCTGGACATGGTCCAGAGCAACGGACGCATCCTGCGTTTCTCGGCCGCCACCGGAAAGGTCGTCTCTTTAATCTCTTCTTGCGGCGTAGAAACCACGGCGGAGGACTATGCTCAAAAACTCCAGGTCAACCGCCATCCAGCCACCGGAGCCGTGCAAAGCATCTGGTCCCAGTACGAGGGCCTTCTTCAAGCCGTACCGGAAGACGACCGACTTATCCTTCAATGGTATACTCCAGATCAGGTACAGAAGATATCCGGTAGCTTTATTGGAACTGGAACTCCTTATAAAACGATCAGGTATCAGACGAGTGTAGAAAATGGAGTCAACGTGATGCACATCGCCGAGCAGAGGGAAGGCATGCCTATCTTCCATACGGAGCGGAGAGTAGAGGGCAGCCATGTAACCATCATTCAAGGCGAGGGTGACGAGCGACTCATACATACGATAGAAAGAAACTTACTGCCTGACGGGAAGTGGGAAATGATTGAGAATAAACGCAGGATCAATGAGAAAACTCCTTCTTCCTGTACCCGGACGGTCAAGAAGAATACCGAGGGAGGCTGGCTGACCTTGAGCCGGACGGAAGGCTATAATACCCCCAGCCAACAAACAACGCTTTACACCTACAACGACCAGTTCCGGGTGTCTCTGGAACTTAAGCCCGACGGCGGTTATACGCGCTATGAGTATGACGAGCAGGGGCGGGTGACGCTGGAAGCTACTCCTTGGGCGGGAGGAGGTGAAAAGGGAACTCGCACGACATATGCCGACCTGCGCTTTAACGACTTCAGACCCGCCACGGAAACCGAAGTGGTCATTGCCGAAAACGGGGAAGAAACGGAGCTTCTTAAGCGCACCTACACGTATGAAGATACACCGCAAGTCAACCGCACTACGGTGAGAGAAACCGCTTTGGGCTCCGACCAGGTCCATACGCGCGTGGAGGAGACTTATGGGGAAGAAGCCGAATACCCCTATGCCCGGGGGAGAAAGAAACTTCTTCAGGGTATCGCTGGCGTGCAGACCGTCTACAGTTATGAAGCCACTACGGACTACCGGGCCATCCACAAATTAACAACTACCATTCAGGCCAATGGAAGCATCATTCCGGGACAAAGTACTAGAAATGTGCAATACATCGCTGAAAACGGTACGGCCACCAGAAACGAACAGTATGTTCATACCGGGAAAGAATGGTCTCTGGTCTCATCGGAAGACTACGAATATGATGCGGAACTCAACTTGATCAAGGCCACCAAAGGCAACGGCAGAAGCAGCACGACGGAATGGATGTGCTGCGGGCCGTTGAGGGAAACCGACGAAGACGGCATCACAACCAGCTACGGCTACAATTCAGCCAAGCAGCTGGTGGAGACCATCCGCTCAGCTACTGAGACCACTCCAGAAACAATTACTTCCTACAGCTATGATGCGGCGGGAAGGACGATTGCCACGCGCCGCGACGTGGGGCCCATGACTACAGTGGAAAGGACAGAGTATGACGATCATGGAACGGTCGTTTCTTCTACAGACATATTGGGACGTGTGACACGGACCCATTATAGTGAGGATCGGCTCACTACTACTGTGATTACTCCTTCCGGAGCCACTTTGATTACCAGAAAGCACTACGATGGCACTATTCTCTGGCAAGGAGGAACCGGCCAGCGCGAAACGGAGACCCGACTGGAACTAACCGGGGAAGGTATCCTGACCACCACCCTATCCAAAGGGGTAATTCTCTCCCGCTCTTTAACTAATGGTTTCAACCAACCTATACGGAAAGAACAACCAAATAGTCTTGGGAAATTCATCGCTACTAAGAATACTTATAATGACAAAAGACAGCTTACACGTATCCAAATAGATAATATGGCGCCCACCGTTATTACTTACAGTGAGCTTGGAATCCCTTTGAAGCAGGCCACTCTTCTAGACGAGCTTTATCCAGATGATCCTACTAAAAATCAAATCTCGAAAAGTATCACATACTATCGAGCTGGCGAAGACGGTATTTATCAAATAGAGACATCTACTAATCACAATGAACAAGGACTGCCCCTTATTCAACACATAGAAAATATGGTTTCGCAGCTAAGTCCCATTTTGGAAGAGAAAACGATCGCGACGGATATCTACGGACAACGGAGCATCCACTGGACGGAATACACTACTGCTACCCAACGCACACAATTTAGCAGCATACCCACTTCCAGTGTAGTAGCCGAAACTCGCATCATTGACGGATTCACCGTTAGTCAAACCAGCCACGCAGGCATTCATTCTTCACAGAACCGGTCCTACACTTCCGCGGGCATGATTCTAAAACAGACCGACTCCAGAGGCAATATCACGACGATTGAAACCGACCTTGCCGGACGTCCCGTCAAAAGTACGGACGCAGCCGGCAATCTGACGGCCACCAGGTACCAGCCTTGCTGCGATGCCGTGGCCCGCATCACCGATGCCCGGGGAGGTACTGCCTGCTATTCCTACGACGTACGCGGCAGAAAAACTGCCGCGTACGGCACTGCCATCCAGCCGGCCTGTTTCACTTACGACGAAGCCGATCATATGGTAACGTTGACTACCTTCCGAGTAGACGAAGGCGACATTACCACCGATCCTTCCGGCCGTACCGACGGGGATACCACCACCTGGCTCTATGACGAAGCTACGGGGTTGGAATTGAACAAGACCTATGCCGACGGGTCCTGTATCTCCAAAACCTACGACGGCCTCAACCGTCTAGAGACGCTGACCAAGGCGAGAGGGGTCGTTACCACCTACGCCTATGCTCCTCTCACCGGGGAACTCGTCTCCGTCTATCATAATGATGCTACTGCTGGATGGGAGTTTACTTATAACCACCTGGGACAAATAACCTCCATCCGGGACGCCTCTGGATTAAAGGAACTTTCTTATGACAATTACGGCCGCATGACCCAAGAGACTTCCTTTGGGACAGTAGAGAGCTGCCTCCAGGAAGAATACGATGCCATGGGACGTTCGGAAGGCTATCGCCTGATGCTCGGAACCCAAACCATCCAGTACTCCCATCTTGACTATGACTCCAAAGGTGCCATCATCGGGATGAATCTGGAAGGCCTGGAGTCTCCTTTCACGTGGCAGTATGATCCAACCAGCGGCTTTCTTAACCATCTTACTTACCCCAACGGCATGGTCCGCCAAAACACCTATCATCCCGAACTAAATCTCGTGACCGCCATCGGTTACAAGAAGGGAGCAGATGGTGAATTAGCGGCCTTCCATGAGTACAACTATGATGGTCTGATGCGCCCCACCCAACGACAGGACTCTTGGGATAAAGACTTACTGGCAACAATTCGAGATTTTACCTACAATGACCGCAGCGAGCTGGTCAAAGACCGTACCAGCAGAGGAGGAAGCTTTATATACTCCTACGACAACATCGGCAACCGTAAAACTGCCCGTGAACTGCAAAAAGAAATCTCCTACAGAGTCAATCCTCTTAATCAATACACAAACATCATTAACTCCCCTCTCAACTCTTCCTCCTCCACTCCGGAACAACAATTTTTTGACCCCGTCTATGATGCCGACGGCAATCAGATCACGATCAAAACTTCAACGGGAATCTGGAATGTTTCTTACGACGCCCATGATCGTCCTGTCCGGTTTACCAGTAAAGATGGACGTACCATTATTGCCTGCGATTATGACTATATGGGACGTCGTTTCAGCAAAAAAGTGACTATCAACGGAAGTACCGTCAGCCACCTTTATTACCTATACCGTGACTACCTGCAAATAGCCCAGCTGGGTCTAATGCACTCCCAGCCCATGTTGGAAAAGAGCTATCTGTGGGATCCCACCGAACCAACAGCCACGCGCATATTGATGACGCAATGGAAGAATGCAGCAAAACAAGACGAGCATCTCTACTTCATGCATGATGTGCTCAAGAATGTCACTTCTATCTTTGGAGATGATGCAGAGAGAAGAGGCCGCTATGAGTATGCACCCTTTGGAGACACTCTGACAGCTCATGGGAAAATAGCTCAAAATAATAAATTCCGTTTCTCTTGTGAGTATATGGACGAAGAAATGGGTCTAATTTATTATAATTACCGCCATCTCAACCCACTCGATGGAAGATGGATTAGCCGTGATCCACTTACAGAAGAAGCAGGTGAAAATTTGTTTGTTTTTGTTAAAAATAATGGAATTAAAAACCAAGATTATCTTGGCCGTGATTTACAGTGGTGGATAGATGGCACCAAACACAATGCCAATTTAGTATGGCAGGGAACTAAGCGTACAGCAACACTGACTGTTGAAAAAGTTAAAAAAATAGACAGAGAATACAAGGTGGTCAATAGAGCAACAGGGGTATTACAAGTAGTTGGAGGAGGATTTGAAGCAACTGCAGGAGCAATTGGCATTTTTACCCCCGAACCTGTAACAACAGCTGGAGGAGTAGTTCTGTTTGTCCATGGGAGTGATGTGGCAAGTACAGGTATTCGTGTGATTATTACCGGCGAATTTGATTCGACAATGACTTATAAAGCCATAGTTCAAGGCGCTGAATCTGTAGGAGTTCCAACGGAAGCGGCAAATAGCATTGCTGCTGGTGCAGAAGTAGCTTTAGGAGCTAAGGCTTTTACTACGCCGGCGACAAAATGTTGCCCAAAAGTATTAGTTGAATCTACTGAGATTGAAGTGACAACAGTCTCACGATGGGGATCGGATCTAACCCCAAATTCATGGGTAATGGAAGGCACTCCAACCGTATGGAATTATATGTGGTCCGGAAAATGGCAGCCAGGTTTGAAAAATCTATTTGCACCTGTATGGAACGTAAGAAGCTATGTGGTTCCTAAAAGCTCTCTTTCATGTCCTACTGGTAAAGGACTTGATGGATTCTTCAAACGGCTTCTTCCTGCTAAACAAAGAATTTACACCCCTCCAAAAAACTAATGTTAACTATGATTTACAATATAATATATCAATCATTATTTTGGTTTCTAATTCTCATAGGGACTTTAGTTATCATTTATAATTGGATTATTTTTATCAAAAGATATATCTTAAGAAAGACTAATGCATCATGGATTCCTCTGGTAGGAGGTGTGAGCATCTGCATAGCATTTTCCCTGCCGGCTTATAAAAGTCTTAATGACATCGCGGGAATTCCTTTAATTTTGGACTATGGATGCTCATGGGGGTTTATTCATACATTTATTTTTTATATTTACCTGGCTGTGAAGGGCGTATTTAAAATGTTGATGAAAAAACTACGTTAAAATAGTTCGGAATTATATAGAATAATCTTGTAACGTCGTTTTTCTTTTCTGCCGATGGTATTTGAATGACAGCTACAGAAGAATGTTGGTCGGAGCAAGATTAAAGTAAATAATTCTGAAATAGTTTTATGGCGAATAAGAATATATCTAAGCAGATAAAGAACCTTAAAATGAACGACAGGTTAGTAAACCTTATATATGTTTATCCAGTTTCAAGAGCTGTTCAATATGACAGTATTCTTTTGCAAGTATGGAGCAACCACTCCAGAAGGCTTGGTTAGCTTAGAGCGATGTTGTTTGAGGATGTCTTATGCATGGAGGGCAGGTCTTTCCAACTCTTAAGGCCGTTTATGGCATTCATAGAACTGAATGAATGAATCCTCAATTCCCTGCATCCTCGGCTGATGTTGGTGAAGTATTCGGCCGGTTGAGTACCTAAACGCGCCAGTGCAGGAGGCTGTTCATCGCTTTCATTTGATTCTTTCTATGATATTTATTGGATAAGAAGATGTAACTATATGTCTAGAAATAACATATTATCTTCCATAACGGAAACAATAGAAAACAATGTAATTACTTCTTTCTAATAACCTTTTCACTCTTTTCCATGGGAGAAATTCTTACCTCGTTTATGGAAAAGAGACAGCCTCCTTAATACGGAAAATCTTTCAAAGAATTTATCCAAGCACCAATATCAAAACGGCTTTCAGCTCCCTGGAGGACGCGCCGTCCATCAGCATTCCGCGCGCCATCTGGCCTGCTCCGTCTTGTAGAGCTTGTACGTGACGGCGTCCGCCAGGGCTTCCAGGCTGGCCTCAATGATGTTGTAGGAGACGCCCACCGTAGTCCAGGTAGCGACGCCGTCCGAGGATTCAATGAGAACGCGGACATTGGAGCCGGTACCGTTTTCTTCCGCCGCGTCCGGAATGTTCGTCCGGGTGGGGGAGAGCACGCGCACCTTGTAGTCGATCAGGTGCATTTGCTCCAGTTCCGGGTACCAGCGCGTCAGGGCGCGGCGCAAGGCGCGGTCCAGCGCATGCACGGGGCCGAAGCCGCCGGCGGCGGTATGTTCCACGTTGCCGTGGACGTCCAGCTTGAGGGAGGCTTCCACCATCATGTCCGGGTCCATTTCATGGCGGGAGGTAAGAACCACGGTGCGCAGGATGTTGAAGTACGGCTTCAGGGCGCTGTCCGGCATGTGCCGCAGGAAGAGCAGTTCCGCGCTGGCCGGAGCGGCCACATAGTCGTACCCCAGCGCGGCGTTCTTTTTCACGGCGGCGGAAAGCACGTCCAGAACAGGGTCTCCCTTTTCCAGCTCAAATCCCAGGGTGCGGGACAGGGAAAGGATGTTGCTTTTGCCACCCTGCTCCGTCATCAGCACGCGCTGAGCGTTCCCCACGAGGGAGGGGTCAATGTGCTCGTACAGGGCGGCGTCCTTCATGATGGCGCTCACGTGCACGCCCCCCTTGTGGGCGAAGGCGGCGTTCCCCACAAAGGGCTGCCGGCGGAAGGGAGCCAGGTTGGAGACTTCCGAAACGAACGCGGCGGTGGATTTGAGCCGCGTCAGCGAGGCGTCGCTGAGGCAGGAAAAGCCTTCCATCTTCACCTGAAGGTTGGGAATGACGGAGCACAGGTTGGCGTTTCCGCAGCGCTCCCCGATGCCGTTCACAGTCCCCTGCACCTGAATGGCCCCGTTTCTGACGGCGGCCAGGCTGTTGGCGACAGCCAGTTCACAGTCATTGTGGGCGTGGATGCCCAGGGAGGCCTGCGGCAGGCGTTCACGGACCGTCCGGATGATGGCGCCGATTTCCTCCGGCATGGCGCCTCCGTTGGTATCACACAGGACCAGGCAGTCCGCCCCGTGCTCATGGGCGGCGCGGAGCACGGCCAGGGCGTATTCCGGGTCTCGCTTAAAACCGTCAAAAAAGTGCTCCGCATCAAAAAAGGCTTCTTCCAGATTCTTTTTAAGGTAGGAGATGGAATTGCCGATGATTTCCAGATTCCGCTCCCGGGAGATGCCCAGCGCCACTTCCACATGGCGGGGGCAGGATTTGCCGAAGATGGCGGCCACCCGGGCGCCGCTGGAAACCAGGGCGTTCAGCGTGGGGTCCGTCTCCGGAGTGTGGGCGGGATGGTGCGTGCTGCCGAAGGCGGCCAGCTTCGCGTTCCTGAGTTCCACGTCCTTCATGGCCTTGAAAAATTCCGTCTCCACCGGGTTGGCGCCGGGCCACCCCCCCTCAATGTAGTCCATACCCAGATAATCCAGCTGCCGGGCAATGCGGACCTTGTCCGTCGCGCTCAGATTGACGTCTTCACTCTGTGCGCCGTCGCGCAGCGTGGTGTCGTAGAGAAAGATTTTGGTGGACATCGCCTTTGTTCATACATGCAAATACGGTTCCATTCAAGACCGGGGCCCGGTTTTTTCCCTGATGCAGACACGAAAAGCATGAAGCTTGAAGGAGTGCGGCGCTTCCGTTAGGATACCCCCATGCGGTCTCTGCGGCATTATTTTTTCCCCCTGATTCTTTTTCTTTCCTGTTCCCTGCCCTTTCCGGCGTCTTCCTCCGGCCATCCTTTTCTGGACAATTCCCGCCCCATCCGCTGGAGCCTTCTGACGCCCGACCGCCTGGAACCGGATATCCGGGAAGCCATGCGCCTCACGCAAGCCGCCGTGGACCGGATCAGCCGCCTCCAGCCGGAAGAGATGACTTATGATAATACCTTCCGGGCGCTGGAAGACAGCAATGCCCCCCTGCTGGAAGGCATGCGCAAGGCTTACGTCCTGAAAAGCCTGTGCGACAGCGCGGAACTCCGCAAGGCCATGGATTCCGCCGCTCCCCGCGTCTCCGCCTTCCTTTCCTCCATCACCAAGAACCAGGCCCTGTGGAACGTCCTGAAAACCGCGGAATCCCGGCTGCGGACGGCTAACCTGGACCTTGAACAGAAACGGTACATGGAGCTCACCATGCAAAGCTTCCGGGACAACGGGGCAGACCTTCCCCCGGACCGGCGCGCCCGGCTTGAAGCCATTGACCGGGAACTTGCCCTCGCTACCCAGCGTTTCAACAACCTGTACATGGATGCGCGGAAAGCGTGGTCATGGACGGTGCAGGACGCCTCCCTGCTGGAAGGGATAGACCGGACAGCTCTTCAACAGGCGCAGGATGAGTTCAAAAAACGGAATCCCGGCCACTCCGGCCCGGGCTGGACCTTTACCCTGGATTCCGCGGCCGCGGCCCGCGTGATGGAGAAGGCGAGCTGTGAGGAATGCCGGAAGGAGCTGTGGGAGCATTTCCAGACCGTCGCCACGGGGGCCTGTGACACGGAGCCGGTCATCCGCGATATTCTTGCCCTGCGCGCTGAAAAGGCGCATTTGTGCGGGTATGGAACGTATCCGGCTTACGCCCTGCGGGAGAGCATGGCGGGGAACGGAGAGAACGCCATGAAGTTCGTGAATGAGCTGCTGGACAAGGTAAAAGCCCCCTTTTTCCGTGAAATGGAAACCCTGCGCCGCCTGAAGGCCCGTCTTACGGAACAGGAAAACGCCCGCCTGAATCCCTGGGACGTGGCGTATTACGCCAGTCTTCAGGCAAAGGAGCAGTTCCGGCTGGACCCGGAAGAACTGCGCCGTTACTTCCCCCTCCCCCGTGTCATGAAAGGCCTGTTTTCCCTGGCAGAACAGTTGTACGGCATCCGGGTGGCGGAGGTTCCCGCCGGGAAGGGCGCCGGAGCCGTGGAGCTCTGGAATCCGGACGTCCGTTTCTTCACCATAGATGATGAAAAGGGCAACCGCCTGGGGTCTTTTTACCTGGACCTTTTTTCCCGCAGCAGCAAAAGGGCCGGAGCATGGATGAACGCCCTGGATACGGGGAGCCCGGCCACGCGGGAGAACCCGGGCAAGCCCCGACTGGGCATGGTCTGCCTCAATATCCAGCCGCCTGCGGGAGACGCCGCACCGCTTCTTTCCCATCAGGAAGCCAGGATTTTGTTCCATGAATTCGGCCATTTGCTCCACCTGATGTTCACCAGGGTTTCCATCCCCTCCCTGGCCGGCACCAGCGTGCCGAGGGATTTTGTGGAAGTCCCCTCCCAGTTCATGGAAAACTGGTGCTGGCATCCGGACGTGCTGAAAAGCTTCGCGCGCCATGAGAAAACGGGGCTCCCCATTCCGGAGGATATGTTGCGCGCCCTGGATGCTTCCCGCGGCAACACGCCCGCCATCACCCTGGCGGGACAGCTCCTGTACGCTAAAACGGACCTGGCCGTGCATCTGGAGCCGGAACGCTTCGCCGCCGGCCCCCTTGACGGCGTGGACGCCGCCGTAGCCGGAGATATGGATTATTTCAAGGATTTCAAACGTACCGGCAAGCTGCGCACGGCCCGTCATTTGTTTTCCTCTCCCGCGGGCTATGCCTCCTTTTACTTTGCGTACCGCTGGGCGGAAGTGCTGGACAAGGACATTTTTGAAGCCTTTGAACGCGCGGGAGGACCGGACCGGGAGACCGCAGGAAAATTCCGGAAAGCCATTCTGGAGAAAGGATATACGGTCCCGCCCATGCAGCAGTTCACCGAGTTCATGGGCAGGAAACCGTCCATGGACGCCATGCTCCGCAAAAGGCGGCTGTCCTCCTGACCGCAGGCGTGCAGACGCCCGGAAAGCGGCTGCCGCGGCAGGCACATTCCGCAGTCAACATATTATACATTTGTTCAATTAAATTATCCGTTCAATATGCACATGTTACGGATATTTCACGAATAGCAGAACACATCTTTGCGTTGACTTTATGAGAAAAAGAAGCAAAATTCGCCTGCTCTGCCGCATCTTCCGGCACCAGTTGCAACCAACCGCATTTCATTTATGTACAACAAGCCTTTGACGATTGCCGCCACAACCCTGCTCCTGTGCTCTCCGGTGATGATTTTAACGTCCTGTGAAGGAAAAAAGGACGCCGCAGGCCAGATGCCGTCGCTCGTTCCCGAAGTGCAGGTAACCAAGCTGGTGACCAAGGATGTTCCCATCAGGCAGGAATGGGTGGGTACCCTGCGCGGCACGGAAGATGCTGAAATCCGCTCCCAGGTGACCGGATACCTTCTTTCCAAGGATTACAAGGACGGCGCCTACGTCAAGAAAGGCCAGGTACTTTTCCAGATTGACCCCCGCCCGTTCCAGGCAACGCTGGACCAGGCCCAGGGGCGCCTGGAACAATATGAAGCCACGCTGAAGAAGTACAAGCTGGACGTGGACCGCTACACGCCGCTGGTGAAGACCGGTTCCGTCAGCCGCAAGCAGCTGGACGACGCCCTGCAGCAGGTCCAGGAGACGGAAGCCGCCATAGCCACGGCAAAGGCCCAGGTGGATGAAGCGAAAATCAATCTTAAATTCACCACCATCACGGCCCCCATTTCCGGCCTGGCGGGCCTGGCTACCCCTTCCATCGGCAACCTGCTGACGCCCTCCAGCCCCAACCCGCTGACCACCATTTCCGCCATTGACCCCATCCGCGTGGACTTCTCCGTGAGTGAACAGGATTTCCTGAACTCCATGGACAGCAACCTGACCAAGCAGAAGCACCTCAAGTTTGACGTGATCCTGGCCAACGGGACGGAATTCCCCATGCAGGGCGAGCCCGTAGCCATTGACAGAAATGTGGACGCCCAGACCGGCACGATCAACATCGTGGGCCACATCCCCAACCCGAACCTGACGCTGCGGCCCGGCATGTTCGTCCGCGTCCGCGCCACGGTGAAGACGCTGGAAAACGCCACGCTGGTGCCCCCGCGCGCCATCCTGGCCGCCCAGAGCGCCAAGTTCATCATTTACCTGGATGACAAGAACATCCCCCACATGCAGGTGGTGAACCTCGGCCCCGTCGTCGACGGCATGCAGGTGGTCAACATCGTTCCCATGCCGCACTCCACCTTCACGAAGGACAGCCCCATCGTGGTGGAAGGAATCATGCAGGCGGCCAAGGTCCAGGGACAGGAGCCCGTGAAGCCCCTGCCCTACAAGCCCGTGGTTTCCCAGCCCGTTCTTCCTTCCGTGGGCGCCCAGTCCTTTGAGAAGGCCAAGACGCCTGAAGGCATGAAGCATGACGAAGCCCAGCCGGCCGCCAAATAACCACCCCTTTCCGGGGAAGTCCCGTACCCCTTCCCCGCCTTTCCCGCGCACTTTCATGATTTAACACCATGTCCAGCTTCTTCATCAAACACCCGACCATCGCCATCGTCATCTCGATCGTGATGATCCTGCTCGGCGGCCTGGCCCTGATGGGGCTCCCCGTGGAGCAGTACCCGAACATCGTTCCGCCCACCATCAAGATGCAGGCGACCTATCCGGGCGCCAATGCGGAGACGGTGGCCAATTCCGTGGCTTCCCCCATTGAACAGTCCATTTCCGGCGTCATCGGGATGGACTACATGACCTCCACCAATGCCAACAACGGCATCTGCTCCCTGAGCATCGTCTTTGAAGTGGGCACGGACCCCAACATGGACCAGACGCTGGCCTACATGCGCTACGGGCAGGCCACCGCGCAGATTCCCGCGGAAGTGTCCCAGATGGGCATCACCATCACCCAGTCCACCGGCAGCCCGCTGGCCGTGATCAACCTGTTTTCTCCGGACGACAGCCTGAACGCCATCTTCCTGAGCAACTACGCGTACGTGAGCCTGGTGGACCCCGTGAAACGCGTTCCCGGCGTGGGTGACGTGCAGGTGTTCGGCGCAGGACGCTACGCCATGCGCATCTGGCTGGACACCACGAAGATGGCCGCGCAGAACATCTCCGTGGGAGAAGTCCAGTCCGCCATCCGGGCGCAGAACACCGTGATTCCCGGCGGCCAGATCGGCGCGGAGCCGGCCCCTCCCGGAACGGAATTCACGTACAGCATCCAGACCAAGGGGCGCCTCCAGACGGCGGAAGAATTCGGAAACATCATCATCCGCGCGGACGGGAACAAGCTCCTTTACCTGAAAGACATCGCCAAGGTGGAACTGGGTTCCCAGACCTACAACGTATCCAGTAAGTACAACGGCAGGGATTCCGGCGCCATCGCCGTGTACGCCGCCCCCGGCTCCAACGCCATCAATACGGTGGACGCCCTGGTCAGGCTTTTTGAAGACCGCGCCCGCAGCTTCCCCGCCGGGATGGAATACAACCTGACGCTGGACACCACGCTGGCCGTGCGCGCTTCCATTGAGGAAATCGAGCACACGCTGGTGGAAGCCCTGCTGCTGGTGGTGCTGGTGGTATTCGTCTTCCTCCAGGGCTGGCGCGCCACGCTGATTCCGGCCATTGCCGTGCCGGTCTCCATCATCGCCACCTTTGCGCTGTTCCCGCTTCTGGGCTTCACCCTGAACACCATCTGTCTGATGGGCATGGTGCTGGCCATCGGCCTGGTGGTGGATGACGCCATTGTGGTGGTGGAAGCCGTGGAATCCCACATGGAACGCGGGCTGACTCCACGCCAGGCGGCCTTCGCCGCCATGGAGGAAGTGTCCGGCCCCGTCATCGCCATTGCCCTGGTGCTGGCGGCGGTGTTCCTCCCCTCCCTGCTCCTGCCGGGCATTACGGGCACGCTGTTCCAGCAGTTCGCCGTCACCATTGCCATTTCCATGCTGATCTCCGCGTTCAACGCGCTGACGCTTTCCCCGGCCCTCTCCGCCATCCTGCTGAAGCCCAAGGACCCAAACAAGAGAGGCCCGCTGAAATTCTTCTACCGCATTTTCAACCGCGGTTATGACGCCACGGCCAGCGGGTACACCAAGGTGTGCCACTTCCTGACCCGCAAGCTCATCATCTCCATTCCGCTCCTGGCCCTGATCGCGTACGCCATCCTGCCCGTAGCCAAGCAAATCCCCAACGGCTTCCTGCCGGACGAAGACCAGGGCTACCTGTTCGCGGCCCTCATCATGCCGGAAGCCCGCTCCCTGCAGTTGACGACGGCCGCCTCGGACAAGGTCTCCGACCTCATCCGCCAGAATCCGAACGTGAAAGACGTGATCGCCATCTCCGGGTTCAGCCTGCTGACCGGGGTGCAGAGCACGAACAACGCCTTCTTCTTCGTCATGCTCAAGCCATGGGAGGAACGCCCCAATCCGGACCAGAGCGCCAAGGCGGTCACCGCCCAGCTCAACGGGCTGCTGAGCACCAAGGTTTCCGAAGGCATCACCATGTGCTTCCAGCCCCCGGCCATCGCAGGGGTGGGTTCCGCCAACGGCGTCACCTTCATGCTGGAAGACCGCGACGGCAAGGGCACGGAATACCTGGCTGAACAGACGGACATCTTTGTCAAGGAAGCAAGCAAGCTCCCGATCTTCGACCCGCAGAAAAACGGCGGCGTGCGCAGCGTGATGTCCTTCGCCGTGGAACAGAAGGACGTGCGGCTGGATGAAGAAAAGTGCGCCACGCTGGGCGTCAGCATCAGTGAAGCCAACAACCTGCTCCAGGCCTACATGGGCTCCCTGTTCATCAACTACATCACCCTGTACGGCCAGCAATGGCAGGTGTACATCCAGGCGCAGGGCAGCGACCGCACCGGAACGGACATGCTCAAGAACTTCTATGTGAAGAACGACTCGGGCAGCTCCGTCCCCCTCTCCACCCTCGTGAAGATCACGGACATCAAGGGGCCGGAATTCCTGCTGCGCCAGAACCTGTACAATTCCTCCAAGCTGATGGTCACCCCGGCCCAGGGCTACTCCAACTCCCAGGCTATGGAGGCGCTGGAACAGACCTTTGAAGCCAGCATGCCCACAGACATGGGCTACAGCTATGCGGACATGAGCTATCAGGAACAGAAGATTCAGAACGGCATCGGCATCGTGCAGATCTTCATGCTCTCCTCCATCTTCGTCTTCCTGATCCTGGCTGCCCTGTATGAACGGTGGTCCCTGCCGCTCAGCATCTTCATGACGGTGCCCATTGCGGCGCTGGGGGCGTTCCTGGGCCTGTACTGGTTCGGTTATGAACTGAACCTGTACGCGCAGATCGGCCTGGTGATGCTCATCGGCCTGGCGGCTAAAAACGCCATTCTGATCGTAGAATTCGCCGTCATTGAAATGGAACGCGGCAAGACGCTGATGGAAGCCACGCTTTCCGCGGCAAGAATCCGCCTGCGTCCCATCCTGATGACCTCCTTCGCCTTCATCCTGGGGTGCGTTCCGCTGGCTCTGGCCTCCGGCTCCGGCGCCTACTCCCGCAATATCATCGGGATTGTGGTGATTGCCGGGATGACGATGGCGACGGTCGTGGGCGTGTTCCTGATTCCCTGTTCCTTCTACTTCATCATGAAACTCTTCCGCGTCCGCATCGCCCGGAAGACCGTGGAAACGGAGGATCCGGATGAAATCATTGCCCGCAAGCACCTGTTCCATGAGGCCCACGAATCCCTGAAAGGATAAAACAGCCCTGAAACCATTTAAAAACAGACAAAACGCCATTATGCGACCGAATCAATACATCACGCGCGCCATTCTGCTGGGGACGGCCATCACGGCTTCCTCCTGCATGATGGGCCCCGACTTCAAGCCGGTGGACATGCCCATGCCCACGGCGTTCAGAGGAGCCCCCGCGGCTACGGAGTCCATTGCGGACCTGCCCTGGTGGAAAGTCTTCAAGAATAAGGACCTTCAGGACCTCCTGACAGATACCTACAATAATAACCGCGACCTGAAGGCCACCATGGCCCGTGTGGAAAAGGCCCGCCAGTACATCACCATCACGGAAGCCCCGCTCTTCCCGTGGGCTGATTATTCCGGCACCCTGAGCAAGGGGGCCAACTACACCAACGGCAACATCATCCAGACCGGCGGCAATACCCTGACGCCCGGCACGATTGACGGCGGCATCTCCTGGGAACTGGACATCTGGGGCAGGACGCGCCGGATGACGGAAGCGGCCCGTGCGGATTACCTGGCTTCCGAAGAAGGCCAGCGCGCGCTCATGCTCTCCCTGCTCCGCCAGGTGGCGGATTCCTACCTCCAGCTTCTCCAATTGGACGAGCAGCTTGCCATCGTGCAAAAATCCGTGGAGTCCTATTCCGAATCCCTCCGGCTGTTTGACGAACAGCTTGAAGGCCAGGTGGGAGACAGGCTCCAGGTGGCCTCCGCCAAGGCGGCGCTCTCCTCCTCCCAGGCCCAGATTCCCGCCATCCAAGCCCAGATCGCCAATCTGGAAAACACCGTTTCCGTGCTGGCCGGGCGTACTCCCGGCCATATCCGCCGTTCCGGCAGCCTTCGGGACATTGCCTATAACATCCAGGTTCCCGCCGGCATTCCCGCCTACATCCTGTCCAGAAGGCCGGACGTGCGCCAGAAGGAATACCAGTTGCGTGCGGCCAATGCGGAAGTGGGCGTAGCCATTGCCAACTACTTCCCGACCATCTCCCTGACGGCGGCGGGCGGCCTCGCCTCCGCCGACCTGAGCCACGTGCAGGGACGCCGCGGCGGCTGGGGCCTGGGAGCCAACCTGACCGGCCCTCTCTTCCAGGCGGGCAAGCTGACGGCCTCCGAGAAAGCGGCCAAGGCCGAATTCCTGGCAGCCAGCAACGACTATGAACAGACGGTGCTGAACGCCCTGGCGGAAGTCTCCAGCACGCTGATCCAGCGGGCCAAGCTCCGCGTAATCACGTCCACCCAGTCCGAAGCCGTGGAAGCCTACCATACGGCCGTGACGCTCTCCTTTGAACGCTACCGCACGGGCCTTTCCAACTACATTGAAGTGCTGTACGCCCAGCAGAACCTGTATCCCGCACAGATTCAGCTTTCCCAGTACTACTATCAGCACGCCAGCACGCTGGTTTCCCTGTACACGGCCCTGGGCGGCGGCTGGAACATGAGCCACAAGGCTATCATGGACGGCCCGCCCAAGCGATAAAAAACACGGCTCCCTTCAAATCGGGAGTTTCCTTGAGTGTTTTTTTCATTCCCCGGCAAGTACAACTTGCCGGGGAATTTGCTTTCCGTGCAGCGGAAAACGGAAGACCTTCAATCCGCCCCCCCTCCCTGCACGCTTTCCCTGTGCCGGCGGAAGGGATTCATGAGGCTGGAACGGAAAGCTCAACGGGTTATCCTCTTACCTGCGCCGCCTCATGATCCGGAAGGCATGGAATCTCTCCCGGCTTCCCTTTTATGCCCGGGTTCCGGAGAGCGGAAGCAATTTGGGAATGGTTCAAATCAAATTCGTTCACCATCAACATGCCGGTAGAAAATTCCGCTGTGTTTTTCAGGAATTAATAATCTCTGGTTTTTCTATTCCATCATTACCAACAAGCCGATGCTGCTCCTGCTTTTACGACTGATTTTCAACGTCCTGCCGGATTCCTAATCCGCCAACAATTAAAAATATTAACGTTGAATGCATTGTTTATCATAAAATATTGATTTTCATCAGGATTTCAAGGAACTGGTCTTTTCATCACCATCCCTTTCAGCATGATTCTCTGGCCTTTATCCATGCTTGTACGGGGTGGAGGTACAAACGGATTAGGAATCCGATAAAAAAACGGACGTTCTCTTGCGCGAGAATATTTCCCTAACCTTGCTACAGCAATCAATATGAAGACCAAATACCTGTCCCTCCTGCTCGCCGTGCTGGGAGGCAGTCTGTCCTTCGGCGCTTCCATCAATGACCTGGATCCAGTTTATTCAAAGGATTACACCATCTATGACGGAAGCAATGGAGATACGCTGAATGTTTCCTCTCCCGCCACGGTGCCCGTGCATACCGGCAGCGGCGCCACCCCGTGGACGATGGCGCTGACTGTTTCCAACCTGTCCGTCACTCCGGGAACGGATACAGGCCTGCTGTTTACCTATAACACCACCTCCAATTACAAGAATCTGGAAGGAATAGGCTTTCGGCTCACAGACTCCGGAGACCTCACCCTGTGCGCGGGAGGCTTTAACTACAATGGGGGGACTGCTGCTTCCTCCCCCTGGAAAACGCAGACGCTTTCCGGTTATTCCCCTGACCAGCCCCTTACCCTGTTCTATACTTACAATGACGGGAATGTCACCATTTCCGCCATGCTGGGCAATGATACCTCCACGCTGGCCACCCTTGCCTCCCTCAGCGGCTCCGGCGTCAAATTCGGCAGCGTCTCCATGAACCAGATCAATTTCTCCGCCAAGGACGCTTCCGGAAGCACCTGGAGCGCCCCGGACAGCGTCACGGGGGAATACACTCTGGACAACTTTGACCTGTACCTGGGGGCGTTGACGGAAGACCAGATGAAGGAATACGCCCTGAGCGCCGTTCCGGAACCGGCTGCCGCCTCTCTCGGTATCCTGGGCCTGGGCATGCTGATGATCCGCCGCCGCAGGGCCTAGCCTTTTTCCCCGGCACGGCCATCCCGCTCCATTCAGGGATGGCCGTTTTCATTTACCCTTTTTCAAACACTCGTTTACTATTCTTTATTTGCCTTCATGAAAACCAGGCTCCCCCTCTCCCTGCTCGCCTTCCTGCTGGCGGCCATCCCCTCCGCCACCGGCGCCCCTGCCGGAACGGACCTGGGAAACGTCATGTATGTGGGGGATTCCATCACCCACGGCATGAACGGCGGCTCCTACCGCTGGGCCCTTCACAAGATATTTGCGGACAACGGCATTTCCTGCAACGCGGAAGGCGTGAAAACCGGAAATTATTCCGGAGGGGTTACGCCCGGAACGTCCTATGGAGGGCAGTCCTTCAATAACGAACATTCTTCCCAGGCAAGCGCAAGGGCCTGGGAAATATCCGGCAGGAAAAACGGGAGCAGGTTTGACGGCTCCAACATCTCCAACTGGCTGGGACTTTCAGATACCAAGGCAAACGGTGCAGCCTACCAGGGGCAGACTTTCACGGGAACGGATACTCCGGATACTTTTTTCCTGATGATCGGCACCAACGATCTTCTGTCTGACGGGAACAATGCCACCCTGGGCGACCGCATTGACACCGTTACCCGGGATCTTCTGGGAGACATGGACGCCATCGTGGACACCATGCACGCCGCCAACAGCGATGCGAATGTCATCGTTCTCACCATTCCCTGCTGGACCCAGCATTCCAACGGCAATTCGGACGCCACCCACCAGGCGGTGGAGACTTACAACGCCTCCCTGAAATCCTGGGGGCAGTCCAAACCGGGCGTCACGGTTGTTGACGTCAACAGGGGCCTCATTGACGTGGCCTCCTCCACGCCGTTCTACGGCGTGCAGTCCATGTTCAACAATCCCGCGGCAGACGGACTCCATCCCAACGCCCAGGGAGACCTGCTCATGGCGGGCAACATCGCCAAAGCCCTGGGCTATGCGGGCCGCTCCGCCGGACAACTGCGCCGTGACGCCGGGGAAATGGCCGTCAATTTCCACCAGGGCGGAGGAATGCCCGCATGGTCCGGAGTGCAGGATCTGGCGAATGCGGGGTTTTCCCTCTCCAACGTTGCCGTGGGCGCGGAAGGCATCAGCCTGGGCCAGGCGGGAACAAGCTCCATTTCCCGGACATGGACGGAGGGGACCAGCCTGAAAAACGGCTTTACCTTTGATTTCAATCTGGTTCTGGGCGACGGTGAGGCAAACGGCTGGAACACCACGGACCAGTTCAGCGTAAGCCTGGGGAACGGCTCCTTTTACGGCACGCTCAACATTAATGAGGCTTATATCAAATGGGGGGATGCCATCCTGTATTCCCTGGACATGTCCGCCAATACGGACAACCTGCGCCTGGCGTACGTCACGGGCAATGAACTGGAAGGGCTGAAAGGCGGCTATTATGTCTGGCTGGGTGACATGCTGATCGGGGAGGCGCTTTCCGTCACCTCCGGTTCCGGCTGCAACGGCGTCACCATCCGGTATGACGGCAGCGGCAGCGCCATCCTGAAGGACCTGTCCATGGACGGGACGGGGTCCTATGCTCCCTCTTCCTCCGGCCTGGCCAATGAGGAAAACGCCTTCATCTCCGCCGGAGCGGACAACAGCGGCGCCGGAGGCGCTCCGGAAGGCAATATTACCTGGCCGGAAACGGGTTTCACCCACACCGCCTCCAACCAGAACTGTTCCGGCACCTTCAATGCGCGCGCCGCGGCGGATTCCTCCGCCGGTACCGCCGGAAACTCCGTGGGCGTCACGATCGCCTCCGGAAACGCCACGTATATTTATGCCAACAGCGGCAATTATACGGGAGACGTCCGGCTGACTGTCGCCAACGAGGGACAGGCTTCCTCCTGGTACGCAGCCCATGGAGCCTCCGGCACGCTTAACGGAAACGCCGGCCTGCGCTTCACGGACGCCGCCACGGGCGGGAGCACCGTCTTCGGCGCCGTGAACAGCGCCGGCGTCACGGGAAATGTCTATCTGGAATTCTCCGCGGAAAACGCCGCCTTCGGCACCTTCACCAGTGCGAATGCCTCCTCCGTGGTGGGCTCCTATGCCGCGGACATCAAGGGAAATGTGGATATTGTGGTTAACTCCGGCACCTTCTCCAGCCAGATCATGGGCGGTATCTATGCCAATGCCAAAAACGCCGCCACAACCATTGGCGGAGCCGCCAGCGTTTACATGAACGGAGGAACCGTCAACGGGGACGTGATGGGCGGCGGCCTGACAGGCTCCATTTCCGGCGGATCCAACGCCACCGTTACGGGCGGCATCATCAGCGGCTCCGTTTACGGCGCGGGCAAGGGAGGCGCCATCCTGCAGGGAAGCAATGTGCGCGTTACAGGCGGCACGGTCAGGGGGAACATTTACGCCGGGGGTTCCGGCGGGAGCGTGCAGGGGAATACGTCCGTCACCGTGTCCGGGAATTCCGCCACGCTCCACAACGGGAACGCCTGGGGAAGCATCTCCGGAGGCGGCTCCGGCGGCACGGTTACGGGGAACTCCGTCGTGCGCATCCAGGACCTTTCTTCCGGCACCACCGCGTACGGTTTTGACAAGTATGCCGGCACCATCAGCGGCGGAACGAATGTGAGCGGCACCAGAACCCTGGTGCTGGACCACGTGACTGTGGACCATTTCCGGGCATCCCTGACGGATTTCACGCATGTTTCCGTGGTCAACCATGCCAATACCGCGCTGGATTCCCTGGGCGGAGCTCTCACCGTGACCATTGAGGCCGGAAGCGGCCTGGTCCTGAACGGGGTTTCCGGCCTGACCACGCTCATTCTGGGGGAACATGCCTCCTTCACGCTTCAGGGGCTTACCGCGGACATGGTCATCGTGGACATCACGGGCGCCAGCAATTATGCGCTTTCCCTGACGGAAATTCCCACCAGTCTGGACAACATCAAATTCCTGAATAACGGCGTTCTGCATGATGCGGCCATGTCCACGGACCCCCAGGCCAATTCCGCCATGGTTTTCGCCCAGGTTCCGGAACCGGGCAGCGCCTCCCTGGGTTTGGCCGGGCTGGCCGCCCTGCTGTGGCGGCGGCGCAGAAAAATGTTCCATTAACGGGCCCTTTGTTTTCTTCAGGCCCTGATGGACGAGGGAAGCCTCCGCGGCACAACGCCTGCGGGGGCTTCCTGTTGACAGCCATGGCCGGCATGGGAGGGGGGCATTGCCGCCCTCTCCGGCTCTCCATGAGGCGGGAACCCTCAGGATTCCCGGTTTTTAAACAATTCCAGCGCAAGCTGGGACCAGGTTTCCAGCTTGTCAAACAGGTTCCCGGACAATTCCTCCGGAGCCACAAAGCGGAGATTGGCCAGAGCGGCTTCATTCGCGCGCACCTGGTCCGTATCCAGCTCAAACAGGTGGACGATTCCCAGATGCACGGCGCCCACATCATTGGAATCGTCATTGATCACGCCGAGCACCCGCTGGGTGCAGCCGCCGTCAATGACCAGTTCCTCCCGGATTTCACGCTCCACTCCGGCCAGGTAGGTTGAAACGTCGTCATGGCCGGACTGGCGGTCCACCGGGTTGATATGGCCGCCGATGCCGATGGAGCCCTTGTCATGCAGGCGGGCCTCCCCGCCGGAGCCGCCGCGCGTGTAATGCAGAATGCGGCCCTGGTGGCAGAAAATGGCGTAGGCGATGATCTGCTTGTGGGAAGGGTCGTTTTCCGCCGCTTCCCGGTCCATGAAGGAGGACACTCCCGGCTTCATGAATGCATTCAGATACTTTTCTCCGCCTTCCCGGTGGCCCTGGAAATACCCCGCCTCCTCAAAGGCGGCGCGGGGCACCACCAGAACCTGTTCTCCATGGTAACGTGACATGGAAATACCCTACCCGTTTTGACCCCGCGCTCAATAAAAAAGGCGCGGAAACGGCAAATTTGCGACTGTTCCGGAACAGCCATGAACGGCTTGCCGCCTCAGGAAATATCCCGCACTTCCACGCCGTGGTTCCGGAACCTGCTCAGGATGCTTGCCAGCTCTTCCTTGCTCATGAGCTGAATCGGCAGCCACAGCACCAGCTTTTTTCCAAACAGGAACAGCAGGGCGTGGCGCGTCCTGCACAGGGTGGTGAAGCGGTCATAGGGAATGTTCATGGGCTCAACGCCCTTGCTGGAAAAGGTCAGGTAATCCTCATGAAAAACGTAATCCTTCTCCTGGTGGTACATGGGCACCTTCTTGTTGGCGGCCAGAGCGGCCTTCGCCAGAAAGGGAACGTAGAACCAGGACAGGATGATCGCCATCAGCGCCCCGGCAAGGGAGAGCCACGCAAAGATGGGCAGCGGACGCAGGGAAAAGGAGTACAGCGTCATCAGCACGAAGAAGGCGGTAATGGATAAGTCCAAGGGCTTCTTCCACCTGGGGCGCACCGTATTATACCACATCACCAGCACCTGGGTGGCCAGGCGGTCGGACGGAACGGGTTTGACGAGTTTGATGACCTCTGAATCCTGCATCATGGCGGCAGGGTAGCTTCATTCCCGCGGAAGAGAAAGCCTAAAAAGAGGCCGTTGCACCACGCTTGGGGCAAAACGGCCACGCCTGAAAGGGCCTCCCCCATTTTCCCCGCCCCCAATTCTCCGGGAAAGCGCCCTTCCCCGTCCGCAGACCAGAATTTCCTTGATAATCAGGGTTCCCTTCATAGAATTAAAAGTCAAAAGCCTTTAGCAGATCCGGTGGCAGACAATCTTCAAATTCACGTACGCACGTTCCAGCCCTCAACCACTCAGGAACAGGCTCTGGAAACCTTGACGGATTCCATGGCGGAAGTCCTTGACGAACGCCAGCTAAGGCATATCAAGAATGCCGTCCTCCTGCGCGAGGAAACGCAAACCACCTACCTGGACCACGGGCTGGCTGTCCCCCACGGACGCACCAGCGCCCTGGATTCCATGCAGGTTACCGTGGGCCTCAGCCCGGAAGGCATCCTCTGGCCGGACGACGCCCGCCACGCCCATCTCATCGTCATGCTGGGCGTTCCCACCGCCATGGTGACCGGCTACCTGACCACCATGCAGAAGCTGCTGCGGTGGCATAAAAACGCTCCTCTGGGCCCCAACGGGGAATGGACGGGAGATGAAGCCAGCCTGCTGGCGTCCCTTCAACACGCCCTGCAATGACGGACAAGAAGAACGAGCCTGCGGCAAAAACGCACATCTCCTGGTCATGGCTCCGCATGGCGCTGAGCCTGCGTGAAAAAGTCAAGCTGGGGGACAAGCAGGTCATCTTCATCTGGGCCGTCGTCGTAGGCGCGCTGGGCGCGCTGACGGCCCTTGTCTTTGAATGGGGAGTGGAGCTGGTGCAGGACCTCCTGACGGGCCGCACCAGCTACAAGCAGATCCAGGTCTTTCAGGAAATGGCCCGTGAGGACTGGGCGTGGTGCATCTTCGTCCCGGCGGCGGGCGGCCTGCTGGCCGGCCTTACCCTTCTCTTCACGCACCGCTTTGTCCCGGCCAAGGCCACGGAATACATGGAAGCCGTGGCCCTGGGCAATGGCTACGTCCCCCCCAAGCCCAGCCTGCTGCGCTCCCTGTCCGCCGTTTTCTCCGTAGGCTCCGGCGCCTCCATCGGCCGTGAAGGCCCGCTGGTGCAGGCCGCCGCCGTAGTGGGGTCCGCCCTGGGGCGCTTCTTCCACCTCTCCGCGCCGCGCCTGCGCCTGGTTGTAGCCTGCGCCGCGGCCTCCGGCATGTCCTCCGCCTTCCATACGCCCCTGGCCGGCGGCCTGTTCATCAGTGAAATCGTGCTGGGCGCGCTGACCATTGACTTTCTGGCCCCCCTGCTGGTGGCGAGCTGCGCGGGATACTTTACGATGGGCCTGTTCCATGAACCGGCCCCCATCTACCAGCTCCAGCAGGAAGTTTCCCTGACGGGCAACCAGCATGTGCTCTGGTGCGTCCTGCTGGGCGCGCTGGCCTCCCTGGTAGCCAGTTTCTGGCTCCTGATCCTTAAAAAATCCCGCCAGTACCTGAACGGGAAACGCCAGTGGCTGCCCGTGCGCCTGATGGCCGCAGGAATGCTGGTGGGCGTCATTGCCATTTTCTACCCGGAAATCGTGGGCAACGGCAAAAACATCATCACCTCCCTCATTCATTATGAATTTGACGCCACGCGGGCGGGCATCCTGCTGTTCCTGAAAATATTCACCGTCGCCATCGTCTTTGGCGTAGGTACGGTGGGGGGCGCGCTGACGCCCAGCCTCACCATCGGCAGCGTGTGCGGCTTTCTGTTCAGTACGGCGCTCACCCAGCTCGGCGTGCCGGGGGACCATGCCATCGCCTATTCCCTGGTGGGCATGGCCGCCTTCTTCACCACGGCGGCCAACGCCCCCATCACCTCCCTGGTGCTGGTGGTGGAATTCACCATGGCCGGGCACATGATGTTCCCCCTGATTATCGGCGTTCTGGTCTCCTACGGCATGGCGCGGCTGACGAAGGCCCAGTCCATGTACCATGACTCCCTGGCTTTCGGCCCCAGAAGCACCTTTGACAAGCCCCTGGCCCAGGTGCAGCTTCAGGACGTGGCCCGCAAGGACCCGCCCGTGGTCCACCCCTTGGACAAATTCGGAACCATCGCCTCCATGCTCATTAAAAACCCGGCCCAGCCCATCTTTGTCACCTCCCCCGCGGGCAAGTACCTGGGCAGCGTAGTGGCGGAGGACGTGGCGGCCTTCGCCCGCAACAAGGAGCTGGCCCAGGCCGTCCTGGCCATGGACGTGCTGCGCAGCGACATGCCCACCCTGCCCGCGGACATGCACCTTCCGGAAGCCCTGGGCATCTTCTCCCGCCCCCACTGCGCGGAATCCCTGGCGCTGGTGAACCCGAACAACGACCTCCTCCTGGGCGTCGTCAACAAGACGGACCTTTACCTGGTGCTCTCCGAGATCATGCGGCGGGAGAAACTGCAATAGGAACGGCGTTTTTCCAGGCCACGTCCCCGTTCCGGAAAACTTGCGGGGAGCACTGTACGCCCCTCCGGCGGTATCCCGTCCGGCGCCAGGCGGAGGCAGGCCCTCCCTTCCCGGAAACACGGAGCAGCTTAAAAACGCAATTTTTCCATCCTCTTTTTTTACGATAGGGGTCAGGTTAAAAATAACAACAAACTTGCATTTTTACCCCCATCCGGTACGCTTCCGGCATTATGAGCCGTACGCTGAGAATAGAGTACCCCGGAGCGGTCTATCACGTGCAGAGCGAAGGCAACCGCGGAGACGCCATTTATCTGGATGACGAGGACCGGGAAATCTTTCTGCGCACTTTTTATGAGGCGGCCCGCAGAAGCGGCTGGACCGTGTACGCCTATGCTCTGATGGCCAATCACTACCATATTCTTTTCCAGACGGCCCGCGCCAATCTAGTGGACGGCATGAAATGGCTCCAGACCGCCTACACGCAGCGCTTTAACGCACGCCACCGCATGCGCGGCCACCTGTTTGCGGGCAGGTACCACGCCATGGTGGTGGAAGCGGAGAACGCCCATTATTTTTCCACCATTATCGACTACATTCACCTGAATCCGGCGCGGTCCGGCCTGGCGCGCCGCCACACGTTCCTTTCCGGCTGCAAGTGGACCAGCCTCCCGGCATGGCTGGCAGCCCCCGCGAAAAGGCCCAAGTGGATTCACCCGGAGCGCGGCCTGGTGTGCTTTGGCTGTGACGATACGGATGACGGGCGCCAGAAGTACCTCAACCATCTGATGGGCCGCTTTGAGGCGGAACGCATGGATGAACGCTCCCTGCTCCCCGCGGGGCACGTGGGCCCCGGCACCGTGCAGCGGGGCTGGTGCTACGGCTCCAGCGCTTTCCGCGCCAGACTGGTGGGGGAACTGCCCCGGCTGGCGCGCAGGAAGCCCGTCACTACGGGGGCGCGCGCCTCGGAAATAGGGGAATACCAGGCGGAAATCATCGTGAAAAACGGCCTGAAGGCGTTCGGCCTGTCAGAGGAGGATTTGCTTGTCACGCCCTACAGCCACCCGTCCAAGCTCATTATTGCCCTGGCCGTCCGGCAAAGCACGCTGGTTCCGTACGCCTGGATCAGCAACCGCCTGCACATGGGCATCCCCAAATCCATGGGAACCCTGCTCCACCGGGCCAAGAAGATGGCGGAGGGGGACTTGAAAACGCGGGCATGGATCGAACGCCTGACCGCCTGATTTTTCCCTGCGGGTGCGCCCGAAAGAAGCTTTTCCCTGCCCGTCACGCAGAAAAACCCGGAGAGCGGGGATCATGCCGCCTCCGGGGATGGTTCCGTAACAAGGAAAAGAACGCCGGGGTGAACGGGATTACGCCCTGCAACGGCGCACCATCATAACGGCCAGTCCAAGCAATCCCATGGAGGCCACAGCCGGTTCCGGAACGACTGAAAACGCCATGGCCGCAACCCCGGCCTTCTGCCCTCCGATGCGGAAATCCAGGGTATCCGCCGTGGCCTCTCCCGTCCACTTGACCAGGGTCAGCTTGCCGTTGGCGAAGGAAGGAGTGGATGAAAATCCGCTCCCGTCCGCCGCGGCGTATTCGAAGGAGCCGGTACCCCCGGTCACGGCAGTAGCCCCCGGAGCAGAGGCAGTACTGGAAATGAACATATACAGCGTTACCGTATCTCCCACGGTCAGCCCTCCCAATTGAATGGAGGATGTAGTGGAACCTCCGGCCCCGGGAGCCATATAGGAGGCCAGCGCGCCGTAATCAAAAGAACCGAGGGTATTAACCAGGTCCGTCATCGCCGCCTTGTTCTGGTAATAAGCGTAATAGGCAGGGTCGTCCTCCCCGGGAGCCATGGTGGCAAGCGTCGTGTTGAAGAAGTTTCCGGCGCTTTTAACGATTTTAAGAGTATAGGGAGTCTCGCTGCCGGAGGCGTCCACCAGGGGGAGAACAGCCGCAGCGTTGGAAGTGTATTGGTTCATGCCGTCCCTTCCTTCCCCATCCCTGTACACATCCACAAAAACAGAAGCCGCCTGGGCAATGGAAAAAGCCCCTCCGGCAATAAGCAGGAATAATGTTTTCTTCATGGTTTTTGACTATTCTGACAATGAAGGCCAGTTTAAGGATTTTGAATCCGGACGATTACGCAAAGAGCAGAAAACCGCCTGCTTATAAAAAATACCCCGTCCATTCATTGCGGAGCAATTCCGCCTGTGGCGCAGCGGCGTTTTACGATAACTTTTTCTTTTTCATTTATTCTTTATTGACACCGGATTCAAAATCCGCCTCCGGGAAAAAAGAGTCCGGATGGCCGGGTAAAGCCGCCGGCTTCCGCCGCCCGGAACGCGCTGCGCGGGCAAGAGCCAGGCGGCGATAGGGTCAGTTTACAAATTACAACACGGAAAGATATTTTCCATTTTCCTGCTGACCCCTGATGCTTTCCCGGGAAAAAAATGATTGCCAGTCTGCGCCGCGGAATGATAAACGGAAGGCGCGTGCGAACAACCGCGCGTGAAGCGTCAACCCAAATATAACAACAGAGAAGATGGCACAGACATATTCCCAGCGCGTGCTCGACTTGGTGAAAGCCAGGAACAGCCACGAAAAAGAATTCATCCAGGCCGTTCAGGAAGTGCTCAACACGATTGAGCCGGTTCTGGCCGCGAATTCCAAGTATGAAGACCACGCGATTCTGGAACGGATCGTGGAACCGGAAAGGACCATCCTGTTCCGCGTGCCGTGGATCGACGACCAGGGCAAGGTTCAGGTGAATCGCGGGTACCGTGTGGAATTCAACAGCGCCATCGGGCCGTACAAGGGCGGCCTCCGCTTCCACCCCAGCGTGAACCTCGGCATTCTGAAGTTCCTGGGTTTTGAACAGGTTTTCAAGAACTCCCTCACCACCCTTCCCATGGGCGGCGGCAAGGGCGGCTCCGACTTCGACCCCAAGGGCAAGAGCGACAATGAAGTGATGCGCTTCTGCCAGAGCTTCATGACGGAGCTTCAGCGCCACATTGGCGCCAATACGGACGTTCCCGCCGGGGACATTGGCGTGGGCGGCCGCGAAATCGGCTATCTGTTCGGCCAGTACAAGAGAATCCGCAATGAATTCACCGGCGTTCTCACCGGCAAGAGCCTGAACTGGGGCGGCTCCCTCATCCGCCCGGAAGCTACCGGCTACGGCTGCGTGTACTTTGCCCAGAACATGCTCGCCACCCGCAATGACGACTTGCAGGGCAAGATTTGCCTGGTGTCCGGCTCCGGCAACGTGGCCCAGTACACCGTGGAAAAACTGAATGAACTGGGCGCGAAGCCCGTCACGATGTCCGACTCCAACGGCTTCATTTACGATCCGGACGGCATTTCCCCGGAAAAACTGGCCTGGGTCATGGAACTCAAGAACAAGCGCCGCGGCCGCATTGCGGAATACGTTAAGGAGTTCCCGAAGGCGCAGTACTTTGAAGGCCAGCGTCCCTGGAGCGTCCCGTGCGACTGCGCCTTCCCCTCCGCCACGCAGAATGAAATCAACGGAGAAGACGCCCGCACCCTGATCAAGAACGGCTGTACGCTGGTGGCGGAAGGCGCCAACATGCCCACGGACCTGGAAGGCATTGAAACCTACCTGGCCGCCAAGATCCTGTACGGTCCCGCCAAGGCCGCC
The DNA here is from genome assembly GCF_018709685.1 of Akkermansia muciniphila. Classification (GTDB taxonomy): domain Bacteria; phylum Verrucomicrobiota; class Verrucomicrobiia; order Verrucomicrobiales; family Akkermansiaceae; genus Akkermansia; species Akkermansia muciniphila_E. The sequence goes on from NZ_JABDHQ010000004.1 coordinate 148,121, forward strand.
AATGCCGGCGGCGTGGCTACCTCCGGCCTGGAAATGTCCCAGAACAGCCAGCGCCTCTCCTGGACGCGCGAGGAAGTGGACCACAAGCTGAAGAGCATCATGGCCAACATCCACGCGAACGCCCTGGCCCATGCCAGGGAGTACTCCTCCGACAAATCCTTCACCAACTACGTCACCGGCGCCAACATTGCCGGCTTCGTGAAGGTGGCGGATTCCATGATCGACCAGGGAGTGGTCTGAGCCTGCCTGCTTTCAACGTAAAACACACCATGAAGCGCCGGGTTCGCCCGGCGCTTTTTCATTCTTCCGGAGGCCTTGATTCTCAAGGAAACGCCACGGCCAAGGCAGAAGCACAGAAACCGCGCCCAATCAAACAGGCACTCCCGGTTCTCCCGGAACCAATATCCGGGGAAAAAGCCTTGCCGCTTACTCCTCCAACAGATGGCACACGGCCTGCGCCGCATGTTCCGCAGCGCCCCCCTGCCCCAGCTTGTCGGAGGCGTCTTTCATTTCCGCCAGCAGGGCGTCCCTGTTTTCCGGAACCAGCAGGCGTTCTATTTCCTGAATCACCTTCTCCGGCGTAAAGTCAAACTGGACCAGCTCCTTTACCACGGGCTTCTGCGCCAGAATGTTCACCATGCCGATAAAGCGTATTTTAATGAGCATGCGGGCCATCCAGTACGTGAGCAGCGGAACCTTGTACACCAGCATGTACGGGAGGCGGTGCAAGGCGGCCTCCATCGTGGCGGTGCCGGAAGCCACCACGCCCACGGCGGCGCGGTCCATCAGTTCATGATAGCCACCCACCGTAATGTGGAAGAGTTCCGGCCGCATGCCGGCGTTTTGCGCCATGCCGTGCATTCTTTCTGCAAGCGCCTCCGTGGAGGCGGCAGTTTCAAAGGACAGCTCCGGCCGTTCCCGGGAAAGACGGCGCACTACCTCTATGAACACCGGAAAATGCCTGTCAATCTCCCTGTTCCGGCTGCCTGGAAAGAGCCCGATCAGGGACGGCTGCCGGACGCCCTCCTTACGGATGGAGGCAATCTCATCCACCAGGGGATGCCCCACGAACTCCGTTCTCAGCCCGGCTTCCTGGAACAAGGGAGCCTCAAAGGGGAAAATGCACATCATCAGGTCCAGCATGCGCACCATCTTGGGAATGCGCCCGCGGTGCCAGGCCCACACCTGCGGGGAGATAAAATAAACGATTTTGGTACGGGGGCAGCACTTGCGGACTTTTTCCGCCAGGCGCAGGTTGAATCCCGGGTAGTCAATCAGGATGAGGCAGTCCGGCTGGTCCTGCCGTATACGCTCCAGAATGGAGAGAAAACGCCTCCTGAACCATCCGTACTTCTTGAGTACCTCCACCACGCCGATGACGGCGGCTTCATCCGCCCAGTCCTCCACGCCGGGGCACAGCGCATGCATGCCGCGGCCGCCCAGCCCCTGAACGTCCATTCCGGGCATCAGGCGCAGCAGATTCTTCAACAGCAGGGCTCCGTGAATATCCCCGCTCTTCTCTCCTGCTATAATATAAAGCTTCATCACTCTCCGCTGCGGCGCGCGCCGTATGCCTTTTTATCTTACCAGCCCCGTTTCAGCGGCGCAATAAAAGACTTTCCTTTCAAGGATTTTAATGCAAGATACGCGCCGTATGCATGAATTGGTCTCGCTTTGGATGTCCTGGGTGCAGGACTGGGGTTACGTGGGCGTCATCGTCCTGATGGCCATGGAAAGCTCCATCTTTCCCGTCCCCAGTGAGGTAGTCATTCCGCCCGCGGCCATCCTTTCCGCCCAGGACGGGGCGGGCATGAGCTTCTGGGGGGTGGTGATTGCGGGGACGTTCGGTTCCTGGCTGGGGTCCGCCATTACATACGCGGTTGCCCGCATCGTGGGGCGCCCGGTTATCATGCGCTGGGGCAAATTCTTTTTCATGCCCCCCCAAAAGGTGGAAAAAGCGGAAGTCTTTCTCCAGCGTTACGAGGTCTCCGGCGTTTTCTTCGCCCGCCTGCTGCCCGTTATCCGCCACCTGATCTCCATTCCCGCGGGGATTGTCCGCATGGGATTCGGCGTCTTCTCCCTGGTCACGGTGCTGGGAGCGTTTGCCTGGTGCACGGTGCTCGCCTGGTACGGCCACCGCATTGGAGAACGGCATCCGGAACTGCTCAAATCCCCGGATGAACTGATCCTCACCGTCAAGAGCGAAAGCCTTCCCCTCATTCTGGCCGTGCTGGTGCTGGCCGTCTGCTACATCATCATGCTGCGGCTGACGGACCGCAAGAAGCCGCAGGATGCCGCCGCAGAAGCCGCTGCTGAAAAGGAGCAGTAACCCCCATGTTTTTTCCATGAGCGCTTCCAAGGAAGACCGGGCAGCCAGGGCGCTGGACTATTTCCACCAGGGGTACAACTGTTCCCAGTCCGTCTTTGCCGCCTTTGCGGACGTCTGCGGCCTGACGGAAGAAACGGCCCTGAAGCTTTCCTCCCCGCTTGGAGCTGGCATAGGCCGCATGCGGGAGGTGTGCGGAGCTTTTTGCGGACTGAGCATGCTGGCGGGAAGCCTGTACGGAAACAGTTCTCCGGAAACCGGAGAAAAGGAAAAAATCTTTTCCCTGGTGCAATCCCTGGCGGCCTCCTTCAAACAGGAATTCGGCACGCTTTACTGCCGGGAGCTGCTGGGCCTGTCTCCGGAACGGCTGGCTGCGGAAACGGCGCGCCCCGGCGAACGGACCGCGGCCTATTACGCCTCACGCCCCTGCGAACGCTGCATTGCCTTCTGCGCCCGGCAGGCGGCCGCTCTGGAAGCAAAGGCACAGCATTGAAATGCCCGGTCTCCCCACGCAGGAAAACCGGGCATTTCAAGCAGACGGAAAGTTCCGTCAATGGGAACTGCATGAACCGTCCTTGCAGGACGCTTTCAGCTTGTCAATTTTTTCATTGGTTTCACCCATTCCTTCGTCGTAAAAGCCCTGTTCATCCGGGGCCAGTACCTGAAGGAGACGGAGAAATTCTCCCGCGTGTTCCTTTTCTTCATTGGAAATATCCAAAAGAACTTCCTGAGCCAGTTTGTTGTCGATGGATTCGGCAAGCTGGGTATAGAGCTGGATGGCCTCATACTCCGCTGCGATCATAAACCGGATGGCCCTCACCAATTCGTCATGGGTGAGCATCCGGTCTTCCTTCAGTCCGCTAAATGCATTTGTAAATTCAGGCATGCAGGTATGACTCAAATCACCACTAATGTATTCAAAATGTTTTTGTCATACATTTTTTGCGACATTCTTTGAACTTTTTCCATAGAAAATGGTCTAATAGCGGCGATGCCGCTTCCCGTCATGTTTTGAGGCGGGGGAACTAGCAATTTTCCGCCCCCCTCTCCGGCGTGCCTTCCACTACGGATGTGAAATGAGAGAGACAAAACGGGGCGCCCCATACGGCAAGAGAAAACGCCCGACTTCTCCCTGAAGGAAAAAGCGGGCGTTTGACAGCGGCGGATGGGAAATCCGTCAATGGGCAGGGGAATTGCCGCATTTGCCGTCCGGGCAGGACGCTTTCAGCTTGTCAATTTTTTCATTGGTTTCACCCATTCCTTCGTCGTAGAAGCCCTGTTCATCCGGGGCCAGAACTTGGAGAAGACGGAGGAATTCTCCCGCGTGTTCCTTCTCTTCATCGGAAATATCCCAAAGAACTTCCTGGGCCAGTTTATGGTCAATGGAGGCGGCAAGCTGGGTATAAAGCTGGATGGATTCATATTCCGCTGCGATCATGAAACGGATGGCCCTCACCAATTCGTCATGGGTGAGCATCCGGTCTTCCTTCAGTCCGCTAAATGCATTTGTAAATTCAGGCATACCAGTAGGACCGGATAAACAAATTCTTCATTCAATATGCTTTTGTCATAATTTTCCTACGGATTTTTTTAAGCTTTCATGATGAAAAAAAGTTTCATGAAAATTTCCCTCCTTTCCTCTAAAATACGGCAGGAGCTGCGGCTTTAACACCACAGCTCCTGCCAGAATCCCGGTTGGGAGCAAGCACCCTACCTGGCCTCCGCCGGCTTGGGAGCGTACTTCTTGAAAAACTCAACGTATTGGACAGGAGACCGGCCGGGAACATAGCCCGTGCGGCCCAGCTCCTTCCCTTGGGCGTCTACCACCACCATGGCGGGAACGCCGCGAATGCCGTACTCCTTCGCTTCCTTGGATTTGCTGAAATCTGGACTGCCGAACTCAAACTTGACGCCGATGGCTACGCCATCCATGCCTTGCTTGAACTCCTTCTTGGAAAGAATTTCCTTCTCCAGCTTAATGCAGTAACCGCACCAGGACGTTCCCGTGAAAAGAAGAACAATGGGAAGGCCCGTCTCCTCCGACTGCTTCTGGGCGCTTTTCATGCTCTTGCCCCACTTGAACTTCACCTTGGCGGCCTTGGCCGCTTTTGCGGCGGCTTCCTTGTCAGGCGAGAGGCCCTGGGCCATGGAAACTCCGGAAACGCTGAATCCGAGCACGGCGCATAATGCAAAAATTGAATGTCTGTTCATTAGATTTGGGAATGGTTCCCTGCAAATTAACAGGAAATGGCAGCATAGGAAGACAAATCAGCGTCTTTCCCATACGGGAGAGGACGGATTTCCTCCCGAAATGGACGCTCTCCTAAAAAAAGTATTGCTCTTTCCACCCCAATCGGGTAATAATCCGCCCGCACTTCCAAACGCGCGGTTAGCTCAGTGGTAGAGCAACACCTTGACATGGTGGAGGTCGTAGGTTCAAATCCTATACCGCGTACCACTTTTTTAAAATCCCGTCCCTTCCCGGACGGGATTTTTTATTCCGGCACCCCAGGACTTCCAACTTTTCTCCTGCATCTCCGTCGGCACGGCCTGGAAGAAAAAGCCTGTTTGCGGAGGGTGCTCCGCACACCCGGATAGAGAAAAAGAAGCCGGGAAACATGGCATTTGCAGCGCCTGCGGCAGGAAAGGCAAAAATCTTTTCCCATCTTTTTTTGAACACAACCCCACCCTCAGGACGCTAATAGTGTGAAGGCAGATGAAGGCCGCAGCCCTTGACCCTCCTTCCCTGATGAAATAATGACCATTAAGAGCCCGGCGGAGGAAATCCCTCCGCCGGGCTTGCTGTTGGCCAGGGCCGCCAGATAATCCACGGTTTACCGGGACGTCAGGCGGTCATACAATTCATTGGCATATCTGTGGTTGGGATGGTTCACGTTCATATACGCATCATAAAGCGGGTGGGAAGGGTCTGACTCCATGCGCATGGCCTCCTCCGCAGGAGAAGGCGTATCATTCCCCGAATGATGAAGGGGCGCTTCATCCAGCAGGCGGGAGGCTTGGAACAGCAGCCGGATCACGTCCGGATTGGAACCGAGCTCCGGATGATCAAGCAGGGCGTCCGCATCCACGCCCGTCTCTGACGCAAGCCGCTGGAGAGCGGCGGTAGCCCGGCCCATGTTGCGCTCATAATTGGCGCCCCATTCCTGCTGCAGGGACTCTTCCGCCCGGGTTTCCATCTCCAGCCGGGAATCCGCCATCTGTTCCCTGGCTTCCTGATACGCCTGGGACATTGTCTCCTGAAGGGCATTCATGGCTTCCGGAGGCACGCCGTAACGGTAGGCCGTGCGGGCCATGCGTTCCGCCAGTCCGGCGTTCCACTCGCTTTCCGGCATGGATTCCGGTCGCTCCAGGCGGTACTCCTCCTCTGACTCCGGAAGCCCGGCCATCCGCCGGAACCGCTCCATCTGCTCCTCATTCTCCACACCGGGATAATGCCGCATGCGCTCCAGCTCCGCGTAACTCTTGGCCAGGGCCTCCGGCGTCTTAAACTTGGAAAGGGACTTCTCCATCCCCTTCAGCTCATCAAAACGGGCGTACCAGTCCGGAACAAAACCTCCGTCCTCCCCCAGAAGGCCGGGAAGAGGTTCGGACGGCGCGGGAGCCCCGGTTAAAATTTCCGCCTCCGGAGAAACTCCCCCGGAAAAATCCGCCTCCCTGGAGGGGGCGGCCGTATGGTTATCAATGGAATCAATCATTTTTTTCTTCTGCTGTGGATTCTTTAATGGCTAGTTGAAGCTGGCGGCGAATGTACAGGAATATCTCCCTGTAAGCATCCCGCCTCATGGCGTCCAGGGGGTCGTAGCTCCCGGGACTGCCTTGAAAAACGGGCAAATCAGTCTGGAAGCGAGCCTCCAGAAAGGTCAGCGCCTCCCGCCCGTCCGGGGTGTCAAACACCCGGAGAAGCTGGCGCCTTCTAAGACGGGCCTCCCTGAGGGAAGCCTCCTGCTGCAATGTCGTATCCTGGTTCATTCCTGAATTGCTGTTAACTGGTCAAGTAAAGGATTGAGGGAAGCGTACGGGTCCTCTTCCGCCGGGGCTTGCGCGGCCTCCTGCTGGCGGTCCGCACGCTCCTTCCGCATGGCCTGGACGTCAGCCCATGGCCTCAGCATGCTCTCCGGGGCGCCGTCCACACGGGTGGACAGGCGGAAACAATGGTCCCAGTCCACATGGTCCGCCAGGTCCGGCGCGGCCTGCATCATCATATTCAGGCGCTGAAGGCTGCGGTCCATCCCCTCGCTCTGCAAGCGCCTGAGCACCAGCGCAATCTTTGACTGGTACACCACCCTGGGTTCTCCGACGGCAATGGCCCCGTCCCTCCCCTCCCGCAGAACGGCGCGGGGAGGCCTGGGGAACTTGCCCATGCGGAACAGCAGGGAGAAAATGCGCGTCATGGTGGAATACAGGTCACTCACAAACAGCGTGAAAGACGGGGAAAACATCAGAACGCGTTCGTTCTCCCGGGCCATCACCTCCGTGGCGGTCATGCTGCCGCGGTGGCCGCTCCAGAGCTCCAGCATGGGCAGGTAATAGGCGCGCCGGATGGCGTCCTGCTTCTGCGCCAGGCGGTCCATCCCTACGTCGTACCTGCCCTGCGTGGCCCACTCCCGCGGAAGGTGGAGGGAAGCGGCCTCCGGCGTGATGACGGTTCTGCCGCCGGCCCTCAGGTCCACCTCCCCGATCTGGTTAGCCAGCTCCAGAATGCGGGGGAAGGCGGCAACCTCACCCAGGGTGTCCAGAATACGGTTCAGAAACTGCACCTGCTGGATGGCGGGAAACACCAGCCTGCCGGGCGCAAGGCCGTACGGCCCGCTGCCCCACTTCAAAAACCGGGTCACCAGGTACGGAAACTCCATGTATCCCCCTTCCTCCACGATCACCTGGTCATCCAGGGACAGGTACACGCTCTCAAACGGCATGTGGGCGGCCTGTTCCCTGCGGCGGCTGCGCCGGGCGCGCGGACGAACCACATGCAGGAACCTCAAGGACGTGGCGTATGGATTGCCTCCGCGTTCCAGCGCCTCCCGCGCACGGGGGCCCAGCGCCTTCAGGCCGAACATGGAACGTGCCTGGTGGGCGGTATAGGTAAACTCCCGCACGTAGGTATCCACCCGGCCTTCCGCATTCTCCGCGCAGGCGAACTGCCCGCACGGAATATTTGTAAACAGCAGCCTGCCGTCTGACGAATTCCCAGTAAACAGGCTTCCCGTTCCCAAAGCCACCCGGTCCAGAAAACACTCATGGATCTCCGTATAGAAATTGGAAACGGACAGCTCCTTCAAGGCAATCTCCGAGCACTGGTTATACCAGGCCTCCGCTTCATCCCCGCCCCGGTCATCCGGAGCGGACCACTTGAACCACACGTCATGGCTGGGCGTGATGTAGGACATATGGCCGCTTGCCAGCTTCTGGCAAGCCTCCACGGCAGTGGTATCCGTCATGCGGTCCATGGCGTCCCTACTGGGCAGGGAAACATCCCCTTCCCGGTTCAGGCGCCGCGGCAGCACGTAATCCCTCAAACGGTCCCACCACGTCTCCCAGGGAGCGCGCTGGGCGGCCAGGGACTTGTACACGGAATTCAACTCCGCAACTCTCTCTTCCATGGCGGCGGCTATCCCAGGGTTTTCCTAAGCAGGGTGCGGGGATTGGCCTCCTCCTGCCCGGCGGAAGAATGGCGGCGTGCCAGAATGGTGGAAATCATCCCCTGCCTCTGGCGCTCCCGTGCCTGGTAATCCTCTCCTGTTTCCTCCCCCACACTCTCCGCCTTCACTGGAATGGTCTGCTCCGGCGCGGGAGTGGGCGGTGTGGATGGTTTCATGAATCCCATAATCTTTTTTTCTTTCTATGCATGGTTTTATTGATGGCCCGTTCCGTTTGCCGGAATAAATGGCTCCGTGGAGGTCCGGACGCCTGCCGCACGGATAAGCCATGCGGTTCAGGCGCCTTCTCACCGTAAAGGAAAAGGGCACGCTCTTCACCTGCCCGGAAACTCCCGGACCGGTGCATGCGTCTATCAAATAGACCAATTGCCGGAAAATGCACCTGGGGAAAAAACGTCCGCATACATGCCACCGGTGGCATAAAAGAGGGAGCTCCCAAACAAGATGCATTACCCGGCCAAATCCGGCAAACATGTGGCGTTATGACTCATGAATCCTTACTTCAGCCGGATACCCCCTCCGCGCTGGATATTTGCAACGCCGCGCTCTCCAAGATCGGGGAAGCGCCGCTGGATGCGCTGATTGCCAATGAATCCACGGCATCCCGTCTCTGCGTTCTTCACTACCACCCGGCCCGGAGGGAAACCCTCTGCATGGCGCGCTGGACCTTCGCCACCACGCAAACCATGCTGGACTCCGTCTCCGCCCAGGCTCCCAACTCCCTGACCCCCTACCAGTTCACGCTGCCTGCGGACTGCCTGCGCGTCCTGGATGTGGAATGTACGGAATGGAAAATGCAAGGGCGCCGCATCCATGCCTCACGCGCTCCGCTGCCCATGAGCTACATTGCGGACATTGAAGACGCAAACCAATTTGATCCCCTCTTCATGGACGCCCTGGCTACGCGCCTGGCGGAGAAACTGGCCATGCCCATGACGGGAAACCAGAGCCTGCGCCAGAACCTTCACCAGGAATTCCATAAAATCATTCTTCCGCAGGCAGCCACCGTCAACGCCGTGCAATCCTTTTCCAACGACTCCCACCCCCTGCTGGACCTGCTGAGGAAAATCAAATCTCCCACCTGCCCGGAGGAATGTGAATAACAGGAGAATAACACGGGAACAACGTAACGATAACTTGTGAATACACGCTGATGAAAGCACTGGACTTCATACAGATATTCGCCACCAACGTCCGCAGGATGGACTTCCGCCTCAGCAGCGCTCAGGTCATTCTGGCCATTATTGCCGGATACAGGCGCCACAGCACCATCACGGAAGCCACCCGCCTGCACCCTAATACCGTCACCAACATCCTGCAGGACCTCATCGCACAGGGATACGTCAACCGGTTCGGAGACTGCCGCCCTTACGTGTACCGCCCCACGGAGGAAGGCAAGCAGCTGGCCGGAAACCTGCTGGACAAAAATACCCTCCCCGGCACATGAAAGACTCCCTGCTCAGTACGGAAGAAAAACGCCGCTGGCTCGCCCGGGTCTTCCGGGATAAAGACGGCGAATACTCCCAGGCAGACAAATTCAAGGCCCTGGTGGAAGACACCAAGCTGGCCACCCTCCAGCAGGAAGAAGAGGAATTCAAACGCCGGCAGGAAACGGGAGCCGGAACGCAGGACCCCATTCTGGCCCTGCTCCAGGCTATCCCGCCCGCAGAACTCAACCTGGACAATCATACTCCTTCCTGAAGTTTTAATGATACGTCACTACAAAAAAGCTCTCCAGACCAAACAGGCCTGGAGAGCTTTTTCATTGTCAGACAGCAGAGTCGCACTCCGTGTGGAGTGCGACGCGGACTGGGAACTCTGGATGCAGGCCGCCGCGGTTTCAATCCACGCACTCCGTGTGGAGTGCGACGATGACCATGAAGAACTGGTTGAATACCAACAAAGTTTCAATCCACGCACTCCGTGTGGAGTGCGACGCAAAGCAATAAGTACAAGCTTGAAGCCATTACGGTTTCAATCCACGCACTCCGTGTGGAGTGCGACAAAAGGATTTATTACCTTCCGAATTTTCCGCAACGTTTCAATCCACGCACTCCGTGTGGAGTGCGACCTATGTCTCCCCTCGATATAGGACAATACCAAGATGGTTTCAATCCACGCACTCCGTGTGGAGTGCGACGCACACAATATCCACAGGTGCCGTTTCCACGGCGGTTTCAATCCACGCACTCCGTGTGGAGTGCGACCCTTGCAGCTGGGCTGCCTGGATATTGCCACCGGGTTTCAATCCACGCACTCCGTGTGGAGTGCGACATTCGCCTTCAGAAACGGCTGAAGGCGGTTGCGGGTTTCAATCCACGCACTCCGTGTGGAGTGCGACGGTATTTGTATAGAATCTCTAGGGCAGGCAGGGGGTTTCAATCCACGCACTCCGTGTGGAGTGCGACCAAGATTTTTTTCAAAAAAGTTATAACGCGTTGGTTTCAATCCACGCACTCCGTGTGGAGTGCGACGCTATACAGGGCGTTGCCCTTAAACCAGACACGGGTTTCAATCCACGCACTCCGTGTGGAGTGCGACCAAAGTTTCATGAATCTTGGAGCATTGGACGTGTGGTTTCAATCCACGCACTCCGTGTGGAGTGCGACTAAATGTGCACGCAAACAGTGTGCCCCATACGCTGTTTCAATCCACGCACTCCGTGTGGAGTGCGACGCCGTGTTTGCGGCATGCCGTGGGACCCTGATTTGTTTCAATCCACGCACTCCGTGTGGAGTGCGACTTTTTATGGCCGCCACTGTATGGCTTACTTTCCAGTTTCAATCCACGCACTCCGTGTGGAGTGCGACCCGCCGGAAACGGATAATGAGCCGCAAGAAGCGGGTTTCAATCCACGCACTCCGTGTGGAGTGCGACCGCCCCAAACCAGCTCAATAGCATGACACAGCTAGTTTCAATCCACGCACTCCGTGTGGAGTGCGACCAGATGGAAGTATTCAGGACGCTGGCCAAGGCGGTTTCAATCCACGCACTCCGTGTGGAGTGCGACCCGGCAAGGGAAAAAGAAACCGACCCGGAAGCGGTTTCAATCCACGCACTCCGTGTGGAGTGCGACTTTGCCCGGCTGTGATAGTTGAGGGGGCTTTCCTGTTTCAATCCACGCACTCCGTGTGGAGTGCGACCCGCAAAGAGATTGAAACCAAGCAACGGAACCAGGTTTCAATCCACGCACTCCGTGTGGAGTGCGACGTTCATCCGCGTATTTGACGAGTTGGCCGCCAGGTTTCAATCCACGCACTCCGTGTGGAGTGCGACAAGTCACCCCGCCCGTGGCGGTCGTTTCCACCGGTTTCAATCCACGCACTCCGTGTGGAGTGCGACCATAAGGCGGATAGGGTTGTTGCTTACGGCCCGTGTTTCAATCCACGCACTCCGTGTGGAGTGCGACTGCGCAGCACGTGCGCCACGCCGCTGCCTCCCTTGTTTCAATCCACGCACTCCGTGTGGAGTGCGACTCTTCTTTAATAGTTGAGCCTGACGTTACCGTCAGTTTCAATCCACGCACTCCGTGTGGAGTGCGACCGGCATCCAGCCCTGCGGCGGAAGCCTGCAATCCGTTTCAATCCACGCACTCCGTGTGGAGTGCGACCGTCGAATCGTCCGAAGACGGCGCCGACTGGGCGGTTTCAATCCACGCACTCCGTGTGGAGTGCGACATGTCGTACTGGCTAAAAAATAGCCTCAATAGTTGTTTCAATCCACGCACTCCGTGTGGAGTGCGACTGCCCTCTCTCCCTCTGGATAAGGTGCTTGCGTAGTTTCAATCCACGCACTCCGTGTGGAGTGCGACCGCGTATGATCATATGCACTGTTATTCAACAGTGCAAACGATACTTTGCGCCAACCTCCCGGAGAAGACCGTCATTGCACGGCCTCCTCTCGGGGTGATCATCTGTCAATCTTCAATTCCCAATGCATTACATCTATCGCCGACCTCCCGGGGAATTTGTGTGAGCTTGGGGTTGGCGCAAAGGCCGTGTTCAACAGTCTTTAAATAATCAGGGGGCCGGAAATGTCATAGCTTTTTTCCTTTCCCAATTGTTCTATCTTATGATGCCAATTGGAACCCATGTGATAAATCCTCAGGCTGTCGCTTTCGTGATCAATAATTTTAAGCAGCTTGCTCCTGATGTCAACCAATTGGGCCGGAGACAGTTCACATTCAAATACGGAATTCTGCACCCTCTGTCCGATATTTTCACAGGCGCGGGCAACCTGGCGCAAGCGGCGCTGCCCTGCCTTATCCTCCGTGGAGACATCATAAGTAATGAGAATGTACATGGTTACTTACTGATAAAGGGAGGATAACAATCCAAATCACCACGCAGGTGGCGCGCCATTAAAAGAGCTTGAATATGAACCAGCAATCCCAGTGTGGTCTTTTCTTGAAGGAAAGGATGCACCAGAACGGTCTTCTTCCGTTCCTGCCAGGCGTTCAACACTTTCTTACGGGAGTCTTCCTTCAGGAAAAAGGCACCGGACTCTTCCTTGTCAAAATCATCTGCGGTGATCTGCCTGCGGTTAATCAGCGTAAGGGCCAGTCGATCGGCCAGGGGTGCCCGGAATTCCTCCATCAGGTCGAGGGCCATACCGGGACGCCCCGGGCGGTCACGGTGCAAAAAGCCGGCGGAGGCATCAATGCCGGAGCTTTCAAGAGCGGACCGGGCATCATGGCACAACAAACTGTACAGAAAAGACAGCAGGGCATTAAAACAATCCCTGGGAGGGCGCCTGTTGCGGCCTTCAAACACCAGTTCCGGATCTTCCGTCCTCTGGCAATGGGAGAGGCAGGAAAAATATGTTTCTGCCGCAGAGCCTTCAATCCCCCGCAGGATGTCGCCGGATTCACAGCCGCGAGCCATGCGGCAAAAGGCCGCCAGACGGTTTACCGCCTCTGACAAATCCTTCCCGTACGTTCTCTGCGCCCTTAAAAGCAGGCTGCGGCAGTTCGCAATCTTAGCCGCAATCATTTCCCGTGCCACGCCCACCCACCTTGTCTCATCATCAGCCCAGCGGTACTGCTCCCGGCGCAGCAGGATATTTCCCTTCATGAAGCCTTGCACGCCGGCCAGGAACTTTCCGTAAGGATTACAGAAGGAAAGAGTGACGCCGCGTTCAGCGCAGGCCCCCATCAAATGCGGGGAAACTCCTATATCCCACCCCAGCGTTACGATGCCCTCCAGATTATGAAGGGGAACCCGGAGCAGGCAGGCCCCTTCAGAATTCACTTTTACGGTATCGCCGTCCTTGGACAGCCAGCATCCCTCCAGTGTAACAAACAAGGTATTTAAATGCTTCTTCATAAATCATCAGCTTCACTTGCACCAAGGCTGTCCTCAAACACATCATCCACCCGGGCCCTCAGGGCCTGCCTGTGCTCCCGGCACATGGAAGGCAGGCAATCATTGACCAGGGAACAGGACTTGCAGCCCTTGGAATAATGGGGCAATGGCGTAACAATGCCCGTCAGCACTTCCCTGGCACTACAGATAACCTGGGCTGTCAGGGAACGCAATTCCTGGTCAAATACCACTTCAAGCCTTCTCTGGGTCTTTCCGTAAAATAAAAAGCCGGAAGGAATTTCCACCTTGAACATCTCTTCCAGGCATAGTGCCTGGGCGCACACCTGCACTTCATCTGCACGATGCGGCTTGGGCTTCCCCACCTTGTATTCCACGGGAGTCATGAACACTGCCTCACCGCCCTTTTCAGCATAAACGGCTTCCACCACATCCGCAATCCCGTGAATACCCCACTGTGCGGAAGAAACATGAAGGGAGCGCAGCACTTTTTTCAATCCGCGGGTTTCCGTCATCCCGGAATCAGCCCGTTCATGAAATACATTTCCCTCTGCCGTGAACTGGTTCTCCTCCCATGCGCATTCCAGATGAATCAGAGCGCACTGCCTGGGACAGTACAGGTAATGCTGCAATGCCGCCAAGGGTATGGAGAAGAGAGTCGAAGACATCTTGGAAATTCTGTTCAGAATGGAACCCTAAATAAAATACTAAATTAATCAATTCATATCTTGTAAATCCCACGGAAAAGACTACTCTGGCTCTCCGGTACTGGAACTGGGAAGGAAGAATAAAACATGTTAGCACGGCCTGGACAGACAATTGAACAGCACACGCATGAGTGTATTGTAGGCGCCTCTCTTAACGCGGCAAAAATAGGATTGGCCAGGACGGCGGCGCTCATCGGGGCGCTTCACGACTTTGGGAAATGGAGTGATGCCTTTTATGAATATATGGAGGCTATTGTCTCCGGAAAAGACCCTGGACCTCGAGGCTCCGTCGATCACTCTACGGCAGGAGCACAACATCTGTGGCGTTATTTCATGAATGCTCCCCACCCAATGGAAGCATTTGAAAAATATTGGGTTCAAATAATAGCCCTTTGCTGTCTTTCCCACCATGAAGGATGCCTGATTGATAATCTAAAAACGGACGGTACCAATTCCTTCAAAGCCCGCATTACTAAAAACGTCGAGAAATCCCACTATAAAGAAGCCTGGAAGAACATGCCTGAAGAGGAAAAAGCCCGGATACAGGCAATGCTTTCGGATCCGGCCTTAAGAGAAGAATGGCGTTCCCTTGATGCCCTCCTCAGAAATGGTGAGAAAAAACTGTCTGGCAAGGAAATAAAATACCGATATGGTCTCTTGTGCCGGTTTTTGTTGAGTTCCCTTGTGGATGCCGACCATTCCAGTGCGGGCGGAGAGCCGGTTGAAGCCGTACCCACACCTCCATGGGACAAGATGCTGGCTAATCTGGACAGTTATCTGGCAGGCTTTACCTCACATGGAATGATTGATGATTTGCGTACAGAAATATCTCAACGCAGTTTCAACGCAGCAGGTCGCCCTCAAGGCAAGTTTTTAATGACTCTCCCCACAGGAGCCGGGAAAACTCTGGCCAGTCTGCGGTTTGCGTTGGCCCACGCACAGAAGCATCATCTGGACCGGTTGATCTATGTTATTCCCTACACCTCTATCATTGACCAGAATGCGGCTATCATCCGTGACGCATTGGGGGAGGAATTTGGAGATCTCATCCTGGTTCATCATTCCAATGTCCTCGTTGATCCCAAAAATGAATTATCCGGAAGCGAACTCTATCAGGAGGAGGAAAAGCGCCACCAAGCCGAATGCTCCTGGAATCCTCCCATTATTCTGACAACGGCGGTACAGTTTTTGCAGACGCTGTTTTCCAAAGGGAGCCATTACGTGCGCCGTATGAACAGCTTGGCCCGTTCAGTAATTATTTTCGACGAAGTTCAGGCTCTCCCTTTAAAATCCACCTACTTGTTGACATCCGCATTAAATTTCATGGATGAAGTCATGGGATGCAGTCTTGTTTTATGCACGGCTACGCAGCCCATATGGAGCCGATTGGAGGATAAGGTTTGGAATTTAAGGCTGAATCCAGATCCTCATATCATTCCCGACTATCAGAAATATTTTGAACTGTTTCATTCCAACCGCCGGATTGCTCTGAATATGATTGAAGAATCCAAACAATGGAAACTTCAGGAGTTTACTGATTTTGCATTAAAACAAGCGCGGATGGGTAACAATACCTTAATGATAGTTAATACGAAATCCTTTGCCCGCAATCTGTATGAGGCCTGTGGCGATGTGGAGGATGTACAAACCTGCCATTTAAGCACAAACATGATCCCGGAGGATCGCTCAGGCATCATCCAACATAAAATAGACAAACACTCTCTTGAAACAGCTAAAAAGACTGGAAGACCTATCTTGTGCTTCAGTACGCAATTAATTGAAGCTGGGGTGGATGTGGACTTTGATGTAGTCATTCGTAGTGCAGCAGGCCTGGACTCTCTTGTCCAGGCCGGTGGCCGCTGCAACAGAAATGCCCGGCTGGACGAGGGAAACATGTTCGTCGTCTTTCCTTCCCAAAAACTGGAGCATACAGACAAATTGGAAGAAATCAGCATTGGCAAATCACTTTTACACCAAATTTTCAGCGACGTGCACGGAAATGCCGATTTACTGATGGAAGAAAACGCCTTGGATTCTTTTTACCGACATTATTATTCTGAGCAACGGAACAAGTTGGCTTACCCGTTGGAGGCCGACAGTTACACCATGATGGACCTGCTTTCTACGAATGAAGCCATAAAAATGGAGGCGCAGCGGATTCAGTCTGACAGCTCCGACATGCTTCTGCATCAGTCATTCCAAAAAGCGGCAGAAGCTTATAGAGTCATCGAAGGCTTATCCACTCCAGTCATTGTGAATAAGGGCGAGGGGGCTCAGATTATAGAAAAATTGATAGAGCTGGCGCACCCTCATTCGCAAGAAGAATGGAGAGACGTCCGAAAATTGCTCAGGGACGCCATGAAGTACACGCTCTCATTAAACTATTCCGAGCAGGAAGTTCATTCCATGCTTGCAGACGGAGTACTTGTGTTACTACCCACGGATTATCCTGTCTATATGCTTTCAGAAATTCATTATGATGAAAAAACTGGATTTTCATGGTCCGGAAAAGAACCCTATGCTAAAAATCCAGGCGCTCTTATCTCTTAATTTATTTTATCATGGGAAATAACATAGAATACATGGTATCAGGGAAATTGGCCCTATTCACTGATCCCCTCACCCGCATGGGCGGTGAAAAATACTCTTACCACATCCCTACTTATGAAGCTTTAAAGGGAGTAACCAAATCTATTTATTGGAAGCCCACCATTAATTGGGTCATTGATGAAGTGCGCATCATGAATCCCATTCGGACGTTCGCAAAAAACATGAAACTGATCAAGTATCATGAAAGCGGTGCTGAACTGTCAGTATACACTTATTTGATAGATGTTGCTTATCAGGTACGAGCTCATTTCGAATGGAATTTGCTTCGCAAGGACATGATGGCGGACCGCATTGAAGGAAAACATGCCGCCATCATCCGCCGCACTCTGGAAAAGGGAGGCAGACGCGACATCTGCCTGGGCGCACGTGAATGCCAGGCTTATGTGGAACCGTGCCGCTTTGGAAACACACCCGGAGCCTATGATGACACTCCGGAACTCGCCTTCGGCGTTATGTTCCATGGATTTGATTATCCGGATGAGACGGGAAGAGACGAATTGGGGGTGCGCTTCTGGAAACCCGTCATGAAGAATGGGATTGTAAAATTCATCCGTCCAGAAGAGTGTAATATAACGAGGGCTGTCCGCAAGATGAAGGCTAATCCTCCACGCTCATGCGGAACAAAAGACTCCTCTTTGGAAGAATAGAAAGCGAGGTAAACAATGAACTGGATGGAAGCTTTATATAGGACGTACGAAGACAACGCGCAACAGGTGGGGAAGAACTCTTCGGAAGAGAGAGATTTAAAAAAACGGACGATCACACCGCTATTCCCGCTTTATCATGGTAGCCAAAATGCCCAGATAACAGTCGTACTGGATGGTTACGGCAATTTCAGACGAGCAGAAATCGTCCCCACGGGGAGCCAGCAAACAATCATTCCCGTTACTGAAAAATCCGGAGGAAGAACCAGCGGCCTGTGTCCCCACCCTCTTTGCGATAAACTGCAATATGTAGCGGGAGATTTTACCAGATGGACGAACAACAGCAAAAGCGGGTACAAAGAATATCTAAACCAGTTGGAGTGCTGGAAAGACTTTGATCCTTCCAATGCCACGCTTTCTGCCATCTTTGCGTACGTATTAAAAGGTACCCTTTTGGAAGATCTTGTTGAATCAAAAATTCTGCCCGTCAATGAAAACTCCTTCTTAATGAAAAAATGGACGGGCGAAAAGAATGATACACCGGCAATTTATGCAGCCCTCGGAGTGGTCGGCATAGACGCTATCCTTGTAAGATGGAGAGTAGAAATTCCTGGTAATCTTGTTCCGGACGTATGGAAAAACAAGGAAATGTGGAACTCCTGGATCCGATTTCAAGAATCACGGGGTCAAAACACAGGCTTGTGCTATGTGACGGGTGAGACCACTAATTTGGCAACACAGCACCCGGCCCGTATCAGAAATGCTGGAGACGGCGCCAAAATCATCTCCTCCAATGATTCTTCCGGGTTCACGTTCAGAGGAAAATTTGATGACTCGAAGGAGGTGTGCGGGGTAAGCCGTGAAGTCTCCCAGAAAGCCCACAGTGCCTTGAGATGGCTTATTTCCAACCAGGGGTGGAGAGATGACTCCCAGGCAATCGTAGCTTGGTCATCCAGAAGCCTTTTCATGCCAGGTCCATGGTCTGACACCAGAGAATTGCTGGAGATGGATCCGGACGAAGAACCTGAAACCATCCAATACACGGCCGAAGAAGTGGGACGAAAGCTTAGAACTAAAATCTCAGGTTATAAAGAAGAAGTAGCCAACATCAGCAAAGTTTTCATCATGGGCCTGGATTCAGCCACTCCCGGTCGTTTGTCCATCACCTTCTTCAACGAGATGGACTCCGTTGAATATTGGAATAACATTGAGCATTGGCATACTAAATGTGTGTGGTGGCAGTGGAGTGAAAAAAACAAATTGCGGTACGCCGGTGCCCCTTCTCCCAGAACCATTGCGGAAGTGGCCTATGGAAAATCCGTGGACGAAAAATTGCGCAAGCAGACAGTGGTTCGTCTACTTCCCTGCATTATTAAGAGACGACCTGTTCCCCCTGATCTGGTAGATGCCTGCATCCACAAGGCCTGCAACAGAAGCGGGCTAGAGAATCGGGATTGGAATCTTGCCGTCAATACTGCATGCGCCTTATTTAGATACCAATTTAACTCAACCCAAAAACAACACCATTACACCATGAGTCTGGATAGAACCATTACAGAGCGGGGATATTTATACGGAAGGCTGCTTGCTGTAGCGGAATTGCTGGAAAAAGCCGCCCAGAAAGCCTCCTCCGATACGGAACGCCCCACCAATGCGGAAAAACTGATGCAGCGCTTCAGCTCCCACCCACATTCAACGTGGCAAACTTTGCGCAAAGCACTTGATCCTTATATTCAAATATTAACAAAAAATAAACCAGGATGGAAAAATTACTACGATAAAGAATTAGCAAGTATTCATGACCTCTTTGATCAAACCGATTTCATCAATGACAGTAAGGTTTCAGGAGAATTCCTCTTGGGATATTACTGCCAAAAATCGGACATGTTCAATAAAACATCTTCCTCAAAAGAAGAAGAAAATTCCCAACCTAAAGAATAAAAACCATGTCATTACAACATAAGATAGACTTTGCGGTTATCTTCACCGTAAAAAATGCGAATCCTAACGGAGATCCGTTAAATGGCAACCGCCCCCGAACCACTCTTGATGGCAACGGGGAACTTTCCGATGTCTGTTTGAAACGTAAAATCCGTAACAGGCTCCTTGATTCCGGGGTTCCTATATTTGTACAATCGGACGATCACAAGATAGATACCTGCAAGACATTAAAAGACAGGGCTTCCATTCTTCTGGAAGGGAAGAAATCCAGGGAGGAACAAACAAATCTGGCTTGCCGGACGTGGTTTGATGTGCGTGCCTTTGGACAACTGTTTGCATATAAAGGTACGGGTGAAAAAAAGAATGACGGCGTTTCCATCGGTATTCGTGGTCCTGTCACCGTCCAGGCAGCTTTCAGCGTAGAACCTGTTGAAATCACCAGTACCCAAATTACCAAAAGTGTCAGCGGAGAAGGCGATGGCACAAAAAAAGCATCCGATACCATGGGCATGAAACACCGAGTGGATCATGGAGTCTATGTTTTCTATGGAGCCATTTCTCCTCAGCTTGCTTCCCTTACAGGATTCAGTGACGAAGATGCAGAAATCTTAAAAAATGCCCTCCCGTTCATGTTTGAAGGGGATGCCTCTTCCGCCCGTCCTGAAGGCAGCATGGAAGTAAAGAAGGTAATCTGGTGGCAACATTCCTGCCCCGCAGGCCAATATTCTTCCGCCAAGGTACACCGAAGCCTTATTGTTCATGCTGACGGCACCTATAAGATGGAAAATCTTCCAGGATTGACTCCGGAAGAAATTGATGGTTTTTAACATCTTGTCCAGGCCCATCTTCATAAGGAAATGGGCCTGGACTTTATTTGTTCTTATAGTAAGCAAAAGAAAAAACTGAAACGTCCAGAATTTAAGTGCCTCTTAGTGCTAGCAGTCACTCACCGTGGAGCCACGTTATTTATTCTCGGCAATATTTTCCATCTGCAAGTACCACGGATGTTTCAATCTGTCTTTCCGGAACCGTCCAATACTTCTTTAACAGCAGCTTCCGTTCTTCAGGCCCTACCAAATGAAACCCGTTTTTCTGGTAGAAGTCGATCGCCCAGGTCGCATCCGCCCACGTTCCTATTAAAACAGGTTTCTCCTGATCTTTTCGTAAATAGTTAAGAAGCTGAACTCCAATTCCACGCCGCCTGGCGCATGTCCTGACATAGGCGTGACGTATCAGTTTAACATCTTCCCGGTCCTGAATGCCCATGACACCAAGAAGGAGCCCCTTATCTTCATAACAGTAAAACTCCACACCATCTCTGATCTGTTCCTTTAATTCATCCATGGGCATGTAAGGTTCCTTCCATCTGTCGGCAGGAATCCTGTCTTTATAAGCCACGGCTGAATCATTGATAATTTCATAAATCGTTTCCTGTTCCGACTTCAAGCACTTTCTAATCATCTCATCTATCCCTCTTGATGCAAAATACAACGGAAACTTAACATACCGTTGCCATGTTCCTATAACGAATTCTTCCTGGTTCTAGAAGTTTCATTTGTGTCACAGATTACCTTTTTAAATATTTAAGCCCGACTATTATTTTTCTTTATTACTTCAAGAAAGTCGCCCCCAAACCATTCTCACCTTGGCACCCCCTATTTAATGCTATGCCATTTAAGAGGGCTGGTATTTGATGGTCGCACCTATATCTCCATACAGGTGTGACAACCATCTAAAACGTATACCCCTTGACGCATATCGTGTTTAATCCACGCACCCGTGAGGGTGCGACCCAAAACGGGGTGGAAGATTGGGCGCACTATTGGTTTCAATCCACGCACCTGTGAGGGTGCGACACGCCGTCATGGCGGAACAGGCCAAATGGCTGATGTTTCAATCCACGCACCTGTGAGGGTGCGACGCCCGCAAAAAATTAAAGGGATGCCCGCACTGGCGTTTCAATCCACGCACCTGTGAGGGTGCGACCCAGGGCGACGGTGGCAAGGGAATTTCACGACGGGTTTCAATCCACGCACCTGTGAGGGTGCGACTCACGCCCGACCAGGCCGAGGCGATTGAAAAAGCGTTTCAATCCACGCACCTGTGAGGGTGCGACTGATGAAGATTATTCCAAACACAATACATGGATTGTTTCAATCCACGCACCTGTGAGGGTGCGACGACGCCTATTTCAACTGTAAACCCAACGCATTGGTTTCAATCCACGCACCTGTGAGGGTGCGACGGTTCACAAAGTGTTCTTTTTTTCTTGAAGAAAGGTTTCAATCCACGCACCTGTGAGGGTGCGACCTCCAGTTTGCCCGGCTGTAAAGGGCGGCAAAAGGTTTCAATCCACGCACCTGTGAGGGTGCGACCCGGATGGTCCCTCCGTATTGCTCCACCAGGGGGGTTTCAATCCACGCACCTGTGAGGGTGCGACACAGGCGCAAGACGTATTCTGCCTTGATTGCATTGTTTCAATCCACGCACCTGTGAGGGTGCGACTTTGGATGAATTCTTTCTTGCCCATCGTGTAACGGGTTTCAATCCACGCACCTGTGAGGGTGCGACCATCCTTGCCTGACGCGGATGACGATCAGGAGCCAGTTTCAATCCACGCACCTGTGAGGGTGCGACTAGACTAGGCTTGCCAGGATGATACCTTTCGGGACGTTTCAATCCACGCACCTGTGAGGGTGCGACTCGATGAAATTCACCACGTCTTACGCAGTGACCGTTTCAATCCACGCACCTGTGAGGGTGCGACCAGCTCGCCGTACACCCAGCAGCGGACGTTTCCGGTTTCAATCCACGCACCTGTGAGGGTGCGACCGGATGACATTAAGACCTGCATTGACGATCTTGAGTTTCAATCCACGCACCTGTGAGGGTGCGACAAGGTGCGCCAGGATGAAGCCAGGCTGAAAATGGTTTCAATCCACGCACCTGTGAGGGTGCGACACGCTGGCGGGCAACGCCCATCAAGAGACGTTCCGTTTCAATCCACGCACCTGTGAGGGTGCGACAGGAGCAGGGACAGAAGGGCGGCAAGGTTGATCCAGTTTCAATCCACGCACCTGTGAGGGTGCGACAACACGTTGAAATTAAATGGGATTTTGAAGGATGGTTTCAATCCACGCACCTGTGAGGGTGCGACTGCGTTCCGGCGCCACGACCGCCCGCAAGGCCGGTTTCAATCCACGCACCTGTGAGGGTGCGACGGAAGACCTGGCCATTACCCTGCGCCGCTGCATGGTTTCAATCCACGCACCTGTGAGGGTGCGACTTCACCATGGCCGGACGCTTTCCCGAATGTGGAAGTTTCAATCCACGCACCTGTGAGGGTGCGACCGGAGTCCGTGTCTCCAAAAACCAATTAGTTAAAGTTTCAATCCACGCACCTGTGAGGGTGCGACCCCCCTAAATCTAAAAATTAGAATTAACTCATATGTTTCAATCCACGCACCTGTGAGGGTGCGACATCCTATAGCCCCTTATGGGGCATCCTAAAAATAGTTTCAATCCACGCACCTGTGAGGGTGCGACTGCCCTCTCTCCCTCTGGATAAGGTGCTTGCGTAGTTTCAATCCACGCACCTGTGAGGGTGCGACGGCGGAAAGGAATATGCGTTGAAAGTTAGTGGTACAAACGGCTCTTTGCGCCAACCTCTTTCAAGATACATAATCCTTACGCCTTCTATCTTATTGAAGGGAATGTCAATCTACTGGTTTCAATGACTTACAGGAATCGCCGATCTACCGGGAAATTCCTGTGAGCTTGAGGTTGGCGCAAGCAGATCATCGGTTCAGCAATTCATGTTGGAATCGCTGATTCACCTCTGGTTAACCAACCTGTTTTTGATGCTAGATGGTCCGTGGCCTATCGTCCAGCAACTTTTTTCCATCACAGTCATTCCGAAAACAAAAGGCCGCTCCATTCAACACGGAGCGGCCCTGAAGTGTTTTGCGGCATCAGCGGCCGTCAAAGGCGCCATTAACGCACGCGGGCAATGAGCCAGTGAAGCAGGTCCTTGATGGCAACGCGTTCCTGCTCCATGGAGTCGCGGTGGCGGATGGTCACCGTGTCCTTGAGGGAGGCATCGTTTTCTCCGAGGGTTTCAAAGTCCACCGTGATGCAGAAGGGGGTACCCACTTCATCCTGGCGTCGGTAGCGGCGGCCGACGGCTCCCGTTTCATCATAGAAGACGGGCATCCACGGCTGGAGCGTTTTTTCAATTTCCCGGGCGATGCGCACCTGTTCCTCGTTTTTCTTGAGCAGCGGGAAGATGGCGGCCTTGATGGGAGCCATCCGGGGGACAAAGCGGAGCACGGTACGTATGTCTTTCTTGCCCTTGTCATCCACCAGTTCTTCTTCATCAAAGGCTTCACAGATGATGGCCAGAATGGTGCGGTCACACCCGGCGGAGGGTTCCACCACGTGGGGAATGAATTTCTCCCGCGTTTCTTCGTCAAAGTATTCCAGCGGACGGCCGGAGCCTTTCTGGTGGCAGCTCAAGTCATAGTCCGTGCGGTAGGCAATGCCTTCCAGTTCCTGAATGCCGAACGGGAATTCATATTCCAGGTCGTAGGTTTTCTTGGAGTAGAAGGCGCGTTCACCATCCGGCACATCCAGCAGATGAATGTGTTCGCGCGGCACGCCCACTTCATCATAGAAGCTGAGGCGGTGTTCCAGCCATTCATCCACCAGGCGCAGGCCGTCTTCCGGACGGCAGAAGTATTCGATTTCCATTTGTTCGAATTCGCGGGAACGGAAGGTGAAGTTGCGCGGATTGATTTCGTTGCGGAAGGATTTGCCGATCTGGGCAATCCCGAAGGGGAGCTTCACACGGGAGCTGTCCAGAATGTTCTTGTACTGGCAGAAGATGGACTGGGCCGTTTCCGGACGCAGCCAGCCGGTGGCATTGGGATCGTTTTCATCAGAGGTGGCCCCAATGGTCGTCTTGAACATGAGGTTGAATTCACGGGCTTCCGTCACCAGGGAACCGTTGGCGGGGTTGTACATGGTGGAGTCCGTGATGGGTTCCATGCGTTCGCCTTGAAGCTCCATTTCCTTGTGGGAGACGTCCTTGCCGGCCAGCTGGGCATAGTACTGGGCTGCCGTTTTTCGTGCCTTGTCCGCCTGTTTTTCAGAGTCCACCAGGACGGAGTATTCCTTTTCCACGCTCCAGGAGCCGTCTTTCCTGGTGGCTCCGGTGTAGAAGAAGCCCATGCCGCTCTGTGCCGGAATCTGGTCCGCGCGCAGGCGTTCCTTGGTCAGCAGGCAGTCGCACATCGGGTCGGAGAAGCCGCCCACGTGGCCGGAGGCCACCAGCACGGAGTTATGCGTCAGAATGGAGCCGTCCATGCCCACCATGTCGTCGCGTTCCTGCACGTTTTTGCGCCACCAGTATTCCTTGAGGTTGCGCTTGAGTTCCACACCCATGGGACCGTAGTCCCAGCAACCATTCAGCCCGCCATAGATTTCAGCTGCCTGGAAGATGAAGCCCCGCCTTTTGCAGAGGCTCACGATTTTCTCCATTCGGACGGGATCTGTATTGGTTCTGTCTGCCATGATAAGATATATAGGTTGGGTTGGCTATGTGGGTTGTATTGATGACCGCAATCAGCGGCCAGTGAAAGCAAAAAGCGTGTCTTCTCAAGAATTCCAGGGGAGAGCCACCCCCTTGAGCAACTGGGAGTCATATCCGGCTTCCACCAGCGTGCGGAAGGCTTCCATCGCCTCCGGAGTTACGGGCTGTTCCGTGGAGAATCCCTGCCGGGGGTATTCCAGTATCCGTTGAAAGTCCCCCACCATGGCGGAGACGACCAGCTCCTGCGGCAGTTCCGGAGTCAAGTATTCCCGGAAGCTTACGGGAGGGGAGCTGACCGTTACCCCGGGTTCCGGCCACTGGGCCTGGAGCGTAGCCAGGGTACGCCGTTCCATATACGGTTTTTGCAGGGCTATGAGGCTGACAGGCTCCGGAATGCCGGCCTGTTTCAGGATTTCCCGGGAAAAACGGACGTTTTCCCCGGTGTTGGCGGACTTATTTTCAATGAGTATCCGGTCTTCCGGCACTCCCGCCTTCACGGCTGCCGCCGCAAAAAGTTCCGCCTCCGTCACAGCCCATTCCCCGGTGAACCGCCCGACCCCGCCGGAAAACAGGAGCAGGGGCGCCAGCTTCCTCGCATAAAGTTCCGCCGCATATTCCGCCACCCGCACGTCATTGCTGCCAAGGATGAAGATGAGGTCCGCCGGGCGCAGCTCCTGCTTCACATGGTGGTAGTCCCATAAAATTTCTATTGCTTCTTCCGGAGTCATCAGTCTTATGTACTTAAGAAGCCCCTCCCTGTAAACGCCGGATTCACCACAGGCCGTATTTGCCCCATTCCAGGGCGGCCCATCCCAGCAGCGCATTCGCCACTGCGTGCATGATGATGACGGCGCACAGGTTTTTCTGCCACACGGCAAGGAGGTACGCCAGAGAGCCGTAGATGAAGGCGCCGCAGTAGTCCACCGGCTGGTGCACGGCCATGAAGCACAGGGTAGTTACCCAGTACGCTTTCCAGGTGTTCGTGCCGAAGGGCACTTTCCACGGGTGGTCCAGGTTCACCATCAGGCGCATCAGGTACCCGCGCCAGAAGAGTTCTTCCACCAGAGCCACTACCACCACGGCCCGGAAGAAGCGCAGGGCCAGCGCCGCCAGCCAGCTCCAGGAGTCCGGAGCAAAGACAATGCCGGGATCAAATCCTTCCGGGCGCGCGTCAATTCCCAGCAGGTACCGGTACCATGGCCAGGAGGGGTGGCCGAACCACGCGTCCGGCCCGCCCGGCAGACGGTCCGCCACCATCGCAGGGGCCAGCCAGCACAGGATGCCCAGCACGCCGAAGAGGACGCCCCACACGGCAGGTTTCCATTTCCAGTCCCAGTCAACGGCCTTTCTCCACCAGATGACCAGGGCAAAGCAGACGATGGCCTGCACGGGGTACAACCATTGCTCCGGCGCCCTTCTCCACCAGGCCGCGGCAGGGTGGTCCCATTCCAGAAACGGGCCGCCAAACTGCCACAGCAGGGTAAAGCCCATGAACACCGCAAAGGGCGCTACGTACGCCCTTGTTTTCAGGGCCTCCGGGACGGAGCTCATGGACGCGGAGAGGTCAGGAGAGGGTTTTCACAAAACGCTCCATGCGGTTGCAGGCTTCCTTGATCTGGTCAAAGGCAGTCGCATAGCAGCAGCGCAGGTAGCCTTCCCCGCTTGCACCGAAAGCGGTACCGGGCACGGCGGCCACCTGCTCTTCCATCAGCAGGCGCGTAGCGAATTCCTTGCTGGAAAGGCCGAATTTGGAGATGTCCGGGAAGGCGTAGAATGCGCCTCCGGGCAAATGGCAGTCTATGCCGATTTCATTGAACCGCTTCACCAGGAAGTCCCGGCGCTGGCGGTAGCTTTCCCGCATTTTCAGCATGGCGGAGGTTCCGTTTTCCAGTGCTTCAATGGCCGCCTCCTGGGAGGTGATAGGCGCGCAGAGCATGGAGTACTGGTGGATTTTCATCATGGCGGAGATGAGCGGTTCCGGCCCGCAGGCATAGCCCAGGCGGAAGCCCGTCATGGCAAAGGCCTTGGAAAAACCGTGCAGTAGCAGCGTGCGTTCCTTCATTCCCGGCAGGGAGGCGATGGAGACATGCGGCTTGCCGTCGTAACGCAGCTCGCTGTAAATTTCATCCGTCAATACAATCAGGTCGTGCTTGATGCAGATGCGGGCAATTTCCTTGAGCGTTTCCACAGGGGCCACCGCTCCGGTCGGATTGGTGGGGAAGTTGAGCATCAGCACCTTGGTCCGGGGCGTGATGGCGGTCTCCAGCACGGCCGGATTCAGGGCAAACAGGTCCTGCTTGCTCGTAGGCACGGCGGTAGCCACGCCATAGGCCATTTTCACGCTGGGAGCGTAGGAAACGTAGCAGGGTTCATGGTAGAGAACCTCGTCCCCCGGGTTCAGCACGGCGCGCAGAGCCAGGTCAATGGCTTCGCTTACGCCCACCGTCACCAGCACTTCATGCAGGGGGTCGTATTTTACATGGAAGAAGCCTTCCACATATTTGGCGATGGAACGGCGCAGGGATTCCAGCCCGTAGTTGGAGGTGTAGGAGGTATGCCCTTTTTCCAGGGAGTAAATGGCTGCCTCACGGATGTTCCACGGCGTGACGAAGTCCGGTTCCCCCACGCCCAGGGAGATGATGTCCGTCCGGCCTGTGACCAGGTCAAAGAATTCCCGGATGCCGGAACGGGGAATGGAGTCTACCTGCTCCGCTATTTTGTTCTGCCAGTTCATTAATGGTTCCTTTCTGACGGCAGGGGATTACGGAGCGACAACCAGGCGTTCGGCCTGCACGGGGGCCTCAAACACGCAGCCGTTTTTCTTGTAGGTTTTCAGATGGAAGTGCGTGGAAGTAGACAGAACCCCTTCCAGCGTGGACAGTTTTTCCGCCACAAACCGGGCGATGTCCCGCATGCTTTTCCCCTCCACCAGCACCAGCAGGTCAAAGCCGCCGCTCGCCAGATAGCAGGAGGAGACTTCGTCAAAACGGGAGATACGCATCGCCAGGCGGTCAAAGCCGCCGTCACGTTCCGGCGTCATCTTCACCTCAATGAAGGCCGCCACACGGCTGTCGTGTTCGTATTCTTCATTCACCACCGCCTGGTAGCCCAGGATCACGCCTTCCTTTTCCCATTGCTCCCGCTGGGCTCGCACGGCTTCTTCAGTCATGTCAAGACGTTCGGCCAATTCGCCATCGCTCAAGCGGGCTTGAGTCGCCAGTAACTGTAGAAGTGTTGCGGAGGACATAAAATTTCAGGCATAAAAGACCCTTTTATAGCGGACGTGTCAAGAACACATGTTACGCAAGCCTGACATTCATTCTTTCCAGCATGATAAAATATGCTCTTTTTCTTCAAAAAACAGCCTTCGGCACAAAAACATAACATGATTAAATTCATAAATTTAAGTATTATTTCAAACATTCGTTGGAATTATTTTCAGAGAATAGTTGCTCTAATCCGCCCTTTGTGCCATAGTAAAGTGCATAGACCTGTAGCGTCCTTTTCTCAAGGAACGCTTGTTTCCAATTTTTATATGACAGTCTGATATTATGAGCATGGCACTTAACCCGGATAGGGCTACCCTGAACTTTCTCAACGCCTTTCCGGAAGAAATCCGTCTGCGCGGCGAGAAGCTCCAAAAGGATGGAGCGGTTACACAGATCTTTGGCAATCATTTGTATATTCAGGGCCGTGTGGAAGACGCCCACGGCGTGCACCGCGTGAATCTGCGCCTCCAGGGCAACAGGTGGTTCGGGGCATGCTCCACGGAGGACGAGGATCTGGCCGGGGCGGCCATGTACGCCGCCATGCTGGAACGCATGTACCGCGGCCAGGACCTGCCGGAATCACCCAATGAACTGAACGACGTCCCCCTGCTGGATATTTTGGAAGAGAAGCTGGGCCGTGAACTGGACGACAAGGAGGCGGATTACGTCAGCAAGCTGGAAAAGCGCTACCGCCGCTTCGCCATTGAGCAGGAAATCCATGACCATGACATGGTGCGCCTGAATCCCCGGTGGGAAATCGTCAGCTATGACCCGCTGGAGCTGTGGCCCGTGCCCCCCACCAACATCCTGGAGTTCTGGAACTACATCGCGTACGCCTTTAACAAGAGGCGCCTGCCCTACCCGGAATTCATGGAGTCCATCACGGACCTGGAAAAAATCCAGCGCAAGATTCATGAATGGGAGCGTTCCCGTGAAGTGGGCACCTGGTATGACCGCATCCAGTCCGTGAATGAACGCCCCCCGCAACCGCCCCGCGGAGAGCTGTTCATGAGGCTCGTCTCCACCATTAACGAGGGCCACTTTGAATACCGCCATTCCCTGAAGCAGGACTGGATTCCCGTCCGGGAAAAACAGGACCTGGACCATCTGGAAAACCTGCATGAACGCGCCGCCGTGCGCATGGACGCCCAGACGGAAATCCTCCTTGTGGCCCTGTCCGACTATGCCCGTGCGGAAGACGCCCTGACGCTGGACCTGGACCAGGAAGCCGCGTGCGCCCTGATGAACAAGCTTTTCCACCAGCCCGCCCTGAAAGGCTACCTGGTGAACCTGGATGAAAATTACTTCAAGGTGGTGGACGAACCGCTCAAGTGGATTTGCCAGGACGACCCCATTGAGCCGGATTGCTACGCCCTCCAGCTCGCCACGTCCACCGGCATCAACGTTTCCCACTCCGTCCGCCAGCTTCCGGGCCAGCAGGAACTTTACCAGTCTGATGAAACCGTGTTCCCCGGCCCTCCCCGCTGGCTGGAAAGCACGGAAGTGGAACCCCGTTATTCCATTCCCAAACAGGTCATCGACAGCCTTGAAGGGGTGGAATTCCTGCGCAAGATAGGCGCTTCCCTTCCCCCCAGCATGGAAGACCGCGTGGTGGACATTGACCTTCGCGGCACCTTTGACATGAAGATTGTCCGCGGCCTCACCTCCGCGGAAACGGAGCACGTCCTGTGTGAAGTAAGCGCCAGGGACGCTTCCGGCTACCGCACGGAAAAGCTCGGCAAGGACGGCTGGGACGTGGCCCACCAGGAGCCCATGAAGAACAAGGCCCTGCTGCGCTTCATCCGTGAACATCTTTATCCCATTCCCGGCCTGCTGGAGGAAATGGGCTTCTCCTATGACCCCCAGGTAGGCGCCTTCAAGGCCCGCGTTACCCGGCAGTTCCCTGAAAAATTTGCGGAATGGGCCAAGCAGCTCCCGGAAGAGCTGACCGTCAACATGGACGAGAAGCTCAAGACATTGCTGGCGGACCCGGTGGCCGCCGCCGTTCGGTTTGAAGTGGTCAACCAGGAAATTGACTGGTTTGATCTCCGCATCGTCATTGACGTGGAAGGCGTGCAGCTTTCCAAGGAACAAATCCGCGCCCTGGTGGCCGCCAGAGGCGGCTACGTCCGCATGGACGACGGAGGCTGGATGCGCCTGGAAATCAAGCTGGACAACGACCAGCGCGACGCCGTCACCCGCCTGGGCCTGGACCCCTTCGACCTCTCCGGGGAAACCCACCGCATGCACGCCATGCAGCTGGCGGACCCGAAGGCCGCGGAAGTGTTCGACCCGAAGGCCTGGAAACGCATCAAGGACCGCACGGCGGAAATCAAGATCGACGTCAAGCCGGACGTCCCCTCCCAGCTTCAGGCCACCCTGCGCCCGTACCAGGTGGATGGCTTCCACTTCCTGGCTTATCTGGCTACGAACGGCTTCGGCGGCATCCTGGCGGACGACATGGGTTTGGGCAAAACCATCCAGTCCATTACGTACGTCCTCTGGCTGCGTGAGGAATTCGCTCGCAAAAACAAATCCAAGAAGAAGGTCGCCGTTCCTCCGGTGCTCATCGTCTGCCCCAAGTCCGTGCTGGACGTCTGGGCCGGGGAAACGGAGAAATTCGCTCCCGGCGTGCGCGTGCTCGTCATCCGCAGCAAGGACCAGGCCAATCTGGACGACATCCGGAAGAATTACGACATGGTCGTGGTCAACTACGCCCAGCTCCGCGTCTGCGGTGAAACCCTCAACCAGATCAAGTGGCTCACGGTCATCCTGGATGAAGGCCAGCAGATCAAGAATCCGGATTCCAAGGCCGCCAAAGCCGCGCGTGAAATCGTTTCCTACAACCGCCTCGTCCTTTCCGGCACGCCCATTGAAAACCGCCTGCTGGACATGTGGTCCCTCATGGCCTTCTCCATGCCCGGCGTCCTCGGTTCCCGCTCCTACTTCAAGAAACGCTTTGACAAGCGCAAGGACCCGCAGAGCCAGAACCGCCTGGCCGCGCGTCTGAAGCCCTTCCTGCTCCGCCGTACCAAATCCCAGGTGGCCAAGGACCTGCCCCCCAGGACGGAAGAAGAAGTGTACGCCAAGATGGAAGGCATCCAGAGCCAGCTGTACAAGGCGGAACTCCGCCGCATCCAGCAGGCCCTCCTTGGCCTGGACTCTGATGAATCCGTCAAGAAGAACAGCTTCGCCATTCTGCAAGGACTCATGCGCCTGCGCCAGATCTGCTGCCACCCCGGCCTGGTGGACCCCAAATACGCCAAGGAAGACAGCGCCAAGATGACCGCCCTGTTCTACCTGCTGGACCAGCTTCGGGAAGAAGGGCACAAGGTGCTCGTCTTCTCCCAGTTCGTCTCCATGCTGGAAATCATCAAGAACCGCCTGGAGGCGGAAAACAGGCCGCTTAACTACCTCACCGGGCAGACGAAGGACCGCCGCGGGGAAATTGAAAAATTCCAGACCACCAAGGACCCGTCCGTCTTCCTGCTCTCCCTGAAAGCGGGGGGCGCCGGCCTCAACCTTACCTCCGCCTCCTACGTGGTCCTTTATGACCCGTGGTGGAACCCGGCCGTGGAAAGCCAGGCCATTGACCGTACGCACCG
Source organism: Akkermansia muciniphila (assembly GCF_018709685.1). Lineage (GTDB taxonomy): Bacteria > Verrucomicrobiota > Verrucomicrobiia > Verrucomicrobiales > Akkermansiaceae > Akkermansia > Akkermansia muciniphila_E. The sequence continues at coordinate 179,812 of NZ_JABDHQ010000004.1, forward strand.
CATCGGCCAGAAGAACAAGGTGATCGCCTACCGCCTGCTGACGAAGGATTCCGTGGAAGAAAAAATCCGCATCCTCCAGCACCAGAAAAACCAGCTCGTCGCCAACGTGCTAGGTGACGAAGGCTTCACCTCCAGCCTGGGCATTGACGACCTCAACTTCATCCTCAACCACGGGGATGACGAAGAAGGCTAGGCCGGAGTCAGTGATTGGAGAGTATCGAGTAGAGAATAGTTATTTCAACTTCCGGACATTGTTCCATTCACTCTTTCCCTACTCTCTTATCTCTAATCATTAAACACTATAAAAAAGCCCCGCAATCAGTTGCGGGGCTTTTTTATTTCACCATTTAAGGCTGACGGGGTCCGTATGGTAGAGAATCCCGGCCTCGTCCCGTACAAGGAGGGTCAACTGGATGCGCGCCGGCAGGCGCAGCATCTGGAGGCCGTTAAACGCAAAAATCTGTCCCTGGCACAGCAACGGACGGGAACCGAACAATTCGTCCCCTTCAATCACCTGCGTGCCGTCTTCATGGGAACGGACAGTCCACTTCTTGCCGATGATGCGCACGGCGCCGTCCCCCGTGTTGCGGATGCTCACGTTATAAGGCACGGGAATGCGCCCGTCCTCCCTTACCATCCGCTCCAGCTTTTCATCCCGCGCATACAGGCTGCGCGGCGTAAGACGCACTTCCAGACTGGTCAGGAGGGGAAGAACCATCGGAATACGGATATTATGATTCCACGGGAGCCAGAGCCGCCTTCATCAGCTCCAGCGTTGTCTTGCGGATGGCTTCCACGCCCGCCCGGGTAGGTTTGGCATCCGGGGCCAGCGTCATCTGTTCCTGCAAGGTCGTGAGCAGGTCCATGATTTTCGCAATGTCCCGGCGCTCCTTCATTTCCGGTTCCACTCCGTCCAGAATGTAATGGAAATATTCCGGTACGTCCGGCTGGAAAATGACCTTCGCCTTATCCTCCGCAAACTTGTTGTCCAGCGCGGCGGTGGCGGCGTCCAGCGCGCGAATCCACCCGCCCAGGCCGATCAGGTTCGCCATATCGGAATCCCGCAGGGAGGCAAGCTCCTGTTCCACGTCGGACTGGATGAGGGCCAGGTTATTCTTGAAACTGCTCAAATCCCCGTCCTCCGCGTTTTTCAGCAGGCTGGCGGCGTGGCGGTTCACCCGCTCCCCGGCGCCGATCGCCTTCGCGTAACTGGACAGGTCCAGCGCAATGGGCTTTACTTCGTTCATCTTGCCGCACTGCACAATCACGAAGCCGTCCGCCATCATGCCGCCCAACTGAAGAGCCAGGGAGCAGCGGTCCATGGGCGGCCGTTCCGGGCGGGCGCGCAGCGCCACATTTTCCGGAATCTCCGGAAGTCCTTCCAGGTCTTCAAAAATCTTGCGGATGGAGGGCGCGGTAAATTCATTGATGCCCAGTTCCTCGTTCATGTGGGAATCATCCAGCAGGCGTTCCGGAATGGCCGGCTGGCACTCCTTGCCGGACGGCGGCGTCTGAACGTCCAGCACGGCATACGCCTTCTCCGGGGCTTCCTGCTCCGGAACGGCAAATGCCATTCCTCCCGTGACGGATACGGCTACGGCCATCAGATACAATCTCTTCATAACAACACTCAAAAAGGTTAAGCAAAACGGAATATGTCTTGACTCTCGCCCTATGGTGTCTTATACGGGCGTCACGTCAAGGAAATCCCCAGCCCCTGACGCAGAAAGATACCAAACACCCTTGTACGCCCCAGCATGTCCTTAAATTACAATTTTATCTGGCTCTTGTGCTATCTTCTGGTCCTTGTCGGTCTGGCCGGATACGGCTTCCACCGCCTAAGCATCGTTTACCTGTACTGGAAGAACCGCAACAACAAGCCCCAGCCCAAGTCCCATTTCCAGGAACTGCCCGTCGTTACGGTCCAGCTTCCCATGTTCAATGAAAAATTCGTCGTGGACCGCCTTCTGGAATCGGTAGCGGCCCTGGATTATCCGCAGGACAAGCTGGAAATCCAGATTCTGGACGATTCCACGGATGACACCACGGAGCAGTGCTACCGCAAGGTGGAGGAACTGAAGGCCCGCGGCTTTGACGCCGTATGCATCCACCGCACGGACCGCACGGGCTTCAAGGCCGGCGCGCTGGAAGCGGCCACCAAGGTGGCCAAAGGGGAGTTCCTGCTGATTCTGGACGCCGACTTCGTTCCGGAACCGGACCTCCTGCAGAAGACCATCCACTTCTTTACGGATGAAGGCGTGGGCCTCGTCCAGACCCGCTGGGGCCACATCAACCGGGAATACAACCTCCTCACCCGCGTCCAGGGCATGTACCTGGACGGCCATTTCGCCATGGAACAGACGGCGCGCAACCGCTCCGGCCGTTTCTTCACCTTCAACGGCACCGCCGGCATGTGGCGCAAATGCGTCATCGGAGACGCAGGCGGCTGGTCCCATGACACCCTGACGGAGGACATGGACCTTTCCTACCGTGTCCAGCTCAAGGGATGGCGTTTCATCTACCTGAACGACGTCGTTACCCCGGCGGAACTTCCCGTGGACATGGACGGCTTCAAGTCCCAGCAGCACCGCTGGACCAAGGGTTCCATCCAGGTCTGCCAGAAAATCCTGCTGGACATCTGGCGCTCCAAGGCCCCCCTCAAGGCCAAGGTGGAAGCCACCACGCACCTCACCTGCAATTACTCCTACCTCCTTCTCGCCCTGCTCTGCTTCCTGGTATACCCCATCTGCACGCAGCGCATCCCGGAAAATGAAACGGTGTTCATGTGGTTCGTGAACGTGGCCCTGTTCTTCATGACCAGCGTGGCCGTCTGCATCTTCTACATGAGCGCCCAGATCGTGGTGCGTCCCAAATCCTGGTGGAAGGAACTTCCGTACCTGCCGCTCCTTCTGACGCTGAGCGTGGGCATGGCCGTGAACAACGCCAAGGCCGTTCTGGAAGCCATTTTCGGCCATCAGTCCGCCTTTGTCCGCACGCCCAAGTACGGCGTGGACCGGAAGGAAGACAGGCAGCACGTCTCCCAGCTCAAGCGCAACGGCTATAAAGCCATCAAGTCCGTCGTCATTCCCGTGCTGGAAATCGCCTGCGGCACCTTCTTCCTGAACCTGATCATCATCATGATCAGCCAGGGCCATTACCTTTCCCCCATCCTGATGATTCCCTTCCTGGGCTTCTACTACACGGGATTCTGTTCCCTGGGCCGCATGATCTCCAACCTGCTGCCCGCCAGACAAACTGCCAAAGCCAAAAACTGACACCTTCCCCATGCCTGCGCCTCTCTCGCAAGCAGCACGCCTGATTCAACTCGCCGGCGCCGCCTTAGCGGTGTTCGGCGCCCTGGTATCCTGCTCCCGGCCGGATTACCAGCCCACCGCCATCGTCAAAGATGGCGCGGTCGTTAGCGTCAGGGACCAGAAAATGGCCGTCATGCGTAACGGCCGCGTTGTAAAAACCTACCCCATCAGCACCTCCAAATTCGGTCTGGGGGATAAGAAGGGAAGCTGCCGCACCCCGCTGGGCGCCCACCGCATCGCGTCCAAGATCGGCACCGGGCAACCCAAGGGCATGGTGTTTAAAAGCCGCAAGCCCACCGGGGAATGCGTGGCCCCCAATTCTCCGGGGCGCGACCCCATCGTCACCCGCATCATGTGGCTGGCGGGTATGGAAACCCGGAACCGGAACGCCCACTCCCGCCTGATTTACATCCATGGCACGGCGGAGGAACGCACTATCGGCACGCCCGCCTCCTACGGCTGCGTACGGATGAAGAGCAATGATGTGTACGAGGCCTTCAACCTGCTCCGGACCGGGGACCCCGTCGTGATTGAACGCTGCTCCATTGATGCCTCCCTGAAAGCCCTGGCCCAGTCTGAAAAAACGCAGGATTCCTCCCTGCTGGTCATGGCCCCGGCTCCCGTAGAAGAAATCAACACGGCTTCCGTCATTTCCCACCGCCGCCGCGCGTCCCGTCCGCCTGCCGTAGCGCTCTCCCGCAAACACCCGGCCTCCGCCGGGAAAAAGGCTGCCTCCGCCCGGCGGACAACGGTCCGCAAAACGGCGAAGAGTCCCAAAGCCGCGGCCCGTTCCGCCGGGGGGGCCCGTTACACCCTCGGTTGAACCTTCCTTTCCTGCCGTTCTTCCGGCTTTCCCGTTCCGGCGCCTCCTGACATGGCTGTTTGAACGCATGGTTGCCTGCATCCGTCACATTTGTTAACGTACACTTATGGCGATGATGGAACATGAAGATATCAGCAATGAAAACCTGGCGGGCCACCTCCTGGTCTCCGCCCCCTACCTGGAAGGCGGCGGTTTTTACCACTCCGTAATCTTTCTGAGCCGGGTGGAGGAGGAATTCGTCATCGGCCACATCCTGAACCATCCCGCCGGCATGAACGTGGGGGAAGTGGCGCGCCATACGGACATTCCGGAATCCCTTTACACCGTTCCCATTTTCAAGGGGGGGCCCGTGGAACGCAACCAGCTCATTTTCGCCGCCTTTGCCCGTACGGAGGATAAACTGCGCGTCCAGTTCCATCTTCAGGAAGAACAGGCTCTGGAATACGCCGGGGACCCCCATGTGACCCTGCGCGCGTACGTGGGTCACAGCGGATGGACGCCGTCCCAGCTGCGCCGGGAACTGAATGACCGGGCCTGGTACGTATCCCCCATGGTGCCGGACATCTGCCTGGAGCCGGATTCTTCCAAGGTCTGGGCCATGGCCATGCGGCGCCTTTCCCCGCTGCACCACATCATGAGCCACGCCCCCGCACAGCCCTCCCTGAATTGAACCATCCATCATGAGCATCCAACAGAATCTGGAACACATTCTCTCCTGCATCCGCGCCGCGGAACGCCGCGCCGGGCGTCCGGAAGGGTCCGCACGCCTGGTCGCCGTCAGCAAGACATTTCCCGCCGGGGACGTCAGGGCCTGCCATGATGCGGGCCAGCGCGTTTTTGGGGAAAACAGGGTCCAGGAGGCCCTGGGAAAAATCCCCGCCCTTCCCCCGGATACGGAATGGCATCTCATTGGCCCCCTGCAGCGCAACAAGGTGCGCAAGGCCATGGAGCATTTCACGCTGATCCACGCCGTGGATTCCCTGCGCCTGGCGCAGTTCATGGACACCGTGGCGCAGGAAACGGGCAAGCGCCCACGCATCCTGTTGGAGGTGAACGTGGGGGATGAAAACAGCAAATTCGGCTTTTCCCCGGAGACCCTGGAACGGGAATGGCCGGAGCTGGCCGCCCTGGACCATCTTGAAATCGCAGGCCTCATGTGCATCCCTCCCCCGGTGGAAAATCCGGAGGACGCGCGCCCTTATTTCCGCCGCCTGAGGGATCTTAGGGAGACGCTTTCCAGCAAGGGGGGAGCCCCGCTGACGGAGCTTTCCATGGGCATGAGCCATGACTTTGAAACGGCCGTGGAAGAGGGCGCCACCCTCGTCCGCGTGGGCACCGCCATCTTCGGCGGGCGGTCCTATGCTCCGGCCCCGTGATTTAGTTGGACAGAAGGAAAGGTGGCGTGTAGGTTTGTTCCGGAAGAACGGGAGGGCCCGGACGGTTTACTGATCTCATCAACCCATGCTGACAGGAGGAAAAAATGTGATTCCGCATGCGGTGCGGGATGTAGCGGATGCCGCCGCGGCATTTTCCGCCCGCATTGGCCCGGACCGCCATTTTGATTCCCAGGAAGCCGTGGAGGAAGCCCTGGCGGAATGCTGCTCTCCGCAGAACGTCACCGTCATCGGCATGACGGGTTCCGGCAAATCCTCCACGCTGGATGCCCTGGCCGGGGAACGCTTCTGCTCCCGCGTTTCCAGTGAGGCCACGCTGGTGCGCTGGCAGTACAGGCCCCACCCGGCCCCGCACACCCATGAATGGGTGCTGGACCTTTTTTACCCGTCGGATGCCCTGCTGAACCTTGAGTTCTGGGACACCATCGGCCTGGAGCAGGAGGACGCCCCGCGTAAGCTGAAGCACATCGTCCCCAAATCAGACGCCATCCTCGTGGTCATTTCCGCCAGGGTGGGCAGCCAGGACGTCCTGTGGGACTATCTCCGGACGCTGGAGGAACGGCTCCGTTCCCGCATGGTCCTCGTCATCACGCATGCGGAACTGCTCTCCTTTGACCAGCTCCAGTCCCTGAAAGAGGAGCTGCGCGCCACATCCCGCGAGCGCCTGGGCGTGCAGCTTCCCCTGTACCCCGTCACCACCGCCGGAGACCGGGCGGGGGAAGGCGTGGAAGCGCTGAGAACCTGCGTGCAGGAGGTCCTGAAACGCAGCCCGCTGACGGACAAGCGCGTGGAGCGCCTCCTGCTGGCCACGGACAGCCTTCTGGAAGAACAGGGGAAGGTGCTCAATGAATTGCACCGCCTTTCCAAGATGGATTCCGGCTTCCTGACCGCCATTGACCGGGAGATTGACCGCATCCAGCTCCAGATGGAGGATGAAATGCCTGCCAGGCTCAAGGCATACGCCCAGTACGTGCAGGACTGCGTGCCGCGGCTGGGGAAAAAGTCGGCCCGGCAGATGGGCCGCTTCCTGTCCATCCGGCGCACGATGATCCTGCATAAGCTCCCTCCCGTTATTGACGAATGGTTTTATGAGCTGGTCAAGGGCGGCATTGAGGAACGGCACGCGTATTACAACAAGGAATTCCTCAACATCTGCCAGACGCACTGGAATCATGTGCGCCCCCGCGTGAAGGAGCAGTGGGACTGCGACATAGGCGATTTCCCCGCTGCCAGGCTCCAGGCGGACCTGGAGGTGTACAAGGAGCGCCTGGGCCGCTCCATTTACATGCCCCTGAAGGATTTCGGCATCAAGCCTTGCCTCAGCAAGCTGTTTCTGGACCAGGAGGATGTGATGAGAACGGAACTCAAACTGATGCTCATCATGGTGATTCTGGGGGCCCTGCTGGGCTGCTTCGGCGAGCACGCGGCGGGGTTCGCCTGCCTGGCCGCAGCCCTGGCTGTCTGGGTGGGCGGAAACGTGGGGCTGGCCTGGATGCAGTTCCGCCTGTCACGCCAGATCGTGGCCGCAGCGGCGGAAATGCACGTTGCCGTGGAATGCGGGCTGCGCACGCCCCTGTATGAAGCCATGATCAGCGGCCTTTCCGACTACCGCAAGCTGTACGCGGACATCCGCGGGCAGGTGGCCGGCGGCGTGGAACATCTCCAGCCCCTGCTGAACGCCCGCTACGATTTGTTCTACAAGCTGACGGTCCAGAAGCACCGGTTCCGCATTTAACCCTTTTCCTCCTGCGGGAAGGCGAGGGCCGGCAATCATTCCGCATCCGGCGTGATCACCATGTCCACATGCCTGTCATGGGCTTCCATGGGCAGGTCGTCCAGAAGCTGGCACGGGAAGCAAACTCCCGCCAGCGGCACTCCCGCGGCCGGACCGGCCAGCAGGGTATCATAAAATCCTCCGCCGTACCCCAGCCGCTTGCCGTTCCGCGTGAAGGCGGCTCCCGGCAGCACGATTAAATCCATTTCCCCGGGATGCAGTTCCGGACACGCCGGGCCCGGCTCGCGGATGTCCCAGCACCCCGTCACAAACTCTCCGTGGTGGCACACGCGGTGAAAACTCAGCATCCTGCCCTCATGCACCAGCGGGAAATACCATTCCCGGTCCGGCAGCATGTCCAGCAGGGGCAGCAGGTCCACCTCCCCCGGCCTGGCGGCAAAAATGGCGATGCGGTAAAAATCCCTCTCCCGCGCCAGGGACGCTATCCTCCGGCAGATGGAACGGGACATGGCTTCCAGGGAAGAGGCGTCCAGCGCGCCTATTCTGGCGCGTATCATGCGGCGCACTTCCCGCTTGGCAGCCGCGTGGCCGCCTACGGTTCCGGGTTGGGGTGTTTTTCCTTCCATTCCAGCAGGCTCTTTAAAAATACGCTTTCCAGGGAATTGCGCGGGTGTCCGGATTCCAGCCATGCGGCACCGTCCTCCTCCACGGTCTTCTTCAGCCGTTCCAGCAGTTCCGGAGAGGCGTGTTCCAGCAGAATTTCCTGCTTGTCGGAATCGCGCGTCAGCTCGTTCATGGAACCTTCCGCAATAAGCAGCCCCTTGAAGATGACGCCCACCCGGTCGCACACCTCCTGAACCTGTTCCAGCAGGTGGGAGCACAGGAAAACGGTCATGCCGCGGCCCTTCAGGTTTTCTATGATGTTCCGGATGTCCCGGGAACCCAGGGGGTCCACGCCTGCGGTGGGTTCATCCAGCACCAGCAGCCGGGGGGACTGGACCAGGGCCTGCGCCATGCCGATGCGCTGGAGCATTCCCTTGGAATACCCGCCCAGCCTCCTGTCAGCCGCATCCGCCAGCCCCACCAGGTCCAGCAGTTCCCGGACTTTCTCCTTCAGGGATTTTCCGCTGAGGCCGCAGAGCTTCCCGTAAAAGGAGACGGTTTCCGCCCCGGTCAGGAACTTGTAAAAGTAGGGGTTTTCCGGCAGAAAGCCCACCTCCTCCTTGCTGTCCGGGGACAGGCTGGATTTGCCGAAGATGGTGCAGAACCCCTCCGTAGGCCTCACCAGCCCCAGCAGCGCCTTCATCAGGGTGGACTTGCCGGAGCCGTTCGGGCCAATGAGGCCGTACACCTCGCCCTGCCGGATGCTCATGTCTATCCCCCGCACGGCACGCACCACGGGCTTGCCAAGACCCGTCTTGAAGGTCTTGTGCAGGTTGACTATTTCTGCGGCGGCGGGCTGGTCCATAAGAACTCGGTCAATGCTTGATCTGCCCCAGGCGGCGCAGAAGAATCTGGCTCATGTCGATTCCCTTGGAGAAGAGGTCCACCGGGAAGTTTTCATTGGGCGAGTGGATGCGCGCATCCGGCAGGCACATGCCCAGCATCAGGGCGTCCGCCCCCAGCACGCGCTTCATTTCCTCAATAATCGGGATGCTTCCGCCTTCCCTCACCAGCACGGGCTTGCTGCCGAAGGCCTCTTCCAGCGCCTGCTGGGCGGCCAGGCCGTACTCGGAATTCGGGTCGCACACGTAGGCGTTCCCGCCGTGGCCGCGCTTGAATTCCACCGTGACGCCCTTGGGGGCATGGCTCTTCACATGCTCTTCCAGCAGGGTTTCAATTTTGTCCGGATGCTGGCCCGGTACCAGGCGGCAGGAAATCTTGGCGAAGGCATGGCTGGGAATGATGGTTTTGCTGCCCTCTCCCTGGTAGCCGCCGCCAATGCCGTTCAGTTCCAGCGTGGGACGGGCGAAGATGCACTCCGCTCCGGTGAATCCGGACTCCGTCACCACGGTTTCCACGCCCGTCAGCGCCGCCAGTTCCTCATTGCTCATGCCGGGCACCGTGGCCCACATGCTGCGTTCCCAGGTGGCGATGGGTTCCACGCCGTCGTAAAAACCTCTCACGGCCACGCGGCCGTCCTCATCATGGAAGGAGGCGATGATCTCCGCAAGGGCCGTGATGGGGTTGGCCACCGCGCCGCCGAAGACGCCGGAATGAAGGTCCGCGGAAGGGCCCTTCACGATAATTTCCGCCCCGGCCAGGCCGCGCAGGCCATAGGAAAACGTGGGGGCGTCCGGAGCGGCCATGCCGGTATCGGAAACCACAATCACGTCACAGGCCAGTTCTTCCCTGTGGTCCTTGATGAATTGGGAAAGGCTGCCGCTGCCCACCTCCTCCTCCCCTTCCAGCAGGAAGATCACGTTCACGGGAAGGTGGCCGCCGTTCTGGCGGAGCAGTTCCTCCACGCCCAGGATATGGGCGAACAACTGGCCCTTGTTATCCGTGGCGCCGCGGGCGTAAATCTTCCCGTCCCGCACCTCCGGTTCAAAAGGGTCGGATTCCCACAGCTCAACCGGATCCACGGGCTGCACGTCATAGTGGCCGTAAATCAGCACGGTCGGCTTGCCTTCCTCCCGCGGGCTGCGCGCCGTTACAATGGGGTGGAGGTGCGTCTTGTGGGCCGCGGCTTCCAGTCCCATGCCGGACAGCTTGTCCACCAGCCAGTCCGCGCAGTCGCTCACGTCCTGGGCGTGTTCCTTCTGGGCGGAAATGCTGGGAAATCTCAACAAGGTGGCCAATTGATCCAGTCTGTTCATGGCACCATCAGACCATGCCTGCGGCCTCAAATCAATCGGTAAAGTGTGGCATTCCGTGCCGGAACAGGCCTTTTTTCAAAAAAATGAGGCTCCGGTACGGATTCGGGAACAATATTTGATTGCTCTCAAGCGGGATTTGTTTCTTTATATAGGATTATGTTCAGCAAATCCAAAGTGAAGAAAGTGGATTTCGTCACCCTGTCCAAATTTTACGGCAAATACAAGGAAGCCCTCCAACTGGAGCTGATCAACAGCCCGGCCGGACTCAGCCGCCATATTTGCGAGCCGGCCCTCAACCGCCCCGGCCTGGCGATTGCCGGCTTCTACTCCTACTTTGCCAACAAGCGCATCCAGGTCTTCGGCTCCGCGGAGCTGGCCTACCTCCAGAAACTGCCGGAAGGCATGCGCAAATCCCGCATCCAGCGCATGTTCCGGTGCGAGGTGCCGGGCATCGTCTTCTCCCGTGACCAGGACCCGCCCCAGGAAATCGTGGAGCTGGCGGACGAGGCCGGGGTCTGCGTCTTCCGCACCAGCCTGGTCACCATGAAGTTCGTCAACTCCGCCACCATCATTCTGGAAAACGAATTCGCGGAAAGCCTTACCCTGCACGGCTGCATGGTGGACGTCCGCGGCGTGGGAGTCCTCATCCGCGGGAAAAGCGGGGTGGGAAAAAGTGAAACGGCCCTGGGCCTGATTGAACGCGGCGCGGCCCTGGTGGCGGACGACATGGTGTACGTGCGCAACGTGGGCGGAGAGCTGGTGGCCAGCGCCCCGGAAATGAGCCGCGGCTTCATGGAGGTGCGCGGCCTGGGCATCGTCAACATCACCACCCTCTTCGGCCTCAAATCCATCCGCCACAACAAGCGGCTGGACCTCATCGTCACCCTCATTCCCGCCAAGGACCAGGAGGCCCTGGACAGGCTGGGGCTGGAGCGGGAGGGCCTGGACGTCCTGGGGGAAAAAGTGCTCCACGTGCAGCTCTCCGTGGCCCCCGGCAGGGACATTGCCCGCCTGGTGGAAGTGGCCGCCATGGACTACCATCTCAAGGACATGGGCATTGACATGGCCGGGGAGTTCAACCGGCGCCTCATGTCAAACTTCCAGCCTCCTGAAAACCAGGACTGACAAAAAACTCTTGGAAAAAAGCTTCAATTAGTGTACTTACGGTTGTAGCAACCGTTATCACCCCTTACTTCAAATTCCATGGTTACCAAGGAACTCACTATCATCAATAAACTCGGCATTCACGCACGTCCGGCTGCTCAATTCGTCAAACTGGCCAGTAAATTTGATGCAGACATTGTCGTGGAGAAGGATGGCGAAGAAGTTGATGGAAAGAGTATTCTGGGACTGATGATGCTGGCCGTGGGCCACGGCTCCAAGGTCACCATCACGGCGGAAGGGAAAGATGAACAGGAAGCGTTGAACGCGCTGGAAGACCTGATTTCCCGCAAGTTTGAAGAAGATTGAACAACTCCGGCTCACAGCCATATGAGACCGGGCCATTAGCCCGCAGATGATTCAGGAACCCATTTCCACGGAAGAAACCTGGCTTCAGGGCATTCCCGTTTCCCCCGGCATCGCCCTGGGAAAAATCAAAATTCAGATCAGCGGTTCCAAGGAACCCGTGGCTTATGAAATTTCCCCGGAGGAGGTGGACGCCGAGCTGGTGCGCTTCCACCAGGCGCTGCAGGCCACTGCGGAGCAGATCCGGGCCCTGCGCGAGCGCATGATTCAAATCTCGGGGGAAAAGGACGCCTCCATCTTTGACGCCCATATCCTTCTGCTTCAGGACAAGGTCATTCTCCAGCAGGTTCAGACGGAGCTGCTCCGGCGCCACCAGAACGTGGAGCACATCTTTTATGTGGTCATGCAGAACTACATGGAAGTGCTGCGCCGCGTGGACGATCCCTATCTGCGCGCCAAGACCGCGGACATGGAGGACGTCATGCAGCGGGTCATCAACAACCTCCGCAGCACGGAACCCCTGGAAGACGAGGAAGAGGAGGAAGAGGCCCAGGTGCTGGTGGCCTACGATCTGACCCCGTCCGACACGGCGGCGATGGACGCCAGCCTGATCCACGGGTTCGCCACGGAAATAGGCTCCTCCGTCTCCCACACCGCCATTCTCGCCCGCTCCATGGGCATTCCCGCCGTGGTGGGGCTGGACCAGGCCCTTCTGAAGGTGGAAAGCCACGCCCCCGCCATCCTGGACGGGTACAAGGGCGTGCTCATCCTGAAGCCCACGCAGGAGACGGTGGAATACTACAACCGCCTCCAGGTGGAAAAGGAAAAGGCCTACAAGGCGCTGGAAGCCCTGCGGGACCTCCCCACCATCACCAGGGACGGCCGCAACATCCGCCTTTCCGTCAATGTGGAATTCCCGCATGAATACTCCGGCATCAAGGAAGTGGGGGCGGAAGGCGTGGGCCTGTTCCGCACGGAATTCTTCCTGCTGGGAAACCCCGCGGGCATGCCGGATGAAGAGGAACAGACGCGCTATTACAAAAAACTGGCGGAAGGCTGCGCTCCTCACGGCGTGATCTTCCGCACGCTGGACGCCGGAGGGGACAAACTGCCGTGCGAGCGGCTCCGCACGCCGGAACCGAATCCTTTCCTGGGCTGGCGCGGCATCCGCGTCTCCCTCAGCCGCCCGGAACTCTTCAAGCAGCAGCTCCGCGCCATCCTCCGCGCCTGCGCGGACACGCCCGGCTGCGGCATCATGTTCCCGATGATCTCCGGTTATACCGAGGTGATCACGGCCAAGCATCTCCTTCAGGAATGCCGGGAGGAACTGGAAGAGCAAAACATCCCCTATGCGCGGGACCTGAAAGTGGGCATCATGATTGAAGTGCCCAGCGCGGCCATCATGACGGACGTGCTCGCCAGGGAAGTAGACTTCTTCTCCGTGGGCACCAATGACCTGACGCAGTACACCATTGCCGTGGACAGGGTGAACAACCGCGTAGCCAACATGTTCCGACCCACGCACCCCGCCGTGGTGCGCATCATCGGCATGACGATCACCGCCGGGGAAAAAGCCTGCGTCCCCACGGCCATCTGCGGGGAAATGGCAGGGGACATCACCCTGCTCCCCCTGCTGATAGGGCTGGGCGCCACTTCCATCTCCGTGGGCGTCCACCTGGTCCCCATCATCCGGTACGCCATCCGCAATCTGGACTATGGGAAATGCCGGGAAATGGCCCGGCAGGCCCTGAACGCCCCCAACAGCAGAACCATCGTGGACCTGAGCACGGCCCTCGCCAGGAAATCCTATCCGGCCCTGTTTGAATAAGGGCCGCACCTCCGGGGGGCTCTACAGGAAAAACGTAAGATTCCATCCCGGCAAACTGCCGCCGGAATACGAATCCTTGACAGAATCCGGCATTTGGTGCGTTATATTAACGTTAACCCTTCTGTTATGCATATTCCCAAAACAGCCGTCTTTCTTGCCATGTTCCTCTCGGGAAGCGCCTTCTTCGCTTCCGCAGCTCCTTCACCTGCATCCCGCGCGGCAGCCCAGAAGCGCCCCAACATCATCCTCTTCCTGGTGGACGACATGGGCTGGCAGGATACCTCCCTGCCCTTCTGGCGGGAAGCGGACGGCACTCCGAAGCCCACTTTCCTGAACAAGCGCTACCGCACGCCCAACATGGAGGCCCTGGGCAAGCAAGGCATGGTATTCACTAACGCCTACGCGCAGCCTATCTGCTCCCCCAGCCGGTGCAGCCTCATCTCCGGCATGAACTCCGCCCGCCACCGCGTCACCAACTGGACGCTCCTCCGGGACCAGACCACGGACGCCGGCCACAAGGCGCTGAAGGCCCCTGCGGACTGGAGCATCAATGGCGTCCAGCCGGTGGGCACCAAGGCCTCCGGCACCACCAGCCTTCCCCTGACGGAAGAGAAAATCCAGTACAAGATGGAGAAGCCCTTCACCCCGGTGCTGGGCCTGCCCGCACTACTCAAAAAACAGGGATACACCACCGTCCACTGCGGAAAGGCCCACTTCGGCTCCAAAAACACTCCGGGGGCCAATCCCAAACTCTTTGGCTTTGACTACAACATCGCCGGCACGGAAATAGGCGGTCCGGCGGACTACCGGGGCTCCCAGAAATACGGCACGGGGAATTTCCACGTCCGCGGCCTGGACGAGAACAATTATTATGAAAACGACGTGTTCCTGACAGAAGCCCTGACGCAGGAAGCGCTGAAACGGCTGGACGCCATCCGGAAGGACCCCAAGGAAGCGGACAAGCCCTTCTACCTGTACATGTCCCATTACGCCATCCATGCCCCCTTTGACGCGCGCGGGTATGACAAGCGCTTTGCGGAAGAATACTCCAACCCGAATGACGGCCACAAATGGTCCGACAACGAGAAGAGGTACTCCGCCCTGATCCAGGGGATGGACAAGAGCCTGGGGGACATCCGGGAATATCTGAAAAAGAACAATCTGGATAAAAACACCGTCATCATCTTCATGGCGGACAACGGCGGCCTGGCCATCAGCGGACGCATGGGGAACAAGGAATCCAACTACCCGCTGAGCTTCGGCAAGGGCTCCAACCGGGAAGGCGGCATCCGGGAACCGATGATCGTTTACTGGCCCGGCGTCACCAAGCCGGAAACCGTCTGCACCACTCCCGTCATCATTGAAGACTTCTTCCCCACCATTCTGGAAATGGCGGGAGCCAAAAAGATACAGGCCCCCCAGGCCATTGACGGCAAAAGCTTCGTCACCCTGCTGAAAGGCGGCAAAATGAACCCCAACCGCCCCCTGCTCTTCCATACGCCCAACGTGTGGGGGGAAGGAAACGGGAACAACTCCCTTTACTCCCCCAGCACGGCCATGCGCCAGGGGGACTGGAAGCTGATCTACTGGCATCCCGACCAGAAGTTTGAACTCTTCAACATCAAGGAAGACATCAGCGAGGAGCACAACCTGGCGAAACAGCACCCGGAACGCGTGAAAGCCATGGCCAAGACCATGACCGCCCTGCTCAAGGACCGCAAGGCCCAGATGCCCACGTACAAGAAGGACAACCCCGCCGGAGCCCGGGAAGGCTCCCCCGTGCCGTGGCCGGACCAGGCGGCGGCCAGGCTGTAAAGGCATCTCCACCCCTCCCCGGAAAGCCGCATTATTCCCTTTTCTTTTAAGGAAACAGGGAGTATGGTGCGGCTTTCCTGTTTTTATTCCCTTTCTCTATTCTCTTTACAACGCCATGAAGAACCTTCTTTCCATAGAACAGCTTACCGGAGACGAAATCAAGGACCTGCTCGCGCTGGGCCACAGGCTCAAGGCGGAACGCGGCCATCACGAACATCTGCCCCTGAAAGGCCAGACCTGGGCGCTCATTTTCTCCAAATCCTCCACCCGCACCCGCGTCTCCTTTGAAGTGGGCATCAGCGAACTGGGCGGACGCCCCATGTTCCTTTCCGTCCATGACATCCAGCTGGGGCGCGGAGAACCCATCAAGGACACGGCCCGCGTGCTGGGCCGCATGATCCACGGTGCTGCCATCCGGACCTACGGCCAGCAGGAAGTGGAGGAATTCGCCAGCTTCTCCGGCATTCCCACCATCAACGCCCTGACGGATGAGGAACACCCCTGCCAGATTCTGGCGGACCTGCTCACCATTGAGGAAATCTACGGCCCCGGTTCCTGGAAGGATATGAAGATCGCCTTCGTGGGGGACGGGGACAACAACATGTCCCGCTCCTGGATGTGGGCGGCCAAGCGGCTGGGCTTCACGCTCGCCATCGGCGCGCCGACCAACTACCTGCCTCTGGAAGACTTCCGCAGGCATCTGGACTGCGACAACGTCATCTTCACCACGGACCCCGTGGAAGCCGTCAGGGGGGCTTCCGTCATCAACACGGACGTGTGGCTCTCCATGGGCCAGGAAGCGGAAGGCCTGTCCAAGGAAAAGCACTTCTACCCCTACCAGGTGAACAAGGAGCTTCTGGCGCATGCCGCGCCCAACCACTCCGCCTTCCACTGCCTGCCCGCCTACCGCGGCAAGGAAATCACGGAAGACGTGCTGGAGCACTTCGCGCCCGTTATCTTCCGGGAGGCGGAAAACCGCGTCCACGCCCAGAAGGCCGTTCTCGCCACGCTGGCGGAAGCAAACCGGGCATAACCTGCCTTTCCCTCATCCCAAGCCATGAACTACGAAGAACGCCTGCAAGACCTGCTGGATGAACTGGACCTGTTCCAGGACTGGACGGAACGGTATGAATACATCATCAGCCTGGGCAAGAAGCTGCCGAAGATGGATGAATCCCAGAAAACGGACGACTCCCTCATCAAGGGCTGCCAGTCCCGCGTGTGGCTGCATACGCAGCCGGACAAAGGCGTGCTGAAACTCTCCGCGGACAGTGACTCCCTCATCACCAAGGGACTCATTGCCGTATTCGTCCGGCTCCTCTCCGGGCTGCCGCCGGAGGAAATCCTGAAGGCGGACATGTCCAAGCTGGACAAAACAGGGCTGAAGGACCACCTGGCACCCACCAGGGCGAACGCCCTCAACTCCATGGCCGCCCAGATCAAGCAGGCCGCCATGAACATGGTGGAACACCCCTGATCCCCGTCACGATGACCCACGGCCTTCTCCCGCACCTCTTCCTCCTTTCCGCGGCGTGCTGCGCGTGCATCTCATGCACCAGCGCCCCCAGGGACATGACCATCCGCAGCGTCCCTTCCGGGGCCAGCCTGCGCGTGAACGGGGATTATGTGGGGCAGGCCCCCGTCACCCTCTCCCTGAACAGGCACAAGCCCATTCACGTGGCGGCGGACAAGCCCGGCTGCCTTTCCACGGAAAAAACGTTTTATCCGGAGATGACCACGCAGGGAGCCATTCTGTGGGGGAGCAATAACGAAAAGTCCAAGGACTTCAAGACGGATACCCTGACCATCCGCCTGAAAAAAGCGGAATCCGGAGCTCCGCCCCTGCGGGAGCTGCCCGCGCAGTGGTAGCGACTGTCCCGCCCGCGCATCACGCGCGACCCTGTCCCGCTTTTTTCTTAATGCGCCGGAAATCCTCTGGATCTGGCAGGCTGGTTCGCCCCATTCCCTGTTACCCTTCCTCCTGCCCGGCGTGCCGGGTCATGACGGCGGAGCCCACCCTTTTCAGGACCAGGGCCGTGCGCGGCAGCAGGTATAGGGAAAGATTCCCGTCTTCATCCGTGAAATGCGGAATGGAGCCGTCCTGCCGGCCAAAGCCACCGAAGCGGGCGCTGTCCGTATCCAGCACCACCCTCCATTCCCCCTTCTGGGGCGCGGGCAGCACGTAATCCATGATCGCGCGGTCCCCCGACCAGTTGAACACAAACAGCAGGCCTCCGCGGTGGAACGCCATGACCTGGTTCCCCTCATCAATATTCAGCGGGAACGGCGGCGGATTATTCAGCAGGCGGGCATCCAGGGCCATGCGGACCATCGCCTGGTCAAAGGCATTCAGGAACTTGAACCTGAGGGAGGGATTGTCCACCAGGGACCATTGGCGGCGGCAGTGCTCATAGGACCAGCCGTTGCCTTCACGCGGAAAATCAATCCACTCCGGATGGCCGAACTCGTTGCCCATGAAATTCAGCCAGCCTTCCCCGCCCGTCGCCATGGTTACCAGGCGGATCATCTTGTGTAGCGCCATGCCGCGGTCAACGACCACGCTCTGCTGGTCCACGGCCATCTTCCAGTACATTTCCGCATCCATCAGGCGGAACGCCAGCGTCTTGTCCCCCACCAGGGCCTGGTCATGGCTCTCGCAGTAAGCCACGTGGGGTTCTCCGTAGCGCCGGTTGGTCAGCGTATACCACATGTCCCCCATGCTCCACTCCTCATCCTTCTTCTCCTTGAGGAGCTTGATCCAGTAATCGGGAATGCCCATGGCCAGCCTGTGGGAAAAGCCCAGGCCCCCCTCATCCACCGGGCGGCACAGCCCCGGCATGCCGGACATGTCCTCCGCAATGGCGATCGCGCCCGGCTTCACCCGCTGAATCAGCGTGGAGGCCAGCTGCAAATAAGCCACGGCGTCCAGGTCCACGGACGGCCCGAAGTACGCGCCCAAATCCCCGAACGGTTCATGCCCGCGGTGGAAATACAGCATGGACGTCACGCCGTCAAAGCGGAAGCCGTCAAAGCGGAACTCCTCCAGCCACCAGCGGACGTTGGACAGCAGGAACTCGATCACCTCGTCCCGGCCATAGTCAAAACAGCAGGAATCCCAGTCCGGATGATGCCCGCGCTCTCCCGGCAGGAAATACATGCCGCCGGAACCGTCAAAATTGTTCAGTCCCTCCGCCTCATTCTTCACGGCGTGGGAATGCACCACGTCCAGCAACACGGCGATGTTCAGGCCGTGCGCCTGGTCAATCAGGTACTTCAGGTCCTCTGGCGTGCCGAAGCGTGAGGAAGGAGCAAAGAAGGAGGAGACATGGTAACCGAAGGAGCCGTAATAGGGATGCTCCTGCACGGCCATGAGCTGCACGGTATTATAACCCAGGCTGGCGATGCGGGGGAGAACCTCGTCCGCAAACTCACGGTACGTATGCACGCGCCCCTCTTCCCCGCCCATGCCCACATGCGCCTCATAAACGAACGGCACCTCTATCCGGGAAGGGTCAAAACCGTTATTCCGCCACTCATAGGGGTGTTCCGGCATCCACACCTCTCCGGCAAAATCATAAGTGGAGGGGTCCTGCACGGCCCTGGTAATCCAGGCGGGAATACGGTCCTTCCCCGTTCCGTCCGCGCCGATCACATGAACCTTCACCTTCTGCCCGTGGGCCAGCGCATCAGGCGGCAGTGTAATCTCCCACACGCCGCGCTCATTCCGCACCAGCGGGTGGCTCTCCCGGTCCCAGCCGTTGAAATCCCCCGTAAGGAACAGGGCGCGGGCGGCAGGGGCCCATTCCCGGTACGTCCACGCGCCCGTCTCCGGATCACGGTTGAGGCCGTAATAGCGGTAACCCTGCGCATACCCCTCCAGGGAGCCCGCATGCTGGTTGATCCTTTTCATCTTCAGGTCAAACAAGCGCTGGCGGTCGCGTATCTGGCGGGAATAAGGCTGCAGCCATCCGTCCGCCATCACCAAACCGGGAATAGGGGGTCTTCTCATTATCCAATGATACTCCGCCGCAATCAGCAGGGTCAAGGAGAAAGACAATCATCCCCAACCGTCCCCAAACAGGAGGAGTTCCTTACCCGATCTCATCCACGTTTTCCCCATCCAGGAACTGCCGGGTGACGCCAGCGATGAACAGGGAATCATCCCGGGACATGAGATTCAGCTCATGGCGGCAGCCGTGAACCAGGCGCAGAAACGCGGCGAGCTCATAGCGGAGGCCGTCGCCCTCAAACCTGACAAAATATTTCCTGTTCTTCCGTGGGTCTTCAAAACGCACTTCAAACATCTCCGTTTTCCACCACGGAGAGGGAACATAAATGTAGCCGCGCGTTCCCGTAATGCACAAGTCCCCTTCCCTCTTGGCCCCGATGGCGACTGTGGCGGAGGCCGCCGCATTGGGATAAAGAAAATCCGCCCGTGTAAAAAGGTCCACCCCCGTTTCCGGCTTCCTGCAAGTCGTGAAGCGGAGGCTCCGGCTTTCCGTACCCAGCAGTTTCCCGATCACGAAAACGGGGTAGGCCCCCAGCTCCGTCCACGCTCCCCCCGCCTGCGCGGGATCAAACTCCCTGCTGGAATCATCTTCAATCAATTTAGTGAACGCTGCGTCCACCGCCTTGATGGAACCGATGACCCCGCTTTCCGCCACGCCTGTCAACTGCTGGAAAGCCGGAAAAAACGCCGTCTTCAACGCTTCAAGTAAAACGCAGCCCTTTTCCGCGGCCAGCAGGAACAGCTCTTCTACCTCCTCCCGGGAAAGCGCCAGGGGCTTCTCGCACAGCACATGCCTTCCTTTCAGGAGGGCCCTTTTGGCGAGCTCATAATGCAGGTGATGCGGCACGGCGATGTAAGCGGCGTCCACCTTGTCCAGGAACCGTTCATACTCCGTATCATATTCCAGCAGTTCATACGACTCCGCAAACCGGCGCACTTTTTCCTCGTCGCGACCGTAAACGGCCGTTACTTCAATGCCGCTGACGTACTTGGACTCCTGAAGAAAACGGCCCGCTATGCGTCCGTGGCCTGCTATCCCCATGTGGACAATGAAATTCCGGGCGGAACGGAGGTCCGTTGAAGAAACGCCCTTGGTGCGCTCCAGGTAAACCACCTCGCAGTGTTCGCGGAGATAGTCGAACTTCCCCGTCCAGTCGGAACCGATCACGAAAATATCCGCCCCATACTTCTGGATGTCATGGAGCTTCTGCCCTTCCAGCTCCTCCGTGATAATGAGGTCCGCCAGTCCGGTCTTCCGGACGTTTTCCACGCGCTCCGCCAGGCTTTCCATCACATTCAGCTTGCCGCGGCTCTGGTCATAGCTGGCCGTGGTCACACCGACGATGAGGCGGTCCCCCAGCGCCCTGGCTCTCCTGAGAAGATTGACGTGCCCCGTATGAAGCAGGTCAAACGTACCGTAGGTAATAACCGTTTTCATGGCTGGGACGTGTCAATCTGCTTTCCGTAAACGTCTATGAAACGGTTGACCGCCGCTTCAAAGGGAACGTGTTCCATCATATGCTTCACGGAAGGATGCTTGAACTGGATACGGTCCGGATAGGACAGGTAGTCGCCATAAAAAAACTGCAGGTACTGGCGCGCGTGATTGGGCACGGAAAACTTCAATCCCTCAAAATCCATGGAGCCCAGGGGGAAGAACGTTTCATAGGAAAGATGGGTGTTTTTCGTAAAAGTGATGGCGGGGGACAGAAAAATTCCGGGGCAGTCCTTCTCCTCTCCCGGTTCCCTTCCCTCCAGAATCTCCCGGCGGATTTTCTGCTGCACCTCCTCATCCGTCAGATTCATCCTGTCCTTGACCAGGACGACGTCCTTCTTGAAGCCGGAAAGCCGCCTGTCCAGGCTGTCGTGCTGCTCATCATTTACAAGGGGCTCGGAATAAAAATGATAGGGATACACGTCTATGTTGAGCGGAGTACCCTCATACCCTATCTGTAAAAAGGCATGCCGCTTCCAGGTAAACCCTTCCTCCCGGGGAAACAGGGAGGGAAGCAATTCCAACAGGCGGTCATACTCCGGCCTCATCATGCTTGCGTCCAGATCGTCATCCCACGGAATAAATCCCCGGTGACGCACGGCGCCCAGCAGAGTGCCGTAATCCAGCCAGTACCTCAGGCCGTTTTCCCGGCATTTCCGCGCAAAAAGGGCCAGCAGAACGGTATTGCCATCCTGAAGCAGCCGCAGCTTGCCCGTGGCCGGAGGAACCTGGGAAACGGGATGGTTGTAAATAAGAAGGTTGCGGATATCCTCCAACCTTGCGACAAGGGACAGGTCTTCCTCTTTCCTGAACCTTTCCGCGAACCAGTTGATCATTTTCCGCACACGATAAGGCAACTTACAGAGCACCATATATTTTATATGGTCTAATTTTTCCATATTCAATCCGTTCTGAAAGATTCTTCACTCATCTGCAACCGCAGCGGCCTTATTCCCTTGGAGAGAATGCAGTATAATATACCCCCCGAACTATGCAACGTTTATTCCTTTTCCCGCCACAGGAGAAAAGTCCTTCCCTTTTTCAAGGAAAAGCTTGAAAGGGCCTTTCATTCAGGGAATCCATCCCAGCAGAATGTTTCATGCGCATCAGCAAGCCTTACAGCTTGTCCAGGGCGGAGCGTCCGTAAGCCGTATTGGGGTAGCGGTCCGCGGCCTCTTCCCAATATTTCCGCGCCTTGTCCGGATTGTTGAGCATGGAATCGTAAATCACCCCTATCTTGTACAGGAACAGCGCCCGGTCCTCCTTGCGCCATCTTCTGGATTCCAGGCCTTCCTGGAGGATTTTTACGGAATCAGCATACCTGCGCATGTCATTCAGCAGGCCGGATTCCATGAGCCAGGACCGCACCAGCCCCGGATTCTCCTTCCGGTAGCGTTCCAGCAGCTCCAGGGCTCCCTGCGCGTCTCCGGAATTCAGCATGCGCCGGGAGGCCTCCACCAGCACTTCCTCATCCGTGGTGATGTTCGAGGAATACAGCGTCTTGGTCACCAGGTCCCCCATGACGGGCAGCACATACTTGACCACCAGCCATACTTCAAAGGCAATCACCGGAATCAGCGTGACCAGGGACTGGAGGGGGGAAAGGTCAAGGGCCTGCGCCAGAACGGCAAAGAGCCCCAGAGGCAGCATTGCCAGCAGCAGCCGTATAAACGTGCGCCGCGCCAGCAGCAGGATCATTTTCAACATGGCGGTTTTTCCAGAAGGGGAGAAAGAGTCCGGGCAGCGCCGGAGAAGAGGGAACGTCTCCGCGGCCCTCCCGGGGGAAAGAGCCGCGGAGGCTTCCGCTTAAAAGTGATAGACGGCTTCCACGCCCACGCGGATGCGGAAATCCTCAATCGTGCTCATGCCGGTATAGCGCCGTATATCGGAGCGCGTGTTTCCGGCCCAGTCAAGCTGGATGAAGGGAATGATGCGGAAGCCGCGGCTGGCGTCCACCCCGGTCACGCGGACGGGAGCCGCCAGCTTGACGTTGAACTGGTCAAACCCGTCAACGCCCGCGCCCCAGTAGCTGGAAGAATAGCTGGTGCCGGCGCTCAATTCCAAATCCACCTTTTCATGGATCAGGCCGCTCCAGCGCTTGCCCGCGTTCAGGTCAATGCGCCAGCCTATCATGCCGTAAAAGCCGTACTGCACGTCCAGGGAGCCGAAATAGCCGTGGCCGGGATCGTCATACGCCAGACCGGCGGTTACGGACTGGGCCACGGAATGGGGGGCCTTTCCCATGTGCTTGCTCAAATAACCCGGCAGGCCGCCGTAATTGAATTCATACCCGCCCCGGAAAGACAGGTTGGGAAACAGCTCCTTGACGGCTTTCCAATTGGCGTCAAAGGCCTCCTTGTCGCTCAGCAGGCCGTCGCAGAAGGCCATGTATTCCGCGCCTATTTCCTGCTTCCAGTCCTTGATCAGGTTGAGGTCCAGCTCACCGCCGATGTTGAAAACGCCGCTGCGGTTGAGCAGGGAAGAAGCCACCACGTCCTTATAGGCATACCGGGAATCATAACCGATATGGGCCGCTCCGCTGAGCGTATCATTATAGGAACTTGCGGGCCGGGGATCATAACCGTATCCGTCATAGGCGCCGGCGGAAACTGCGGCCAGGGCTGAGGCCGCCATGAACAGGGCTGTTGCTTTCATAATGAGCTTAACTTAATCATTTCATCCCCGTGAACGCAAGCAGAATCCCGGAGCGGCGGGGAGAAACGGTCCTCCGGGGCATTCCGGAAAAATTCCACTGAAAAAGACAGGGTCTTCTTGAAAAAGATACCTTTTACCCTATCATGGGGAGGTGATGGACTGGAACGCTGAGCTATACGAAAACAAGCATGATTTTGTTGCGAAATACGGCAAGGACCTGCTCTCCAACGTGCCGGAAAATCCTGGCTTGTCCATTCTGGACCTGGGCTGCGGAACCGGGACCCTTACGCATGCCCTGCTGGAAAAATCGCCCTTCGTCACAGGCATGGACGCTTCCCCGGAAATGATCGCCAAGGCCCGGCAGCTTTACCCCGGAATGGACTTCCGCGTGATGGACGCCTGCCGCATGCCCTGGAACGGCTGGTTTGACATTGTCTTTTCCAACGCCGCCTTTCACTGGATACCGGACCAGGGGGCCCTTCTGAAAGCCGTCTTCCGCGTCCTGAAGCCGCAAGGCAGGCTGATCTGTGAATTCGGAGCCCACCGCAACATTCTCCGCATCCGGGAGGCGTTCCAGGCCAGCCTCCTGGAGAGGGAGCTTCCCGTCAAAACCCGTTTTTACTTCCCCACTGTGGAGGAATACCGCTGTCTGCTGGAACAGGCGGGACTGCACCCGGAAACGGTCATGGACTTTGATCGCCCCACCCCGCTGAAAGACGGCCCGGACGGCTTGCGCAACTGGGCGCGCCAGTTTTTCCAGGCGGATTTGAAGAACCTGCATGAAAAAAGGCGTATCCGGATTTTTGAGGAAATGGAAGCGGCCCTGCGGAATGAGCTGTGGGACGGCGCCCAATGGGTGGCGGACTACCGCCGCATACGGGTGACTGCCGTCAAATGAAACAGCCGCCTCCTGCACGGGAGCTCCCGCCCGTGCAGGGGCCGCTTATATAATGCTTGAGCCTCCACCGGGCATTTTGTACAAAAGCCGCCAATGAGTACGTTCACTCCTTTTGAAGAAAAGATGGAGTCCGCCGGCATTCCGGCCGCGGCCATCAAAGCTTTCTCCCGCTGTTACGAAGCCCTCGTCTCCAACCACTCCGGCATGATTCCGGAAACGGATATCCTCCCCGCGGACCAAGTGGCTGACTGGCAGGAAATCACGGCCTCCACCCCCGCGGCGGACAAGGACCTGATCTCCCAGTGCGTCTGCATCAAGCTCAACGGCGGCCTTGGTACGAGCATGGGCCTCCAGAAGGCAAAAAGCCTATTGAAGGTGAAGGGCGAGGACACGTTCCTGGACTTGATCGTCAGGCAGGTGAAACACCTCCGCTCCGTCTCCGGCACGCCTGTGCGCCTTCTGCTGATGAACTCCTTCTCCACCAGCGCGGACACGCTGGCCTACCTGGAAAAATACGCGGACGACGGCTTTGCGGACCCCTCCCAGGTGGAGCTGATGCAGAACCGCGTGCCCAAAATCCTGGCGGACGGCCTTACCCCCGCCGCGTGTCCGGAACAGCCGGAACTGGAATGGTGCCCGCCCGGCCACGGAGACCTGTACCCGGCCCTGCTGGGCTCCGGCTGGCTGGACCGCCTGCTGGCGGACGGCGTCAAATACGCCTTTGTCTCCAACTCCGACAACCTGGGCGCGCAGCTTGACATGAACTTCCTGCGCTGGTTTGCGGAAAGCGGCGCCCCCTTCGTCATGGAAGTCACCCGCCGCACGGAGGCGGACAAGAAAGGCGGCCACCTGGCCGTCAGGAAGAAGGACGGCCAGTTGATCCTGCGGGAAGTGGCCCAGTGCCCGGAAGCGGACATCCCCGAATTCCAGAACATCTCCAAACACCGCTACTTCAATACCAATACCCTCTGGATACGCCTGGATGCCCTGAAGGAAATCCTGGACGCCAACGGCGGCGTACTCCCCCTGCCCATGATCCGGAACAGCAAGACGCTCAATCCCCGCGACCCGGAATCAGCCCCCGTGTACCAGCTGGAGACGGCCATGGGTGCCGGCATGGAATGCTTCCCGGGCGCACGGGCCGTCAACGTCCCGCGTTCCCGCTTCTTCCCGGTCAAGACCACGTCCGACCTGTTCCTGCTGCGTTCGGACGCCATCGCCGTGGATGAAAGCGGCAAGGTAGCCCTGGCTCCGGAACGGGAAGGAAAAACTCCCATTGTGGACCTAGACTCCAAGCTGTACAAGCTGGTGGACTCCCTGGACAGCTTGGGCCTGCCCTCCCTGATCGGCCTGGACAAACTGACCCTGCGCGGCCGCTTCCACTTCCAGGATGGAGCCATTCTCCAAGGCACATTGCTGATGGAAAACGGTTCCGAAGAAACAAAGGAAATTCTCCCGGGCATCTATGCCGGAGCCTGACCTCCATTCCCCCGCCTCCACACCCGGCCCGGTTCTGCCCGGCCTGGGCGTGGAGGATATACGGCACATTCCCGTGCGGGAAAGGGAACTGCGCTTCACCCGCAACCGTGCGGGCGCCACCCTGGTGGCGGCTGGACTCCTGCTGGTCGTCATTGCCGCCTTCCTCCAGCTCACTGGGTATGATACCATCACCCCGTACCTTCCCGCCCCCCTGTGGACTATGCAGGCCGCAGCCCTCGTCCCCGCCGTTTTTTGCCTGTATCTGGGGAGCCGCTGCCTGAAATACGCTGCCGTCCTCGTTACCCCGCTGGGTGTGGAGGTCCTGCCTTTCCTGCGGCCCCGCCGCACCATGCGGTGGTACCTCTGGCAGCAAATGGATTCCGTGGACCGGAAGGGCAAACGCCTGAATCTGCATTTGACTGACGGCGCCGCCGTCTCCATCAGCCTGCGCTCCATGACCCCCGCCAGCCGTAACCTGCTGGTCCATGCGGTCCGGCAGCGCGTCAACGCCCTGCAATGCTCCGGTCATGGTAAGGCCTGAAAAACTGGCCGCTCTCAAGGAGCGGATGGAAGCCCTGGGCATCCGTGAACAGGACCTGGAGGAAAGCTTTGTCCGCGGCAGCGGGCACGGGGGCCAGAAGGTGAATAAAACCAACAACTGCGTTTATCTCAAGCACCTTCCCACGGGCATCGCCGTCAAATGCCATGTGGACCGCTCCCGGGAACTCAACCGTTTTCTGGCGCGGCGGGAACTGTGCGATGCCGTGGAACAGGCACAAACGGGCCAATGCGCCGCCAGGGCGCGCGTCATCCAGCGCATGCGCAGGCAAAAGGACAGAAGAAGGCGCAGGCGGTCCGGCCCTCCCAGCTCTTCTCCGGAATAAATGGAAAACCGTCAGGAAGCGCCGCAAGCCTTTGCGGCAGCCGAACGGAGGAAGAACCCTTTCCCGCGGCCTTTGACGAAAGCATCCAGCCGGGAGCGGAGGCATCCGGCCTTCGCAAATGAATTTCTTCCGAAGTGAAACGGATGAATGCTTTTTAAATCACAACCGCCCCTAGGAATGCGGGAAAATCTCCCGGTACTTCTCCTTCAGCATGGAGAAGACATTGTGGGGAACATAACGGCTCACCTGCCCTTCCCAGCCTTCCGGGCCGATCAGCCCCTTGATCATGCTGGAGGACAATTCCGCCGTATCCCGCGGAGGCATCAGGAACACCGTGCACACCTTGGGGGCCATGTCCGCATTGATATGGCGCATCACGCGTTCATATTCATAATCCTGGGTGGAACGGATGCCGCGCAGCATGAACGTGGCCCCGTGCTCGTTGGCAAAGTCCACCAGAAAGCGGTTGTGGAACTCCGCAATGCGCACGTCCGGCATGTCGGAGAGCGCCACCCGGAGCATGGTCATGCGTTCCTCATGGGAAAACGTATAGTGCTTGTCCGGATTGTCGCCTATGGCCACAATCAGCTCATCAAACATCCTCGCCCCCTGCTTGATCATCCATAAGTGACCATTGGTCAGAGGGTCGAAACTACCGGCATACACGGCGATGCGCTTCATTCGTGCCATGCTATACGCCCTCCTGCAGAAAATACAATCCTTTTCCATCCCGCGGCCCACCCTTTCCGCCCAGGCCCGTTCTTTTCCGGACATCTGCACACGGGGTACGCCTGCCGTAACAACTGCTGCGGCAACAGGCGCAGCGCCCCTTCCCCCGTCCCGCCTGAATGAGGGCGGACAGCCAGGAAAGCCGTTTTGTACGGCACGGGGAAGATTTTCATCCCCCGGCTTGTCAAGGAGCCGTATTTTTTGCATCATTCTTTTCCGTTATGCAGAAACGACGCGTCGTCATCCTGGGTTCCACGGGTTCCATCGGAACCAGCGCCCTGAAAGTCGCCCGGGACATTCCGGACAGAATGGAAATCGTGGGGCTGGCCGCCGGCACCAGCGCGAAGGCCCTGGCGCTCCAGGCACGGGAATTCAGTGTCCGCAACGTATGCATTTTTGACCCGTCCGGAGCGGACGAACTGGCCCGCGCCCTTCCCGGCGCACGGGTGGAAACGGGAGAGGAAGGCCTGTGCCGCCTGGCGCAGCTTCCGGAGGCGGACATGGTGCTGATCTCCATCGTGGGCACCGCCGGGCTCAAGCCCGCATTAGCCGCCATTGAGGCAGGCAAGGACCTCGCCATCGCCAGCAAAGAAATCCTGGTCATGGCCGGGCAAATCGTCATGGAAAAGGCGCGCAGGGCCGGCGTGCAAGTACTCCCGGTGGACAGCGAACATAACGCCATCTTCCAGTGCCTGAACGGCAACCACGGCGGCCCGGAAGCCGTCTCCCGCCTGATTTTGACGGCGTCCGGCGGTCCCTTCCGCACCTGGAGGAAGGAGGACCTGGAACACGTCACGCTGGAGCAGGCCCTCAAGCACCCCACGTGGAGCATGGGCAGGAAAATCACCATTGACTCCGCCACCCTGTTCAACAAGGGGCTGGAAATGATTGAGGCCCGCTGGCTCTTTGACGTTCCCATGGAAAAAGTGGACGTGATCGTCCACCCGCAGAGCAT
Organism: Akkermansia muciniphila; assembly: GCF_018709685.1. Classification (GTDB taxonomy): domain Bacteria; phylum Verrucomicrobiota; class Verrucomicrobiia; order Verrucomicrobiales; family Akkermansiaceae; genus Akkermansia; species Akkermansia muciniphila_E. Next base: position 208,111 of record NZ_JABDHQ010000004.1, read on the forward strand.
CGTGCATTCCATGGTGGAATACCGGGACGGAACCGTGCTGGCCCAGATGAGCAGCTCGGACATGTGCTTCCCCATCCAGTACGCCGTCACGTGGCCGGACCGCGTTCCCAACTCCCTCAGGCAGCTCAATTTTGCGGAAATAGGCCAGCTGGTGTTTGAGGCGCCGCGCCCGGACGCCTTCCCCGCGCTGGACCTGGCCCGCAGGGCCGGAGCCAGCAGCAGCACCATGGCCGCCGTATACAATGCCGCCAATGAAGTGGCGGTAGATGCCTTCATCCGGGGAAAAATCACCTTCCCCGGCATCTGGAAGCTGGTGGAATCCGTCATGAACGACCATTCCCCGGCGGACCCCCGCGGTGAGCTGGCCCCCATCCTGGAAGCGGACCAGTGGGCTAGGCGCCGCGCCGCGGAACTGATTCCATCCATTCCCCGCCCTTCCTGACCCATGACCGCCCGGACTCCCGCCGGAACGCCCCCTCAGGCGGCGCGCATCACCATTCTGGACATCCTCCGGGCGCTGGCCCTGCTGGGCATCGTCATCGTGCATGCGCACGACCACTTCAACCTGTACCTTCCCATTCCTCCGGCGGAGGGATGGCAGGCCGCGGCCAACAGCGCGGCGGACTGGGTTTATGAATACCTCTTTGTCAGCAAATCCTTCCTTCTCTTCTCCTTCCTATTCGGCCTCAGCTTCTTCATCCAGCTGGACAGGCAGGAACAGAAGGGCGTCGACTTCCGGAAACGCTTCATGTGGCGTCTGGCGCTCCTGTTTCTGTTTGGGCTGGCGCACACCCTTTTTTACGACGGAGACATCCTCACCATCTTCGGCGTGCTGGGCTTTGCCCTGGTTGCCCTGTATAAACGCGGCACGCCTCTTCTCGTCATCCTCTGCCTGCTGTGCCTGATGCAGCCCATCTCCTTCATGGACACGCTGTCCCGCGCCGGGATGGCGGATATATGGCCCCATTCCTCCGGCTGGTTCCAGCCCGCATCCCCGGCGGCAGGCCCTTCGCGGGAATTCCTGTATGAACACGGGAGCTGGAGTGAAGCCGCCCTCTGGAACCTGACGCAGGGACAGACAGGCAAATGGCAGTTCCTCCTGCTCAGCGGCCGCATCTGGCAAACGCTGGGCCTCTTCATCCTGGGGATGCTGGCGGGGAGATGGCATGTCTTTGTGGACGCCGCCAACAAACGCCGCCTGTTCCTGCGGATGCTGGGAATCTCCGGAACGCTGTTTCTGGCGCTTCTGCTCGCGCGGCTGTTCCTCCCCACCCGGCTGGACTACCCGCTGGGAGCGGACCTGCGGCATCTTCTCGTCCAATGGGAAAACCTCGCCTACGCCGCGGCCTTTGTCTCCGCCGCCGTCCTGCTCTTCATCCATCCCGGACTTACCCTGCCCTCCAGACTGCTCAGCAGCGCCGGCAAATGCACGCTGACGTGCTACGTCTCCCAAACGCTGGTATTCACGTTCCTCTTCTTCGGGTGGGGTCTCGGTCTGGCGCAGGACATGGGGCCGTGGGCCTGTCTCTGCGCGGCGGTAGCCGTCTTCCTGCTTCAAGCCTGGGCCTGCCGCCTGTGGCTAAGCTATTTCCTGTACGGCCCCCTGGAATGGCTCTGGCGCACCGCCACCATGTGCCGGATGCAGCCGTTCCGCAAGCGTACTTCATAACCCCGTGCCGTCTGTGCTCCGTGCCCGTTAAAGAGGCTTTTCCCCGGAAGGGGGAGGAATGAAGCGCATGGCCTCCTGCGCCCTGTCCGGGATAAAGCCGTTGCGCTCATAAAAGGGTATTCCTTCCCGGTAGGAAGTAAGCACCACGCACAAGTACCCGGCATAATGCTTCTTGCATAAATCCAGCAGGCTGCTGCCGATTCCACGCCCCTGGTACCGAGGATGCACCAGCAGGTAATGGACATATGCCGTCATGGTCCCGTCATCCATGGCGGCGGCCAGTCCTGCCAGCCTGTCGCCATCCCAGGCAGAAAACACGGCCCCGTAATGGCGCAAAGCCTCCGCCAGGCGTTCCGGATGCCGTCCGGACTCCCACTGGACGGAGAGAAACAACTCCTCCAGTTCTGCCGGAGAGAATTCCTTGGTGTCACGGTAGGAAAAGGCCATGGGAAAAAGCATTCAGATGTAAAAAAGGCTTTCCGCCTTGAAAGGGCGGAAAGCCTGGAAAAAAGAGGAGGACGGCGCTTTATTCGTCGTCTTCCGCGTCAAAGGCGGAATCTTCCGAATCAAAGTCAGCATCCAGGTGGGCGGTGAATTTCTTCACGCGCTGCTGGGCGGGGAGCGGGGAAAGCACCATGTGCATGGTGTTGCCGGCCAGGCGCGGAGGCTGGTCCACCTGCGCCATGGTCTTCATGTCCGCAATGACCTTGTTGAACACGTCATAGCCAAGCTCCTGGTGGGCGTTTTCACGACCGCGGAAGCGGAGCTGGAACCGGACTTTATGCCCGTGGTCCAGGAAGCTTTCCGTACGGGCCAGCTTCACGTTGTAATCGTTCGTGTCCGTCCCGATGCGGAGCTTGATTTCCTTGAGCCTGATCGTGCGGCTCTTGTTGTTTTTCTGGAGCTTGGACTGCTGGTACTTGTACCGTCCATAGTCCACCACGCGGCACACGGGCGGATCGGCATTGCCTGCTACTTCCACCAGGTCCAGGCCAACGGCTTTGGCCTTTTCCAGCGCGTCGCGCGTATTCATTACCCCGAGCTGGTCGCCATTGGCGGTCACCACGCGCACGCGTGGAGCGCGAATGCGTTCATTCACACGGGTTTGATCTCCGCGCTCACGGCGGCGATTGTCATTATTCTTCGTTGGCTTGATTGGCACGTCCGGATACTACTAAACTAAATAAAATAACTTGGCAACTCAAATCATGGGGGAAATATGACGTTCCGCAATTTCCCTGACCACAATGTCAGCAAACTGTTCAAAGGGCATCGGCCCCAGGTCTTCCTTGTCCCTGTGGCGGACGGAAACGGTGCCTTCCTCCGCCTCCCGCTGGCCCAGCACCAGCATGTACGGAACGCGGTCCAGACGGGCGTTGCGGATCTTGGCGCCGATCTTGTCCGGCGTTTCATCCACCGTCACGCGCACGCCTCTGGCGGCCAGCGCTTCCCGGTGCGCGCGGGCAACCTCCATCACCTTGTCGGAGATGGGAAGCACGCGCACCTGTTCCGGGGAAAGCCAGGTGGGGAATTTCCCTTCAAAGTGTTCAATCAGCAGGCCCGTGAAACGCTCCATGGAGCCGAAGGGCGCGCGGTGCACCATGACGGGGCGGTGCGGCTTGTTGTCCGCTCCGGTGTAATGGAGGTCAAAACGTTCCGGCAGGTTGTAGTCCACCTGCACGGTGCCAAGCTGCCATTCACGGCCAATGGCGTCACGCACGATGAAGTCGATCTTGGGGCCGTAGAACGCGGCTTCCCCGGCTTCCTCGCTGTAATCCGCGCCCAGCCATTCCGCGGCTTCCCGCAGAGCCTGTTCCGCCTTGTCCCAGTTCTCCGGGGAACCTACGTACTTGTCGCTTTCCGGGTCGCGCATGGAGAGGCGCACGCGGTAGTCCGTCATACCCAGGGTGCCGAAGATGGTTTTCACGATGCCCAGGCACTGGCGGATTTCCCCGGCCAGCTGGTCCGGCGTGCAGAAAATGTGGGCGTCGTCCTGCGTGAAGCCGCGCACGCGCGTCATGCCGCCCAGCTCCCCGCTCTGCTCCCAGCGGTACACGGTGCCGAATTCCGCCAGCCTCACGGGAAGGTCCCGGTAGGAATGGGCGTCATTCGCGTAAATCTTGATGTGGTGCGGGCAGTTCATCGGCTTGAGCATGTAGCCCTCAATAGTGCCGGTTGCCAGACCGTTGAACAGTTCCGCGCAGGAAGCGCCTTCCTGGCTGAGCTTTTCCATGGCGTCACGCTCCGGGATGGGGGCGTACTGGCTTTCCTGGTAATACGGGAAGTGGCCGGAGGTGCGGTACAGGTCCAGCTTGCCGATGTTGGGCGTGTACACCTGGGAATAACCCAGCTTGTCCAGCTCCTGCGTGATGAAATCCTGAAGGGAGCGGCGGATGAGGGCGCCCTTGGGCTTCCAGAGAATCAGGCCCTGGCCCACGGCCTCGTCAATGCAGAACAGGCCCAGTTCACGGCCCAGCTTGCGGTGGTCCCGGCGGCGCGCTTCCTCCAGCCGTTCCAGATGTTCGTCAAGCTGGGTGCGGTTCGGGAAGCAGGTGCCGTAAATGCGCTGGAGCATGGGGCGGTTCTTGTCCCCCTTGTAGAAGGCGCTCGCCACGCTCATGACCTTGAACGCCTTGCAGTTCCCCGTGCGGCCAACGTGGGGTCCGGCGCACAGGTCCGTAAAATCACCGTTGCGGAACAGGGAAATCTCCTCGTCTTCCGGGATGTCGTTCAGCAGGTCAATCTTGAAGCGGGAAGGCTCGCTGCGGGGCCCCAGGGCGCCCAGTTCCCCGGATTCAGCCATCTTCATGGCCTCCGCACGGGAGATGATTTCCTTCTGGAAAGGCTGGTTTTCCTTCACCACCTTCTTCATTTCCGCCTCAATGCGCTCAAAATCTTCTGTGCTGATGCGGTGGTCCAGTTCCACATCGTAATAAAAACCGTTATCCACGGCAGGACCGCCGGCAAGCTGGGCGTCCGGCCAGAGGCGGCAAATGGCCGTAGCCAGAACGTGCGCGCAGGAGTGGCGCAGCCGTTCCAGATCAGACATCTGATGGCGTTCTTCAAGAGTCTTTCTTTCCTTGTGTTCGGACATACGCGCATTAGTTAACCTCCCTTAGGCACTGTTGGCAAATGCAAAAACCCCCTCTCTCCAAAAAATCAAGGCATGGGGCGGCGGAAAATGCAGGAAAAAGGCCGCTGCCGCATTCCGTTGCCCGGCCCCGGCAGCCCTTTCCTGCGAGGGCATCATTCCGTATCCCTCTCACTGTCCTTTCAGAGGGTGGCAAATTTCCACTGCAAGGACGCGGCGGGACTCCCAACGAATGATTTACACCCGCGCCCCTTTATGCCATAGTGGCGCCTAGCGGTTATGAACATCCTTCCCCTCTCCCTTCTCTGCCTCTGCCTGCCCTGCGGCCTCTCCCGGGGCGACCAGCCGCCGCCCGGCTCCCCGCCTGTCCGCTTCCCGGTCAGCATGGACCGGCCCGCGGAAAACAAGGCTCCGGACGCCGGCCCCCTGCCGGACCAGAGCACGCCGTTTAATGCGGCCAAACTGCTGCTCCGCGCCCTTCAGGAAAAAACGGACTGGAAAAATGAACCGTACAAATCCCTCCCCGCCACCTCCCCCTTTGTGGGACCGCTCAAGCTGAAGAGCATCCTTTCCCGCATGGCGGCGGTCCAGGCTTATGTAACCGCAGCCGCTCCGGAACGCCCCCCTTTTGTGGACGAAGCCTCCATCATCACCCAGGGAGACCTGGCCATGGCCTACATCATGCTGCCGGACAGGACCAACCCGTATGTCTATGCCGCCACCGCCGTGGCCCTGGTGAAAAAGGGCGGCCAGTGGAAAGCCTCCCTGACTCCCGGAAGTTTTGACAACACGTTCCTTCCCTTTGACGAAGGTATCCGGCAGGAAGCGAAAAAAATATCCGCGGAAGCCAAGAAAAAGATATTCGGACTGGCCCATCAATACTCCGTGGCCGCCGTCAAGGGAGCCCTGGAGCACATCAAGCGCTTCCGGGTGGAAGCCGTGAAGGGAAAATCCGATGATGAGATCAAGAGCCTGCTTATCCGGACCGTGAAGGGGGATGACCCGGCCCGCATCGCGGCCCTGCTGGTTTCCCCGTACTACATGGAATCCGCCATCACCCAGAGCGCACGGCTCACCCCGGTGGTCAAGGCCATGCGCCTTCAGGACAGAAATGAGGAGAACCGCTATATCCAGCCCACCAACCTCAGTTTCATGGCTTTCCCGAACACCATCCTGGTTCCTCTCCGGCCCCATCCGGACGACCAGACAGACCCGAACAAAACGGATGAGGACGAACAGGAAGCCGCCAATAAGAATAACGCGAAGAAGAACGGCAAGGACATCCACAGCATTGCGGCCATGACCATTCTGCCGCCGCGCATGAGCATGCCGGACATGGACAAGCCCGCTCTCATCTACCGCTACGCCCTGGAAAAAATCAAGGACCCCACGGACGGCTTCCCCGTCTTCAAGATGTACCTGACGGACGCGTTCACCTCATGGAACCTTAAAGCGGATGAATCCACCACCGCCCGCATCATCGCGGACTTCCACCAGACTTATCCTTCCCTGGCCTTCCCCACGCCGGAAGAAGCCGTAACCGCCGCCGGACGCGCCCTGGCCAACCGGGACAGCCTGACCATGGTACGCATGCTGGCCCCGGCCAAATTCGCCTCCGTGAAGGAATTTGAAGATGCGCTCTCCCAGTTGAAAACGGTCATGAACCGGATTCCCGCCCCACGCACCGAGGTGAACGAAAAAAGCGTCCCCGTCATCAAGGCGGCATACGTTCCCGTCACCAGGGACGGAAGCCCCGCCGTCAAGGCCACCATCGGCGTCAGGCCTGCTCCCAAAAACGGATTCTCCGTCAACAACCTGTATTTTACCAAAACGGACAGCGGATGGATGATCACCGGAGCGGACACGGAGCAGCCGCTGGAACTGGACGAACCAAAGCAATCCTAGGAACAGGCTCCGGAATATCCCGCATGCAAACAATCCTTTTTCTTACCATACCATGATGAATCTACCGATACGGCCGCGCCGCAACAGAAAATCCGCCAACATCCGGGGCCTCATCCGGGAAACCTCACTCTCCCCGGAGCACCTCATTTACCCGGTCTTTGTCCATGAAGGGTCCGCCAACCAGCCCATCACCTCCCTGCCCGGCTGCACGCGCTGGAGCGTCAAGGGACTGGTGGAGGAAGCCAAGCGCCTGATGGACCTGGGCATCCGCACGCTGGACCTTTTCCCGGCCATTCCGGACGGGAAGAAAACCCCGGACGCCTGCGAGGCCTGCAACCCGGACGGACTCATTCCGCGCACTATTTACGCGCTCAAGAGCGAAGTGCCCGGCATCACCGTCATGACGGATGTGGCGCTGGACCCCTACAATTCAGACGGCCATGACGGCCTGGTGGAATTCCGCTCCGACGGCACCATGGAAATCCTTAATGACGACTCCGTGGAGGTTCTCTGCCGCCAGGCCTTGTGCCATGCGGACGCCGGGGCGGACATCGTCTCCCCCAGCGACATGATGGACGGCCGCGTGGCCGCCATACGCGCCACGCTGGACTCTGAAGCCCTGGATGACGTCTCCATCATGGCTTATACCGCCAAATACGCCAGCGCCCTGTACGGGCCGTTCCGCGGCGCTCTGGAAAGCGAACCGAAGGAGGGGGACAAGAAAACGTACCAGATGGACCCCGGCAACATCCGGGAGGCCCTGCGGGAAGCGCAGCTGGATGAAGCGGAAGGCGCCGACATCCTGATGGTGAAGCCCGCCACGCTGTACCTGGACGTCATGGCCGCCATGCGGAAACATGTCACGCTCCCCGTAGCCGCCTACCACGTTAGCGGAGAATATCTGATGATTAAGTCCGCCGTGTCCTCCGGCTGGCTGGATGAACGAGAAACCGTTCTGGAGACTCTAACTTCCATCCGGCGCGCCGGGGCGGACATGATCCTTACGTATTATGCCCCCCAGGCGGCCGAATGGCTTAAACAACAACGCTGACGCCGCACGGCTTCCGCACAGGAGGCGGACGTGCGGTTCAGGACAACAACTCTCCGCATGTCCACCTCCACGAAAATCATTGTCGGCATCGTAATCGTCGTCGTCATGGGGCTCACCTCCTTCTGGGGCGTTTACGCCCCCACCTTCTCGGAAGCCTATGTACTGCCCGTGCAAATGACCACCGCGGACGGAACCCCGCTGGGAAGCTTCCAGTGCCGCCCGGTAGCCGGTGAAAACGGGAAAACCCTTCTCGTTTTCCGGAACACGGACTTCCTGCGCCAGACCACGGGAGGCATGGTTCATGAAAAAATCATCCTCACTTACAAGGGCACGCCATTCTTTGAAGGCATCGTCCCCGGCCCCATGGAAGCCATAGAAATTCCCTCCGGCAGTCTTCCGGCTCCGTTCCAGCCGATGCAGCAGAACTGAAACGGCCCGCACCGGAAAAACCTCCGGCCCGGAACGGCCCTGTTATGGCATTGTTACTGAAAGGGCGCAGGTTTCCCTATACAAAAGGGGAATCATTGTGGTTTTATAGAATCAAACAATGAGTGATTCAGCATATACCATTCTGATTGCGGAGGATGACGACAGCATCCGGCATGCCCTGACGGACGTGCTGGCCGCCTCCGGCTATGAAGTGCTGGCGGTGGAGGAAGGCCTGGCCGCCATCCGCGCCGTGCGGGAACGCAACTTTGACCTGGCCCTGCTGGACGTAGCCATGCCGGGAGCGGACGGCTTCCAGGTACTCCAGGTCATGTCTGCGGAGCGCCCCGGCACGCCCGCCATCATGCTGACGGCCCGCGGAGAAGAGGAAGACCGCGTGCAGGGGCTCAAGCTGGGAGCGGACGACTACATCGTCAAACCGTTCAGCATCCGGGAACTGCTGGCCCGCATTGAAGCCGTGCTGCGCAGGTCTCCGGAACGGCCCCGCCAGCTTCGGGAAATCCGCATTCCAGGAGCTTCCCTGGACAGCGCCAACCGGGTGCTTACCTTTGAAGATGGAAAGGAAACCTCCCTGACTGCCCGTGAATTCGAATTCCTCACCTACATGGCCACCCACCCCAACCGCGTCATCACGCGGGACGAACTGCTCCGGCGCGTCTGGGACGTGGACCCGCGGCTGACGGACACGCGCTCCGTGGAAATGACCGTCATGCGCCTGCGGGACAAGCTGGGAGCCACAGGCGCCGCACCGCTGGAAACGCTCAGAAGCCAGGGCTACCGCTGGAATTCATCCTTCGTCTCCTGACCCGTGAACCGGCGCATACGCATCATTCTGCTGGCAATCAGCCTGCTGCTGGTCATCGGCACGCTGGGATGGCTCACCCGCGTCCTGCTGGTGCAGGCGGATGAAACGGGCCATTCCGAACAGAACATCAAGGTGGAGGCCCTGGCCCATGAAGCCAAGCTGGAAATGGACCGCCTGCTGACCTCTTTCATCACCTTTGAACAGGCGCGCGGCTACTTTGAATACCAGCCCTTCTACGCCTACAAGCGCCCCTATGACCAGCGCATGGGCATGCCGGAAGCGGGGGAAGCCGCCCGGGGATCCAACCTCACCTCCTATCTGCCGGACTACGTTACGGCCTACCTCCAGATTTCCCCCTCCGGCCATGTAAGCGGCCCCGCGCTAGCCCCGCAGCTTGCCGAACGGCTGAACAGGCAGAAAGACCTTTACAAACGCCTGAACGCCAAGGTATCCGCCCTCACCTCCGTGCCGTCCACCGGCAACCTGTGGTCTGACATCCGGAATGAAATCCTGCATGAATCCCCGGAACCGGAGCCAGCGGAAGCAGGAACGCCCGCCCAGGTGGAAACCGTCACCTCCTTCGTTCCCGTGGAAGATGAGGGGAACTTTTACATCCTGCGCCAGGTGCATACCAGCCGCGGCGTATACCTGCAGGGAGCCCTGATGAACATGGACAGCCTGAACAGGCGGCTGCCCGCCCAGGTCACGGAGCTGCTGCCCCATAGCCGGCTGTCCACCTTTGACCCCGCCGCCCCGGCTCCGGAAGAAGCGCGGCAGCCGGGCACGCTCCGCTTTGCCAACGCTCCTCTGGTCTTCCAGCCCGGGGACACCGGAGCCGTTCCCTTGCAGGACCACAAGAAAATGCTGACCTGGACGCTCACGCTCATCTGGAGCATGGTGCTGCTGGGCGCGGCAGGGGTCATCTGGCTCATGCTGGGCACCTTCCGCCTGGAACAGCGCCGCGGGGACTTCGTCTCCGCCGTTACCCATGAACTCAGAACGCCCCTCACCTCCTTTTCCCTGTACACGGAAATGCTAGAAGACGGCATGGTCCCGGAACAGAAAAAACCGGAATACTATGCCAACATGCAGCGGGAATGCCGCCGCCTGGAACACCTGATTGACAACGTGCTGGCGTACTCCAAGCTCCAGCGCAACGCCATCCGCCGCACGCGGGACACCCTCACCTGCCAGGAGCTTTTTGAACCCATTGCGGAGAAGATAGAACGCCGCCTCCGGGAGGCCGGCATCAGCTTCTCCTTCGCCCTGGCCCAGCCCATCCGCATCCTCCCCATTCATACGGACGCCGTTTCCGTGGAACAGATCATGGACAACCTGACCTCCAACGCCATTAAATATGCCAAGGGGGAAAACGCGAAAGTCCAGCTCACCGTCCATGCCGACCGTCACAACATCGTCATCCGCTTCCGGGATAATGGCCCGGGCATCTCTCCGAAAAACCGCAAGCTGGTCTTCAAGCCCTTCCGGAGAACGAGGGACGCCACCAACAGCCGGAAACCCGGCGTAGGCCTGGGGCTGGCGCTGGCCAAGGACACCGCCCGCTCCCTGGGCGGAGACCTGAAACTGGAATTCGGCACCCTGGGCGGCGCCAGCTTCCTGCTGACCATTCCCAAATCATGATTTTTTAAAGAGTAACCCTGCTTTTTCCCGCAAGGGAGATTCCCCGGAAGAGCTTTGCCGGAAACAGGCTATTCCATCATACTTGAAGCGGAAGGACTCTTCTTACAAGGGACGGGAGGCCCTTGCTCCCGGCAGCGCGGCCATCAAAGGACACGGTGGAAAGACATTTCCCGCGGCATGAACGGAAAACGGCCGGATGGGAGCGGAGGCGTTTTTATAAGAAGAGGGAATTCGCCTGGCGATTGGATGGAATGCGGCGGAGACTTTTCTCTCTTCACGGCAGGATTCTTTCTCCCTTTGCCATTCCATCCCGGAAAATCCTCTGCATCCCGCTATGCGCTTGCCTTCATATGACCGATATGTGACATTAAATTACAGCGCACGGCGGGACAAAGCTCCCGTTCCTGACAGGAATATCCGCCTCCATCCCGGCACGGCGGAGCGTAAAAAACGCATGGACATGCTATCATGAGTAAAAGGATTTTAATCACCGGAGGCGCCGGCTTCATCGGCTCCCACCTCAGCGAACGGCTGCTGAAAGAAGGCCATGAAGTCATCTGCATGGACAACTTCTTCACGGGCAGCAAGCAAAACGTGCTGCACCTGATGAACCACCCCGGATTTGAATTAATCCGCCACGACGTCACCGTTCCCTGCATGATGGAAGTGGATGAAATCTACAATCTGGCATGCCCCGCTTCCCCCCCCCACTACCAGTTTGACCCCGTCCACACCGTTAAAACCTCCGTGCTGGGCGCCCTGAACATGCTGGGCCTCGCCAAACGCTGCAAGGCCAGAATCCTCCAGGCGTCCACCAGCGAGGTGTACGGAGACCCCGCCGTTCATCCCCAGCCGGAAACGTACTGGGGCAACGTAAATCCCATCGGCGTGCGCTCCTGCTATGACGAAGGCAAAAGATGCGCGGAAACCCTGTTCATGGACTACCACCGGACGCATGGGGTGGACGTCCGCATCATCCGCATTTTCAACACCTACGGCCCGCGCATGAACCCTGGCGACGGCCGCGTGGTCTCCAACTTCATCGTTCAGGCGCTGAAGGGTGAGGACATCACCATTTACGGAACGGGCAGGCAGACCCGCAGTTTCCAGTACGTGGACGACTTGGTGGAAGGCATGGTCCGCATGATGAATACGGAAGGCTTCCCAGGCCCCGTCAACCTGGGTAATCCGGGCGAATTCACCATGCTTGAACTGGCGGAGAAAGTCATTGAAATGACAAGGTCCACGTCCAAAACGGTTTTCTGCCCCCTGCCGCAGGACGACCCGGCCCAGCGTAAGCCGGATATCCGGCTGGCAGGTGAAAAGCTTGGCTGGAAGCCGGGCATTCCCCTGGAAAAAGGCCTTGAAAAAACTATCGCCTACTTCCGGAGCATTCTATAGTGCTCCAGAAAAACCATCCGGAAATTCCGGGCTCTGTTCTTATGCAAGCCCGTAACTCCGGCATGCCCGGTGCCCCATTACCCGTTTTTGGCTGGTTACGGAAAACGGTTCAGTTAAAATAAGGCGTTATGGAACACGCCGCCGCCCAGGGAATTTATTCCACTCAAGCCGCCGTCCGCAGTTATGAATGCGGGGCGGACGGCCTGATGAAGCCGGAAACGGTTCTGCACTGGTTCCAGGAAATAGCGGAAGCCCACGCCTCTTCCCTTGGCTTCGGTTATGACTTCGTGATGTCCCGCGGGCTGGCGTGGGTGGAAGTGCGCCTGGATGCGGCCATCAGCCGCCGCCCCGGATGGAAGGAAACGGTGGAGCTCCGCACCTGGACCGCACAGGAAACGCCCCTGCTGGCCCGCCGCAATCTGGAAATAAGGGACGCCCAGGGAAACAGCCTCATCACGGCGAGCTGCCTGTGGGCGGTCATTGACGTGCGCCGCAGACGCCCGGTGCCATTGAACAGGCACATTAATGCCTTCCCTGATACGCCGTGCAAAAAAACCGTCGCCCCGGTTTCCGTGGATACGTCCGGGCTTCAGCCGGAAATACGGGAATGGACGGCTGAACGCCGTGATACGGACTTCAACCGCCACATCAACAATGCGGCCTACCTGGTCTGGGCTCTGGAAGACCTCCCGGGCTCCTGGCAGGAGGAACACGAATTAACGGGCATGCACCTCCATTTCAAGAAGGAAACCCATGCGGGAGAATCCATGAAATCCCTGCTGTTCCGCCAGGAATCTACCACCTGCCACCACCTCATGCAGGGAGACGAACTGCGCGCGGAAGTGGTGCTGGAATGGAAAACAGCAAACAGCAGCGCCCATATTTGACCAAGAGCCTCTAGTGAGGAGAGTTGAGGTTTGAGAGTTGAGCCGGGGAAATAGTTGACAGAATAGACTTGATGGACAAAATGAACACCTTTTCTCTTTTATTCCGTCCATGAAGTCCACTTGGTCCATTCCGTCTTCCTTCTCCGGGAGAAACCCCTTCATCAACGCAACAGGGCCGTTCCGGATAACCCCGGAACGGCCCTGGAGGGATGGAGAGCGGTGCCTCTCCGCTCCACTCTCCACTCTAAAACTTCAACTCTCCTTAAAAGTCATAGCGGTAGCCCACGCTTCCGTTCACTGAGTTGACTCCGTCCCGGAAGTCCGCGTTGCCGTTGACAAACACCGTTCCCTGTGTTCCCACAGGCACACTGAGCCCCGCTCCGATTTGAAGCGCGGTCGTTCCTACCTTGGCACCCCTCACCGTTTGCGTGTAGCCGGGGTTGGCCAGGAAGCCCACGCCCGTCTCGCCGCGGCGGTCTCCCATGTCCTGGGCCACGTTGGCTCGGAATTCCACCAGCGCCTCGCGTCCGAAGAGGTTGCTGCCCGCCAGCCCCATCCAGCGGCCGCCAAGCGCCACCGTTCCCGTCGTCCATTCCTGCTTGCCTACATTCAGCCCCGCATTTCCGGCTCCCGTTTCCGTGTAACCGTCCATACGGGTGGTTACCACCGAGACGTTGGCCAAAGGCTGCAGGATGCTGCTCTTGTCTTCATTGAGGTAGACGTCGTAGGTGAGTTCGTACATCGCTCCAAAGCCCCACCCGTTGGTGCTGCCCTGCGTGCTGTAGCTGCCTTCTCCGTAGTTGACCGTCCGGTTGAGCCTGGCGTCGTTCCACCCGCCCGTCAGGATGAGCGTGTGGGCCCATCTCTTGCTCTGGTAGCGTCCGAAGAGGTTGGCGTAGTAGCTGTCCAGGTGGCCGTCAGCCGTGTCCGCCGCGCTGGCCGTCAGGTCGCCGTAGTTGGCCGTGAAGGCCGCCCCCATGGTGAAGTGGTCGCTGAGGTCCACGTCCATGCCGACCGTTCCGCCCCAGGTGGTGAGCTGGTAGCCGCTTTCATCCCCCTTGGTGTCCAGCTTGCTGTAGGAGCCCGTTCCTTCCATCCACATGTGGAAGTAGGGGAGGTCTTCGTTGATGTAGGCCGGGTTGACGCCCATGAGGGTGGTGCGGTTCCTGATCCAGCCCATCTGGTCGCGCAGGGCGTCCTTCTGGGCCGTTCCCAGAGCGTTGACCGTACTGCCCGCTACGGCGGCCAGCGCCCTGGACGCACCGGACAGATCAGGATTATCCCCCGTAATCATGGTGCTGATGGCATTCATCACCTGCCCCAGCTGGGAAGTGGCGTCCAAATTGCTCCTGGCCTCCCACAATAGCTGGGAGCCGGCCGCAGAGTTATGGGAACCCGCCGCGGGAGTAAAAATATTATCCTGCTGCACCGTGGCATTCAACACGATGTTATTGCCTTCCCGGGCCATGGTCGCATCCTTGTAATATACGGCAAAAAGCCCGGAAGTGCCCACGGACATGGATTCTCCGTCCGCCAGGCCGTCAATGGCGCCCGCCGTCATCAGCACTACGCCGTCCAGGTTTTCATACGTTCCCAGACCCGTGTTGCCGGCCATGTTGGCAAGCGTGAATTTGGCCCCATCCCCGATGGTGATGGAATCCGCCGTCAGCATGGCGGAGCCGAAGGGGTCCGCCTGGCTCAGGTTGTAAACGAACTCCGTCATGGAGCCGCTCCGGAAATCAACGCTCCCCGCATTCAAGGCAGTATTGTAATCCCCGGCTCCGTTGCCGGCAGCCTCAATGCGCAGGGTCCCGGAGGAACCCACCGTAACATTCCGGTAATCCAGCGTGGGGGAAGCCGCCGTGCCTTTCAGCACCAGCGTGGCGCCTCCGCTCACACCCAGGTCATACGTGGCGCTTCCGGCCTGCATTACCTGGGTCACCTTGCCGGAAACGTCAATGCTTCCTTCTCCATCCAGTGTGCCGGAGAACGAGCCGTTCACGGCAGATGCGGAGGTGATGGACAAAGTGTTGCCGTTCAGCGCCAGCGTTCCGGCGCCGGAGAGGGCCAGAATGGACTTCTCCCCGGTCCCGGACAGGCTCAGCGTTCCGTTCAGCGTCACGGAGGTTCCGGTCAGGCCGGCTTCCCCCGCCATGGCAAGGCTGGAACCTTCCTGAACATTCAGGCGCCCCGTTCCGGAAATGGTGGTCGCCTGGTCCAGGGTGGAATCCCCGGCCGTCTTGAGCGTTCCGCCCGCAGCGATTTGCAGGGTCCCGCCCTCCGCTTCATCCGCCAGGGTGGCCGTCGTTGTCCCGCCGATCACGACGCGGGCGGCTTCATCCGCAGAGGCGGAGCCCAGCGTCAGCGTGCCGATATTGTTGGCGCTCCCGTTCAGGGCCAGCGTGCCTTCCCGGGCAACCACCGCATTGGAGGTGTTGACATTCCCATTAAGCACCAGCGTCTTTTCTCCCGTCTTGATCAGGTCCACGCCGTCTCCGTTGACGGTCAGGCTGCCGTTGAAGACGGAATTGTCCAGATCGTTCGCCAGTTCAATATCCAGGGAACCGTCCCCCGTGGCATTGACCACCAGGTTGCCCGTGGTATTGGTGCCGGAGGAAAGATGGCGGATGACGGTCTTGTCCGTATTAGCCGCAGGCACGTCAAAGTTCAGGGTCAGGTTCGTGTCCACGATTACCTGGGCATAGGAATTCAGGGCAGGAATCTCCGTGACGGTGGAGCCGTCCACGGACGCAATGTAAATCTGGTCCGTCCTGCCGGAAATGATGATGCTGCCGCCCTCCACGCCCTTAATGCCGAATCCCAGGCTTTCCAGCGTGGCATTGAACGTAAGGTGCTGGTTGAGCCACGCAACCAGGTCGCTGGAAGGCAGGCCGGAAATCGTTCCGTCGGTCAGCAGAATGCCTACGGATTCCATCTCGCGCATGGCGATCAGGATATCCGTATCAATGTCCAGGTGCAGCGTGAGGTCTGAAGCGTCCCCGCCGAAGGAAACGGTGCCCGTGGCCGTGTCATTGAACTGGAGCAGGCTCTTCTGGTCCCCGTCGGCGGCATACGTGGTATTGTTCGCCGCCACATGCAGGGAATTATTCCCCGTCAGCGTCAGGTTCCCTGCCAGCCCGGTAATGGCCGTTCCCGCCGTGGTGGTATTAATGCCGCCCACCTTGTCACCGGACAGGCCGCCCAGGTTAATATCCCCGGAATTGGCCTCCGCGTTCACGGTTACTCCGCCGGCAGTGGCGTACGCTCCGGCATTCTGCAAACCACCCTTGGTAATGGTGACATTGTTGGCAATCGCCTGGTTGTTCATGTCCAGAACGGAACCGCCGTTCACGGAAACATTCCCGGTCCCCAGGGAACCGGCGCCCAGCGTCTTCACCGTGCCGCCGTTCAGGGTAGTTCCCCCCTGGTAATCGTTGGCGGCATTCAGTTCCAGGACCGGAGAGCCGCCGGCCCTGTTCACCACCAGAGTCCCTGCCCCGGTGATCTGCCCGGCCCATGAGCCTGTGGCCTCTCCATTGCCCAACTGAACCGTGCCGCTGGTAATGGCAAGCGTCCCCGTAGCGGTATTGTCCTGCGTCAGCACCAGCGTTCCGGTTCCCGCCTGTTCCACTCCGGCGTTCAGGGCGCCTTCCGCGCCTACGGTGGCGTTCATCAGAACGAGGTCATTCGTGTAGGAGAACTTATACTGGGCCGTGCCGCTGGAACCTTTCAGCATCGCGCCTTCTCCAAAAAGTTTCCCGTCATTCAGGGTGGCAGCAGTTCCGTTGCCGAATACCCAGGTGTAGACGCTATTGGTATTGCTGTGATTAAAGCTTCCTGTAAATCCGGTCATATCTCCCAGGAGATAGCCAAACGCGCTGGCCCCGCCCATGGCCGTGGTAATCTCCCCGCTTCCGGTGAACGCTCCGCCAAAATAATAGGAATTGCCGCTCCCTCCATTCAGGTAGGTTCCTTTCTCCAGCACATTGATCGTTGCCATGGCGGCGGTATCCGCCGTGTTGGCAGCCTCCAGCCAGAAACCGCGTCCGTTCAGGGTTACCGTACCCCTCCCCATGCTGGCAGCGGTGGCAAACTGGATGTCGCGGGCATCATTCGTATTGCCCGGATCATTGTTCAATCCGGAGGCAACCAGTTCCCCAGTAAAGGAGGAATTGTCTCCGGAAATGTAAAAACGGGATTTGGCCGCCTGGTTGTCCAGCTCAATCCGGCCCGCTCCGCTCATGCCGTTGATGACGATGTTAGCGCTGTTCCCGGCTGACATTCCGTTGATAGTGCTGGAAATGGCAAGGGTCGCATCCGCACTTACCGAGACTCCCGCGGAAAACCTCGTTTGAACATTTTCAGAGGTAATGGATACGGAGCCTCCGTCCACCGTCAGCGCACCCGCATATACGGCGGCGCCCAGCGTCAACGTGCCGTCTCCGGATTTTTCCATGGCCAGCGCTTTATAATTATCCACGGAAGCCCATGTTACGGCATTTCCGTTGGTGTCCACCTTGATTGAGCTCTTGCTCGCGGCGGAAATCTGTCCGGAAATATCCGCAGTTACGCCTGTCCCATACTGGAGGGTACCTCCGTCAAACGCCAGGCTGCCGGCTCCAAGAGCGGCGTCATCGCCTATTTCAAGCGTTCCGGCACCAAGGATCACTTTTCCGGTATAGTTGGTATTGGCCGTATTAATGGTCAGTTTGGCGTTGCCGGTCTTTTCCAGATTACTGTTGCCTTCCAGGGCCCCGCCGCCTTCCGCGGCATTCCATACGTAATCCGTCGTATTCGCCTGCACCATAATAATCGTGGGAGAGACGGCGCCGTCAATGGTCACCGTCTGCAGGGCGTTGCCGTCAATGTCTCCCATGACGACTCCGGAATTATTATTGTACACGCTGTCGTTCTTCCACGGGGAAGAGGCCGGAGCAGTAGCGGACCAGATTCCATCACCGCCCTTCCACTCAAGCAAAGCCACCTGCTCCACCACCAGGGTAAGCTTGCCGTTCTGCGTGCTCCATGAACCCAGAAGATTATCTCCCAGAACAAAGGAACTGGCCGGAACTCCGGTGATGGAGCCCGCATTGATCAGGTCATGGGAACCCTCCGTCCAGGCCACGCCTTCTATCGTTCCCTGCCCCAGAAGCAATTCACTGTTCACCGTCAGCGTTCCGGTTACATTCAGCAGGTACGCGCCGGAAGCCGGGAGGGCGGAGAAATTCAGAAGAGACGAGTTTCCCAGCGTCAGATTGCCCGTAATGGTTCCCGAGGCCCCCAGGGACAGACTTCCTCCACTCGCAATTGCAAGCGTTCCGGAATTCATGTTCAGGGCGGCGGCGTTGGAAAGGCTTACATTGGAAAACTGCGTGGCTGCATTCACGGTCATGCCGGATGAACCGCTCACGGTCAGCACATTATTGTAGGTAGCGTCGTGCTGGGCCGTCAAATTGCCCCCATTCAGGCTTACCGCGCCGGAACCCAAAGCCGTGGCATTGTTCAACTGAACGGTCGCACCATTGGAAATAGCCCAATCCGCCGTCATGGAGGCCTGGGCCGCCGTATTCAGGATGAGGGTGCCCGCAAGTCCGTCCGCACCCACGGTCATTGTCTTGGCATCTGCTCCGGCCGTCCCCAAAGCGCCGTAAATGTTCATGGTCTTGCCGGTAGCAATTTTGAACAGGGCGCTGGAGTTTAAAACTATTCCGTTCCATGCCTGGGCGGCAACTCCCAGGGAAAAATCCCCGCCTATGTCAAACAGGGTATATCCCTCTCCTCCATCGCGCAAATTAACGGTGCGGTTGGAACCGTTGCTTTTGGAAACGCTGAATCCATCGGAACCATCCGTAACGGTTATTCCCCCAAGTGAAAGCGTATTGAAGGAAGCCTGAAGCGCTTTATTCGTTCCCGTCATGCTGGCCGTATCAAAACGCATGGTGTTTACCGCCGCATTGGCCCATATTGCCGACCAGTTATTGCCGCCGCCGTAATCCGGAGTCCAGTTGGTATTCAAATGAACGTCCACCGTTCCTCCCAGCCATGTATAGGTTTCCGCAACAGCATGCGGAGAGAAAACGGCAGCCATGCATGAAAGAACGGCGGAAAGCAAGCCAAGGGGAAGATGCAGCTTCATAATAGTGATGTATGTTGAAAACAAAAACCCTGTTAATCCTAGACAGAGGCCTTTTTATCACTACTATCGAATTAAAAATCCGCCGTCAACATTAAACGTTGAATACGTATGTGTTGCGCATTCCCGGAGGAGACAGTTTTTGCTAAAATCTGGTCTGTATTTTCCTGCCGGAATCGTGTTATACGGTACAGTATGAACATCCAGGCATCACTGCTCTGGTATATTGGCGGTTTCCGGCATCAATCGCGGATTTTTAATCCGCCGGAAAAGGGAAGTCCTCCTTTCAAGAGAGAAATGTTGAGAGTTCAGAGTGGAGCAGTGGACGGAATGGACAGGATGAACTTTATGGACTCACCTTCCCCCTTC
>NZ_JABDHQ010000040.1 GCF_018709685.1 Akkermansia muciniphila
AGGCCCCAGCTCACACTGGAGCTGGCCCAGGGCCACTTCCAGAGAAAGCTTGGCTAGGGATTTGGCTTCCGCGGCGAAAAGCTGCTTCTCGGAAATGCGGACCTGTGAGGACGCAATGGTAAGAAGGCCAACGCTGAGGAGGGCCAGAAGCATCATCAGGGTGATGGTGGCAATCAGGGCAAAACCCTTGCTGACATGCCTGATAGGACGTTTGGTGAAAAGTTTAGTCTTCATGAGAAATAGTGTATTCCGGCGTGCACTTTTCCGCTCAAGTTTGAGGAGATAATCCCCACTGTCACGAAGATGCAAAGAGCCAATTCTTAACTCTAGTCAATACAAAAAAGGGCTAGTGCATGCAAGCTCAAAATTGGTTCAACCCAAGCATGCCGGGGACACGGTAAATGGAGGGAGGAGCGCCATGGAGAAAGGAGAAACCGGGAATTATACATTTTCAGGAAATACAGCTCTTAAAATCTCATATTATTGTATTTACATGAAAAATCGAATTCTAAATTCGGTGGATTGAAGAAGGACTTGAATATCATGTTCTCCCAGGAAAAACTGCCTGGGGAATTCCGGGGTGAGACCTCGGACGTCGGTCTGCGTCCGTACACGTCGGAGGACGGGAGCCCGACCGAGCAGAACCGCCCGATCGGCTCCTGGAACCAGCTCTACCTGTGGGCCAACGTTTGGGATTCCTCCACCAGAAGAGAAGGCCAGGACGCCTCCGCGGCCCTCCGCG
>NZ_JABDHQ010000041.1 GCF_018709685.1 Akkermansia muciniphila
CAGCTTTATCGTCACCAGGAACTTATACAACGGCAAGGGGCAATCCGTCCGCTCTCAAACGGAGTACCTTGCTCCTACCGTCACGGACTACAATGAGCTGGGGCAAGCCGTGAAGCAGACCGTCCTGCTGGATGAACTTCATCCCAATGACACCATCAGAAACAGGATATCGGAAAGTTCCTCCTGTTACCAGCTCCGGGAGGACGGCGTCTACCAGGTGCAGGCTTCCACAACCTATAATGCCGATGGCCTTCCTCTCACCCAGACCACGGAGAATATGATTTCCAGGTTCAGTGCAATTCTGGAAAACAAATCAGTCACCATGGATGTCTATGGTCAGCAGAGCGTACAATGGACGGAGTATACTGCTCCAACCAAGCGCACTCAGTTCAGCCGGATTCCCACTTCGGATATTATAGCCGAGGCTCTTGTCGTAGACGGGTTTACCATAAGCCAGACCGACCAGGCAGGCATTCATTACACACACGAACGGTTCTACACCTCTACGGGAATGATACAGAAGCAGACCGATGGCCGCGGCAATACCACCATCACGGAAACGGACGAGGCGGGACGGACAATCAAAAATACTGACCCAGCTGGAAATTGTACTGCAACCAGTTATCTCTCCTGTTGTGACAATCCTGCCTGCATCACCGATGCTTTGGGAGGCAAGAT
>NZ_JABDHQ010000042.1 GCF_018709685.1 Akkermansia muciniphila
GTCGTGCCTCCCAAAGCATCGGTGATGCAAGCCACGGCGTCACAGCAGGACAAGTAGCTGGTGGTGGTCACGTTGCCTGCAGGATCGGTGACTTTGACAGTACGTCCGGCAAGGTCAGTTTCTGTAGTAGCGACATTGCCGCGACCATCGGTTTTTTCCAGAATCATCCGTGTAGAGGTACAGCAGAACTGTTGTGAGGAACGGATTCCGGCGTGATCAGTCTGGTTTGTTGTAAATCCATCTACGATGACTGATTGGGCTGTGATCTCCGAAGTTGGAATCCGGCTGAACTGGGTGCGCTTGGTTGGAGCAGTATACTCCGTCCATTGCACACTCTGTTGTCCGTAGACGTCTGTGGTGATGGATTTGTTTTCCAACAGCGGATTGAGCTGAGAAACCATATTCTCCGTGGTTTGAATGAGGGGGAGACCGTCGGCATTATAGGTCGTGGAAGTCTGCACCTGGTAGATACCGTCTTCTCGGACCTGGTAACAGGAGGAACTTTCCGATATCCTGTTTTTTGAAGTATCCTCCGAATGGAGAGTGTCCAATAGAACAGTTCGTCTTATGGCTTGCCCCAGTTCACTGTAAGTGGTGACCGTGGGTGCCAAATCTTCCTTTTGGGTGTGTACGAGCAGTCCTTTCTCATTGTAGGTATTCCTGGTTGTTATGAATCCCCCCTTGGTATTGAATCCC
>NZ_JABDHQ010000043.1 GCF_018709685.1 Akkermansia muciniphila
GTTCTTTAGTGACCAGAGTGGCTCCCGAAGGAGTAGTGATGGTTGTTGTAAGGCGATCCTCGCTGTATTCCGTTCGTGTCACTCGGCCAAGTATATCTGTAGAGGAAACTACCCGGCCCAGATCGTCGTACTCTGTACTCTCCACCGTGGTCATGGCCCCTATGTCGCGGCGCGTGGCAATCGTCCTTCCCGCCGCATCATAGCTGTAGGAAGTAATTGTTTCTGGCGTAGTCTCGGTAGCTGAGCGGATGGTTTCCACCAGCTGTTTGGCCGAGTTGTACCCATAGCTGGTGGTGATGCCGTCTTCGTCGGTTTCCCTGAGCGGCCCGCAGCACATCCATTCCGTCGTACTGGTTCTGCCGTTGCCCCTGGTTGTCTTGACGAGCCTCTGTTCGTCATCATATTCATAGTCCTCCGAGGCAATCAGCGACCAGCCTTCTCCAGTGTGAACGTATTGTTCTTTCCTGGCGGTGGTGCCGTTTTCAGCAATGTACTCTACGTTCCTGGTGCTTTGTCCGGGAACGATGCTTCCGCTGGCCTGCACGGTCTCCGTCACCTTGTGGATGGCCCCGTATTCCGCGGCTGCTTCATAGGTGTAAACCCTCTGGACGCCATTGATGCCCCGGCTCATCTTCCACC
>NZ_JABDHQ010000044.1 GCF_018709685.1 Akkermansia muciniphila
AGAGGAAGATGAGCCAGGGTATTGACGGTATGCAAACCGTTTATAATTATGAAGCAGCCGCGGAATACGGGGCCATTCACCAGGTGACGGAGACCGTGCAGGCCAGCGGAAGCATCGTTCCCGGACAAAGCACCAGGAACGTAGAGTACATTGCTGAAAACGGCACCACCGCTAGGAAAGAACAATACGTTCACACTGGAGAAGGCTGGTCGCTGATTGCCTCGGAGGACTATGAATATGATGACGAACAGAGGCTCGTCAAGACGACGAAGGGCAACGGCCGCTTCAGCACGACTGAGTGGATGTGCTGCGGGCCGTTGAGGGAAACCGACGAAGACGGCATCACCACCAGCTACGGCTATAACTCGGCCAAGCAGCTGGCGGAAACCATCCGCTCCGCAACGGAAACAACTCCAGAAACAATTACTTCCTACAGCTATGATGCGGCGGGAAGGACGATTGCCACGCGCCGCGACATAGGGGCCATGACCACGGTGGAGAGTACAGAGTACGACGATCTGGGACGGGTGATTTCTTCCACGGACATGCTGGGACGCATCACCCGAACGGGGTATAGCGAGGACGGACTCACCACCACCGTCACCACTCCGGCAGGCGCTACGCTGATCACCAAAAAGT
>NZ_JABDHQ010000045.1 GCF_018709685.1 Akkermansia muciniphila
CATAACGTTCGCGGCGTGTTTACACTGGTAATTCTTGTTCTCATGGTAGTTGCAACCATTGAACAAACATCATTTCATTACCATGAACAACACTTTCAACATCGGTGCCATGGACACCGTCTACCCCTTCATTCCCATGTACCCCAACGGACAGCCCCAGGGCAACTTCCTGGTCAACGGCATCACCGCTCCCGTTCTCGTTCCCAAACGGGCTGCTTCCTCCCCCACCCGCCACGAATGGTTCGGATACCTTAAGGTCATGGCTCCCGCCACCTGTTTTCTCCACCTGCATGCCCGCTCCTCCATTTCCCTTTCTATCCCCGCCAAGGAGCTGGAACTTGCCACGGAGGCCGGCTCTTCCACCCCTCTCTGCCGCCAGCTTCATTTCGAACAGGGCTATTACTGGTGCCACATCGTCCATCAATACCAGCCTTCCTTGGGGTCGGAAGAAGAGTTCTGCATTGCC
>NZ_JABDHQ010000046.1 GCF_018709685.1 Akkermansia muciniphila
AATAAAAGCTATAAATTTAAGAAAAAACGTTTAATGTAAATTCCTCCTGCTGTTTCTGTGTGCCGCACGTCCGGGGAAGAGGGCCTTCCGGCATTCATGCCTGCCCTTCCTCCACAACCAAAGGCCGGATATGGCAAGGCACGGGCATCCGCCTGGCGGCCGGACGGAATGCGCAGCAGGAGGTCTGAAAAGCAGGCGTTTCCGAAGACGGACAAACTTACTCCTTATTCCCGGTCCACGAAGCCATAAGGGGCCGTGGGAAGGGCAATGCACCACGGGCAGGCAGGTAGCCTCCAACCTGGAAGGAAGATTTCCCGGGCCCCATGGTTAAACACCCTCTGAAGTGCAGCGGAGGGAATTGATCCCTTCATCCCTTTCCGTATCCTGCGCCCATTTTTCCACCTTCCGGACACGTGG
>NZ_JABDHQ010000047.1 GCF_018709685.1 Akkermansia muciniphila
CCGGAGGAGGTGGTAAGGGGAAAATGCCCCTCCGCTTCGCTCCGGAGGAGATTTTAAGTGCAAAGGCCGGGAAACCGGGCACGCCCGGTTGGACGGAATGCGAAGCTTGAAGCCCGCAGGGTGGGTGAATCTGAAAGATGAAGGAATCAAACCTCCGCTCCCAGCTAGCCGTTTGCCGTTCAAGCTGTGGTGATAAATCCTTTCCCCCGTGTTTCTTGATGGCCGCGCTGCTGGGAACAAGAGCCACCCGGCCCTTGCAATCCTCCTCAAGACCTCTCCGGAAATTATACGGAAAAAGTTGTCTGAATCCTTCACTCCCATGCACTCAGCATCCGGAAATTCCGGAGTGAATTTGCATTAAATGCTTTTCAATCAAATTTGTGGGTTGACCC
>NZ_JABDHQ010000048.1 GCF_018709685.1 Akkermansia muciniphila
TCTCTCTCTTCTTTCCTTCCCCTACACCTCCTCGGGAGACAGCCAGCGGAAGGACACGATGTTGAACTTCCTCCCGAACGCCTTGTTCACCGCGCTCAGCTCCGTCTCCTCCAGGGCTCCGCTCTTCATGTTGATCTTCTTGACCGGCGTTTCCGGGCTGTTCACCGGGTCCACGTAGTTGATCCCCCTCTGCACCACCGCCTCGCACCACGCGCGCGACAGCACCACCCCCTCGCGGCTGGCCAGCTCCCCGTAGGCCCGGATCGTAAACGTATCGTCACGCGTCGTCAGAATGTTGCCTAGTACTGCCAGCACGTCC
>NZ_JABDHQ010000005.1 GCF_018709685.1 Akkermansia muciniphila
GGATATTTTAAACTGGACGGCGAAGAATTGAATAACATGTCTTTTTATAATAGAAAGAACGTTGAATTAACTTATTCAGTAAGATAAGAGAACGGAATTGGGTATTGCTGTGCTTGTATTGGTTTGCGGGGGGATGGCGGCGTTTGTACAGGTAAGGGAAGGAGTATGCACGGAGCCGTCAGCAGGGGGGACGGGGGAGGGGGGGCTCTGATTTTTTTCTCTCCCTGGGCTCTGTTTTTTGCCGCATTCAGGTGAATTCTTCTCCTCACGGCCTCCGCCTTTTGTTTAGCCTTGAGTTGCGCGCGCGGAGTTGTTAAGATGAAAGGCAGGTATGGCATTGGATGTGCAGGAGCATCATGCATTTGAGCATGAAGAGGAGCGCCCCCCGGTTTGGATAGGAATGGTGTGGGGTGTCGTGTCCCTGCTGGGCGGCGCGGCGCTGCTGGCGGCCATGCTGACGTTTGACGTGCGGGAAATAGGCTGGAGTTATTTAAACAAGTCCGGGCACGTGGTTCCCGAAACGTCCAATGTGCTGGGGCTGGCAGGGCTGTATGCCGCGGGAATTCTTTACTGGGTGCTGGGCGGCATGGCCTGGATGCTTGTCATTCTGCTGGAATGGTGGGGCTTTTACCGTCTGGCGCATCGCGGCAGACTGCCCCGCGGCGTGGTGTACGGAGGCCTGTTCCTGCTGCTGTGCGGGTGCCTGTTCCTGACGGCCGGGCATGTGCCGGGAGCGGAGTGGGTGGCGCGCCACCAGGTGCAGGGTTCCGGCGGCCTGGCAGGCCATTTGCTGGGGACGCTCCTGCTGCTTCCCCTGGCGGGAGCTTCTGCCGTGCTGGTGCTTTCCGGCCTGGGTTATCTGGCGGCCCTGGTTTACGCCGCGGGCATGCACCCCCGCCCGTTGTTCCGCGCCGTGCTGCGTGAATGGCGCGCCTGGCGCATGAACCGGAAAGAGAAAAAGATGAAGCGGCGGTCCGACCAGCTTGCCAGGGAGGCGGCCCGCGTAAGGGCCAGCATGGAGGACGCCGCCCTGTCCGCCCCCAGGCCGGACCGGAAGAGCAGGGCTTCCTCCTCCCCCCGCCTTCAGCGCACCGGGGATGATCTGGAGGGTTTATATAGTGAAGTCACCGCGGCTCCCCCCGTGAAGCCAGCCGCCGCGCCCGCCCGGGCCACGCGCACGCAGGGCCGCCTTCCCCTGACGCCCAAGCCCAGGATTACCGTGGCGGAACCGGCGGAAATCAAGCCCGCGCCCAAGGAGCAGCCTTTCTCCAAACTCTCCACGCCGCCCACGGAGGAATTCCGCAATTACGAGCTTCCTCCCTTTGAACTGCTGCATTATGAGGAAAAACCGGACGGCCCCACGGAGGAAGACAAGGATGAAATGCTGGAAATCCAGCAGAAGATCATTGATACGCTGACGACATTCCGCGTGGACGTGACGCCGGGGGACATCACCCGCGGCCCGACCATCACCCGCTATGAAGTTTATCCCGCGCGCGGCGTGCGCGTGAACACCTTTGACCAGTATGCCAAGGACATTGCGCTGGCGACGAAGGCGGAAAGCGTGAACATCGTGGCGCCCATACCGGGCAAGGACACGGTGGGCATTGAAATTGTGAACCGGAAGAAGGTGGCCGTGCCCCTGCGGGAACTGCTCCAGGACCCCGGCTTCTGCTCTCCCAAGAAGAAAATACCGCTGGCTCTGGGGAAAGACGTGTACGGCCGCACCGTGATCGGGGACCTGGCCTCCATGCCCCACCTGCTGGTGGCCGGGGCCACCGGGTCCGGCAAATCCGTCTGCATCAACAGCATTATCTCCTCCATGCTCCTGAAATTCCGCCCGGATGAACTGAGGCTCATTCTGGTGGACCCCAAGGTGGTGGAAATGCAGCCTTATTCCAAGCTGCCGCACTTGATTGTGCCCGTGGTGACGGACCCCAAAAAGGTGCCCAATGCCCTGCGCTGGTGCGTGAATGAAATGGAGCACCGCTACCACTGCTTCGCCAAGGTGGGCGTGCGCAACTTTGAAGCCTTCAACAAGCGTCCGCCGGACGCGCCTGCGGAAGAACCTGAAGAGCCGGAAAACGGGGAGGGGGACGAAGCGCTGGCGGAGGCCGTCGCCCGCGAATTTGAATCCCAGGGCGAATGGCCGGCGGAAGAAGATGATGAACTGGACCTGGATGACGACGGCGTCATCCCTGAACGCTTCCCCTACATCGTCATCATCATTGACGAACTTGCGGACCTGATGCAGACGGTGGGGGCGGACATTGAAACCAACATCGGCCGCCTGACCCAGAAGGCCCGCGCCGCGGGCATCCACCTCATTGTAGCCACGCAGACTCCCAGAAGGCAGGTGGTCACCGGAACCATCAAGGCCAACATACCCACGCGCATCGCCTTCCAGGTGGCCAGCGGCACGGACAGCCGCGTGATTCTGGACAGGCAGGGCGCGGAAAAACTGGTGGGCAAGGGGGACCTGCTTTACCTGCCGCCGGGTTCCGCCCAGGTGGAGCGGGCGCAGGGCGCCTTCATTTCTGATGATGAGGTGGAAGCCCTGGTGGCCCACTGCGCCTCCCAGGCCAGGCAGAAATTCCATGAAGAGGTGCAGAAATCCCTGGAAGAGCCTTCCCACGGAGGGGCGGACAGCCCGCTGGATGACGCGGAGGAGGAATGCTACTCCAAATGCCTGGAAGTGGCCCTCATTGAGCGCAAGGTGAGCACGTCCCTGCTCCAGCGGCGCTTGAGCATCGGGTACGGGCGTGCGGCCCGCATGATGGATTTGCTGGAATCACGTGGAATCATTGCGCCTGCGGACAACACCAACCGTCCGCGCAAGGTGCTGGTGGAATAAATGATAAAAAGCTGCCCCCTCCCATGAAACGCTTCCTTTCCCTGCCGGTCCTGGCGGCGTGCGCTCTGCTGGCCGCCTCCTGCTCCCAGCAGGTACAGCCTGTCAAAAAGGCTCCCCGGCCCCCGGTGTACGTGGGGAAGGTGGAGCAGGTGTACCGCAGCCATAACTATGTGCTGATTGCGCTGGCCGGGAAGATTTATGAGCCGGGCACCGTGCTGATCTCCCAGTCTCCGGGCCTGGAGGAAAACCGGAGGGTGGCCAACCTGGTCGTGACGGAGGAACGGCTGGGCCGGGCGCGCATTCCGGCGGACATACGCAGCGGCGCCGTGGAGGCGGGGGACCTGGTGTTTCTGTACCGCAACCTGGCCGCTCCGGAAAGCTCCGGAAAGAAGGATGACCAGGACCCGGACCATCCGGCCCCCAAACCGGATGAAGACAACAGGGACATTACCCTTCCGATTACCCCGGACAGCGGCAAGACGCCGGACGGCCTGCTGCCCATGCCCGGAGAGGAACCCGCGCCTGACTCCGCGGAGCAGGAGCGCATTTCCCGGGAACGGGAAAAAATCCTGCGGGAGCTGGACAACATCCCGGGCAGGCTGGATGACCCGTGGCGCGAGGCTTTTTCCGGAAAATCGGCAGGAAAATGATTTTTTAGATTCATTCAATAAAAGCTTGTTTTTCGGCAAGTCCCCATTAGGATAATCCCGCTTACGCAACCAGATGACTAATTTATGAAATCCATCAAAGGCACAGAAACAGAAAAGAATCTCCTCAAGGCGTTTGCCGGGGAATCCGAAGCGCGCAACCGTTACACCTACTTTGCCGGTGTAGCCAAGAAGGCAGGCTACGAGCAGATTGCGGCCATCTTCCTGGAAACGGCTGACAATGAAAAGGAACATGCCAAGGTGTTTTTCAAACTGCTTAAGGACGCCTGCATTGAAGTGACCCACACCGTCTGCACGGCTCCCCTGGAATCCACGGAGGAATGCCTGCTGGCCGCCGCGGCCGGAGAGCGCGACGAATGGTCCGAAATGTACCCCACGTTTGCCGAAGTGGCGGACAGGGAAGGCTTCCCGGCCATTGCGGAAACCTTCCGCAAGATTGCCACCGTGGAACAGCACCATGAAGCCCGCTACCTGAAGCTGGCTGAAAACGTGCGCGACGGCAAGGTATTTGCCAAGGAAAAGGAAATCCAGTGGAAGTGCCGCAACTGCGGTTACGTGCACACCGGA
Organism: Akkermansia muciniphila; assembly: GCF_018709685.1. Classification (GTDB taxonomy): domain Bacteria; phylum Verrucomicrobiota; class Verrucomicrobiia; order Verrucomicrobiales; family Akkermansiaceae; genus Akkermansia; species Akkermansia muciniphila_E. The sequence goes on from NZ_JABDHQ010000005.1 coordinate 4,090, forward strand.
GCCACCGCCCCCAAGGTATGCCCGGCCTGCGTGCATCCCCAGGCGTACTTTGAAGAACTGGCGGATAACTTCTAATCCTCCTTTCTCCAAGAACTTGATTGGGGCCGGTTTCACGAGCTGATCGTGTGATCGGTCCCGCTTTTTTACATACGGACGCATTACACTGATGGACGGGAAGCACACGGATACGAAATGGAGGGACTATGGCCGGCGGCTCTGGAAATTTGCCGGAAGCTACGGGCTGGGCATCGCCCTGATGCTGATACTGCTGGTGCTTACGTTTGCCGGCACGCTGCATCAGGTGCGCCTGTCCTCCTCCATGGGATCGGAAGCCGCCATAGAATCCTTCTTCGGCGCGCCGTATGTGCTGATTCCCCTGGGCGGGGAGCACTCCCTCATCTCCCTCCCGCTGCCCGGCATGGGCGTCACGTGCACCCTTCTGTTCATTAACCTGCTCATAGGCGGCATGTTCCGCGTCAGGTGGACGTGGAAGCACGCGGGCATTCTGGTGGCCCATGGCGGCATTTTGCTGCTGCTGGCCGGCATCATGCTTGGCAATAAAATGACGGTGGCCGTGGACCAGGTGGAACTGCCCCAGGGGGACCGCGTGCATGAGCAGGCCCTGCCGTTTGACCTGCGCCTGAACCGCTTTGTGCCGGAATTCTATCCCGGCACCTCCAAGCCCAAATCCTATGAATCCCAGGTAACCGTCTTTCCGGAATCCGGAGGCCAGTATGACGCCGTCATCCGCATGAATGAGCCGCTGCGCCTCTCCGGCTGGACGCTGTACCAGATGAGCTGGGGGCAGGACTCCCTGCACCCCGGCAGGCTCATCTCCATTCTCCGCGCCTCGCACAACCCTCTGGAGCAAATGCCCAAATGGTCCTCCTACATTATTGCGGCGGGGTTGCTGTGGCATTTTAGCTTCGTCTTCGGAAGATACCTGCGCCGCAAGCCGGGGCAGGTTCCCGCAGGGACGGAGGCAGCCGGGGAACAGCCGGAACCGCCCGTTCCCGGCGGAAGACGCCGCCTGCGGCTGGTAGGCGTTTGCGTGCTGGTGGCCGCCATCTTCGGAATCGGCATGCTGGCGGCCAGGCCTGCCGCCCATCCGGTTGAAGTGAAGAACTATGCGCCCTGGTCCTCCTTCCTGGTGGAACGCGCCGGGGGAATGGCCGTGCAGGACGGAGGCCGGCTGAAGCCCGTCTCCACGTATGCGGGCTTCCATCTGCTCCGGACGCTGGGCAAAAGAAGCTTCTCCATCAATACGCCGGAGGGGAAAAAGAAGCTCTCCCCGGTGGAATGGATGCTGGACTGCATGTTCCGCCCGGAACTGGCGGAGCAGTACCCCGTTTTTCTGGTTAACCGGGAAGAGGTGGTCACGCAGCTGCACCTGCCTGGCCAGGCGGACAAGCGTAAAAAATACTCCTACGCGCAGATTGCGGAACGCTGGCAGGAAATGACCCGTGCCGTCCGGGAAATCCGGATGCTGGGGGAAGGAAACCTCACGGAGGCCCAGAAGGAAATCCTGGCCCTTTCCCGCAACTTTGACGTGGTGCGGGGGTGGATGCTCGGCTCACGGATCATGCTGGAAGACCCCGCTGCCATGGAGCGGATGGAATTCCCCCGCTGGTTCCCCGCCGGAAACCACGATGGGGAACGCCTGTGGACGGCTGCCCCGGACAAATCCACCGGGGCCTTTCTGGCCATGGCCTCCCTGCTGGAGCGCAAGGCCATGGGCATGGAAGGGAAGGAAGCGTCAGGACTGAGGATGAAGGCGGAAGGGCTGCTGCTGGAAAAACTGGCGCAGCCCAATGAAGCCGCCTCCGCCGGGGAGCGGCACAGCCTGGAAAGGGAAATCTTCTACTACCGCCTGGACCCGCTTTACGTCTCCCTGGCCGTCTTTGTGGCGGCGTTCGTGTGCCTGCTGGTCTGCGCCCTTTTCCGGCCTTCCGCCGGCGCTCCGCTCTGGCGGCGCTTCCTGCGGCCCAGCGGGTTCAGCCTGGCGTGGCTGCTGGGAGCGGCGGGAACCGGCGTGCTGGCGGCGGGCCTGGCCATCCGCGTGATGATCACCATGAGATCCCCGGTGGGCAACACGTATGAAACCATCGCCTTCATCGCCTGCATGGGCGTGCTCTGCGCCCTGGTGGCGGAGCTGTTCAGCAAAAAGGGCATCGTGCTGGCGGCGGGGCTGCTGCTGGGGGCGCTCTCCTGCCAGATGGGCATTCTGTATGAATCCTCCCAGGCGGTGGACCACATGGACCCGCTGGTAGCTATCTTGCGCTCCAACTTCCTGCTCTCCACCCATGTTATCACCATTGTGCTGGGGTATGCGGCGGGACTGCTGGCGGCGGTGCTCTCCCATGTGTACCTGCTGGCCTCCCCCCTGCGCCTGATCGGCAGGAAAACGGAACTGTCCCTGGACCGCATGGCTTACGGCATCCTGTGCTTCTCCCTGGTATTCACGCTGGTGGGAACGGTTTTCGGCGGCATCTGGGGCAATGAATCCTGGGGGCGCTTCTGGGGATGGGACCCCAAGGAAAACGGGGCGCTGATGATTGTGCTGTGGCAATTGATCGTGCTGCATGCGCGCAAGGCCGGGTGGCTCTCCCCCTGGCTGCTCCACTTCAGCAACGTGGTGGGCGGCGTCATCATCGCCTTTGCCTGGTGGGGCGTCAACATGCTGGGCGTGGGGCTGCACTCCTACGGCTTCACCTCCGGGCGGGACGCCCTGGACGTCTTCTACTGGTCTGAGGCCGTCCTGTGCGTTCTCTTCATCATCCTGCACTACCGCGCGCTCCGGCGCGTGGAAATCAGGTAAGAGGCGCGGAAAAGCCGGAAATGATCTGGAAATAACCCGGGGGCACGGGCAGCGAACAGGGCCCATGCCCGTTGCCTGTTCCGGGAATCTTCCGGGTCAGGCCGGATGGGGCATGTGGGGAGGGGAAGGGAACGCACTTTTCTCATTTTCTCCTTGCCGTTCCCGGTTCCCCGGTATATATTCCCGCTACCTCATGCACGGATAGCTCAGTGGTAGAGCGGCTGTTTTACACGCAGTTGGTCGGGGGTTCGAATCCCTCTCCGTGTACCACTAATAAACCCCGCAAGCTTAACGGCTTGCGGGGTTTTCTTTTGTGGGTGGTTTAATAAATATATGAATACTTTCGGTGTGCTAATATTAAGAAACGGGGTTTCAAGTTGATATTCAAAATATACGGTTTGTAATAATTAGTCCCTTTTCCACATCAGAAAACAGGGACTAGTATAGCTTGGCTATAAGCTTCCATCTAATACGTGTACTTTGTATTAATGCTTCAAAGATAGAACTACATCTACCTTTGTTGGATTGTTTTGTTACCATGTGAGTATGCCGTTTATTTATAATGGTAGTTCATGATGCCTTTTGCGTAATTTTAATGATTTTGGAAGCTCGCCGGTTGCTTAGTCCTGTTAGTACATAACACCAACGTTCCTTCCCAGTTTCGTTCGGATCAACAATAATATCTCTGGGACCACTGTTGTCTTTATGTACAGAGAATTGTGATAGGTGAACCCATTCTGCAAGACTGATAATCGCGCCACCCCAGCCATAATCCAAACGATTCTCTCCATCGCAATTAACATCCCCTGTGATTGTTCCACCCGCCGGTTCGATATTATAAGCGGTTTCAAAACTATCCTCCCAATTGGAAGGTTCCACCCTCTTTAAATTGTACATTTTACACAATATAGCCTCCTCAAAGGTTGATTCTTCAGTGTTTACGTGTCCGGAATGTGTTCGGATAATAGCTTTAGATGTTATACCATCAACAGCGGCAGTAGTTGAACCTCCTCCGTACATATAAGGTTTACCGAGACAGTGTACGTCAGCATATCCTAATAGGTTGTACTCCTTAGAAGCAGGTAATGCGAGACTGACGCTATAACGCCAACGATAAGGGATAATATCACTTCCATAATCAGGATCATGATCTGGTGTATCATGGATGCCCCATGTGGTATGCAATGGAAAATAAGTTCTGTCCCAAAGTATCGCGGCAAGTACAGGTTTATGGACAGTTACGTTATAGGCGATTAGCACCGGAAGATTATTGCCACAGTAGTTTTTCCCGATCAGCGTCCAGATACATGAATTATGAGCATACCCAATACCCCATCCATTAACGTCAGGAATTGATAAATGCAAAGCCCAGGGAGCCTCGTCCCACGTACTTGGAGTTCCGGATGCACCGCCTTGAATAATGGAGGACGAATTGCTAGACCCAAAGTGTACAACACACTTAGCGGGACATTCGACGTGAATCCAATGAGAGTTGCTCCCATCATCTTTATGTCCTTCCCCATTGATTTGCGTCAAAACTCCTTTTTGAGGAATGGCAGACGCATTTGTCCAACAGCCTCCTACGTGATAATCTGCTTGAGAGGAGGACCCAAAAAAAGAGTCGTAAACCGACTGCATGCGGATAATGGCTTGGGTACTTCTCAACGTTTGTAACGATGTATCAGCACTTTCAAGTGTGGTTTTCTGTGTTGAACCGCTAATCATGAGAGAACCTTTGAATGTTTCGGTTCCCGCGTGGGTGTTCCCGCCCGTGAAATTGTTGTTACCATTAATAGTAGCAAGATTGGCTGGAGCGGTCGTATTCCACCTATTCCTTTCCTGAGCAGTGATATGAACCGTAGAGTCGTTTTTATGAGTATTGAAGGTGTCTGTACTCACCTTGGAACTAAGTTCAGAAGAATCGACTTTCGCATTCCAGGTGATACGTTCTTCTTCCGTGATGTGCACAGTCGTGTTCTCCGTATGCTCGTCGAGTCCATCCTGCGTAGCCGCCACCACACCCTTCGTGGTACGGGCGTTCCATTTCTCGCGCTCTTCTTGTGACACATGAACTGTAGGGTCGGTTTCATGGGCCGTGAACGTGCCCGTATCCACCTTGCCGGCAAGAGCAGAAGCATCCGCCTTGGCGTTCCAGGTGTTACGTTCCTCCTCCGTAAGATGCACTGTCGCATTTTCGGAGTGTTCGGTTACTTCATCACGGGATGCCAGAGTGACCCCGTTGAGAATATTAGTAGTATTCATGATTATTATTGATTGCTAGTGTTTGTTATGAAGTAGTTGAAAAACGCCACTGCCGCCTCGTCCATCATCGTGAACTCCGAATAATCCTGACTGGTGAAAAGCCTGCGTCCTCCCCGGGCATTGACCGCCTCCACGGTTAAAACGACCGCATCCTTGGATTCCGGGGATACTTCTGCTTCCTCCGGGAGTAGGTTGACGATGACCTGGTCCAGCTGCGCCCGGACTTGGAGCGCCTTCCATTCGTCGGATAAAACGGCAACGCGTGTTACCACTTCATGGAAAGTTTCCGCCTGTGCTCCGGGAATATCATCCTGTGTGAAGCGTCGGGATTGAATGAAGCCATTCTTGTCCGGGAATACGGCCGTCAGGATAAACTTTCCCCAGTTGCCGGGTTCGGGAAACTGAAATTGTAATTGTGCTTTCATCATTATTTAACCTCCATCATTTCACACCATTCCGCCACTACGGATTTTTGTCCGTAAAGCCCTGTGTAAGTTTTTAGCGGCTTGACTCCTACATCCAACGCTTCTCTATTGCATAACACTCTTATATTTTGCATGTTGACAGAATTATGATAAGAAGAGGTGAACCAGGTTTTTTCACAAATGCGGTAGGCCTCCAGTCTGCCTCCTGTTGTCTCATTTACTCCAACAACCCAAATCCCCCCATGGTCATGTTCATTTCCCCATGCTATCGCAATCCCCCGTAACCGGAAATTTGCAGGTAACAGCGCCGTTTTGCTAAATAGCTCCACCTTCCCGGTATTGTGGTTGAATCGGCAAAATCGCCCGCGCGCGGGAATCTTGTTGTCCTGGTCCGTGAGCTGGTCCCCAAAGTAAACATCCCACCACATGGCAACGCCATTTGCAGGTTCGGAGAAAGGATAATCGTCAGGGGCGGCCCACGCTTCATTAAGCATTACATCAAATAGTCCCCCGGCAACAACCTGGAACATGCGCTGATAGCCAAGACCGGTGTATAAGGGTAGAAAGATGCCGGTTGCCGCGGTATAGGAACCGCCCCGGTCACTGTCCTGCCCCACAGGCACGCATTGGAAATTAAAATCCACCCATCCATTTTCCGTTGCCGGTTTGGGCCAATAGGTAGCCAGCCAGGAAAATGGCGATAACAATTTACCGAATGGGGGCGGGGAAAAATTGAAATAGTTTTGTCCTGCTCCATTGGTAATCTCATTGAGCACCCGTACCTCATGGTAGCGGGCGGCATCCGTATCCGTTACAGGATCAACTGGAATATTAATGCCGCCGTTGGCGTTATAGGCTCCTGCCGTCGTCAGACTTCCGGCAAGCGTCATATTGCCGCTTTCGTCCACTTCGGGAGCAGCATTCCACCGGTTACGTTCTTCTTCCGTGATGTGGGCCGTGGCGTTCGTTTTGTGGGCTTCGAATGCTTCCGTGCTGACTTTGGAATTGACGTCAGATGCTTCAGCCTTGGCGTTCCAGGCCGTTCGTTCGTCCTCCGTGACGTGAACGGAACTGTTTTTCTCGTGCTGATAAAAATCATTCTGAGATGATAGTAGAATTCCGTTGATAGAGGTAATTTTATTCATGGTTTTTTGTTTGCGGGTATCGTTTGTAGTGAGGTAGTTGATCAACTTATTCTCCTTCTTTCTATGTATGTTGATGAATTCCGTATCGTCCTTGCAGGGAAAGCTTGCTCTCTTCCTGTGGATTGATTTCTCCAACGGTCAAAGCAACTCCGGATGCTGAAGTTGGATTCAGTGGTAAATTTGATGTAATATTTTTACTTTCAAAGGATAAATAGATGAGGTTGAAAACTGCTTCGGAAAAAATTACGGCTGTTCCGGAGAAAAATCATCATGCGCAAAACGTTCAGGACTGCATGAACGTTGTACCCCGGTTTTCCGCTCCTGATTCCCGTGAAGCATGGGTGGGCTGCCCGGCATTGGTATAAAAAAGGGCTGCCCCACCAGAAGGTGAGGCAGCCCTTGCTTGATCATGCGGCTGAACCGGGGCCTGAATGGGAAGAAATCAGGCTCCGAAGTCCAGCGCCTTGGGTTCGCGGGCCCAGACGCGGTGCTGTTTCATGGCCGTGATGAAGGGTTTCATCAGCGCCTTGGTGTCCTTCGGCGTAAGCAGGCCGGGATCGTCCATGTCCTGGGGCAGGTCCGCTGCTTCCTGCATTTCACTGGCGTCACCGGGCAGGCCGATGGCCTTCAGGTGCCGGTATGCCTGGCGCAGGTGGTATTTGGCGTCTCCGTTCATCATCAGCGTCTGAATGCTCTTCGCTCCTTCCGGGACGATGACGGCGTCAAACAGCACGGCCAGATTACCGGACAGGGTTCCGTCCACGTGGAGGTCTTCCCCGTCCTCCGTCTTGACGGAGCCCATGTGGGGGGCGAGCACCTGGGGATGCACTCCCTCCTTGTTCAGGGCATCGCAGATTTCATCCACGGACTTCAGGTTCACTCCGTCTGCTACGAGCAGGGAAACGCGCATGCCCTTGAGGTTGCCGTCCGGCTTGGCGTACAGGCTCAGGGTGGGGTCTTTTTCCAGGCCGCATACCGGCTTGGGAAGTTCCCGGTTAAGCTGTTCCTTTGTCAGTTCGATGCCCAGGTTCCTGGCTACCCCGGCGGCCAGGTCCGGATCAATGCGCGTCAGCAGGTCCACCACCCGTTCCCGGATGTACGGGCGCGTCACCTTGCCTACTTCAAAGCTGAAGGCGTCAATGATGTGCCTTTGCTCCACGGGAGTCTGGCTCATCCAGAACAGGCGGGGCTGGGCATAGTATTCCGCAAAGGAGGGGCTCCGGAGGCGTTCTTTGATGCCCGTCACCGGCTGGGGGCTGGTGGCAAAGCCGCCGTCTTCCGGCGGCGTTTCACGCGGCCAGTTGTCCCCGATGGAGTTGGGGTCATAGTTGGCCGGGGCGGTGTCTATCTGCATGCGGTGGAAGCCGTCCCGCTGGTTGTTGTGGAAGGGGCAGATGGGCCGGTTGATGGGAATCTCCGTAAAGTTGGCTCCGCCCAGGCGGTGCCGCTGGGTGTCGCTGTAGGAAAAGATGCGGCCCTGGAGGAGCGGATCGTCGGAAAAGTCAATGCCCGGCACGATGTTGGCGGGGCAGAAGGCGACCTGTTCCGTTTCCGCGAAGAAGTTGTCCGGGTTGCGGTCCAGCACCATCTTGCCGACGATTTCCACGGGGACCAGCGCTTCCGGGATGAGCTTGGTGGCGTCCAGGATGTCAAAGTCGAATTTATCCACGTCCTCTTCCGGGATAATCTGCAAGCCGAGCTCGAATTCCGGATAGTCTCCGCCTTCAATGGATTGCCAGAGGTCCTTGCGGTGGAAGTCCGGGTCCCGTCCGGTAAGGTCCTGGGCCTCATCCCAGATCAGGGATTTCTTGCCATATGCCGGCTTCCAGTGGAAGCGGACGAAGGTGCTTTTTCCTTCCGCATTGACCAGCTTGTACGTGTGGATGCCGAAGCCTTCAATGGTACGGTAGCTCCGGGGGATGCCCCGGTCGGACATGAGCCACATGACGTTGTGCAGGGTTTCCGGCTGGAGGGAAACATAGTCCCAGAAGGAATCGTGGGCCGTCTGCCCCTGCGGCATTTCATTATGGGGTTCCGGCTTCACGGCATGGATGAAGTCCGGGAATTTGATGGCGTCCTGGATGAAGAAGACCGGCGTGTCGTTGCCCACCAGGTCATAGTTGCCTTCCTTGGTATAGAATTTGGTGGCGAAGCCGCGGATGTCCCTCACCGTATCCGGAGATCCTCTGAAGCCCTGCACGTTGGAAAAACGCACAAAGACCGGAGTCTTTTCTCCCGGATCCTGCAGAAAGCCCGCCTTGGTGTACTTGGAAAGGGATTTGTATACCTGAAAATAGCCATGTGCCCCGGAACCTCTTGCGTGAACCACGCGTTCCGGTATCCGCTCCTGGTCAAAATGAGCCATTTTTTCCAGAAAGTGGAAGTCTTCAAGCAGAGAGGGGCCCCTGCTTCCGGCTTTAAGTGTGTTTTGGTCATCGGCTATTTTAATTCCCAGGTTGCTTGTAAGGGCTTGTCCCATGCCGTTGGAGCGCATGGTGTCCAGGTCCTTGATTTTTTCCGTAGTGTTGTCCGGCGTCTTCATGGAGCCGGGGGCGGAGGGTTCCGCGTTGGGCGGCGTAGGCTTGGGGGTGGGCTTGATCAGCTCCGGGTCAATAGTATCTGTATAGTGGGGTTCCGCTTCCGTTCCATCCGGAAAGGGGGCGTAGCGTTCTTCCATTTGCTGGGTCTTTTTTTTCATTGGCTTGTCCCTTGATGTGTTTGAATTTTTACATGGGTTGAAGCTTGGACTCTGTTTTTCCACGGGATGTTCCGGCCGGTTTTGTCAGTCCGGTACGGAAAAGATGATGGAGAATCCGGAAAAAGCGCTTGAAGGGAATGATTTAAGTTGCGGAGAACGGAAGGCGCGGATCACTCCTGTTTTATTGGCATGCGTTCCTGCCTGTGGCTTATTCTCTAAACTCGGTTTTCTTTTTTATCTGCCGCAAAGGCTTGCGGCATTGCTTCAGGTTTTACGTGGCTGCGGCTCTTTCCGGCAGGGACTGTTTTCAACCGCGGAAGTCCGGGTGCGATTCTCCGGAATGAACTCGACTTGAACAAGTAGTATGCTAAAAAATGAGCTTCATGAACAAAGCGTGTTTCATTGGACTCGTGTTCCTGCCTGTGATGGGAGCGGCTCAGGAGGCCGGGAACAACCGGGATGTGGCCGTGGAGGTTCAGGCGGCGTTTGGCAAGCCGCCGCGTGCCCTGCATCTGGAGCCGGTGGAGAGTCTCGTTCTTCCGCAGTACCCGGACGCCCCTTCCGGGCTGGTCAGCCGGGTGCATCTGTATGTGGACAAGACACATGGGTCGGGTGAAAATTCCCTCTATCTGGTGGCGGAAATGAATTACCGCGGAGAGGATGAGGACCAGCCCCATATTGTCGGGATATTTGCCGGCTCCAGGGTGGGGGATGGCCCTGCTCTGCGGCTGTCTGATCTGGACGGGGACGGCATGCCGGAGCTGGTGCTGGCCCATGAGGCCGGAGCCGGGGCCTTTCATTTGCGCGTGTTCCGCATTTCACGGAAGGCGCATGTGGGGGATTACGGGAGCTGCATCACGGCCTCCCCCATGCTGAAGCAGGTCGGGTGCATCGTCGCCTCACTGGGTACCGTTGCCGTGGAGGAGGGCGGCGCCGTGGTGTCCCGGTGTTATACGGATGAATCCCGCAGCCGGCTCATGGTGCGGAAGTACCGTTTGAACAAGGGGGAGGATGAAATAAAGCCGGAGGGACCGGAGGAGGTGGAAGCCGCGGGAGTCCTCAAAAGCGGCGCCGGTATTCTCCTGAACACGGGAATGGATAAAATCCCCTGCATACGTAAATGAGGCGGAGCTTCCACAAATTTTCATAGACGCGGGGAATAAATAGGTTATGATTTTTTTGTCAATGGGGTTACCGGAGAGGGCGTTCCTGCCGCGCGGCATGGACTTTTCCGGTACGGAACATTTTTATTAGTTGTTAACAGGTTATGACGGTGCAAGAAATAGCTGAACAGAGTTTGAAGAGCCTTCTGGCTTCACTGGGTTTTTCCGCGGATATTGAAATAACGGAGACGGACGGCATTATTTGCCTGAACATTTCCTCCCCGGATTGCCAGTATATCATTGGCGGAGACGGGGACAGGCTGGACGACCTCCAGTACCTGGTCAACCGGATGATTCAGCGGAAGATGGAGGAGGCCCCCCGCGTGAAGGTGGACTGTGACCATTACCGGGAACGCAACGAGGCCCGCCTCCTGGAGAAGGCCCGCTCCCTGGCGGAGCGCGTGCAGGAAAGCGGCAAGCCCATGAAGATGCAACCGCTGAACGCCTACCACCGCCGCCTGGTGCACAATGCCCTCCAATCCATGGAAGGCATCGCCACGGAGTCGGAGGAAGGTGACGGCCGCTACAAGCGCATCACCATCCGGCGTGCCTGAAGCCCGGTTACGTTCATGAGGGCTGCAGCGGTAATGGCGTGCGCCTGTCTGGCGCTGGTGATGGCGGTTCCGGGCCGTGCTGAAACGGAGGATGCCTCTTCCACCTGCGCTGTGGTTTCCTTGCCGCCGCTCCCTGTGCTGGTGGTGTACGGTTCCGCGGAGCCCGGAGCGGCTGAAGCCCGCTGGGTGAAAGCGCTGCGCCCCGGAACGGCAGAACGCCGCGCGCTGGAGGGGAAGGTGCGTGACGTGCAGTTTGTCACGGTGTCCAAACGTCCCGCCCTGAAGGACTGGGAAGAGGGCGGCAGCCTGTCCCGGGCGGCGCTGCATGGCGTGCGTGTGCTCCCCACGGTGGTTTTTCTGGATACCAGGGGGCGCGTGTTTGATGTAATGGAAGGAGGGGCGGATGCCGCCTCCCTCCCGGGAAGGATGGCCCAGCTGGCGGAGAAGGCGCAGCACGTACGCCCCGTCACCGTGGTGAATGATGTCCCGAAGGGCGGAGACCCCGCGGAGGAAGCCGCCGCCATTTGCCGGGCTCTGGAGCAGGTCCCGGCGGAAGCCTGGTTCCGGGACTATCCGGGAACCATGAAACGCCTGGAAAAACTGGACTGTAAAGTTCCCGCCTTCCTGAACGCCCGCGCGGCGGCGCTCCGGCTGGAGAAAAACCGGGAAACGGCTGATCTGCTCTGTGAATCCTTCCGGGCCTGTGAAGCCCCGGCCATCCGGAAATGCCTGGAAACGTGGCGGAGCAGGGCGGCTGATCCTTCCCTGGCCGTGGAGGAACGGCAGCTGCTCCTGCTGGCCATGGTTCATCCCCTCTGGGTCCGGCTGGAGGAATCCCTGTACCGGGACGGCCACAATGCGGAAAGTGAGGAGGCCTTCAACCAGGCCATTGCCGTGCTGGAGGAAGTGCGGGACATGGACCGTTTCAGCGTTTGCGGCAGGCGTGCGCACCAGCTCCGGGAGGAGCTGAGAAGGGCTCGGCTGGCCGCTGCCCGGCATGATTGAACCGGTTTTTCCATAACTCCCGGAAACGGACAGGAAGGGGCCCCGGCTCCCGCCGCGGAATCAAGGAATGCGTTTTTTCTTCCTGATTCTCCGCTCCACAGGAAGGGCCGGGCAAATTGGCTTGATTTTGCCCATGGCAGGGGCTAGTCTTCGGACCGTTATGACAGATTCATCCATCCCGGACATGATGGCGGCGGCCAGCCGTGACAAGTGGACTGACCAGCAATTGGCCGCCAAGGCCGTGGAGCTGGCGGAATCCATTCTGAAACAATCCAATGCCGGGATGCGCAGGAAGGAAAAGAAGCAGGCGGAGCAGATGGAGCGCATGATGAATGATCCGGCGGGCAAGGCGTTTACGCTGGCGCTGGCGGACCGCGTCTTCCGCCCCTCCGCCTCCGCCCGCGGCGCGGAGCTGTTCAGGTACCTGCTGGACGGCTACGGCATCCCCAGGTACCTGTCCGCCACGGACCGCCTGGCCATGAAGCTGGGCGGCAGGCTTTCCGCACAGTTTCCGGGCGTGGTGATGCCCATGATCACCAGCCAGCTGAGGAAGGAAAGCTCCAACGTCATTCTCCCGGCGGAGGACGGGAAGCTGCATTCCCACCTGCGGCGCAGGCGCAAGGCCGGCATCCGGATGAACATCAACCAGTTGGGAGAGGCCATTCTGGGTGAGAGCGAGGCCCATCACCGCCTTCAGCAGGTGGTGGACCGCCTGGGGGACAAGGACTGCGAATACATCTCCGTCAAGATTTCAGCCATTTTCAGCCAGATTCATCTGGTGGCCTTTGAGGAAACCGTCAAGCTCATCCAGGAGCGCCTGCGCATCCTGTACCGGGCGGCCATTACGAATGCGGTGACTCTGCCGGACGGCTCCAAAAAGCCCAAGTTCGTGAACCTGGACATGGAGGAATACCGGGACCTTCACCTGACGGCGGAGGCGTTCAAGCGCACCCTGATGGAAGAGGAATTCATGCATCTGGAAGCCGGGATCGTCCTTCAGGCCTATCTGCCGGATTCCTGGGAGGAACAGATGAAGCTGTGCGCCTGGGCGAAGGAACGCGTGGAGCAGGGCGGCGCGCGCATCAAGATACGCCTGGTGAAAGGCGCCAACCTGGCGATGGAGAAGGTGGAGGCCTCCATGCATGACTGGGCGCAGGCGCCGTACGGCACGAAGGCCCAGGTGGACGCCAACTACAAGAGAATGCTCCATTACGGCTGCATGCCGGAGAACGCCAGGTACGTGCAGTTCGGCGTGGCTTCCCACAACCTCTTTGACTTGTGCTACGCCATGCTCCTGCGTGAACGGGAAGGCGTGCGGGATTACGTGGAATTTGAAATGCTGGAAGGCATGGCCAACCACCAGGCGCGCGTCATCCGCCAGGCGGCGGACGGCCTGCTGCTGTATGCCCCCGTGGTCCTGAAGGAAGACTTCCACAGCGCGATTGCGTACCTGGTGCGGCGGCTGGATGAAAACACCAGTGAGGAGAACTTCCTGCATGACCTCTTCGGCATGACGCCGGGTTCCCGGAGCTGGGAAGCCCAGAAAAAGCGGTTTTTAAAAGCCTGCCAGGAAAAGGACGAGGTGAAGTACGGCCCCAACCGCACGCAGAACCGCGCCGCGGACCCCGTACAGCCCACGCATTACCGGGACGCCTTTTCCAATGAGCGGGATACGGACTGGTCCCTCAGGCAGAATGCGGAATGGATCAACGGCCTGATTGCCGCGGAAAAGGAAAAATCCGGAGAAGAAATCCCCCTGGTCGTCAACGGGGAGGAAGTTACCACCAACCTGTGGGGCGTGGGGCGAGACCCGTCACGCCACAATGAAGTTTCCTACAAGTTCGCATATGCGGACTTTGACCAGATTGAACGCGCGCTGGATACGGCGGACAAGGCCCGTTCCTCCTGGGCGTCCAAAAGCGTCAGTGAGCGCGCTGAAATCCTGCACCAGGCGGCGCAGGAACTGTCCAGAATCCGCGGCGAGGCCATTGCGGCCATGGTCCGGGACGCCGGAAAGGTGCCCACGGAGGCGGATGTGGAAGTGAGCGAGGCCATTGACTTCTGCCGCTATTACGCGGAAGGGCTGGACCGTGACGGCATGAATGACGGCGTGGAAATGACCCCGCTGGGCACCGTTTGCGTGATGTCGCCCTGGAACTTCCCCTTCGCCATTCCCACGGGGGGAATCGCTGCCGCTCTGATGGCGGGGAACACGGTGGTGTTCAAGCCGTCGGAGCTGGCCGTTTACACGGCCTGGCAGATTGCCCAGGCCTTCTGGCGCGCCGGGGTGCCCAGGAACGTGCTTCAGTTCATGCCCATGCCGCGCAATGAAATCTCCCACAAATTCCTGATGGACCCGCGCCTGAACGGCGTAATCATGACGGGCTCCTACCGCACCGGGAAGATGCTGCGCGGCCTGCGCCCGGACCTGCGCGTGCTGGCGGAAACCAGCGGAAAGGACGCCATGGTCATTACCGCCACGGCGGACCCGGACCAGGCCGTGAAAGACCTGGTAAAAAGCGCCTTCGGCCACTCCGGGCAGAAATGCTCCGCCGCCAGCGTGGCCATTGTGGAAGCGTCCGTTTATGACAACCCGGCCTTTCTGCGCCAGTTGAAGGATGCCGCCGCCAGCCTGAAGGTGGGCGGCTCCTGGGAGGTCAACTCCGTAGTGACCCCGCTCATCAAGGAGCCGGAAGGCAACCTGCTCCGGGCGCTTACGCAGTTGGAGCCCGGGGAGGAATGGCTGCTCAAGCCGGAACCCTCGGAAGACAACCCGTGCCTGTGGTCGCCCGGCATCCGGCTGGGCGTGAAGCCGGGAAGCTGGTTCCACCAGACGGAATGCTTCGGCCCGGTGCTGGGCATCATCCGCGCGGAAAACCTGGAAGAAGCCATTGACATCCAGAACGACTCCGAATTCGGCCTCACCGGAGGCCTCCAGTCCCTGGATGAACGGGAAATCGCCCTCTGGAAGAGCAAGGTGCAGGTGGGCAACGCCTACATCAACCGCGTCATTACCGGCGCCATCGTGCGCCGCCAGCCGTTCGGCGGGTGGAACCACTCCTCCATGGGGCCCGGCGCCAAGGCCGGAGGCCCCAACTACCTCACCATGCTGGGAAGCTGGGAGGAAAAAGCGCTCCCGCAGAAACTGCGCACGCCGGGGGAACGCATCACCGGGCTGGTGGAAAAACTGTGCTCCGAACTGCCGGACTGTGCCAAGCGCATCCGTTCCGCCGCGGGCTCCCAGGCCAAGTGGTGGATGGAGGAATTCGGCGTGGAGCATGACCCCTCCCGCATCTACGGGGAAAACAACACATTCCGTTACGTGCCTGTGAAGGGAATACTGGCCCGTGTGGAAAACATGTCTGACGATGATGCCGCCATCCTGCTGCTGGGCGCAAAACTATGCGGAGCGGCTCTGCACCTGAGTGCGGAGGAAGGCCATCCCTGGATTCAGAAAATGAACGGCTACTACGCCACCCTGACGGTGGAGACGGAAGCCGAACTCATCGACCGGATGCCGGAGGCGGCCCAGGGCGTGCAATTCCTGCGCGGAACGGGCATTTCCGAGGCACTGGCGAACGCCGCCCGCGCCCGTGACGTGGAAGTCCTGGACCGCCCGGTGCTTGCCAACGGACGCCTGGAGCTGCTGGGCTACTTCCGGGAACAGGCCGTCTCCGAAACCGTCCACCGCTACGGCAACCTGATTCCGCCTCCCGGCAGTTTCAAGACGGCCGGGGCGTGAGAAAATGTCCGGGAACGGGAAGAAAGAAAAACATCTGGGTGCCGCAGGTCCTGCGGCGCTCCTTGAGCCTGCTGGATGGGGAAAATCTTAAAACCAACGGGCCGTCCAGGCTTTCCTGTCCATTGTTCCACTCTTTTTTCTTTTCCCCCTGCTTTCGCCGCTTCCGGATGCCTGTTTTCGGGAACCTTTTGTTTCTTTTCCCCATTTTATGATAGAACGTTTCCGGGAAAAGGGTATATTTCCGGGAATGTCCGCAATGCTGCGGCGCTTCTTTCCACCACACCTCCATGAGCACCAACCAACCATTGAACCCACACGGCAGCCACATCGCATGGATTGACTTCCTGCGCATCCTGGCCTGTTTCCTCGTTGTCATGGCCCACTGCTGCGACCCGTTCGTAGGCAGTTTTGACGGTACGTTCAACTTCAAATCAGCCGTCTTCTGGGGCAGCCTCGTCCGTCCCTGCGTCCCGCTCTTCGCCATGATTTCCGGCGTGCTCCTCTTCCCCGTCACCATGGAAATGAGCGCTTTCTATGCCAGGCGTCTCAAAAGGGTGCTGATTCCCCTCATCGTGTGGTCTCTGCTGCTCCCCCTGTTCTACTTCGGCTACTTTGCTGCAGGCGTGCAGACGGCCAGCCCCAACATCGTGATGGACACCTACACCTGGAGCGCCACCGTTCAGAAACTGTACACCTTCCTCTTCAACTTCAACTATGACACCACCCCCCTGTGGTACGTATACATGCTGGTGGGCCTGTACCTCTTCATGCCCATCATGAGCGCCTGGCTGACGCAGGCCAAACGGAAAGACGTGAAAATCTTCCTGGGGATATGGATATTCAGCATGACCCTCCCCTACATCCAGATGCTGGCTCCGGCGCTGGGCTATGAAGGTAATTACGGCAACATGGGCATCCTGGGCGTTTGCGACTGGAACCCGTACGGCATGTTCTATAACTTTTCCGGCTTCCTGGGTTACATGGTGCTGGCCCATTATCTGGTTAAATACCCCCTTGCCTGGAGCTGGAAAAAAATGTTCGCCATCACCGCTCCCCTCTTCCTGGTTGGTTTTGCCGTCACATTCTTCGGTTTCCTGGAAACTCAAAAGCACTTCCCCGGCCAGTACTCCAAGCTGGAAGTCCTCTGGTACTTCTCCGGCATCAACGTCTTCATGATGACCTTCGCCATCTTTGCCATGGTCAGCAGGCTCAGGATCAAGCCGCGTCCGTGGCTGAGCAGTCTGGCGGCGCTGACCTTCGGCGTATACCTGTGCCACTTCTTCTTTGTCCAGTGCTCCTATGACTTCGTGAACTTCATCGGGCTGGGCGGTCTCCCCTCGGCAGTGAAAATTCCCCTGCTGGCCTGCATGGCCTCCGTCATCTCCGTGGTGCTGGTATGGCTGTTGAGCCTGAACAAGTGGACGCGCAAGAGCATCATGTAAAGCCCGGATATTTTTCCAAAAGGCGCTTCAGGACGGCAGCAATGCTCCTGAAGCGCTTTTTTTGTCTGGCGGGGCGGGGAATAACGATATTCCCGGGAAAAGGGCTGTGCAAAGTTCTGGACGGAGGAAAGGGCGCGGGTTAGGATGTTCCTGCATCGTGCACAGGCCCAGGTTGCCGGAGGCGGCTGCTTTTTACAGGAGAAAAAGCATAGCGTCCGGTCTCCCTTGCGCCAACCCCAAGCTCACAGGAAATTCCCGGGACATCGGCGATTCCTGCAAGACGTTGGGAATCCTATCTTGACAACAATAATCTCTTCTTTACGGCCTGGAAACCATGCGGCGGCATGGGAGGTCGGCGCAAAACGCCCACGGCGTTATTGATGCTCAACCTGTAAGCCCTTAGGCCGTCGCACCCTCGCGGGTGCGTGGATTGAAACGCCCGCCTATCGACAACGGCAATTGGGGTCTTAGTCGCACCCTCGCGGGTGCGTGGATTGAAACTTTCAACTGGCGGAGTTTATTTTCTAATGTATTGGTCGCACCCTCGCGGGTGCGTGGATTGAAACGGAATAAAGGGCCCTGAGCTTATCCGTTTCGAGGTCGCACCCTCGCGGGTGCGTGGATTGAAACAAGTCCATGCTGATGGATTTTGCCCGGAATCCGGTCGCACCCTCGCGGGTGCGTGGATTGAAACATCTCTATGGGAGAACTGCCCCTTTCGTAAGCTGTCGCACCCTCGCGGGTGCGTGGATTGAAACGGCCCCAGGCCAACTGACGGGCGCGGCTCTTGGCGTCGCACCCTCGCGGGTGCGTGGATTGAAACCCGCGCGGAGATTGAAACCGAACTGAAGGAACTGGTCGCACCCTCGCGGGTGCGTGGATTGAAACGGAATTCAACGACCAGGAAGGGGAAATCGGCACTGTCGCACCCTCACGGGTGCGTGGATTGAAACCAGATGGCAGCGGTACAAGGCGGATTCAACAAGGGTCGCACCCTCACGGGTGCGTGGATTGAAACTGTGCATCAGCGTATTCCTCCGGAGTCAGCACGGGTCGCACCCTCACGGGTGCGTGGATTGAAACCAGCGGCGCGCCCAGCTTTCCACGCCGTTTTGGAGTCGCACCCTCACGGGTGCGTGGATTGAAACCCACGAGCTTACGGGAGGCCAGGTCAACGGCAAGAAGTCGCACCCTCACGGGTGCGTGGATTGAAACCCGGTAAATAGAATTCAAGGCTTTGAATTCCAAGCGTCGCACCCTCACGGGTGCGTGGATTGAAACCCTGCGCCGACTACCCCCGTCGTGCGCATCGTCAGTCGCACCCTCACGGGTGCGTGGATTGAAACCCATAAGTGGAATACGCCTTTCGGGCTTTACAACGTCGCACCCTCACGGGTGCGTGGATTTAAACACGCTGGAGGGAGACGGAACCGTGCGAAAAGCGAGGCCCTTATCAGCCAAAATGCATGCCCGGCGGCAGGTATGACAGCACGGCGGCGCGGAACTTTTTGCGGCGGCATGTTCCGCTTGGTTCTGTTTTGATATAAGTTTATTTTATTATAAGCAAGTTGTGTAAAATTCCCGTGTACGTTATTTCACGCTGAAGCGGGGGCGCTGGGTAAGCCGGGGCCCGGATGAATGAGGGAAACGTCCTCATTCTTGATCTTTTTTCTCTGAATGTTGTCAAAGGTTTATACAGTATGAACGTGCACGATCAGGTAGAAAGAATACCGGCAATGGAACATTCAGTGATTTTTCCGGACCATCGGAAGGTTTGCGCCCTGGGGCAGGGAACCTGGAAGATGGGAAAGTCGGCGTTAAGGGAGGCCGAAGAGATCAAGGCGCTGCGCGCCGGCATTGAGCTGGGCATGAGCGTGGTTGACACGGCTGAAATGTACGGAAACGAGGACTTGGTGGGTGCGGCGATCCGCGGATTGCGCGACCGCGTTTTCCTAGTGACCAAGGTGCTTCCGGGCAATGCCAGCAGAACCGGGACGAAGGCCGCCTGTGAGCGTAGCCTGAAGAAGCTGAAGACGGATTTCATAGATTTATATCTGCTTCACTGGGGCGGTCCCCATCCCATTGAAGATACGGTGGCCTCCATGCTGGAGTTGCAGCAGGAGGGTAAAATCAAATCATGGGGCGTCAGCAATATGGATGTGGCGGAGATGGAACGGTTTTATGCCGTACCGGGAGGAAAGAGCTGCGCGGCCAACCAGATTCTTTATAATTTATCCCACCGCGGCGTGGAGTATGACCTGCTGCCCTGGTGCCGGGAACGCCATATTCCCGTAATGGCCTATTCTCCGGCGGATGAAGGTCGTTTGTGCACCCATCCCGTTCTGGTGGAGCTGGCCCTGAAGCATGAGGCCACCCCGGTGCAGATCGCGCTGGCCTGGATTATGCGGATGCCCGGAATGATTGCCATTCCCAAGGCCGGTTCCGTCACGCATGTGCAGGAGAATTACCACAGCCTGTCCGTTAAGTTGACGGCGGGGGATGTGGAGCTGCTGGACGAGGCTTTTCCGCCTCCGGGCAGGAAAGTGCATCTGGATTCCTGGTAAACCATGCCGCCGCACGGTTGCGAGTGAAGCGGGACAGGCCGGGTTTACCCGTCAGTTCCCCTTCACTTTTTTTGTTTAAAGCAGGTGGATTTCCGGCATTCCCGGATTTTTTCTCCGGATGTTTCCGCCTTGTTTTCTTCCATCCGCCCGGAAATGGGGGAGGAGAAAAAGATGGAAATTCCCGTGAAAGCGGTTCCTGGGCATCGGGACATGGCCCGGTTCTTCAAAGCGCCGTTGCCGTGTGCCTGCGTAGCTCCGTTCAGGCATGGACAGGGGCCGTTCTTCCGGAAAGCCGGGGTCCGGGAGAACGGCCCTTTGCAAGGGGGGAAAGTGCGGCCGGCTTTACAGCGGCTGGGCGTCCGTCCTGGGTATCCAGACGGGCGTGTTCTGGAAGGTGCTGGCGTAGTACCAGGAGCCGCGTTCCGCGCGCAGGATGAGCGGGGTGGATTCCGGAAGGGTGATAATGGCCGGGCTGGCCAGGTCAGCCGCATGCCTGCCGGGCGTCTTTTGCGTGACGACAAGAAGGCGGTCCGCGGGGACGGATTCCGGCGTTTCCGGGTACATGATGTAGTTCATGACAGCCGCCACGGTGACCAGGCCGCTGAGGGTGGCCAGGATGGTCAGCAGCGCGCCGTGCCTGCGGGTGACGGTCAGGAGGGCCAGGAAGGTGAGCATGACCGCTCCGGAGAGGATGGAGACCGGGCCCAGCGCATCATGGCTGAGGTAGGTGAGCCACTGGTTTTCCGTGGTGTCCGGCGGCAGGATGGCGCCTTCCTTGCGTTCAATGAATTCCAGGTTGTATCTGGCCTCCGTGAAGTAGGGGGATAGCTCCAGCGCGCGGCGGTAGTTGAGAGCCGCCAGTCCGGGCTTGTTCATGCGGTAGTAGGCGTTGCCGGTGACGAAGCAGGCATAGGCGCGTTCCGCCCTGGAGAGGTCCGGGTTGGCGCTTTCCTTGCTGAAGTAGTCCGCGGCTTTTGCGTATTCCCCCTGCTCGTAGGCCTGTACGCCCAGGTTGTCCGCTTCCTCCGCGTTTACGGCTGTTCCGGCCAGGGACACCGCCAGGACGGCGGCCATGATGACCACGGGAAGCTTGGCAATGGCTTTTTTAATGGCTTGCAGCATGTGCTGGCGTTCCGCATGGGGCAGTTCGTCCGCGGAGCCGGAGGGTTTGAACGCCGTGTCATCCCGGAGCTGAAGGATCGTTTTCATTTCTTCATTCTGTTTGGTGGGCGGGATGTAGCTTTCAATGAAGTTGCCTGCGGCGCGCAGGAATTCCGTGGAGCTGGCGTGGCGCGGGGTGGAGGCGAGCCTCCTGAAGGAACGCATGCGCTCCCTGGCCGTGAAGCTTTCCTTCTGGACTTTCCGGATGTAGCGGATGAGAGCCATGCCCAGCAGGACGACGGCGGGGATGTAAGCCAGGAAGTACCATCCCCAGTGGGCCGGGGCGGTCAGGGCGTTCATGACGGAGGCGGGCATGAGGCCATAGATGTCCGTCATGTCCGCTACCGGGATGGTGCCCGCGGGGGGAGGTGTGGCGGGCGCAGCGGCTCCGGCCGCCGCTCCGGTGATGGCGGAGGCCTTCCATTCCAGCGGAATGGGGGCGGTGGTCACGGTTTTGTACTGTTGCGTGCTGGGGTCAAAGAAAGTGAGTTCAAAGGGGGGGATGGCATCCGTCTGGGCAATGGGGCGCAGCATTTGCTGGAATTCCACGGTTCCCTGGATGGTGCGGGTGTTCTGGCCCGGGTCCAGCTTGTTGGGCGGGTAGAGCTTCCAGTTGGAGGCGTCCGTGAGGGCCGGGCAGGCAATGCTGTGGATGTTGCCCGTGCCTGTCACTTTGATCTTGACGGTGATGGGTTCATTGGCGCTGAGGTCCCGTGCATCCGTGCTGGAAGAGATGCGGAATTCCCCTACGGCGTTGGTGAAGGAGGCGGGCGCTCCCTCCGGGAGTTCCTGCGCCGTGATTTTTACTTCCGGGATGGACATTTCCACCAGCACTTCCGAGCGGATGAAGTTGGCGATGAGGGGATCCGCCTCCGGCAGCGTGGCGCGGGCCGTAACGGTGCCCGCGGCGGTGACTTCCCCGGCGCGCAGCGGGAACAGGGTACTCTGGAAGGTCATGACGTTCCAGTTTACGCCTTTATAGAGGACGGAACCGCGGGGCTGTCCGCGGAGCAGTTCCACCAGCGTGGGTTCAAAGCGCCAGGTGGCCAGGTTGGAGGTGGTGATGGTGGGGGCCGTGTATTCCAGGATGTATTCCGGAGCGTATATTTTCAGTTCGCAGCGGTCCGGCTGGTGCACGTAGGGCCTCTGGTTGTCCACATGCCACAGCATGCCGTACGGCACGGTGGTTCCGTTCATGTTCAGCGTGTTCCACTTGATGGCGCTGTACGGATAAACGGTCAGCGTCTGGGGAAGCGTGGTATAGGTGCGCCCGTTGTTGGCCTGGAGGGTGAGGGAGGGGATTTCCACGGTGCCCACTTCATCCGGCGTGACTTCAATGGCCATCAGGAAGGCGGACTGGTTGGGGGACCCGGGCCAGCGGATGTAGTTGCCCTGGCTGACCCAGCGCAGGCTGGCGCCTTTCACCCTGGGGAGCGGGTCCTGGCGGGCGATGCTGCCGTCCGTCAGGATGATGAACAGGCGGGTCTGTTCTCCCGGCACCACGGCGTCAGACAGCCAGGTGGTGACCACCTGCTGCGCCATGGCCGTGATGGCCATGCAGAAGAAGAGTGAAAGAATGGCGAACAATTTTTTCATGATGTTGCGGTGTGGTTTGAAGGGGTTAATAATGAAAGGGGTGAAGGTTAATAGTCCTTGTCCGGGGGAATTTCCGGGGAGCGCTGGGGAACGGGGCACCCTGGTTCAATATCCCTGCGTTCCATCAGGATGGCCCTGGCTTCACGGCGTTCCTTTTCCTCCTTGCTTTCCTTTTGCGTGGCTACCGGTACGGGCTTGTCCCCTTCCGGGCGCGGCTGGGGCTGCGGTTGCTCCGCTCCCGGCGTTTCCGGCAGCTTGTCTTTTTCCGGAGAGGAAGGGAGCTGGGCGTTTTTCATCTCATTCCGGTCTTCCCGGTCCTGGGCGTTATCCTTGTTTTGCTGATCCTTGTCCTGCTGGTCCTTGTCCTGCTGGTCCTTGTCCTGCTGGTCCTTGTCCTGCTGGTCCTTGTCCTGCTGGTCCTTGTCTTGCTGGTCCTTGTCTTGCTGGTCCTTGTTTTGCTGGTCCTTGTTTTGCTGGTCCTTGTTTTGCTGGTCCTTGTTTTGCTGGTCCTTGTTTTGCTGGTCCTTGTTTTGCTGATCCTTGTTTTGCTGATCCTTGTTTTGCTGGTCCTTGTTTTGCTGGTCCTTGTTTTGCTGGTCCTTGTTTTGCTGATCCTTGTTTTGCTGATCCTTGTTTTGCTGATCCTTGTTTTGCTGATCCTTGTTTTGCTGATCCTTGTTCTGCTGATCCTTGTTCTGCTGATCCTTGTTCTGCTGATCTTGTTGTTTTTTCTTTTCCTCTTCCAATTTCTTCTTTAGTTCCTCAAGCTGTTTGCGGTATTCGTCCAGCTCCTTGTCGTAACGGAGCATGTCTTCCCTGTTGGCAGCGGCTCCTTCATGGGAACGGTAGGCATTAATGGCATCGTCAAAGCGCTTGACGGCCTCCTTGACGTGTTCTTTTGCCACGGGAATTTTTGCCAGCCGGGCATCTATTTCCTTGATCTGGTCATCAATGGAGGAGGGTCGGGACTGAGGCTGTTCCTCGTCCGGCCTGGAGAAGGTCATGGTTTTTCGTGCCTGGGCGGCTTCCAGGTTGCCAAGGTTGAAGTGGGAGTCCGCCTGAAGGCTGGCTTTGGGAGAAAGGAGCGCCCGGGAGAAGGCTTCCGCGGCTTCCTTGGCGTTGCCTTCCTTCTGTTCCAGCCAGCCTTTGGCGAATTCCAGCGCCTGGCGCGTTTCTTGAGCCAGGTCCGGCGCGGAAAGCATCTCGTCAATGGACTTGACGGCCTCCTCCGTTTTTCCCGTGCGGAGCAGGTCCGTGACATTGTCCAGGGCGCCCGTGTCCGCTCGCGCCTCCGTGCCCAGCAGTCCGGCGGAAAGCAGGAGCATGGCTCCCAGGGCGGCCATGCCGCGGCGTCCGGAACGGCGGAAGGAGCGCCAGCGGGTGCCGGCAAGAAGGGTGAGGATCAGGCAGATCAGGGCCGGAACGGCAAAGATGACGTAGCGGTCGTTCGGCACGCGGCGCACTTCCTCCTTTCCTTCCGTGACGTCCAGGCGGTCCGCAATGTCCTTGACAAAGCGGTTGAGCGCAGCTCCGTCAGAGAGCTGCACATACTGGCCGTCCGTCTGCCGGGCCAGGTATTGCAGGCTTTCCGGGTTGAGCTTGGAAACGACATGCTGGCCGCGGCGGTCCCGGTACAGGCCGGAAGGGGATTGTTCATCCGGAATGGTGGTGCCGATGGTGGTGCCGATGCCCGCCGTGACGATGATGAGTTCATGCTGCCGGGCGGCTTCCGCCGTCTTGTAGGTGATGTTGACGGTGTCTTCCCCGTCGCTCAGGATGACCAGGGCGTTTCTGGCGTCCGCCTCCTTGTCCCGCTTGAAGGTCTGGAGGGCCAGCCGCACGACGTTTTCCAGGTTGGTTCCCCCCTGGGATACCCAGCCGAATTGAAGCTGTTCAATGGTTTCCTTCAGCGCATTGTGGTCATGGGTGAGGGGCATGAGCAGGACGGCATCCCCGGAGAAGATGATGATGCCGAAGTTGTCCCCCGGCAGGGCGTCCAGCAGGTCGTAGGCGGCGGTTTTAGCTCTTCCCAGGCGCGTGGGGGAGGCGTCCTTGCTGAGCATGGAGCGGGAGCAGTCAATGGCGATGAGGATATTGCGGGATTTGGGGATTTCCCTTACCTCCGTATAGCCGTCCACCGGGCGGGCTACGGAGAGGATGGCGAAGATGGACGCCAGCACGGCAAAGATGACGGGGAGCACCCGGTGCCAGGTGGCCGGAGCGTGGACCAGCTCCTGCCGGTATTCCGGTGAGACGAGCACTTCCCATTTTCTGGAACGGCGGCGCCACAGCCACCAGGCCGCCGCCGCGAGCAGGGCCGGGAGGATGAGCGCGTACAGAACGTAGGGATAAAGGAAGGTCATGGCGGGGAAGGGATGGTGTTACGGGGCCGGGGCGGGTTTGAGCACTTGCAGGGAGAGGCCCAGAAGAGTCAGCGCGGCGCCCGTGACAAGGAAGTACATGAAGTATTCCTCAATGTGGCGGACGGTCTGCACCTTGGCCTCGCTTTTTTCCAGCTTGCCGATGGAGGTGAACGCCTTGTTGAAGGAGGCCATGTTCGTGGCCCGGAAGTGTTCCCCGCCCGTAATCTGGGCTATTTTCCGCAGGGTGGGTTCGTCAAATTCGCTTTGCACCACCATTCCGTTCGCCAGGGTGCCTTCTTCCGTGCCCACGGCAATGGTGTAAATCTTGATGCCCAGCTTGGCTGCGTTTTCCGCCGCCACCAGCGGGGATATCTGGCCAGAGTTGGAGGCGCCGTCCGTTACCAGGATGATGATTTTTGATTTGGTGTCCTTGCGGTCGTCCAGCCGGGTGGCTGCCGCCGCGATGGCGGAGCCGATGGCCGTTCCGTCTGCCTGGATCATGCGCAGGTGGAAGTCACGGATAATGCTGTTTACCAGGGCGTGGTCCAGCGTGAGGGGGCAGAAGGATTTGGTCTTTCCGGCAAAGCCCACCACGCCGATGCGGTCGTCCGGGCGGCTGTCCACGAACTGGGTGATGACGTGCTTGGCCGCCACCAGGCGGTTGATGGGCATGCGGTTGAGGACCATGTCCGGCGTCTCCATGGAGTAGGAGAGGTCAAAGGCGATCATGATGTCAATGCCGTTGACGGTGCGGAAGGTTTTATCTTCCACGTTTTGGGGGCGCGCCAGCGCGATGGCGATGGCTGCCGCCGCGAGCACGAAGCAAATGGCCCCTATTTTCCCGGCCAGGGATTGGGGATTGCGGGCCAGGGAGGCGATGAAGCGCACGGTGGGGTAGGTGATGGAGCCTTCCGCTCCCCGCCTGCGGCGGAGGATAATGAGGCACAAGATGAAGGGAAGGACGTAGAGCCATTCAGGTTGTGCGAATTGGAAGTGTTCCGTCATGGTGTGCTAGCGTTGGTTGGAGCGGGGGGAAGGTTTTTTAACGACAAGGTCCGTTTCCTCTTTCGTGCGGCGGGCGTCGTTTTCTATGTCATTGATAAGTTGGACTGTGTCGTCCGCCAGTTCGTTGACCAGGGAGTCGTTTTCCGGGGTGTCCGGCTCATATTTCAGGGAGGCCATGCGGTCCAGCAGGTCGCGTGTGGGGCCCTGGAGTTCGGAGGGGAGCGCGGTGAGCGCGTCCGCCCGGCGGTTGAATTCCTGCTGGGTTTCATACAGCGCCGGGTCTTTGGTTTCCCCCACCAGGTATTTGCGGAGAAGAAGGGAGAATTCCACGGCAGCCTGCCTGAGGGAGGGATGCGTTTCCCGGAGCACCGTGATGTCCCGGATGGCGGTTTCCGCCGGGCTGAGCGGAGCGGGGGGAGTCTGCCCCTTCCTGCGGATGAGTACGATAACGGCGATGGCGACAGCCAGCAGGATGGCAGCGAGCATGATCCAGATGCCCCACGTATCCCAGAAGCCCGCTTGAAGGTAGGCGTCCGGGGATTGCGTTTCCATCAGCGTGGGAAAGGCCGGCGGTTCCGGAATGGCCGTGGGGGGAGTCTGGAAGGTGGCGGGTGCTGGCATGGCTGGCGGGGAGGGGGTTAGCGTGAGAATTTGCGGGACCTTCTGGAAAAGAGGGCCTGGAGGGGCGGCATGAAGTTGTCCGTGGTTTGAAGGTCCAGGAAGTCAATGCCCAGGCGGCGGAAATCCTGCGTCCATTTTTCACGGTGCAGGTGCACGACGTTGGCGTGGGCTTCACGGACGTCCTGGCGGGAGAGGTTCAGGAACATGCTCCGGCCGGTTTCCGTGTCTTTCAAGATAACGCGCCCGGCGTCCGGAAGGTGGAGTTCCATGGGATCCGCCACACGGATGGGGATGAAGTCATGCTTGAAGTTGAGCTGGCCCAGGGCGGCCTTGTTGTGCTCGCTCCAGAAGTCGCTGATCATGATCACCATGGCCGCCTTCTTCTGGGAAAGGACGAGCTGGCGCGCTACGTCCGAGATGCTTTGGTCCGTCCCGTCGTTTTTACTGGCTACTATTTCGCGCACGATGCGCAGGGTTTGCTTGATGCCCTTGGCCGGGGGGATGTACCGGGAATGGCTGTTCCCGTAAATGAGCAGGCCGCACTTGTCCCCGCTCTGGGCCGCGCTGAAGGCGAGCACCGCCGCCACTTCCGCCGCGTAATCCAGCTTGGAGGCGCGGGCCGCGGAGGAGGCGTAGTGCATGGAGCCGCTGACGTCCACCGCCAGAATGACGGCTTGCTCCCGTTCCTCCCGGAAGCGGCGCACGAAGGGGGAGTTCATCCTGGCCGTCACCTTCCAGTCAATGAAGCGGGGGTCGTCCCCCGGCATGTATTCCCGGAAGTCGTCAAAGTCCAGCCCCTGGCCGCGGAAGCCGGACTGGTATTGCCCGGCAAAGTTTTCCGTGGCCAGATGCCTGGCGCGCAGTTCAATGCGGCGCACGCGCTTGAGAATGTCTGAGGCTTTATCCATGAATTAATCCTCCCTGTTTGAGTTCAATCAGGTTTTCATGAGGCGCCCCGCAGGGCCTGAAGGATAAGGCGGACGGGGGAACCGTCTCCTGGCGTCACGGCACGGGGACCTTCGTCAGGATGTGGTCAATGACGTCGTCCGTGGTGATGTTTTCCGCTTCCGCCTCATAAGAGAGCAGGATGCGGTGGCGCAGGATGTCATGGGCCAGGTCCTTGATGTCCTGTGGGGTGACGAAGGAGCGGTGGTGCATGAAGGCGTTGGCGCGGGAGGCCAGGGCCAGGTTGATGGTGGCGCGGGGGGACGCGCCCGCGCGGATAAGGCCGCGCAGCTTTACGTCCACCGTTTCCGGGAAGCGGGTGGCCCGCACCAGGTCCACGATGTAGCCGCGCACGGCGTCGTCAATGTAAATCTGGTTGACCAGATCGCGGGAGGCCGCCACCTGTTCCGGTGTGGTGACCGGGGAGGTTTCCGGCGGCTTGGCGGAGCTTGCCATCAGGTCCAGCACCTGGAGTTCCTCCTCCCGCGTGGGGTAGGTGACCAGCACCTTGAAGAGGAAGCGGTCAAGCTGGGCTTCCGGGAGCTGGTAGGTGCCTTCCTGGTCAATGGGGTTCTGCGTAGCCAGCACCAGGAAGGGGTCCGGCAGGCGGTAGGTGGTTTCACCCAGCGTCACCTGGCGTTCCTGCATGGCTTCCAGCAGGGCGGACTGGACCTTGGCCGGGGCGCGGTTGATTTCGTCCGCCAGGATAAGGTTGGCGAAGATCGGGCCTTTCTTGGCTGTGAACTGCCTTTCCTCCGGATTATAAATCATGGTGCCCAGCAGGTCCGCCGGCAGAAGGTCCGGCGTGAACTGGATGCGGGCGAACTGCGCGTGCAGCGTGCCCGCCATGGCTTTAACGGAGAGCGTCTTGGCAAGGCCGGGCACGCCTTCCAGAAGAACGTGCCCCTTGCATAGGAGGCTGAGGATCAACCTGTCTACCAGCGCCTGCTGGCCGATGACCACCTTGCCAACCTCCGTTCTGAGAGCAGAAATCCACGATGAGTTCGCGGCGATAATTTCGTTGAATTCTCGGGTGTCCATGATTGTTGATAGCGGGTGAGACAGTCTGCCGTGCGCCGGCGTTGAAAAATTCCGATTATTTCCCAAGGGCAAATCCGGTTTTTAACAGAAGGTCTTCCCGGAAATGGGGAGCGATCATCTGGAAGCCGACCGGAAGTTCCAGGTCCCCTTCCTTCACCGCCCCGCAGGGGATGGAGATGGCGGGAAGCCCTGCCAGGTTGGCGGGGATGGTGTAAATGTCCGCCAGGTAGGTCTGGAGGTGGTCCAGGGCGGAATCCCCTATTTTGGGCGCGGGGGCGGGGGAGGTAGGGCCCACGATGATATCCGCCCTGGAGAAGGCTTCCGCAAAGTCTTTGGCAACCAGGGAGCGGACTTTCTGCGCGCGGGAGTAGTAGGCATCATAGTAGCCGGAGCTGAGTACGTACGTTCCCAGGATGATGCGGCGCTTCACTTCCGGGCCGAAACCCTCTTCACGGGTGCGGGAAAAGAGCTCCACCAGGCCGTTGGCGTCTTCCGCCCGCTTGCCGTAGCGCACGCCGTCAAAGCGGGAGAGGTTGGAGGAGGCCTCCGCGCAGGCGATGATATAATACGCGGCCACCACGGCGTCCGCATGGGGAAGGCTGATCTCCACCAGTTCCGCGCCCAGGCTTTCCAGTTGCTTCACGGTGTTCTGCACGGCCTCGGAAATGCCCGGATGGTTGCCGGAGGTGAAGTATTCCGCGGGGATGCCCACCTTCAGTCCCTTCACGTCACGGCCCAGCGCGGCTTCAAAGTCCGGCACGGGCTGGTCTGCGGACGTGGAGTCCTTCGGGTCATGCCCGGAAATGGCCTGGAGCAGGATGGCGGCGTCTTCCACCGTCCGGGTCATGGGACCAATTTGGTCCAGGGAGGAGGCGAAGGCCACCAGGCCGTAGCGGGAAACGCGCCCGTAGGTGGGCTTGAGCCCCACGATGCCGCAGTGCCCGGCGGGCTGGCGGATGGAGCCGCCCGTATCCGAGCCAAGCGCGGCGATGGCGGTGGCGGAGGCTACGGCGGCGGCGGAGCCGCTGGAGGAGCCGCCGGGGATGTGGTCCGGAGCGTTCGGGTTGCGCGTGACGCCGTAAGCGGAGTTTTCACCGCTGGCGCCCATGGCGAATTCATCCATGTTCGTCCGGCCCAGGGGGATGCCGCCCGCCGCCTTCAGCAGGCGGATGGAGGTGGCGTCATAGGGAGAGGCATAGGGGGCCAGCAGGCGGGAGGCGCAGCGCGTCGGCTGGCCCAGGACGTTGATGTTGTCCTTCACGGCGATGGGGATGCCGGCCAGGGGGCTGGAGATATCCGCGGCGGCGGCGGCACGGAGGGCGGCCTCGCGGTCAAAGGAGATGTAGGCGTTGGTGGTCCGGTCCGCCTCCATGGCGTCCGCGGTCAGATTGACCAGTTCGGCGGGGGAAAGTTCCTTGCGGCGCAGGCGGTCGCGCCACTGGGCCAGGGTGCCTTGAATGCTTGACATGAAAAAGGAAGGGGTAAGAACGGTTGAAGCGTGAAGAGGGAAAGACGGGGAGGAGGTCAGGCGGATTCCACCACCTTGGGCGTGCGGAACTGCCCCTGGGACTGCTGGGGGGCGTTGGAAAGGGCTTCCTCCTGGGAGAGGCCGGGCTCCGGAACGTCCTTGCGCATCACATCCATCGTGGGCAGGGGATGGTTCATGGGGGCGATGCCCGTGACGTCGTAGGATTCCAGCTTGGTAATATAAGCCAGGACTTTGTCCAGGTCTTTGGAGAAGAGGGCGGCCTCTTCCTCCGTCAGGTCAATGCGGGCCAGTTTGGCAATGTAGGCTACGTCAATTTGGGGCGTGCTCATGATGGGAACGTGCGTCATGTGGGAGAAAGGAAAAGGGGAAGGACTACTGCTGCTCCAGCAGGCGGACAATCCAGCAGAAGGAGGCGGCGATGGCGCAAACCAGCAGGCCCAGCAGCATGAAGTTTTCACGCAGCTCCCGCCTCATGTTGGTGGCGCGGCCGTCGCGGGCCACCACGGCGCGCAGGGCGCGGTTCTGGGTGCCTTCCCGCACGCGGTCCGGCGGAGGCATGGTATTGCGGTCCAGGCGCATGCGGGTCTGCTGCGCGGGGCGTTTGAGAGAGGCTTCCAATTCCTGGATGCGGTTCTCAATTTCCCGTGAGGCGCGGTCCAGTTCTGCCAGTTCTGAGGAACGGCGTTTGGCTTTTCTTTTAATCATGATGCGGAGGGGCTGAAAATCCAGATGAAGAAGAGGATAATGAGAGCAATCAGGAGCAGGGGAAGATGGAAGGAAAGGCCCTGGAGGAACTGGGTCATGAATTCGCGGGAGCTGATGCGCACCTTGCTGGAACGGCGCACGCCCGTGAGCACCTTGGTGTGCTGCATGCGGGCGCACTGCTGGACGGCGTCCGCAAATTCCTCCTCGCAGCGGTCAATGACCTGCTGGCCCTGGCTGATCAGGTTGTCCGTATTTTCAATGGGCCATTCATCCGGGCGCACGGTGCTGAGCATCTTCAGGCTGCGCGTCAGGGTCATATGAATCTGTTCCAGCTCGTTGCTCTCCTGCCGGAGGCTTTCCACCTCTCTGGAAATAAGGTCCGCGGCGTTCACCATGCGGTCCCCCAGTTCGTTCTGCTGGTCCATGAAGCGGGCCTTGCGCAGATGGCTTTCCTCCAGACGGCGGCGGGAGCTCTCCACCTCCTCCTTTTCCTTCCGCAGTTGTTCCAGCCTAAGCTGGGCCTGTTCCATGTCGGAATCCACCTGGTCGTCTGCCTGGGGATTGAAACCGGGATCGGCGTCCATGCGGCGGTATTGGGGATTGCTTGGTCTCATATGCGGTAAAATGATGCGTGCCGGGATACGGGAATGCAGCGGATTACGGCGTTTCCGGGCAAAATGGGCCCGTCAGGCAATCCCTGCGCGTGTTATTATTTAACTTTCACAAAATAAATCAAGCCAAGAAGAAGGTAAAAAGTGATTTTCCAGGTACATCCCCGGAACGGAATGCAGGGGCGTTTTATTCCCCTCCGCCGCATGTCCGGACCCGCCGCCGGGAAGGAATCCGCCCCTCTTTCCCGCAAAGGCGGGTGACGTGCGCTTTTTTTATGGTCAAGGGCATGGCATTGTTGGTATGTAAGGAACATGCAGTCTGACACGGTAGAATGTAAGCCGACCATGTGGTTCACCGGCAGGGCGGTTCTCATGGCTCTCATGTTCCTGGGGTTCGGAGTGTACTTTTATTATGATGCTTCCACCGGGTATCCTCAAAAAAACCTGGAATTCTTCATGCACAAGGCGTTTGTGGATGCCGGCGCCCTCTTTGACCGTGAAGTGAGCGGAAACGGCGCGTCCCGGGATGAATGGGAGCGTACCGTCATGGCGCGCACCGTGGAATTCCCGGAGGGGTACAAGATACCTTCCGGCGTGGACAGGACCGGAACGGCATGGCCCGCCGTGCTGGCGGATTATGGGCTGATGTCCGCCCCCGGAAAGGGGTGGAGCGCCGCATGGCAGTCCTATTCCGGAGAAATGCGCTACCCCATCAAGCCGGAGGACCATCCGTATGACGCCTCCAAGATTTTTGAACAATGGGTGGCCGGAAGCGTCTGCATGGTGCTGGCCATGGTGGCCCTGTTTTTCCTAGTCAGGACGCGCGGCAGGAAAATGGCCCTCAGCGAAGGGCAGGTGACGGCTGCCGGCAAAACCTTCCGCGTGGAGGACATTGCCCGTCTTGATTTGCGCCGGTGGAAGCAGAAGGGGCTGGCCCTTGCGACGCTGAAACCGGAATGCGGGGGAAACCGCATCAGGCTGGACGGGCTGACCTACGGGGGCTTCCGCAAGGAGGACTCCCCCAACAACGCGGAGGATTTCATGAAGGCCCTTCTGTCCCTTTACCGGGGAGAGGTAGTTGATTATGAAGAAGCTCCGGATGCGGACGCCCCGTCTGCCCGGAAGGATGGCGGGGAACATGCGGAGCATGGCATATGAGCGAGTCCCCCATACCGGAAAAAAACGCCCGTGACCGTGCGTTTGGCATTGCCTGCTGGACGCTGGGCGCGCTGGCCTTCATCCTGCTCCTGATGGTGGGCGTCTCCTTCAGCCTGTCCGCCCGTACCGTGGTGGTGGAAAAAATGGTGGAAATTCCCGTGGCCGTGGCGGCGGAAGCCGACCCGCAGGCCCCGTCTGCCCCTATTGAAGACGAGGAACCCGCGGAGGCGCCCCCCGTACCGGGAACGTCCTCTGAAAAACCCCGTTCCGTGGAGGAAATGCTTCGGGATGCTGACCTGTCCGACCCGGCCGACGATCCGGCCCCCGCCGCCGTGGCGGCTGCCGTGCCGGGGGGGGAAGATGTTTCCGCCCAGGCCCCCCGGGCGCCGGAGGACCCGGCTGAAGCCATGCCGCCCATGACGGAGGAAGTGGCGGAACTTGTCAAGGCGGCGCGGTATGCCCAGATTGACGGAGACCTTAAAGTGGCGGTGGTGAAGCTGGAGCAGGCCATGAGGCTGGAGCCGGACAATCCGGTGGTGCTTTACTATTACGGCCTCACGTATGAATGGCTGAGAAATGCGGATAAATCCCGGGAGTTTTTCCTGAAGGTATACACCCAGCGGGAAAAGGCGGGGAAATACTTTGCGCGCGCGGCGAAGCACCTCCAGGCCGGTTTTTCCAGCCCGGCGGACCTGCGGGGGGATATGTCCTTCGGCACCATTCTGGAATACCGGGATCCGGAATGCCCCGCCGGGGAGCGCGTCAAGCTCATCGTTCCCATTCTGATGAAGGATGGATTGAATGTCAGGCCGGAGGACCTGCGCGTCATTGTCCAGTTCTTTGACAAGGTCAACGGAAAAAAGGTGGAAAAGACGCACGCTCCGGAACCCTCCTCACGGTGCGTCACGGAACCGGCGGACTGGGCGGACGGGGAGGAAATCATGGAGGTGACCTACTACATGCCCCCCCTGACGGAGGAAGAGACGATCGCCTACGGAAGCCTCAAGTATTACGGATATACCGCCAAATTATACTATAAGGGTGAACCGATGGATTGCCATGCCTCCCCCCCCGTGCTATTCTTGCTGGAACAGATGAACCAGAGTTCCCCTTCCGGCATGCCTGAAATTTACGACGGCGGCCTGCTGCCCCCGGTGGAGGCGGCTCCGGTTTCCGACTCCTATGACTCCCTTCTGCCTCCCTGATGCCTGACTTGCCCATGTTCGACCTTCCCCACAACTTTGGCGACTACACGCTGGTGGCGTTCATCGGCCGCACGCGGGGAGGGATTCTCTACCAGGCCATCCAGCAGGGCATGGACCGTTCCGTATTCCTGGAACTGCTGGACCCGGACAACGCGGAGGGCGTGAGCGTGGAGGACTTCCTGATGAAAGCCCGCACGCGGGCGGCTCTCACCGCCCCGGTGCTGGGCACTGTTTACGAGGCGTCCCAGGCGCAGGGGTACTGGTTCGTCACCAGTGAACAACTGGGGGGCTCCTCCCTCCAGTCCATGCTGGACCGCGGGCAGACTCTGCCCATGAAGGACCTGCTGAAAATAATTGAAACGGTTGGCGGCATGTGCGGCAGGTATGAACGCCTGCAAATCGCCTTCAACGTCATGGAGCCGCGCCACATCTTCCTGGATGACAAGTCCGCCGTGCGGCTGATGAATACGGCCATGCCCGGTGACTTTCATGAAGAAATATCCCGCGCGCAGATGAAGCGCCTGGGGGCCGACCTTCTGCCCTTGGTCACGCCGGACGTGCCCGGGACCACCCGCATGCGCACCCTGCTGGAGTGGATGCAGGAGGGCCAGAATGGCAAGCCGATGCATTGGGACCAGGTCATGGAGCTGATTGCCGCGGTGCGCGAACAACTGGGAATCTCCCCGCGTGCCACCACCCACCGCTATACCGTTCCCGTGGAACCCCGCAGAAAACGCGGGGCATGGATGCTCTGGGCCGGAGCGGGCCTGCTGGGCGCAGGAATAGCCGCCGGTGCCGTGCTCCTTTTACTCCCCCGGGAGGAAGTCTCCGGGCCTGCTCCGCCTCCGGCTCCGAAACACTATCCGGATTTCTCCGCCAGCGACCATACGGAAGTCCGCGTAACCCTTCCCGGCGGCGGGGAATTGATGGTGGGAGCCCATGAAATCACCATGGAATCCTACCGCCTGTTTCTGGACCAGTGGGCGCGCCTTACCCCGGAACTGAGGGAGGAATACTCCCATCCGGACCAGCCGGACAAGCAGACCGCCACCCACGTTCCCGCGGACTGGGAAGCCATGTGGACGGCGGCCAATACTCCGGGGGGGAAATGGAAGGGCAGGAAAATCACGCCCCGTTCCCCGGTGGTCAACGTCAGCTTCTGGGATGCCTGGGCGTATGCAAGCTGGAAACCCGTTGCGCCGGGAGAGCCGCGCTACCGGCTGCCTGCGCGCCGGGAATGGATGGCCCTGGGCGCCATGCTGGACACGGGGGAAAAGGGGGACAAAACCCTGGTGATTGACCGGTACAGCAATGACTATGATTTAAAAACGGGCGTGTGCGGCATGGCCTCCGGCGTGATGGAGTGGACCTCCTCCATGGAAAAGGACCCCGCGCGCGTGAAAGAGCCGCCGGGGCCTGTGGCCTGCGGCGGGGACTGGAAGCACCCCGGCATCACCAACAGGGTGGAGTACCTGCGCTCCCGTGATGAATGCCGGGACAACCTGGGCTTCAGAATTGTGCGGGACGTCCGCTGACCTATTTAAAAAACACCTACTCGATATACCAATACCATGAAACACATCCTTGCAATGCTGCTGCTGGCCCTGATGGGGACGTCCGGTGCCCTGGCCCAGATCTACGTGAAAGTCGTTCCGGAAAAGAAAACCTTCCTGAGCGGGGAGGCCATGTACATGAGGCTGACCATCACCAACAACTCCGGCGTGCCCGTGGAACTGAAGAGCCAGGAATACTCCTCCTGGCTGGACATCCATGTGGAGCACTCCACCGCGGGAGCGGAACTCCCGCAGTCCAAATTTGCCATGTTCCCGCCGCTCAAGGTTCCCGCCGGCATGAGCGTATCCCGGAAAATTGACCTGCGGCACTTCTATGACCTCTCCCGGGAAGGGAACTACCATGTGCAGGCGGTGGTGAAAATGCCCAACCAGAAGGACATGTTCGCCTCCCAGAAATCCCTCTTCGCCGTCCGTACCGGCACCCCCATGTGGTCCCAAACCGTAGCCATTCCGGGCAGCGCCAAGCGGTGCACCTTCTCCATCTGCACCATTGCCGTGCGCGGAATCCAGAAACTGTACGTGCAGACGAAGGACCCGGACACGGGCGTGGCCTACAATGCCGTGTGCATCGGAGACTGGCTGGGCACCACGCGGCCGCAGTGCATGGTGGACGGCAAGGCGAACGTGCACGTCTTCTTCCCCACCACTCCCCTGCTGGGCGCGTACTCCCGCATCAACTGCCGCGGAACCATGGAAAAGCTCCAGTACTACAAAAAAGTGATGGGCTCCCCCTCCATGGTCTTTCTGCCGGACGGCAGCGTGCGCGTGACCGGGGCCGTCCACTATGACCCCACCGTGCAGCCCAAGACGGTGCCGGATGCCGCGGACGTGCCGGGCATGTAGCCGGACTTGTTTTTCCAGAATCCGCGCGGGGGAAGGCAACTGCTCCCGCGCGTTTTTTATGCCGGAGAAAGCGGGGAATGGTTCAGGAATCTTCCTGGAGCTTCTTCTCCTGCTGCTGGGCTTTTTCCAGAATGCGCTTCACGCTCTCCTGCACCACGCTGATGGGAAGGGCGTAATTCTCCGCCCGGTTCACTCTGGCGATGTTCATGCCGATGAGCTCTCCTTTCAGGTTGAGCAGCGGGCCGCCCATCAGCGTATACCGGGAAGGGGTGTCATGCTGGAGCACCATGGGAAAATCATCCCGGCGCTTGCTGAAGCCTCCGCTGATGAGGTCATTGGAATTCTGGGGCGTATCTTCACCCAGAGCCTTCCGCCGGGAACCCAGCGTGATGGCGTAGGAAACCTTGTTGCCCTTGCGGCTGACCTTCAGCGTCACCTTCTCCCCGATCTCCTTCTTGGACAAAATGGGGTAAATGGCTTCCAGCGTGGTAACAGGGGCGCCGTCCACCGCCAGAATCTCATCCCCGGCCATGGCTCCTGCCTTGTCGGCGGGGCCATCCTTGACGACCTCCTGAATGGAGCACGGAGCAGCGAAAACCACGCCCATGTAAGCCGTATCACCGTTCGGAATGGGGCGCTGCGCCGCGCTGAGGGTGCCGAGCTGGGCCCGTCTGGAACTGCGGGTGGTGGAGCCGTTGCTGACCACCAGCATGCCCATGGGAGCCTCATGGCTGACGGGGCCGGGGGCGGAAAGGTTGGAGGCGTCCACCTTCACCACGGCGATGTCCGTGGCCGGGTCCGTGCCGATCTCCTTGAAATGGCTGTACTTGGCGGCCCCTATACGGATCACCGGATTCTGGTGGGCGTGAAGTTCGGAAGCCTTGGTGGCGATGTAGCCGTCCGGACTCAGGACGATGCCGTAAACCATCACGTCATGGCCGGAAAAGAAAACGGCGCTCAATTCCTGGAGGCGTTCGCGCACGGGTTCAATGGTCTTCAAAACCGTCTTTCCATTGATGCGCTGTTCAAAATCCAGGCTCCCGTTATAACCTTCCGCCACGGCGGAGGGCAGCAGGGAACAGGCCACGGGAAGCAGATACGCGCAGGAGGGAAGTTTCATGAGCGGCAGGAATAAATGGTTTAGCCGTCCTGTTCCGGTGACGGGGGGAGGGGCGCTTTTCCTCCGGGGGGAGGTTCCGTCAGGGCGTCGAAATCCTTCATGGGAACGTGAAGGTTGTCTTCAAGCCCGGAACCCACCCGGCTGTGAATGCCGATCAACTCTCCATTCAGGTTGAACAGAGGGCCGCCGGAATCCCCGCGGATCAGCTTGCAATCCGTCTGGATGACGCCATTCTTGAGGGAAACCACACGGCCCAGGCGCACCATCGGGCCGCGTTTCTGGTCCAGTCCGCCTCCGTGGCCCAGCGCGAACACCCAGTCTCCCACGCGGGGCAGTTTCTCTGTCTGCTGCACACGGGGAAGGCCCTTGTTCAGCACGGTGGTGATTTCAGCCAGCCCGGCGTCGGACTCGCTGTTCTGCGCCGTGGTCTTTCCGGGCAGGCGCGTACCGTCCGGCATGATGATCTTGAGCACGGTGCCCTGCTTGTCAACGACGTGGGCCGCTGAAAAAACCAGCCCTTTTTCCGAGACCAGGATGCCGGAGCCGCTCCCGTTATTCACCTCAATGCAGACTAGGGCTGGAAGCACCCTGGGAAGCACCTGCTGAAGCTGGTGTTCAATGCGCTGAAGATCCTCCACGGACTGCGGCGTGGTGGAGAGGATTCCTGCGCTGTCCGCAGACTGCGCCAGAACCTGCGGCAAAGAAGCCAGCAGGGCCGTGCCGCAGAAAA
The DNA here is from genome assembly GCF_018709685.1 of Akkermansia muciniphila. Lineage (GTDB taxonomy): Bacteria > Verrucomicrobiota > Verrucomicrobiia > Verrucomicrobiales > Akkermansiaceae > Akkermansia > Akkermansia muciniphila_E. The sequence continues at coordinate 42,075 of NZ_JABDHQ010000005.1, forward strand.
TGGCGGAAAAACAGGGTTTCCGGAAAGCCGTTTTCATCATGGCCGGGGGCTATTGGGCGGAAGCGGGAGCTTCCGTCTTCTGCTGGTCCGCCTGTCCATCCCCCACAAGGGAATCATGGTAATGCATGCCGATGAACAGGCCTGCCAGCGTAATAAGGGTAATGAGCAATTCTTTCATGCCGCCACAGCATAGAATGTGTCTCTCCGCCTGACGAGAGAATTTCATTTATAAGCCACACTTTGATACAGTTCGGCAGAAAGGGAAGGGGCGCGGGACGGGAAAATCCCAAAATAAAGGTTGCTTTTTTCCGACACAGGCGTATAAACCCTCCAGCGGCCAGTTCCGGTCCGCTGACCCATCCAAGCGGATGTAGCTCAGGGGTAGAGCGCAACCTTGCCAAGGTTGATGTCGTGGGTTCGAATCCCATCATCCGCTCCATTTTTCTACTTCCTGATTTAGGAAGTTTTTTTGTTTTAGGGCATTGACGAACTAATGTCATATTAAAATGGCAAGGAATTCTTCCTTTAGTTTCATTTGGTTTCTTTTCTTGTGAAGACTCATCCACTCATTGACGTTGAGCCAATGACTATTGGCACGCACAAATACAGATCGGATGCCCGAATCTGTGAGTGGAGACAAATTTTCGAATGCGGGCCGGGTTTATCCAGTTCAGACGTTTCACACGTGATGATTTTTCCGGGGACCAGGTAGATGCTTTCAACGAAGTGGTACGAGTGGACAAGGTGGCAGTGGAGTTATTCAGCCACCTCACAACAACCAGAAAGAATAATCATGAATAAAATTACTACAGTCAATGGAATCTTCATGGCCTCTCAGGCTGAACTGCATGAGCACGTGGAGAATGGAACTGCACATATTACGGCGGAAGAACGCCTATGCTGGAACGCCGCTCCGAAACTGAATACCGCCGGTAATATGGTACTGGATGGGGAACTTACGGCTACGACGGTAGCCAGCACTACCGGCGCATATATCACGCCAATGGGTGTGCCGATCAACATCGGGGCTTATGTTGACAATCCCACCATTGCTGACAATGGTAAACGATGGTTTTCCATTGGCAACCAGCATGGCGGTTTGTACTTGCAAACCTACGGCATTGTTGATGGGCGGACTACACCGCTTCCCCTAAATTTGGCATGCACCCATTTTACTGACGGGTTTTCTTCAACTGGCGGGGCTACGATAGACGGACCCGTCACCGCCAACGGGGGCATCAATGCCGCATCCGCGCTTGAGCCCGGACTTCCCAAGACCGGACTCAATGCAGGTGCCGCCGCCGTCATGTCCGTTCTGGAGAATGTATACCACCTGGACCACGTCAACGGTACCGTGACTACGCTTGAGGGCCACAACGTCAAGATTGAGCGGTCTTTGTCCGGGTGGTGCGGCCTGTCCTGGATAGGAACGAACGCCGCTCATAAATGCATCTTGGTCAAATCCGCCGTTCCCAACACCAACTACGGCGGCGCCGTCAGTCCTGCGGGACCCGGTAACTACGTTCTGGTGATGTCCCTGTTAAGCGGTGTCAATATGGGAAATACATCCACCAAATTCGGCTGGACCGGTTATTACAGCAATGTGACAGCATCGGCCATTGAGGATATACCGGGACCGTCCTTTTACGTGGATTGTGCAGATAAGAAAGTTGTCGCTAAAAATGCGGCCGGAGAACTTACGGAGCTGCCGTGGCCCGGTATCAGCCTGGACCAAGTCTCCCGGCTGGACTTGATGGTGGTTCCGTCCTCATGGAACTCCAGCAAGATTTATCTGGGGAGACACGCAGGCGTGAGAGTGGATGATAATTACAACAGTTTTAACCGCCGTTATCTGACTCCCCAGGTATACTATCTTGGAGAGGTTCCTCTTGGGTTAGTCAGCAATGACTGTCATTATGCCATCGTGGATACCTGTTCGGAGCAAATGGCTCACTTTCGAGTAAGTGTTATCCAGGGTATCAATCCGGCTGATTATCTTAATGTAGAAAATATTTAACGATGAGAAAACTGCAATTTTATTTCCATAGTCCTCCCTGAGGGAAGGGGGGTATTCAGAACTGGCGTTATAAGGCGGTGACCTGGCCCCGGAACAATTGGGGGTCAAGTGATGTGCGCCAGTGTTTTTTAATTTACAAACGTAATAACGTGAACATCAATTATTGGATGGGACCGTAGGCAGAGTGGGCTGTGGAGAATTGAGTCACGTATATGGCCGGCGATTTATCCACCGCTGGCTGCATCATCTACTGCGACGGAAAAGTTCTTTGCAGCGTAATTCTGTATAGGGATGTGGTGCGAATTCAGACGGGCGGCTTTTAGCCGTCCGTCTTTTTTTGGAGTACGGAAGATGAAGGCTCAAGGCTGCGGTTATTTTTCCGCTTTAAAAAGTGCTTCGCCAGGAAGCTCCGGACGGGTTCATCATAGAACTTCAGGCACAGCCAGGCCAGCAGGATGCTTCCGATGACGACGGCCAGGGCGCCGGGGAGGGATTCAGAGAAGGAGAGGTCTCCGTTTTTCACCCACGCATAGTACAGGTAGATGAACGGGTAATGCACCATGTACAGGGGGTAGGAGATTCTGCCCAGGAACCGGCATATTTTATCCGTGTAGGGATCAGTGATTTTACCGGAAGCGCCAAAGAGGAGGATGAGGGGGAAAAAGACGGCGAAGCACACCGTTTCATAGAGGCTGTTCATCCAGAAGGCGTCTTCTCCCCCCAGCCGGGGAACGGCCAGCAGGATGGCGAGGGAGATGCCGCACAGCCAGAAGGAGCCCTTGATGTTGACGGGCTTGAACAGGCGGAACAGAAGCAGCCCGGCGGAGAAGGAGTACAGCAGGCGCAGGGAGCCGCCTGTCCATTCCGTCCCGGTCATGGCGAAGCCGGAGCAGATGTCTCCATTGGGCCCCCAGAAGCTGAAGGAAGCCAGGCCGCATCCGGCCAGGATAACCAGTACCGCCAGGGAGCGGGTGGAGAGTTTCCGGATGAACAGCGCATATAGGAGGTTGCCGATGTATTCAAAGAACAGGGACCAGCTTGGTCCGTTGAGCGGGTACATTTCCCCCAGGCCCCGGATTTCAAGGCCGGGAGGCGACGGAATCAGCAGGACATTGACGAAGGTGGCGACCAGAAGGGAGATGACCGCCACCTGGGATACATCCCATACGGAGCAGCCCTGAAAATAAAAGATAAGCGCGCCGATGACCGCTCCTATCGCCACCATGGGCTGCAGGCGTATGAGGCGGCGCTTGATGAATTCCCCGGTGGTCATCGTCTTCCAGCGGTTGTCGTAGGCGTAGCCGATGACGAACCCGGACAGCATGAAGAAAAAGTCGACGGCCAGGTAGCCGTGGTTGATGATCTGGTCCACATGGCTGGTGGCGTAGGCTTCAAAGATGTGGAACCATACGACGACGATAGCGGCCACCCCGCGCAGGCCGTCAAGAATGTGGTAGTGATGTTTTTCACTTCCAGGCGCAATGGGAGAATTCTGCGTGTTGGACATGGTAGAGAGCAGGCTTTAAATTCCGGGTTCAGTTCAATGGGAGAGAGTATTTTCCGCACCGCCGATTCGCACCACAGGGCGGCAGCCGTCCGGAAGCGCGGTTTCCGCGTTACCTAATCAAATACCATCACCCCCTGCAAGTTCTTTCATCCATGGCCCTTATTCATTACGGACAAGGAATGAAATGGAAAAGAGCCGGGGAACGGACTTTTCCCCGTGAGGTATGAACTACCCTTTGCGGTAGTTTACGAGCGTTTCCACGTATACCCCGGAGATGCTGCCTCCCTCCATGGGGGCAATATCCTTGAACGCGGGGTTGATGGGCTGCAGCGCATGTTCCATTTTTCCCGTTTCCGCATTTTTCTTCCGGATCAGTTTTTTCAGGGTCACGCCGCGGCCGTCGTTGTATTCCACAATGGTGCCCGGTTTGGGGATGGGCGGAGCGGTATGGCGCCGCATGACTACCAGCGCGCCGTCCGGGATGAGAGGTTCCATGGATTTTCCTTCCACGCGGACCACGTATTCATTTTTGCCCAGGGGTCTTTCCATGTAAATGGTGGACGGGACGGTATCGCTTTCCGCAAGGGAGCCGGCGGCGATGTTGCCGACGATCTGCGTGCTGTATTCGCGCCTGACGTGTGCACCAGGGGAAGGGAATTGTTCCGCCAGCGGAACGAAGGTGGGGCGTTCCGGCCGGAGCTGGCGCGCGTCCGCCGCTTGGTCTGCCAGTTCCGTCAGCCACTGGCGCAGGGGCACTCCCCGTTCAGAGGCGGCCCTTTCATAGTTCCGCATGCGTTCTTCCGTGATTTCCAGCACCAGGCGGTTGGTCTGAATGGGCGCATTTTCCGGCGCAACCGGTCCGTATTGGGACATCAGGGAATGAATTTTCAAAATGGCGTTGGAGGGGAAGGGGCCGGAGGGGGAAAGCCAGTTGTTGACCGTTCCTTTCTCCGTGCCGCATTTCCTGGCGAGCCAGTCACGGTCCTTTCCAATGGCTTTCAGCCAGCTTTTCACGTCCCCTTTTGTCGGTGTCATGGCTTGATCATACACGATTTTCGTGAATTGTCGATAGAAAGAAGTAAATTGAATTCGTGAAAAATATATTGACTGATTAACGAATATCGTTAAAAAGAGGTCATGAAGTACATGCCTTTAGACCTTTCCATGATGAAGCCGGAGCCGTTCCCTTATCCTGTGATGATGAGGTCCGCCCTGCATCCCAAAAGTCAACCATCCCGGGAAGAAGGGTGGTGCGGGCGCCTCGGTTCAGTCTGCGGCGCGCTGCAAACGCTGGTCCGCCAATGCAGGGAAAAGGCGGAACGGCAGAAGATGGTGATGACCGTTCTTTCCGTAGCGGGGGCGTGCGCTTTCGGCCTGGTGGCCGTCGGCGTGTTCTGGCTGGCCGTGGAGATGGATAATTCCGATTTGCAGGCTTCCAAGTCATCCTGTTCCATCAGGCCGTAAACCGGGCCTTGCGCGGGGGCCCGGCACGCTTTTCCTGCGCCGCCGCGCCCGTAAATAACCGGGACCGCGTTTGATGAGACCGGACTTGTTTTCCCCGGTTGAAACGGCTTGCAGAGGAAGAAAAGGTCCCGGCTGGGAGCCGGAGCGCGGTTGAACTCCCGTGTTTGCGGATGTTCTCCGGTACAGCGGGCGGGATGAATGGAAAGTGTGAATTTTTTGAGGGATAAACGGAAGGGATGGTTTATTTTTTGCGCCTGAAATATTTGATGATGAATTGTTTGAAATGATTTTGAAATTATTTTCAAGATTTTTCTTTCCTTAGAGTAAGTGTAACCATTTAGATGATAGGTAATGCGCTGCTTTCCGTTTCCGTCCGGATGTTCCGGGGGCCGGAAAGCAGCCGTCAAACGAACCTGTCATCATGCCAGACCATACCAATTCCACATTCATCGTGCATGTGCCCACCCGGCTTCTTTTCGGGGCCGGGCAACTGGAAAACCTGCACCGGGAGACCATGCCGGGCCGCAAGGCCATGATTGTTATTTCCAACGGGAAGTCCACGCGGGCCAACGGTTATCTGGACCGCCTCACCGGACAGCTTGAGAAGACCGGCGTTGAATACGCCGTTTTTGACCGGGTGGAGCCCAATCCCCTGAAGTCCACCGTGAACGCCGGTGGCCGGTTTGCCCGCGAACACGGCTGTGATTTCATCATCGCCCTGGGCGGCGGAAGCTGCATGGATGCCGCCAAGTCCATGGCGCTCATGGCGGTGAACAGCGGCGATTACTGGGATTACATCCCGTCCGGTACCAGGAAGGGGCGTCCCGTTGCCAACAGGCCTCTTCCGCTCGTCGCCATTACCACCACCGCCGGAACCGGATCGGAAGCGGATGCGGGCACCGTGGTCACGAATGAGGAAGCGCATGAAAAAACGGGGTTTGTCCATCCGGACCTGTTTCCGGCGCTTTCCATCGTGGACCCCGGACTGATGCTTACCGTTCCTCCCCTTTTTACGGCCTTTCAGGGATTTGACGCCCTGTTCCACAGCGTGGAGGGCTACGTTTCCAATGGCACGAACCTGATGAGTGACATGTACGCCCTGACGGCCATGGAGCATATCAGCCGTTACCTGCCCAGGGCGGTGGCTGACGGGTCCGACCTGGAGGCCCGTACGCATGTGGCCTTCGGCAATACCCTGTCCGGTTACGTGATGTGCGTGGGCCGCTGCACCAGCGAGCATTCCCTGGAGCATGCCTTGTCCGCCTACCATCAGGTGCTGCCCCACGGAGCAGGCCTCATCATGATCAGCAAGGCGTATTTCACGCACCTGATTGAACGGCATGTGGCGGATGAACGCTTTGTCCGCATGGCGCAGGCCATGGGGATGCCGGACGCCGCGGCCCCCATGGATTTCTTCACTATGCTGGACAGGCTGCAAACGGCCTGCGGAGTCAGCGGCCTGTGCATGAGCGACTACGGCATCACGCCGGAAGAGTTCGGGAAGATGGCGGCCAACGCCAGGGAAACCATGGGGTTCCTGTTCCAGTGCGACCGCGTGGAACTGTCCCTGGAGGATTGCGTTTCCATTTACCGGGAGTCCTATCGTTAAATCCGGGAGGCTTTTACCATGAGCAAAAAGATTCTGATTATTTCCTCAAGCCCGCGCAAGGGCGGCAATTCCGACCTTCTGTGTGATGAGTTCTTGAAGGGCGCCCGGGGCGCAGGCCATGAAGTGGAGAAGGTGCGCCTGGCGGAGAAGCGCATCGGCTATTGCCGCGGCTGCGGCGTGTGCCATGACGCCCACGCCTGCCTCCAGAAGGACGATATGGCGGAACTGCTGGACAAACTGGTGGCGGCGGACGTCATCGTACTGGCCACCCCCGTGTATTTTTACACGCTGTGCGGCCAGATGAAGACGTTCATCGACCGCACGGTGCCCCGCTACCAAGAGATGCGGGACAAGGAGTTTTACTTCATTCTGGCCGCGGCGGAGGATAACCGGGCCGGCATGGAGCGCACCGTGGAGTGCTTCCGCGGTTTTCTGGACTGCCTGGAAGGGGCGGTGGAGAAGGGCGTGGTTTACGGCGCCGGAGCCTGGAAGATGGGGGACATCAAGGGCAATCCGGCCATGAAGCAGGCCAGAATCATGGGGATAGGAGTTTAGGGAACGCCTCTCATGAAGGAATCCGGAATACAGGGAAGAGATGAATAAAGATTTTTGCGCACAGTGAGGATAGGTGAGCGCTTCCCGCGGCGTCCGGGTTTCCGGATACGGGATGAGGATGCCGCGGGAAGACAGCCTCCCGTTCTCTTTTTTCCACGGGGAGGCCCGGCCCCGTTTCCATGCCGGGCAGCCAGTTCCATTAAACACAGGCCATGAAAAGAATATTACTGTATTTGCATGCCGCAGGGGCTTTGCTTGCCCCCTGCTGCTCCGCGGAGCCGGAGGCTCCGTCACCATCTCCAAGCACCATGAATATTACGATTAAAGCAGGGGAACGGGAAGTTGCCGCCACTCTCCAGGATAGCGACGCCGCCAGGGATTTCATGTCCCTGCTGCCTCTGACGCTGGTTCTGGAAGATTACGGGGATACCGAGAAGATCAGCCCCTTGCCCGGAAAACTGTCCGCCGCCGGGGCGCCGTCCGTGGGGAAACCCTTCCGGGGGGCCATCGCCTACTACGCCCCATGGGGCAATTTATGCATTTTCAGGAAGGATTTCAGACCGTCCGGCGGCCTGGTCATTCTGGGGAGCCTGGACGGGGATGGCCTGAAGGCCCTGGATGTTCCCGGAAAGCTCCGCGTGACCATTGACGTGAAACGCTGATTCCGGGGCTTTTCCGGGTTGCGCCGGAACCGGATTCATTCCTTGCTGTTGGAACCGGGAGAAAACCGTTTTCCGGTTGCAGGGGGGGCCTGGCGCCTCATTGTTGGAGAAGACGGTGGTAATGACATGAAACAATTATTTATAAGAAGATGAAATTAATACGTTTATTGAATCAGGGCGCCGATGCGTCCTGCGGCTGGAAAGGAGGGAAGAATGCCTCCCGCTGAACAATTGAACCCCGTCAGTCCGCGGGAGCGTTCCGTGGTTCTGGATGCCCTGCGGGGGCTGGCGCTTCTGGGCATCTGCCTTGCCAATTTCCCGGAGTTTTCCCTGTACACGTTCCAGAGTCAGGAAGTTGTTTCCGCCATGCCCACGGCCGGAATCGACCGCGTGGTCCGGTTTCTTCAGTATGTTTTCATTGACGGCAAGTTTTATAGTTTGTTTTCCCTGCTGTTCGGCATCGGTTTTTCCATCATCATGGCTCATTCCATGGAGAAGGGGAGGAACGGCCTGGCCGTTTTTTACCGCAGAATGGGCCTTCTGGCCCTGATCGGGCTGCTGCACCTGATGCTTCTGTGGAGCGGGGATATCCTGCTCCTGTACGCGCTGACCGGCATGCTGCTGCCGCTGTTCCGGAACGTGCCGGACAGGAAGCTGCTTGCCGCTGCTGCCGTGCTCGTTTTCTGTCCCGTCCTGATGGACATTCTGAAGATACTGCCGGGCCTCCGGCTGGACCTGGCCGCCTCCGTGGAGGGCGCGGTCCAGTATTTCAACGGGCACAGCGGGATTACGGAGGACAATTTCAGCAGGTGGCTGGTGGATGGGGAGCATTATTCCGACGTGCTGAAGTTCACGCTGTCCGGGGCATTCATCCGCGTTCAGGAACTGCTGGAAAGCAACCGGGTGTTCAAGGTTCTGGCCCTGTTCCTGCTGGGCCTGTATGTGGGGAGAAAGGGCATTTACGCGAATTTGAAGATCCACCGGGAGCTTTTGAAGAAGGTGTGCCGTTACGGTTTTCTGGCGGGGCTTCCCCTGTCCTTCCTTTATGCCGCCCATGCGCTTCATCTGCTGGGCGGGGGGCCCGTGGCGGGCGCCTGCCTGTATGCCCTCAGCGTCATTCCGCTGAGCCTGGCGTATGCGTCCGTTTTCTGCCTGTGGTTCCTGCGCCGGCAGCAGGCTCCCCTGTTCCGCGCCCTGGCAGCTCCCGGGAGGATGGCGCTGACCAACTACATCGGCCAGTCCGTCCTGGGCATGGTCCTGTTTTACGGCATAGGCTTCCGCCTGGGCGCGCGGATGGGGCTGGCGCAGGTGGAATTGACTGCCGCCGCCGTTTTCCTGTTCCAGGTTTTGTTCAGCCATGCGTGGCTGAAATTCTGCCTGTTCGGCCCCTTGGAATGGGGGTGGCGCATGCTCACTTACGGAAAACGGCTTCCGTTGTTCCGGAAGCCTCCGCTTCTCCGCGGAGGGAAGGCGGCTCCTTTTCACAAATAAATGCCCGGGAGATTTTCCAATGCCTGCCTATCCCATCACGGAACAACCGGGGCGCCCGGGAATCATCACCGCGTATTTCATGATTTACGTCGTCTGGGGGTCCACTTATTACTTCATCGGGAGGGCTCTGGAGGATTTCCCCCCGTTTTTGCTGGGCGGCCTGCGCTTCTGCGCCGCCGGGTTCCTTCTCCTGCTGGCGGCCCGCGCCCGGGGGGAGGGCGTTTTCCGGAGCGCCCTGGTCCGGAAGTCCGCCGTCAGCGGCGTCATCCTCCTTTTTGTGGACATGGCCGTGGTCATGCTGGCCCAGCGGTATTTGAGCAGCAGCCTGGTGGCTATCGTCGTCTCCTCCACGGCCATCTGGATCATGGCGCTGGACGCTCCCATGTGGCGCAGGAATTTCCGGAGCGTTTCCGCCCTGGCGGGCATGGGCGCCGGATTCCTGGGGGTGGGGCTTTTGTTCGCGGAGCAGGCGTTTCAGGAAGAGGGGGGCGGCCAGGGGGCGCAGGGAATTCTTCTGCTCGTCCTGGGCTGCGTCTCCTGGGCCATGGGCACGCTGTACGCCAAGTACCGTTCCTGCGCGGAGGAAGCGGTGAATAACGTGGGCGGAGCCGCGTGGCAGATGCTGGCGGCGGGGGCCATGTTCTGGTGCTGGGCCCTGGCCCGGAGGGAGCCGGAGGAAATGAACTGGGCGGACGTTCCCGCGTCCGCGTGGCTGTCCCTGGCTTATCTGGTGCTGTTCGGTTCCATTCTGGCGTATACCAGTTATATCTGGCTGCTCAAGGTGCGGCCTGCGGCGGAGGTGGGCACGCACGCCTATGTCAATCCGCTGGTGGCCGTGGTCCTGGGCTGCGCGGCCGGAGGGGAGGGAATGACGTGGGTGCGGATGGCCGGGCTGTGCATCATCCTGGGCAGCATCGCGCTGGTCAGGAGAACCCCGGCGGAAGCTCCATCCGGGGAGGAGAAGGGGCTTTTCCCGGACCGCCCCGTGGAGTACAGGAGGGAAGTAGCCTGCCGGGGAAGTGAAAAATGAATGTTTTCACGAGTCCGTTTTTTATGAAATGAGTTTTATGACAGTTAATATCCATTGAATATAAATACATTAAAAATGATGAACCAGAAAATGCTAAAAATGCTTTGCATTACAGTTACTATAATGAATAGCCTGAAGGAAGAAAGAGGAAGGCATGATTGGCGGCCAGCGCCGTTCCCATTTCTTTCCGCTCCCTCCCTTTGCCGGGAGTCCGTCACCGCCGCGTAAACGGCACGCCATGAATATCAGAAGAACATTTTACCAAACCATGACCATGACCAAGAGAATGATTAAAAACACTTCCTACGAAGGGGAACGCCCCTTGTTTGCCTCCCATCATTTGAGACTGGAGGACGTCACGATTTATCCCGGAGAGTCCGCCCTAAAGGAGTGTTCCGACATTGAAGCCGTGCGGTGCGAGTTCCGGGGCAAGTACCCCTTCTGGCACAATGACGGCCTCCTGATCCAGGATTGCCTGTTCCGGGAAGGCGCCCGCGCCGCCATCTGGTATTCCCGGAACCTGCGCATGCAGGATACGCGGGTGGAGGCGCCCAAGATGTTCCGTGACATGGACGGAATGGTGCTGGAGAACGTGGTCCTGACTGATGCCCTGGAGTGCTGCTGGCACTGCCGGAATGTGGAGCTCCGCAACGTGCAGGCGGACAAAGGCGATTACCTGTTCATGCACGGGGAGAATATAGACATTGACGGCTTCCGCCTGAACGGGAATTACTCCTTCCAGTATTGCAGGAACGTAGTGATCCGCCATGCGGAGATCCATTCCAAGGACGCCTTCTGGAATACGGAGGACGTGACGGTGTATGATTCCGTGGTGGACGGTGAGTATCTGGGCTGGCATTCCAAGAACCTCCGCCTGGTGAATTGCCGTATTTCCGGCACGCAGGCGCTGTGCTACGCGGAGAACCTGGTGCTGGAGAACTGCACGTTCGGGGAGGATGCGGACCTTTGCTTTGAGTACTCCTCCGTCCGGGCGGAGATCAAGGGGCGCGTCCACAGCGTCAAGAATCCGCGCAGCGGCCGCATCGTGGCGGACAGTTACGGAGAGATCATTCTGGACGGGAACTGCAAGGCCCCGGCGGACTGCTCCGTTGAAACGGCGAAAACCCAGTCGGGAGAAGCGGCATGAAGTACGATTTTGACACAGTGGTTCCGCGCCGCGGCACGAATTCCTACAAGTGGGATTCCATGCCCGCGGGGGACATCCTCCCCATGTGGGTGGCGGACATGGATTTCCGCACGGCCCCGGCCGTGACGGAGGCCATCCGGAAGAGGGCGGAACACGGCATCTTCGGCTATACGCGGGTGCCGGATTCCTATTATGAGGCGGTGGTGAACTGGTTTGCGCGCCGCCACGGCTGGAAGATCAGGCCGGAGTGGATGATTTACACCACGGGGGTGGTTCCCGCCCTGTCCGCGATCATCCGGGCGCTGGCCTCTCCGGGGGACAAGGTGCTGGTGCAGACGCCGGTGTACAACTGCTTTTTCTCCTCCATCCGCAACAACGGCTGCGTGGTGGAGGAGAATCCGCTGAAGTATGAGGACGGGAAGTACACCCTTGATGTGGAGGACCTGAAACGGAAAGCGGCTGATCCCGCCGTCAAGCTCCTGCTCCTGTGCAATCCCCACAATCCCGCCGGGCGCGTGTGGACGAGGCTGGAGCTGGAGAAGATCGCGGAGATCTGCCGGAGAAACGGCGTGCTGGTGGTGGCGGATGAGATTCATTGCGAGCTGGCGTATCCCGGCCATCCCTACACGCCCTTCGCCTCCCTGTCGGAGGAAGCCCTGCGCCATTCCGTCACCTGCATTTCCCCCAGCAAGGCCTTCAATCTGGCGGGCATCCAGATCGCCAACATCGTCGCGGCGGATGAGGAAATACGGCAGAAGATAGACAAGGCAATCAACATTAACGAGGTGTGCGACGTGAACTCCTTCACCGTGGACGCGCTGGAGGCAGCCTACAACAACGGGGAGGAATGGCTGGAGGAGCTGAAGCTCTACCTTTACCGGAATTATGAAACGGTCCGGGACGTGCTGGGCGGCCGCCTGCCACAGCTCCGCGTGCTGCCGCTGGAAGGCACGTACCTGGTCTGGATGGACTGTTCCGCGCTGGGGCTTCCCGAGGCGGAAATCGTCCGCCTGCTGGAGGAAGAAGGCCGCGTGATGGTGAACGGCGGGGAAATGTACGGGGAGACGCAGGGCTGCTTCATCCGCCTGAACATCGCCTGTCCCCGGAAATTGCTGCTTGAAGGGCTGGACAGAATCTGCCGGACCCTGGATGGCCGCGTTTCCGGAACATGAACGAGCCCGGCATTCCCGGGCGGCCTCGCAGGAAAATAACAAACAATCAAGTTACCATGGGAAACAACATGACAAGAAGAGCGTGGCTCCAGTCTTCCACAGCGGCCCTGGCGTCTCTGGCCTTGCCGGAATACGCGCTGGGGGCGGCAGCAGAAAGGAACGGGGCGTCCGGGGTATGGATGACGAAGGAGATTTCTCCGGAAGCGCTCGTAAGGATTTATGAGGCGCTGGGGCTCCCCGCTTCCGGCAGGGTGGCCGTCAAGATCAGCACCGGGGAGCCCGGAGGCCATAACTTCCTGAGCCCGGACCTGATCAGGGACCTGGTGCGCCGCGTGAACGGCACCATCGTAGAGTGCAATACGGCTTACGGCGGCAAGCGCTCCCGGACGGAGGACCATCTCAAGGCCGCGAAGGACCACGGCTTTTCCGACATTGCCAGGGTGGACATCATGGATGCGGAGGGAGAGTTCACCATTCCGGTGAAAGACAGGAAGCACCTGGAATACGACATCGTGGGAAGCCATTTGAAGAATTATGATTTCATGATTAACCTGGCCCACTTCAAGGGGCATGCCATGGGGGGCTTCGGCGGGGTGATCAAGAACCAGTCCATCGGCGTGGCGTCCGCAAGCGGCAAGGCGTACATCCATTCCGCAGGAAAAACGCGGGACGTTTCCGCCGTGTGGAACAATCTGGCCACGCAGGACGATTTCCTGGAATCCATGGCCGCCTCCGCGCAGGCCGTGGCGGACTATTTCCGGGACAGGATTCTTTACATCAACGTGATGAACAGGCTGTCCATTGACTGTGATTGCGACGCCCACCCCCATGACCCGGAAATGAAGGACATCGGTATTCTGGCCTCCACAGACCCGGTCGCGCTGGACCAGGCGTGCCTGGACCTCGTTTATGCCGTCAAGCCTTCTCCGGGAGATAACAGCAGGCCGCTGATCGAGCGCATTGAAAGCCTCCATGGGAGGCATACGGTGGATTACGCCGAGAAGATCGGCCTGGGGAGCAGAAACTATGAACTGAAGGAACTTCCGCCGCCGAGGGGCGTTTGACAGGTCTTTTTTAATATCAATAAACAATACAAATAGAAACGATTATGGAAGAAGTAACATTGAATAACGGAGTGGTCATGCCCATCCTGGGCTTTGGCGTTTTTCAGATTCCGGACGCCGCGGAGTGCGAACGCTGCGTGCTGGACGCGATCAGTGTGGGCTACCGCTCCATTGACACGGCGCAGATTTACGGCAATGAAGAGGCCGTGGGCCGCGCGGCGGAGAAGAGCGGGGTGCCGCGCGAAGAATTGTTCCTCACCACCAAGGTGTGGATCACCAACGGCGGGTATGAAAAGGCGAAAGCCTCCATTGACGAATCCCTGCGCAAGCTGCGCACGGATTACCTGGACCTGCTGCTCATCCACCAGCCTTTCAACGATTATTATGGCACCTACCGGGCCATGGAGGAGGCGAACCGGGCCGGGAAGGTCCGCGCCATCGGCGTGAGCAATTTTTATCCGGACCGCTTTGTGGACCTGGCGGAGTTCTGTGAAATCAAGCCCGCCGTCAACCAGGTGGAAACGCACGTGTTCAACCAGCAGGTGAAGGCCCGGGAGCTGATGGCAAAGTACGGCACGCGGGTGGAATCCTGGGGCCCCTTCGCGGAAGGCCGCAACGGGTTTTTCACGAACCCGGTCTTGAAAGACATCGGAGAGAAGTACGGCAAGACCCCGGCGCAGACGGCCCTGCGCTTCCTGATCCAGCGCGGGATCATCGTCATTCCCAAGACGACCCACCGGGAGAGGATGGAAGAGAATTTCAATGTCTTTGACTTTGAACTTACCCAGGAAGACATGGGCGCCATCGCCAGGCTGGACCGCGGGGAAAGCCTTTTCCTGTGCCATCAGGACCCGGAATCCGTCCTGTACCTGATCAATTACGGGAAGCAGTAATTCACATGAAGTACCGGGAAGATGACAGGACATTCATTTAAAAGGCTTTGCGTAGCTTTCTCCGCCTGCTTCTGCTGCGCGGGCGGCTTATCTGCCGAGAGTAATAACGCTAACACTGACAGGATCATGAACGAAAAACTGAATTTAACGCAGGAATGGGACAAGGTGTTCCCGGAAAGCGGCAAGGTGGACCACCGTAAGGTGAGCTTCCGCAACCGCTACGGCATTACGCTGGCGGCGGATTTGTACGTGCCCCGGAAGGCTGCCGGGAAGTTGCCGGCTATCGCCGTTTCCGGCCCCTTCGGAGCCGTGAAGGAACAATCTTCCGGACTTTATGCCCAGACGATGGCCGAGCGGGGTTTTCTGGCGATTGCGTTTGATCCCTCGTATACGGGAGAGAGCGGGGGAGAACCCCGTTACGTCGCCTCCCCGGACATCAACACGGAGGATTTCTCTGCAGCCGTCGATTACCTCTCCACCCGCGACGACGTGGACCCCGAACGCATCGGAATCATCGGCATTTGCGGCTGGGGCGGCATGGCCTTGAACGCGGCGGCTATCGACACCCGCATCAAGGCGGCGGTAACTTCCACGATGTATGATATGAGCCGCGTGAACGCGAACGGCTATTTTGACGCGATGGATGCCGGCGCCCGTTATGAACTGCGCCAACGGCTGAATGCCCAGCGCACCGCCGATGCCAAAAACGGTTCCTATGCGCTCGCCGGGGGCGTGCCCGATGCTCTGCCCGCGGATGCCCCCGCGTTCATGAAGGATTACTACAATTACTATAAGACGGAGCGCGGCTACCACAAGCGTTCGCTCAACTCAAACGGCGGATGGAATGTCACCTCCGCGCTCTCCTTCATGAATATGCCCCTGCTGGCGTACAGCGGGGAAATCCGCAGCGCCGTGCTCATGATTCACGGAGAAAAAGCCCACTCGCGCTATTTCAGCGAGGATGCCTTCAAGAAGCTGAAGGGGGATAACAAGGAGCTGATGATCATTCCCGGCGCAAGCCATGTGGATCTCTATGACAATCAGGCCGGGGTTATTCCTTTCAACAAAATAGAGCAGTTCTTTCAGGAGCATTTGAAATAGGCGGTTCTGCGGCTGGCTCCCCAGGAACAGCGTTACGGTGAGTAACTTGAAATGGGAGTCATCCGCCGGTTTCCGGCAGGGGGGCAGGGCAGTTTTCTTTTCCGTCCCGCAGGATTCAGGTAATTTTTAAGGAAGAGACACATGATACTGATTTTCGGAGCGTTGCTTGCGGTTTACGTTTTCTGCCGCGCCATCCTGCCGCTGAGGCTGAAATGGGGCTGGAAGGTCCTGCTTGCCGTCCTTCTGGCGGTGGCGTCATTCAAATTCCACCTGCTGCATTTGTTTGGCGGCCCCATGTTTTTCTCCCCGGTTCTGCCGGAAGGAGTCCTGCTGGCGGCCGCGTGGCTGTTCTCCGTTCTTTTCCTGTTCTTTTTCCTGCTGCTGGCGGCGGACGTGGTGCGTCTGCTGTACCTGCTGGTTCTGTTCTGCCTGCGGAGGAAGAGGACGGAACAATTCCGCATCATTGGCAACCGGGTGAACCTTGTGCTGCTGGTTATGGCCGCCGCGCTGGCTACGGTGGGGATGGTCGGCGGTACCGCGGTGCCGCGGGTGAGGGAGGAGGCGATTGCCGTGAATCATTTGCCGGAGGGTGCGGACGGCCTGACCGTCGCCGTGCTGGCGGACCTGCACGTGGACGGCATCACGCGGGCGGACCGCATCCGGAAGATCGTGGAGCGCACGAACGCCCTGAATCCGGACATCGTCATTATCGCCGGGGACTTTGTGGACGGGACGGTTCCCGTGCATGGGGATGATTTGAGGCCGCTTGCGGATTTGAAGGCCAGGTACGGGGTGTTCGGCGTGCCGGGCAATCATGAGTATTATTCCGGTTATGAGGAGTGGATGGAGTTCCTGCCCACCCTGGGCATCCGGATGCTTTCCAACGGGCATGTGCTGACGGGAGAGGGAGGCGCAGTGGTGCTGGCCGGGGTGACGGACCCGGTGGCGGCCATTATGGGGAGGGAGGAGCCGGACATCCGCAAGGCGCTGGCGGGGGCTCCGGAAAAGGGAGTGCGCATCCTCGCCTCCCATCAGCCGCGGCTGGCCCCGGAAGCGGCGGAACACGGCGTGGACCTTCAGGTTTCCGGCCATACGCACGGCGGCATGATTGCCGGAATTGACCGGCTGGTGGCCCGGTTTAACGAGGGCTTCGTTTCCGGGCTGTATACGGTGGGGGATATGAAGCTGTACGTCTCCAACGGAGCCGGAATCTGGAACGGCTTTCCCATCCGCATCGGAGTTCCTTCGGAAATTATTCTTCTTCGACTAAGTAAGAAATGGTGAGGTGTGTTGTTTCTATATATCACTCTGTTGGACACTGAGTCGTTGAATTTGTTGTATTTGTAGGAGAAGTAATAATTTTTTTTAATGTATCATCGCCAATAAATTCGGTTAATTTAATTAGTTCCCCTTCTTTGACATGATACTCTTGGTGTAAAATTGACTTTATAGAACCTATCATAATGTGACCATTCAGACAGCACTGTTGATTGGCATTAAAATAATTAATAGCTTCTATTGACTCTGTTCCTCGTCCACCTGCTCTCATTGAATCTAATCTTCGATTCAAATATTTTTCTAATGATTGATGGTGGGCATATTCCGTGGCCCTATCAACTATATTTTGGACCTTATCTAAATCAATAGGTATGCCTTGATCAGCGAGGATTTTTTGTATATGCTTCGAAGAGCAAAAATACATTTCCAAATCATTATACTTAGTGACAAAGCAATGCAATTTTTTTTCTTGTTCTATTTTGTTTATAAAATCAGTTACCTCATCTATGGTCATACCGTCACGATCTCTATGAATAATTATTTTTAAATCTTCTCTAAAATGTTTCAAACATTTTGATACATAAATAGCTGAATCAATTTTAGAACATCCTTCATATGGTAATATTACAAATGATTTGGTGTCAAATCCAGAACATTGCAATATAAGACTAAGCAGTTTGTGACTATTAGGACAAGCATCCTCAGTTGCAATGACATATTTAATATTTGGATCACGATATACATCATATTCATCTAATGCACCAATTTCCATTAAAATATCATATTCAGAATAATTATGAGGTTGTGATGTTCCGTTCTTTAACAGTGTTACTTGAGCATTTTTCCTTAGTGCTCCCACCAGATGTCTGGAATGAGTGGAAATAATAATGTTTCTATTTTTTTGAGCTAATTGTAATATCATTTGAGCTAACATTTTCTGATTATTCGGATGCAAATGAGAATCTGGTTCATCCAATAATAATAATTGTGGTTCAAAATAATTCATATATGCGCATATTTGTATAGCTTGTAACACGCCAGTTCCTGTCGCATCAATAGGTTTTGTGTATTTTGAATTATTGACCAGTACTTCGATCATACCATCATTCTCTAAGCGCGGATTAATTTCAATACTGATGTCGGGAAATATGGAATTAAGGTCATTAAGAAAGTTTTTATATTTTTCAGTGTCTGTACTTAAGTTATATAAAACATTTCTAAGGACAGTATTGCAGTCACCTCTTGCTGCAGCTCTGCGTACAGCTCCAATAGAACGGTATTCTTCATAAAACGGTATCCCAGCTAATCCTGGAACATACATACTAAAAACTGGATTTAGATTAGCCATTTTTTGACATAATTCTTTGCCAGAATACGACACTACAATATTTTTATTACGTCCTTTTTTTATGATTATTTGTCCTTTGTTAATATTATTTCCATTTTTTTCTTCTAATTCAATAGACATATCACACCCAGACCCCTCACGTAATGGCTCATTACCATGAAGTAGGGCATACACATTACTTATGGGAGAATAAATAATTCTTTCTGGAGAAAGCGATTTAGATTTTGGATTGTCATCATATTGCATTGAAGATTCTAATGCCATTGTTTGTAAAAGAGAAGCTGCAAATTGTAATGCTTGTAGAGCACTGCTTTTTCCTGCGTTATTCCCTCCTATTAATACATCTACTCCATGCAAGATTAGCTCAAAACTTTCAATACTTTTAAATCTTTCAATTTTAATTCTCGTTATCATAGTATTTATTAATATTTATATTTATATATTTAGTAGTATTTTTTTATGTATCAAAAAATTAAAAATAATAATAAATGAGTATAATAAAATATCAAGTGGAATAAAGGTTAGTGCCAAATTTTCATTAATAATATATAAATGAAAAACATGTTGACTTATAGTTGCTCTAACGTTTAGACAGGGATAAGGAACAAGGTTCATGCACGGGGACTGCGGGATGAAGACGTTTTCATCCCAGGCTGTTTTCTGCGTGGCCTTCCAACCCAGACATTAAATTTATGAAAACAATATCAATGATATGCACGCTGGCGGCCGTCCTGATGACGGGGGCCGGATGCTCGGGACAGGAACAGCCGAAGGTTTCCGCGGAGCCTGCCAAAGTTCTTGTGGCCTACTATTCATGGGGCGGCAATACGAAGTACGCCGCCGCGCAGATTCAGAAGGCGACGGGCGGGACCCTGTTTGAGATCAAGCCGGCCAGGCCCTATCCCGCCGAGTACCGGGAATGCACCGTGCAGGCCAAGAAGGAGATTCAGGAAGGCTTCAGGCCGGAACTCGCCTCCAAGGTGGAGGACATCGGCAAGTATGATGTGATTTTCATCGGCAGTCCCAACTGGTGGAGCACGATTGCGCCGCCGGTCGCCGCTTTCCTGGCAAGTTATGATCTTTCCGGAAAAACGGTGATTCCGTTTGTGACGCACGGAGGCGGCGGCATGGCGCGCTGTGGGGAAGAGGTGCGGAAGTTGTGCCCCAAGTCCACCGTTCTCAAGGGCGGAGCCTTTGCCGGAGAGGGCATCCGGACGTCCAGGGCCGCCCTGGTCAAATGGGTCAATGACACGATCACCATCAACAAATAATGCTCCTGATGAAACGAACCCTTGCGGGAATGGCTTTTTCCCTCGCCTGCCTGATGAACCTTTCAGAAGCCAAAACCATGAATAACGATACAAGCGCCTTGTCGCCAAAAGAACAGCAGATTGCCGCCATCAGCGCCCATACGGCCCGGGGTGACATGCCCGGCCTCCGCAATGCCCTGGCCGCGGGGCTGGACGCCGGACTGACCCTGAACGAGCTCAAGGAGGTGCTGGTGCAGATGTACGCCTACTGCGGCTTCCCCCGCAGCCTGAATGCCCTCAATGAGTTGATGGTTCTGGCGAAGGAGCGGGCCGCGCGCGGCATTAATGATACGGCGGGTGCCGAAGCGGGAGCTCCGCCCGCCGGAAAGAGCATTGACTTTGGCACGGCCAATCAGACGAAGCTTTGCGGCGCTCCGGTGAAGGGGGACCTTTTCCTGTTCGCCCCGGCCATTGACGAGTTCCTGAAGGCGCATTTGTTCGGGGACATTTTCGGCCGCGACAACATGGACTGGAAGACCCGGGAGCTCGCCACCATTGCGGCCCTGGCGGCCATGGAAGGCACGGAAAGCCAGTTGAATTCCCACATCCGTATCGGCAGGCACAATGGCTTGACTGACGAGCAGGTGAAGGCCATTCTGGCCGTGTCTTCCGCCTCCGCAAAGAAGGACGCCTTCCCCACGGGGGAGCCGGCCCCGGCCAATTTTACCGGGAACGCCTGGGTAGCCATGCTGGTGGACAATAAGGATTACGACCTGTCCGCCTATAACGTCACCTTTGCCCCCGGCACGCGGAACAACTGGCACAGCCATTCCGTGGGGCAGGTGCTCCTCTGCACGGAAGGCGCGGGATATTACCAGGAGCGCGGCAAGGCCGCCCGGCGTCTGGCGCCCGGTTCCGTGGTGGAGATTCCGGCTGACACGGAGCACTGGCACGGCGCGGCTCCGGACAGCGGATTCGTCCACCTCGGCATCACGCCCAGGGCCGCTTCCAACAAGACAACGTGGGGAGGTCCCGTGACTGACGCGGAGTATGCGGAGGCGACGGGAAGCAGATAAAAACGCCGGGACAGCCCTGCGTTCCGTTCTTTCCCGGGGAGACGGAAAGGAGCGGGTTCTCCCTGAGCGGGAATACGGAAGGGCCGGGAATTCCAGCGGAATTCCCGGCCCTGCTTTTTACGTTTTTTGAGGGAGCGGCCTATTCCTCCGGAGCAATGTTCGGTTCGCTCGCGCTGGCGTGGTTCAGCGGGTTGCAGCTGTCCGGCCTGTGGTTGTCCAGCAGGTCCTGGTAGAATTTCTTCTTGTATTTCAGGACCTCCATCTGTTTTTTCAGGATGCGGAGCTGTTCCCGGAGGCTTTTCTCCTGCTTGAAAATCAGTTCCGCGCGTTCCGGAATGGTGGTGTCCCCCTCCTGGCACAGGTCAATGTAGTGCTTGACGCCTTCAATCGGGAGGCCCGTCATCCGGAGGCAGTGAACCAAGCGCAGCCAGCCCAGGGTGTAGTCTGAAAACATGCGGGCATTCCCTCCGCTGCGGTCCACATCTGGAATCAGCCCGGCGTTTTCATAATACCGGATGGTGTAGGCGGACATCTCCATCATTTCCGCAACCTGTTTCACGGTATATTTGGGGGTACGGTCATAGGAGGGCCGGTAGGCGCTGGATGGATTCTTTTGAGTGATCATCGTGCGGTTGATAGCTTACAGTTACTCTAATATACTTACTGGCGCGTAAAGACAAGCGTTTTGACGGGATTCAGGCTGGGAAGGCGCTGAAAACGCGTGGAAATCCATTAGTGAATAACATATTGATAACATGTGAATAAACGAGAAGGGCTTTTTCAATCCCTGTTCCGGTGGAGAACGAGGCAAAGAACGCCGCAGTTTCTCGCGCCGGAAAAACGCGCCGCTTTTCATGCGCTCCCCCGCGGACCGCGCGGAAAAGGCGCAGGAACGGCGGAAAGGCCAAAGGGTTTGACGGCTGGCGGCGGCGCATTACAATGAAGGCCGTTCCAGAAAAGAACCCGCCATGATTATCGCCCCCCTTTCCGACGCCGCCCGGTACGAGAACCTGAATCCGCTGTTCAAGCGTGCCTTTGATTTTGTGAGGGAGGCCGGTCCGGCCACCCTGGAACCGGGGCCCCATGTGCTGGTTCAGGATGCCTTGGTCGTCATGGTGAATGAACCTGTGATGAAGAAGCCGGAGAAGGCCCGCATGGAAGTGCACGACAGGTTCATAGACATCCACGTGCCCCTTTCACGGGAGGAAGGGTTTGCGTGGAAGGACCGTGCAGCCCTGGAAAAGCCTTCCGAACCGTTCAATACGGAAAAGGACGCGCAGCATTACGACGATGCGCCGGACACCTCTTTTACCGTGAAGCCGGGGCAGTTCGCCGTCTTTTTCCCGGAGGACGCCCATGCCGGCTGCATTGGGGAAGGCGCTCTCCGGAAACTGGTGATTAAAGTCAGAACGGCCTGACCCGCATTCCGGAACAATGGTCCGGAGCCGGGGACAGGCCGTTCCTTCATGCCCGCTCGGCTTGCCTGCCGGCGGAGCCATGGTTCAGCTTATTTTTCGTCTTCCACCCGGGCGTCCTGCTTGGGGTCCTGCGGAGCGTTTTCCGGAATCCAGACGGCCACGTTGCCGCCGTGGACCAGGAACTGGCCGTTGCCTTCCTCGTCAATGGTGACGGTTTCCTCCACGTTTCCGGTGGCTTCCTTCCAGGTTTCCCCCGCGTGCTGCTTGCCCACGTTCATCACCTTGTCTCCGTTCTCCCCGTTGGAAATGAGCACGGCCACGCCGGAATGCGGGTGGTCTTCATCCCCCACGCGGGTGAAGCCGATGGTGTTCGGGTGGTCAAAGTAGTAGTTCTGCTCCCCGAAGGCATGGTTCTTGCGGATTTCCAGCAGGTTGTCGATGATGCCGCGGTGCATGGGCGGGTTGCCGCTCACGCCGTAGTAATCTCCGTAAAAGATGCAGGGGTAGCCTTCCTTCATGAGCAGGATAAGCGCGTAGGCGGAGGGCTTGAACCAGTCTTCCACGGCTGATTCCAGGGAGCTGCCCCACTGGGAGTCATGGTTGTCCACAAAGGTGACGGCCAGCGTGGGGTGGTTCTGGACCAGGGTGCCGTCCAGAATCTTGGAGAGGTCGTAATCCCGGCCCTGCTTGGAGGCCTGGTACATGTTGTAGTGCAGGGGCACGTCAAACAGGTCCACCTTGTAGCGTTCCTCCTTGAGGTACTCGTTCAGGGAATCCAGGTCCTGCTTCCAGTATTCGCCCACGGCGTAGAAGTCCTCTCCCCTGTCCTTGCGGACGGCCGCCAGGAATTTCTTGATGAACTCGTCATTGATATGCTTGATGGCGTCCAGCCTCATGCCGTCCAGGTCCAGTTCCCGGGATACCCAAACGCCCCATTTTTCCATTTCCTTCACCACTTCCGGGTGGTCAAAGTCCAGATTGGCGAACATGAGGTAGTCATAATTGCCGTTTTCTTCGTCCACGCCCTCGCTCCAGTCCTTGCCGTCCCCCATGATCTTGAAGATGGAGGTTTTTTGCGTAGCGGCGTCATAGTCCGTTCCGGTGAAGTGGTACCAGTGCCATTTGAAGTCGGAGTACTTGTCTCCGCGCCCGGGGAAGTTGAAGCCGGTCCAGCCTTCGATCTCGTACGCGTCCGTAATTTCCTTGTCACGGTTCTGCTGGTCCACTTCCTTGGCCATGAATTTTTCCGTATAATCCGCTCCGGCCTTGTGGTTCATCACGGCGTCCAGGTAAACGCCCACATGGTGTTCATGAAGGGCCTTGATGGCGTCCTGGAGTTCCTGCTTGGTGCCGTATTTGGTGCGGACAGTGTTTTTCTGGTCGAATTCACCCAGGTCAAACAGGTCGTAGGTGCCGTAACCCACGTCATTCTGTTCCTTGCCCTTGTAGGCCGGGGGAATCCAGACGGCTGTGACGCCAATCTCTTCCAGATGGGGGGCGTCTTCCTTCAGCTTGTTCCAGAACTGCCCGTCATTGGGCAGGTTCCACTCAAAATATTGCATCATGATTCCGTTTTTCATTTTGTCAGATTCCTTGTAAATGTATTTCGGGTTATTCTCTCAGAGGGTGGCCGGCAGGTGGAAAACAGGTTCCCTGGCTGCTCCCGGACCCGGCTCCGGATGATGAATTCACACGAAGCCGTCAACAAAATAGAGTCCCTAACGCGCGGCGCGTTAGGCATACTGCCGGGGTTATGTCTGTAAAAAATGGATGAAAAAGGCCTGATGAAGCGCCTCCGGCCCTTGCGGAAACTGAAATAAAGCAGGACGCCGGGAAGGGAAAACTCCTTCCGCTGTGCTGCGGTAAAGTGGCACGAAGGCCGGAGGCTTCCGCTCCCGGCTGGCCGTTTGCCGTTCACGCCATGGCGGTATGTTCTTTCCCCCGTGTTTCCTGATGGCCGCGCTGCTGGGAACAAGGGTTTGACTCATTCGTCTTTCAGACTCTTTCACCCTTCGGGCTCCATGCTCCGCATTCCGTCCAGCCGCAACGGGGTTTCCCGGCCCTTGTAAACCAACAAACCATGCTTTCTTTCTGCCGGGAAGGAACTCCGCAAGCTTTTACGGCAGCCAGGGGGAAACTGGGCGGCAGCGAAGGAAGGCCCCGGAAGGATTGTGTCACACGCCGGGGGCTTACGCTTGGGGCAGGTAGTGCCTGTTCTTCAGGCGGTAGTATTTGAGGAACCGGCGGATGAAGAGCAGGGTGACGATGAAGGAGAGCACATCCGCCAGCGGCAGGGAGGCCCAGACGCCGTCCTGGCCCCAGAATCGCGGCAGTACCAGCAGGAACGGGAGCAGGAAGAGCATCTGGCGCGTCAGGGAAAGGAAGATGGCCAGCCGCGCTTTGCCGATGGCCTGGAAGAAGTTGCCGATGATGATCTGGCTGCCGATGAGCGGGAAGGCGAGCACGCAGATGGTCAGGCCGTTGGCCGCCAGGCTGATGAGGGCCGCGTCATCCGTAAACAGTCCGGCAATGCCGCGGGGGAAGAGCACGCAGGCCAGAAAGCCCAGCGTGGTGAAAGCGGTCCCGGCCAGGACGCCGTATTTAAGCGTGAGCAGCACGCGGCCCGGCTTCATGGCCCCGTGGTTGTAGCCGATGATGGGCTGCATCCCCTGCGTGAGGCCGATGACGAGCATGGCAAAGAGGATGAGGATGCGGTTGATGATGCCGTAGGCCCCGATGGCCAGGTCTCCCCCGTGGTCCGCCAGCTGCCTGTTGATGGCGATGGTGACCGCGCTGCCGCAGACGTTTACCAGGCACGGAGCCATGCCGATGGACAGGATTCCGGTGACGATGGCCTTACGCAGTTCCCAGATGCCGCGGCGGAAGTGGACCGTGCTGGCCGCGTCGGAAAAGTGGAGCAGCACGCGCGCCATGCCGGTGACCTGGGCCAGCAGGGTGGCCACGGCGGCCCCGGTGATTCCCCATTTGAACCAGAAGATGAAAATGGGCGCCAGGATGATGTTGATCCCCACGGAGAGCAGGGTGGAGCCCATGGCCTTTTTAGGGTAGCCGGTGGCCCTCATGACGTGGTTGAGGTTGAAGAAGACGTACGTGACGGGCAGCCCCAGCAGGGTGACCAGCATGAAGTCATACGCGTACGTGAGCGTCTGTCCGCTGGCTCCGAAGGCGGTCAGGATTTCCGTCAGGAAAAGCAGTGTGGGAACCACCAGCACCACGGCGGCGATCAGGCTCATGATGAGGACGTTCCCCAGCGTGCGTTCCGTCCCCTCCTGGTCTTTCTTGCCCAGCCGGATGGAGCTGATGGCCGCTCCGCCAATGCCTACCAGCGTGCCCAGGGCAAAGGTCAGGTTCATGATGGGGAAGGTGACGGCCAGGCCGGACAGGGCCAGGGGGCCCACCCCGTGGCCGATGAAGACGCTGTCAATGATGTTGTACAGGGAGTACACCACCATGCCGGCGATGGATGGCAGGGAGTACTGGACCAGCAGACGCCATACGGATGCGTTTTCCAACTCTGCGATGTTGCGTGACTGGGCTGCCATGAACGGACCTCCTTTTCAGACGGGAGGCAAACTATAGAAATGCGCGGAGGGGTTGTCAAGCTGTCCACCCGTCCGGGGAGCGGGCATTTTTCCGCCGCAGCGGCCGGAAGGCCTGTTTTTGATTGACTGGGGAAGTTTTTGGTAGTTGATTCCTTTCCGCCTTTTCCAGGAACCTGCCATGTCTTTATCCCTTCGCTCCGTTCTTTGCGCCGCCGTCTGCGGAACCACCCTTCTGTACGCCTCATGCCTGCCCATGCTCGGCACCGGGCAGATGCTGGCGGGCACCCGTCTTGCGGACGGCCTGATATCTTCCTCCCCCCTGGATCTGGTCTGGAGGGGGGACATCAGCTCCTTTCCCTCCTCCGGACTGGAGACGCCCCGCGGCTTCAAGGTTTCCCCGGCGGATTCCTATTCCCTGCTGATGGAGGCTCGCCCCGGCATCAGCGGGGAATGGGCGTGCTACCATGACCGGAGCAATTATTACTGGGGCTTTGCGGCCGGGAAGACGGAGGAGGAAGCGGGGCTTTACGTCGTGCGCCACGGCGTGGCCGTGAACGGCATCAGCGGGGAGACGGACGCCCGTCCCGCCGTGCAGCCGGTGCAGGCTCCCTCCGTCATGTAGGCTCCGGTACTGGTCTTTTTGCAAAAACTGCTGTAAAAGGCCCGTTTTCCGGGGAATGCGGCACGATGGATTTGACAGGACGGGGGCTTTCCGGGCGTATTATTAGCCGCATGAAGTTTCTCTTGTTATCGTTGGCATGGATGTGCATGGCGTGCGCCGGGGCGTGGGGGCAGGATACCGCTCCCTCCTTTCCGGCCACGGGGGCCAATTACAGACTGTTTCCGGCCGACCAGCCTCCGCTGGTTCCCAAGCCCCAGGAACTGCGCTGGGACGGCAAGGCCATACCCGTGCAGTCCGTGCGGATTCTGGCTCCCGCGCCGTCCAGGACTTCCTATCCGGAGCAGATGAAGTTCATCGTTTCCGAATTGAAGTCCTTCCTGGCGGACCACCGGGTGAAGGTGGCCCAGGACGGAGCGTTCGCCATCAAGTTCGTGAAAGGGGAGGTGAAGGCCGGGACGGAGAATCCCAAGCTGAAGGAGGAGGCTTACTCCCTGCGCGTGACTCCCGGAGGCGCGCTGATCACGGCCAGGGACACCAAGGGGTTTTATTACGGCATGAAGACGCTGGAGCAGCTTCTTCTGCGCCGCGGCGGAACCACCACGATTGCCGCGTGCGACATCGTGGACTGGCCGGATTTTGAAATCCGCGGATTCATGAACGACGTGGGGCGCAATTACATGCCCCTCCCCCTGATCGCGCAGGAGCTGGACTCCATGGCGCAGCTGAAGCTGAACGTGTACCACTTCCATTTCACGGAACATCCCGGCTGGCGGCTGGAGTCCAAGATTTATCCGGAGCTGAATGATCCCAAGAACTTTACGCGCATGCCCGGCAAGTTTTATACGCAGAAGGAGTTCAAGCAGCTGGTGGAGTACTGCCGCCTGCGCAACATCCTGCTGATTCCGGAGATGGACATGCCGGGACACAGCCAGGCGTTCCGCAAGGCGCTCAACGTAAAGATGAGCGATGAGAAGGCCACCAAGGCCCTGGTGGCCCTCATCAAGGAGATGTGCTCCCTGGTGCCCAGGGAGAAGATGCCTATCATCCACATCGGCACGGATGAGGCCCACGGCAAGGACGAGCAGGTGAACAATGACATTTTGAAGGAGTACATCAATGCGGTGGAGTCCTGCGGCCGTACGCCCATGAGGTGGCACCCCGGCCTGACTCCGAAAGGCTATAACGGCTCCATCCAGCAATTGTGGTCCGGCCGCCAGAACCGCGGCGCGTGGCCTACCAACGGGGCCAGGTACGTGGATTCCCTGGAGACCTACCTGAACCACCTTGATCCGTTTGAAACGGCCATGACCATGTATTTCCGCCGGGCGTGCCCGTTCCAGAACGCGGACGGCCTGGGCATGATGCTGTGCTCCTTCCCGGACCTGGAAATTACGGACCCACGCAACCAGGTTCTCCAGACGCCCGTTTACGCGGGCATGGCGTTCGTTTCCGAACCCTTGTGGAACAATCCCCATGAAAAGGTGCAGGGAGACCCCAACCAGGACGAGTACATGAAGTATTTCTCCAACCTTCCGGTGCAGGGGGACCCGCTGCTGAAAGGGTTTGCGGAGTACGAGAACCGCGTGCTCGCCATCCGGGACCGCTTCTTCGTGAACAAGGAGTTCAATTACGTGCGGCAGGCCCATATTCCGTGGAAGCTGCTGGGGCCCATCCCCAACGGCGGAAAGACGGAAACGGAGTTTGCCCCGGAGGCGGACAACAAGACCGGGAAGATGAAGGATTCCTACGAGATTGACGGCGTCACCTACGAGTGGTCCAAGGACGCTTACACGGGAGCCACCATCATCTTCAAGCATTACTGCGATTTCCCGACGCTGTTCAACGGGGCGAAGATGGGGGCCTACCCCCACAAGAACCATACCTATTACGCGCAAACGTACATTTACTCCCCCAAGGCGCAGACGGTGCCCTTCTGGATCAGCGGCCATACCTGGGCCACGTCCGACTGGCGCAACGGCCCGGCGAGCGTTCCCGGCAAGTGGTTCCACGCAAATCCCAAGTTCTTCGTGAACGGCCAGGAGATTGACCCCCCGCAATGGAAGAAGCCGCGCAACGGCGGCGTGATGGTGGATGAAAACTACCATTTCCGGGAGCCCACGATGATTCCCCTCAAGAAAGGCTGGAACCGCGTACTGGTGAAAAGCCCCAGCAATAATTCCGCGCGCCGGTGGATGTTCACGTTCGTTCCGGTGCAGGTGAATCCCAAAACGCCCGGCTGCAACGTGAAGGAATATCCCGGACTGAAGTTCTCCACGGAGCCCAGGTAACGGGGTTCCCTGCTGTTCCGGTAAATGACGAAGGCATGAAGCGCGTTCCGCTTCATGCCTTTTTTGTGCCCGCGCCTGGGTCCGGGAAAGCGCGGCGCGCCGTTAAAGTTTTTTCCAGGGCAGGGCCTCCAGCATCTCGTCAAAGCCCAGGCCCGTTCCGGCGGGAACGGCCACCTGCGGGTTCATGCCGCCCATTTGGTCAATGAAGGGATCCGGTTCAAACAGAAGGTGCGTGCAGAGGCCGCAGAGAGGAATTTCCGTGGGCAGGGCGTTGCGGTAGTAGTCCGCAGCCTGGTAAACGGCCCAGAGCTGGCCCACGGGATGGTCCATGACGGTGGTGAAGACGGGAGGCTCGTAAAGATGCGCGGGGGTGGCTTCCCGCGCGGGCTTGACGATGCGGATGATAGGCAGGTCGGAAGAGATGGCCGGCTGGTGCTCCGAGTCCGAGCCCATGTCCAGGGCCAGCGGCATTCCGGCGTCCACCAGCCTTTCCCAGCTCTGGACGGAGAAGGGGCACGGGTCTTCAATGAAATCTATCCGGGTTTTCAGGTGGTGGGGCAGGGATTTCCAGAACTTCAGGGAATCGTTCTCATTCAGGCAGCCGTTGAAATCCAGCCGCCATCGCCAGGCGGGGACCATGGAGGCCAGCATGGTCAGCCGTTCCAGGGCGGCTGCCAGGTTGGGGCTGGCCTTGATTTTTCCGGCCCTGAACCCCTTGGATTCCATGATGCGGATGGTGGCGGGGCTGACGCAGGAGGGCAGCGTGGCGTGGCTGGCGGGGATGTGGAGGCCGTCAAACAGGCTGATTCCCTTCGCGCGCGCCTCTCCGTCCGTCCGGGCGCACTCCACGGCGCGGACGCCCAGCGGCAGGGGGCTTCCCTTCCTGAGCGCGTCCAGTTCCTCCTGCAAGGTGGCGTCCCCCAGCTCCGGCCAGGGCTGGATGCAGCCGTACCCGCCTTCATCCGTCTTAATGAGGGCTCCCTTCCTGCATACTTCCGCGGCTCTGGCGTTCAGCGGACCGCATGCCGTTAAAGAATATTCATGGTAAAACACAACTTTAATTCAAACAGCCTTTCAATCTTTTGTCACGATGAAAAAAGGTTTTCATTGGATTTTGGAGGGGGAATGGCTAAGCTCCGTGTCATGTACAGAACATTGGTGTTCGGCGCGGGCGGCCGTGTGGGAAGCCGGCTGGCGGCGCATCTGGAAAAAGAAGGCATGGAAGTGGTGAGGTGCGGACGGAACGCCTGTGATTTAAAGGATTTAAAAGCCCTGAAAAACGTGCTGCTTTCCTCGGGCGCCACCCATGTGGTGAACTGCGCCGCCGTGAGCGGCCTGGAGGCCTGCCTGGATGATCCGGAGACGGCGCACCGCGTGAACGCCATGGCTCCGGAGATGATGGCCCGCATCTGCCGCCTGGAAGGCATGCGCTTCATCCATCTGAGCACGGACTACGTGCTGGACGGCAGGAGGGGCGGCCTGAAAACGGAGTCGGAAAAGTGCCGCCCCGTGAATGTGTACGGAGAATCCAAGCTGGAGGCGGAACTCCGCGTGCGGGAGGAGATGCCGGAGGCGCTGATTGCCCGCGTTTCCTGGGTGTTCGGCAATCCGGAGCGGCCCTCCTTCCCGGAGATGGTGCTGCGCAAGGCGCTGAACGGAGAACCGCTCTCCGCCGTGGCGGATAAATGGTCCATGCCCGCCTGGGTGGAGGACCTGTGCGGTTGGCTGCGCTTCCTGGCGTATGAAAGCGATGCGTCCGGCGTGCTGCACCTGTGCCAGTCCGGGGAGCCCGTTTCCTGGCACGGATATGCCGTGAAGACGCTGGAGAGCGCGGCAAGGCACGGCCTTCTGCCTTCTTTGCCGCCCGTGGCGGAACAAAAGCTCGACGAACAGGCCGGTTTCAGGGATGCTCGGCCCCGGCATACCGCCATGTCCTGCGAACGGCTCGCTTCCCTGATGAAGAAGCCGGTGAGGGCGTATGAAGAGGCCATTGACCTGGCCGTGGCCCGCTATGCCTCAGATCCAACATTTCTCTCCCGAATCTCATGAATGATTTCCGCAATCCCCGTGACTCCCGTGATTCCCGCCCCAGGCCCTCCTACCGGGACCGGCGTGCCCAGCAGGGGCTGCGCCCCCGCACGTCCCCCAGGAAGGCCTCTTTTGTCAACAAATCACCGGAAGGCAGTGAGCAATGGCTCACGCCGTGGGTGGAACTGAAGTACTTCACGTACAATCCCGCCGTATTCCCCCGCATGCTCGGCTCCGTGAGCGGGGAAATAGCTCCGGGAAGCCTGGTGCACGTCTATGACAAGAACGGGGAGCTCTTCGGCGCCGGCTTCTGGAATGAAGCCAGCCGGACGCCCCTGCGCGTGGTGTACCACGGGAAGGACGCCTTTACGGAACGGGACCTGGACGCCGCCCTGGAACGCGCCGTGAAGCTGCGCAGGGACATTCTGCGCCTGGATGAAACCACTAACGCGTACCGCGTGCTGCACGGTGACTCCGACGGCTTGGGCGGCCTGGTGGTGGACCGTTATGCAGACGTGCTGAGCCTGGAGGTGAGCACGCTGGCCGTCTGGCAGCGCCTGGACCGCTGGCTGCCCCTGCTGCACCGCCTGTGCGGCACCAGGCGCCACGTGGTGCAGGTGGACGAGGGCATTGCCCGCATGGAAGGCATCCGCGCGGACGACGCCCCGGAATCCCCGGCTCCCGTCCGGATGGTGAAGATTGTGGAGAACGGCATCACTTATGAAGTGGACTTCGCCCAGGGGCACAAGACGGGCTTCTTCTGCGACCAGCGGGACAACCGCCTCAAATTCGCCTCCCTGGTGAAGGGGGCCACGGTACTGGACCTGTGCTGCTACAGCGGCGGCTTTTCCATTGCCGCCAAGATGCTGGGAGGCGCCGCGGAAGTCACGGGCGTGGACCTGGATGAAAAGGCCATCGCCATGGCCAAGAGGAACGGAAACATCAACCAGCAGCGCATTGACTTTGTGCATGCGGACGCCTTTGTCTACGCGCGCCAGATGGTGCGCAACGGACGCCTGTTTGACGCCGTGCTGCTGGACCCGCCCAAATTCA
Organism: Akkermansia muciniphila; assembly: GCF_018709685.1. Lineage (GTDB taxonomy): Bacteria > Verrucomicrobiota > Verrucomicrobiia > Verrucomicrobiales > Akkermansiaceae > Akkermansia > Akkermansia muciniphila_E. The sequence goes on from NZ_JABDHQ010000005.1 coordinate 73,711, forward strand.
TCATCGGCCGGGAGGGATACGAGGAAGGCATCAAAAAATACCATGACCTCAACATGCTGGGCTTGCAGTGCGTGCGGCCCGGCGGCCTGTTCGTCACCTGTTCCTGCTCCGGGCTGCTTTCCCCCGCGGAATTTGAACAGACCGTCATCAAGGCCGCCCAGCGGCAGGGGCGCAAGCTCCAGATCATGGCCATGACCGGCCCCGGCTGGGACCACCCCTTCCTGAGCACCTATCCGGAAGGCCGCTACCTGAAGGTGCTGTGGGCCATTGCCCTGTAGGGAAGGACTGGATATTCAAACGTTTCCTCGCTCTTTGCGAAAGTAATGAATGGAAAAAGCACCTGCCGTCTTTATGGCAGGTGCTTTTGAAAGATTATTCTTCAAAGGGGAACAGGTGTTTTTATTTCTTTCCCTTCTTTTTAAGAAGCCGGTCATGTTCAACCCGGTGCCTGCCCTGATAGAGAAAGTCGGTTTGAGGTTCACGGCCAACGGTGCGGTCAATCAGGTTGGGAATGTCTTCCCGGGTGTATCCGGATTGAAGCAGGAATTCTTCTACCTTGGAATATTGGCCGGGAAATTCGGAGACGAGCAATTCCATAAACACTTTTTCCAAATGTTTGACTTCGTCTTCCACCATGACGTTTCTTGCTTCAATGAAAGACTCTCCCCACGCTACATTATTGATAAGAATCTTAAGCTCTCTCATGCTGAATTGTTTGAGTTTCTTCACCTGTTCTTCAGAGCATTTCCGGCTTTCCTCTGTTTGGGCAGGCATATCTTTAAGATCCTTATAAGCTACAATTCTGTAGGGATTTTTCTCTCCGGCATTTTTAAACTGTTTCAGAATACAGGCGTAGTAGGGGAGCAGAAGATTCCGAATAACCGTTTTTTTCAGTGATGGTTTCATTTCCCCGGAATTTCGGACCAGGGTTATATATTTTTCCAGATGGCCGCATACCATGGATTTACAGTTCAGATCCCCCGCATCGTCCATATCGACATCCGGTTCCGTCTCCCGGTAGGTCTTAAAGGTAAAAACCGGAGCCAGGGCGGCGAGGTAGCAATGCCAGACTTTTTCCTTTAACTCAGTATGGACGTTATCCTGCGTTGTCACTTTAAAAGTGAGGGCATCTTGTTCCATCTTCTTGTAAAAGGATTTGAACCGTTTGTCTTTCAGCATGGCGGCAAGCTCTCCGATGACGGGGGAGGGGTGTTTATACTGCTCAATGCAGTCCGGGCTTTCCAACGCAGGAGCAGCCAAGCCGGAATTCCAGCCAATCATTGGCAAGACAAAATAAAGGAATAAACGTGGCAGTATTTTCATCAAGGTTTTAGTCTTCATTGCTGTTTCTTTCAAATTTGATATTGAATTTTTCGACAATCGTATTTGTTGTAGATTCATCAACGGCTTCTATATGATATTTTTGATTAGTTGTGCTTAACAGAATGGTGTCTTCTGCTTCGCTTCCCTCTCCTCCCTCTCTCCTTTTCCGATCCTCTTCCTTGTCTCCTGTTCCACCCTTGATGTAATAATCTGCAGAACAAAGTGCTGTTTGCTGTTTAATTTGCAGAGGGCCGGTGGCTTCTTCTTCCGTTTCTTCCAGAGTGTCTTCCTCTTCTTCGTCAGCCTACAGGAAGACGGAACTGAATAGAACCGTCAGGATGAGGATCAGCAGACGGAAAAGAAATGAAAGTGGAGTTAACAGCACTATATAATAAATATTTAATTTTTTATATAAAAACACATTATCTGTCAATATGAGTTTTTGAAAATTTGATTAAATGCAGGGCTATGGAGATTTTATATCAATAAATGGTTAGTCTGTCCGGTATATGGTGCGCAAAGGAGATTGAAGCAGGCAGGCGCCGGAAGGGGCAATTCTTCACATCACCTTTCAGGCGTGTTGACGGCTTTTCCTCCTTTCTGCTTTGGTGGGGAGGAATATGGCAAAACAAGTATTACAGCGGCTCAGTTTCACTGCCGGGGAGTTGACCCCGTGGCTGGCCGGACGTGCGGACCTGGACCCTGTGTCCCGGGGCGCCTCCCGGCTGATGAATTTCCTGGTCAGCCCCTTTGGCGGCCTCCGGCGCAGGCCGGGAACGCGCCTGGCCGCCCGCGCGGGATGCACGGAGGGGACCGTGAGGCTGGTTTCCTTCAAGTATTCCACGGGAGTCCAGTTCATGCTGGAAGCGGGGCGGGGCTACATCCGGTACTTCAAGGACGGCGCGCCCCTGCGGGATGCGGAGGGCGGCGTGCTGGAAACGCGTACGCCGTGGAAGACGGACGAACAGGTCCGGAACCTCCGGATGCAGCAGCTGAATGATGTGATTTACTGCGTAGAGCCGTCCACGCCGCCCATGACGCTCTCCCGCCATGCGGACGACGACTGGCGGCTGGAGGCGCTGGAGTTTTCCGGCATGCCTTATGAAAGCTCCTTGTTCAATGCCGTGAGGCTGGAATGCCGGACGGTGAGGGAAGGGAATGCCGCCAGATTGCTGGCCAGTGCGGACGCCGACGTTTTCACGCCGGAAATGGAGGGCAGGGAGTTTCTCCGCATTACCCGGAAATACGGGGAATCCGTAGTGGAGGGGACCCAGATGCCTTTTTACCATCTGACGAACCTGGACCGGGACCTTTACAAGGGGGAGACTTTTTCCATGGACCGGGAGGACGGCTGGCGGCAGGCTTATACGTGCATCCGGGATTTCAGCAGGAAGACCGACTACCAGCCCGGCGTGAACCGCCCGGAGAGGTACACGGCTTTTTTTGAAAAGGGCTCCGATGCCAGCGCGCGCGTTTACGTCAGCGGCGCGTGGACGCTGGAAACGACGGGCACCTGGGATGCGGAGTGGGAAGTGTGCCGGGGGTATCCGGACGGCTCCAATTACCTCCCCAGCCAGCCCTCCCTGGTCTGGCACTCCGTGAAGAGCTTCCAGCAGAAGGACGGGTTCCGGAACAATTTTTCCCTAAGCGGCCATGAAGAGGAATTATCCTATTATAAAATCCGCCTGATGGCGTACAGGCACGGCGCTTCCACGGGAACGCCCGTGTTCCGGGCCTCCGCCGGGGCCTTTGACCATGAAATGGTAGTGGAGGAATACGTTTCCCCCCGCAGCGTTTATCTCACGAACGCCCTTCACCTGTCCTACTACGTGCTGGGGGATTGCGAGACCAATGACTGGTCCTTTGGCGCGTTCGGCGTCCGGAACGGGTATCCGTGCACGGTGGAGTTCCACCAGGGGCGGTTGTGGTTCGGCGGAACTCCCGGCCAGCCACAGACGCTGTGGGCCAGCCGGGTGGATGATTTTTCCGCGTTTGCTCCGGGCATTCCGGCGGATTCCGCCATGATTCTGACGATGGCGGCCTCCCAGCAGAACCGCATCTCCTGGATTGCCTCCCTGCGGGGGCTGATGATCGGCACCAGCGAAGGGGAGTGGCGGCTGTCCGCCTCCAACTCGGAAGGACTGAGCGCGGCCAATGCTGAATTCCAGCGCCATTCCGGAGTGGGTTCCGCCTCCCTGGACGCCCTGACGGTGGAAAACAGCCTCCTCTTTGTCCAGCAGGGGGGCATGATGGTGCGGGAACTGTTTTATTCCCTGGAGGCGGACGGCTACCAGACGCGGGACGTCAGCCTGTTGTCCGGCCATCTGCTGAAGGCGGGGATTGTGGACTGGACGGTGCAGAGGAGCACGGCGTTCCATGTCTGGTGCGTGCTGGGGGACGGCTCTGCCGTGTGCATGACGCTGAACAGGGAGCAGAACGTGGTGGCGTGGCACGCCCACCGCCTGGAACATGGCCGCATTCTGTCCGTGGCGGCTTTGCGCGGCTCCCGTGATACGCCGGATGAGGATGTGTGGTTTGCCGTGGCGCGCGGAGAGGGGGAACGGGCCTGCATCACCGTGGAGCGCCTGGCGGACGGCAATGCCTGCCTGGACGCCTGCACGGAGGCCGTGGTGCAGGGGGAGGCTTTGGCCGGGCTGGGCCATCTGGCGGGATGCGGTGCCCTACTGCTGGACGGGGACGGAGCATGGATGCCCATTAGCGTTGACGGGGAGGGGAATGCCGCCTGCCCCGGCAGGAGGGACGGAGAAACCGTGTCCGTAGGGCTGGCCGCCCCGGCGGAGGTGAGGACGATGCCCCTGGAAACGCTTGAGACGCTGGGCAGGTTTAAAAAGCAGCTTGGCGCGAGGGCGCTGCTTCACGAAAGCTCCCTGAAGTTCCGGTACGGCACGGGCCATCCGGATGCGTGGAGGGATTTTCAGCCCGGCAGGTACGGCGTGGAGGAGCCTTATTCCGGCTACGTGCGCATGATCCACAATTACGGCATGAATGAGCAGTCTTCCTTTGCCCTCCGGGTGGAGACGCCGGCCCCGTTCAATCTGCTGGCCCTGGTGCTGGATGTGGAATTATAATAAAGGGAAGCGGGGACCTTACGGCTGTTCCGCCGCTTCCTCATGGGAAAGCATGTGCACGATGACCTTGAGGCCGTGCTTTTCCCCCGCCGCCTTGGCCAGGGAGCGGATGGCCGAGGCCGTCATCCCGTTGCGGCCAATGATGCGGGCCACGTCTGTTTTCTCCAGAATCAGGCGGAAGCGGACGGCGTCTCCCTGCGGGGATTCCGCAACGCGCAATTCCGCCTGTTCCGGGTGTTGCACGAATTGCAGGGCGATCAATTGCAGGTACTGGCGGATTTGTTCTACGGCAGGATGCATGAGGGGAAATGTGGGTTATTTCAATCAACCTACTATAAAACTCCCTGATTGAAAAGATGCAATTCCAGACATTCCCTGAAAAAGAAAGTCGCCCCGGTCGTAAAACGACCGGGGCGCCCCAACTACCCTATGAAACTGGATCGGTTAAGATCCAGAGAGCTTTTTTAACGAGCGCTCACCTGCTCGAAACGCAATATAGGACAGGAAAAGGGGATAAGCAAGTATTTTTTCATTGAAACGATTGTTTTTATTCAGGAAAAACAGCATCGTATTCTTTACAATATCAGGCCGGAGGGAAAGATACTGTCATTGTAACGAAATCATCTGCCGGGAAGCAGTTCATAAGTGAACCCCTTAAGGTATTCCGTTTCCGGAATGTTCAGTAAAACCGGGTGATCCGGCCTCTGGCCGTGTTGCTGTACCAGGCGCAGGGTGGCCGGCGCGTCAATGGCGGCGTCCAGAACGCTTTCCCGGAACAGGTCCGCCCCGGCGTGGTGGGAGCAGCAGAAGGTGGAAAGGATGCCTCCCGGCGCCAGAAGCTTCATGGCGCGGAGGTGGATTTCCTTATACCCGCGCATGGCGTCATGCACGGATTTCTTGTTTCTGGTGAAGGAGGGAGGGTCCAGAATGATCAGGTCCCACTTGTGCTCCCCGCCGTCCCGGACGAGGGCGGCCTCCTTCTTCAGGAAGTCAAACGCGTTGTCCGTAACGCATTGGATGGAGATGCCGTTCAGCTTTGCGTTGCGCGCCACGGCGTCCATGGCGTCCTGGGAGACGTCCACGGCCGTGACTTCCGCAGCTCCCTCCAGGGCGCAGGCCAGGGCAAAGCCGCCCTGGTTGCAGAAGCAGTCCAGCACGCGGCGCCCGCGGGCAAAACGGGCCACGGCGGCATAATTGTCCAGCTGGTCCAGGTACAGGCCGGTTTTTTGTCCCGTCTGGAGGTCAATCATGAACTGCACGTTTCCGCTGCGTGCGGCGAAGGGTTCCGGCTCCTGTCCGCGCGCCACGCGGACGGACGGCTCAATGCCTTCCGCCGCCAGCATGGGGGAATCATTCCTGACGATGATCCCCCTGGGGGAGAGCAGGTCTTCCAGAACGTTCAGGATGATGGGAAGGCGGCGTTCCATGGCGACGGTCAGCGTCTGCACGACCAGGTAGTCCGCGTAACGGTCCACGATCAGGCCGGGGAGGCCGTCCGACTCGCTCCAGACGAGGCGCGTGAGCGTTTCTTCCGGCAGGTACCGGCGCCGCAGTTCCACCGCCTGGCTGATGCGCCGGGAAAAAAAGTCTCCGTCCAGTTCCTGCTTGCGGCGGGAAAAGCGCCTGGCGACGATCTGGGAATGGGGGTTGAACATGGCGGACCCCAGAAAACGGTCCTTGAAATCCTTCAGCGCTACCACGTCCCCCGGCTGGGGATTGCCGAACACCTTGCGCACTTCCGTGCCGTAAACCCAGTCGTGCCCCTGGAAAAGGCGTGCCCTTGGAGAAATAATCAAACCTGCCATGTCAGGAAAGGCAATACATGATCAGGGGGGAAAGTTCAAGGGTAATGCGGGCAGGGACGCGCAAGAGCGGCGGTTGCCGTGACGAAGGGCGGGGAGGGCAAGGAAAGGGGCGTATTTTCTTTTCCGTAGTTCCTGCACCCTGGCCAGAAGGGAGAAGATAAGCCCTTCCGCCGCGCTTCGGAGTAATTCCAGGCATGAAGGCCGTTTAACCGGTTAAACGGAAAGGGAAGCTTGAAGCCGCGCTGCCGGAACAAGGGGTTGATTCATTCGTCTTTGAGACTCATTCACCCTCCGGGCTTCATGCTACGCATTCCGTCCGGCCGCAACGCGGTTTCCCGGCACTTGCAAATCAAACACCCGCGTTTTTTTCCTGGCCGCTTTACCCGGGACCGGGAAGCTTCCATTTCCGGGAATTTTCCGCTCAAGCGCATCAAAGTGCATGATTCCGGGACTATTCCATTGAAAAAGATTCCCTGCACGGTAAAATGCGGCGCGTTATGAAAGTAGAAACTTTTGAAACTCCCCAGGATGCTGCCAAGTCTTTGGCAGGAGAAGTTGCGGAACTCATCCGTAAGCGCGCCGCTGAAGGCAGGAACGTGGTTCTTGGCCTTGCCACGGGCGCCACTCCGCTGCCTTTTTATGCGGAACTGGTCCGTCTTCACAAGGAAGAAGGCCTTTCCTTCAGCAACGTCATCTCCTTCAATCTGGACGAATACAGCGGCTTGGACCACGACCATCCGGAATCCTACTGGTACTTCATGCACACCAACCTGTTCAACCACATTGACATGAAGCCGGAAAACATCAATCTGCCCTCCGGCACCGTTAAGAGTGATGAAATTGCCGCCCACTGCGCCGCCTATGAACAGAAGATCAAGGACTGCGGCGGCATTGACCTCCAGATTCTCGGCATCGGCCGCACCGGCCACATCGGCTTCAATGAACCCGGTTCCGATGATACCACCATTACCCGCCAGGTGCACCTGGACGAGCTGACCCGCTCCGACGCCGGCCCCGCCTTCGGCGGTGTGGAACATGTTCCCACCACGGCCATCACCATGGGCGTGGCCACCATCATGGGCGCCCGTGAAGTGGCTCTGATGGCCTGGGGAGAAAAGAAGGCTTCCATCGTGAAGAAGGCCGTTCAGGGGCCCGTGACGGTGGATGTGGCCGCCTCCTACCTGCAGAAGCACCCGAACGCCAAGTTCCTTCTGGACAAGGGCGCCGCTTCCCAGCTTTAATTCTCCGTTTCAGCAACGGCGCGCCGCCTTTCCCGGTTCCGTGGGAAGGCGGCGTTTTTGATGGAATGAAGGAAGGCGGAATCTTCTTTTTCCGGCGGGTTGGCGCCGGAGAGGAGCGCTGCATGTTCAAGCGGCCTGGTTTCGTGAATGAAGATTTCGTGTCATTGGAGGAGGCGCGGAACCGCCGGGGCTGTTCCGGCGTTCGCGGGGCGGGGGGAAATGAAAGAGTCCCTTTTCCCCTCCATGGCCGGGCCGGGGGGGTGAAAGGGGGGCAGTTCTTGTTTATTGTGTTGGAAATAAAAGTGTTTTAAGGCTTGGTGCGGCATGTTTTCCTGTCTCCGGAGGCGGTTCTGAAGCCCGGAGGTTCCCCGGAATTCCTGTTAAGGATTTCCTTTAAAAGAGGTGCGGCGCGCTGGCCATTTAACCGGCTGCGCCTTTTTATTAGGATGAAGTGGCGCATTGACAAGGGTTTCATTTTCCGTGCATGGTGAAACTGCCAATAGATGAAAAATAAAATATGTCCGGCAGTGTGTAATTAATAATTCATTCAGGAATTACAGATGATGGCCGGCTTTTATATAGAACAGGAAAAACAGAGAGATGAAACAAATGAAAATATTAATGGTTGTCACCGGAACCGGGATGTTTCCGGACGGAAAAGAAGAAACGGGATTATGGCTCAGTGAGCTTACCCACATGTACGACAGCGCGAAAAAGCGGGGATACGATATCGTCATTGCCAGTCCCAAGGGAGGCGATACCCCGGTCGATCCCATGAGCCTGAAAACGATGTACATGGACAAAATCTCCAAAGAATACTGGGACGATTCCGAATTCCGGGACGTGCTGCGGCACACGAAAAGCCTGGATGATGTTTCCGGAGAGTTGTTCGATTGCATTTATTTGGCCGGGGGCCACGGCGCGATGTTCGATTTTCCGGATAACGCCACTCTGCAAACGCTCATCAAAGACCACTATGAAAACAATAAAGTAGTTGGAGCCATTTGCCACGGCGTATGCGGATTGTTAAACGTGAAACTCTCAAACGGAGAATACCTGGTAAAAGATAAAAAGGTCACGGGATTCAGCTGGTTTGAGGAAGGCCTGGCCGGAAAGAAAAAGCTGGTGCCTTTCGACCTGGAATCCGCGCTGAAGGAACGCCGGGCGGATTACAAGAAGTCATTGATTCCGATGATGCCGGAAGTAGTGACGGACGGAAACCTGATCACGGGCCAGGACCCGTTCAGTTCTGAAAAAATGGCTGAAACGGTCATGAGCCGGTTTAACCAATAGCCGTTGGCGGTGAACGTTATGAATTTGGAAGAAGCCTTGAATTACCGGAGGGCCGTACGGGTATTCAATAAGAATAAACCGCTGGACCCTGAAAAGGTAAAGCGCTGCCTGGAAATGGCCTCCCTGGCTCCCAGCAGTTCAAACATGCAGCTGTGGGAATTCTTCCAAATCACCCGGCCTGAATTGATCGCCCGCATTGCCGGGGCCTGCCTCGGCCAGTCGGCTGCCGCCACGGCTTCGGAAATAGTCGTTTTCGTGACGCGGCAGGACTTGTACCGGCAGCGGGCGCAATTCGTCCTCGAATTCGAGCGTGGAAACATCCGCAGGAACAGCCCGGAGGAACGCCAGGCCAAACGCATCAGGGACCGGGAATTATACTATGGGAAGCTGATGCCGTTCCTTTATGCGCGTTGTGGCGGCGTTTTGGGAGCTTTCCGGGTTTTGCTGGCCAGGGTCATCGGCCTTTTCCGCCCCATGATGCGAGAAGTCTCGGAGTGTGATATGCGCGTTACGGTCAACAAATCCTGCGCCCTCGCCGCCCAGACGTTCATGATCGCCATGGCCGCTGAAGGGTATGATACGTGCCCGCTGGAGGGATTTGACAGCAAGCGTATGAAAAAGCTGCTCAAATTGCCCCATGGCGCCGGGATCAATATGGTGATTCCCTGCGGCATACGGGACGGAGAGAAAGGCATCTGGGGCGAGCGGTGCAGAGTTCCGTTTGATGAGGTATACCACAGGCTCTGACCTGCCCGGTGAAGATTGGCCCGAGGCGGACCGCCTGTTGCGGCGTTCCGGGGGCGCGGTATGCCTCACAGGAACAGGGCTTGGGCTACTTGAGCCATGCCAGGAATTCATGGTTGCCGTCCGTTCCGGTGATGGGGGAGGGTTCGCAGCCCATCCAGGTGCGGTTCAGCTCCTCCGTGACGAAGGCGCGTATGGAATCCACCGCCCGCTGGTGCAGGGCCGGGTCCCGGACGATGCCGCCGGGACCGATGTCTTCCGGCTGAAGCTCAAACTGGGGCTTGATGAGCACCAGGGCGTCTCCGCCTTCCTTCAGCAGGGGGAAGGCTGCGGGCAGGATTTTTTTAAGGGAGATGAAGGAAACGTCGGAAACGATCAGGTCCACCTGCTCCCCGATGTCTTCCGGGGACATGTAACGGGCGTTGAATTTCTCCTTTACGATGACGCGGGGGTCCTGCCGCAGTTTCCAGACGAGCTGGTTGGTGCCGACGTCGATCGCGTGGACCTTGGCGGCTCCGTGCTGGAGCAGGCAGTCCGTAAAGCCTCCGGTGGACGCGCCGATGTCCAGGCAGACCTTGCCTTCCGCGGAGACGGGAAAGGCGTTCAGGGCTCCCTCCATCTTCAGGCCGCCGCGGCTGACGTAGCGGGGGCGGTTCCTGATGGTGATCTCCGCGTCTTCATTGACCTTGAGCCCCGGCTTGGTGGAGGGGTGGCCGCCCACGCTCACCTCTCCGGCAATGATGAGCCTCTGGGCCAGTTCCCGGGATTCTACGAGATTGCGGGAAACCAGAAGGACGTCGAGTCGTTGCTTGCTCATAATTCGTAAGAAAGGTGCGTACGCAGGTATTTCATGAAACCGCATGGGGAATCAAGAAAAACCGCGCGCAGAGGGCATTTGGCTGCAAATTTGCGCCATGGCGCGCGCTGGAGCATTTTACCATTGATTCAGCGCGGATTTATATGAGACTTTCCGGCGAATGGAACACCGCTACAGGCAATTGATGCGCAAGGTCAGGCTCTACCTGCTGACGGAAGTGCGTAAGAAATCGTGGACCAGCAAGTTCCTTTCCGCCAGGATTTTTGACCATGTTTACTGGTCCTGGAACAGGCAGTCCGTGGCTACGGGCGCCGGCTGGGGGGCCGCGGCGGCGATTGCCCCGCTGCCCATGCAGAGCCTGTGGGGCGTGTTTGCCTGCCTGTGGCGCAAGGGGAATATCCCCGTAGCCATTCTGATGGCGTGGCTTTCCCCTCCTGGCTTCACCTTTTTTGCCATTCCGGGCCAGTGGTGGCTGGGGTGGTTCCTTTTTTCCAGCGTGGGGATTCCCACCTCCGGGGCAAACTGGCAGATGCTGAAAACGGGGGTGCAGCAGTGGTCCTGGGCTCCGTTTGACGGGTTGAGCATCGGCATGGTAAGCCTGGAGTTCCTGACGGGCTGGATTGTTTCCAGTGTGGTGCTGGGTTTCCTGTGCTACGGGCTGGTGCAGCTGGCCTGGGGCGTGGGCCACTTCCTGCGCAGCAAAAGCAAGGCTGGCGGGGAGTAATGCAAAAACCCGCCGGCTTTTCAGGGCAGGCGGGTCCGGAAGGTGCGTGCGCCCATGGCGCGGCGCCGGAAAGGTCAGACGGCCACTTCCATCAGCAGAACGGTTGAGTTCTGGAGGGCCTCCATGGTGATGGAGTCCGTATCCGTGATGCCGGCTCCGTCCCGGCGGTGCAGCACCGTGTCTCCGATCTTGATTTCTCCGTCTATCACGAAGACGTACACCCCGGTGTTCTGGCACTTGAATTTGTATTCGCGCTCCACGCCGCGGTCCAGCTCCGCCCAGGAGAACCAGGCCTGCTGCATGATGGAAATGTTCGTTTCCGGCGCCAGGAAGGTGGAAATCTCATTATGCTTCAGCAGGGGCTTGATGTCGTAATCCCGGTACTTGGGGGGCGTATTCACCCGGTCCGGAATGACCCATATTTGCAGGAATTCCAGGGGTTCCGTGGAGCTGCCGTTAAATTCGCTGTGCTGGATGCCCGTTCCGGCGCTCATCACCTGGATTTCTCCGCGCGTGATGGTATGGCTGTTATTCAGGCTGTCCCCGTGGCGGAGTTCTCCTTTCAGGGGGATGGAAATCACCTCCATGTTCTTGTGGGGATGGGTGCCGAAGCCTTCTTCCGGGAGAACCGTGTCGTCGTTGAGCACGCGCAGGGCTCCGAACTGCATGCGGTCCGGATTAAAGTAATTGGCGAAGCTGAAAGTATGGTACGTGTTCAGCCACCCGTGATTGGCATGTCCGCGGGAAGATGCACGGTCAATAATGATGTTCATGATTGATGGGGTTGGTGTTTAAGCCGGGTTTCATCCGGTCTGTAGTTTGACCGGACGGAACGCCGGGCCGTTCAAGGGGGATGACAGCATTTCCGGAGCTTTAAAATAAATTGGCAACACAAATTGGTGGTGCAATGTCTCTTCTTTTAAGGTAACTTATGGAGGCACCTGTACAAACAAGGCAAGGCATATGGCTCAGCGGACATTCATGAGATGGATCAAGGGATTGGTTCCCACGGTGATTATTTTGCTGTGCGCCATGGTGCTGGGCTGCATTTGTTATGTCGCCATCTGGGGGGCTCCATCCTTCGTGGTGCAGCGCGTGGAGCAGGCCCTTCTGGAAAAAGGCATTCCCGTCCATATAGAGACGCTGAAAATTTCCCTGTGGCCCCGCGCCGTCGTCACCTTGAAGGAGGTGTCCCTGCTGGACCCGGAGGCTCCGCCGGAGGCGCGCCGTCCCGTGGCCCTGCTGCATGAGGCGGATGTGGCCCTGAACTGGAAGGAGCTGATAGACGGGAACGTGTCTCCGGAACGGCTGAATGTGAAGGGGCTGGATATCACGCTGCCCGTGGATGCGGAAAAGCCGGAAAGAGTTTTTTCCACCAAGGGGCTGAATGCGGAGCTGGACCTGGGGCGCCCCGGCATGGTGGATATTGTGAAAGCGGACGCCGTGGTGCAGGGCATCCGTGTGACTGCCCAGGGGGCTTTTTCCATCGGGCAGGGGGACTCCGGAGATTTTACGCTGACGGCCGGAGACATGGCCGCCGTCAGGGAACAGCTGAACCAGGTGCTGAAATACCTGGACCGCGTCAAGTGGCCGGAAGAATCCCCGCCCGCCCTGGCCGTCAGCCTGAGCGACGATCCCAAGGGAGGGATGCGCGTGGGGATGGATTTGCAGGCTCCTTCCCTGAGGTACGGGAAAATCCGGGTCATGGATTTCCAGTTCAGCGGGGATTACGCGGATTCCGTCATCATGGCCAAGCGCTTCACCATGCGTGATGCGGAAACGGCGGGCTTCGTAAATCTTTCCCTTCAGGCTGATTTGAAAAAACGCTCCCTGATCTGGGATGTGCGCAGCACGGCCCCTCTGGTGTCCTGGGCCGTGGCCATTGTTGACGAAGCCCTGGTGCCGCGTGAAATGAAGTTCCTGAGTGAGCCGCATGTGCAGATTTCCGGCCGTGCCGTATTCACGGAGAACTGGGAGGGCGTGGAGCATGTGAACATGATGGGCTCCGGCTCCATGGGGGCCTTTTCCGTGCTGGGGGAAAAGTTCCAGCGGGCCTCCTGCGATTTCAGTTACGAGGACGGCAATTTTTATGTGACGGATCTGGATATCCGCCACCCCGGCGGCAGTTTTTCCGGCAAGGTGATGGGCGTGAATGGGGAGATCAAGGTGGACGTGCACAGCACGCTGCCCATGCACGCCATGCTGGACATGGCCCGCTCCATTGCCCCTGAGGACGTAAAGCTGCCGCCCACGCTGGAGATCAAGGGAGACCCTGAGCTGAAGGTGTACGGCACCGTAGGCATGGGCAGTGACTGGAAGGGGCCGCTCCGGGTGGACCGCCTGCAGGTGGAAGCCGCCGTGACGGATATATCCTACCAGGGGGTGGAATTCGCCTCCGCCTCCGCCAGGGGGGAGCTGATTGGCCGCTCCATCAACGTCACCGGGCTGGACCTGGCGAGGGAGGACGGCCACGTGAAGCTGGAAGGCAGTTACCTGGGGACTGACCTTGTTTTTACGCTGGAATCGGATTTGAAGCCTGAACTGCTGGTAGCCCTGGGCGGGAACCTGGTGCCGGTGCCGGAGAAGCTGAAGCTGCCGGAAAAAGCGGTTCTCAGAGTGCACGGCAGGCTGGACATTCCGGAAGGAAAGCCCGTGGAGCCTACGCTGGTCCGGGCGCGCATCAGTGCGGAGAACCTGGCGTGGAATAAAATTCCCGTCAAGACGGCGAATGTGGAGGTGGAATACCGTCCCAACCAGCTCTTTGTGCAGAATTGCCGGATAGAGATGGAAAAGGGCGTTTTTGAATTGTTCGCCAATGGTTTTCTGGACGGCCAGATGTTCGTGATGGGGCAGTCCACGGTGCCTCTGGATACCATTGACCATTTGCTGGGCATGGAGGATGACGACTTTTTCATGAGCCGCTTCGTGTTCCGCAAGGATTCTGGGCTGGAGCTTTCCTTCCAGGGAACGCTGGGGCTGTACAATCTGGAAAAGGCGTATGACATCCAGGCCACGGCTTCCGCCACGAATACCCGGTACAAGGGGGTGGACCTGAAGTCCGCCCGGGCGGACGCCCATCTGGTAACGGACCAGCTGGTGCTGACCAACGTGACGACGGTGGTTTCCAACGGGGCGTACCTGTCTTCAGCCGGCTTGTCCGGCGGCCCCTCTGAATGCACGCTCAAGGCCAAGAGCATTGACTTCCGCTTCGTGCAGGATACGGTGGAAGTGCTGGGCATGGAGGGGCAGGCCTACCCCGGCTATACCATGCGCATGTTTTCCGACAGCGCCGTGGAGGTGTTGAAGGAGTTTGTCTTTACGCGGCCCGTAACGCTTTCCGGCGGCGGCATGTTCCCCATGGGGGACGACATGAAGCTGATGAAGGGGCGCATCCGTTTTGACGCCTCCGCGGGGCGCGTTCGCTATCCCCTGCTGGGAACCACGCTGGACCTGGGGAGGGCCACAGGGGAAATACTGATTTCTCCGGAGTGGGTGGTTGTGGACAAACTGAAGGGAACCATCTGGGACGGTTCCTTTACGGGCCGCGTGCTGGCGCAGATTGACAAGGGGGACGCCTTGAACGGCTCCTTTGTGCTCCAGGACATGAACCTGACCTCCATCGGGAGGTCTTACGGAGAAAAAATGGAGAAAGCCACCGTGCACGGAGCCATAGAATTTTCATCCCAGGGAGGGAACATGAACTCCATCCAGGCTAAGGGGGAAGCCGCGCTGGTGCACGGCGACCTGGTGGAAATTCCCCTGTTCGGCTTTTTGGGAGAAGCCCTCTCCAATTATATTCCGGGGCTGGGCCATTTGATCAATTACAAGATCACCAGGGCCGACTGTGATTTCTCCATAGAAAAGGGCTACATCCGCACCAGCAATTTCGTCGCCAAGGGCAGCAACATGTCCCTGGAAGGGGGCGGCTGGATACGCCTTGCCGATTTACAGGTCAATTCGGATTTCAAGCTCAGGCTCCGCGGCCTGCCGGGGCTGATCACCTCCCCCGTCTTCCTGCTGGCCGGGGGATTGTTCCAGGTGCGCGGCAAAGGACCATTGAGCAATGTTTCCTGGAGCTTTGCGCCGTTCTCCGGCGGGAAGGCCCCTGTTCCTCCTGCCGCCGCTCCGGCGCGGAGAAGGTAGGAGAGTGGAGAGTGGAAATAGTTGACGGAATGGACAGGATGAACTTCATGGACTCAATTTCCCCCTTCTATTCCGTCCATGGAGTCTGCTTGGTCCATTCCGTCCTCCTTCTCCGGGAAAGACCCCTTCATCAACGCAACAGGGCCGTTCCGGTTCTTGTCCGGAACGGCCCTGGAGGGATGGAGAGTGGTGCCTCTCCACTCTCAAACCTCAACTCTCCTTAGAAGTCATAGCGGTAGCCCACGCTTCCGTTCACCGAGTTGGCTCCATCCCGGAAGTCCGCGTTGCCGTTGACAAACACCGTTCCCTGTGTTCCCACAGGCACACTGAGTCCCGCTCCGATTTGAAGCGCGGTCGTTCCTACCTTGGCACCCCTCACCGTCTGCGTGTAGCCGGGGTTGGCCAGGAAGCCCACCCCGGTCTCGCCGCGGCGGTCTCCCATGTCCTGGGCTACGTTGGCTCGGAATTCCACCAGTGCCTCGCGTCCGAAGAGGTTGCTGCCCGCCAGCCCCATCCAGCGGCCGCCAAGCGCCACCGTTCCCGTCGTCCATTCCTGCTTGCCTACATTCAGCCCCGCGTTTCCGGCTCCCGTTTCCGTGTATCCGTCCATACGGGTGGTTACCACCGAGACGTTGGCCAGCGGTTGCAGGATGCTGCTCTTGTCTTCATTGAGGTAGATGTCGTAGGTGAGTTCGTACATCGCTCCAAAGCCCCACCCGTTGGTGTTGCCCTGCGTGCTGTAGCTGCCTTCTCCGTAGTTGACCGTCCGGTTGAGCTTGGCGTCGTTCCACCCGCCCGTCAGGATGAGCGTGTGGGCCCATCTCTTGCTCTGGTAGCGCCCGAAGAGGTTGGCGTAGTAGCTGTCCAGGTGGCCGTCGGCCGTGTCCGCCGCACTGGCCGTCAGGTCCCCATAGTTGGCCGTGAAGGCCGCCCCCATGGTGAAGTGGTCGCTGAGGTCCACGTCCATGCCGACGGTTCCGCCCCAGGTGGTGAGCTGGTAGCCGCTTTCATCCCCCTTGGTGTCCAGCTTGCTGTAAGAGCCTGTTCCTTCCATCCACATGTGGAAGTAGGGGAGGTCTTCGTTGATGTAGGCAGGGTTGACGCCCATCAGCGTAGTGCGGTTCCTGATCCAGCCCATCTGGTCGCGCAGGGCGTCTTTCTGCGCCGTTCCCAACGCGTTGACCGTGCTGCCTGCGGCGGCGGCCAGCTTGCGGGTGGCGGAATTCATGTCTCCGTTTTCCATATCCCTTGCAATGGAGTCGGAAACCAGGTAGAGATTGGAGGTCTGGTCTTCCGCAATGAGCCACTTGCTTGCATCCAGCAGCACTCCCCCGGAGGTGGAGTTATGGGTGGTGGAGGCGTCCAGGTAGGGATTCTCCGTACGTTCGTCTCCCCGCAGGAAGATATTGCTTCCCTCCGCTTCCAGGCGCAGGTTGTAAAGCAGGGAGAGGAATCCGGCGGTGAGTTTGTAGCCGCTTCCCAGCGTAGCCGTGGTGCCGTCCGCCCCTTCCAGCAGAACAAGGTCCAGCCTGCGGTCATTTGCGCTGAAGGAGGTGGAGGTATTGTAGAGGTTGACGGCGGCATCTCCCACGCTGACAGTTCCGGTGGAGGATACGGCGGTACCCAGGCCGGAGGTGGAGCCCGCATTCATGTAGATGTTCAGCGTGGAGCCATTGCCCATGCTGAAGTCCCCGCTGGTTTTCAGATGGGGCATTCCCGTGTCGGAAACCAGGTTCAGGGAGGCTCCGGCGCCTGTATCCACCTGTCCGTAGGTCAGGTCGTCCCCCTTGAGAACCAGGGTGCCTCCGTTGATGGAAAGGTTGATGTCCGCGGAGCCGGGGCCAGTGAAGGTTTGCGTGCCGGTTCCGTTTTTACGGATGGTGCCCGCGCCCTGGAAGTCTCCGGAGAAGAGCGCCGTGGCATTGTTCAGCTCAAGCGTTCCTCCGTTGAGGTTTACGGTGCCGTCTCCCGCCAGGCCGCCCAGGCTGAGCGTGCCGTCCACCGTGGTGGAGGCTCCGTCCCGGAGGGCCAGCGTGGTGTCATTGCTGATGGAGCCGCCCGCCGCCAGGGAGAAGACGCTGCCATTGCCGCTGATGGTGAACGTTCCGTTCCCTGTGACAGCTGCGGCAAGCGCCGTGGAAGAAAGAACGGTCAGTTCAGAGCCTTTCCCCAGGCCAATGGAGGAACCCGCGCCCGTGGCCAGGCTGTTGGCCGCGGCCGCGGCGTTTTCTCCGAGGGACAGCAAGCCGTTCACGTCAAGCGCCTCCATGGCGCTGCCTTTCCCGGTCAGGTTCAAGACGGCGTCCTGCGCCACCGCGGCATGCGCCGTCGTCAGCTTTCCGCCGATGCTCAGGGCGCCTTCCGCCACATCCAGATAACTTGTCCGGACGTTTCCGCCAATGTTCATGGCATACCCGGCGCCTTCCTTGCGGATGGCGGCGTCTCCTTCAATGGAGCCCTGGTAGGTGGAATCCGTGATGTCTCCGGTGTTGGTCAGGACGACGGTCAGGCTGGTATTGGTCCCCGTGTTGATCATGGCGGTGGAGAGCGCTCCTTCCAGATTGTTCAGGTGAAGCTCCTGCGTTCCGGTCATGTCTATATTGATGACCCCGTTGTTGTGGATGCCTGCCAGAGCTTCCACAATGTCCTTGTTTCCGTCTTGAAGGGTGAGGGGGACGTCCCCCGCGTTCTGCACCAGCCAGCCGGCGGCGGGAGCTCCGTCCCGTGGTGACAGCACCAGGGAACCTCCCCTGGACGTGACGCCGGAGCCGAAGATGGAGTCAAAAATATGGTAGGGCGTGTCAAAGTCCACCGTGGTTCCTTCTTCCAGATTAAGCGTGCCGTTGGTGATGCGGATGGAGGCGTCGTTCAGGTCCGCCAGAAGGGCCGCTACCGCGTCGTCTGTCAGTTGGAGCAGCAGGTCTCCGGAAAGGGTGACGGTGCCGTCCGCGGCGGTGGAGAAGGAGAATATCTCTCCGCTGCCGCCTCCCACCATGCCTGAAGAGATGCCCAGCGTGCTGCCGGACAGGGAAATGTTCCCGCCCCCGATGTCCGTGACATGCGTGGCCTGGTCACCCGTGCGGCTGGCCGCCCCCTGGAAGGATTTAAGGTTGCTGCCGGACATGCCGCCCATGGAAACGGCGGTGGGTTCCCGGCCGGGAGTGTCTTGCCGGATGGAGACGTTTCCCCGGGCGTTCTGCGCTCCCGCCAGGGAGCCGTAACCCAGGAAGATGTCTCCGGCCAGGGCCGCTCCGTTCATATTCAGGAGGCCGCCGTTAACGGTGGTGTCTCCGGTGTAATTGCTTCCTGCGCCGATGGAGAGTGTTCCGTCCCCTTCCTTGACCAGGGAGCCTTCCCCTCCCACATTTCCGTTGAAGGTGATGTCCGTTCCGTTGGTGTCAATGGTATTGGCGGTCCCCGATTTCAGGGTAACGGTGTTGGAGGCCACGTTCTGCTCCCATTGCTCCGTGGCCCGGATGGTGGCGTTGTTCAGTTCCAGAACCGTGTTGGCGTTGAGATTCAAGCCTCCGGCCCCCAGCTCCGCGACGGTATCCTTGTTGCCATCTCCCGTGCCGCCGCCCAGAATGAGCGTTCCGGCCTGGGTGCTTTTGATTCCGCGGGCCGCTATGCCGGCGCCGGAGAGCTGGAGCTTCTGGCCCGCGCCGCCGTTGGTGCGGAACGTCAGCACATGGTCTCCGCCGATGATGTCCCCGGAGATGATGGAAGTGCCCGGGCTGTAAACAATGACGCTGGCGTCAGCGGACAGGGTAACGTTGCCCGTCATGGTAACGCCGTCCATGCGCAGTGCTCCGTTTCTGTCATTTCCCGTCCCGGTGCCTGTCCCGGCAATTGTAAAATCCTGTGCCCAGGTTCCGCCGGCCATGTAAAGATGGGAGCCGGCTTCTACCGTGATGTCCAGATTCGCATTCAGGTTGTTTCCATTGCCGCCTTTGAACCGCTTGTTGCCTCGCAGGACCAGTTCTCCTTCAAATCCGGAGAAGATGGCTTTATTGATGGCGGCTTCATCCGTTCCGGTATTGTTCAGGATGAGGGTGCCGTTTCCCGTTACGGCATTGGAGAAGAGGGTCTGCTCCTTATCGGTGACATTGGCGGCGATGGAATAGAGCAGGGTTCCGTTTTCCTGCACCTCAATTCCTCCGGTTCCCAGGCCCGTTCTGGTTCCATAGTTAAAGGACAGCGTGCCCCCCGTGATTTGCGTGCCTCCCGTGTAGGTATTGGCTGCGTTTCCAATGACGAGCGTGCCGTCTCCGGCCTTGACTAGTTTTCCGGCGGAGCCGTCTGCCGTGTCTGACAGGATTCCCGCCAGGGTGGCCGTGCCGTCTCCGGCTACGGTGAAGAGCCCGTCGCCCGTCATGGAGATGTTATTGGCAAGGGTGACGGAATGATTCAGGATGAGCCCGGTGCCCGCGGCCATGGTGATGCCTCCCGTGCCCAGGGCCTGGGCGTTGTTGAGCGCAATGCTGCCTTTAAGGAGCTCCGTTCCTCCGGTATAGGAGTTGGCCGTGTTGATTGTCAGGGTGCCGTCTGCATTCATCGTCAGCTTTCCGCTGCCCGTGAGGGAGCCGCTGCCGCCAAAAACATAGCCGTCCGCCGTGACCGTCATGGAACCGGGGCTGACATTGCCGGAAATGGTAACATCGCGTTTGTCCGCCGCGGCGGTCCCGTCAAAGGTGACATGGTCCCCCGTGTAAAATTTGTTGTCATCGCTCCCGGAGATGTTCCAAGGGGAATTGGCCCCGGTTTCTCCCCCGGTGGTCCAGATGCCTTCTCCGGCGCCGTTCCAGGCCAGATGGCCGTTTTCCCCCTTGTTCGTGATGTTCAGGACAAGGGATTTGCCGTCACCGGACACGGCGATGCTGCCGGAAGCCCCCCGGTTAAGACCGAGGAAATGAAGTTCTCCGTTATTAATGAAGCTTCCTGTAGCGGTGGTGAACAAGGTGTATTCATTCTCCGTGGAGGTGGAAAGGTCAATGTTGAAGGACAGGCCGCCCACTTCAACGGCAGCCGTTCCCGTGTAGGCAAGCTGGTCGTGCTCCGCTCCGTTGATGTCCATGTAGACATTCACCCCTGTGCTGAAAGCCAGGGAGGAGACGCTGACATTGGAGATCGTGCCCGTGCCCCCCAGATTCAGGGAACCTCCCGTAACGCTGACGTTTCCGGCTGTATAGTCTCCCGCGGCATTGCCAAGCTGCAATATTCCCTCTGAGGAAGTGATGCTGCCGTTGTTGACTCCCGCAAAGACGAAGGCGCCCGCTCCGGACTTGACCAGGCCGACGTTGGCGCCAATGGTTCCCGTAAAGGTATTGAGGTCTGCCTTTTGCTTCAGGTTCAGCGTGGTTGTGGTGTTTCCGTCTCCGTTAACCGTTCCGGTGAGGGACCCCTGGCCGTTCAGGCCGGCAATGGTGGCGGTATTCTCCGCGTTATTGATGGACAGGGTGCTGTTGGCAAGGAGCAGGTTGACGGTGGCATTCTTCAGGGCATCCTGATGACGGAGAACGACGGCGCGTCCTACGGCTGTTTTGTCCGCCGCAGATGTAGCGGACCCCAGGTTAAGGGTTCCGGTGAAATTTTCCCCGGAAGCGGCAAGGTTCAGGATGCGATCGGTATTGTTGCCGATGTCGCCGGTGGCCTGTACAAGAAATTGCAGCGTTCCTTCACCGGAGAGCCCCTGGGTTTCAACGAAAATAGGGCGGTTCCATCCGGATATCCAATCGGTGACGTCTTCGGAGGAGTTCCCTATCCGGACGCCCCCGCTGATCAGGTAAGGCTTGCTGTCGCTATTGTTTGCATTGGAGAACTGGATGGTGGAACCGTGTGCGAGGGTAATCAGCTTGTTGAACCGGAAAGCGGCATTTCCTCCTCCATTCAGATTCAGGATACCTCCGTTTTCTATGCTGACGGCAAAGTTGAAATTCAGCGTGGCGCTTGACGTCTGATTCAGCTGAACGGTCCCTTTTACGATATGGAGCAGCCCTGTAAAGTCGTCGCTCAGGCTGGAGCTGTTGCCGATAACCATGTTATTGGCGCCGGTTTTTCTCAATTCCCCGCTTCCGCTGATTTTTGACCCAGTGTAATTGACGGCTGCATTGGTTGCATCAAAATTCAGGCACCCTGCGTTGATGGTGAGGTTTTTATTGAAATCACCCGCATTGAAGGCAAGCGTGAGGGTTCCCTCGCCGTCTTTGACATAGGCATACTTGGTGCGCGCAAAAGCTGACCATGTGACGTCATTTCCGTTGGTGTCAATGCGTATGGTATCCTTGCCGGAGGCCGCGCTGTTCATATTGCTGGAGATGTCCGTGGTGACGCCCTCCCCGTATTTGACGGTTCCTCCACCCCAGCTGATTTTTCCTGTTCCCAGTACGCCGTCTGCGCCCAGTTCCAGAACGCCTCCGTTCAGGTTGATGGTGCCGGAGAAGCCGGGATTGAGCGTTTCAAGCCTCAGCGTGGAAGTTCCGGATTTGGTGAGGGGGCCGTTCCCAGCCAGGGCTCCGTCCCCTTTCAGCGTGTAATTGGTGGTGTCCGAATTGAAGGTGAGCCCTGCCGGCGTCACTGTCCCGGAAAGGAGCACCTCCACCAGGTCCTGCCCGTCAATAGTTCCAAAAATGACGGTATCCGCATCCGTGTAAACCGCATTGTTCGCCCATGGTGAATCGTCCGGCGTTCCGTTCAGGGTCCATACATTATTGCCGGCTGTTCCTGCCCAGGCCAGCTCGGCTGCCGTGGCGGAAGGGGGGAGAGAAAGGCTGGCGAGGAGAGCCGCCAAGAGTGTCATAGGCAAATGCAGTTTCATGACAAAGAGTGTTGAGGTATTTATATATTGTTGATTATAAACGTGTAAGACTAATTCTGGTCTTTTGTTCTAATTAACCTATAGAATTGGCGTATTGGTGTCAATCTGTTTTTTCAACGGATGGCGGGCATCGGATTCGCAATCCGGAGACGGGCTTCATGTTTGAATAAAAAAGAGTTATGCCGGACAAACTTTTTAGCGAAGAACGGGATTGTCCCGTTTTTCCGGGGGCTGGCACAGAAGGGAGGGAGATTTTTCTTCCTCATGCCGGATAGGGGAGGGAGTCATGAGGTGCTCATACACAAAGCATTGTTTCCTTGGATGGCCTTGACCGCTTGAAATAAAAAAATCTATTTTGTGAAAATTTTTATATCGTTAAAAATATGAACGGATTGCGAATCCGATGAAAATGAACAAGTTGATAATTTGTTCATTATAAATTGCTTAAAATGAGTTCTCAAGTGAAGAAACGCTTTAATAATGGCAAAAATACAGCCCGTCCTCCACGGTGTTCCTCCCTTGGGAAGGAAAGAGGCTTCTTTCACCTGTCCCGCTTGTTGCGGTTAGCTGGATGGATCTTTTCCGGCCAGGAAATTTCCTGAAAGAGGAAAGAAAATATTTTCCCGTCTCCTATTAAAAATTGTTATAAATAATAATAAATTTGAATTATTGGTAATGTTCTTTTTCTGAATTCAAGAGAAATGAAAAATCGGGAGACGAATGGCTCCGGGGTGATACGGGCGGGAAACCGTTTTCTTTCACGGAAGGTTTTTCAAACGGCAAGACGTTGAAGAAAAAATATTTAAACGGTTCAGCGGCGTCAGAGCTGTCTGCGGCCGGGGGTGTCATCCTGCCCGTTTTTCAGGAAAAGAGGAAAAGCGGACCCGCATCATTGGTGTTGTTTTCCTGCGGAAAATGGAGCTCCCAGGGGAGAGTCCGGCTTCCTTCTCCCGGAAACCATGAGACGGAGGGAAACGGCAATAATCAGCAGCTCCAGTAAAAAAGACCAGTGCAGCAGGAAGTTCAGCCACCAGGGATGATGCTGCGCCGGAACGTTGGCCAGAGCGTAAAGCCGCATGGACCACGGAGCCAGGAGGGGAATATCTCCCACAATGCAGTCCAGGAGAAGGTGCAGGAATCCGCTCGTGGAAAAGACGAACATCCATGTTCCGCCCGCGCTCCGTGGCTTGATTCGGCTGACGCTCCATGCAAGGAGCATCAGCGCGAGCCAGACGGAAGGATAATGCGTCCAGTAGGAATGATGGTGGTGCTGGCGGCCGTCCAGGGTATAAAAATAAAACAGGTCCAGGTCCGGGGCAATAGCCCCCAGCAGGGCGGCGGTCATGACGGCCTTCCTTGCCGGAGGGCGGGAACGGATGGCTTTTGCCAGAAGATAGCCTGCGGGCAGATGGGCGATGAACATGGCCGTTCAATAGGGGAAAGGCGGTCACAGACGGGCAGCCTGGTGCGGATTATCTGGAAAAAGGTTTTCCCATTCAGTCAAAGAATAGCTCCCCGTCTCCGCCGCCACGGAAGAATAGACTGCTCCAACAACGCCGGGTGGAGGATTCTCCCGGAGGAGGGACAGTTTCTTAATCCGGCTTCCTCCCGATTCCGCATGTCCGTGCAATGCTTAAGGACGTTTTTTCATCAGAGGCGTTTTTCCGGTCCCGGCATACTCCGCGCTGGCGGTAATGGTTCGGAAAATCGCGGAATGGCTGGCGGCCTGCACAAGAAGGCAAGGGAGGGAGGAAGACCAATTTTCCACAGGGGAGGGGAGAAAGTTGAAAAAACGGGGAGGCTGAACTTTCTCAGCCTCCCCGTTGGAGAGGGGGGTTATTTGCCGGATTTGCCCAGCTTGTACCCGGCGTAGGTTTCCGTATTGTACAGGGGCTGGTTTCCCGGAACGGCATAGCCGATGGCTTTGCGGATGGCGAGGAAGTCATCAACGCCTTCAGGTCCCACCTGGTTCAGGGGGGCCTTGTGCAGGCCGGCCATCAGCACCATGCGACAGTAGGCGTCCGCGTTCTCCATGAACCATTCCGCTTCCTCCACGTCGCGGGCCCCGGCAATCACGCCGTGGTTTTCCATGAAGACCACGGTGGACTGTTTGGCCGCTTCCGCCACGGCTTGCGCCGTTTCCGGAGAACCGGGCGTTCCATAGGGAGCCAGCGGTATGTGGCCCAGGAAGATGTCCGCTTCCGGGTTGATGCCGGAGGGGGGAACCTGCCCGGCGAACAGGAAGGCATTGCAGTGCGGGGGGTGGGCGTGGATGCAGGCGTTGACCCCCACGGATTTCATCATGGCGATGTGCGTCTTCACCTCGCTGGTGGAGGGGCGGATGCCCGCCTTCTGGCGCGCGTCCATGTCCACCATGCAGATGTCTTCCACGGTCATGAAGCCCTTGGAGCACAGGGTGGGGGAGCAGAGCAGCAGGTTCTGCGCCACGCGCACGGAAATGTTGCCTCCGTTGCCGTCCACATATTCGCGGTTCCACAGGCGGCGGCCTATGTCGCACATGCGTTCCTTAATCACCAGGATTTGCGGGGAGTGGAAGAATTCATTCACTTCCTCCCGCGTGACGGGATTATATTTTTCCCACGGGAACACCTTGTCCGGGAGGGGAGGGGAGATTGACCAGTCTTCTGACATATATAGTTGCGTGTTAGTGATTGAGATTTTCGTAGGCGGCCTCCTGGGGCCCCGGCATGTATGTCCGGTAGGTGATGCCGAAGGCGTCCCTGGCTTCTTCCGGCGTAGAGTACACCCCGGCGCCCGCAAAGGCAAACATGGATGCGCCCAGCACGGTACTTTCAGATACTTCAGAGACCTTCACGGGAATCCGCAGGATGTCCGCGCGCATCTGGGTCCAGACGCTGTTTCTGGCGCCTCCGCCCACCAGGATAAGGAATTCGCTTTTGAAGCCGCCCACGGATTCCAGGCGGCGCAGGCGGGATTTCAGACGCCAGGTGAGCGCCTCCATGGCGGCGCGGTAGATGTGGCCGCGCGTCCTGCCCAGCACCAGGCCGTTGATGGAGCCTTTCCGGTTTCCGGAGGCCAGGAAGTCCGGGACCATCGTCACGCCGTCGCAGCCGGGGGGGATGAGGGCTGCTTCCGCATCCATGGTATCGTACGTTTCACCATGGAAGCAGGCGGCTTTTACCCATTCAATGATTCCGGAGCCGAGCCATTGCAGGCCGGGGTTCAGAAGGCCCGGCTCCGCGTCAAATTCCGCCGTGGCTCCGTCCGCGTAATCTTCCGGAGTCAGCCGGGCCTGCGCGGAGCGCGCCATCAGGATTTCCCAGGTGCCGGAGGAGAGAACCGGCTGGTCCCGGTCCGCGCCGGAACCGAAGATGGCGAACTGGGTGTCATGCCCCGCGGAGATGACGGGAACGCCCGCCAGGGCCGGGATGCCTATGGACGCCGCCGCTTCCGGCGTGAGAACGCCGATGATTTCTCCCGCGTCCACGGTGGGGGGAAAGAGGTCCCGGCGCAGGCCGAGGCGGTCCAGAATGAAGGGGGAGAAGTCTCCCGTTTCCAGGTCAGTAAGCTGGGAGGTCCCGGCCATGGTCCGGTCCGTCGCCATGATGCCGGTGAGCTTGTACGCCAGCAGGTTGGAGATGAAGAGCCACGCATGGGCCTTTTCCAGCAGTTCCGGGCGGTTTTCCTTGAGCCAGACAAGCTTGTAAATGGTGTTGAAGGCAAAGGCGCCCACGCCGGAGATCCAGTCAAGCTCCTCCTGGGAGATGTACTTGCCGATGTGTTTCATGACCTCCGCCGTGCGGGGGCATTTCCAGGAAATGACCGGGTAAAGCTGCCGCCCTTCCGCGTCCACGAGCGCGCCGTCCACGCCGAAGGTGGTGACGGTTACCGCCCGCACCTTGTCCGCGTCCAGCCCGTTCAGGGCCTGCACGGCGCATTCGGAAAGCTGCTGGAAAATCCGGTCCGCGTCCCAGACATGGAACTCCGGATTTTCCTCACCGGGCAGCGTGGCGTTCGGCTGGGAGGCCTTTCCCGCGATCACGCCTTGTTCATCCACCACCATCGCGCGCACGTTCGTCGCGCCGCAGTCCAAGCAGAGAGAATACATGAGTTAAGAGTGAATAGTTAAAAGTTAATAGGTATCGGGGGGTGCTTTTTGAGCTGTTTTGTTAATGGAAACGAGCATTTTAAGGATTTCCGTGCAGTCCTGGTTGATAGAGGAGTATTCCGGTTCCGTCAGGCTCCCGGTGGCATGCAGCAGTTTAAGCCAGGTATGCGTCTCGGAACATTCCTTCAGGGCAATGCGGGCTTTGGAAAAGAAGTCCCTTCTGCTGCTCCCGTAAACAGCTTCGGATAAATTGGCAGCAATGCTCGTACCGGAACGTATGAGCTGGCTAAGCAGTTCCCGCTCAACATCCTGCTTTTTCAAGTGCCTGCATAATTGAATAATGCGGACCGCGAAGGAAAAGCTTTTAGCGGAAACGAGACTTTCTGCCATGTTTTATCCGAAGCTGTTAACTATTACCTATTAACTGTTACCTTCCGTTTTCAGTATTTTCCGTATAATGGCCCATAGTTGGAACAGGCGCGGAAATCGGCGCCTTCCGGGTCTGCGGTGCCGTGGAGGCCCCAAGCGGAGGGACGGTAGATCTGGTCGTCCGGAATGTTGTGGGCGTATACGGGGATGCGCAGCATGGAGGCCAGCGTCAGGATGTCCGCGCCGATGTGGCCGTACGTGAAGGCTCCGTGGTTGGCGCCCATGTTGGCCATGACGCTGTAGACGTCCGTGAAGGCTCCCTTGCCGGTCAGGCGCGGGGCGAACCAGGTGGTGGGCCAGCCCGGATCGGTACGTTCATCCAGCGTCTTGTGCACCTTGGCAGGCAGGTCCACGGACCAGCCTTCCGCCACGATGAGGACGGGACCCAGGCCCTTGACGATGTTCAGGCGCATCATGGTGACGGGGGCTCCGCCCTGGGTGACGTAGTGGACGGAGTAGCCGCCGCCGCGGAAGTATTCCCGGTTGGCCGGGCACCAGACGGCTTGTTCCATCATGGTTTTTGCGTCGTCCGGGGTGACGTCCCAGTGCTTCTTCATGACGGGCTTGCCGTCCTTGTCCGTGCAGGCCATGCAGCCGTCCAGGGCCGCGGAGCCGGAGTTGATGAGGTGGATGATGCCGTCCTTGGCGTGGCCTTCCAGCTTGTAGCCCGTGACACGCTTCACGGCTTCAGGGCTCCAGTAGGTGCGCACGTCCGCAAAGACGTTGGCCTGCCCGGTAAGCAGGTAGCCGAAGAGGAGGCAGGCCCCGTTCAGGGAATCGTTCTCCGTGGCGAAGGGCATCGGCGCGCGCGGGCCGTTCCAGTCAAAGGTGGAGTTGAGCAGGGTTTCCGCAATGTCTCCGTTCGGGTAGAAGTCCGTCCAGTGGCGCTGGCCCTGGAAGCCGCCGGCAATGGCCTGGTAGCCCAGGGATTCTTCTTCGCGGTCGATTTTCTTGAGCTTGGGGTTGCCCTGCATCATGTCCCGGAAGATCATGGCCATCAGCACGCTTTCCTTGAAGGTCTTGCGGCGTCCGGCTTCGTCCAGCTTCAAGTCCGGGCGGTTCTTGTCTTCCGCAAACTTGAAGACGGCGTCCGCCCATTCCATGGCGAGGTCGAATTCCGCTTCATCGTAAATCTTCTGGTCCATCCGGCGGCGCACTTCCGTCATGTCCACGGCCTGCACGCGGATGCCCAGGTAGTTTTCCCAGAAGGACTGGTCCACAATGGAGCCGGCAATGCCCATGGAGCAGCCGCCGATGGAGAGATACCCCTTGCCGCGGAGGGTAGCTACGGCCAGGCCGGCACGGCAGAAGCGCAGGATTTTTTCAGCCACGTCTTCCGGAATGGAGGTATCGCCGGCGTCCTGGACGTCTTTTCCGTAAATGGAAAAAGCGGGGAATCCCTTCTGGTTCAGGCCCGCCAGCGCGGCGGCCAGGTACACGGCGCCGGGGCGCTCCGTTCCGTTGAAGCCCCAGATGGCCTTGGGGGTGAAGGGGTCCATGTCAAACGTCTCGCTGCCGTAGCACCAGCAGGGCGTGACGGCCAGGGAGACGCCCACGTTGTTGGCCTTGAATTTGTCCGCACAGGCGGCGGCTTCCGCCGGACCGCCGATGCAGGTATCTGCGATGACGCACTTGACGGTTTCTCCGGAGGCGTGGCGGATGTTGGCCTCAATGAGGGCCGCGGCCGCCTTGGCCATGTTCATGGTTTGGTCTTCCAGGGATTCCCGGACGCCGAGGCGGCGCCCGTCAATCGTGGGGCGGATACCGATGGTTGGTAATGCTGTTTTCATATCTTGCGTAGGTGATGTGAAGAGGGGTTATGCCCGGGCGGGCGCTTCTTCTTCCTTTTTCAGATGGGTGTTACGGAAGAAGAAGCCGTAGATTAGTACCACGGCAAAGCAGATGATGGGAATAAAGAAGGATGACCGTACCGCTTTTTCCACAAAGTTTTCCTGGGCCGTCTGGAATTGCTTCATGTCCAGGGGATGGGCGATCAGGTCATTCAGCACGTTCGCCTGGCCTCCGGAAAGCGTGGTCAGCGCCGGAATCAGGGAGAATTGCTGGATCTGCTGCTCCCGGTCCGCGGGGGCGGGCAGGCGGTCCAGGTTGGCCTTGAAGACCGCCAGTTCCGCAGGCTTCAGCCCGGAGCAGCCGGGCAGGGATTTGGCCGCCTGGTCAAAGGCTTCCCCGTCCAGGGCATGGAGGGAAAGGAAAGTGTCCAGGTTTTTCTGGAACTTGGCGGCGGCTTTGGCCTCTTCCTCGCCCTCGGAGGGATTCGCTTCCGACATTTTGTAAAGAGCCAGCATGGCTCCGGAGACGGACTTGCGGGAGTCCGCCGCTTCCGCCTGGGCGATCAGGGGGCGGTCAATGGATTCAAAGTAGGCCACCTGGTTTTTCACCGTGGTGTTGTCAATGCAGGAACCCATGTACGGGGTGATGACCGCGCCGCCCAGGATGGCCATGA
Source organism: Akkermansia muciniphila (assembly GCF_018709685.1). Taxonomy (GTDB): domain Bacteria; phylum Verrucomicrobiota; class Verrucomicrobiia; order Verrucomicrobiales; family Akkermansiaceae; genus Akkermansia; species Akkermansia muciniphila_E. Next base: position 102,687 of record NZ_JABDHQ010000005.1, read on the forward strand.
TGAGGCCCGCGGCGCCCAGCTTCACTTCGGAACCCAGCCCGCGCAGGGCGATGCCGTAAATGGTGGGGAACATCAGGGACATGCAGCCGGAAATGCCCACCAGCGTCCAGACGGAGATTTCCTTGGGCAGGTACATGGTGCCCAGGCAGCAGAGGATGCCCGCAATGGCGAAGAGGGACATCATGTTGGCCGGGTTGAACTTTTTCATCAGGGCCGTGGTGATGGCGCGGCAGGCGATGAACAGGACGATGGAGAAGATATAGTAATTGGAGGCCGCCGCTTCCTGCATGCCGGGGAAGACGGACATGATGTACTTGATGGTCCATGTCCAGACGGCGATCTGCACGCCCACGTAGAAGAACTGGGCCACCACGCCGCAGAAGTAGCGCGGCAGCTTCACCAGCTTCATGAGCTGGCAGCGGTAGTCCGGCATGATGAGCAGGAAGGCGATGGGGCCCACCATCATGATCAGGATCTGCTGCACCATGCTGAATTCAAAGGTGGAATAGTACTGGAACAGGAAGGGGATGAGGATGAAGGCGACGCAGAGGCCCAGGCGGCCGAGCTTGGAGGAAAGGGGCTGCGTGTTTTCCTGGGTGGGCACGCTTTCGTCGTCGGACTTGTAGCGGCAGAAAAAGAACCAGATGACGGCGGCGATGGCCACCAGGCCCACATACGGAACGCACACCCAGAAGAGTTCATCGCTGACGATGGCGTTCAACTGTTCCGGGTCCATGGCCTTGCGGGTGTCCATGTCCGCGTCATTCAAGTGCGCGAGGATGAAATATTTGGCCAGGAAAATGCCCGTCAGGGAGCCGATGGGGTTGAAAGCCTGGGCGAAGTTCAGGCGGCGTACGCTTGTCTCCTGGGACCCCATGGAAAGGACGAACGGGTTGCAGGTGGTTTCCAGGATGGAGAGGCCGCCCGCCAGGACGAAGATGGCTACCAGGTAAATGTCAAAACTTTGCCCGATGGCGGCGGGAATGTAGCACAGCGCGCCGATCATGTAGAAGCCCAGGCCGATGAGCACGCCCGCCTTGTAGGAGAATTCCTCCAGCAGGATGGAGGCGAAAATGGCAAGCACCGCATACGCCCCGTAAAAGGAGATTTGCACCCCGGCGGATTCCGAAGCGTTAATCATGAATATCTTGCTGAACGCCGGAACCAGGTTGTCCGTCATGTTGTTCAGCAGGCCCCACAACGCAAAACAGGAGACCAGCATGAAGAACGGCAGCCGGTATTGTTTGGGAACGATCGGCACGGTAGAGGTACGGTTGTTGTCCATATTACTTTTCTCAATCTCTCACACGGAAGGCGACGCGTCAATTTGGAAACGGGGAAGAAGTTGGGTTTCTGATTCTTTTCCATGCACCCGGACAGCCGCTTCAAATTTTTCCTATGCTTTTGGCCCTAGGTAAGCGATTGACTCCTGCGCGGTTTCATGGCGACTGCGGGAGATGCGTTTCCACATTCCGCTGAAAATCCGGGGACGAATCCTTGTTGAACGGCGGCATTGCACCGGATGGATGCCTGCGGGCCTGAGACACGGTTTTGAGGAAAGGGAGTTTTCTCCACTGTTTCTTCAGGGGACGCTTAGCGCATGGGAACAGGAGAGGAAGCCAGGAGGAATTGACCGGAAAAGGGACCGCACTGGATCGGCGGAAGGGCTTCTGTGGGGAAAATACATGTTTTCAGATTAATTATTGATTGTTTTTCAATAAATCATACTATGGTAGGTGAAACTTTAATGTTATGGAAAAATCAAGCGATGTAAAAAACAAGGCCGCGGAGGAGCGGAAAGATGTTCAGAACGAACTGTCTGTTGAGGATCTGAAAAAAGGGGATGTTCTGCTGTTCTCCGTGCTTCAGGGGGATACCATTTCTTCTCTGATCGGATTGCTGACGGGATCCGATGTAAGCCATGCCGCCCTTTATGCCGATGAGGAGAAGGAAACCTTGCTTGAAGCTACCGGAGAACATCCTGTCCTGGAAAATCCGGCCCGGCAAAGGTTTGCAGGGCGTACCATCCACGTTTACAGAAACAGGAATCTTCCCTCGCTGGAGCCGGTTGTTGAAACAGGCAGGAAATACCTGCAGCAGAAGCTGCCGTATGGAGGTATTTATATGCTGGGGCTTCTTCTGATCACTTCCAAATACTCCAGGTTCCGTTGGGACCGGGAGACGGCGGCAGCCGCCGTCTGCCTGCTGGCATCCACTTACCAAGTACTGCGGTCCCTGCTGGAAGGCAGCCATCCAACGGCATTTTGCTCGCAATTTGTAGCGAAGTGTTATGAAGAAGCCGGCGAGCCGTATCAGTTGCATTACAAGCAGCCGGTTATTCCTCTGGATGCTGCCACCGGGCCGGGAGGGCAGTCTCTTTTGTCGAAAGCCCTTGAAGAAATGGAGTCCGGAGAATGGGACGTTCCAAATGTCCCGGACGGGGATGAGAAGGATTTCATGATGCAGGGGATGGCTGAAAATGTTTTCGATCCGGAGAAGCACGGCGCCATCCTGTTGCAGGCCGGGAGGGATGCCATGGCGGCGGAGTTGGAAAACCGCGAATTCCTGTGTTCTTCATTCAAGGAAAAAATAGAGCTTGTCATGTGGACGGCTCGAGTGGCGTACGTCTGGTATTGCCTTGTCACCCACAAGAAAGACTGGAAAAGCCTGTGGAGCCGGCAGGCCCAGAAAGAAGCCCTTCTCTGGCTCAATGAACATCGCTCCTCCTTCATTGCTCCGTCTGATTTCAAGAATACGGAGGAACTGGCCTGTGAAGGCTGCATTGCCGGAACCGGCCATTAAGACCATTCCATATATCCCTGGGGCTTTCCAGGCATGGCCGTGGTCCCTCTTCGGTCAATTGCGGCTGCCGCCCTGACCGTCTCCCGCAGAAATTTTATCCGGAAAGAAAGAGGGCGGGCCTTCTGCTTGACTCTTGTTGACGGAATGTTTAAGCAGGGGAGTATGAAGAAATTCATTCTCCCCTGCTGTCTTTTCCTGATTTTTCCTTTTGCCTCTCCTGCCGTAGAAAATCCGGTGGCCGTTCTCCCGGCTTCCGGCGATAAGGAGGAGACTCCCCTTTCCTCCGGAGAACTGCTGTCAGACCATGTGGCGGAGGCGGAGTTTACCGGGATCATTCACCGCAAATGCAGGTTCCTTACTTCCCTGTGTCCGGACAAGTGCGACCACGCCAAGGATTTTGCCGTGTTCAAAATCATCAAGTATCTGGATTACCGGAAACCCGGCAAGTACGGGGATGAAAAGCAGGAACAGCTGATGATTGACGTTAATCCCGCCCACAAGCCCATCCTGCAGGGCGCGGACATCCTGAAAGAGGTAGCCGCGCTGAAACCGGGGGACAAGGTGGTCCTTCACTGGTCCCATTACTACATGCACAAGGATTCCAGTTCCTTCCCGGAACGCCCCGTGATTTCCATAGAGCCGGCTGCTTCTTCCGGTGAGGAAGCGAAGGATTGAGGACTGGTCTTTCTACAAGCTTTTCAGGCAGGACTGGACGCAACGGAAAAGGGTGTGGTAGGAAACAGGCCGGCAATGACGCGGGCTTGAGCAAGATTGCTGCGGGCTGCTGCGTATTGTCCTGCGAAACACACCATAAATACGATGCGTTTACCTTTGAATAAATTAACGGGACTTGCCCTGCTGTGCGCCCTGGGCATGTCTATTCCCGCAGCCTTGGGCACGGAAAGTTTTGAGCAATCCAAACGCGGCAAGTTCACCACTCTCTCCACCAAGTACGGCCCCATGTCCTGCCGGGACGGCGTGGCGGAAATCGGGGGAGGGGGAAAATCCGGAAAGTCTTCCCTGCGGATGTTCGGCGGCCAGGATACGGAACTGAAGCTGGACTTGAAGGATACGCCCTCCAGGGAGGTCCGTCTGTCTGCCTGGGCGGAGCGCTGGACCGGACAGGCTCCTTTTGAATTTTCCATTGTGGCCGTAGGTCCCCAGGGAGAAAAGAAGATCTATGACGGCAAGGATATCAGGACGGGCGGCTTCAATACCAAGATAGAAGCCCGCGTCCCCGCCGGAACGCGTTCCCTGGTGTTCAAGCTGACATCTCCGGACAACAAGGGGATGAAGCTGGACGACCTGTTTATCGTGCCCTGCATTCCCATGAAGGTGAATCCGCAGGTGGAGATGGCCTCTTCCGCCTATCCGGTGATGGTGCGCATCCCGTGCAGTCCCGTGCTTTCCCTGAATGTTCAGACGGAGGGGTGCCTGAATCCGCAGTATCTGACGGCCGTGAATCTGGATTTTACGGGCACGACGAAGCTTTCCGACATTGACTCCGTGACCGTGATGCGGGGGGAAGAAGCTCCGCCCATCCACCACGGGGAAGACCCGTTCCCGAAGGACGCTTCCCAGGTGCTGGGCACGGTAAAGCTTTCCGGCTCCGCCAGACCCCAGATTTCCGTGAAGGGAAAGCTGGAGCTGGAACCCGGAGACAATCACCTGTGGGCTTGCGTGACGATGAAGAAAGGCGCGTCCCTGGACGGCAAAGTTGTGGTGCGTCCGGCGAGCGTCGTGGCGGGGAACAAACTGATGAAGGTGGCGAATGCCGCTCCCGTGGCGCAGCGCATCGGCGTGGCCGTAGTGAAGCACGGGGATTTCAATTCCAAGTTCTACCGCATTCCCGGCCTGGACCGTTCCAGGAAAGGAACCCTGCTGGCCGTGTATGACATCCGTTACAACCATTCCGGCGACCTTCCGGCCAACATTGACGTGGGCGTGAGCCGCTCCACGGACGGCGGCCGCACCTGGTCCGACGTCAAAATAGCCATGGATGATTCCAAGATTGATCCCTCCCTGGGAGCAACCAAGGGCGTGGGGGACCCGGCCATTCTGGTGGATGAAAAGACGGGCCGCATCTGGGTGGCCGCCATCTGGAGCCACAAGCATTCCATCTGGGGCAGCAAGTCCGGAGACAATTCCCCGGAAGCCTGCGGCCAGCTGGTACTGGCGTACAGCGATGACGACGGCCTTACCTGGTCCAAGCCCATCAACATTACGGAACAGACCAAGGACAAGGACTGGCGCATCCTGTTCAACGGCCCCGGCAACGGCATCTGCATGAAGGACGGCACGCTGGTCTTCGCCGCCCAGTACTGGGACGGCAAGGGGGTGCCGTGGTCCACCATCGTTTATTCCAAGGACCGGGGCAAAACCTGGCACTGCGGCACGGGCGTCAACGAGCAGACGACGGAAGCCCAGGTGATTGAGCTGAAAGACGGCTCCATCATGATCAATGCCCGCTGCAACTGGGGCGGCTCCCGCGTGGTGGGCGTCACGAAGGACCTGGGCAAGACCTGGGAGAAACATCCCACCAACCGCACTCCCCAGTTGAGGGAACCCGTCTGCCAGGGCAGCCTGCTGGCGGTGGACGGAGTGCCGGGCGCGGGCAGGGTGGTCCTGTTCTCCAACCCCAACACCACCTCCGGGCGTTCCCACATGACCCTGAAGGCCTCCACGGATGACGCCGGCTCCTGGCCGGAGGACAAGTGGCTCCTTTACGATGCCCGCAACGGCTGGGGGTATTCCTGCCTGGCTCCTGTGGATAAAAACCACGTGGGCGTTCTGTATGAATCCCAGGGAGCGTTGAACTTCCTGAAAATCCCGTACAGGGATGTGCTGAACGCGGGCAGCGCGCGCTGACGTTCGGGCAAATCATTTCCGGGCCGCTTCCTTCAGGGATGCGGCCTGTTTTTGCAGGTGTGGGTCTTTGAGAAGGAAGTTCTCTGCTGCGCTTCAGAGAAATTTCAGGTAAGAAGGCCGGGAAACCGGATTATCCGGTTTCCCGGCCCTTGTAAATCAAACAAACCACGTTTCTCCCCGGCAGAAGGGAATGTCCTTGGACCGTGTACCGATTCAGAACCCCCCGATGCCTGCGGGCCCCGCGCCCGTCTTTTGAGAGGTCACTCCAGAAAAGAAGCCAGCGCCTCCTTCAGCATGTTCCGGGCGCGGAACAGAAGGCTTTTGGTGGCCGGAACAGTCATCTCCAGCGTCCTGGCTATCTCCTCGTAAGGCATGTTTTCAAAGCGGCGGAGCTGGACGGCCAGGCGCGCCTTCTCCGGCAGGGCGGCGATGGCATCATCCACGGCCCGCTGGAGTTCGGTATGCTCCAGGGCCTCGTCCGGAGCCTGGGAGGGCTCCAGAAACACGGTCATGCCGCCTTCCTCCTCCATGGCGTCCGCGGAGGTGGTGGGCTTGCGCTTCTGGCGGCGCACTTCATTGAAGACCAGATTGCGCAGAATGGTGAACATCCAGGTGGTGAAGCGTGCGGAGGGCTCATAATTCCCCGCTCCCTTCCAGATGCGGATAAAAACCTGCTGGGCGATGTCGTCCACCTCCGGCCCGTTATTCAGCATGCGGGCCACGGTGGCGTACACGGAATTCTGGTGCCTGCGGATCAGTTGTTCCATGGCGGAGGCATCTCCATCCCTGACTCTCAGCATGAGCTGGGCGTCCTCGTCCGGTTCGGCGGATGGCATGTGTTGTGCTTCGTCCATGAAATTCCCTTGTATAAACCCCGCGGGGGGAGGAAGGTTGCATTTGGCGGCCCGGAGGCCTGTAAAAAATTTCTATCCCATTTTCCGGGAACTGACGAGCCGAAAAAAGGTCTTTCTTTTTCCGGTTTAAAGCCCGGGAGGAAGGAAAACGCTTGGATGCCGCCGGATGCCGTGGTACTTTCCCTCCAAGTTCGGCAGGGGTGCCAGACAATAAAGGCTGAGATTGCGCGGCGGCATGCCGTCTGCGCGGAACCCTTCAAACCTGATGCGGATAATTCCGCCGCAGGGAGTTCGATCAAGCGGGCGTGCCCGTTTTGCGCGGAGCTTGTTTTCCCCCGTTGCCGGTACTTGAACAGAGCAACCATGCCATGAACGATACCGCCAAATTGTCCTATCCCGGGTCCCGCCGCATTTATGTTCCGGGCCATCTGCATCCGGACGTGCAGGTTCCCATGAGGGAAATCCTCCTGAGCGACACCCTGCTGCCTGACGGCGCCACCCATGAAAATGCGCCCGTGCGCGTTTACGACTGTTCCGGTCCGTGGGGGGACGAAGCTTATGAAGGAACGGCGGAGCAGGGGCTGCCTGCCCTGCGCGCAGCCTGGATACGGACCCGCGGAGATGTGGAGGAAGTGGAGACGGAACAGGGAGTCTGCCTCCGGTCCGCCGGCGCTCCCGTGACGCAGCGGCATTACGCCCGTCAGGGCGTCATTACGCCGGAAATGGAATTCGTGGCTATCCGGGAGAACCTGGGCAGGGAACAGGCGTTCAAGGCGGTATATGACCGTTACCCCCGTGGAAAGAGCCGCCCGGAAGAGGCTCAGGCCGTACTGGATGAGCTGACCATGATGCCGCGGCCGTCCGAGCTGGAAGCGCAGGAAGGGTTTGGCCCGTCCAGCATGGTGGCCCGCGACCGCCTGGACCACCAGCACGCGCCGGAGCGCCGGGGCGGCTGCCGCATGCCTGCCTATTTTACGCCGGAATTCGTCAGGGACGAGATTGCCGCCGGGCGCGCCCTGATTCCTGCCAACATCAATCATCCGGAGTGCGAACCCATGGCCATAGGCCGCAATTTCCTGGTGAAGATCAATGCCAACATCGGCAACTCCGCCCTGGGGTCCAGCATTGAGGAGGAGGTGGAAAAACTGCGCTGGGCCATCCACTGGGGGGCGGACACCGTGATGGACCTTTCCACCGGAAAGAACATTCATGCCACCCGTGAATGGATTCTGAGGAACTCCCCCGTTCCCATCGGGACGGTGCCCATCTACCAGGCGCTGGAAAAGGTGGGCGGCAAGGTGGCGGACCTGAGCTGGGAAATCTTCCGTGACACTCTTCTGGAGCAGGCCCGGCAGGGCGTGGATTACGTCACCGTGCACGCCGCGCTGCTGTTCCGGTTTGTGAACCATACCGCCCGGCGCATGACGGGCATCGTCTCCCGCGGCGGTTCCATCATGGCGCAGTGGAGCATGATTCACGAACAGGAAAACTTCCTTTACGTCCACTGGGATGAAATCTGCTCCATCCTGGCTGCTTACGACATTGCCGTCTCCATCGGGGACGGACTGCGCCCCGGCTCCGTGGCGGACGCCAATGACTTCGCCCAGCTGGCGGAGCTGGAAGTGCAGGGGGACCTGACCATGCGCGCGTGGAAGGCGGGCGTCCAGGTCATGAATGAAGGGCCGGGCCACGTGCCCATGCACCTTATTGCGGAGAACATGAGCAAGCAGCTGGAATGGTGCATGGAAGCCCCGTTCTATACGCTGGGGCCGCTGGTGACGGACATAGCCCCCGGCTATGACCACATTACCGGGGCCATCGGCGGAGCCATCATCGGCCAGCGCGGCTGCGCCATGCTCTGCTATGTCACCCGGAAGGAACACCTGGGCCTTCCGGACCGGGAGGACGTGCGGGAAGGCGTGGTCACCTACAAGCTGGCGGCCCACGCCGCGGACCTGGCCAAGGGACATCCCTCCGCCCAGTGGCGGGACAACGCGCTGGCCCAAGCCAGGTTTGAATTCCGCTGGGAGGACCAGTTCAACCTTTCCCTTGATCCGCAGAAGGCGCGTTCCTACCATGACCTGACGCTGCCCCATGCCAACGCCAAAAAGGCCCACTTCTGCTCCATGTGCGGTCCGGACTTCTGCGCCATGCGCCTGAGCCAGGACATCCGCCGCCGTTCACAGCAGTAGGGAGCCGGAGGCGCGGCGTTCCGGCTGCGGCCGTGGGAGCATCTGAAAAAGAATGACAAGGGCAGGGATGGTGTTATGATGCCTCCCAGGATGAAGAATTCATATGTTCCTGTGCTTGGCATTCTTTCCCTGGCTTCTGCCATGATTTGTTCCGCTTCTCCCGTCTGGGAGACGAACTGGAACAAGGCTCTGGAGAAAGCCGGCAAAAGCGGGCAGCCGGTGCTGGCTGACTTTACCGGTTCCGACTGGTGCCCGGGGTGTATTTATCTGCGCAACAATATTTTTGATACGGAGGCCTTTTCCAAATACGTGGAAGACAACAACCTCATGCTGGTGGAGCTGGATTTTCCCAGGAAGGAGGGGAAAATGCCTCCGGAACAGCTCAAGTTCCATGAAGAGCTGATGCGCCGTTACGGAATCTCCGTGTTCCCCACCGTTCTGCTGATGGAAGGGAATGGCGCTCCCTATGCCAAAATAGTAGGGCCGTCCAGGACGGCGCAGGAATACCTGGAAAAACTTGAGGCCGCGGGGGAGGCAAGGATGAAACTGAAAGAAGCCGTGGCTGCTGCCCGCGCGCTGGAAGGAAAGGAAAAGCTGGAAAAACTGGTTCAGGCCCTCAAGCAGCTTCCGGAAGACTTGCAGCCTTATCAAAAGGAATTGATCGCGGAAATCTCCGCCCTGGACCCGGAAGACCAGTACGGATTTTCCGGAAAGGCTGAAAAAGCCGTAACCATGGCGGCGCAGCGGCTCATGATGGAGCAATTTTACAAAAAGCACGCTGGCTCCTTTTCCCCGGAAAAAATCCGGGCAAGCCGGGAGGAAGCTTTGCAAATGCTGGAGAAGCGGAACCTTCTGCCGGCCATCCGCCTGGAAATAACCAAATACGTCAGCGACGGGTATGCGCTGGAGCGCAATTATCCCAAGGCCCTGGAGTATCTGAAAATGGCCCGTGACGCCGATCCGGAATCTCAAGCGGCCAAAAAGCTGGAGCCGTGGATAGGCAATATGCAGAAAGTTATCAATAAGGGTAAGTAGACCCTGTTCCAGAAGGCATCCCCTCTCCCCGTGAACAGGGGAACCATATTCCATCTATTATTTTAAACAAAAAAATGAACTTGCTGCGCTATGATTGATGAAGGAACCGAACATGCAGAAATGAATACGTCCGCCTACATCAGGGAAGAGGAAGTAAAGGAAGAAGACAGCCATTTGCTGAGCTGGGATGAATGGCTGCGCAGGCACGTCGCTCAATTGTTGCTGTTTGCCCGCCAGCAATCCCGTTCGCCGGAAGATGCGGAGGACATCCTTCAGGATGCCCTGATACGGCTGGCCAGGAAAGAAGCTTCCGGGGAATTTGTGGGGGGCCAGGAGGCGTGGCTTTCCTATGTATTTGCCTCCATCCGGCGCCTGGCGGTGGACTATGGCCGCAAATCCGACAGGCGCCAGAAGAGGGAGGATGAGGCCTGCGCCGCCGAACAGGACGGGGATATTTATGCGGACCCCTGGTTTTCCAGCGCCGCGGCGGACGAAGAACTCAAGCAATTCATGGAAATGCAGCTCAAGAAGCTCCCTTCCAAATTCTCAGAGGTCATTGTCCTGAAAATATGGGGGGAACAAACCTTTCAGCAAATTGCGGAAACGCTGGAAATCTCACAAAACACGGTGGCGAGCCGGTACCGCTATGGAATCGACCTGCTCCGTAAGGCGCTGAGAAATAAAAAAGAACAAATTTAACGCCGCACCCCGCTCTTATGAAACATGAAACAACATCATCTGCCGCAGGGGAGGAAGGCGGCGGTACTGCCGCCATGCAGCCCCTTCCCGTATCCGATGAACTGATTTCCCGCCTGGCCGGAAAGTGTGAGGAAATCTTCCCCCTGAATGCCCGTCTCCGGCATGATGAAATCTCTGATGAGGAACTCCGTGAGATGGAATCCCTGTTGAAGCGTTTAAGCCCTTCTCCCGCGAGGGTTCTGTTCAGGGAACAGTGCTGTTCCCTGATGTGCGCTGAATCCGAGCGTGAAATGGAAACCCGGTTGAAAAGGCTTTCCGCCTCGTCCATTCTGGAATTCTCCGTGTGCAAAATGGCCCGGGCCATGGACTGTGCCGGGGAAGTGAAGCAGGAAAAAACGGTGAAAATGCCCCTGTGGCGCCGGCTGGTCTATATTTCCGGCATTTCCGTGGCCGCCGCCGTGGGCGCTGTCCTGATTATGCAGAATACGCTGGCGCCGTCCGGCGGCACGGTGGCCGGAGGGAACGGCATGGAAGCCGGGGTTGAAAAGGCGCAGGCGCCGATGCTCCCCGGAGAAAAGCGTGAACTGCGGAAGCCCACCCTTTTTGAATTGCAGGGAGGGGACGAACGCGTGCCCGTGATCGCCCCCGCCGTCATCCGCAGGATTCTTCCTGAAAAGGAATATTGAGAAGCTGCCGTCTGGGGCAATGGAGGAATTTTTCTCTTTCCGTGCACCGTCGGTGACGTTGCGCAGGCCGGAATCTTTTGCGCCCGGCAGTGCGGCCGTAATCGCGTATGGCCCGGTTGTTCACATGAGGCTCCGTTGCGGCCGGGAACAGTCGGGGAGAGCCGCCGCCCTTCTGTGGCAACTGAAGGAATACGGGGGAATGCCACCCGGTTCCCTGTTTGGGAAAAGAACTTTCTCCCCCCCTCTGGCTGTCCGGCTCCCTTTATTCCCGTAATGCTCCTTCTGCGGGCCCTTCCGGCGCTCCGTGATGAACCTGAGCCGGCAGGGTGGCTGGGGGCTGTAAAAAAAATGTGTAAATTTTGAACATTGCACGGACGGATGCTGTATATTATCTCACATGGATATGAAAACCTGTATCTTTCTGACCTTGGGACTGCTGATAGGTTCGGGCTCCGGATATTCCATTGACCGGCCCGCTGGAAGTACGGACCCCCTCCAGCCTCCGCCCCTGACGCCGTATACCCCGCAGACCAGGCCTCTCCCCTCCTCCAGACCCGCCAGGCTGGGCATTGTGCCCGGTACGGTTCCGCAGGCGGTGGTGGCGCAATTGGAGTTGAGCGGATTCCCCGGAGTGCTGGTGACCAGAATCATGCCGGACAGTCCCGCCGCCAAGGCCGGACTGAAGGAAAATGACGTCATTGTCAAACTGGGTGACATCTCCCTGTCCGGTCCGCAGTCCGTGACGGAAGCCCTCACTGACAAAGTGCCGGGAGACAAGGTTACGGCGGTATTTTACCGCAAGGGCAAGAGGGAAACGGCGGACATCACGCTGGATGGAGGAACGCTTTCCGCTGAGGAAATACTAGCCGCCCAGGGAGACCCCCGCACGCAGCCGCGCGTGGTCCCCTCCGTACGGCGCCAAATGGCCCCGCCCGCGGGAATGGCCGGACGGTCTGCTCTTCCGCAGCGCATCCTGGACATGCAGCAGATGATGGATGATTTTTTAAAGGACTCCGCCATTGATGATTCCCGCATGGATGACATCATCAGCCGGATGGACCTGACGCCCGGGGCGGCCCAAATGCTCCGGAGCCTGCAGGGGCTTCACCAGATGCCCATGCCTCCCATGGGCAAGGTTTCCGGCGGAGGCCACAGCTCGTCTTCCGTCCAGATGTCGGACGCCAAAGGAACCATCGTGGTTTCTTCCAGTTCCCAGACGGGCACCACCGTCCATGTGACGGATGCCTCCGGTAAAGTCCTGTACTCCGGCCCCTACAATACGCAGGAGGAAAAGGAGGCCGTTCCGGAAGCCGTCAGGGAACGTCTGAAACACATAGAAACCAACTTCTGCTTTTAACGTCTTCATGAAATAGTGGAGAAATCCATGATCATTATGTTAAGGACGGCTGCCCCGGGTGGGGCAGCCTTTTTCTTATGAGGGGGAGGGGTTGTTCTTGCCCTTCCGGAAAAGCGGATCGTTCCTTGAAGAAACGGAAAAATAAGGATGGGTGCGGGGAAAGAACGAATGAGGGAATGCCGTATTGTTTTCATCAGAGGGACTGGCTTGCATGATGAAAACGGGAAGTTTTTCAGAGGGCCGGTTCCCGCAACGGCTTTTACGCAGAAAATGGTATGAATGGTCTTAACTGTCTTTGGGGGATGCTGTGGTGCGCCTCCTGTGCATGGGGCGCGGATATTTTTGTTTCCCCCGCCGGGAATGACTCCCATGCGGGAACGGAAGAGCTCCCCATGCGTTCCGTGGAAGCCGCCGTGCGGAAAGCCGGAGAAGGTGCCCGGGGAAAATGCCAGGTTATTTTGGCAGACGGCATTTACTACCTGCGGGAACCGTTGGCCCTTCGTCCGGAGCACTCCGGACTGACCATCCGCGCCCAAAACCCGGGCAGGGCGGTATTGAGCGGCGCCGTGCCGTTCTCCGCGGATTGGCAGCCGTTCAGGGACGGCATCATGAAGGCTTCCGTACCCGCCGGACTGGAAATGGATGTGCTGATGGTTAATGGAAAACCCATGCACATGGCCCGGTACCCCAACCATGACCCGGAAGCCCGCATCTTCAACGGAACATCTGCGGACGCGGACAGCCCGAGGCGTGTGGCGCGCTGGAAAAATCCGGAAGGAGGATTCCTGCACGCCCTTCATGCGCGCATGTGGGGGGACATGCACTTCCGCATCACCGGCAAAAAGGGAGATAGACTGGTCACGGAGGGCGGCTGGCAGAACAACCGTCCCTCGCCTCCGCATGACAGGTACAAATTTGTGGAAAACATCTTTGAGGAACTGGATGCTCCCGGGGAATGGTATCTGGACAGGCGGGAAAACGTGCTCTACCTGTATCCGGAACCGGGCACGGATTTATCCCGGGCCGTGGTGGAAGCCACCGGGCTTCCGGAGCTGGTCCGCCTTCAGGGGAAGGAAGGCGCACCCGTGAAAAACGTCACTCTCCGCGACTTGGTGCTGACGGGAACGCGGCGCACCTTCATGGAAAACCGGGAACCCCTGCTGAGAAGTGACTGGACCATTTTCCGGAGCGGGGCCGTTCTGCTGCGCAATACGGAAAACTGCCGTATCCTGGGCTGTGAGTTCGTCCATCTGGGAGGGAATGCCGTCTTTGTGGATGGAAAGAATGACCGTGCCCAGGTTCGCTCCTGCCATATCCATGAAGTGGGGGGAAACGGCGTGGCCCTGGTGGGGGACCGTTCCGCCTACCGGGGACCCAGGGACTACGGGGAAGCCCGGGGAATGGCCCTGGAGAAGCTGGACAGGACGCCGGGGCCCAAAAACGGGAAATTCCCGTCCACCTGCCTGGTGGACGACTGCCTGATCTGGCGCACGGGACTGGTGGAAAAGCAGACGGCCGGGGTGCAAATCTCCCTGGCGCGGAATATTACCGTCCGCAGCTGTTCCATTTACGAGGTCCCGCGTGCGGGCATCAACATCGGGGAGGGGGCCTTTGGCGGCCATGTTGTGGAATATTGCGATGTCTTTGATACGGTGAGGGAAACCAGTGACCATGGCTCCTTCAACTCCTGGGGCCGGGACCGGTACTGGGCGGGGGACCAGATGGCGCTGAGCCAGGACCGGAATGTGGTGCTCCTGGATTGCCTTCAGCCCAATGTGCTCCGGAACAACCGCTGGCGGTGTGACCACGGGTGGGATGTGGATTTGGACGATGGGTCCTCCAACTATGTGATCTGCAACAATGTGATGCTCTCCTCCGGACTCAAGCTCCGTGAGGGATTCTTCCGGAAGGTGTACAACAACATTTTTGTGAACAACACGCTGCATCCGCACGTGTGGTTCCGGGAAAGCGGGGATGAATTTTACAGCAACATTGTTTTTGAAGACCGCTACCGCCAGGCGGGCAAGATGGACTTTTCCCCGTGGGGAAAGAATATGGACAGGAATTTCGTCCATGCGGAAGGGATGAAAAATACGGAAAAGGCCTCCGGGCTGGCGGGACAGTCCGGGAACGACCGGCGTTCCATAAAAGGGGACGCCCTCTTTGTAAATCCCGGCAAGGGTGACTTTTCCGTCCGCTCCTCCTCCCCGGCGCTCAAGCTGGGCTTCCGCAACTTCCCGATGAACCGTTTCGGCGTGCGTTCCCCGCATTTGAAAGCCCTGGCCAGAACGCCGGACATTCCGGGAACCGCAGGGAACAGCGGAAAAAAGGGGGGCACGGCTCCCGCGGCGGTCCGGGTGCGCAGGCTGGGCGCTGAAGTGAGGGTGGCGGAAGGCGAGGGAGACTTGTCCGTTTTCGGCCTGATGCCGGAAGACCTGGGCAGTGCGCTGGTTGTGGTGAAGGTGCAGAAGGATGGCCCGTGTTCCTCCGCCGGCATTCAGCCCAACGACGTGCTTCTGACGGTGGACGGTCGCAAGGTGCGCGGAGTGAAGAGCCTGGAACAGCTTCTGCCGCCCTCCGGCGAATTGAAAGTGACCATCAGGAGGAACCAGGAAAACAAAAACGTTGCCATGCAGCTTTGACCCGCGCTGCCGGGAACTACAGGATTCCGGTCAATTTCCGGTATGTTTCCAGCGCGAAGGAATCCGTCATGCCGGAAAGGTAATCCAGCATGTGCGTCAGGCGCGCGTCCCTCCCTGCATCATCCTTGGGCAGTTTGGCGCCCTGAAGCATGATGGCCACTTTTCTGGCCTGTCCGGAGGAGGGATGGTTCACCCACTCCATGAAAAAGTCAATCAGCTCGCCCAGCACCTTGTAGCCCATGGCCTCCACCTCAATCACCTCCCTGGCCTGGTACACGTTCTCAATGGCATACCTGTAAAGGCCGTCCAGCGCGGCGGACAATGTTGAACTGTCTATCAGGGACTGCTCCATCCTCCCTTGCAGAAGCTCCTCTTCGTGGTCCATGAAACTGTTCACGGCGGCTTGGATGCTGGCGCCGATGGCAATGGCCCGCATGTAATGGACGCAGGAAGCTTCTTCCCCTTGCTGGGCCAGTTCCGCCACGTACTTGAGCTGCCGTTCCTTCAGGAAAGGACTGAACAACTCCCTGGCATGGCTGAAATCCAGCAGGCCGGAAAAAAAGCCGTCTTCAATATCCGCAATGCGGTAGCAAATATCGTCCGCGGCCTCCATCAGGTAGGCCAGGGGATGGCGGCACCAGCACAGCTCCGCAGCTCCCGGCTGATGCCGGGGGAGCAGTCCCAGTTCTCCCGCCACGAAGGAAGCGGCCTCCCGTTCCGGCTCCCCGATGCCGAATTTCTTGCATTCCAGCCTGTTGGCGGGAATAAACGCCTTCTTCTTTACTGCGGCGGAATAGGACTGCGTACAGGGGTACTTCATGAACGCTCCCAGAATGGCGCACGTCAGCTTCAATCCTTTGCCTTCCATCGGGTCCCCGGTGCAGGTCAGGATGCGGAACCCCTGGGCGTTCCCTTCAAACGGATGAGTCACGCCGTGGCGCGCCAGGGAGGACTCAATGGCGTCTTCCCCGGAATGGCCGAAGGGGGGATTCCCGATATCATGGGCCAGGCAGGCGGTGGAAACGATGGTGGCCAGTCCGGAAGGCCTCATAATGGCATTCAGCTCCTTCCGCTTTTCCCCAAGCAAATGGCCCACGTGCATGCCCAGGGAGGAACCGATGTGGGCCACCTCCAGGCTGTGGGTCAACCGCGTGCGCACGTAATCATTGCGGCCCAGGGGAAACACCTGCGTTTTATCCTGAAGGCGGCGGAAGGCGCTGGAAAACAGCACGCGGCCGTAATCCTTGTCGTACTCGTTCCGGTCCTTCTGCGGGGGCGTGGTGCTCTGGTGCGTGGACCCGCACCGGGTATCCGACAAAAGCTGTTCCCAATTCATCATCCCTGGCATGGTACGGGAATGCTACAGGGGAATGCCCGGATGGAACAGGAGAAAATGGGGCGGCCGTTCAATAGGTCAGCATCAGGCCCACGCCCCAGTGCAGGTTATTGTCGTAATTGGTGGAAATGCTGAGGTGGGAGGTCAGGATGTAATGCAGGCCCACGGAATAATCCCGGTCCGTATTCAGGGAAAAGGATAGGCGCAGGCGTGAGGTAAGCGGAATATCGTCCCGTTCCAATTGCAGGCGCACCTTTCCGTCCGTGTCAATGCGCGCGTCAGCAATCAGGAACATGGGGAGCGTGTACCGGGCGCCCAGGGTGCCGTCCACTTCCCGGTCCTTTTTAGTGGTCTGGCGGAACATGTTGCGTTCCCCCGCCTCCCCCTTGCGGTAGGTCCAATCCACGCCGATGTAGGGATAAAGCCACTGCTTTTCTCCGATGTACCTGCCCAGCCGTCCCTCCGCCTCATAACCATGGGTATCCTTGTAGCCTATCTGCCATTCCCCCTGTATGCTCCAGCGGGTGCCCCCGAATTCCAGGTCCCCTATGTTCCCGTTGGACGCAAAATCATTATTCACGGTCAGGTACCACATCCGGTCCATATCGTAAACGCGCTGAAGCGCGCGCATGGGATGGGGAAGCTGCGGATTGGGCGGAGAATCCTCATACGTGAAAATGCGCCCCATGCCGCTCATCATATGGTACAGGATATGGCAGTGGAAAAACCAGTTGCCGCGTGTCTTCTCCGCGGCGTTGAACTCAATCACCTGGGTGGCCATGGGCTGGATATCCACCGTAAACTTGAGCGGCGAAAAATCTCCGTGCCTGTTCACCAGCCGGAAAAAATGCCCGTGCAGATGCATGGGATGCCTCATCATGGTATTATTGGTCAGGATAATGCGCACATTCTCCCCTTCCTTGATCATGATGCGGTCCGTCTCTGAAAGAGTCTTCCCGTTCATGCTCCACACGTAGCGGTTCATGTTCCCGGTCAGCATGAAATGCAGTTCCTTCACGGGAACGCCGGAGGGAAGGTTGGTGCGGGAGGGGGACTTCAGCATATCGTAAGTCAGGGTGGTTCCCTCCCCGTCCTCCTGCATGTTCCCATGGCCTCCTCCGTGGGAGGAACCGGGTTTCATATCCATCATCCCCATATTTCCGGAATGAGAGGCCGGCATGCCGCCGGACATGCCGTGATGATGCATCTGGCGGGACATGGGGCCGGAATTCATCTTCATCATCTTCATATTGCCGCCCATGGTCATCATCCCGTTCATCTCCTTCATCTTCTTGAAATAATTCAGTTTGGGAAAGGGGCGCAGCGGCTGCTTCTCCCCATGGCCAAGCCACAGGGAGGAAGACCCGGTGGTATCCTCCGCCGTCGCCTGGAACTCAAAGGATTTGCCGGACTCCGGCACGGTCAGGATCACATCATAAGTCTCGGAAACCGCAATAATCATGCGGTCCACGTCCACGGGAACCACGTCCTTGCCGTCGCTCGCCACCACGCGGATCTTGCCGCCAGCGTACCTCAGCCAGAAATACGTGGAAGAAGCTCCGTTGACGATGCGCAGCCTGATGCGGTCGCCGCCCTTCAGCCGGGGCAGGGAAGCCTGAGGGGTTCCGTTCAGGAGAAAGCGGTTGTAAAACACGTCGCTCACATCCATGGCGTTCATGCGCTTCCATTCACTGGTCAGCTTGGTTCCCAGGTACCCGGCGCGCAGGGCCTCCCAGTAGCTCTGCACGCTCCCCTTGCGGATGGAAAACCAGTCCGACCCCGTGTGAAGCTTTCTGTTGACCTCGTTGGGATTCTCATTGGTCCAATCGCTCAGCACCAGTGTGTACTCCGGCAGGGAGTCTTCCGTCCTGCGAGCCGGGTCGCCGGGCCGTTTGCGGACGACGAACGCGCCGTACAGCCCGCTCTGCTCCTGAAGGCCGCTGTGGGAATGGTACCAGTACGTGCCGTTCTGGATAATAGGGAAAGTATAAGTATGCGTGGTATGGGGCTTCACGGGGGCGGAAGTCAGGTAGGGCACGCCGTCCTGGTCATTGGGCACCAGCAGGCCGTGCCAGTGGAAGGACGTCTCCGTATCCATCAGGTTATGCACCCGTATCACGGCCGTATCCCCCTCCGTAAAATGCAGGGTGGGGCCGGGAATGCTCCCGTTGATGGTCATGGCGGGGCGCGTGACTCCGGTGAAATTAACCGGAGCGTTCCGGACGTACAAATCATACTCCACCGTTTTGGCCAGGGAGGGAGAAAGCTGTACCGCCAGGAAGCACAGCAATGGAAAAAAATGGGAGGAAAGCTTGAACATGAGTAAGAAAAAATTACCTCCAGAAAAGACCCGCCCATTCCATCTCCGGTTCAAAATGAACGCCGGGCGCCGTGTCATGGTTTCCGTGAAAGACGGAAAGGGGGACAAAAACTGCCGTATTAACCCCTGGGCTCATCGTTGGGGCGCCTCCCGGGAGAAACCGGAGTAACCAGAAAAGAGGCCAGGATAAGCACGCTCCCCAGGGCGAGCAGGGGAATGCTGGTGCTCTCTCCGAACAGGACCAGGGAGGTAAACGCCGCCAGGGGAATCTTGAGATTATTCATGATGGCGAGCTTGACGGGAGCCACTCTGCGCGCGCCGTAATTCCACAGGAAAAAGCAGATTCCGGAGGCGACCACGCCCAGATAGGCCAGCAGCCACCATTGCACGGTTGAAATCTCCCGCCAGCATGCCAGTCCTGCGGGAAGCCCCGTGGGCACGGTAACCAGCAGGGCTCCCGCGTAGGCATAGGCAAAACTGGAAGCTTCGCCGCCTTTAAACCACGAATCCTTCAAGGAGGCATAGGCTATCTGGCCCGCCGCAAAACAGAGATTAGAAAGCTGCACCAGAAGAATGCCCGTAAGAAGTCCCTTGCCGGCAGTGTACCCGTTCCAGAGAATTCCTGCGCCGCCTGCGGCGGCAAGAACGGCAGCCGCGATGTGAAGACTGGACAGCCTTCCTTTGATCATCGCACTCGCCAGCACCACGTAAATGGGAGTTGTGGCCGTGAACAGGGCCACCTGGTGGGAGGGCAGGTAATGAAAGGCGGCAATATAGCACAGGTACATTCCTCCGAACTGCACGGCGCCTATGCCCATCATGGCCAGGGCATGGTGCGGCGGGGTCTTCCGCAGGAAAGGAAGGAAAACGGCCAGGGCCCCGGCCATGCGCGCCATGGCGACAAAACTGGCAGGCAAGCCAGACAGGAAGTTCCCCAACAACCCGAATGACAACGCCCAAATGAAAGACGTGATCAGCAGCGCAGACATGAAGAGCGGAAACCATACGGGGGACGCTCCGGCAAGTCAATGCCCGTGGCATAAGGCGCACTGCCTCCAATCGGAGGGGGGGGGAGGAAATTGCCCCGGTCAGGACGGCTTAAGCCTTTTGCGTATAAGACTGTTTGATCAGGGTAAGGATATAATCCAGCTTGTCCGCATTTTTTACAGCCAGTTCGTACGCGCCATTGCCGTGATGGCCGATGCTGGAAACGTCCCTGGCGAGTTTATAGGGATCTTCCAATTCGCCTTGGGGAAGGTTGATCCAGAGTTTCAGGCCTTGTTTCTGCAAGGCGATATCCGTGAAATTCGAGCCGTTGACCGTGAAGGCGACATAAAGCTTGGTAGCCTTTATTTCAACGTTGCCCAAATCAAGAATTTTTTCTCTGAGGCTGTTGTAAACATCCCGCACTTCTTCCGGAATATCCTTCAGCCGGTCTTGCTCCGTGTAGACGATAACCTCCTTGCTGACGGCATTGACGGCGCTGTTTTCCGATGAAACCGTTTTAATGCTTTCCGTTGCGTTGAGCTTCCGGACTTCTTCAAAGCTGATGGTTTGATTGCTGTATTTTTTAATTTCCCACAGGGCGATGGGCAGGTCCTTGAAATTAATCGCCTCTTTTTGATAAGGGGTGAAGCTCTGGGAAATGAAAATGATCCGGGATTGGGACCAGTCCACACTATTGCGTTTCAACGGCTCCTTCCGGGATTCGTTATATTCCAGAATGAAATCAGCCTTATTGTTAAGCATTACGGAAAGATAGGCGTACCCCTGGTCGACCACGCTGAAACTCTTGTCCTGCTTGTATTCAATGATGACGAACGCCTTGTTCTTCCTGTCAAAAGCCAGCGTGTCAATTCGCAGTTGCTGAACGGAACCGGAGATCGTGAATTCGGATTTGACGAATTCCAGTCCAAGCAGCGTATTCAAATTCGCTTCCACCAGATGTTGAATCTCCCGTTCCAGCTTGAACGGGGTTTTCTTGATCTGGTTCAATACTTCCAGTTTTGAATTTGAATTATAAAGCGGCATTGCAGAAAATATGGGATATTGAAAACATGCTATCCTTGGAAGGAGTAGATGACAAGACAATCAACATGCAGAAAGACAGGACTGTTTCATTAATCCTGTCCTTGCCTGAAGATAAAACGCCCCGGAATACTGGATTCCGGGGCGTTTGTGAAGATGGTACGCGGTACTGGTTTCGAACCAGTGACCCCATGCGTGTGAAGCATGTGCTCTACCACTGAGCTAACCGCGCATTTGCAGTGCGGAGGGAATATATCGTCCAAGCAGGAGATTGGCAAGGAGTTTTTTGAAGGCGGGTGAAAAAGAGGCGTTGTTTTTCTTCCGCCAGGGTTTCCGGATTCATTCCTCCGGATGGGGACACATTTTTCCGGGTTCCGTTCCGGAAAGTGGGGAGGTGGCTGATTTCCGGCTTGTACAGTATAGTGCGCCTTTCTACACTCCGGGCATGAGTTGCACAAGCCCTCCCAGAGCCTGGGCCGAGGTTGATACGAACGCGTTACGGCATAATTTGAGCGTCGTCCGCCGCATCATGCCGGACCAGCGGCAGATGGCCATTGTGAAGGCGGAGGCTTACGGCCACGGTCTTGAGGGAGTGGTGAAGGCTTTGGATAACGAGGGGTGCGCCTTTTTCGGCGTCGCGACCGTGGCGGAAGCCGCCCGGGTGCGGGATACGGGCGTGAAGACGTGCCCTTTTATTCTGGGACCCTGTTTTGCCGGAGAACGGGAGGAGATTGTGCAGAACGGCTGGCGCGCCGCCCTTTCCAGCATGGAGGAGGCGGAGCATTTCAATTCCCTGGGCGCCCTGTATAACAAGCCCGTACACGTTCATGTGGGCGTGGATACCGGGATGGGGCGCAGCGGTTTCCTTCCCAGTGAACTGCACGGCCTGACGGAGAAGCTCAGGAAGCTGGACCACCTTCATCTGGAAGGCGTGTTTTCCCATTTGTCCGCGGCTTCTGACGATATTTCCTTCACGCACGGGCAGATCAGCGGGTTTACGGAGGCGGTGAACGAACTTTCCTCCGGCTACCAGTATGAGTTCCGGCACTTGTGCAGCAGCGCAGCCGTGTTCAATTACAAGGTTCCCTGCGCCAACATGGTAAGGCTGGGAAGAATCCTGTACGGTTTTTCCCCCATGCCTTCCCCCTATAACAAGGAATTGAAGCCCACCATGACCCTGTACAGCCGCATCACCCTGATCCGCAAGCTGCCGGGCAACCACGGCGTTTCCTACAACCATTGTTATATCACCAAGGGGAGTACGAAAGTGGCTACCATCGGCATCGGCTATGCGGACGGCTATCTTCAATACCTGTCCAACCAGGGTGCCCGCGTGTATATCAATGGCCAGTACTGCCCCGTGCTGGGCCGCGTGACGATGGACCAGATTATGGTGGACGTCACCTACATGGACCATGTGGAGACCGGCGACCTGGTAGAGATCATGGGCCCGAACGTGAGCTGGGAGGAATTGACGCGCCGCGCAAATACCATTCCCAGCAACGTGCTGACCAGCATCAGCGCCCGCGTGCCGCGCATTTATGTGTGACGGAGAAGCGGCGGATTTCAGGCGCCCTTGAAAGGACGCAAATTTTTAAGATGCCGCAGTGGTTTGCGGCGCTCCCGGCGGGAATGGGTAAATTCCGGGAAGGGTTATCGCTGGCGCACCTTGTTCCAGTCCTCCGGTTCCAGGGAGCAGGGGTCCGGGGCTACCCAGTGGCTCGGTTCTATTTCCACGGGGGTGAGGTCCGCCCCCACCGTCTCCGGATAGGAGGGGTGCTGGATGCGGTGGCCGAAGGCGGAGCCGAGCGGCGGGTTGATGGGGGAGGGGACGTCCCCGGGCAAGGGCTGGTGCTTGTTGGCTCTGGCTGGGTCCGGTTCCGGAATGGCATCCAGCAGCGCCTTGGTATAGGCGTGTTTGGGGGATTGGTAGATGGTTTCCGCATCTGACATTTCCACGATTTTCCCCAGGTACATGACCGCCACGCGGTCGGAGATGTGCTTGACCACCGCCAGGTCATGGGCAATGAAGAGGTAGGAGAGCTTGCGTTCTTCCTGAAGCTCCAGCAGCAGGTTGAGCACCTGGGACTGGACGGAGACGTCCAGCGCGGAAACGGGTTCGTCCAGGATGATGAGGCTGGGGTTCAGCGTGAGGGCGCGCGCGATGCCGATGCGCTGGCGCTGGCCTCCGGAGAATTCAAAGGGAAAGCGGTCAATGGCGCTGTCCGGCATTCCCACGCGGTCCAGCAGGCCGCGCACCCATTCCCGGCGCGCGGCGGGAGTGCCCATGCGGTGGATGACGAAGGGTTCCGCCACAATCTGGCCGATGGACTGGCGCTGGTTGAGGGATTCCGCCGGGTCCTGGAAAACCATTTGAATGTGCGGCCGCAGGGGGCGCATGCTCCGCTGGGAGAGCCTGGCGATGTTTTTGCCGTTGAACAGGATGGAGCCTCCCGTAGGTTTCAGCAGGCGCACGATGCTTTTCCCGATGGTGGATTTTCCGCAGCCGGATTCTCCCACCAGTCCCAGCGTTTCTCCGGGGTAGATGCTGAAGGAGACGTCGTCCACCGCCTTGACCCAGCCCGCCTGCCGCAGGAATATCCCGGAGCGGACGGGGAAGTACATTTTCAGGTTGTTGACTTGCAAGATTGGTTCCGGCATGGCGAGAGAAGGGGAAAAGGTTAAAGGTTGGCGCAGCGGGGGCAGGCTTCCACAAAGTGGTCCGGGGATATTTCCACCAGAGGGGGGCGTTCCGTCAGTTCTTCCACGGGGACGCCCTGGCGCTGGCAGAAGCGGCAGCCGGGCACGAAGTCCGCGATGGAGGCCACCTGGCCGGGAATGGTCGGCAGCTTGGTTTTGCGCACGGAGCTTAACTGAGGGATGGAGGCCAGCAGTCCCTTGGTGTAGGCGTGGCGGGGATTGGCAAAGAGTTCCCGGACGGGGGCTTTTTCCACCACGCGGCCGGCATACATGACCACCACGGAGTCACAGCTCTGCGCGATGACGCCCAGGTCATGGGTGATGAGGATGGAGGAGGAGCCCATTTCCGCCTGAAGGTCCTTGAGCAGGGAGAGAATCTGCGCCTGCACGGTGACGTCCAGCGCCGTGGTGGGTTCATCCGCAATAATAAGTTCAGGATGGCAGGCCAGAGCGATGGCGATGACGACGCGCTGGCGCATGCCTCCGGAGAGCTGGTGCGGGAATTCGTCCACACGCTGTTCCGGGGCAGGAATGCGGACGCGCTGCAGGAGCTGGATGGCGGCGTCACGGGCTTCCCTGGCGTTCATTCCCCGGTGGAGCATCAGGGATTCCCCGATCTGCCTGCCGATGCTGTGCACGGGGTTGAGCGCCGTCATGGGTTCCTGGAAGATGACGCCGATGTGGCGGCCGCGGATGCCGTGCATGTCCGTCTCCCTGGCCTGGACCAGGTCACGGCCCTTGAAGAGTATTTGCCCGTCCAGAATTTTCCCCATGGGCTGGGGCAGCAGGCGCACGATGGACATGGCCGTAACGCTTTTACCGCAACCGGATTCCCCCACGATGCCTACGCAGGTTCCCTTGGGTACGGTAAAGCTGACTCCGTCCACCGCTTTCAGCAGGCCGGATTCCGTCTCGAATCCGGTGACCAGGTTCTTGATTTCCAACAGGGGTTCGCTCACTTGTTATTTCTCCGTTGCAGAGGGTTCCAGGGGGCTGCCGTTTTCCGGGATGACGGGCACGGACGGCAGTTTGCCGCTCCCTTCCTTGTTGTCCAGGCTGTCGATGGAATCCATGTAGCGGTATTGGTCGTACACGGCGTCCACTTCCTCGAAGGTTTTTCCTTCACGCTTGGCTTCCATCGTCTCCTTCTTGATGTCGTTGTCCACCCAGTACAGGTAGCTTTCCATCGGGTCAAACACGACGGGATGGCAGAATTGCGTGGTGGCGCTGTTTGGCCACCTGACCCAGCGCCAGTAGCCAAGCCTGACGAATTCCGTGGTCCAGGCCGGGACCCACAGGGCTTCGTCATGAATTTTCTGCTGCACCTTCCACGTGGCCTTTTGCAGTTCGTCTTCCGTAGCGGCGTTCGTTTCGGCGTCCAGCAGCTTGTCCATCTCCTTGTCCGCGTAGGCGCAGATGTTGTTGGTGTAGGTGATGAGGCTGCCGCGCTCGTCATAGGCGTAGCGGGAATGGAAGCCCTGTTCGTTCATCGGATGGGGCGGGGTGAAGCCCCAGGCCATGAAGGAGGCCTGAACGCGTTTTTCCATGATCTTGCGGAAGGCCACGGTGGAGTCCAGCGGGTCCAGCTGGATTTCCAGGCCGCATTTGCGGGCGTCTTCCTTCAGCTTGCCCAGCGTGGAGGCCAGGGAGGGAGAGGAGTTGGGGAAAGTAATGGCAGCGGTGAGCCGGGTGCCGTCCGGCTTGCGCAGGATTCCGTCCGGGCACGGGATCGTGTATCCGGCCTTGGCGAAGCAGGCGCGGGCCTGTTCCGGAGAGTAGGGGCGCGCCTTGATGTAGGGGTTGGTGAATTTGCCGAAGCCGGAGTTGTAGGAGTTGAGCCGCTGGTAGTCTCCGCGGAAGGTGATGTCAATGATGTTCTGGATGTTCAGGGCGTACTGGAAGCCCAGGCGCACGTCCAGGTTATTGAAGGGGGCCTTGGAGGTGTTCAGGAAGAGGCCGTAGGGAGGCCGGGGGTAGATGGTGAAAAACGTGCTGCGGTTGATGTAGCCGTTATGGACTTCCGGAATTTCCATGCGTTCGTGCCACAGCTCCGGTTTTGTGATGTTCATCACGTCCAGCTCGCCGATGCGGAAGAGTTCAATGGCCTTGGACGGTTCCGCGATGAAGTTGTACACGATCTGGTCCACGTTGTACATGTACTTGGTAAACTTCTTGTCCCTGGCCCACCAGTCCGGTACGCGCTGGAGTGTTACCTGGCGCCCGCGGATGATGCCGTCCGGCTTGACCACGTAGGCGCCCGTGGTAGGCGGCACGCGCCACTGGTAGCGTTCCACGTAACTGGGGCCGAATTCACAGTAGAAGTGCGGCGGGGACGGGATGAACAGCGTGCAGTAGTACGGGAGCAGCGGTTTGGCGAAGGGGAGGGTGATGGAGAAGCGGCTGTCGTCGTAGATGGTGATGTTGGACGCGTTCTGGTAAAAGAAGTTGTTGTAGAAGACGTCCCGGCTGTATTCCGAGGTGCGGATGTACATGTTCACCAGCAGGTCAATGGCCTTCACCCTGGCCCCGTCCGTGTAGCGGGCGTCCGGGTCCAGTTCAAAGTAAACGGTGCGCCTGTCCGCGGTTTCCGCCCATTTGTGGGCAATGCCGGGGATGATTTTTCCGGTGACCGGATGGATGGAGACGAGACCGATGATGATTTCATCATACAGGGGGCCGCGGAAGCCGCTGTTGCTGTTCGGGCCGTTGGGGCGGAAGGTGTCCGGGTAGGACCCCGGGGCCCACTGGCGCAGCACGCCGCCTTTTTTGGCGGCCGGGTCTCCTATTTCCGGGTTGTCCAGCCCGTCTTCCCATTTAAGGTCCTGGGGGATGTCCGCAGGAGTTTTGAATTTGATGTAGTCCCCTTCCGTCTGCCTGCGGTGGATGACGGACAGGGCCGCTT
Source organism: Akkermansia muciniphila (assembly GCF_018709685.1). GTDB lineage: Bacteria > Verrucomicrobiota > Verrucomicrobiia > Verrucomicrobiales > Akkermansiaceae > Akkermansia > Akkermansia muciniphila_E. The sequence goes on from NZ_JABDHQ010000005.1 coordinate 129,108, forward strand.
CATCCGCAATGAGCTTGCTTTGCAGCTTTTCCCTGATTTTGGGGTCTTCCTCCTTGAAGAATTGATCCCGGAGGCTCTTGATTTCCTTCTGCTTGGCGGCTTCTTCCCGTGCCAGGCGGTCATTGACCTGCTTGTTCCACCGCTCCGGGAAGGAGTCAAACCCCGGAGGAAGCGTACCGAAAGGCACGTTAGGCTGCCAGCCCACCCCCTGGGATTGGGAGGAATCCTTGCAGCCGGCGCCGGCTGTCAGCAGGAAGGACAGCGCCATGGAAGAAAGGAGGGTGCGGAGGATGGTGGACAGCTTGAGCATGGGTATGTGGAGGAACAGGAGTCTTTTATTATTTATAAGTGGTGAATTTCTTGGGGTCGAAGGCCTCGCGGATGGCCTCCCCGATGAAGGTGACGAGCAGGAGCGTGATCACCAGGGCGGCGAAGGCGGAGGTGACCACCCAGCTGGCGGAGAGGTCCGCCAGGCCGTCATTGAGCAGGCGACCCCAGCTGGCGTACGTGTCCGGCAGGCCGAAGCCCAGGTAGTCCAGGGAAGCCAGGGCCAGGATCAGGGCGGAAACGCTGAACGGAACCAGCGTGACCAGGATGGCGACCAGGTTCGGAAGGATGTGGATGAAGAGGATGCGGCTGGTGGAAGCGCCCAGCACGCGGGCGGCCGCCACGTAGTCCCGCGCTTTTTCCTTCATGGTGGAGGTCCTGAGCTGGTACGTCATGGACATCCACCCGAACATGATGAGCAGGCTGATAATCAGGAACATGCCCTTCATCTGGAGCGGCACCATGTCTGAAATGATCATGATGATGAACAGGAAGGGAACCTGGGAGAAGATTTCAATGAGGCGCTGCATGCCGAGGTCAAACATGCCGCCGAAGTACCCCATCATCATTCCGAAGGTGATGCCGATGAAGTACACGATGGGGAGATAGAAGATGGCGGCCTTCATGTTCACCTGGAGTCCGCCATACAGGTACGCCAGGATGTCCGCCCCCTGGGTGTTGGTGCCAAGCAGGTGGCCGCCCTTGAGGGGAGGGGCCGGGTGGTAGAAGATGCGGCTGATTTTGTTTTCGTCCGTCTGTTTCAGGAAGTCCTCCTTGGTGCCGGGGCCGCTGTAATGTTCCGCCACGATCGTGTTGTTCTCATAGGTGGCGCTGTATACCTCCGTCCGGTCTTCCAGCCAGCCGGTGGCGCGGTCCACCTTTTTCCCCTTGCGGAATTTGTAGCTGATGTGGGGGAGGGCTTCTTCATCCTTGTGCAGCCGGGAGGCCAGGCCGGAATACGGCTTGCCATTGGACTCGCACACCAGGCCGTCTTCATTCACCGTCAGGGCCTCGGAACCGGGATTGGTGGAATCCCCCGTGGGATCGTACGGAACCAGGGGCATGATAACCAGGGAGGGCTTGCCGGGCTGTCCGGCCTGCTTTTTCAGTTCGCGGTAGTTGGCTTCCGCATCCGCAAAGTCTCCGGTCTGGCCGAAGGTGGAGCCCTGGTACACCTTGCGCATGATGGCGGGGAAGTACCAGGAACCGTCCTGCACTACAAGGAGGGCCCGCTTGCCCACCAGGCACTGGTCCATGCAGGCCAGCAGCGTCAGCACCAGCAGGATGACCAGGGAAACGTAGCCGCGGGAGATGCTTTTAAAGCGCTGGATGCGGCGCTTCGTAATAGGCGTGGGATGGAAGCGGCGCGGGCCTTTCAGCATGATCCAGAATCCTACCCCGGCCATGACCAGCACGCAGGCCCAGCCGAACCACAGGAATTTTCCCTGAGGCGTCAGGATGCCGCCGTTGTTCTGGTCCGTGCAGACGATGTTGAGCATGCTCATTTCCCGCGAGACAGTGAAGGGCCAGCTCAACGTGGGCAGGAGCAGGCCGCACAGCTCTCCCACGGCGGTGAGGACCGCCAGAATGACCAGAAGGTATGCCAGTTTTCTAACCATGTGTGTTATTCAAATTTAATGCGGGGATCCACGGCAGCCACGATGATGTCTGAAAGCAGGTTGCCCAGCACCATCAGGAAGGAGGTAAGAAGCAGCGTGCCCATGATCAGGGCGTAGTCCTTGTCCATCAGGGCCTGATAGCTCAACATGCCGAAGCCCTGGATATCAAAGACCTTTTCCACCAGCATGGAGCCGGCCACAATCAGGCTGATCAGGCTGCCCAGCGTGGAGGCGATCGGGATGAAGGAGTTGCGGAAGGCGTGCTTGATCACGGCCCCCTTGAAGCTTACGCCCTTGGCCATGGCCGTTCTGACGTAGTCGGAGGAAAGGTTGTCCATCAGGTTGTTCTTCATCATCATGGTGGTGATGGCGAAGGAGCTGACCACGTAACAGATCAGCGGGAGCACCGTGTGGTGCAGCAGGTCCCCGGCCTGCGCCCAGAAGCCCATGTCCGCAAAGTCCGGCGACGTCAGGCCGCAGAGCGGGAACCATTCCAGACGCGCGCCCAGATATACCACCAGCACCGCGCCCAGGGCGAAGCCGGGGACGGAGTACCCCAGGAAAATCAGGACGGAAGAAATGTTATCCACCAGGCTCTTGTGCCGGATGGCCTTCACCACCCCCAGGGGTATGCAGACGGAGTACGTGATGATGGCGCTCAGGATGCCGAAGTACAGGGAGACGGGAATGCGCTCCTTGATCATGTCCCACACAGGTTCATTGTACTTGAAGGAGTTGCCCATGGTGCCCTGCAGCAGTCCGTCAAAGCTGGTCTTGTACATCACGGCGCGCCACGCATAACTCTTGGCCTTATCCTGGACGGCCGCCGTGTTGTCCGTCTGCCTCATGCGGCGCGCCCAGCGTTCCGCCCGGTCCATGGGGGATTCAATGTCCACGGTCCAGCCTTCCGTGGCGGCTTTCCGGGATGGCGTGCCGGAAAAAAAGGCATCCTTCACGTCGCCGGAATTCTTGTCCGGACGGACGACGACGACCTGTTCCCCGGTTTCATTCAGATTGATCCGGGTGTGCGTATCGGAAATGCCGGAATATTCATCCTCCGTGTCGGACGGTTCCATGCCGCCGATGTCCCCGAACTCCTCACGGGAAATGAAAATCTTTTTGGGGAGCACCCCCAGCCATTGCAGATAGGCGGTGATGATGGGTTCCTGCAGGCTGTACTGTTCTTCCAGCCGCTCCATATCCGCTTCACTCAGGTTATTGTCTCCGCGCTGGGAGCCCGCCTTCTGGCCGGACAGGGCACTCATGCTCTGCTGCTGCATCATCTGCTCAATGGGACCTCCCGGGACAAAACGGGTTATGCAAAAGACGAGGAACGTGACCCCCAGGAGCGTCAGGGGCATGAGAAGGAGTCGTCTGATGATATAGGTCTTCATTCGTCGCGCAGAACTCTACTGGTTTGTGGCATGTGAGGCAAGTAGCAATGCAAATTTGTGAGCCTTTGCTAACATGCAGGCATCCCCGTTTTTCTCAATGCCGGTGCAGATGGGGCGCAGAAACAAGGGACTATGCCGCAGGGTTTCAGAGGCTGAACCCGCATGATCCTGAAAAGGGGAGCGGAACACTAAATGCCTTCCCCCAGGCGCCGTGCCAGCATGTCCGGAAGCCCGGCGGCCAGGATGCGCCTCTGCGCCTCCTCCACGTCGTACTCCACGCGGCGCTGGTAGTAAACCATGCTGTCCACATCCAGCACTCCATAGGCGGCGCGGGGGTCCCCGTCCCGGGGCTGCCCGACGGAACCTACGTTGATGAGGTACTTGTTGGTTTTGAGAAGCTGGATGTCCCCGGATTCATATTCCTGGATGCTCCCTTCATGGCGGATGAAGGTGCGGGGGACGTGCGTATGGCCGTTGAAGCACAGGAACTGATTGTCGCGCAGCATGTTGATGCTGTGCGTGGCCGTATCCACATTCGTGACGTAGGCCCAGGAATTGGGCTTGTCCTGCGTGGCGTGCACCAGAACGATTTCATTGGGCAGGATGCGCTGGAACGGCGCGCGGCGCAGCCACTTCTTCTGTTCGTCGGAAAGCTGCTGGCGCGTCCACATCAGGGCGTTGTACGCCACGGGATTCATGCCTGCGGGATTGTCCTCCCCAATGGCTTCCTCATCATGGTTGCCGCGCACGGTGGGAATCTGGCGTTCGCGGATGAATTCAAGGCATTCGGAAGGATTGGCGTTGTAGCCTACAATATCACCCAGGCAGTAAACGGCATCGCATTGCAGCTGTTCTATATCCTTCATTACCGCTTCCAGAGCGGGCAGGTTGGCATGGATGTCACTGATCAGGGCTATTCTACTCATGGTATTGCGGTGAAAAACCATAGCACTTTTCCGGGGCTTTGCCAAGCGCGGCCGGTAAAATAAATACTAAATGGGAAAGACCCCGGACTAAAGTTTTCTCCGTTTAGTATTTTGATTTTCAATCTTTGGTCTTTTCTTCCGGCAAAGACTCCAGAGCCTCCCTCAGGCCGTCCACGGGGTACCTGAGGGAATTGGCCAGGTGGCTGGTCATCAGGTCGCGGGCGATTTCATCCGTAGGGAACAATTCCCGGAAGGGAATGCGGTCCTTCTCCGGCACGTTCAGCCTGTTTTCCAGGACAAAAATGTTGTTCACCAGGCTGGGCGTCCGGTTCCGCGGGTCCTTGAACAATTCCCGGCCCAGCTCCAGCGCCTCACGGGATTTGGAGGGAACGCGGACAAGCGCATAAAACTCCTTGCGGGCCGTCAGGGGAGGGGCTCCCAGCTCCCGGGCCTTGCGGTAGGCTTCCGCCGCCTTTTCAAAATCCGGCTGCCGGTAGGTATCACTGTACATGTTGCCCAGCAGGGACTGCAAATACCAGCTTCCGGGGTTGGCGCCGATGCCTTTTTCCAGAAAGCGGCGGCCTTTCTGGATGTACTTCCGGAAGCCCTCCCGGCGTTCCATCGGGGAAAGCCGCTTGTTGTCCAGGTAGCTGGAGGAGGCATTGTTGCCCAGATGCCATGAACCGTTGTCCCAGTAAAAATCGGAATGGGGGGCGAGAGAAGTAATCTGGTTGTAGCGGCGCTCCAGATTGGCCCAGTCGGAAATCAGGAAACAGTCGAACGCCTCCATGCTCAGCACGGCCGCCACCAGGGAGCGCAGCCCCCCCAGGGAGACCATCGCAAGCTGCTGCTCCAGATAATCGGAAGAGGAAAGCTTCACCGGATCATCCAGCAGCCCCGCCGCCTTCTCCTGTTCCAGGATATGGTTCTGCAAAGGCAGCCGGATCATGCCGAAGCCCAGCAGGGCAATGATGAAAATGATGGTGGTTTTCAGCATGATAATACGCAGAGTTATTTAGCTTTTCATCCCAAGAAAAAGACATCCTGGGATTCTTATAGCTCCTTTATTCCTATTTCTTTTAAATAATAATAAATACCATCATAAAAGGAACATTGCCGAGTCAAATCCGCGTCACAGCCTTCTGGTATAAAGAGCACAAATCCTTGTCGGGCTCGTGTCAATAAGACGCGATAGGTATTTTTAAGATAGAGCTGGGCATCTCTTTGACCTACTGTTTTCCAGCTAGACCCTGTAAAGTTATAAGATTTGAAATGTCCATTTTCAATGCGGTAATCTGCATCCCACGCGACAACGGCCCAATCAATTTCCAGACCTTGAATATCAAATTCCGTGGCCGTATCTTCTAGAAAATAGGAAGAACGGACATCCTCCTTACCATTTAGAAACCAGTTTTCTGCCTGAATGTTACTTTGTACCCAAATTCCAAATTGGCGTAACCGTTTGGCCCCAGAACTGGCAATGATTCCATAACGTTCAGTTCCCCTGGCTTGCTTACGTACCCATTGACGCGCTTTTTGTAGGTTACGAGTAAGCACAATGGGATAGTCAGATGAAAGAGCAGAATAGAGGTGCTGAGCTACTGGCAAGTCTTTGTCTAAAAGGGATTTTACAAATGCTGAAACTTGTTCATTCCGGAAAGAACGGATGGAAACAGAGAGGTGCAGGTCTGTTCTTTCATCAAGAGGTAACCCCTTAAAGAGAGTTTTAAGGGAGGTTCCTCTCGTATATTCCGTATCAGAGATTTGAGGGGATACATAAACATTCCAATGGGGAAAACGTTCTCTTAATGCGTCAAACCAAGCAGGCAACCCCGCCTCCCCTGTATGGATTTCTTGCCCCCCTCCGATTAAACAGATAATAACCGCCCAATCTTGGTGCCGGTCCATCACACTAATCAAAAATTCAGGTTCCGACATATCCCAGGGAAGGCTGTGACGTTTCAGCATAAACTTGGCCGTTTGTTCTTTTGTCCAGGCACGTTGCGCTTCGTCAAAGATGGCCACTTTCTCTACAGGAGCTTGGGTAGCTGGAGGTAAGGCTGCATTACGAAAGTGATGAATATTCTGAATAAAAGCAGAGACTTTTCTTTTAGATTCTGTTTTTGTAATTTCACCTTTAGAGCGTTTGACTTCATCCCGTGCCAGGGCCTCCCGCAAGACAGAAACTAATGGGCCATTACCAGAAAGAAAAACAGCATGCTCTTGTTCATCATATTGATGCCGTTCATTAGCAATATTAAGACCTACCAAGGTTTTTCCTGCACCAGGCACTCCGGTGACAAAGCAGATGGATTTTTCATGGTTTTGTTTACTTTGATCAATAATCCTATTCAGTGTCTGTGTGGTGCGGCTCAGATTGTAAGCTCCTGCATCACTTCGTGAAATTTCTTTAACATCATGCCCACGGTAAAGCGCTTGTGCAGCTTCAATAATGGTAGGAGTTGGCATGTATGGTGAAGCTAACCATTGTTCAAAAGAGAACTCCTCATCAAATAACTTATCAGTAAGCTTTCTTAAGGTGGGACCTAAAGTATCAGCATTGCAAAAAAGAGGGTGATATACTCCGTCTTGGTATGCTTTAAGTTCATGCTCCTTAGGGGGGGCTTTCGTGCAAACGACAAGAGGAACAATTTTCCTGTGATGGCTTTCTTGATGAAAATACTTAAGTGCCAAGGCATAGTCTACCACCTGGTCACTGGCGTATCTGGGATAACATGTTTCTCCTACTTTAAATTCAAGGATGTAGAGAACACCTGCATAGGCTATGACCACGTCTATCCGTTCTCCAATACGGGGAATTGTATATTCAAAGGCCAGTGAACCAGTAGGAATATTTTGAAGAACGTGTTGTAGTAATTTGATCTCGTCAACCCATGAATTACGTAAATTTTGCTCTAGGTCAAACGAGTTATTAACAGCAAGTTGACCTAAAATTTCTTCTAGAGATTGGGTGCAAAATGATTGTATATCATTAGAATAATAGGCTTGTTGCATATTCTCTAGAGTAGTGGAACAAAATCAGGAGAATCAGTCCATGTTCAGGCGCTTGCGGATGTCCCGGTCCAGGCGCTCCCATTCCGGAAGGGAGGCTCCGGCCTGGTGCGCCTTGGCGAGGGGGTCACCCCAGATGGCCGTGTATTCAATGGGGCGACCTGCGTTGTAGTCCACCGCGCTGGACGGGATGAAGGAGCCCATGCTTTCCGTGCGGGAGAGGTGGAATTCCACCAGGTCGTCCGGCAGGGTGTAGCCGCGGGCCTTGGCTGCCTGTACTACTTCTTCCATGATGCGGCGCGCCCGGGCGACGTTTTCCGGGTTTTGATAGAGTTCCGCAATGCTGATGCCCCCTAGTGCCAGGCACAGTCCGTTGAATGGGATGTTCCAGACGAGCTTGTACCACTGGATTTGTTCCGCGGCGTCAAAGGCGCGGGTCTTGATGCCGGCATTGGCGAACAAGTCGGAAAGCTGCCGGGCCTTTTCAGAACCTTCCGGTGAGGGGACGAAGGGGGCAAACTGGATGTTGCCGCCTTCCAGATGGTTGACGTGGCCCGGCTCCGCGCGCATGGCGCAGATGAAGCACAGGCCCACATAGATGCGGTCCGCCGGGATGATGCGGGCAATTTCCTCCGCATTTCCCATGCCGTTTTGCAGGGTCACCACGACCGTGTCCGGTCCCATCAGCGGAGGCAGGGCCTTGGCGAACCCGGCATTTGCCGTGCTTTTCCATGCGACCACGACCAGGTCCACGGGCCCGACTTCCGCGGAGTCCCGGTAGACTTTGACGTGGGGCAGGGAGATGTCTCCGTGCAGGCTTTTCACTTCCAGGCCGTGTTCTTTCAGGTAGCCGTATTCCGAACGTACGATGAAGGAGACGTCCTGGCCCGATTCCTGGAGCCTGGCGCCGTAATAGCAGCCGAGGGCTCCGGCCCCCAGAATGGCGATTTTCATGGTGTGCGATGAGGTGTTGTGTCTTGCGTTGAGACTGTTCAGAGCCCCTGGACGTTGCCCTTGTTGTCCAGATAGATGTGCATGGCGTTGGGGGAGACGGGCAGGGCGGGCATGCGCATGATTTCCCCGCACAGGGCCACCAGGAAGCCGGCGCCGTTGGCGATTTCAAAGTCGCGCACGGTAACGGTGAATCCGGTGGGGCGCCCGCGCAGGCGTCCGTTGTCGGAAAGGGAGTTTTGGGTTTTTGCCATGCAGACGGGCAGGTCCGTCAGGCGGCTGGCTTCAAACTGGGCCAGCTTCTTTTTGGCCGCGGGCGTCAGTTCCACGCCGTCCGCACCGTAAATGCTGCGGGCAATGATGTTGAGTTTTTCTTCCACCGGCAGGGCGGATTCATACAGGGGCTTGAAGGGGGCGGAGGGCTTTTCCGCGGCTTGCACTACCATTTGGGCCAGGTCTTTGCCTCCTTCCCCTCCCTGGGAGAAGATGTCCGCAATGGCGCAGGGGATGCCGCGTTCCGCGCAGTGTTCCACGATGGCGTCCAGTTCTTCCCGGGAGTCGTCAAAGAATTTGTTGACGGCCACCACCACGGGACGCTTGTAGTGGGCGGCGGCGTCCAGGTGGGCATCCAGGTTGGCCAGGCCTTTTTTCAGGGCGGCCACGTCCGTGTTTTTCAGGTCCGCCAGGGCGGTGCCTCCGTGCATTTTCAGCGCGCGCGCCGTGGCTACAATGACGATGGCGGCCGGGTCCAGGCCGGACTGGCGGCATTTGATGTCCAGGAATTTTTCCGCGCCCAGATCAAAGGCGAAGCCGGCTTCCGTGACGGCATAGTCGCCAAAGTGCAGGGCCATTTTAGTAGCCAGCACGGAGTTGCAGCCGTGGGCGATGTTGGCGAACGGACCGCCGTGCAGGAAGCAGGGTACGCCTTCCACGGTCTGCACCAGGTTGGGCATCAGGGCGTCTTTCAGCAGGGCCATGACGGAACCGGTGATGCCGAGTTCCCGGGCGAATACGGGCTTGTCGTCTGACGTGAAGCCGATCACGATGCGGTTGATGCGGTCTTCCATGTCCTTGTAGGACGTGGCGAGGCAAAGGCACGCCATGATTTCCGAAGCCGGGGTGATGTCGAAGCCCGTTTCACGCGGGAAGCCCTGCTTGTTAAGCCCCACGATGACGGAACGCAGGGAGCGGTCGTTCATGTCCATGACGCGCTTCCAGGTGACTTTGCGTTCGTCAATGTTCAGCGTGTGGAAGAACATGGCGTTGTCCAGGATGGCGCTGATCAGGTTGTGGGCGGATGTGATGGCATGGAAGTCCCCCGTAAAGTGCATGTTGATTTCATCCGGAGGCGTCAGGGAGCTTTTGCCGCCGCCGGTGGCGCCACCCTTGCGGCCGAATACCGGACCCATGGAGGGCTGGCGGAGCGCCAGGCAGGCTTTTTTACCGATGGCCTGCAAGCCTTGCGCCAAACCGATGGACACGGTGGTTTTCCCTTCTCCGGAAGGGGTGGGCGTGATGGCGGAGACCAGAATAAGCTTGCCGGGAGAGGCCGGCTTGTTGAGTACGTCCAGGGAAATCTTGGCCTTGTTGCGGCCGAAGGGGATCACGTCGTTTTCATCGACGCCCAGCTTGTTGACACAATCGGAGAATGCAGGTGTGACCATGAATGCATGATGACGGAAGCCCCCTCTTTTTGCAAGAAGGTTCATGGGCATTCCAAACCTTGTACAGGGGACCCGCACCGGATGTGCGAATCCGCCTCATGGGCATGCGGCGCTCCTTGCAATTCCGGGGAAAGTCTCCGGGAGCTTGTGGCGGCAGGCTGTGAAAGGACGGGGGAAATCAGGATTGGGAACTCTGTTTCCCCATGTCCAGCACGGGGCGGTAGTGCCCGGTGATGGTGTAAAGGAACAGGCAGTCTTCCTCCTGCGTGCCGCCGCCGATGTTGTGAATGATCAGCGGCGTGCCTTCCTCCGTCTTTTTGTCGGAAACGATGCCGATATGGGGGACCGAGCCCCCCAGATTCCAGGTAACCAGATCGCCGGGCTTGTAGTCCGCCGCCGTTTTAGTGATGGGGACGGACCATCCCCGACGGCTGAAGAAGGTGCGGAGGTTGGGCACCCTCCGGTGGTCAATGCTGCGGTCCGTGGTTTTCAGACCCCAGTTTTTGGGGTATTTGGAGAAGTGGGCCTTCATGTCCTCATGCACGGCTTTTTGAAGGTCCAGGCCAAAGGCCCTCATGGCGCGGATGACCACGTCCGTGCACACCCCGGTTTCCTCGGGAACATCCCCGCCAGGGTAGGGAATGGACTGGTAGCCTCCGTTGTAGGAGACCGTTACTCCTATCTGTTCGCGCGCCTTGGCGGCCAGCGCAGCGTTGTCCGCCACCAGGCACGCGGAACAGGAAAGGAACAGGAGGGTGAGAAGGGCAGGGATTTTCATGGGGGCAGTTGGGGGAGGCGAAAAATCAGACGAAGCTGGCGAAGCCTATATCCGGACGGCGCTGCATGCCGTCAAATTTGACCTTCTTGGTTTCGTTATGGGCGCGCTGGCGCGCTTCGGACAGGGTTTCTCCCTGCGCCACCACGGCCAGCACGCGGCCGCCGTTGGTCTCAAAACAGTTTTTATCCGCGTTCCATTTGGTGCCCGCATGGTACACGGAGGCGTTCACGACATCGTTCAACCCCTGGATGCAGTCGCCGGAGTGGGAGGTTTCCGGGTACCCCCGGGAGGCCAGCACGCAGCAGACGCTCCAACCGTTTTGGAAGGAGATTTCTTCCGGGGTGAATTCCCCTTTGGCTCCATGAAGGCAGAAAGAGGCCAGGTCTCCGGAGAGCAAAGGCATGACGGCCTGGCATTCCGGGTCCCCAAAGCGGCAGTTGTATTCAATCACCTTGGGGCCGTTAGGGGTCAGCATCAGGCCGAAGTACAGGAAGCCGCGGTAGGGCAGCCCGTTCTTTTTCAGTCCGGCTACCGTGGGGGCCACGATTTCCTTTTCAATGCGTTCCAGCATGTCCGGCTCCACGAGCTGGCGAGAGGCCACGGCGCCCATGCCGCCCGTGTTGGGGCCCGCGTCGCCTTCCTTGAGGCGCTTGTAGTCGCGCGCCGGGCAGAGAATGAGGTAGTGGTCATCCACCAAAGCGCCGAAGATGGATACTTCCGGCCCCGTCAAAAATTCTTCCACCAGCAGGCGCCCTTCACCGAAGCGCCTGTCCGTAAACACTTCCTTCAGGAATGCGTCCGCTTCCTCCCTGGTCATGCAGACGGCCACGCCCTTGCCGGCGGCCAGTCCGTCAAATTTCAGCACGGTGGGATAAACGCCGCCAATGAATTGCTGCGCTTCCTCCAGGGTGGCGGCCACACGGGCCTGCCCGGTGGGTATCTGGTGGCGGAGCAGGAATTCCTTGGCAAATTCCTTGCTGGCTTCCAGCTGGGCGCTTTCCTTCACGGGCCCCCAGCAGGGGATGCCTGCACGGGCACAGGCGTTCGCCAGGCCCTCATCTTTCACCAGATAGCTTTCCTCCCCGGCTACGCAGAGGTCCACTTTATTGGAAACCATCCAGTCGATCAGCGTAGGCAGATCCCTGGCAGGGATGGGGGCGGCCAGACGGTTGATGGCGTCGCTGCCCGGAAAACAGTACATTTCCGGGGCGGAAGGGGATTCCTTGAGAGCCTTGACCAGTGCGTGTTCACGCCCACCTTTTCCAATGACGGCTATTTTCATACGCGGGAAGTATGCCGGGACGGACCTGTTTTGCCAAGCTGAAATGAACGGGGAAGCGCGCTCCGTCAACTGGTGAAGGACGCCGAACATCCAGGACATGAAAAAGCCGCCTGACACGGAGGAAAGGCGGCCTGGAAAAAGAAAGGGAATGCCCTGGAATTTAGAACGGAATTTCGTCGTCCATGTCTCCAAAGTCGTTGGAGGGCTGGTTGTTGGACGGCATGGGGGGAGGGTTGTAGTTCTGGGCCGGGCGGGGCTGGGATTGTCCGTAGTTGCTGGAGCGGGGCGCGCCCTGGGACTGCTGGCGCGGAGCGCCGCCCATGTCGCCTTCACCGCCGCGGGGGAAGAGCTGGATGTTTTCACCGATTACCCGCAGCTTGGTGCGCTTCTGGCCGGAGGCCTTGTCTTCCCAGGAATCCAGCTGCAGGCGTCCTTCTACAAAGACTCCGCGGCCCTTGCTGAGGTAGTTGCCGGCCACTTCCGCCTGGCGGTTCCAGAGGGTAACGTCCACGAAGGTGGTTTCTTCCTGGCGTTCGCTGTTGTCTCCCGCGTAGTAGCGGTTAATGGCAAGGCGAATGTCCGTGACGGCGGTGCCCTTGGGGGTGTAGCGCAGCTCGGGATCAGCGGTAAGATTGCCCATTAAGAAGACTTTGTTGAGATTGGCCATATGGGTGGGTGTTAACGAGGTGTATATGGTAATAGTATGGGAGGGACGCCTTGCCTGTAGGGGCGTGTGGTTGGTCGCTAGCAACTATGGGCCTGCGCGGGCTCTTGTGCAATACTAAATTGCGGAATCGTCCTTCAATCATGTCTCCTTTCTACATTGCATTTGTCATGGAACCGTGAAAACTTTACCTCCATGAGTTTCAAGCAACGACGGCGAAAAGGGCTGTTCCGGGTTTCCTGGGGCATGTGCCTGCTGCTGTCCGTGCTTGTGCACCTGTTTTTACTGGCGGGGAGCTACCTGGTTCCGGAGGAATGGCTGGCCTCCCCGCGCCCCCCGGCAGCGGAGAAGCGGCAGGTGGTGGTGAGTGCGCGCATGGTAAAGAAGGCGGAGGCCCCGCAGGAGGGCAGGAGACAGGCGCCGGAGGAACGCCTGCCTTCCATCGTGAAGGCCAGTGAGGAGCAGGAGAGCGCCACCAGGCCGGAAACGCCCCAATTCCAGAGCAACAGGAATACGCGGGCGGAAGGCGGCCGGAAGGATCCGGACAGCAGCAGGGACATGCCCGCGCAGGACGGCGTGGAGCGTGAGAACGGGGAGATTGTCCTTTTTGACCAGGAGAGGCAGGATGGCGACATGAGCCACGAGCGGGACGGCAACAAGGATGCCGCCCCAGGAGCTTCCGCCAGCGTTCCGCCCCAGCCCCGGGAGCCGTCTATGCCTCCCGCGGGGCATCCGGATTCCATGGACCTTTCCTCCAACAAGACGGGAGCGCCCGGCAAATCAAGCGAGGAAGGGCTGGCCCGGCAGAACCGCCGCACTGCGCAGGAAAGGGCCGTGCAGCTTCCCCATGCGGTGACGCTGCCCCAGCCCGGCGCGCCGGAAAAGCCGGACCCTCTTGAGGAATTGGCCAGGAGCATTGCGAAGGGCGCCGAGAATCCTCCCCTGAATCTTCCGGACCTGAACCTGCCCCCCAATACGCGCCCGGTGCAGAAGCAGCCCCTGTATGACCCCATGTTCAATGCGGAGAGCCAGCCCGGCTTCAAGACCCATGAGCAGAAGACCAAGCAGACGGGCAAATTCAGTTTTGGGCGGCGTCCCACGCTGGATGTGGAGGCCACGCCCATGGGCATGTACCAGGCGATGGTTTACCGCGCCATCGGGGAACAGTGGTACCGCCAGTGTGACTTGAACCGGGACCTGATCGTCACCGGGACCGTGCGCATCCGCATCCTGATCGGCAAGAACGGCAAGGTTTCCTCCATGCGGCAGACTTCCCGCGTGGGGGCCAGCGAGGTGCAGAAGTCCTTCACTTTCCTCGCCATCAAGCTCGCGCGGCTTCCCGCGATGCCGCCGGAAGTGAAGAGCGCGCTCATTGGGGAGTCGCTGGAAATGTACTTCGACTTCAATTTCTAACAACCTACCATCCTACAAACACCATTCACTGATACATCATTATGAACTTTATCAAGGATTGCATCATATTCTTCCAGGCAGGCGGCGTCTTCATGTATCCGCTGGCGGCCTGTTCCGTCCTCCTCATTGCGGCCGTCATTTACCGCATGTTCAATATGAAGAGGAGCATCATCTGTCCCGCCAGGCTGATCCGGGCTGTGGAACAGTACACCGGCGGCACCCTGGAGCGCGGTGAGCTGGAGAAGATCGCCGCGGATTCCAATTCCGTGGAAGGCCGCCTGGTGCTGGACGCCCTGAATTCCCCGCTGGAGGATGAAGCCTCCCTGAAGGAGATGATCCAGGTGAAGGCCCGTGAGGAGTTTGTAATGCTTCAGGCGGGCCTCCCCCTGCTGGACATGATTGTGATGATCGCCCCCATGTTCGGCATTCTGGGAACCGCCAGCGGCCTGGTGCAGATTTTCAGCGTGTTCGGCATGGATGAGAGCCACGGCATGATTGCCCAGGGGATCGCCCAGGCGCTGAATACGACGATTGCCGGCCTTGCCATCGCCACTCCCGCCGTGATCGCCCACGTTTATTATTCCCGCAAGCTGGAGCGCATCTCCGCCTCCATGGAAGTTCTGCTCACGGAGCTGATTTCCTTCCGCTGCCATCATTCCCAACACTGATCCGGCCATGCAGTTTTACCGCAAGAAAGCAAGGAGCATGGGGGTGCCGATTGTCCCCATGATTGATATTTTAACCATTCTGCTCATCTTTTTCATTGTCCATACCCAGTGGAAAAAGCCGCAGTCCCTGCTGAAGATAGACGTTCCCGGCGCGGAATTCATGGAAGGGGCTCCTTCCTCGGAACAGCGGGCCGTGCTGGCCGTGACGGGGGAATCCTCCATTTCCCTGAATGGTAACCTGGTGGAAATGAAGGAACTGGCTGCCGCGCTGGAAGCGCTGAAGAAGGAAAATCCGGAGGTCAAATTACAGCTTGATGTTGATAAAAAGGCGGAGTTTGGCGTCATTGTAGGCATTTGGGATGCGCTGACATCTGTGGGTATTGACGCGGGGGATGTTCCTGCCAGAATAGAAATCAACAAGTCCGGCGCACAGTAAACGCCTTAACATATAACACTTCCCCCTCCCAATGTTATTGGAAATAGCACAGTATGGAAATCCGGTATTGAAGGAAAAATGCCGTCCCGTGGAACATTTTGACGAAGGCCTGAAGGCCCTGGCGGAAAACATGCTGGAAACCATGTACGCCGCGGAGGGAATCGGCCTGGCGGCACCGCAGGTGAGCATTCCCGTGCAACTGGTGGTGATTGACATTCCGCAGGAGGAAGAGTCCGTGACGTGGCTGAAGGTGAACGGGGAAGACAAGAAGTTGTCCGACATCATGCCCCTGATGTTTGCCAATCCCGTTCTGGAGCCTTACGGTCCCATGCACCCCTTCCATGAAGGCTGCCTGAGCGTGCTCAAGATCCGCGCTTCCGTCGTGCGGCCGGATTTTGTCAAAGCCACGGTACTTCTGATAGACGGCAGGGAAGTGACGATTGACTGCAACGGGCTGCTGGCCAGGTGCCTGCAGCACGAATGCGACCATTTGAACGGCATCCTGTTTGTGGAGCGCGTTTCCTCCGCCCAGAAGATTACCCTGCGCAACAAGCTGAAGCGCCTGGCTGTGGAGTATTAGCCTTCCGGCGCGCTGCAAGCTTTGCGGCAGCCGTGAAACCGGATATATCAGAAGGACGGATTTCCTGATTGACCCCGTGCGTTCCGTGAGAACGCACGGGGATTTTTATTGCTGCAAAGGCTTTTGCTGCGCTCCAAACGGGCCAGGGAGGCACGGACCAGGAGGTTAGGAAGCTACCGCCGGAACGGGTTTCCGGGATTCCCGCTTGACCCGGATTTGCAGGTCCGCCAGAGCGTTCATGTAGTAGATGTACGCGTCAAAGGCGGAGGCATACGGGGTGAAGGAGTTTTCCTTCTGCATGTAATGGAAGTGGTCCGCACTCTGAAGCTTGCGCCAGACGTGGGTAAGGTCCTTGTCATCGGCGGCCTTTACCGGTTTTTCCAGCCGGTAGATTTTGCGGATGGCTTCATCCTGCATGACGTTGCCGTTCCAGTGGGACATGGTTCCGAAGGTGGAGCAGGTCATTTCCTGGGTGCATTCACAGACGGAGACGGGTTTGATTTCCTGCACTACTTCAGACGGGGTCATGAACCGGTTGCCCGCATCCACGCAGGAGAGGATCATGGTGCGCCAGAATTCAAAGACGCCCGTAGCGTCGGACTGGCGTTCGCCAAGCGTTTCATAGTCCATGGACAGGGTGGTGACGCTGCCCTGCTGGTGCGTCAGCCAGTCTGCGAAGGTGGTGGGGGGAAGGGGATATTCCGGCCATTCCGGATCGGTCCGCATGATCGCCAGGTCATTGGAGAGTTCCCGGTTGCGGAAGATGGTGGTGGTGTTGTACACCCACGGAGCCAGAAATACTTCATTGCTGGTGAATCCTTTGAGCATGGCGGGGTTGCCGTCCGCCATGATTCCCTTGAATCCGAGCGTTTCCGCCTGCGCCGCAATGGCGTTGGAGTAAAGCATTCCGGTGTTCATCAGCACGTCAGATTCCCGGTGGAAAAGTTTTTTGAGAAGCTCCCGGTGTTCTTCAATCTGTTCCGCGAATTCCTGGGGGGAATAGACGGAGGCCAGGGAGTTGTAGTACGGCATCACCAGAAAGTCCACGCAGCCGGTTTCCGCCAGTTCCTTGAAGGCGGCGATGAGGTCCGGCCTGTGGTACAGGGCCTGTTCCAGAATGACGCCGCTGAGGGCCAGCCCGAAACGGAATTTGCCCTCCGTCAGTTCAATGAGCTGCTTCATCAGCCGGGTGGCCGGGAAATAACAGCGTTCCGCCACCGTGCTGAGCACGCGGGCATTCAGATCGTCATCTTCATAAAAGGCGTGTTCTCCAATTTTGAAGAAATCGTAATGAATCAGCCGATTGGGCTGGTGTGCCACGAAAGTGAGGGAGATATTGCTCATTGGACGGGGGGAGAGGGCTGTAAGTTATCGGGTGGGTTGAAAGGATGGTTTTCAGCGGTTCAGCACATGTTCATAAACCCGGATGACCTTGTCCGCGGCGGCGTCCCAGGTAGAGGCCTTGATGTCCTCCGTGCTCTGTTCCACCACTTTCCGGTACAGTTCCTCATCCGTGCAAAGGTGCACGATGTGTTCCGCCATCTTGTTGACGTCCCAGAAGTCCGCCTTCAGGGCTCCCTTCATGACTTCCGCCACGCCGGACTGCTTGGAGATGACGGCGGGGATGTTGAACTGGGCGGCTTCCAGGGCGGAAAGGCCGAAGGGTTCCGAGACGGACGGCATGCAGTAGATGTCCGTGATGGAAAGCAGGTCATTGACCTTGTCCTTGTTCAGGAACCCGGTGAAGTGGAATTTGTCCCCCACGCCCTTGAACGCGCCGGATTCAATCAACTGGCGGAGTTTTTCCCCGGTGCCGGCCATGACGAAGCGCACGTCGTCCGTCTGCTCCAGCACCTTGGCGGCGATTTGCAGGAAGAAGCCCGGGCCTTTCTGCGCCGTGAGGCGCCCCAGGAAGAGCACGAGCTTTTCCGGGAATTTTTTCTTTCCCTTGAACACCTTGACGGGGTCCGCTCCGTTGTGGATGGGGAAAATCTTGTGGGGGTCAATGGCATAGTGCCCGCTGGCGATGGTGCCCGTGTACTTGCTGACCGGAATGACGGCGTCCGCCTGTTCCATGCCGAATTTCTCAATGTCGTAAATCCAGCCGCGGGCATCCGCTCCGGCGCGGTCAAACTGGGAGGCGTGCAGATGCACCACCAGGGGCTTGCCCGTGGCTTTTTTCACTTCCACCCCGGCCAGGTAGGTCATCCAGTCATGGGCGTGAACGACGTCAAAATCCTGCTGCATGGCCACTTTCACCGCTATTTTGGAGAACTGGATGACTTTCAGGGCCAGATCTCCGGCATAGAGGTCTTCCTTGTTCTTGAAAAGCTGGAGGTCCGCTTCATGAGTCTTGGAGAAGGTGATGCGGCCTTCCTTGGTGAACTGCACCGTGCCGGACTCCCCTTCCACCGTAGTGTAGGGGTCCAGTTCAATGGGGGCGTGCTCCACCAGGGCGAAGCTGTCATAGGAATATTTCTGGTCCACCTGCTCCACTTCCCGGTAGGAGACATTGTTGAGGCCAGTGAGCTGGAACCCGTCGAAAAGGGCGGAGGGATCGGCCTTGGGAACGATCACCCTTAAATTCACTTTTTTTGCCAGCGCCTTGGAAAGGCCAAGACAGGCAATGCCCAGCCCCCCGTTAACCAGGGGTGGGAATTCCCATCCTAATGTAAGAACTCGGATTGTGCTCATTGGTTGATGTGGGTTGTCGGTGTCGGGAAGGATGCGGCGCCATGCCGTGTTGTGCACCAAGGCAATAAAATCAGATTTTTCATGTGTGGTCTAGACGAATATTAGTAATTTTGTCTTAATAATGAAAAGAAAAGCGCTGGTTTAGTTCAATCTTGCGTTCGTCATAAAATGGGTTTAATCTGAATCGAACACCCTTGATACTTTCTTCTGTTTGGCTTCCATGCGTTCCTTTTCCAACATCCCTGAAAAGCGGAAAACGCCTCCTCTCCGGGGGCGTCTGGTCAAGTGGGAGTACACGAATGCCGTTTCTAAAATAACTCTCAGCGTGTGCATTGCGGACGCCGGAATTGTCCGTGTGACGTACTTCACCGGACCGGTGCCGGAGGACGAACCCAGTTATGCCGTGAGCCCCGCGTACGAGGCCCCGGGAGCGGAAATCCGGGAGCATGACGAAGCGGGAGTGCATGTCATTGAAACGTCCCTGTTGCGGATACGCATCCGCACGGAGGAGCAAAAGGTGGATTTTTACGATCTTGTCACGGATGAACCCCTGCTGGCGGATGAAGGAGGCTTTGGCCGGGAGTCCAAGGACTGGACGGGGGACGCCCGCGTGTGGATACGGAAAAAACTCCAGGAAACGGAGCACTTCTTCGGCCTGGGGGACAAGCCCTGCGCCCTGAACCTGCGGGGCAAGTATTTTTCCATGTGGGGGGCGGACCATTATGATTTTCATGAGGAGTCCGACCCTTTGTACAAGAGCATCCCGTTTTTCCTGAGCCTTCGGGACGGGAAGGCGTACGGCCTGCTTTTTGACAATACGTGCCGCTCTTACTTCGACTTCGGCGCCACGGATGAAAAGGTGCTGACCTTCGGTTCATTCGGGGGCCTGATGAATTACTACTTCATTTACGACCGCCGCCCGCTGGACATCGTGGCCGCCTACACCCGCCTTACCGGCACGCCGGAACTGCCGCCGCTGTGGGCCCTGGGCTACCACCAGTCCAAATGGAGCTATTACCCGGACAAGGCCGTGTACAACCTGGTGGAACGGTTCCGGGACCTGGGCATACCGTGTGACGCCATCCATCTGGACCACCATTACATGGAGAAGAAGGAGGGGTTCACGTGGGACAAGTACAATTTTCCGGATGCGGCGGGAATGGTCCGCTCCCTGGAGGAGGACGGGGTGAAGACGGTCCTGATCGTGAACCCCGGCGTGAAGATCAACCCGGCCAATCCGGTCTGGGCGCAGGGCCTGGAACGGAATTATTTCTGCCGCCGTGCGGAGGGCGCCCTTTTGTCGGAGGAGGTCTGGCCGGGGCTTTGCAATTTCCCGGATTTCACGGCCCCTGCCGTCCGGAGCTGGTGGGCGGACCTGTTGAAGCATGACCTTCAGGAGGTGGGCGTGCGCGGACTTTGGAACGATATGAATGAGCCGGTTATTTTTCCGGACCGCACGTTCCCGATGGATACGCGGCATGAATATGACGGCATGCCCTGTTCCCATGAGAAGGCCCACAACATTTACGGGCAGTGCATGGCGGAGGCCTCCTGGCTGGCCATGAAGCGCCACGCGCCGGACAGGCGCCCCTTCCTGCTGTCCCGCGCGGGTTTTGCCGGACTGCAGCGCTTCGCCGCCACCTGGACGGGGGACAACCGTTCCAACTGGGAGCATTTGAAGCTGGCCAACTTCCAGTGCCAGCGGCTTGCCGCCTCCGGCATTTCCTTTGCGGGGGCGGATGCGGGGGGCTTCATGGGCCACCCCACGCCGGAGCTGTTCTGCCGCTGGATGCAGATGGCCGCGTTCCAAGGCCTTTTCCGCAATCATTCCTCCGGGGAATTCGGCGGGCAGGAACCCTGGGTGTTCGGCCAGGAGGTGACCGGATACGTGAAGGCCGCCATTGAAGGGCGGTACCGCCTTCTTCCCTATATTTACACCCAGTTCCGGCGTTATGCGGAAACGGGCATGCCCGTGCTGCGCTCCCTGGCGCTCCAATGCTTTGAGAACCGGGATACCTACTGGCGCGGAGCGGAATACTTCCTTGGAGACCATTTGTACGTTGTCCCCATTCATGAGCCGCAGGAGGGAGGGCGCTTCCTGTACATTCCGGAGGGCGTCTGGTATTCCTACCACACGGACAGCCTGATGAAGGACACCGGAAAGGACGTGTGGGTGAAGTGCCCGCTTTCCTTCCTCCCCGTGTACGTCCGCGGCGGGGCGGTAGTGCCTCATTGGCCCGTCCAGCAGCACGTGGGCGAGCTGTCCAGGCCCCCGCTGGCGCTGGACGTCTGGTGGGCGCCGGAGGAGGAAACAGCCTCCCACCTGTATGAAGACGCGGGCGACGGCTACGGGTACAGGAACGGGGAATGCGCCGTGCATGAATTCCTTTACCGCGGCGGCTCCAGCTCCCTGGAACTGGACTGGAAGTGCGAGGGGGATCCCTGCGCGTTCCATGAGTCCGCGGAGGTGGTTCTGCACGGCCTGCCGGCAGGGATTTTCGTCAGCGCGCTGATGGACGGGATTCCGTGCAGCGGCGTGGCCAGGGACGGCCGGGTGTGGAGAATCCCGGTGAGGGCCAAATTTGAAACTCTTTCCGTAAGCTGGACGGAGGAATAAGACCTTTCCGCAGGAAGGGCGGACGGAAAGCTCAAGGAAGCTGGAAACTGTGCCTGACGGTGTCCCTCTTTAATTTCAGCTCCCGCCATTCATGCGTCAGCGTGGAGGAGGCCACTACGCCGCCCCCGGTGCAGAGCGCGAGCCGCTGCCCCTGCCAGTACAGGGACCGGATGCCCACCAGGCAGAAGAAGTCCCCGTCCTCCAGAAATCCGAAGGGGGCGCCGAAATGGGCCGGGCAGCGGAGGCGTGAACGCCAGTCATCCAGCTGGGCCAGCGTCTTCTCCGTGCGGGGCTGGGACCCCAGGGCCGGGGTGGGGTGCAGCAGCCGTATCCAGTGGTCCGGGGGCATGGGAGCGTCCGCCTCCAGGGTGAGGTACGTGACGAAGTGAATCAGGGTATCCAGGTTCAGCACGCCGCGGGGCGTTCTGGTGACGCTGCCGTACGGGGACAGGCGGGAAAGGATGCTCCCGGCCACGATTTCATGTTCGCGGATTTCCTTGTCGTCATTGATGAACACCCACTCGTCCTCCGGGCGCGCCGTTCCGGCCAGGGCCATGGTCGTCAGGCGGCGGTCCTGCTGGTGGAACAGGGTTTCCGGAGTGGCTCCGCAGAAGCCTTCCCGCTCCGTCCACCAGGCATAGGGGTAATGCACCGTGGAGCCGTTGATGGCCCGCAGGATGAGCTCACGGGGAACATGGGGTGCCTCCATTTCTCCGAACTGGGGCGTGGCGGGAACGCTTTTCACCAGATGCCCGGAAGCGATCTGTTCAATGATTTCCGCAAAAACCTGGGCGTACGCGTCCGGTGACGGCTCCGTCCACCGGATTTCCGGAGCGGGGGGCAGGGCGCCTTCCGGTTCCGGAATGGAGTGGAGGGCGGAGGGTACCTTCCAGGGGTGCGGGTCGTCCAGCCGGAACGTGTTGACGTAAAAGGCGGGACCGTCTTCCGGGGGCGCGGCTGATTCCCGGAACGGCCCGGTCCCGAGGAGCAGTCCGCGGGCAGGGTGTCTGATCAGGGCTCCGGAATTCAGCGTGCTTATGTCCATGCGCGGCCCATCTTAAAATGCCGTCTGGGGGAATTCCAGCCATTTGAATGTTTGTGAGGGCGGGAAGGGAGGATTGGAACTTCAAGATTTTCTTTCCGTCCAACTGCAAAGGCGGTTTCCGGGCCTTCGTGCCTGAATTGTTACCGCAGCGCAGCGGAGGCATGACGGGTAACAGATTTTTTGAAAGAATCCGGGCTTTCACTCCGCATGATATTCCATAACGCCGCCATTGACGGGAACCGCGCGTCATGTCACGTGCCTTCCCCTTTTGAATTGACGGAAAAACGCACTCAAGTAAGCTCTAACGAGCTTCCGCCCATGCAGATGATGACCAGACCAGCACCAGCCGTTTCTTCCGCCGCCGTTCCGGTGAAGACCATGCTGGCGGAGGTTCGCAAGCCGCTGGGGCCTGTGTGGTGGTGCGTGTTCCTTGCCAGCGCCTTGCTGGCGGCGTGGGGCGTGGGGTGGAGTTCCTGGCGCATTGCCGCGGAAGGCGTGGGGGTGCTGGGGCTGAACAATAACGTGGTATGGGGGCTGGACATCGTGCACTTCGTCTTCTGGATAGGCCTGGGCCACGCGGGCACCCTGATTTCCGCCGTCCTGCTGCTGACCCGCCAGTCCTGGAGAAGTCCGATCGCCCGCGGAGCGGAACAAATGACGCTGTGCGCGGTCATCTGCGCCGCCGTCTTTCCCGTGGTGCACGTGGGGCGCGTCTGGATGGCGTGGATGGCCTCCCCGCTGCCGGAGGTGAGCGGCATCTGGCCGGACATGGCCTCCCCCCTGATGTGGGACGTGATGGCCGTCAGCACCTATTTTCTGCTCTCCGTTTTGTACTGGTACATCGGCCTGGTGCCGGATTTCGCCTTGCTGCGGGATTGCTGCACGGGGCGCCTGCGGCGGCGGTACGGCCGTTTGGCGCTGGGCTGGCAGGGAACGGGCCGCCAGTGGCGCGCCTATGAGAAGGCCAGCCTGCTTTTTGCGGCTGTCCTGACTCCCCTGGTGGTATCCGTCCATTCCGTGGTGAGCTTTGACTTTTCCGTGACGCAGGTGCCGGGCTGGCACCAGAGCATTTTTCCCCCTTATTTTGTGGGCGGGGCCATTTTAAGCGGCATGGCCATGGTCCAGCTGATTTTGCTGGGGGTGCGCCGCCTGATGTCCGGCAGCGGCGTCCGGCAGGCCATCACCCCCGCCATTCTGGATTTGAGTTCCCGGTTTGTCCTGGCGCTGAGCCTGGTGATGGGGGCCATGTATCTCTGGGAGCACATGGCCGTTCTGCTGAACGGAGGCGCCCCGGAGCTGTTCCCGGGCAGGAATCCGGTCAATGCCTTATTCATGGCCGCCATGATCTCCGGGAACGTGCTGCTGCCCCAGCTGTTCTGGTTCCGCTCCCTGCGCACCAGCCGCTGGGTGATTGCCGTTGTGGCCCTGGGCGTGCTGGCGGGCATGTGGATGGAACGTTTCTGGATTGTCGTGAATTCCCTGAAGGCGTCCCTGCTGGCCGCCAACATAGGCGATTATTCCCCCAGCCTGACGGATCTGGCGATGATGGCCGGGAGCGCGGGGCTGTTCACGGCCCTGTACATGGTGCTGGTGCGCGTGACGCCGTTCTTTTCCCTGTGCGACGTGCGGGAACAGCAGTCCCTGAACAAGGAGGGCGGCGCATGAAGAAGAGGCGCATCACCTCCGGCTGGGTGCTTTCTTTCCGGTCGGAAGAAGACCTTTACCAGGCCGTCAGGAAGCTGGTGAAGGAGGAAGGCGTGCATTGGGAGGTTTGCGCGCCCTATCCCTGCGCCGCCGTGCGGCTTGCCAACCGCCATGCCGGGAGGGCCGTGGGCGCAGGCGTGCGCCTGTGGGCCGTGGCGGGCGCCCTGTGCGGGTTCCTGGCTGTGGCGCTGTGGCTTTACTGGACGCAGTTCCGTGCGGACCCCCTGGTGACCCAGGGCAGGGTGCAGGGCTGGGATAACTGGCCCGCGTACGTTCCGCCCCTGTTTGAAGGGACGCTGCTGGGAGCAGGGCTCCTGACCGCCGCCGGATTCCTGAAAGGGGCCGTCCTCCCCAGGTGGAACGACTGGGCGTTTGAATGTGACTTTTTCAGAACGGACGAGCACGGGGACGGTTACTTCATTCTGCTGGAGGGCGGCAGGGAAGGGG
The DNA here is from genome assembly GCF_018709685.1 of Akkermansia muciniphila. Lineage (GTDB taxonomy): Bacteria > Verrucomicrobiota > Verrucomicrobiia > Verrucomicrobiales > Akkermansiaceae > Akkermansia > Akkermansia muciniphila_E. The sequence continues at coordinate 153,329 of NZ_JABDHQ010000005.1, forward strand.
CTTCCGCCGCCCTGGCCGCGTCCCTCTTGCCGGAGGCGAGCGAACATGTCCATGCGGAAGGGGGGCCGTCATGAGAGGCGGCGTGGTGGCGGTCGCCGCCCTGGCGGTGCTGGGGGCGGCCTGGTTCCTGGTGCGGGACGGCGGTGGCAGGAATCCCGTTCCCCATTTGTTTGACAATATGAACGAGCGTCCGCTGGCGGACGCCCAGCAGGTGCAGGAGCCCGTCTTCACCCCCGCAGGCCGCAATGTGCGCCTGACGCCGCCCCGCGCCGTGGCCCGCTCCCTGGGCGGGGCGCCCATGGAGCGCGGGGGCGGCCGGGATTCCTTTGCCGCGGACGGCTCCTATTTTTCTTCAGGCCGCATGCAGGGCGGGGAGGAGGATTCCATGCCTCTGGAACTGGGCGGCGTTTCCCGCAACCGTGATGTGCTGGCGGAAGGCCGCGCGCTGTATCTGGCCCACTGCGCCGTTTGCCACGGAGCGGATGGCAGCGGGCGCGGCAGCATGGCCGCCTATGACACCTACCCGCAGATAGGCTCCTTCCGGGATGAAAAGTATGCCGCCTATTCTCCCGGAAAGATGTTCCGGAGCATCCGGCTGGGGCAGGGGAACATGCCCGCGTTCGGGAACATTCTCACAGCGCGGGAAATCTGGTGCCTGGTGGCGTTCATCCGCCAGCTTCAGGCGCTGCCGGGTCCCCCGGAGGAGCAAAACTTGATGAAACAGGAGGAACACCGTCCATGAACAGAAATACATCATCAACCGGAACGGAACGCCGGGACAGGCCGGGATTCGGCTGGGCCGGGCGTTCCGCCGCCCTCGCCCTGTGGATCATCTCCGTCCTGCTCTGGTGCGTGCTGATGCGCCAGTCCTTCACGGCCATGCCGTGGGATGACATGACGGTAGCCGGGGAGCGGCTCCAGGAATTGAGAAAGCCGTTTGCCATCGCCGGAATGGCCGTGGGCGTCCTGGGGGCCGGAGTGTGCCTGGGCACGCTGTTCTGGCTCTGCCTGTCTTCCGTGACGGGCGCCCGCTGGGGCATTGAACTGAGGCGCGTGCTGGCGGCGGGATGCTGGGGCTTCCTGCCCGGCGTTCTGGTGCTGGCGGGTACGGCCGGCTGCCTGACCACCGTGATTTTTCCAGAAGCGGCGCGGTACTGGGGCGTGGCGGATGTTTCCCTGCCCGGCGTCCAAGCCTTCGGCGTGCTGGATTTGACGGATGCCTCATGGTGGAATCCGGCGTGGCTGTATGTGCGCATGGGCATCATGGTGGTGCTGGCCTGGAGCATGGCCCAGGTGTGGGCCGTGCTGGCCGCGGAAAAGGAGGTATGGCAGCCCTCCTTCCACAGGGGAGCGGCGGCCTTCTGCATGATTGCCGCCGTCATGGTGCTGGGCGTGCTGGGCTTTGACCTGCTGGGAGGCGTGGGGAACCCCGTTCTTTCCATGTTTCCCGTGTACATGATTGCCTGCGTCCTGCTGGTTTCCCTGGCCTTCGCCGTGCTGGCCGCCGCGGGATTGAGGAAACTGGACGGGGGGAAAGGCCTGCCGTGGCCCCGCCTGGGCGGCATGCTGATGGCCATGGTGCTGGTGAAGGCGTACATCACGTACTCCCAGTACATGATTACCTGGTACGCCTCCATTCCTGATGAAATGGCCTTTTATGACGCCGCATCCTCCGGCTGGTCCGGGCTTCTGCCCGTGGCGCTGGGGCTGGAACTGCTGCTGCCCTTCCTGGTCCTGCTCTTTCCCGCGTTGAGGCGCCGCCCGTCTGCGCTGGCCGCTGTCAGCGTCTGTATTCTGCTCGGTTCCCTGCTGGAAGCGTGCTGGATGTTTGGCCCCGGGCTGGGGCTGGCCCCGGATGCGTGGGGAACGTGGGTCCCCCTGGTCCTGCTCCTGGGGGTAATGGGCTCCATCTGCTGTTTTTCCTTCCTGGGGGCCTTGAGCGTCCGCAGGGTATTTCCCGAATCACGATGAACCTTTCCGCCTCCGTTTCCTCCCTGTTCCGCCGCCGTCCGGGCGAGTGGCTGCCCCTGTTCTGGCTGGCGGCGGCCTGCGTGCTGGGGCTGGCGTGGTCCCTGGTCCATGCCTCCGGACTGGTGGCGGGGGCTCCGCTCCCCTGGCCGGCGGGGCGGCTCATGTTCGCCTTTTACGGCGCCCTGGTGTACGGCTGGGCTCTCCCCGTCCTGTTCTCTTTCATGGCGGGACCTGGGGGGCGATGGCTGAAACCCGCGGAATGGCTCTGGCATGCCTGCGTCCTGCTGGGGCTGGGGACGATAGCCGCGGGAGACGGGAGCGGCCTCCTCCTGATGCCTTTTGACTGGTGGGTTTGCCCGGTTTTTGCCCTCCTTTCCGCCGGAATGGCGTGCGCCGCGTGGTTCAAGCCCTTTCCCTGGCCCGTGCGCCTGCTGTTCAGTTCTTCCGCGGGTTGCGTGGCGGCGGCTCTCCTGATGCTGGGGCATACGCAGGCCCTGTCCATGAACGGCTTGCTGGACGCCTCCTCCCTGGGCGGCTCCCTGTCCTGCGGGCTGATGTTTGCCGCGCTGGGTGCGGCGGCCCTCCGCATGAACGCGGCGCAGGGCCGGATGTTCCGCATTTTGTCTGTCTGGATGGCCGTGGTGTTGCTGGCGGCTCCGGTGATTGGCGGCCTGGCGGGACTCCGCGGTTTTCCGGTGCCGTGGGCGCTGGTGGAAGCGGGAGCGGTCTGGGCCTGGTGCGCCGCGCTTCCCGCCGTGCTGATGGCCGCAAGGCTTTGGATGAAACCGTGTCCGGAACCGGGAATGGGAACTTGGCTGAAAGCCGGCTGCTCCGTGCTCGCCTTGCTGGCGGCGTGGAATGTTCTCTCCGGCTCCTGGCCGGAACTGATGCAATTCTCCCTGTCCGCGTGGCATGAGGCGGAATTATGGGTGATGCTGGGCGCGGGCGTGCTGATGATGGCCGGGAGGAAAGGCCCCGCACGGTTTCCCGTGGCATGGTGGCTGTTTTCTGCGGGCGTTTGCGGCGTGCTGCTGGCTTATGCCGTGGGCGTGGTCGCCGCGGTGGACGTGCAGGCCTTTCCCGTGGCCCGGAGAGCGGAATTGATGAGCGGCTGGGTGGGCATGGCGGCCTGCGTCCATGCCGCCGCCATGGCGCTGTGCCTGGCGGGGAGTCTTTGCCTGTGGCGTCCGGCGCGTGCGGAGGCCGGAGCGCCGGAAACGGGAACTCCGGTGACCGGGCGCCTTTTTTCCGTCTTTACCGTTTTTGCGGCGCTTGCGCTGGTGACGGCCGCCGCCGTGCTGCTGCATGCCCCGGCCCCGGATTCCCTGGAGGTGAGGCGGCCCGTCCAGGACGCGGAAGGAGCCCGGATTTATGCCGCGGAGGGGTGCGCCCTGTGCCATACGCAGATGATCCGGCGTTCCATGTCCGGCAGGGACTGGCAGACGGCGATCGACCGCGGGACGGACCCGGATTTTCCCTACCGCGTCAGTGAACCTGAAGACATGGATGCCGAATTCAACAGGGAAGGGGCTCCGCAGGCCGGCGTGGCGGCCATAGGCCCGGACCTGAGCAATGCGGCGGAATACGCCGCCGGAAGGCTGGAATATGAAGACGCCGTATCCGGCGGCACGCTCCGGGCCGCGCAGGTGCGGGAATGGCTGGCCCTGCATCTGTACAACCCGCGGGAAGCGCAGTTCAAAAAGCCCTGGACCGTGTGCCCCGCCATGCCCGGCCTGTTTGAGGAACGCCCGGTGGAGGGGAATGCCCCTTCCACGGCTGCCCTGCCTGTCCGGATGGAGCAGGGCCGGGAGCTGGTTCCGTCCCCGCGGGGAGAGCGGCTGCTGAACTACCTGGCTTCCCTCCGGAGAGTGGAGCCCTCCGTGAAGCGTGACCGGATCCATTCCTTCCCGGCCTTGTCACACATTCATCCGGATTATGCCGCCCATCCTCCCGCCGTGGACATGGAGCGCCTGAAAAAGGCCCGTGCCGCCGCTGTCATGGAAAAGGGCAGGGGCGTGTACCTTTCCAAATGCGCCATCTGCCACGGTAACGACGGCATGGGGGACAAGGTGACCTATCCGCCCCTGGCCGGGTCCGAATGGCTGAAGGAAAAACCTGACGCGGAAATCGTGAAGATCATCCTCCAGGGGCTTACCGGACCGATCACGGTGAACGGGAAGGAATGGGATTCCACCATGCTGCCGCCCGGCGTTACGGATTCCCGTGACCTGGCGAACCTGCTCACGTTCCTGCGCCGCCAGTTCGGCGGCCTGGAAAAGGCGGCCTATACGCCGGAACAGATAGACGCCATCCGCCGGAACCCTATGAACTGACGGAAAAGGAGAGCGGCCGGACGAGAGCGGCGGCCTTGAAGGAATGACGCCGTTCCTCAGGGAACATTGCGGTCTGCCGTTGCCTGGATATGGAGCGTCAGCCCTTTTATTTAAATAAATTCCGGTTACAGGACGAGCATGTCCCGGTCGTCAAATTCATCGTTCGGCCCCCAGGCGACTTCCCAGTAATAGCCGTCCGGGTCCGCAAAATAGCCGTGGAAGCCACCCCAGAAAACGTCCTGGGGTTCCTTTACGATCCTGGCCCCCGCATTCCGGGCCAGTTCAATGACTTCAACCACTTCCTCTTTCGTTTTTGCGTTATAGGCAAGCGTGATTCCTCCGAATCCGGAACCGATGGGGGGAGGATTCTCCTCGTTGATGTCTTTTGCCAGCAAATCCAGCGGATACAGTTCCAGCTTCGTGCCGGGAGTGCTGAAAAAGACAACGTCCGGGTGGTCGCCCGCCTCGTCCGTTTTAAAACCGAGCCCGTCACGGTAAAATTGCAGGGCCTTCTTCATGTCCCTGACTCCAAGGCAGATGATGTTCATTCTGTTCATGCTCTTTTTCATGGGATGGTATTTGAAATGTTTGATGGGAATGGCGCGGATACCGGTTCCCCTGCAAAAAAAGGGCTGCCCTCCGCACAGTGTGCCGGAAGGCAGCCGGATGAAAGTGGCCGGGGAAAAGGTCAGCTCAGGGCTTCCACCAGCTTGTCGCCATAGGCGGAGCAGGAAAGTTCCGTGGAGCCGGGAATCATTTCCGCGAGGTCGAACGTGACGGTTTTTGCGGCGATCACCCGGTCGATGGCCTGAATCAGCAGGTCCGCCGCTTCCGTCCAGCCCATGTAGCGCAGCATCATTTCCGCGGACAGGATGACGGAGCTGGGATTGGCCTTGTCCAGTCCGGCCAGTTTGGGGCCGGTGCCGTGCGTGGCTTCAAAGATGGAATGGCCCGTCAGGTAATTGATGTTGCCGCCGGGGGCGATGCCGATGCCGCCCACCTGCGCCGCCAGCGCGTCGGAAATGTAATCCCCGTTCAGGTTCAGCGTGGCTACCACGTCAAAGTTTTCCGGATGCAGCAGGATTTCCTGAAGGAAGGCGTCTGCAATGCAGTCCTTGACCACGATTCCGTTGGGAAGCTTCATCCAGGGGCCGTCTCCGATGGGCTGCGCGCCGTATTCCCGGCGCGCGACGTCGTACCCCCAGTCGCGGAAGCCGCCTTCCGTGAACTTCATGATGTTGCCCTTGTGCACCAGCGTGACGCTCTTGCGGCCGTTCTCCACGGCGTAATCAATGGCGGCGCGCACCAGGCGCTCCGTGCCTTCCCGGGAAACGGGCTTGATGCCGAAGCCGGAGCTTTCCGGGAAGCGCACCTTCTTCATGCGGTCCGGGAAGATGCGGTTCATGGTGTCGAAAAACAGCTTGGCCTCCTCGGAGCCTTCCTTGAACTCGATTCCGGCGTAAATGTCCTCCGTGTTTTCCCGGAAAACGACCATGTCCACCTTCTCCGGAGCTTTCACGGGTGTTTCAATGCCGTTAAAATAACGCACCGGGCGCAGGCAGACGAACAGGTCCAGATCCTGCCGCAGCGTGACGTTCAGGCTGCGGATGCCGCCGCCCACCGGGGTGGTGAGGGGCCCCTTGATGCCTACCAGGTACGTGCGGAAGGCTTCCACCGTCTCGTTGGGAAGCCAGGTTCCCAGGTTGTCAAAGGACTTCTGCCCGGCAAAAACTTCATACCAGGCGATGGAACGCTTGCCCTGGTACGCCTTCTTCACGGCCGCGTCAATCACCCGGGAAGCCGCCGCCCAGATTTCAGGCCCGGTTCCGTCACCGATGATGAAGGGGATGACGGGCCTGTCCGGAACGCAAAGCCTGCCGTTCTGCATGGTGACGGCTGCGCCGTCCGTGGGAGGGGTGAATGTTAAATGGGCCATGACGTGCGTTCCTTTATAGGACGCAGACTGTTTTGGCAAGATAAAAGAACGGAATGGGAAGCTGCGCTCCATGGGCATGCATCAGAACCAGCGGTCTTTTCCGGGCTGTTCTTCCGGCTGCCGGGCTTCTTCCCGGAGGCGGCGCATGAAATTTTCTTCCGCCTGGCGTTTTAAATCGCTCTCCATGATGTGCTTCCGGGCGCTTTCATTCAACTGGTTGACGGCGATGGCGGAGTCCTCCGGGGTAAGCCTGTTCCAGATTCCGGCGTCATCCCTCACGACGCGGAGGGAGCCTTCCACCATCTCGCAGGAAATCAGTTTTCCGTGAAGACCTTCCGCGGTGATGGGACCCTTGTTCTCCGCAGGAATGATGATCCGGAGCGGCTCGGGCCCTTCCAGGTCAATGCCCCCGTGGGCGCGGTAGGCCGCTTTCAGGACCAGCGTCTTTTTGCTCCACCACCAGGTGGTGGAATAGCGGTATTCATAATCAAACGTCCGTTCCACGGTAACCAGGTTGGCTACTTTTTCATCCTTCTGCACGATCAGGGCCACGCCGCCGTGATCTGTGGAAAAACCCTTGTTGATCAGCGTCAGCCCCAGCTCCCTGCCTGCCTCAATCAATTTTTCCGCCACCTCCATCGGTTTTTCCACCGGAGCCGTCAGGCAGGAACGGACGCCCCAGACCACGACGGCCAGCGCTCCGATCAGAACGGCCCCTTTCACCAGGGCGACGACGGAGGGGGAATGGAGAAAGGATGGCGGGGAATCACTCATGAAAAGCTGTACGGGCGGTAAGCTCAGGGTTCCGGGTCTTCATGGGAGCCGTCCTTCTTGATGGGAGGCAGGAACATGGCCAGGAACGCAAAGGCGATGACGGTCAGGTCATCTATCTGGCCTACTCCGGGAATGAAGTCCGGAATCAGGTCAATGGGGGAAAAGGCATAGAGCGCCGTCAGGATAAGAAGAACAAGCTTGCGTTTGGTAAACAGGCGCGGTTCTCCTTCCCGGCTGCGGAAATAATTGACGGCCCTGGCCAGCAATTGCTGTTTGGGGCCTTGGGGCGGAATGGGAAGCTTGCTGCTCATGAGGGCTTGGAAGGGTGACATAAAAATTATCTCATGCGCTCCCGGCGGCGTCCAGAGCAATTCCCGGATGCCGCAGGAGCCAGGTTTTCCATTGTTCGGCAGGGGCTGGGTTGTTGACGGCAATTACGTTGCATCAGGAAAGAACCTTTCCCGGATACCTCCTCATGACATGCAAACCGGTAGAAAGGAATGTGATTCAGGCAAATCCCGGAAGGCATGGACAGTATGATCTTCCATCGGAGAAAGCAGCGACAAGGGAAAGGACGGGTTGCGTGCGGAACTCTCGCGCCTCACCGAATCTTGTTGCGTTTTACTTTCCGGTATGCTGGAATTACCTGATGAACAAGTGGCTTTTGTTTTTCCTGTGCATGTTGTCGGGAACGGCATTGCCGCCTTTGCAAGCCGGAGAGAATGGGAGCAACGTCCCTGACGGACTCAAGGAACGGATTAACTCTTCCGTGTATGGCGAATCTCCGCACGTGGCTCCCGCCTATTTTTCAGGAACCATCCGCGAACGGGATACATGGGAAATAGATATTCTTTCTCTCAACGGCCATAAGCTGCCTGTGCCAATAACCGTGGCATTTGAAAGGAAGTCTGTAGAGTTCACTCCTGCAACGGGGATGGGATGCTCCGGGATTATCCCTGTGCTGATTCCACGGGGAAAGGCAGGGTATCCTAAACACTGGTGTGATGCGGGAGCTTCTCCATCCGTGATCGTGGAGGACAAGCCAAGGAATCTTTCTTTGTTGCAGGAGGCCGTCTTGCAGAGCTACCAGCATCACCTTATTAAATCCATGAAAATGTCCATCAAACTTCTGGAACAGATGAAGGATGAGGATCAGGCGCTGGCTCTGGAGAAAAACTGGGCATATGAAATCATGGATTATGTGTTCTGGACGTCTCTGGAAAGCAGTGTGCCTTTAGAGGCAAGAATGGCTTATATCAAAAACCATCCGTCAGTTCCGGAACAATCGCAGAAGGAAGCGGATGCCTATCTTGAAAGGATGCGTGTTCTCCGGAGCAAACCTTGGAGCGCCAAATTACGCTTGCTGCAAGATGAGAAGAATGGTTTCCGTCCCTTACAGGGGAATTTTTAAGTTTGACTTGAATTAACGAGCCTTATCCGGAAAAAAGAATGGTTTGGATTCCCGTGAAAATAACGGAATATTGATCAAGGAGGCGCCATGGACATTCATTTCAGAAGGGTGACCGAGTTTAACCGCGGGATATTGTTTGAATTATTGTCGGACGCCTATTCCTTTGACTCCCGGTGGCAGGATCGCTGCGGGGCGGACTGGAAGGAGTTTGACGATTTTTTCTTTGATAACCCCCGGATTGCAGATAGGTATGGTTTTATCACTGTTTGCAATGGCAGACCCGCCGGGCTGGCGTCATGGGACCCCAGGAAGATGCCCGAACACGTGGAAGTAGGCCATAATTGCATCATATCCTCCCATAAGGGCCGTGGTTACGGCGCGGTACAGCTCCGGGAAGCGCTCCGCCGGATCGCCCGGCAGGAGGCGCGGAAAATAGTCGTCACCACGAATGCCCGGATGCTTCCCGCCCGGCGGATGTATGAAAGCGTGGGGTTCAAGGCCTGCGGGAGAAGGAGGAACGAAAGCCATACCGCCTTTTTCGGGGACTACATTGATTATGAAATGATACTGCCGTAGGAACGTTTGTGTGGAATGGCCGGGCCAAACGGGTTCCGGAATTTTTGGGGACGGACGATTCTTCGGAATAGGGAGCAGGGCGGTTCTTCCCTTGATCCGCGGCCATTTCCGGGAACGGAAACGTCCTGCTCCCGCAAACATGAAGGCGGCATTGACACGGCGGAGGGCACGGGGTACTCTCCTGCGGCATATAATGATCAGTTTTACGAATATCAGCGGGGCCGAGGAAATTGGGGCCAATTGCTATTTGCTTGAGATGGACGGCACCCGGATCATACTTGACAGCGGGATGCACCCCAAGAGGGAGGGACTGGCGGCCATGCCGGATTTCGATTCCATGGAGCCCAATTCCGTAGAGGCCGTTTTTTTAAGCCATTCCCACCTGGACCACCTGGGAACGCTGCCCGTGCTTCAGGAGAAGCAGCCGGCGGCGGATGTGTTCATGACGCCCGCCGCCGCCGCCCTGTCCGAGGTGATGCTGCACAATTCCGTGAATGTGATGAGCTCCAAGAGGCTGGACCTGGGCATTGTGGAGTATCCCTTTTTCACCCATAACGATCTGGACAGGCTGAGCGACGCCTGGCATGCCAAGTCCTGCAACGAGGTGTTCCGCGTGGGGTTCCGGCAGAACGTGCTGGCCACGTTTTACGATGCCGGGCACATCCTGGGTTCCGCAGGCGTGATGCTGGAGGGCGAGAGCGGCCATACCGTGTTTTACACGGGGGACGTGCAGTTTGAGGACCAGAGCATGATTCCCGGCGCGGATTTTCCGGAGTCCGGCGTGGATACGCTGATCATGGAGTGCACGCGCGGCGGCTTCCAGCGCAGCGCCCATTATTCCCGCCCGGAGGAGATGGTGCGGTTTGGCAAGGCGATTGCGGAGACGCTGGAACGCGGCGGCGCGGTACTGATTCCGGTATTCGCCATCGGCAAGAGCCAGGAGATGCTGTTCAATATCCACCGTTTCAAGCAGCAGGGGGTGATTCCGGCCAATACGCCCGTGTACTTCGGCGGGTTGAGCGCCAAGGTTTCCCTGCTGTACGACCGTTTTGCCGGGCTGACCCGCAGGCATGACCATGAGTTCAAGCTGAAGGAGGAGATCAAGACCATGCCCCTGCCGCGCAAGGGCAAGGCTCCCCTGGTGTGTTCCCCCGGGAATATTTACGTGGTTTCCAGCGGCATGATGACGGAGAATACGCTCTCCAACGTGATGGCGGAGCAGGTTCTTCCGCATGAGAAGAACGCCATTCTTTTTGTGGGGTATGCGGATCCGGATTCCCCGGCAGGCCAGTTGAGGGCCGCCCCGGCGGGGGAACTGGTGAAGATGCGGCCCAAGGGCCAGCCGGTGCGCCGCAATTGCACGGTGGATTGTTTTGATTTTTCCGGGCACGCCACCCGTGACGCGCTGGTTAATTATGCCGTGAAGCTGAATCCCAGGCAGGTGGTTCTGGTGCACGGCGACCCGGACGCCGTGGAATGGATGCACGACACGCTTTCCGCCAAAATGCCGGATTCCACCATCATCGCACCCGTGCCGGGACAGCGCTATACGTTTGAGTCATGAGTTTCACCGGAGAGAGAAAGGGTCGCCTGATCGTCTTTGAAGGCATTGACGGCACCGGCAAGTCCACCCACATCGGCCGGTTGCGGAAGCATCTGGAAGGGCAGGGCCTGGAAGTGGTGCAGAGTTTTGAGCCCACCCGCGGACAGTGGGGCCGGATGCTCCGGGATTCCGCCGTGACGGGCCGCCTCTCCGTGGAGGAGGAGGTAGAGTTATTCCTGAAGGACAGACGGGAGCATGTGGAGACGCTGATTGCCCCCGCTCTGGCGCGCGGCGCGTGGGTGCTGCTGGACCGCTATTATCTTTCCATGATGGCCTACCAGGGCGCGCGGGGCGTGGATACTTCCGTCATCCGCGCCGCCAATGAGGAGTTTGCCCCCGTGCCGGACGCCGTGGTCTGGCTGGATATTCCCGTTTCCGTGGCGCTGGAGCGCATCGGGAGCCGCGGGGAACGCGACGCGTTTGAAACGGAGGCGGGCCTGGCGGCCTGCCGCAATGTATTCGCCTCCATCCATGAACCCTGGATGCTCCGCGTGGACGCGGACGCCGGGAAAGAGGAAGTGGCGGCAAGAGTCCGGAAAACCCTTTCCGGGCGTTTTCCCGAAGTGATGGGTAATCAGGAATGAGATGTCTCCAAAGCCGCGAATTCCCTTTGAGGTTCAGTCTGCGGTATTTGGCCGCTGCGCCGCAGGCGCATAAACCGTCGGGTCCGGGATTCCGGCTTCCCTGAAGGCTTCCCGCCGTTCCATGCAGGTGGAGCAGGTGCCGCAGTGGACGGCGGCGCCCTTGTAGCAGGAGTAGGTGCGGGAGAAGTCCACGCCCAGTTCATGGCCCATGGCGGCGATGCCGCCCTTGGAGGTGTGGATGAAGGGGCGCAGGATGCCCAGCCCGGCATAGGTCCCCAGGCGGACGGCTTCCGTCATGGCGGCCATGAATTCCTCCCGGCAGTCCGGATAAATGCTGTGGTCCCCGGAGTGGGCCGCAATGACGAGCTGCTGCGCTCCGCAGCTTTCCGCCACTCCGGCGGCAATGGACAGGAAGATGCCGTTGCGGAAGGGGACGACGGTCTGCTTCATCAGCTCCTCGTCATAGGAGCCGTCCGGGATGTCTTCCGCGCCGGAGAGGAGGGCGGATTTCAAATGGGCGGAGATGGAGGAGATGTCAATGACGCGGTGTTCAATGCCCAGGCTGGCGGCCTGCCACGCGGCGCATTCCAGCTCCCGTTCCGCGTGGTTGGAGGCGTAGTCAAAGCTAAGGGCCACCCGCACGCGGTGGTTCCGGTGCGCCCAGTGCAGGGCCACGCTGGAGTCCAGCCCTCCGCTGAGCAGCACGGCGGTTTCCATTGTTTCCATGGCAGAACGGTTAAAGTGGGCGGTTTTCCGGGTTGTGCTCCGCCATGGCGGTGAGCTGGATGCCGCCGCGGGGGGAGAAGCGGCCTTCCACCTTCAGCCACCGGGGGGAGATGGCGGCCACCAGGTCATCCGTGATGCGGTTGACGATCTGTTCATTGAAGGCCGGGTAGTTGCGGTAGGAGGCCAGGTAGTATTTAAGGGATTTGGTTTCCACGCATTTTTCATCCGGCACGTAGGTGATCATCAGGTGGCAGGAGTCCGGCTGCCCGGTGACGGGGCAGAGGGAAGAGAATTCATGCGTGTCCAGCGTGATGGTGTAGGGACGCGTGCCGCGGTTGGGGAAGGATTCCAGCTTGGCGTCGTCAGGGCTGGTGAAGAAGGAGCTTTGTGAGCCGAGGAGAGTCAGAGGTTCGGACATGGATGGTTGATGTTGTGTTATAGTGGAGATTCAGTTTTCCTGCGCGGGGCCGTCTTTTTCCCGAACGGGTTCCCTGCCGGGGAATTCCTTCACGTACAGGTCCTGCTGGGGGAAGGGGATGGAGATGCCGTGTTCGTTGAACGCATTATAGATGTTTTCCCGCACGGTGGAAAGGCTGGATGCCTTCGTCATGACGGGAACCCACACCCACACGCCAAGATTGACGGAGCTGTCCCCAAAGCTGTCCAGCACCACGCTGGTTTTCTTCACCTTGGAAAGGAAGGTCAGGGAGGAGAGCGTTTCCAGAATGATGCCGCGCGCCCGCTCCACATCCGTTCCGTAGGAGATGCCCACTTCCACCTTGGAGCATTCGAACTTGTGGTTGCGGGTCATGTTGCGGAAGTTTTTGTTGAAGAGCTGGGAGTTCTGGAAGGCGATGATGGAGCCGTCCAGCGTTTCAATCATGGTGGAGCGGTAGCCCAGGGAGGAGACGCGCCCCCGGTAGCCGTCGCATTCAATCATGTCCCCCTGGCGCAGGCGCCCCAGCATCAGGGACAGGCCGCTGATGATGTTTTCAATGGTGTCTTTCAGGGCAAAGCCGATGCCCATGCTCAAGCCGCCCATGACCATCAGCAGCCCGTTGTAGTTGGCGTCCATGATGATGAGGGCCGTGAAGACGAAGAGCCCCCACAGGAACAGGGAGGAGAGGGTGATGAAGGTGGGGATGATGCCCACTTCATACTCCTCCCCGTAGATTTCATACAGGGTGTTTTTACCGATGAAGATCAGGTAGTTGAGCACAATGGCGATCAGGATGACCGTGATGAGGTGGCTCCAGCTGAAGGTGAGCAGGTCCTTGACTTCCGTGGTGGCGAAGATTTTGCTGACGATGAGGTCCCCCATGTCGAAGGTGGCGGCGGGCCAGATGAGGCTGAACAGGATGAGGAAGATGGCCAGGCACGGGAGCACCAGCTTGGAGACGAAGGGGCGGAACCACAGGATGTCCTTTTTGTTCCGTTCCTTGCGGTGGTTTTCATAGTGGTGCAGCAGGTCCCAAAGCCCCACCAGGAGCAGGATGCTGGTCATCAGCATGATCCACGTCATCAGCACCAGGAAGGCCATGAAGCTGAACCCGGCCCAGCACAGGCCGCTGCCCAGGATGGTGAGCACCAGGGAGATGGTGGCGAAGAAGCGGTCCAGCCGGGGCAGCTTGTGCCTTTGGCGCACCCAGGTCAGCAGGGAGAAGAGGGAGACCAGCGTGAACAGGACGGGCATGAAGATGTCCACGATGATGTTGGGGGCCATGAACATGCGCAGCAGCATGAAAAAGCCTCCCAGGATCAGGTAGGGCATGTAGATGCGTATGCCGGCGTTGATGGTGCCGTATTTGAGGCGCGTCACCAGGGAGAACAGGATGGCGCTGACCAGCAGGAGGAATTCCGCGCCCAGGGAGGCCGCGCTTTTCAGCAGGTAGTCCGGCGTGCGCAGGGAGGAGATGACGAGGACCAGCGCCACGATGAGGATGGTGGTGACGTTGGTGAAGGCGTGGCGCTTGTTGACGTGGCCCGTCTTTTCCAGCGTTTTTTTGAAACCAAGAAAGACGATGAAGCGGGAAAGCCAGTAGGAACAGAAGATGATGCCCAGCAGGATGAGGCCGTAATGCTTGAGCGTCTGCGGGTCTGACGGGAGCTGAAACTTGCTGTCCGCGGAGGTTTCCCACGCCGCCATGCACACTTCATAAGTCTTGGCCGGCTTCAGGAAGATGTATTTGGCCGCATTGGACGGGGTGTAGAATACCCGGTTGAACAGGGAGGTGAACAGCTTGCCGCTCTCGTTGTTCAGGATTTCTATTTTTACGGTCAGGCTGTTGAACAGCTCCTTGAGGTAGCTGATCTGCTCTTTTTCCTTTTGAAGGGCTTCCTCCAGGGCGCGGCAGGTGTACAGGGCTTCATCCCTCTGCACCAGGGACGGTTCCGAGAGGTTGTCCGTATTGACTTCCTCCAGGGATTCCACCAGTTTTTTGATGCGCTCTATTTCCTTGTCCAGCCGCTCCTCCTGCCCCTGGAAGTCCGGCCTCTCGGAGTAATACTGCTTCACCAGGCTGGTGGCGGCCTTGCAGTAAAAGGCCAGGGTAAAAATTTTCTGGTCGTCCAGCGCGTAAAGCACGGCGGACATTTCATAAACCCTGGTGTCAAAGTAATTGTAGGTGTCGTCAGCCTCCTTCACCAGCGTGTCCCGGATGGCCATCCTCTTTTCTTCATTCTTTTTCAGGATGGCTATTTCATGGCACAGGGCCATGATGACGGTGTCCATTTCCGTATGGTCCGGTTCCGCCTGCGGCTCCGCCGGGGCCGGTTCCTGCGCCTGTTCCGGAACGGCGGCGGGCTCTTCAGCCTGCTGTGCCGCAGCATGGCCCAGAGCCAGGAAACCCGCCAGGAGGAAGGCGGCGCAGCAGCGGAAAAACGTCCGGTAATCAGGGATGCTCATGAACGGTTCCAGTTCTAGGGGCTGTGGGCATTACGGTCAAGGTTATATTCCCGCGCTGCCTGAGACGGCTTTGCGGGGGAAGCCGCGCGCTTTCCGGCGCAGCCCCAGGGTGTTTTTTCAGGACCCGGCTTTCCGTGCCCGGCGTCTGGCCCTTATTGATTTTATGATTGATTTTTTAACGGAATATTGGTTATTATGAGAATAATTCCATGATTTGTATGAAGGAACCGGAAATTTTAACCATAGACGCCCATTGCCATTTGTTCAACCACGAGGTTCTCTCCTGGAGGCTCCTGGCGGATTTCATCCTTTCCCGGATACGCCGCCGGGGAATGCAGGCCCGTCTGGAAACGGCGGGAGGCATCGGCGAACTGAAGAGGATCATCCGCTTTTTCAGGACGGGGTTGATGGATACGGAGGATATTTACGGCAAGCTGCTGGCGGAAGGCGCCTGCAATACCGTTGTGCCGTTGATGTTTGACCTGGATTACTGCATGAAGGGCGCCGGGTATTCCAACGGGTTCCGGCGGCGCAAGGTCTGCAAGAAGAATATAAAAAGGGCGGCGCGGAAGGAATGGGCCGCGCTCCGGAAAGAACTTGATGAGCTGGCGGCGCATGCCGGGAGGGGGGAAAGAAGAGAACTGGGGGAGATGAAGCAGGCCCTCCGCCGCCTGTCCGGAAAGACGGAACGGCTTTCCCTGGGAAAACGGGATGCGTTCCGGATGCAGGAGGAGGCGTTGCTCAAACTGGCGGCGGCGCATCCCGGCAGGGTGCTTCCGTTTTACGCGGTGGACCCGCGCCGCCCCGGCAACTGCATGCACGGTCCGGACGGGACGATTGACATTTCCCTCTTGACGGACAGATTGCTTCCCAGGCTGGGAGGGAAGGGCGGTTTTTACGGCTTCAAGCTATACTGCCCCAATGGCTATTCCCCTACGGACCCCGTGCTGATGGCCCTGTACGAGTATTGCGAACGGCACGGGGTTCCGCTGACGGCCCATTGTTCCGGCGGCGGCTTTGCCAGTTTTTCCCCTTCCATCATGGTGCACGGGCACGTTTACCGGAATGGAGAGGTTGTTCCGCATGACGGCGTTCTGGAATTCAGGCACTACCGCCTGACGGACAAGCTCCGGGTGAAGGAGAAGGCGGAACTTCTGAACCATCCGCGGCTGTGGAAGAAGGTGATGGAAGCTTTTCCGCGCCTCCGGCTGAACCTGGCCCACTTCGGCTGCCGGGACGAGGGCATGGAATGGACGGAACTGATTTACGGCATGATGGAGCAGTTCCCTGGCCTTCATACGGATTTGTCCTGCATCACGGAGGCGCCCAGGCTCAGGGAGATGCGGGAGTATTTCCTCAAGGCCCCGGAACAGGTGCGCCGCAAATTCCTGTTCGGCAGTGATTTTTATCTGAACCTTCTTTTCCTGGACGGGATGAAGGTGTACATGGAGAATTTCCGGAACACCTTCACGGAGCAGGAAAGGCATGAACTGATGACGGCCAATCCGTCTGAATTCCTGGGGCTGCCCTGACGGGGACACGGAAAACGCTCCGGACATTCATCCGGAGCGTTGGAAAGGAAAGCTGTTCCCGGAAGGGGGAATCAGTTCAGGGAGAAGGAGCGGATTCTCTTCACGGATTCCTCCCGGCCCAGCAGGGAGAAGACGGAGGAGAGGTCCGGGCCGCCGCTCAGGCCGGTGAGGGCTACGCGCGCCGGGAACATCACGGCCCCCATCTTCACGCCGTTTTCCTTGGCAAAGGCTTTCAGCACGCCAATGAGTTCATGGCCGTCCCATTCCGGTTCCTGTTCCAGCCTGTCCGCCAGTTTGGAAAGCAGTTCCAGGGCTTCCGGCTGGACCTTGGCGACGGCTTCCGGGTCCATGCTGAGGTCAAAGAAGAAGCGGATTTTGTCCGGCACTTCCGCCAGCGTCTGCACCTTCGTCTGTACGGTGGCGATGGCGTCATCCAGAATGGGGGAGTCCGGCAGCCCGGCGTTCAGGCAGAAGGGCCGCGCCTGGGCCGTGAATTCTTCCGCAGGCAGGGCAATGATGTGCTGCTGGTTGACCCAGCGGCACTTGGTGATGTCAAATTTGGCGGCGGAGTGGTTGACCGCTTCCAGGGAGAAGCGTTCAATGAGCTCCTGCGGGGAGAAGATTTCCGTGTCGTCCTTGGGGGACCAGCCCAGCAGGGCCAGGAAGTTCATGACGCCTTCCGGCAGGAAGCCTTCTTCCGGGTACGTGCCCAGGGCCGCGCCCACGTCCCGCTTGGACATCTTGGAGCCGTCCTGGTTCAGGATCAGCGGCATGTGGGCGAAGACCGGGGGAGTGACGCCGAAGGCCTCAAACAGCTGGATGTGCTTGGGCGTGTTCATGATGTGGTCTTCCCCGCGGATGACGTGGGTCATCTTCATTTCAATGTCGTCCACCACGTTGACGAAGTGGAAAATGTAGGAGCCGTCCGCGCGGCGGATGGCCATGTCCGGCGTGTTGGAGGCGTCCCGGTAGTCAATGGTGATGTCTCCGCAGATCAGGTCATGGAAGGTGACGGGCTTGGAGCGGTCAAAGCGGAAGCGCCATGCGCCGCCGTCCTCGTACACGCGCCCGGCGTCCTGGAGCTTCTTGAAATAGGCGTCGTAAATATCATTGCGCTGGCTCTGGAAGTAGGGGCCGCAGTCGCCGCCCTTCATGGGGCCTTCATCCCAGTCCAGTCCCAGCCATTCCATGCCGGTGAAGATTGCGCGGGTGGCTTCCTCCGTGTTGCGGGCGTTGTCCGTATCCTCAATGCGGAGGATGAAGGTGCCGCCCATCTTGCGGGCAAACAGCCAGTTGAACAGGGCGGTGCGCGCGCCGCCGATGTGGAGGTAGCCCGTGGGGGAAGGTGCGAATCTTGTTCTGACGTGACTCATGATGGGTAAGAGAGTAAGGGCCTGCCTGCCCGCGTCAAGCAGATACAGGGGGTGCATGCCAAAAAAGGACGGCGCGGGGGACGGGCGTTTTTTACGGGTGTTGTCGGCCTTGCGGCTTGCCTGGAAAGGGTTTTTAGGGTTCATTTAACGCCGTGTTCTTTTTAAAGCACATATTCCGCCTGCGGGAGAAGTGGCAGATTGAGCGGGAGGACGAGGAAAAGCCCTTTCTGGAGCATCTGGACGACCTGCGCACCATGCTGCTGAGGATGGCCCTGTGCCTGACCGTCAGCACGATTCTGTGCGCCGGGTTCGCGTCCAATCTGATGGACATCCTGCGGCGGCCCGTCAACCAGGTGTGGGACATGTTTGAGGAATCCCACCTGCCCGCGGGAATAGGGCTGGACGCCTGGGGAAAGGCCAAGGAAACGGCCACGGCCATGATGAGCCTGGACGGCGCCCAGCGGAA
Organism: Akkermansia muciniphila; assembly: GCF_018709685.1. Classification (GTDB taxonomy): domain Bacteria; phylum Verrucomicrobiota; class Verrucomicrobiia; order Verrucomicrobiales; family Akkermansiaceae; genus Akkermansia; species Akkermansia muciniphila_E. Next base: position 171,519 of record NZ_JABDHQ010000005.1, read on the forward strand.
GCTGCTTCTTCGGCAGATTGCCCCGTCCCTGGCGGATTTGACGGAGGCAGCCCTGGTGCTCCGGGGAGCGGAACCCCTGCCGGAGGACAGGAAGAAGATTTTCATCCGGGAGGGAAGCCCCAGCTCCACGGTGCGGGAACTGGCGGAATCCCTGTTTGCCAAGGAGGCCATTCTGACGGACGGGACGGGCCGGGGGGCCCTCAAGATGATGAGCGCGTTCCAGCCCGGGGAGGCGTTCATGCTGACCATCAAGCTTTCCCTGTATGCCGGGGTGGTGATCTCCTTCCCCCTGCTGCTGTACTTCCTGCTCCAGTTTATTATTCCGGGGCTGCTGGAGCATGAGCGCAAGCTGCTGTACAAGTGCATGGCGGTCGGCTTCGGCCTGTTCCTGGCCGGAACGCTGTTCTGCTACTTCATCGTGCTTCCCAGGGTGCTGACCTTCTTCTATACGTACTCCCTGGAATTCGGCATTTCCAATGAATGGCGCATCGGCTATTACCTGTCCTTCGCCACGCAGATGATCCTGATGTTCGGCCTGGCGTTTGAACTGCCCGTGGTGGTGATGCCCTTCGTCAAGCTGGGCGTGCTGACCTACGACATGATGAAGGCCACGCGCCGCTACGCCATTGTGGCGATCGCCATTCTGGCCGCAGTCATCACCCCCACGCCGGACGTGGCCACCATGATGCTGATGGCCGTCCCCATGTATGCGCTGTATGAAATATGCATCATCCTGGCCTGGATGCATGAGCGCAAGGAGGCCGCCCGCGCCCGGGAGGAAGTCGCCCGGTTTGAAGAAGACTTCAACAACGACAATTCTCCCTACAACCATTAAAAACACATCCAACTGACGCTAGTAACATGAATCTCCTGGACATCATCATCCTGGGCATTGTGGAAGGCCTGACCGAGTACCTGCCGGTCAGCTCCACAGGACACCTTCTCCTGACGGAATCCCTGCTGAACATGTCCCAGAGCAAGGAGGCCCTGGACGCCCTGGCCGTCTGCATCCAGGGCGGGGCCATCCTGGCGGTGCTGAGCCTGTATTTCCCCCGGGTGAAGTCCATGGCGCAGGGCTTGCGCGGCAATAATCCTGCCGGGCTGAAGCTGCTGGTGAACCTCATTCTGGCCTTTCTCCCCGCCGCCGTGGTGGGGCTGTGCTGCGCCTCCCTGATCAAGGAGTACCTGTTCAATACGTACACGGTGGCTTATTCCTGGATTGTGGGCGGCGGCGTGATTCTGGCGTACTGCGCCTGGCGCGCCAGGCAGGGGCGTTCCAATGAGGGGAACGCCGGGGCTTCCATTGAAAGCCTTACTCCGGCCAAGGCCCTGACGGTGGGCGCGCTCCAGTGCGTGGCCATGGTCCCCGGCACCAGCCGGAGCCTGATGACCATGCTGGGAGGCATGTTCGTGGGGCTGAGCGTGGAGGCCGCCGTGGAATTCAGCTTCCTGCTGGGCCTGATTACCCTGGGCGCGGCCACGGCGCATGATGCGTACAAGGATGGAGCGCTGATGCTGGAAGCCTTCGGATGGGAAGCCCTGGCCGTGGGAACGGTCGTGAGCTGGCTGTCCGCATGGCTGGCCGTAAAGTGGATGGTCTCCTACCTTCAAAAACACAGTTTCGCCGTGTTCGGCTGGTACCGCATCGCCATCGGCATCGTGACCCTGGTTCTTTTGGGAGCGGGGCTGATGCATTAAAATTTTATTCCTCTTTGTTGAATGTCAAGAGCCGCCGTCCGGGTCCGGAAAGGCGGCCCTTTTATTTTTCCGGCCGCGGGAAAAGAGGTTTTGAAAATGTAACCTGATTGTAACACACGGGATTGGTTTTTCCGGCATCATGGAGGCATGAACATCATGTGGTGCCTGATAGCCGTATGGGTGGGAATAGCCGTTCCGGCGCATTCCCGGGAGGCTGATGAAGGGCTGCCTGCCCGGAACATCATCCTGCCGCAGAGGCGCGTCATCCCTCCGGCGGACCGGATGGCCCGGCAGGCGGTGGGCATGGAAAAGGTGAACGCCCGCGTTCTGGTGAACGGACGCAGCGCCGTGACCACCCTGGAGCTGAATGTGCGCAATGACGGTTCCTCCCCCGCGGAGGCGGAGCTGCTGCTGCCCGTGCCGGAAGGCGTGGTGGTGAAGGGATTTTATTACGGTGACGGAAAAACGGCCTGGCAGGCGTCCCTGATGCCTGCGGCGGAAGCCCGCCGCCTGTATGACCGCATTGTAGCGGGCAGAAAAGACCCGGCCCTGCTGGAATTTGCGGGCTACGGCGTCATCCGGACCAGCGTGTTTCCGGTGCCTCCCCGGTCTTCCGTGAAACTGGGCATTGTTTACGAACAACTGCTGGTCCCCACGGACCACCGCCTGGATTACGTCCTGCCCAGAACGGAAGCCCTGTCCGGCGGCGTACCGTGGACGGTGAGGGTGGAGCTGGCCCCCGGAAAGGACGGTCCGGGCAATGTTTTCACCCCCTCCCATCAGATGGAGCGCCGTGAGCTGGAGGATGGAACCGTGGTTCTGACCCTGGCGGAGGAGAGGATGAGCCCCGGACCCTTCCGCCTGTCATGGCTGGAAGCACGGGGGCAAAAAGGGCAGGGCCACGCCGCTCCGGATACCAGCATTTACGCTTCTCCTGACGCGGAAGGCGGCAAAAACGGCTACTTCCTGGCGATGGTGGGCAAGGACGGCCCTCCCGGCGCAAACTCCATCCTCCGGGAAGTCACGCTGGTGCTGGACAGGTCCGGCAGCATGCGCGGGGAAAAGCTGGCCAGCATGAAGGAGGCGGCCAAGCAGATCGTTTCCGGCCTGAATCCCGGAGAACGCTTTAACATCATCACTTATAACGAAGGGATCAACCTGTTTGAGGCGGCCCCGGTGGAAAAGAGCGGAGAGTCGGAAAAAGCGGCCCATGCGTGGCTGGACGCCGTGGTGGCGCGGGGTGGCACCAATGTTCATGAGGCCCTGGCCGCCGCGCTGGCCCAGCCCTCCCATGAGGGAATGCTGCCTGTGGTGCTTTTCCTGACGGACGGCCTTCCCACGATTGGCCGCACTTCTGAAAAAGACATTGTGGCCCTGGCGGGAGAGGGGAACAAGGCGGAAAGGCGCATTTTCACCATCGGGGTGGGGGAAGACGTGAATGCCCCCCTGCTGAGGCGCATGGCTGAAATTTCCGGAGGGCTGCCGTCCTACGTCCTTCCCGGGGAAAGTCTTGAGGTCAAGCTGGGGCAGGTATTCCGGCAGTTGTACGGCCCCGTTTTCCGGAAGGTCCGTTATACCGTCTGCTCTCCGGATGGCAGGGAACAGCCGGGAAGGGTGCAGGACGCCATTCCCTCCGGGACTCTGCCGGATATTTATTCCGGAACTCCCGCCGTGCTGGCCGGCAGGTACATAGGCACGGAACCTTTCCTGGTCAAGGGAACCTGCGTGGACCGGAATAACGCGGAACGGGCTTTTTCCATCACTGTGGATCCGCGGCGCATCGCCAGCATGAAGGATGATTTTGTGGCCCGGCTGTGGGCCGCCCGTAAAATAGGCAGTCTGGAAACGGCCCTGATGGATATGGGGGAAGATTCTTCCGGTACGGAAGAGATGAGGAATTATCCCAAAACGCTGGAATTGGCGGAGGAGATCATGCGGCTTTCCCGGGATTTCGGGATCATGAGTTCAGCCACCGCTTTTTTTGCGGATGACGGCAGTTCCGGTTCATGGCGCGTTCCGGGAACTTCCCCTCGGGGCGGACAGATGGGAAGAGTGATGCGGGAGTCGCGTGAAGGTCTGGGTGCGATTGCCCTGCAGGAGAATGCCGTAGCCAAGAAGAAGGAGCTGGCTGTTAACAAGTACAACATTCAGATGGACCGCCGGGGCCGCGCCGTTTCCTTCCATCACACGGCGCAGATTGCGCAGAACGGATATTTTAACAGGAACGGCGTCTGGATGGAGAGCGCCGTGCTTTCCCTCCCGGACGCGGGCCGCGCCGTGAGGACGGTCCAGGTGGGCACGCCGGAATATGCCGCCGTGGCTGACAAGCTGGTTAAGACCAACCGCCAGGGGCTCCTGGCCCTGGACGGCTCCGTGATGCTTCTCCTGGATGGAGAAACCGTGCTGATGCAGAACAGTTTTCCGTAAACAAACAATAAATACTAATCAACAATCATGAACCATATTATTGCATGTACATTGGGGCTGCTGGGCGCCGGAGCATTCTGCGCGCATGGCGAATCCCCGGCCATTCCCGCGGCCGGGCAGCCCGTTCCGCAGGAAAAGGGTAAATCCTCCCTTACTCCGGGACAGCAGGGGAACGCGCAGGAGGTGAAAAAATCCGTGTCCTCCGCTACCGTAAGTTCCGCTGCGGGGCATGCCTCCTGCGTGGACATAAGCGCGGCTGAACCGGAAAAGGCAGGGGAGATTAAGGGCGCCTCCTATTCCGTTACGGCCAGGAACGGGGCCGTCCCAGGAGAAATGGAGATCAGCGTAACCCCGAAGATGGAAGCTGCCTATTCCGTAAGGACCACGGGGAAAGGCAGCTCCGGCATCATCATAAGTACGGTGAAAGCGGAGAAGGCTGACGGTGTGAAGGAGGCCGCGTATTCCATCACCACCGCAAAAGGCGCCGTTCCGGGCGGCATGGAGGTCAGCGTGGTTCCGGTGAAGGAAGAAGCTTCTTCCGGAACGGCCGCCGCGCCGGAGCAGGCGGCTGTAAAAAAGGAAGACCGCGCCGTGGTCCAGATTGCCCTTTTGCTGGATACCTCCGGCAGCATGACCGGACTCATCAACCAGGCGCGCACGTACCTGTGGAAGATTGTCAATGACATGACGCTGGCGCGCCAGAACGGTAAATTGCCCGATATCCAAATTGCCCTTTATGAATATGGAAACGACGGGCTGTCTTCCAAAGACGCCTGGGTCCGCCAGGTGCTTCCGCTCACGGATGACCTGGACAAGGTCTCCGAGGAATTGTTCAAGCTGAAAACCAACGGCGGCACGGAATGCTGCGGCGCCGTCATTGACCGGGCCGTAAAGGAGCTGAAATGGAATACGGAGGACCCCAATGCGCTGAAACTGGTGTTTATTGCCGGCAATGAACCCTTCAACCAGGGCAATGTGCCGTATGCGGAATCTATCGCGCGGGGCCTGGCGAAGGGCATCACCGTCAATACCATTCATTGCGGGAATGCGGGGGACCGGGATACGGCCCTGTGGAAGGACGGCGCCAAGAAGGGGGACGGCAGCTTCCTCAACATTGACCACAATGCCACTCCCCCGGACCCGGAAACGCCCTATGACGGGGAGCTTGCCAAGCTGAGCTCCTCCCTGAACGGGACGTATCTGGCCTACGGTTCCCAGGAAGTTCAGGCTGAACGGCTGAGCAAGCAGGAGGGCCAGGACAGGCTGGCGCGGGAGCTGTCATCCACGGCTTACGCGGGCCGCGTCAAGGCGAAGGCCAACAAGGCGGCGTACCGCAATACCTCCTGGGACCTGGTGGACCTTTACGAACGGGACGGAGCCAAGGCTCTGGGCAAGTTGAATGGCGCCGGACAGCTTCCCGAGGAACTGGAAGGCAAGACCCCGGAAGAATTGGAGGCCGTGGTGAAGAAGAAGGCGGAAGAACGCGGAGCCCTGCAGAAAAAGGTGATGGAGCTGGATGCCCTGCGCAGCGAATGGCTGGCCAAGTGGAAGGCGCAGCAGAGCGTTTCCGGGAATGCCGGGCCGGATAGCCTGGATGACGCCATTATCCAGGCCGTACGGAAGCAGGCTTCCAAAAAGCAGTTTTCCTTTGTGGAAGAGAACGGAGCGGAAGGAAAAAATTCCCCTATGAAATAACAGAGTGAAGAAATGAGTGCCCTGCGGGGCTGCCCGGGAGTACGGGCGGTCCCGCAGGATTGTTCTTTCTGAAAAAACCGGTTTTACCGGAACGTTTATATTTGATAGATTACCCTGCGTACATGCACCGCTACCGCATTCTGGTCGTAGAAGACGACCATGCCATCAGAAACGGCCTGGCGGACGCCCTCTCGGTGTCCGGCTATGACGTTTTGTCCGCCGGGGACGGCTATGAAGCTCTGGAAATGATCCACGCAGAAGAGTATGACCTGGCCCTGCTGGATGTGGTGCTGCCCGGAGCGAACGGATTTGACCTGCTGAGGCGCATCCGGGAAGACCGGGCCACGGTTCCCGTGCTGATGCTTACCGCCAAGGGAGCGGAGGCGGACAAGGTGAAGGGGCTGAAGCTGGGGGCGGATGATTATGTGGTGAAGCCCTTCAGCCTTCTGGAGGTGCTTGCCAGGATAGAGGCCGTGCTGAGGCGGTCCCCGGAAAGGCCCAGCGCCGTCAGCCGCGTCATGCTGCCGGAAGGGCACCTGGATTTTGCCACCCGCGCCCTGGTGCTGGAGGAGGGCCCCGTGACGCTGACGACCAAGGAATTTGACCTGGCGCGCCATCTGGCGGCCAATGCCGGAAGAATCATCACCCGTGAGGAAATCCTGGCGAGGGTCTGGAAGATGGACCCCCGGCTGGTGGAAACGCGGAGCATTGACACCACGATCGCCCGCCTGCGGGAAAAAATGGGGAAAAGGAATGCCGTCGTCATCCGCACCCTCAGGGGGCAGGGCTACGTTTGGGAGGATGACGCATGAGCAGCCGTTTTTCCTTCCATTTGCTGCTGTGGTCCTGCCTGCTGATTCTGCTGGGGGTGATGGGGTGGCTCAGCCATTCCATGCTGGACGCAGAGAAGCGCAGGCTGGCGGAGACGCACCAGATACGCCTGGTGGAGCAGAGCCGCCTGGCCCTGTGGCGCATGGATTCCCTGCTGGCCTCCATGATTGCCGGGGAAAACAACCGTTCTCCCGGAGAATATTTCCAGAGGGGCGCTCTGGCGGAATCCCTCAGGAAGGAGGGCTCCATGCCGGATTTATCCGAGTTTGCCAAACTGTATTTCCAGATAGATCCGCAGGGGAAGGTTTCTTCACCCCAGAAAGGTGCGGAACGTCTGGAATATGTCATCCAACTGGGAAAATCCGGGTGGGGCAGCCATGTGGTGGACGCCATGAAGAATTTGCCGCAGCCTTCCTCCATTTCCAGGGAGGAAGTGACGCAGCCGCAGCCGGATGCTTTCTCCGCCCCTCCCCCGGCGGAAGCGGTGCAGATTTCTTCCGTGACCGTCGCGGGCGTAAAGGATCAGCAGAAGAACGGCCTTCCGCAGGAACTGGCGGTGGAAAGCCGGAAAGCCTTCCAGCAGGGAATGGAAGACTACAACATGCGCAAAAACCTTTCCAACAGCCAGCAGGAGTACAATGTCAGCGTCAAGGTAAAAAAGAAGGCCGTGGAATCCCTCCAGCGCGGGAAAAGGGATGTTGCGGGGGAAGGCCGGATGATTGGTTCAGGGTCGGTGAATGGCATGGAAAATCTGGAACACAAGGGCCAGTGCCTGACTTACGGAGGTTCCTTGAAGACCGGAAAAAAGCAGGAAAGCAGGTCCGGCGGTATTGTGGCTCTTCTGGATACCGGATCCGGGGAATTGACCCTGGACGGGAAGAGGCTTCAGTTTGAAGTCCATGAAGAAAAGGCGCCCCCGGCAAGCGCGCCTCAGGAAAGTTTGGCGGAGATAACCGTTCCCCGCCGTGAAAGGATGGCCGGTGCCCCGGAAAGTTACAGGGAGCTCTCCATTTCCTCCCTCCAGCCCAGGTGGCAGGAGGGGAGTGAGTGCTTCCTGACGCGCCGCATTTCAGACCACGGCCAGGTATGGGTGCAGGGCATCTGGCTGGACTGGGACAAATTGTCCGCCTACCTTCTGGAGTCCGTGGCGGATATTTTGCCGGATGCCACCCTGGCGCCGGCGGACGGCCGGGAGGAAAGCTACCTGACCCTGGCCGGCATTCCCGCCATGCTGAACCCGGGGAATCTGCCTCCCATGCCCGCCAACTCCCTGCGCACGGTGTGGAACTCCATCGCCATGGCGTGGTTCTGCGGCATTCTGGCCCTGTGCGGGGTCATCGGCTTCATAATCGGCCTTATCCGGTTGAGCGAACGCCGCGCCGTCTTTGTTTCCGCCGTGACCCATGAACTGAGAACGCCGCTGACCACCTTTAACATGTACACGGAAATGCTCTCCTCCGGCCTGGTGCCCAAGGGCAGGGAAATGGACTATGTGGACATTCTGAAAAACGAGGCAGGCAGGCTGACGCATCTGGTGGACAATGTGCTGAGCTATGCCCGGGTGGAGAAAAATTCTGTTTCCCTCCATCCGGAGAAGATTCCCGTGCCGGAGCTGGCCGCCTCCGTCATTGCCCGCATTTCCCCCCGGATGACCGCAGCCGGCATGGATTCCCAGCTTTCCGTGGCGCCGGAGTTGCAGCAGGAGAGCGTGATGGCGGACATGACCGCCGTGGAGCAGATTGTGTATAACCTGGCGGACAACGCCGCCAAGTACGCGCGGTTTGACGGAAGCATCCTGAAGGTGGAGCTGAAAACGGAGAAGCGTTTTCTGGTTATCCGCGTGGAGGATGAAGGGAAAGGCATCTCCGATTCCCTGAAAGGCAAGTTGTTCCGCCCCTTTTCCAGGTCTGCGGAGGAGGCCGCCGGAAAACAGCCGGGCGTGGGATTGGGACTGGCGTTGTCCCGGGAGCTGGCCAGGAGCATGGGCGGGGATTTGTGCCTGGAGGAAAGTTCCGGACACGGATGCCGGTTTGCCCTCAGGCTCCCTTTTTCCAGGGTGTGAGCACCGTTCCGCAGGAAACAATTTTCTTCAAAAAAGCGGCCGGATAGGTTTTAATTCCTTTTAATGAACACGCTATTCTGCCAAAGCTGCGGCATGCCCCTGAAAAGCAAAGAGGATTGCGGCACCAGTCATGATGGAAGCGCCAGTGAGGAATATTGCTGCTATTGCTTTCAAGACGGAGCCTTTACCTCAGACTGCACCATGGAGGAGATGATTGAGCATTGCGCCGGCTTTGTGGAGGAGTTCAACAAGGACAATGGCTCTTCTTTTACCAGGGAGGAAGCCGTTGCTCAAATGACCCGGTATTTTCCCACGCTGAAACGCTGGAAAAAGCAATAGGGCGCCCTGCCGTCTTCCAAGCCGTTCACGGTGGGAAGCCCCATTCTTGCCTGTCTTTCCCAGGTAAAAGGCGGGGCTGTTTTTTCCCGGTTTATTAAACCCTTCGCAAGACAGCCCCGCAGGAAGAACCTTGCAGAGGCGGCTATCTTCTGTGCGGGCCATGGGCTCCGCCCGGGGCGGAAGGCCGGGGGGAGGGACGGGACGGAGCGGCAGAAGGAGGAGAGGACGGCCTGACAGGCGCGCCGGCGGACGGCGGCGGGGAAGAAGGCCTGGAGACGGAAGGCGGGCTGACGGGACGGCTCATGCCCGGATTGGACGGGGCTGGCCGTGATGACGGCATGGAAGGACGGCCGGAATCCGGTCTGGATGGGCGGCTGCCCTCCGGGCGGCTTATGCCCGGACGATGCGAACCGCCGGGATTATTGCCGCCGGGACGGTGGGGATTGTTTGCGGAAGGGCGTGAAGGACGGCTGGGTTTTCCAAAGTCCGGCTTCCCGTGGCTGCCGCCGGGCTGGCTGATTCCGGGACGGTCCGGGCGGTTGTGGCCGCCGCCGGGATGAATCACGGGGGGACGGGAGGGACTGCCGGGTTTGCCAAAGTCCGGACGGTGGCCCGGTCTCCCTGGCTGGGGAACCGGCCTGTTGTTCCCCGGACGGTGGTCCGGACGGAAATGATCCGGCCTGTACTGGGGTTTCATGGGCGGACGCGCCATGGGGCGGCAGTAATGGGGCCGGATGTAGTGCCCGCGGTAATAGGGAGCGGGGCCCCACGTGGGAATGTAATAATTGGGCCGGATCAGGCTGATGGAGTAAATGGGGCTGCCGAACGTGTCATAGGCATAAATGGGCCTGCCCCCGTAGTACCCGTAAATGGGATAGCCGGCATTGTCATACATGTAGGACGCGCCGGAGCCGCCGCTGCTGTAGGAGCCGGAGACGCTGAAACTGTCATAATAGGGATCATAGCAACTGGACAGGGCGCAGCCGATGGCTGCCGCCAGCAGTGAATTCTTTAAAATACCGTATGCTTTCATGATGTTGAAATGGAGTGGGCGTTTTTTCCCTTTGCCTGGAAAGCGGCGGGAGAAATGTACATTTGTTTAAAATTATTTTGCTTGGAAACGGGCTTCCTCTTGTCTTAGACTCCAAAAACGTTCTACGTGATGGGAATTCTCTTTCAAGATAAAAAAGTTGGTCTGGCCCTGCTGTGCGATAATGCCCCGTATACGCTGGCCATGACGCTGGCGTCCTATGACAGGGCAGGCCTGCTGGAATATTTTGACGAGGCCTGCATCGTTTTTCCGGAGAATGCCACCAAGGTGTGTGAAACGGCCCTCTCCTACGGGCTTTCCGCGGAGGCATCCCCCGCGGACGGCGGCTTTATAGGAACGCTCCACACGGCGGTCAACTCCCTGGATACGGATTATATCCTGCTGGCGGAGGACGACTGCATGATCTGGGAGCATCTGCGCGGGGAAACCCTGGAGAAGCAGTTGAAGCGGGCACTGGAGCTGCTGACGTCCGGCCAGGCGGACATGGTGCGCCTGCGCCATGCATGGCGGGGCAGCACGCGTTACAAGGCCGCCTATACGTACTCCTACTTTTATCCCGTGGAACAGCTGGCTACCATGTGGGTGCACGCGGAAGGGCTGTCCGAGGCTCCGGACTGGGTCAAGAGCCTCCGGCGCTTCTTCCATCCTTTCCGCTCCAAGCGCTCCATCGGCCGCTGCGTTTACGTGGAGCAGAACCCCCACCTGCGCTTCCCCAAATACATCACCAAGATTGATGAAGGCTATATCATTGACAGTGAAGTGTTCCAATGGACGAACCAGCCCACCCTCATTTCCCGCTCCAGGCTCAAGCAGATCCTGACGGGGCTGGCGCAGGCCCCCGGCACCATCGGGAAACTGCCCCAGGACTTTGAAACCGCCGTCAATAATCCGCGGTGGAGGGACGCCCACATGAACATAGGCGTTATCCGGGGAATTTTCACTTAAGGGGGCGCATGACGGAAAGCGGAAAGGCGGCGCGGTATGAATGCGCCCGGTGTGGCGCGTGCTGCCGCTGGGCGGGGGACGTGTGCATAGAAGAGGATGAAGTGCGGGAAATCTCCCGTTTCCTGCACATGGAGGAACAGGCGTTTATTGACGAGTGCTGCCGTTTGCGTGCCAACAGGCAGGGATTATCCATCCGGGACGCGGAGGACGGCGCCTGCATGATGCTCACGGAAAACGGTTGCCGGATCAATCCCGTCAAACCGCGCCAGTGCCTGGGCTTCCCCGGCCAATGGAATTTTCCCGGCTGGCGGGAACTGTGCCGCGCCAGGGAAGTGAAGGAGGGACAAGGGGAATAACGTGTCCGGCGGCGAGGAGAAAGCCTCCGGGCCTGCGCGCATGAAATTTTTTCCGAAGTCCGGCGGAGGGGAATTTCAATGAGAGAGCTCGCAGGATTAAATAAACTGCCCTAAATCCTGTTCAAAACCCGGGTAGGACGTATTAATGCACTCCGCATCCGTCAGCACGGTATCCCCCTGGGCGCTGAACCCGGCCACCAGGAAGCTCATGGCGATGCGGTGGTCCCCGTAGCTGGGAAGTTCTGCGCCTTTCAGCGCGGTGCCGCCGTGAACGATCATGCCGTCGTCAAATTCCTCCACGTTTACGCCCATAAGGCGGAGGTTCGCCGCTGTGGTGGCGATGCGGTCCGTCTCCTTGACGCGCAGTTCATGGGCGTTGCGGACGATGAAATCTCCCTGGCCCAGGGCTCCGGCTACGGCCAGGATGGGAATCTCGTCAATCAGGTTGGGAATCTCCTCCGGAAGCAGGCTGGTTCCGTGCAGGGCGTCCGAGCCGTATACGGTGATGTCCCCGTACGGTTCCCCCGCATCCTTCGGGGACGTGGTGGCAATATCCATCCGCACGCCCATCCTCTTCAGCGCGCTGATGACGGCGTTCCGGGTATCGTTCAGGCCCACCTGGCGCAGCGTCAGCCGGGAGCCGGGACGGCTGGCGGCGGCCACCATCCAGAAGGCGGCGGAAGAAATGTCTGCGGGGACCGTCAGGTCATGGGCCATGGGAAGCGCTGGACCTTTTGTACTCACGGCCAGGCCGTCCACGGTGCAGGGCACGCCAAAGTGGCGGAACAGGCGTTCCGTGTGGTCACGGGTGACGGCGGGCTGGCGCACGGTGGTAACGCCGTCCGCAAACATGGCGGCCAGCAGGATGGCGCTTTTCACTTGGGCGCTCGCCATGGGCAGCGTGTAGGAAATGGGGTGGACGCGGCCGCCATGGATAAACAGGGGCGCGCAGCCCGGCTTGGCACCGCGGGCTTCAATCCGCGCGCCCATCTGTTCCAGCGGCTGCATGATGCGGCCCATGGGGCGGGAACTCAGGGAAGCGTCTCCGAACATCTCGGAATCAAAGGGGCAGGCGGCCAGCATGCCGGCAAGCAGCCTCATGCCCGTGCCGGAATTGCCGCAGTCAATGGGCCGGGCGGGGGCCGCGGGCTTCATGGCCACGCCCGTCATGCGGAAGCGGACGGGGCCGTACCCATCCCGTTCTTCCAGCACCTCCACCTTCGCTCCCAGCTGTTCCATGGCGCGCAGGGTATTCAGGCAGTCTTCACTGCACAGGAAATTATCCACCTCCGTCACCCCTTTGGCCAAGCCGCCCAGAATGGCGGCGCGGTGGGAGATGCTCTTGTCTCCGGGCACGGTCAGTACCCCTTGCAGGGAGGGAATGGAATGGGAGTGAAGGTTCATGGCGGCGTCCCGGAAGAACTAACCTGTATTGGCGGCTGAATCAAGCCAATTACGAGAATCCGGGAGGCGGAATGGATGGCGCCGGGCTTCCGGAAAGGCGCTGGAACTGGAGCGGTAGACGCCCATAATGGAGTTGATTTTCCGGGACGGTGACGTATATTCCAACCCGTTATCGGCTGCGTCCTCTGGAAAGGAAGGAGAGAGCCTTTCCGGATCAATGGATCAAGCTGGTTTTCATAGGTAGTAAGTTGGAGCGGCCACGGGAGTGGTCCTGTGGCCGCTCTGCCTTGTTTCAAGGATTGACATTCAAGAGAGTGTGAAATAGAAAAGGCCGGTGAGTTTCATTGTCCGGACTGTCATTCTCTGTATCGCGCTGGGCGTCATGGCTGCCTGTTCCCAGCGCCAATCCGTGCAGCCTGTTTCTGAAGCGGCCGTGCATGTCAGCATCGGCGCCCTTGTGTACGACGTCACGTTGAGAGATGACGGAGTGGAGGTGAAGAGACGCCCGTTCGCCTTTTATGCGGATGCGCTGGGAAAGCAGTATCCTGTTAAAAAGGTATTTTTGAAAGGCGACGCCTACAAGGTGGAATCCCTGGCCAAAACCCTCTTAAAGGAAGGATGGACTAAAGGCGCCTCTCTTCAGACGGCGGAAGAACCGGCCGTTTTCCTGCACGCCGCGGGGGAAAAGAAATTTCATCCGGTACCTGCCGCAAGCAGTAATACCGCCGTCTGCAAGGCTCTTAACAAAGCTTGCTATGAGGCCTGCCTGAAGGAGCCCGGCATTTCCTGAGTCCGGAGGAAAACAGGGGAAGGGAACAAAATGCCCTCCGTACCCGCTTTGGGCTTTACCGCGCGCCGTTGAAGGCGTATGTAGTCCGTGCCGATCAGGTTCGGGTGGTCGCTGTTCCGGTCTTCGGGCCGGGGTAGAGGAAAGTCCGGACATCACAAGGCAGCGTGTCCCGTGAAAGCGGGAGACGGGAACCTCCCAAGGGTTCCCGGACGGAAAGTGCCACAGAAAACAAACCGCCCGGACGGGGTTCCCCCCCGTTCAGGCAAGGGTGAAAAGGGGAGGTAAGAGCTCACCGCTCCGAGGGCGACCAAGGAGGCATGGTAAACCCCGCGCGATGCAAGACAAACAGGGGAAGGGTTGCCTGCCCGCCGGATCCCCGGGTATTAGTCGCACCCGTTCCGTAAAACGAACGGGCGCGCGGAATGCTTCACTGCAGTCCGCGTGAGAAAAATGGCCACACAGCCGGCCTGAGCCGGCGGACAAAATCTGGCTTACAGAACCTGATCGGCATCTGTCTTTTTTGCCCTGCGGCTTTCCGCCGCCTTTTCCAGGAAGGGAAACGTCCGGGAAATTGTCCGGTTCCGGGGTCTCTTTGGGGTTGCATGGATGTCTCAAATGTGTAGAATCCGTCACCTAATTGCCACCCACTATGGAGAAGCTTGTTGTACACGGAGGTTTTACGCTGAGGGGAGCCGTCAATATCAGCGGGTCCAAAAATGCGTCCCTGCCCATTCTGGCTGCGTCCCTGCTGACGGATGAGCCTGTGGTGGTGCGCCGTGTGCCGGATGTTTCCGATACCAATTTCATGGTGCAGATCATGGGCCAGCTTGGCGCTTCCGTGGAGAGGTCCAGCGGCAACGTGCGCGTGGAAGCCAGGAACCTGCATTCCGAAGCCACCTATGAACAGGTGCGCAAGATGCGCGCCTCCATCTGCCTGCTGGGGCCCCTGATGGCCCGCATGCAGCGGTGCGTGATTCCATTGCCGGGCGGCTGCGTCATCGGTGACCGGCCCGTGGACCTGCACATCAGGGCCATCCAGGCGCTCGGCGCCCGGGTGCAGATTGAGCGCGGCAACCTGATTATTGAGGCCCCCGGGGGCCTGAAGGGCGCCACGGTGGATTTGAGCGGGGACCACGGCCCCACCGTTCTGGGAACGGACAACCTGATGATGGCCGCCGTGCTGGCGGAAGGCACCACCGTCATTGAATCCGCCGCTTCCGAGCCGGAAGTGGTGGACCTGGCCAACTTCCTGATCAAGCTGGGCGCCAATATCCAGGGCGCCGGAACGCGCCGCATCGTCATTGAAGGGGTTGAAAAACTCCGCGGCTGCAACCACACCGTCATTCCGGACCGCATTGAAGCCGGCACCTTCATGGTGGCCGCCGCCATGATGGGGGACGGCGTGACCCTGAGGCGCGTTTGTGAAGAGCACATGACCGTGGTGACGGACCTGCTCCGGAAATGCGGGCACCACGTGGAATTCAACGAACGCGGGGACACCGTCACCATCATTGCCGGGAATACGCCCAAATGCGGTGAAATCAAGACGGCCCCCTATCCCGGCTACCCCACGGACATGCAGGCCCAGATGACGGCTCTCTTCGCCACCACGCCGGGCATTTCCGTGGTGAAGGACACTATCTTCCCGCAGCGCTTCATGCACTGCTCCGAGCTCAAGCGCATGGGCGCGAACATCAAGGTGGACAACGGCACCGCCGTCATCTCCGGCGTGGAAACCCTGAGCGGCGCGCCCGTCATGGCGTCCGACCTGCGCGCGTCCGCCGCGCTGGTGCTGGCGGCCCTGAAAGCGGAAGGCACCACGGAAATACACCGTTTGTACCACATTGACCGCGGCTATGAAATGATTGATGAAAAGCTCCTGGCGATCGGCGCTGCCGTGGAAAGACAGCCGGATGACGACAATTAACGCCGTTTTGGGCTTGTGTACCGCATTTTTTCTTTACTGTCAGGATTCCGTATGCTATTCACCGAAGTCCTATGAACAAGGCTCAACTGATCGAATTGATTCAAAACAAGCTGGGTGCCGATACCACCAAAAAGCACGCTGAAGAAGCTCTGGCCGCTGTGCTGGAATCCATCAAGGAAGGCGTGCAGGAATCCGGCAAGGTGCAGATCATCGGCTTTGGTACGTTTGCTACCAAGACCCGTGAAGCCCGTACCGGCCGCAACCCGAAGACCGGCAAGGCGATCAATATTCCCGCTTCCAAGACGGTTGCTTTCAAGGCCTCTTCCGCTCTGAAGGACTAAGAAGGCAGTTGCTTCTAAAAATAGCACTTTTCTTTCAGCACCCCGTCCTCCGCGGACCGGGGTGTTTTTTATGTCCCGCTGGGGTTGTCCACGGCTTGACCGGATGCGGTCCGCCGTCTAGAATGCCGCCATGTCCAGCAGTTTTGGTCAGGTGTTCAGAATCTCCACCTGGGGTGAGTCCCATGGAGCCGGGGTGGGTGTGGTGATTGACGGCTGTCCGTCCCTTGTCCCGGTGACGGAAGAAGACATTCAGCGGGAGCTGGACCGGCGCAGGCCGGGGCAGAGCGACATCGTGACCCCCCGCAAGGAGGAAGACTGCGCGGAAATCCTTTCCGGCGTGCTGGACGGCAAAACCCTGGGAACGCCCATCGCCATCAGCGTGCGGAACAAGGACCACCGTTCCTCCGCCTATGATGAAATGGCCCACACGTACCGCCCCTCCCACGCGGACTACACGTATGACGCCAAATACGGCATCCGCGCCTGGGCGGGCGGGGGCAGGGCCTCCGCGCGGGAAACCATCGGCCGCGTGGCCGCCGGAGCCGTGGCCAGGGCCGTGCTGAAGCAGGCCTTTCCGGACATGGACGTCCTTGCCTGGGTGGACCAGGTGCACCAGGTGAAAGCCTCCGTGGACTGGGAGGCCGTCACGGCCTCCGTCATTGAAAGCAACATCGTCCGCACGGCGGACCCCTCCGTGGCGGAGGCCATGATTGCCGCCATCAAGGAGGCGCGGGATGCCGGCAACTCCCTGGGCGGCGTGGTCAAGTGCGTGGTGCGCGGCTGCCCTCCCGGGCTGGGGGACCCCGTCTTTGACAAGCTGGACGCCACGCTGGCCCACGCCATGATGAGCATTCCCGCCACCAAGGCCTTTGCCGTGGGCTCCGGCTTTGAGGCGGCGGAGATGACCGGGCTGGAACACAACGATCCTTTTTACATGCGGGACGGCCATGTGCACACCGTCACCAACCACTCCGGCGGCATTCAGGGCGGCATCTCCAACGGAGAGGACATCCTGATGCGCATCGGCTTCAAGCCTACGGCCACGCTCATGGTTGACCAGCAGACGGTCAACCAGGCAGGGGAGGACGCCCGGCTCAAGGGCAGGGGACGGCATGACGCCTGCGTTCTGCCGCGTGCCGTGTCCATTGTGGAGGCCATGGCGTGGCTCTGCCTGTGCGACCACTACCTGCGCCAGCGCTGCCAGCGGGCGCTGTAACAATCGGTTCCGCGGCTTCTTTCCCGTCATTCATGGACTCCTCCCTCACATTCTACCTGGTACTGGGCGCGCTGCTGGTCGGCTTCATCGTGCTCGGCATGCTGAAAGGGATGATCAAGATGCTCCTGTTCGGCGCGGCGGTGCTATCCGCTGTGGCGGCTTACTTCTGGCTGTCCAAATACGGTTTTACCTATCTCTCCTTCATCACCAGCGACCCGCGGGAATGGATGGTCACCGTGCTGTCCGTCGGAGGGGCTGCGGCGGTCTTCTTCATCTTCATGCACGGCCTGTTCTGGTTCAGCGACGTCTTCTCCTGGGGGCGGCGCATGGGCTTTGGCGGGGCCAAAGGCATCGTCACCACCATCCTGATGGCGGCGGTCGTCTGCTGGGTGGGCGTCATGTGCATCTTCTACTACGGCTCCATGGCGGAAATGACGCGCGCCCGTGAACTGGCCCTGTACCACATGGACCCCAACCGCACCATCTCCCTGCCCGCCATTTACTCCGTCAAAAAAGCCATCACGGACAATCCCCATCTGAACTGGCTGGTGAAAATCTCCCCGGAGCACGACCCGGAACGCCTCTCCCTGGCAAAAATGATTGCCTACCTGGTGACGCTCAGTCCGGAACTCTCCGACCAGCGCCGCACCCAGCTGGACTGCTACATGCCCCGCTCCCGCATCACCAGCCGCGTGCTCAGCCTGAAAAGCCTGAGCGAAGACCCCGCCATCCGCCTGCTGGTGGAGAAGGGGGACATGCAGGGCCTTTACAACGACGTCAAGCTTACCCGCTTCCTGGAAGACCAGGACGTGCGCTCCGTCCTGTCCCAGCTGGACGTGGACCGCGTCCTTGGCTTCGTCACGGAAACCCGCCAGACGGCTCCCGCCGGGAATGAATACATTCCCGAAGCCACGCCGATTGATAAGTAAACGGCTTCTTTTCTCCGGTGACTTATTTTATCCTCTTTTCAAAAGAAGGTGTGGCGGCTAGTATTTGGATATTCAAGGGAGATTTGGCATGGACGAAAAAGAGCTGAAGAAAGAATTGGAAAAATGGGAAAGGGAGATTGTTCGTGATCCTGAAAACGCTGAGGCTTATTTCAGGAAGGGAAATGTACTATATTATTTGGGAAAGAAGAAGGAAACCCTGTGTACCTATGATAAATCACTGAAGCTCAATCCGAACAACGAGAATACCTATTGCAACATAGGGCTAGTTCTTGATGATCTTGGGAAGAAAGAGGAGGCTCTTGAGAGCTACAACAAGGCCTTGAAGATCAATCCAAACAACGAGAATGCCTATTGCAACAGGGGGATAGTTCTCTCTGCTCTTGGAAGAAAAGAAGAGGCATTAGACAGTTACGACAAGGCCCTGAAGATCAATCCAAACAACGAGAATGCCTATTGCAACATAGGGCTAGTTCTTGATGATCTTGGGAAGAAAGAGGAGGCTCTTGAGAGCTACA
>NZ_JABDHQ010000006.1 GCF_018709685.1 Akkermansia muciniphila
CAGTAATCGGACTGTCTAAAAACAAACAGCAAAGATAACAAGTCTCTTATTACCAAGAATTCATCAATTGGTAGCAAGGACAATGATTATCCAATTGCTGGTTGTCAGACTTCAACCGGCTTTGATGTGTTTCAGGATGCTTTTTACCTGTTATTGAATATTCCTACTTCACAGATACAGGTACAGTTGTATGGTGCATCAATCCCAGATGTTTTTATTCTTTTTCTGGTCTTTTAATCTATTTTGTTTAAAAGGAGAAAGGAAGTTTCAAGTCTAAAGGTCAAGAGGATTATCATGAACCCATTCGGTAACTGAATTTACCGAGAACTGGAAGATTTACAGGATCAATGAACACAAAAATAGGAGTCTAACCCGGAAGGTCGGTAACTATCTTCCAGAATGGAAATTTTTGCCGACTGGATGAGGCGGTTTGTTACCACCCTCCGCCCAGGGCGCGGGCGAGCTGGACGACGGCCTTGCGGATGTTCTGCTTCATGGTGACCAGGGATTCTTCCGAGCTGAGCCAGGAGCGCTGGGCCGTGACGACATTCAGAAAGTCCGTCTGTCCGTTGATGTACAGGGTGCGGGAGAGCAGGAAGGCCTCCCTGTTGGCGTTGTTTTCCTTGTGCAGGTATTGCATCTGGGAGGTGTAGTTGCCGTAGGCGATCAGGGCTTCCTCCACCTCGGAGACGGCGGTAATGAGCGTCTTGCGGTAGGCTTCCGCGGCCTGTTCCGCCGCCGCTTTCTGGGCGCGCACCGTGGCTCTCAGGGCTCCGCCCCGGAACAGGGGCTGCACCAGGTTGCCGCCCAGGGACCAGACGTTGTTGTTTTCCCGGAAGAGCTGGCCGAAGTCGCCTCCGCGGCCGGAGAGGGAGCCCGTCAGGCTGAAGCGCGGGTAAAGGTCCGCCACGGCCACGCCCACGTTGGCCACAGCCACGTGCAGGTCCGCCTCCGCGGCGATGACGTCAGGCCTGCGCCGCAGGAGTTCGGAGGGGAGGCCCACCGGAACCACGGGAGTTTTTTCAAAGACGGAGGTTTTGGGAAGCGTCAGTTCCACGCGGGAATTGTACGTGCCCAGCAGCACGGAGAGCTGGTTTTTGGCGGAAGCCACTTGTGCTTCCAGCGCCGGAATACGGCCTTCCGTGGAGGCTACGGTGGAGGTGGCCTGTTCCACGTCCAGGCGCGGGGCGAATTCCGATTTGTAGCGTTTTTCCGCAATGGTGAGGGTGTTGCGCTGGATTTCCAGCTGTTCGCGGGCAATGCGGAGCTGTTCGCAGGCGGTGATCCAGTCAAAGTAGGCCGTGGCTACGTCCGCCAGCAGGGCCGTGCGCACGGCGCCCGCGGAAGCCTCCGTGGACATGAGGGAGGCGCGGTACGCCTCAATGGAGCGGCGGTTGCCGCCAAAGAGGTCCAGCTCCCAGGAGGTGGAGGCCCCCAGGGTGAAGTCCTGGGAGGTGGAGCTGCGGAAGCCCCGGTCCGGTGACAGGCTCCAGCCCGCGCTCGCGTCCGCGGAGGGCAGCAGGGAGGCCTGGGAGACGCGCAGCCTTTCCCTGGCTTCCCGGATGCGGAGCAGGGCCGACTTCATGTCCGGATTGTTGTTCAGGGAGGCGGAGACCAGGCGGTTGAGCTGGGGATCCCCGAAGATGTTCCACCAGGAGCGCAGGTCCTTGTCGGAGCTGCGGGGGGGGCGGGACGTGGCCCAGGAGGAGGGCAGGTCATTGGCCGGCGGCCGGAAGTCCGGTCCTACCATGCAGGAGCTCAGGCAGCAGGCGGCCAGCAGGGGGAGGTATTTGAACATGGATGACATGGAAAAGAAAAGAGTAAGGGGGGTTATTCGTGGCGCAGGGCGTCGATGGGGTCCATTTTGGAAGCCTTCCAGGACGGATACCACCCGAAGGCCAGGCCGATGAACACGGAGACGCCCACGGCCAGGGCCATGGCTTCCGGGGAGGAGGCGGTGGCCCAGTTCATGGTGCGGCTGACGATGATGGAGATGGCCTTGCCGAGCATGATCCCCAGCGCGCCGCCCACCACGCAGAGCAGCACCGCTTCCAGCAGGAACTGGCGCATGATGTCCTGCGGACGGGCGCCCACGGCCATGCGCAGGCCGATTTCCTTGGTGCGTTCCGTGACGGAGACGAGCATGATGTTC
Organism: Akkermansia muciniphila; assembly: GCF_018709685.1. GTDB lineage: Bacteria > Verrucomicrobiota > Verrucomicrobiia > Verrucomicrobiales > Akkermansiaceae > Akkermansia > Akkermansia muciniphila_E. The sequence continues at coordinate 2,153 of NZ_JABDHQ010000006.1, forward strand.
ATGATGCCCACGCCGCCCACGACCAGGGAGATCATGGCCACGATCATCAGCAGGTTGGTCATGACTTCCGTGGTGCTACTCATGGCGCGGGACATTTCAGCCATGTCCCACACCCGGAAGTCGTCCAGCTGGCCGTCCTTCAGGTTGTGCTTGGCGCGGATGACTTCCGTGATCTGGTCGATCGCCTCGGAGGAGCGCTCCGGGTCCGCAATCTGCGCCATGATGGAGTCAATGTTGTTGAAGCGGCGCGGATGGGGGGCGTCCGTGTACGGCTGGTCCGTGGTTTCCGTGTAGTAATCCACGGAATTGGCGGTGTACTTGTCCGCCCGGTTGAAGGTGGTGGTGGATTTGCCGGAGGAGGAGGCGGACCCGCCCCCCAGCCCCTGAAGGCGGTAGCGGATGCTCGTCCACGGCAGGATGATGGAGTCGTCCTGGTCGCGGCCCATCATGTTGGCCCCCTTCTTCTGGAGGATGCCGATGACCTTGAACATGACGTTCTTGATGCGGATGTCCTTGCCCAGCGGGTCTTCATCCCCGAAGAGTTCCCTGGCTACCGTCTGGCCGATGACGCACACGCGCCTGGCCTGCTCCACGTCCTCCTCGGAGAAGGGCTGGCCGCGTTCCATGTCATACCAGCTTTTGATTTTCAGGTATTCCACGGAACCGCCTTCCACGGTTTCCGGGCTCCAGTTCTTGTTGCCGTAAATGACCTGGCCGCTGGCGCGCACCACGGGCGTGGCGCGCAGGACCATGGTACAGTCCTTCATGATGGCTTCACAGTCCGCGTTGGTCAGGGAGGCCCTGCCGCCCGCGCCGGTGTTGACGCCGCTTTTGGAGATGGCGCCGGGGCGGATGTTCAGGGTGTCCGCCCCCATGGAGGCGATGGTGTTTTTAATCTGGAGCGTGGACCCCTGGCCTATTTCCACCATGGCGATCACCGCGGCAATGCCGATGATGATGCCCAGGATGGTGAGCGCGGCGCGCATGGGGTTGCGCACCAGGGCCTTGATGCAGGTTTTAAGGAGGGGAAGGAATTTCATACGTCGTCCTTGCTTAGCGTGTCGGAAATCCCTTCGCAGATGAGGCCGTCCGCCATGTTGATGGCCCGGTCCGTGAAGGCGGCTATTTTGGGATCATGCGTCACCAGGATAACCGTGATCCCCTTCCGGCGGTTCAGGTCCTTGAACATGTGCAGCACTTCCTTGGAGGTGGTGGAGTCCAGATTGCCCGTGGGCTCGTCCGCCAGCAGGATGCTGGGGTTGTTGATGAGGGAGCGGGCGATGGCTACGCGCTGCTGCTGGCCGCCGGAAAGCTGGGCTGGGGTGTGGTCCATGCGGTCGGAAAGGCCCACCAGGTTCAGCAGCTCCACGGAGCGTTCGCGCATGGCCTTCATGCTGAGGGTGGGGTGGGCGTACACGGCGGGCATCATCACGTTTTCCAGCGCAGTGGTGCGGGAGAGCAGGTTGAAGTTCTGGAAGACGAAGCCGATGCGCTTGTTCCGGAGTGTGGCGCGCTCTGCGGCGTTGAATTTGGCTACGTCCTCTCCGGCAATGTAGTAATGGCCGGAACTGGGGCGGTCCAGGCAGCCCAGGATGTTCATCAGGGTGGATTTTCCGGAGCCGGAGGCCCCCGTGAGGGAGACAAACTCCCCTTCCTTGATGTCCAGGGTGATGCCCTTGAGCACTTGAAGGTCTATTTCCCCCAGGTGGTACACCTTGGTTATGTCACGTAAGCGGATCACGTTGTTGTAATGCTTGATGCGGTAAAAAAATGGTTGAGCGGGCTGGTGTGGCGTTGCCCCCGGATCAGGGAGGCGGGGGCGGGCCGCCATTGCCGGAGGCCGCCTTCGTATTGCCCGTGCTCGGCTTGCGGCGCGGAGGCATCTTGGGAGCGAACGGGTTTTCACCGCCGGCGGAGGCGGACGTTCCGTCCCCGGAGTTCCCGGCGCGGTTCAGGATCTGCGCCGTGGAGACAATTTCCATGCCTTCCCGGAGCGTTTCCCCCTTGACGGCCGTCATCATGCCGTTGCTTTCCCCCCTGGTGACCAGGTGGGGGTAAAGAAGATTGTCCCGCAGTTCCCAGACCACGGCTTTTTTCTCTTGTCCGTTTTGTGCAGGGGCGGCCAGTTCGGGCTGCATTTGTTCAAGGGCCTTTTTCTGTTCCGCGCCGATGAGGCTCACTTCCGGCTGAAAGCGGAGAGCCGCATTGGAGACCAGGAAGGCGTTCCGGATATCCTCCACCACAAACTGGACGTTGGCCGTCAGGTAGGGGATGAGGAGCTTGTCCGGGTTGGGAACGTCAATGTCCACAATGTAGGTGACCACGTTGGAGGTCATGGTGGCGTCCAGGCGGATTTTGTCTACCGTTCCCTTGAATTTGCGGCCGGAAAAGGCGTCCACGGTGAAGATGACTTCCTGCCCCTTGCGGATGCTGCCGATGTCCGCCTCATTCACGGCGGCCCAGATTTTAAGCTTGGAGAGGTCCGTGGCGATGTAGAAGAGGCTGGAGGCGCTCATGCTGGAAACCACCGTCTGGCCGATGTTCACCAGGCGCTTGACCACCACGCCGTCCACGGGGGACTGGATGGTGGTGTATTCCAGGTTGCGCATTTCCTTTTTCAGCGCGGCTTCCGCCTGTTTCAGGGAGGCCTCCGCTTCCAGCAGGGAAGCTTCCGCCACGGCTACGTTGGCGCGGGCGGTCTCTTCATCCGCAATGTACTGGTCATAGCTGGACTTGGACAGGGCGTCCCCCGGTCCCAGCTTTTCCGCGCGTTCCCGGTCCAGCTTGGCCTGGTGGTGCTTGGCCTTGGCCTGCTGGATGTCCGCCCTGGCACGGGCGATTCCGGCGGAGGCCTGCGCCTTGGAGGCTTCCGCCCGCTGCACGTCCAGCTGCACGGGCAGCTTGTCAATCTCCGCGAGCATCTGCCCCGCCTTCACCGGGCTGGAGTAATCCACCACCTTGCCGTTCAAATCCTTGCCGAATTCCATGATGATGCCGCTGACCTGGGCGCCCACGTCCACCAGTTCATCAGGTTCCGTGACGCCGGTGGCATCAATGGTGATCATCAGGTCCCCCTTTTCAAGAGGCTCTGTCTGGTACTCCACCTGAATGGCTTCATTCCCCTTCCACTGTTCCCAGGCGAACCAGGCGCCTGCAAGAACGACAATGACGATGATGAGTTTGATAAATCCCTTCACGACTATAATATACTTCGCAATAATGAAAAAGTTGCACGGATGTTAAAAACTTTTTCGCAACGGGGAGTGATCCTACCATGATTTCCGGAAATGTCTAAGGATTTATTTTATTCCATAACAGTTATGGAATATTAACTAATTATCTTACATAATCGTAATGCCCGTGCTCTTTTTTACGGAATTGTAAGGGCTGGGGCAGGGCGCCCGGAGAGTGCTCCCGGCAATCAATTGATACCCATGCTTTTTATTCAAAGGTAAAAACTGGCACGTTTCTTGCAAAGTAAAATGTGAAGGATCGTGTGATCCGGAAATAGCCAGTAAACCATATGTACAAGAACGATTTATTTGATTTGATGTTCAGGCTGCTTCATTCCTTCTGCCGTTCCTCCCGGCCATGCAGGAACCGGAAGGAGAGGGAACGGAAGGCCCTGGAATATTTGAAGGCCATGGCGGCCAACGCGCGGATGCGTTCCTTTTGAGCGCCCTCCGGGCTTCTGTCCGGAAACCATGCAGGGCAGAAGCCGTAAAAAACTGTTGGCGCCCATGCCCCGCGGCGGGCATGTGTTCAATTAGGCCGCCGGGGACGGCCCCCGCCGGGCTCCCGGCTGCAAAGGGAGAAAAAAGACACCGCTGCACCGTCACTGGCAATGAGCCACGTTCCCGTGCCTCAATAGAGCGGGGACTTCCGCCGCTGTTTTGACTTATCCGGTATAGGACTTAGTCAGCCCTGCGTCGGGGCTGCCCCCATTAGGTATAATATCGGTTCGGGCCACTTTGCCAGGTGTTGACGAGTGCAGCAGCCAACACCTTATATACTGCACGGCGGGATATTATCCAAGGTGTTTTTGGAATCTTTTAAGACATGCGCGGGAGAGCCGCCGGGGAGTGGCTGAACCTGAACGGGATGCCGTTCCGTCAGCAGGCGCCTTCCAGCCATTCCTTTAAAATGGGGCGGTCTGCGGGCGCCCACGGCAGTTCCGCCAGCGTGCGGCGGGAGAAGAAGCCCAGGCTTTCATGCTCCAGGGGCCGGGGCAGCGCTCCGGGGTCCAGGCGGCACAGGAAGGGGATGAGGCGGATGATGCGTTCCTTTTCCCCGTGCCGTACGGGAGTGAGCATGCGTACGGGATGGACGGCGCACCCCAGCTCTTCCCGGATTTCCCGGATGATGGCGTCCTGCGCGTTTTCTCCGGGTTCCAGTTTTCCGCCGGGAAATTCATAAAGCAGCCCGTTGGACTGTCCCGCGGCCTTTCTGGCGGCCAGGAGCAGGGTTCCCTGGGCGGCGGACAGCTCAATCAGGGCGCAGCAGACGTCCAGGGTATTCATGATGCGCTTAAATCCACCGTGTGCAGGTTCATGATGCGGGAGTCCGTATCCAGAATGCCGAAGCCGATGCGCCCGGTCCTTCCCTGGAGTTCCCCCGGATTGGCAAGCAGGCAGTCTCCGTACATTTCCCGCACGGCCTGGTGGGTGTGGCCGTACAGGGCGGCGTCCACGTTGCCGTTCCGCGCTTCCCGCATGGCGTATTTGGGATAATGGGAGAGGGAGAATTTCATGCCGTACCTGGTGATGACGGCGTGTTCCGGGTGCAGGCGCGCCGCCGGGGAGTTGGCCGCCATCCGGTGCATCAGGAGAAGTTCATGGTCATTATTGCCCGGCACGGCGTCCAGGGGCAGGCCGCCGGTCAGCTCCAATATGCGCAGGAAGCTTTCCGGGGTGGTGCAGTCCCCCAGGAAAAAGAAATGTCCGCAGTCCAGCAGGCGCATCTGGCGCATGGCGGGTTCCAGGTGGTCCGTGCGGTCGTGCAGGTCGGAAAAGATGCCTATCTTCATGTTCTTTCAGCGGTTCATGGCCTGGATGGGCCAGGCCAGCAGTTCGTCCGGCAGGGGAGGCAGGGGGGAGGGTTCCCCCTCCCGGCGCAGCAGGCAGGTGAAGCCGCCCGCACCCGCTCCGTGGAAAGGCATAAGACGGTAGCAGGCCTCCCGCGCCAGCGCGGAGCGGAAGGGCTCCAGCTCCGGCACGGGCACGGTGCGCAGGTCCGGACAGCGTTTCAGCAGGTACAGGATGTTGCGCTCGTTCTCCTCCGGCGCGTAGGTGCAGGTGGTGTACAGCAGATGGCCTCCGGGCGCCAGGCAGCGGACCGCCGCCAGCAGGATGCCCCGCTGCCGCTTGGCGTTGCCCCCGGTCACGGAGGGGTTGAAGCAGCCGGGGTTGGGAATGCCCTTGGCCAGCAGGGACTGCCCGCTGCACGGGGCGTCCGCCAGAATGAGGTCAAAACTGCCGGGGGCGAGTTCCGCCCACTGGTCCGGCCGCAGGCGCTGGGTGTACAGGCCCATGAAGCCGCAGCGCAGCAGGTTGTGGCGCAGGATGCCCAGGCGTTTGGGGTGCACCTCGTTGGAGATGTGCACCCGCGGGGCGACCCGCGTTTGCGCCAGAATGCTTTTTCCGCCGGGCGCGGCGCACAGGTCCAGGCAGCGTTCCGGCCGGAAGGGCAGATGGGCCAGCGGGGCGGTCTCCCAGACGGAGGAGAGGTCCAAGGGGTAGTAATAGCCGCGTTCGTAATCCGGCAGGGAACCGGGCCGGGCCTCCGTTTCTCCCGCCGGGAGCGCCAGAATGGAAGGGTGCCCCCAGTCACGCGGCGTTTTATCCGCAGGGAGGGGCGGAACGTAGCCTTCCGGAGCCTGCGGGGTGATGACCAGCGCGCTTCTGGCGCGGTCCCCGGCCTGCATGGCAGCCACAAAATCCTGCTCCTGTTCCGGAGTCAGCCCCAGCTTGGAGGCGAGCCTGAGTATTTGGATGGAGGACACGAGATCAGGCCCGGAACGTTTCGCCGAAGTGGGTGTTGAGCGCCAGATGGGCGGACCCCAGGATGCCCGCCTCCGTGCCGAACTGGGCGGGGAGGATTTCAAGCTCTTCCACCAGCGGGGCGGCAAGCTGGGCCCTCATGATTTCCTGGAGGGGCTGGAAGAGCAGGGTCTTGGCCTTCGCCACGCCGCCGCCGATGATGATGGCCTGCGGATTCAGCAGGTAGCAGCAGTTCATCAGCGCGCAGGAAAGCTTCACGGCCAGGTCCCGCCATACCTGGGCGGCCACTTCATCCCCCGCCAGTGCGGCCCGTTCCAGGGCGATGGGGTTGCAGTCCACAATGGCCTTGTCCACGCCGTGGCTGGCGTACAGGGTGCGGGCGTCCGCCGCTATTTCCCGGTTGCCCACGTAATCCTCCAGGGCGCCGCGGTTGCCGTAATGGCCCAGCCGCCCCCGGTAGTCGATGCTCGTCTGTCCCAGTTCTCCGGCGGAGCAGGTGGCCCCGCGCACAAGGTCCCCGTTCACGATGAGACCGCTGCCCACACCCGTGCCCAGGGTCAGGCAGACCAGGTGCCTTTTTCCCCTTCCTGCCCCCAGCTTCCATTCCGCGTAGGCCATGCAGTTGGCGTCGTTCTCCACATACACGGGCAGTCCGCAGGCGGCCTGGAGCATGTCCCGCACCGGAACGTTGTTCCATCCGGGCACGTTGGTGAGCGTGTAGACGGTTCCCTGGTAAAAGTTGACGAAGCCGGGCATCCCCATGCCGATGGCCTGCACCTCCGGGTGGTTCAGCCGCAGCATGTTCACGAACTGGGCGATGGCTTCAATCAATTGATCCGGATTGCCGTATTCCTGGGTGGCGATGGAAGGCGCGTGCGCGATCACTTCCGTCCCTTTGACGACCCCCAGCTTGATGGAGGTGCCCCCGAAGTCAATGCCGATGGTGGGGATGGTTGAAGCTGTCATATGGTACCAATATAGAATTTTACGGGTCGATGGAAAGGTTAAATGAAGTACGTTTCCGTTAAAAAAACGGCTGGATGGATGCCGCGGAAAATGACTTGTTTCATGGCTGAATTTTCTTGAATGAACATTTGGCCGCTTGTAGTGTCTCATAGTCTAGTCAGTTGGGCGGTCTCGCCCGCTGTTCGTGAAACATCGTCAACCTCAGCCCATAGAGACACCTCATATGCCTACTCCCAAGAAAACCGAAAGCAAGGCCGCCGCCAAAAAAGCTCCGGCTCCCAAGAAAAAGACCTGCGGGAAGACCGCCTGCAAGACCCCTGTAGAGCAAGAGGCTCCCGCTAAAAAGAAAAAGGCTGCGGAACCGAAAAAGGCCGTCAAGCCGGCTAAAAAAGCCGCCACCCCTGCCGCCGCTGTGGAAAAGAAGCCGGAACCTAAGACGGCCAAAAAGGCCCCGGCCAGGAAAGCCGCCGCTTCTCCCGCCGCTCCGGCGCCCGCTCCCGCCAGGAATGAGCTGACGGATGAACAGACGGAAGCCATCGCCGCCGCTAAGGCGCAACTGGCCGCGGACCCGGAATGGGAACCCTTTGTGCTGATGCAGCGCCAGCACCTGATGGACCTGCGCGACAGGGCGCTGGATAACATGAGCGGCGTGGCCCGCGACACCCTCCGGAACCATCCGGAAGGCAGTGAGGCCTCCGGCTCCGGTGAGCACCAGGCGGACGCCGGCAGCGATGCCTATGACCGTGACTTCGCCCTCAGCCTTCTTTCCAAGGAACAGGACGGCCTGTATGAAATTGAGCAGGCGCTTGCCCGCATTGACAACGGAACGTACGGCATTTGTGAAATGTCATACAAGGTCATTCCCATCCTGCGCCTGGAGGCCATCCCCTTCGCGCGCCTTACCGTGGAATGCCAGGCCCAGTGGGAAAAGGAAAAAGGGCAGAACGCCCGGTTCCGCCCCAGAGTGGCCCTGGGCTTTGCGGGAGGACAAAATGATGTTGATTTATCTGTTTCACTTGACGATGATGAAGAATAGTGTATAAATCCTCCCCCGTAACACATTTTCATCATGCCAAGAGACATCATCATCCTCGAATGCACTGAGGCCAAAGCCGAAGGAAAGCCTACGTCCCGCTACGTCACCACGCGCAACAAGAAGAGCCTGCGTACCCCCGGCCGCCTGGAAAAGGTTAAGTACAATCCTTTCCTGAAGCGCCGTACGCTTCATCGTGAAATGCGTTAATAACGGGCCAGCCTATATTCTTTATTATTATGTCCACTGAACCCAAGACTGTAGAACGTCGTATTCGTTTCCGCACGTGCAATCGCCAGATGCCGCGCCGCCGTCTCGACATCCCGATGGATCAGGTCGATCTGCTCAACCCCGATTTCCTGTCCAAGTTCACCTCTGAAACCGGCAAAATTCTTCCCCGCCGCGTGACCGGTCTGTCTGCCAAGATGCACCGCAAGGTGACCCGTGAAATCAAGCGGGCCCGTTCCATCAACCTTCTGCCGTAACAAGCGCCAAGGAAAATCTCTTTCGGTAGAAATTGTCTTTGCAGGCGGGAGTTTGTCCGGTAACAGGGCAGACTCCCGCTTTATTTCCAGCCATCATCCTCCCATGCAGGAACTGAAAGATACCCAGTCCGAGACGGATACGCGCAATATCTCCATTGACCGGGTGGGCGTCAAGGGGTTGCGCTTCCCCATCCAGATTCAGGACAAGCTCAACCGCATCCAGTCCACCGTGGCGACGGTTTCCCTGGCGGTGGACCTGCCGGAGGAATTCAAGGGCACACACATGAGCCGCTTTGTGGAGGCCCTGCACCAGCACGGCCCCCTGCTGGACGTGCACACGGCCCTGGCCGTTCCCCGGGAACTGCTCCGCCGCCTGTCCGCGCGCCGCTCCCATGTAGAAATGGAATTCCCGTTCTTCCGCGCCAAGAATGCCCCCGTGACCGGAATAGAAGGGATGATGGATTACGTGGTCCGCTTTGAAATGGAGGCGGAAGCGGACAACAAGCTGGCGGACTTCAAGCTGACCGTGGTCGTCCCCGTGACGACGCTGTGCCCCTGTTCCAAGGCCATGAGCGCCTACGGGGCCCACAACCAGCGCGGGCTGGTCACTTATTCCGTGCGGTTTGCCTCCCGTCCCGTCTGGATTGAAGACCTGATTGACCTGGTGGAATCCTGCGCCAGCTGCTCCCTGTACAGCGTGCTGAAAAGGCCGGATGAAAAATGGGTGACGGAAAAGGCATATGAAAACCCCGTCTTTGTAGAAGACCTGGTGCGGAACGTGGCGCTGAAAACGCAGAGCCATTCCGCCTTCAGCTGGTACCGGGTGGAGGCGGAAAACTTTGAATCCATCCACAACCACCAGGCGTACGCCGTCATTGAACGCGACCTGCGTTCCTGAACTTTTTCCCGTGCCGGAGTTATGAACGACAACTGGTGGGCCATCGCATCTCTCGTCCTGTCCCTGGCTTTCACGGGGCTGGGATGGCGCCTGCTGGCCTCCGGGCGCCGTTTTTTATACGCCCACCTCTGGATGGCGTGCCTCTTTGCGCTCCAGACCGGGGCGCTCTGCGTCAAGGCGTACCAGACGGGGATGTGCCCCATACGCGGCGCATCGGAAGTGCTCTTCTTCCTTTCCTGGACCATCAACCTCTTTTACCTTCTGCTGGGCCGCGCGTACCGCATGTCCGTGCTGGGCATCTTCACGGCTCCGGCCATTGCCCTGCTGACGGCGCTTTCCCTCCTGGTCAGCGTATCCGGCGCGGATGTGCAGGGCACGCATGACTTCTGGGTGACGGCGCACGTGGGCGTGGCCATGATGTCCTACGGGGCCGGGGGCCTGGCCGCCGCCGCGGGCGTGGCGTTCTGCATGCAGAATGAATGCCTTAAAAAGCGCCAGATTCCCGGCACCTGCCGCCTTCTGCCCCCCATCCGCACGCTGGAAGCCAGCATGAAACGCCTGATCCTGGTGGCGTTCATTCTGCTCCTGGCCGGGGAATGGCTGGGCTGGCAGCGGCACCTCCCCATCAACGGGGCCAAGACCGTCATTGTCATTCTGCTGACGCTGGGCTACGCCGCCCTCCTGTGGCGGACCTACCGCCGCGGGATGCCGGGCAGGGGCCTGGCCTACTGCTGTGTGGTCCTCTTTATTGCATCCATGAGCATTTTCCTGGTAAGCTGATGAGAATGGTTTGTTTAGGCTTGAATCACCGGACCGCTCCCGTGGAAATACGTGAGCGTTTTGCCGTACCGTCCCACAGGCTCCAGGAAGAAGGGCGGCGCATCCGCTCCCTGCCGGACGTGGACCAGTGCGTGGTGCTTTCCACCTGCAACCGGATGGAAATCTACTACTGGTCAGACCGTCCTGAAAGCGCGCAGGAGCACATCCTGTCCCATTTCCTGGGGACCGGGCGCGGGAACGTGGACATGGGGGCCCACTTTTACAGCCACCTGGGCGCGGAGGCGCTGGAACACCTGTGCCGCGTGCTGAGCGGGCTGGACTCCATGGTGCTGGGTGAAACGGAAATCTTCGGCCAGGTGAAGACGGCCTACCAGATGGCGCTGGATGCCGGAGTGACCGCGGGCTGCGCCAACAAAACCTTCCAGAAAGCCTTCACCATCGGCAAGAGGGTGCGTACGGACAGCCAGATTCACGCCGGGGCCACCTCCGTGGGGTCCGTGGCCGTGGAGCTGGCGGAACAAATCTTCGGCGATCTTTCCGGCACGCGCGTCCTCATCCTGGGAGCCGGGGACATGAGCCGTGTGACGGGCCGCGCGCTGCGCGCCCGCGGGGCGGAGGGCATTTACGTGGCCAACCGCTCCTTTGACCGGGCCGTGGAACTGGCAGGCACCATCGGCGGCCAGGCCATCCGGTACGACGTGTGGGGGGATTACCTCAAGGACATTGACGTGGTGGTGGCCGCCACCGCCGCCCCCCACTGCATCATCACGCAGGAAACGCTGCTGCCCCTGCGCGCCGCCCGCAAGTACCGCTCCCTGTTCCTGATTGACATCTCCGTTCCGCGCAACATCTCACCGGACGTGGCGGACATTGACGAGGTGTACCTGTACGACATTGACACCCTTACCCAGCTGGCGGATGAAGCCAAGCGCAGCCGGGAGCAGGAAGTCTCCCGGTGCGAAGCCATCATCCAGGACAATATCTCCAAATACTTTCCGGACTCCGCTCTCTATGACCAGTAAAAACACCCTCATCATCGGCACCCGCGGGAGCGCCCTGGCGCTGGCCCAGGCGGACATGGTACAGGCCGCGCTGGCCGTCCGTCATCCCGGGTTGGACGTGCGCCGTGAAATCATCCATACCACCGGGGACCGCCGCACGGACGTGCCGCTGGCGGACGTGGCCCGCGTTTCCGGCATCGTGGACAAGGGAATCTTCATCAAGGAGCTGGAAGCCGCCCTGCAGGAAGGCCGCATTGACGTGGCGGTGCACAGCCTGAAGGACGTGCCCAGCGAGCTGGCACCCGGCTTCACGCTGGCCTCCGTCCTTCCCCGCGCCGCCGTGGAGGACGTGCTGATTACGAAAGAGCCGGACTGGAACGGAACGGGCACCCTGGCTACGGGAAGCGTGCGCCGCCGCCTCATGGCGCGTACGTACTGGGGCTCCGGCCTGCGGTTTGAGGACTTGCGGGGCAATGTGCCCACGCGCTTGGCGAAGCTGGCGCAGCACCCCGGCTGGGACGCCGTCATTCTGGCCAGGGCAGGACTGGACCGCCTGGGGCTGTATGCTCCGGAAACCGTGGCGGATGGAAGAAAACTTTACATGCGCCCCCTGCCGGTGGAAGCCTTCATTCCCGCCGTGGGGCAGGGCATTGTGGGAATGGAATGCCGCGCCGCGGACAAGGAGACGGCTGGCATTCTCAATAGCGTGAATGATCCGGAAGCCTATGGCTGCGCCCTGGCGGAACGTGCGTTCCTGGTGCGCCTGGGCGCCAGCTGCTCCACGCCTGTGGGGGTTTACGCCCGTTTGGAAGGTGAAGAAATGGTTCTGAGCGCGGCGTACTACGTGCCGGGCCGGGAAGAGCCTTTTGCCGTGGTGGTCCGGGGGGACCGGAAAGCTCCCCGGGACCTTGGCCTGCGGGCTTTTGAAGAACTGGGAGTGCGCTGACGGCGCGGTTCTCCCGCTTTTTTCCGGAGCATGGAAAACAAAAAAAGGTCCCGGACTTTGTCCGGAACCTGAATTGGGCAGTGAGCGCACGGAAATTAGTGTTTTTCCTTGTGACTGTCCTTGGAGCTGGAGCTCTTTTCGGACATAAACTGCCCGGTTGAAGCATCACGCTTGACGCGCTGCCCGGTTTTATTGGTGGTGGTTTCAGAGCGCTTCTTTGAACCGCCTCTGTGATTTCCACCCATGTGGGAACTGGTTGCCATGTTATATTCACCTCCTTTCCATTTTCTTCACTTGTTCATGAACGAGAGAAGAAATCCGGCCATATCATAGGTCCCTGTGACAGCATTTGGGCCTTGCGGACGGCGCTTGTGCAAAAATGTGCGCCTGGTTTATGAAGAAGACTGCTTCATCAGGTAATCCCTCAGCGCCGCGGCTTCGTTGTGCTCCGTGTTTCTGGCGGAATACAGCAGCGTTATCTTTCCCTTGCGGGCTAGTTGGAGAAGGTGGGAAACCGCCTCCGTATTGTTGTCAAGCTCTTCAAAGTACCTCTGGCGGAACTCATCCCATTTGGCATCATCATGGTCAAACCACTGGCGCAGGCGTGTGGTGGGGGCTGCGTTCTTCTCCCATTCATCCCAGGAAGCCTTTTCCTTGGAAATGCCGCGCGGCCATAGCCGGTCCACCAGCACGCGGTACCCGTCTCCGGCGTCCTGGGGATCATAAATGCGTTTGATGGAAATATTCATTTAAAAAATAGTTTTATTACAGAAATAGAGCTTCCCGAGCATGCATCCGTTGAGCCGGAGAAGGTCATGCGGCCGTCCTGCGGCATGCGCGGCGCGGCGGCTGACGGGTAAAACAAAGGTGGAATCGGAAGAACGTCTCCGGGCCTGAAAGGCCCGGAGACGCTGGAAAAACGCAGTGCCTGCGGATAGGTGGAAGATAGGTGTTCCGGATTAGAATTCCAGCATGACACCCATTCTGCCGCTTTGGTCCAGATGGCCGTTGCCCGCCTCCAGGCTGTAATCCAGCCCGGCGCTCCAGTTGCCGGATATGTTGATCTGGAATCCGGCGGAGGCCTGAAGGGCGGTGCGGCCCGGTTTGCTGCCGGGTGCCGTCCAGGAACGGGCAACGCCCTGCACCGCGACATGGGGCGTGCGGCGGTCCAGGTCGTGCGCCATGCCCGTGCGCACGTAGCCCAGAGCCGCTCTTCCCAGTGCGGAACCGTTCCGGTGGAATTCCACGCCCAGGCGTCCACGCAGGGCCTTCATGCGGCTGTCTTTCAGGCGGTAGGCGTAGCGTTCCCCCTGAAGGGTGGAGGCGTCCTGTGAGCTTTCCGCGTACTGGAGGCCGGAATAAAGGCCCAGCCGCGTTTTCCGGTTCAGCTCCCGTGTCCAGCTTCCCTGGAGGTCCAGCAGCCATGTCCTGTCCTTCCAGGAGCCTGACAGGCGGTCGCCCGCCAGGTCCGGGGAGGTGAAGCCCCCCTTGCTGCATGCGGAACCATAGCCGCCCTGAAGGCTGAGATGGAAGAAATCCTTCGTTCCCAGCTTCATGGACCGGGAAAGTTGCAGGAGGGCCATGACGGCGTCCTGGTCAAAGCTACCCATGTCCCCGTTAATATCGTTCGTCCCAAAGCTCTGGCCGAAGGCGGCGCCCAGCGTCCACACGGGAGAAAGGTCATAAGCGCCTCCGCAGGAATACCCCCGGGAACGGAAGCGGTAACCCTGTGCCGCCGCCTGGGAGGACTGGGTGAAATAATCTCCCGTGGCCGTGATCCAGAAAGCCGTTCTTCCGTTCGGCTTCAGGCGCTGGCCCTCCCTGGTTCCCGCCGTGGCGGCAAAACTGCGCAGGCTGCGCATGGCCGTCCACTGGGAATTCCCCTGGACAGTGCCTACTCCCGCCGGGGCACGCCAGTCTCCCCCCTCTTCCTCCGGTGGAAGCAGGGCGCCGTGCTGCCCGGAAAGGTAATCGAAAAAGGAGTCGCCCACGCTGTAGCTCCATCCGTCGGCGTCCACCAGGCGCACGCTTTTAGCCCCGTTGACGCTGTCCATCAATTCCTGCGTCTGCCCTTCATGGGAAAAAATGAAAGGGCGCAGTTCTTCATAGGAAATGCCGAGCCGGCTGACGTCCAGCACAAACTCCAGGGAGCCTGCAAAGGCCGCCAGGGAAGAACCTTCCGTGAATGTCCATACGGGATTCTCCTCCGTGGCCGACGCCATGGAATCAGTCATCCGCACGAGCACGGTATGGGTGACCCCCGGTTTTACGGCATGCACGCTGTACTGGCCGTCCATTGTCGTAAAGCCGTCAATGATGAGGCTGCTTCCCTGCCATGCGTCCAGCGCGCCGTGGATGGCCGTTCCCTCCCCCATGCCCAGGCTTCCCCGGTACAGTTCCGTATCAAGCCCGTCAATGGAGGCCCCGTCCTTGAAGAACACGGTTCCGTCCACGGGATAGCCTGCCGGATCGGGCTTGTTGATTGTCAAGACGCTCTCTCTGCCCTCTCCCCTGATGCCGTCGTAAAAAACCAGGGAGCCGCCGTTCCCGGCACAAAGGGCAATGCTGGCGTAATACGTGGAGTGGATGGCGTTGGAAACGCCTTCGCCGCCAAGTGCCGGAACCCGGTCCCTGTTGCCGCGGAAAATGCTGTCCCGCCCGTTGGCGATCACTCGGAGCCGCCCTTCATTGGAGATGGCTCCCCCCTGCGCCAGGGACGGATCTCCGGAAGAGGCGTAATTACCGTAAAAGGAACAATTCACCAGCGTCAGCGTGCTGCCGGTAAAATTGTGAATGGCTCCCCCGCTGGAATCCGTCTCCGTCATGGAGGAAGCGTGGTTGCCGTTAAAGACGCAGGAGACAAGCGTGCCCGAGGCTCCGGTTTCCAGGTTGAGCGCCCCTCCCCATGCACGCCCTGAGCTGATGGGGCCTGCGGTGCAGAAGGCGTAATTCCCGGTAAAGACGGCATTCCCCAGATTGATGGAGGCATTGTTATTCAAATCGATCCCGCCTCCGGAGGCTGCATAGCCCATGGTGTAATTCCCGTGGAACTCCAGGGCGTCCCCCTCCAGCCGTCCCCCGTACATGGCCATGGAAACGGCTCCCCCCGCTGCTATGCTCATGCCGTTGGCTCCGGCATTCAGGTAGGAGACGTAATTCCCGGAGAAACGGCAGTTATTCAGCGTAACGGCGCCGCCGCTGAAAATGGCGCCGCCGTGCTGCTGGGGGCTGTTGAGGCACGGCTCATTGAAGGAAACGTAATTCCCGGTGAACTCGCACCCCTGGATACCCATCACGGAACCTGCCGCTCCGGCAAGCGCGCCGCCGCCTCCGGCTGTCTGGGAAACCATCCCGTTATTGGAAAAGGAACATCCGGAAAGGGCCAGCCTGGCGTTCTGTCCGTTGGCGATGGCACCACCGGAGGAATAGGAATGCCAGCTCACGGCGGTATTGAAATTGCCGGTGATGGTGCAGTCGCTGATTTCCAATGTGCCGTGGTTGTCAAACGCCCGGCTGGTGAAGGTCTGGAGGCTCTGCGTGGTGGAGGACAAGGCGTGACGGCCTCCGTTCAGCGTCAGGGATGCGCCTTGAGCCACGGTGACGGCGGCGCCGTTGACGGCTGTTTCTGAAATGGAACCGTCCGCGCCCAGCTCAAGTACCGTTTCAGTGATGGAGCCGTCCTGCCAGCCCTGCACAAGGTCATCCCAGGAGATGGGGCCGGAAGCGGCGCCATGGGGAACCGCCTGTGACAGGAGCAGGGCGGCAAGGAGGGGGAGAGGAAGTCTTGGAATCATTTATTTGGAGTTTGTCTTTGGATTAATGTTGCGGCTGTGTCCGCAAACTTCCCGGAGACTGGTGGATTTTCAATCCGCAAGGACATGGTGATTCCCTTGTATCCAAGGAGTTGTTCCGTTTTTATTCTCTTCCCGTCATCCCCGCAAGGAGGGGGAGGGAGGAGCCGGATAAGGCTCAAGTAATTTTGCCTTAAATGAATTATTATTGACAACGGATTGAAAATCCGATGAATACATTTATTTAATAAAAATGTAGGGGAAAGGAGAGGCTGCCCATGCCCGGAATTCCTACTTCCGCCAGGAGGAATCGGGAACCGCTCCGCGGGACTGCAGCGTCAGGATCAGCATCTTGAGCTCGCTGAGGCGCAGGTCATGTTCTTTCCTGACTTCGGGGTTCAGGGCTCCGTAAAACAGCCACTGGTCCGTCTGGGCGGACATCAGCTCCTGCGCCGTCAGGGCCATGGACAGGGCCTGCCCCGGAGACCGGGAGGCGGTAACCGCGCTCCAGGAATACAGCATGTTGGTGTAAATGGTGGTCCAGGCGAATATGCGGTCGTCAAACCTGCCGGGCTCCAGATACGGGCGCAGCAGTTTCTCCGCCTCCGTGTAGCGTCCCTGATGGATGTAAAGCAGGCTCTTGGCCGCTGCCATTCCATAATTGCCGGGGCTCAGAAGCTCCGCTTCTTCCTCCTGCCGTTCCAGCTCTCGGAG
Organism: Akkermansia muciniphila; assembly: GCF_018709685.1. Classification (GTDB taxonomy): domain Bacteria; phylum Verrucomicrobiota; class Verrucomicrobiia; order Verrucomicrobiales; family Akkermansiaceae; genus Akkermansia; species Akkermansia muciniphila_E. The sequence continues at coordinate 18,766 of NZ_JABDHQ010000006.1, forward strand.
ACGGGCCTGGTCCGGAGCCGGGGAGCTGCCCACGGCGTGCAGGATGCTTCGCCGTACCAGGTCCGGGTCCAGGCTGGCGGAGGCGGCTTCCTCCAGCATGGGGAGCCGTCCGTTGGAGGAGGGCGGGGCGGCGTGCAGGGAGGCCTTCCAGACCGGGAAGGCCAGGAACGCGAAACAAAGGGCAAGCGCCGCCAGCAGAAAGGCCGCGGAAGCCTGGGCCCAGCGTCCGGCGCGCCGGGATGCCTTCACTCTGGAAAGGGAGGCGGTGCAGGTAATGCCGCAGCACAGGGCGCTGGTGCCCAGCAGGGCCGGATTATGCCAGATAAACTCTCCGTAGGCATGGAAGGCGGCGATGCACAGCACGCAGAAGGCCGCGGGCCCCAGGGGATTGGTTCTCTGGTGCTCGCCCGCCAGCCGGAGCACGCTCCGGAACCCGGAAAAGAGGAACAGGGCCAGCAGGGCCAGCATCAGCCCCAGGCCCGCATAGCCGTAATCACAGGCGGCCTGCGCATATTCATGGTGCGCAAAATTGGGGAGGCTGGAGCCGGAGAAAAATTCCGTGGAAAGATTGGTGAACATCCTGCTGCCGTGGCCAGCCCACGGCGCCAGGTCCGCCAGGGCCCACGCCAGCCTGGACAGGTCCAGCCTGCTGCCGAAGGAGAACGTATCCAGCAGGGAACCCAGCTTTCCGGCACCGTTCGCCAGGTCCAGCACGGCGTACGCGGCCCCGAAGAAGAGCAGGAGGATGAACAGGATGGCCGCCGCGTAAAATTTCCTGTTGTTGCGGAAAACGCTGGAGGTATAAATGAAGAAACAGAGGGTGACGCCTGCCAGGGCGTTCGGGAAGGCGGAACGGGAGCCGCAGGTGAAGGAAACGAGGATGAGCGCCAGTCCCGTGAACAGGGCGGCGCCCCATTTCCTGGCGGACGCCACGCTGTAGGCGCAAAGGAAAAAGCCCGTGACGGACAGGAAATGGGCGGAAAAATTCTTGTACCCGAAGAGGCCGATATTGCGCAGCTCCGTGCCGAACAGGGAATAATCCGGCCTGAACCAGGAGGCCTCCGTCCCCGTCAGGTTCTGGTAACCCCACAGCAGCGCATTCAGCAGCCCCAGGGCTGCCGCCAGCACGGGGAGAACGCTCTTCTTCCCGTCGCTCGCTCCGGCATACGCCCCGGCCATGAACATGACCATGGCGGTGGCGATCAGGCCCAGGTCCGCCACGCTCTCATAATAAAACCAGGGGGAAAGCCACGCGCGCAGGAAAAAATAACCGCCCCCCAGCCCAAGAGCCAGCCAGCCTGCCGGGCCGGGACTGGGAATCTTGTCTCCCCGGATGATGCAAAAGCAGAACAGCAGAAGGGCCGCCGCCAGAAGGCAGGCGGGAAGAAAAAGGGTGTGCCATTCCCCCCCCGCGGCAGTCGTCGCCAGGGAAAAGTAAAAAAGGGCCAGAAGCGCTGCCAGAGCCTTTCCGGCAACGGTTTCAGCAATGCGCGGCGCGGGCGGTTTGCTGGGGATAGGGTCTGGCATGGCTGAACGTGGACTGGATGGCGGAAATGCAGGCAGCAGTATAGACGCGGGGAACTCCGTTGCCAAGCGCAAGCTTCCGGGGGAGGCGGGATGTTTTTGGCGTCCTTGTGTAAAACCGGGTACCTTGAGAAGGCAGGGGAAAAGAGGTTATGAGAGGCCTCACCCTGTTGTCGGGAAGCATCCGCCGGAAATGAACCAGCCGCCCTGCCATGAAACGCTACAAGCCTGTTTTGCGGAAAACAGGGCCCCTCACGCCTGGATGCCGAATTTGCGCTTGATCTCCGGAACGGAATAATTAACCAGCGTAGGCTTGCCGCCCGGCGTGCAGTACGGCACCTCGCAGGCCAGCAGTTCTTTCAGGATGGCTGGGGCGCGGTGCGGGGAGATACGTTCCTTCCAGGCGGATTTTCTGGCAATCTCCCCGATGAAGGTTTCATAGGCCATGCGTTTGGCGTTACGGCTGAACTCGGACTGCGTGAGGCGGTCTACCAGTTCCAGAAGGAACGCGCGGGCGTTGTCCAGTTCCAGCAGGGCGGGGAGGGATTCTATCCTGATGGTGTTCTGCCCGAAGGGGGTAACGGTCATTCCGGCCTGGTCAAAATGGGGGGCGACCTGCTGGATAACGGCAAAGTCCCGGGGGTCCAGGTCCAGCATGACCGGGTCCAGCAGCTGCTGGGACGGCATCGGCGCTTCCCGGTGGGCGCGCAGGCGTTCAAAGATGATACGCTCCCGCGCCGCCCTGGGATGCATCAGCACCAGTCCTTCCGGCGTTTCAAACAGGGCGAATTGCTGGCGGAGGGTCCCCAGATAGGTAAATCCGGCGGAGGCGTCCTTCTCCGTGGCTGCCTTTCCGCATGCGCTCCGCGGGGTGCCGCCCTCCGTCTTATTCTGAAAATCCAGCCGCCCCTGGGTGGCGGGAACCTGTTTCAGGGGAATGGGCCGGAGCGGGGGGGCGGGCGCGGTTCCGCGCGTCTGGCTGGTTCCGGAAAGGGGGGAAGCCGTGCCTCCTTTTTCCGGGGAAGGCGGCAGTGGATGGTCCGCCCGGAGAGGTTTTTCCTCACGCGGTGCGGGGAAAGGAGCTTCCGGAAGACGCTTCTCCGTGTCCGGCTCTGCGGCGGGAGCGTGGATTTCCTGGCGGGCGTGTTTCTGGAGGGTGTTGGAGATTGCCTCCACAATGGTGTTCACTACATCCGCGGAACGGCGGAACCGCACTTCCTTCTTGGCGGGGTGCACGTTCACGTCCACCAGGGCGGGCTCCACCTCCATGTACAGGAACAGCGCGGGATGCAGTCCGGTGGGAAAGCCGCCGTAGCCGTCCCGGATGGCCCGGTTGATGAGCTGGTCTTCCACGGGCCGGGTGTTCATGAACACGTACTGCCCTTTTCTGGTGCGCCTGGCTTCGGAAAGCGGGAGCAGGAAGCCCGTGACGGAAATGCCGGGGCCGATGACCGGTTCTACCGGGATCAGGGCCGCCGCCGTGGCCGCATCCGTCAGGGCGGAAATGCGGACGCGCAGGTCTGCCGTGGCCGGCAGGTCAAAAATAAGCTGGTCATCCCGCTTGTAGGTAAAGCGCACCTGGGGGTAAGCCAGGGCATGCAGGCGGAGCTGGTGCTCCACATGGGAGGCCTCCGTCTCTGCGGACTTCAGGAACTTGCGCCGCGCCGGGGTATTGTAAAACAGGTCGGAAACCTCAATGGCGGTGCCGGGGGAGACGCCGGAGCTTCTCGGCTCATGCTCCTGGCCTCCGTCAATGCGTATTTCCCAGCCTTCCAGCGCTTGCGGCTGCCTGGTGCAGAGCTTGAAGCGGGACACGCTGGCGATGCTGGGAATGGCCTCGCCGCGGAACCCCAGGTGAGTAATTTCAAAAAGGTCTTCCAGGGAGGAAAGCTTGCTGGTGGCGTGGCGCTTGGCGCATAGTTGGGCATCTTCCCGGGACATGCCGCTGCCGTCGTCCGTCACCTTGATCAGGCCCACGCCGCCGCGGCGTATCTCCACCCGTATGGCCTTGGCTCCGGCGTCCAGGCTGTTTTCCACCAGCTCCTTCACGACGGAGGCGGGGCGTTCCACCACCTCGCCCGCCGCCACCTGGCTGGCAAGAGTGGAAGACATGACGTGAATGGAGGGCATGGCGGCAGTGGATTGGGAAAGAAGTATCGGAATCAGGGTACTAGCCGCCGGCGACGATGGAGACGATCTCCACCCGGTCTCCGGGAGCGACGGTCACCGCGGGAAAATCCTGCGGAAGGAGGGCTGAGCCATTGTGCTCCACCACCACGGGAGCTCCGTTCATGTTCAGGAGTTCCAGAAGCCGGGAAACGGAACAGGGTTCCGCCAGTCCATACGGGGCTCCGTTCAGCGTGATATCGTTCTGGGCTGCCATGGCGGAAGCCAGTATACCACAATGGGGGAGAGAATCCAGAAACATACCTTGGGGATGGCGTAAAAAAGGCTCCGGTTCAGGGCCGGGGATAAAGAAAAAAGCGGCATCGTGGATGCCGCTGATTTTCCATTTGCCGCCGTTGCCGGCAGCTGGAAGGCTGAAGGTGCACCAAGGAGCCGGACCCGGTTGGTGCCTGTTTATTGATATTTACCTCACTATTTCAGCGGTGGGGGGTATCAAAAACTGTTTTCCCGGGGAACTCGCCGTTGTTTAAGCTGATTGAATAATCTTGACCACGGCTGCCTGTCCGTAATGGTGGGCGACGAATGCCCATACCTCTCTGGCAGCTCCGGTGGTGTTGGCCGCCAGCGTCAGAGTGACCTGGCCGCCGCCGGAAGGTATCTGTTCGGTAGACTGGGTGCACCATACGGCGGCGGGGTCATGCCCGCACATGGTGTCGTTGATCACGTATAGGTCCTCCGCCAGCGTGGACGATACCGTTAGCGTTACCTCCCCTCCTTCTGCCGATACTTCCAGTGCTGATGCTGCCACTTCCGGCACGGGTTTGGGCGTTGCCCCGTCCATCACCACGCGCCCCATGATGGATCGTACATTGTTGACTCCCAACGTGGGGGTTGCGTCAATCCTCATGCCTCCCATCCGCAGCCCTACTTGAAAGGTACTGCTTACCTCGTGCGCCTTGGCTTTTGCCGTGACGCAGGCTGTGTGACCAGACCCGCAGAACAAGGATGTCATCGGCATGACATATTTGCTGTCAACAAACAATTCCCACCTATTCATCGTGTTTTCGTGGTCGGTCTCTGCACGGGGAGCCATTGCCACGGACACATAGGTTGTATTGTACACGGACGGCGGCACCAGAGCCCACACATACTGCTGGTCGCCAAGGTCGCGCCCGTAATCCGTCCCCCGGATTAACATGGACTTCGTGTTGCCTAGATACCTTGTGCCGTATAACGTCACCTGCCAGGCGGGTGACATGTCTCGGTTGATGTAATTATTGGTTGCGTTTAGCAACGGATATCTGTAATCCGCTTCGGCATGATTGAAATCTATCCAATGGATAGGGTGAGCATAACAGGCCGCCGCCGGGGTCGTTGTTGATGCGTACCCCTGGGACGTGCTGCCCAGCAGGATAGACGCCTTGTCAGAGACGATAACCCGCCACACAACTGCGGAGGCATAATTACTGTTGCGGTAATCGCCCAGGTAGGCAAATTTCCATGCGCCCGTAGATTCACCAATCAGGGAAATACCGGAGGCCGGCGTCATGGTAATCAGAAAATCGTGCAGATCGTTTTCAAAAATTCCTTCCTTTATGGACGCATTAGCCGTTCCCACATGATAAGACGTGGCCAGTTGAATCTGCCGCACCAATGTTGTCACCCATGACGGGATCATTGTATCTATGTAGCTATTCATCTGCCGCCAGTCATTAGCGGTCTGCTGCTCTATCAATGCCTCGTAAGACAGGGCTTCCTGTGCCGTGGAGGGCAGTGGCACGCGCACACCCCCGTTGGCATTGATAGCTTCCGCCGCAGTCAGGCCGCCGTCCAGCGTCATATTGCCCGCTTTATCCGTCAGCTTGTCCTGCTTGCCGTTCCATGTTTCACGCTCTTTCCCTGTTATGTGGACTGCGGCATCATTCTTGTGTGCGTCAAACACAGACGTATCGGCTTTTGTAGAAAGAGCGGAAGCATCGGCTTTAGCGTTCCACGCGGTCCGCTCCTCCTCCGTAACATGTACGGTTACATTTTCCGTATGCTCCTTCAATTCATTCAAAGAGGCCAGGAGAGTTCCGTTGATAGAAGTAATTTTATTCATGATTGTTATTCTTTGTTATTGTTTGTCGTGAAGTGGTTGAATAATGCCACTACCGCCCTGTCCACTATCGTGGACTCCGAATCATCCTGACTGGTGAAAAGCCTGCGTCCTCCCCCGGCATTGACTGCTTCCACGGTCAACGCAACCGCATCCCTGAATTCCGGGAATACTTCCCCTTCCTCCGGGAGTGGGTTGACGATGGCCTGGCTCAGCCGCACCCAGACTTGAAGCGCTTTCCAATTGTCGGATAAAACGGCAAGGTGTGATGCCACTTCATTGAAAGTTTCTGCCTGTTCCTGGGAAATATCATCCTGTGTGAAACGTCGGGACTTAATGAAGCCGTTCTTGTCCGCGAATACGGCTGTCAAGATAAGCTTTCCCCAGTTGACGGATTCGGGAAACTGGGATTGTAATTGTACGCTATTCAAAAATTATTCCGTTGGTTATTCAGCTGCGCTGATCGGGGTCCAGCTCGTAGCACACGCAAGTATTGCTGCCGATGCCGTTAAGCACCGTCGGGGACTCCAACCGGAGCAAGCCCCTCTAATAGCGTATCAATGTACAAGACAGGTGCGGCATTTGCCTGATAGGTATCCCCTGATGTCCGCCAGCTTAACAACCGTATCTGCCTTCCGGGAAAGCGGGAAAGGACAAAATTACTTCGTTGGATACCTCCTCTTACTCAATAATCTTGAAATCTGCAGGAACAACCAGCTTCGGGTCCAATCAATCAATTTGGTTCCCGAATTGTCCGTGTAATTCTTGGAAAGAGGGTTGAGATGAATAAGCTTACGGTCAACCGCCACGTTGAACGCGCCGGATAGCGTAGATACGTACCGGATCATCGTGCCGGTGGAAACCCGTTCAAGTTCACGCTCCACAAAGTCCTTTGCCATTCCTTTGTTCACGGCGGTGAGCACCATGTTGCGCCCGTCCCCAGGAAGTCCAGGGAGTGATTCAAGCAGGAACTTTCCCGCGGACAATCCGTTGCGGCCAGCCTCCCACGCTGTCGCACCTTCACTGGAACTCTTTGCCATCCAGGGAGTGGACAGCGGTATCCATTTATTACCTCGGTTGATGATGCCTACTATACTGTACAGTTTTTGAACCGTGTACAACATACGGCACAGTTATCTTTTTTCCGTCCGCTTCCGGCGGTTCTCTCCAAAATAGAAAAAGCCTGATAAAATCAGGCTTTTTTCTTTCCACTTTTTTTGGGAGTGGCATCGCGTACGGGACTCGAACCCGTGTTGCCCGCGTGAAAGGCGGGAGTCCTAGACCGCTAGACGAACGCGACTTGAACAGGTTTTACAGCATCTTGGAGGCGGGGGCGGGAATCGAACCCGCGAATAACGATTTTGCAGACCGTTGCCTTACCACTTGGCCACCCCGCCGCTGATGTTGTGCGCGGATACTAGGGGAAAGAACCGCGGGTGTCAATCTCGTTTTTGGAAAAGATGCCTTGTTTCTGCGGAAGGCTGCGGGAGAATCCGGCCAGCTTTCTCCGGGAAAATACGGATTAAAGCGGGATGATGGGGGGCGGCTCTTGAATGGCGCGGCCAGGAGGTTCCATAGAAGAACGTATAAAGGCCTGCGGTGCTTCCTGGCCTTTATTGAAAATCAACCCGGGCCGGGGAGAAATGCCCTTTTCCGTCCGTACTCAAGAGAGCAGTCAGCGGTTGGACAGCAGTTGCTTCATGTCCGGGAGACGGAAGTGCAAAGGGGGAAGTTCCGTTTCCAGGGCGGCTGCTTTTTCCTTCCGCAGGGTTTCCGCCCGTTCTTCCAGTTGGCGGGCTGAGGCCAGGATTTTGCGTATTTCCTGCCGCCCGCGGCCTATGTGGGAGGCGGCGCGGGCCGGGTCAGGAGTGAATTCCGGACCTCCCTTGAGGTATTTTTCAAAGTATTGCTGGTAGCGTTCCGCCAATTCCCGCCCCTTGGCAAAGAGCTGGCGGTCTTCCTCCACGTAGGCCACCACGGCGGGGTCCACGTCTTTCGTGCTCAGGTCCGCCAGTTCTTCATCCCGCTCCCGCAGCAGGTCCGCCGCGTCCTTACTGCTTTCCGCCAGGCCCGGAAGGGTGGGGTTCTTTTTCAGTTTAAGGAGGCGCTGCACCAGCGCGTCGCTCTTTTCCGAGTATTCCGTATTGATGTCAGCCGCTTTTTTCCAGTAGGAAACGGTAGGGTCACCGCAGGAGGTCATCAGTAGTGCGGCCGCCACAGGGAGCATGCGGCGAAGGAAGGTAAGGGAAGTCATGTTGCCTTTGTAGCATTCCCAAGGATGGAAGCAAGGATGTTTTATGAATCCTTCTACGCGGATCGGAGTGGAAGACGCTGTCCGTCAGTTGGTTCCATTTCTGGAACGTTTCTTTTCCGCGGGGGGTGGCATTTCCACCACGCCGCTGCTGGCTCCGGGCGTCAGCAGGATTTCCACCTCCAGAGGGAGGGTGGTATCCGCCAGCAGTCCTTCCGGGATGGAGATGCCGATGGGGGCGGAGCTTTTGCCGGGCAATACTTCCTGGGGGGAGATGATGTCCAGAATGAGGCGCCCGTGCTGGAGAATGTTGATCTTGCTGATGGAGAAGGCGTCTTTCATGCCTGTGTTATGCAACGTGACGCCCTTGAGCTGGGTGGGGGCAAACGGTCCCGGAATGGTGAACCGCAGGATGGTGGATTCTCCTGAAGCGAGCGGCAGGGGGAGCCAGTACGCCGCAATGTCCGCCCTGGGGTTCAGGCTGTCCGTGAGGTAGCCGGAGCCGTTGAGGCGTTCCATCATGAGGTGGGAAAGTTCCGAGGAAGCGGGCACGCCCCACCCCTGTGAGTACATGAGGGAGAGCAGGTACATGGCCTCCTGGTCCCGGTACTGGACGGCCATTCTCAGGAACCGCGCCGCCTGGGCGTAATCCCGTGACGCCAGCGGGGGCTGCTGGGGCAGGCGGGGGAAGTAGGAGGGGATGTCCATGAGTAGGATGCCCAGCTCCTTCATGGCCTCGTAGCATCCTCCGGTGGCGGAACGGTAGAGCCATTCCACGCCTTCTTCAGGCCGGGGGCCTCCGGGGCAGTCCGGAGACATGAGGGCTTTCCCCAGTACCTGCTGGGCAATGGGGTAGCCGGCTCTGGCCAGTTGCTCCAGGGCCGCCAGCGTGTCCGGCGTGGCGTCCGCATGGTTCAGGACGTCTCCGTGGCCCGGTGTTGGCGTAGTGACTGCCGCCACCAGCCCCTTGTAAACCGGGTCATGCAGCAGGGCAGGCTCCGGCGCAGGCGGCGCGGCAATGAAACGGATTTTGGGGAACGCCTCTTCCGTGCGTTCCGTCTCGCTTTTGAAACAGGCCATTTGCATGGGAACGGTCTTGTGCGCGGCGGTTTCAAAGGTGTACGTGTAAACACGGTCCGTGGACAGTTCCGGGAGGGACGGGAAGAAGAACGTGCTGGTGGACTGTCCCGGCACCGTGAAGGAGGGGACCGGGTTGACGGAGCGGTCCACGAGGGCGCCGTTGGAGTCCCGGATAGTGAGGTGAATTTCCTCGCCGCCGGAGGGCGGCGTGATTTGAAGATAAATGCAGGAGATGCGCAGTTTTTCCGGCAGGATGGAGGGGAGGCCGGAGCGGGTGAGGATCGTGTCATCAAGGCGCAGGTGGAATTCCTGGAGCGTCCGCGGTTCCAGCGCCGCGTCTTCCGTCATTTTAAGTTCCGGAATGCGGATGGACGCCAGGTCCCTGGGTGGGGCCGTCAGTTCCCGTCCATTGGAATTGGCGGCGGGCTGCTGGATGGCTTCCTTGATGGTGTTGATGGTGGTGCCCATGGGGGCCTTCTTCAGGTAGTCCGTCAGGTAGACCGCTCCGGCGGCCAGCAGAAGGGTGCAGGCGCTGCCCACCATCAGGTACATCATGTGGCGGTTGCGGCGGAGGGTGCGTGCCGACAGCCTCCGGGAGGGGGAATGGAGGCCGCCCGGGCTGGCGGCGGGATTGTTGTTCCCGGATTTTTTTTCAGCGCAGGGGCGCGGCATCCCTTCCGGATGGATGTAGTGGATGTCTGCCGGGGACAGGTGGATGGTGGCGGAGGATTCCTCTCCGGAAATGGCGCAGATGTCGTGAATCCATTCCCGGGCGTTCTGGTAGCGGCAGTTGATCTGGGGGGAGAGCGCCTTGTCCAGGGACAGCAGGAACTGCCGGGAATAAAAGCGCGTGAGCACGGGATCACTGTGCAGGGGCTGCATGCCGTCTTCCGCCAGGCGCACTTCCGCCCGTTCCGGCGGGTGGCCCGTGAGCAGGGCGTAAAAGGTGGCGCCCACGGAATAAAGGTCGCTCCAGGGGCCGATGTTCGTTTTTCCCAGAGCCTGTTCCGGGGAGGAATACCCCTGGGTGGTCAGGACGGTGGCGGCGTGCAGCTTCAGGGCATGGCGCGCCGCGCCGAAGTCGATCAGCACGGGCGTGCCCTCCTCCGTCAGCAGGATGTTGCCGGGCTTGATGTCACGGTGGTAGATGTGCCGGGAATGGAGGTAGTCCAGGATACGGAGCAGGCGCGTCAGCAGCCCCTTGAGTTCATCCTCCGTGTAACGGTGGCCCGTGCTGTGGAGCTTTTCCCCCAGAAAGTCCAGGGAGAGCCCGGTGATGTGCTCCATGGCGAAGTAGGCCGTGCCGTTGGCTTCAAAGACGGACAGGATTCTGACGATGCCGGGATGGTTGAGTTCCGCCAGCGTCTGGGCCTCACTCAGGAAGCTTTTCAGGGCCCAGGTGTAATTTTCCAGGTCGTGTTCATTGTTGGGGCGGATGTGCCCGGTCAGCGGGTCCCGGTAGGAGCAGCTGGAGGGAAAGTTTTCCTTGATGACCACGTTGCGGTTCAGGAACAGGTCCTTGGCCAGATAAGTGATGCCGAAGCCTCCGCTGCCCAGGACGCGGATGATTTCATACTGTTCCAGGCGCGTGCCGGGCGCCAGTTCCCTCTGGTAGACGAAAAAAGCGCCTTTTTCTTCCGCATGGGGAAGAGGGGGGCGGCCGGGCAGAATCTGTTCCAGGCCTGTCGTCGGTGCGGGAGGCGGGACTTGCCCTGTCGTCCGGGGCTGGTCATCTGGATGGCCTTCTTCTGCTGGCATGAGGGAAAGTTCCTGAAGCGGAAGCTACGGGCATTCTCATATGCCGGGTGCGGCAAGTCAAGGTGAATGCCTGTTTTCCTGCGTTCAGGGCTGCCGGCTCCCGGAGGGGTGCCCGGAATGGCGCAAGTTAAGTGGACGGAACAGGCTTACGGGGCGGGGTGGAGGCTTCTTTCTGCCTTGTCCTTCCGTTCGCCTCATCCATGAAATTCATTCCTGTGGAAGCCGTCCTTTCACGTGTTCAGGGCTTGTGGCGCCTGATGAATTCCCGTGCGGCCTTCAGATAGGCGTCCGCCGCCGTGCCGGAAGGATCATGTTCAAAGATGGTATGGCCGAAGCTGGGCGCCTCCCCGAGCCGGATGGAGCGGGGAATAACCGTCTTGTACAGCATCTGGGGCAGGTGTTTTTCCACCTGGTCAATGACCTGGCGGGAGAGGTTGGTGCGGCCGTCATACATGGTCATCAGCACTCCTTCATGCCTGATGCGGGGATTGGCTCCGCTGGCGCAGATCTGCGCCGTCACGTGCAGGATTTTGGCCAGCCCTTCCAGCCCGAACCATTCGCATTGCAGGGGCGTCAGCACTTCGTCGCAGGCGGCAAGGGCGGAAGTCATCAGGACGCCCAGCGAGGGCGGCGTATCCATGATGCAATAGTCGTACGCTTCCGACTCCCGCAGGGGGGCGAGCGTTTCCCGGAGCCTGGTCAGGTGGTTGCCGGACCGGGCCAGCTCTATTTCCACGCCGGCCAGGTCCATGGTGGAGGGAATGATGTCCAGCCGTTTTCTGCCGGAAGGCACAATGCACTCTTCCGCCGGAAGCTGGCCGAGCAGGGCCGGATACAGGCTGGGCATGTCTTTTCCGTCAATGCCCATGCCGCTGGTGGCATTGGCCTGCGGGTCCAGGTCAATGACAAGGATTTTCTTCTTCAGCTGGGCCAGGGCGGCGGCCAGGTTGATGGCCGTGGTGGTTTTTCCCACTCCCCCCTTCTGGTTGGCGATGGCGATGATTTTCATTCGGGAAAAGGGTGCGGGGAAAAGGTAGCATAACGGGAGGCCCTTTCAACCATTTTCCCGGAGAGGCCGGGCGGCCTGCCGGCTGCAGCGGGCCTTCCCCTTTCGGGAACGGCTTGTTGCGTGGAACGGAGGAGCAGGGGAAATCTGCTCCTGCGGAGGTGGCGCGCCCCGGCGTCAGGGGGCCGTGGGGGCGGCGGGACGGTCGGAAGACAGGATGAGGCGGAAGCCGAGCGCGTTATCCCGTGTGTTTTCCGGCAGGGGGGTGCGGATGGAAGTAGTGAGCTGCTTGGGGCGGAAGGAGAGGTAGCTGCCTCCGCGGGCTACGCCGTAGTTGCGGATGGGGAGGGATTCCGGCCCTCCGTAGGAATCGTCCACCCATTCCATGACGTTCCCCTCCAGGTCATACAGGCCCAGGTGGTTGGGCGGGAAGGTCTTCACGGGCGCCGTATACGGCTGTCCGTCCTCATACCCCACGATGACGCGGGAGGAAGGAAGGTAAATCAGGGCGGACTGGTCCGCAAAATTGCCTGTTTTATCCGGCGGCGGCCATGAGTAACCCCACGGGAACACCTCCCGGGAGTTTTCATGAGGCAGCGTCTTTTCATACGGGGAGGACCCCTTTTCATCCGTCAGGCGCACCCAGGAGCTCCATTCCTCGTCCGTAGGCAGGCGGTAGGAATCGTGCTGGTCAATCAGCCCCTGGGCCCGTTCCTTGTTGGTAAGCCAAGTGGCAAAGGCGCGCGCGTCCTGCCTGCTGACGTTCACCACCGGGTGGTTCTCCCCCTGGGGGAAGCCGGGCCGGGCCGGAGCTTTCCTCCCCGTGGCTTTCAGGAACTGCTGGAAATCCTTCACGCGCACCTCATGGGACATGACCAGGACGTTTCCCCCTACCGGGGCCATCTGCATGCCCAGGCTGTTGGTCCAGGGTGAGCCGAAGATCACGGATTTGTCCGGCTCCAGCTGGAGGGAAAGGTATAAATCCTGCGGGTCCAGCCCCCGGCGCCGCATGGTGGCATGCCCCGGCAGTTTGATTTCAATCACGTAGGGTACCTGGTTGACGTATTCCTCAATGGGCGTGCGGCCAATGAGCCTGTTGTTGAAAAAGACGCTGGCTCCCGGCGGATTGGTGGTGACGGTGATGGGAACCTGGAACACGCGGGTGACGTTCAGGACGTAGGCGCTGTGGCCGTCCGTGCCTCCGGATGTTTGCGGCAGGGGGTCCGCATTGATGGAGAATTCCTTGCCCAGCAGCCCCTCCCGTTCGCATTTCTTGTTCAGCCATGCCAGGTAGGCCGTGATGCCGTCCTGTGTGAGCAGGGCCACGTCCTTTTCCGGATGGCCCGGTTCCGTCTGTTCCCGCTTCATCTGGTAGTTCCCCTTCTGGCGGTCCTCCTTCAGGAACTTGTTGAACAGGGCGGCGGTGAGGGGGCCTTGCGCCACGTGGCGCGTTTCCGCGGGCAGGTACGTGACTCCCTCCGTATCCTTCCACGGCTGGCTGTCCGTGGGGGGATGGTACTCCTTCAGCACGCCGCCCAGGGCCAGCGTGGAACCGCCCTTGACGGTGCCCGCCTCCTCCTTGTCCGCGAAGCCCGATTTCTTGATGGTATAAGCCACGGAAGCGCCGGAGGGCAGCTCAATGGGGCCGTAGGGCGTTTCATCCAGGTAATTGCCGTCCGCATCATATACGGATGCTCCCGCCGGGGAGCTGGTCACCAGAACGTACCCGGTCCGGGATTCCTCCTCCGGGGTGGCGGCCTGGGGGTCCTGGCGGACGTCTGCGGCGGGTTCTTCCGGAAGATGCTGGCTGTTGTTGAGCCACAGGGCCCCCCAGTACGCGGTGAAAGCCCCGGCTACGGCCGCGGCCAGCAGCTGGAGGGTGCGCCTGAGCTTGCGGCGCTTCTTTTTCTTATGAAGGCGGAAGCGGGAAGGTACTTCATACCCCCGCAGGGCGTCTATCTTTTCCGCCAGTTCTTCCGCGGAATCAATGGTGCACTCCTCCACGCGGGGTTCCGCCGCCTGGCAGATGATCGTGTTGAACGCCTGCCACTTCTTGCGCACGGTGCCTTCCGGCAGGTCATCCGGAAGTTCGGGAAAATCCATGCGGTCCTTTCCCGTGCTGATCTCATATAAAACCTTGGCCAGGGCGTAAACGTCCGCCCGCCGGGTGCCGGGGCCGTCCGGGGGGATGAACCCCTCCGTGCCCACAAAGCTGCGCTGGTCCAGATGGGCCACCAGGCCGATGTCCGCCAGCTTGGGCCGCCCGTTGACGAAGATGACGTTCGCCGGCTTGATGTCCCGGTGCGTCAGGTTCTTGCTATGCAGGTACAGCAGGGCGTGGGCCAATTGGCTGCCTACCTCCAGGCAGTAATCCAGCGGCAGGGGCTTGTTGCCGGAAAACTTCTTGTCCGTCTGGAGCGTGCGGGGAATATACTCGTCCGGCGTGATATGGACGCCCGTGCGGGCGTCGTCGCCCAGCTCCATGACGTAATAGTAAAACGGGGAATCCTGGTCGTGCCTCCCCACGTGCAGGATGTGGACCAGCCCCGGATGGTTGCGGGCAATGGGCTCATACTGCAGGATGCCCTCAAACTCCCGGTTGAAGGTGCGCTCGTCCTCAAAATCCTCCCTCCAGACGATTTTTACGGCGCGCCATGCCCCGGTCAGGGAGCGGGCCAGCCAGACCTCCCCATACGCGCCGCTGCCTATCTGGCGGACGACTTCATGGTCCGGGATGGAAGGAGTGGGACGCACCACCCGCTTGACGGGCAGCGTCGGCAGATTGCCGCCGGGCATGGGTGGTGCGTCCGAAGTCATGGGGGATGCGGGAATCAGGAAATAACTCCCAAGTTCTTGCCCACCTTGCAGAAAGCTTCAATCGCCTTGTCCAGTTGTTCGCGCGTGTGGGCGGCGGAAATCTGCGTGCGGATGCGGGCCTGGCCCTTGGGAACGACGGGGTAGAAGAAGCCGACGGCGTATACGCCCTCGTCCAGAAGCTGGGCGGAGAATTTCTGGGACAGCACGGCGTCCCCCAGCATCACCGGGGAAATGGGGTGGTCCTTGCCGCCGATGGTGAAGCCGGCGGACGTCATGGCGTCACGGAAATACCTGGTATTCGCTTCCACGCGGTCGCGAGCTTCCGTGGAACCTTCCAGCAGGTCCAGCACCTTGATGGAGGCGGCCACGATGGCCGGGGCCACGCTGTTGGAGAACAGGTACGGGCGCGCCTTCTGGCGCAGGATGTCCACCACTTCCTTAGGTCCGGAAACGTAGCCGCCGGAAGCGCCGCCCAGGGCTTTCCCCAGAGTGCCGGTGGTGATGTCTATGTTGCCGAACAGGCCGCAATGTTCGTGCGTGCCGCGGCCCCTCTTGCCCAGGAAGCCCGTGGCGTGGCAGTCGTCAAAGTGGACGATGGCGTTGTACTTGGCGGCCAGCTCGTGAATCTTGTCCAGCTGGGCGATGATGCCGTCCATGGAAAACACGCCGTCCGTGGAAATCAGCTTCACGCGGGCTCCGGCGGCGTCCGCTTCCTGGAGCTTGGCTTCCAGGTCCGCCATGTCGTTGTTGGCGTAGCGGAAGCGCTTGGCCTTGCAGAGGCGCACGCCGTCAATGATGGAGGCGTGGTTCAGGGAATCGGAAATGATGGCGTCATCCGCGGTCAGGAGGCCTTCAAACAGGCCGCCGTTGGCGTCAAAGCAGGAGGGAAACAGAATCGTGTCTTCCGTGCCCAGGAACCGGGAAAGGCGTTCCTCCAGCTGGCGGTGCAGGGTCTGCGTGCCGCAGATAAACCGGACGGAAGCCATGCCGAAACCCCATTCGTCAATGGCTTTCTTGGCGGCCTCCATCACTTCCGGATTATTGGCCAGGCCCAGGTAATTATTGGCGCACATGTTGATGACGGAGCGTCCGTCCTTCAGCGTCACCTGGGAATACTGCTGGGAGGCGATGAAGCGTTCTTCCTTGTACAGACCTTCCGCACGCAGTCCGTCCAGGGTGGAAGTGAGGATGTTTTTGAATTCAGGGGTATACATGTCGAATAATGGAATATGAATTGAAATAGCCAGCAAGTGAACGATCAAGGATCACACGGTTGCTCCCGCACCTTTATCATTATTGGCCCGTGAAGAAAAGCTTAAAGAACACAAATTGAAGGCCGGGAGAGGACGGAACGGAGAAGCGGAAAACCTCCGTTGACCGCGTGGTGACGGCGAAGACGGGAGCCGCCCGGGGAGGGGCGTGCCCTGAAAGAAAAAAACGGGAAAACAT
Organism: Akkermansia muciniphila; assembly: GCF_018709685.1. Taxonomy (GTDB): domain Bacteria; phylum Verrucomicrobiota; class Verrucomicrobiia; order Verrucomicrobiales; family Akkermansiaceae; genus Akkermansia; species Akkermansia muciniphila_E. The sequence continues at coordinate 34,876 of NZ_JABDHQ010000006.1, forward strand.
GAAAACCCGCACCAGTACGGGATGCGCCTGGGACAGGCGGGAACGGGAAGGGAGGACTTCCCCGGACTCCGGGAAATACATTTGATACACAAAACGGGAGCCAGGGCGCGCTTGAAAAATGAAGGCCGGAGCCAGCCTCCGGCCATTGAACCCATCATACCCGACCATGAAACTATCCCGTATCTCCTTATGGAGCCTGGCCCTGGCAGGATGCCTTCCTGCCGTGCGCGCCGAATCCTGGAACCAGTTCCCGGAAAGCGGTCCGGAAACCACGCTGGACTCCATGTGGGCGTCCGCGGCCTATGTGCAGACGCTGGTGGAAGCCTCCTCAGCCCAGATAAATATCTCCCGTTTTCAACAGAAAGGGCCTTCCAACCTGTGGGCGGGCGCGCTGGGCAGCTTTGGCGATGGCGGCGTCCGGAACAATCAGCCTTCTTTTGACTACGCCGCCGCCGGCTACGCGCTGGGATATGACTACGGCACGTATGGAGAAAAATCCGGTTCCCTGCTGGGGCTGGCGTTCGGGCAATTGTTCGGGCACCAGAACATTCAGGAAATGCCGGACTATCCGGACGGCCCCATGGAGGGGGACCGCTTCCGGCAGTCTGCGTGGATGGCCAACCTGTACGGCGCCTACTTCCGGGAAACGGGGCCGCGGTCCAGCCTGCTTCTTGCCGCGAATGCGGCCTTCGGCAGTACGGAAAACAAATGCCGCCACAACGATGCGTGGGGAAACGCCTCCAGGTGGGACTCGGAAACGTTCCAGGCGGGTCTTTCCGCCTCCTGGCGCTATCAGGTGACGGACTCCTTCAGCGTTACCCCCTTTATGGGAGTGACGTATGTGCATGGAGCCAACAAGGTGAAAAGGGATGATCGGGGCGGCGGCGGCGATTCCTCCTGGTGGGGGGATTACTGGTGGGATGACGACGATTGGGATGATGGCTGGGACGACGATGACTACAACCAGAGGCGGGACAACCGGGGAACGTTTGACAATGTGTCCCTGGCGATGGGGGTGACGCTGGAACACGTCCTCCGTCTGTCCGGAAACACCATATGGATCAATGCCCTGTCCGGGAGCTACTGCCCGGACGTCTACCGGAACGATCCCCATTACACGTTCCGCGATGGCTGGTGGGAAGGGGATGAATACCGGGAATCCCGGTATAAGGGGAAGGGCTATTCTCCCGGAAAGCAGTCATTCAAGGTCAAACTGCTGTCCAGGATGGTCTTCAATGACAGATGCTCCGTCTTCGCCTCCTACCAGGCGCATTTCAGGGAATCCCTTCTGGAGCATCAGGCCGCTCTGGGCGTCTCCCTCTCCTTCTGAACACGGAGGCTTCCGGGGGAAGCCGGATGGACACGTGCGGCTTCTCCCCGGATGGCTCAGACGGAAGGGATGGAAGCCTGTGTTTCCTTGCCGGAGCAGTCCCCAGTGGTCAGGCAGAATTCCAGCATCCGGTCACCTTCAAACGTGAAAAATGCCTCAAACTGTTTCCCGTCCAGCATGGCGGGAAGCCAGAATCGGTCGTCCTGCCACATGAGATCGTAGGGAATCTCGTCCACCGGGCACCAGAAAGGCTCTGCTTCCGGGGTTTCCGATGGAGCGCCATGGAAGGAAGAAGCCATGAACACGTGGCAGCGGATTTCCGGAATGGTGCCGCACGTGAAGGAAAAATTCAGCACGCCCATTTCCCGGGCGTCCGCAATGTCAATGCAGAGTTCCTCACGGACCTCCCGCAGCACGCACTGGAGGGCCGTTTCCCCCGCCTCAAACTTTCCGCCGGGACCGTTGACCTTCCCCGCGCCAATTCCCCTCTTCTTGCGTATCAGGAGAATCCTTCCGTCCTGCACCACAAACATCAGGGTGGCGAGAATATCGGGGGTCCACTGGGCGGGCCATTGAAAGCCGCTGCTTCTCTCTTGCATGGGCGCATGTTACAGGATGGGAGGGAAATCATGAAGAAAAATGAAAAATAAACCCGGTTGCCGCCAGTTCCGGGACATGGTTTCGTATCGGTGAGTCAGAAGGGCACGGATGAAGACTTGCCGGTTATGGAAAAGGGAAATCCCTCTCAACTTCTCATGGAAGTCGAGAGGGATTACCGTCAGGAATTTTTCTCCTGCTGCGGAGGACCTATCCCGTGAATGGGCGGCAGTTTTTCCTTAATAAAAAACATCCAGGTGAAAGCTTTTGTTAAACCGGCCTTGGTAACAATGAACAATGGTCAGGAACGCCTCTTTGAGTTCCCCCGGCAGATCGGTTTTGCTGCCGCATTCCAGAACGAAGAAGTTGGGGTCAAAAATGTGCACCTTTCCCTTTTCGTTGTGAATGCCGATGGCATGTCCATTGGGGCCCGCTCCAAAAATGTCCAAAATCGTGTAGGTGACGTCCTGTTGTAAAATCTTGGAAATAGCGTAATCAATAAAATTATTTTGGAAGAAGTTTGCTGGAACAGTCTCGTTATGAAGCATTTCCATCTTCCCTTCGATAACCATTTTTTCACGGCTACGGACAATGACATCCGCCATGTCGTTTTGTTCATGGAAAACGGAGGCTTTTGCCGCGTATCCCTCTCCATAAATAAGGGGAGCTTTTGAAATGGGCTGATTGCGGGGCGGACTGATGCTGTGTTCAATATCGGTCCAGAATTGATTTTCTTCATGACGATGGCATGCAATGAGCCAATAAGTGACCAGGCCCAGACATATTCCGGAAGGATAAATATTCCCTGTCTGGCTGATCAACTGCCCCTGGCTGAATGATTTTATTGTTTTCATGATTCTTCTTAATGAAATGGTTGAGAGCGCATCATTCCATGAAGAAGAGGCGGAGAACATGATGGTTTTCCCAGATGGAAAATCAACTTTCCGGAACATGGGACGGGCTGTTCCACCGGACCCGGCTTCTCCCCGGAAAAGGAATCAGTCCGTTCCTTCCAGCAAGTCCTCTTTCCTGACTCGGGAGCCCGCAAGGGCGTAGGCAAGCATGACCAGTTCACAGAGGAAGACAAGCATCCATGACCAGCGCCAGCTTCCCAGCGCGTCCGTCAGAGCTCCCTGGAGGAAGGGGAAAACGGCGCCGCCGAACACGCCCATCATGAAAATGCCGGAAGCCTTGGCGGTATATTTTTTCAATCCCACGGTGGCGAGCGTGAAAATACAGCCCCACATGACGGAATGGAACAATCCTACGGAAACCAGCACCCACAGGTTATGGGTGTAAATGGCGACCAGCGTCAGAATGGCCGCCGCGGAGGTTGCCGCCGTCAACTGGACGCGGGGGGAGATATGGTTCAGCCAGCTGGAAACGATGCGCCCCACCATCAGGCCGCCCCAGTACAGGGAAGCCAGCAGGGCCGGAATGCCCAGGTCCACCCCCCACACCACCAGGTTGCTGGAACCCAGGAACAGCAGCGGTTCATCCGAATTGCTGAGTTCCAGGGCGTGCAGGTTCACGTTGATGCCCACGGATACCTCCGCGCCCACATAAAAGAAAATGGCGATCACGCCCAGCGTCAAATGCCGGAAGGACCAGATGCTGCGCTCCAGCTTCTCACCTTCTCCGGCCGTGGTGTCCCGGATGTTGGGCAGGTAAAGCCGCTTCGTCATCAGGGTGACCAGCGCAATCAGGACGCCCAGGACAAGCAGGGGAAGCATCAGCTGCCGCACGTGGACGCTCTCCATGGGCAGTCCGGCAAACAGGATGCCGGTCACGAAAAACGGCGCGATCGTCGTTCCGAAGGAGTTTACGGCGCACACAATGTTGAGACGCTGGACGGGCTGGGTTCCCTTCAATTCATAGGACGTCACGTAGGGATTAATGACGACTTGCAAAACCGTGGCCGCGGTGCCCATGGCATAGGAACCCGCCAGGAAAATAAAATAGCCGTAGGGGATGCCGGCCCCGGCGATTGTCGTGCGCAGGTCCCCGAACTGGACGGTGAACCATGCGGACAGGAAAAAGACGGCCAGCCCGAGCACCATGAACAGGAGGCCCCGTATCAGCGTGGTCTTGTAGCCGTAGCGGTTGATCCAGCGGGAGGCGATGTTGCCGTTCACCAAATACGCCAGAAAGAAGAAAAAGGGAATCAGGGTGATGAACGTGTTTTTCAGGGTGCCGGCGTCCGACAGGAAGGCGCTTTGCAAAGGCCCCTGGAACTGGCCGTTCACGGTGGACAGGAACCCGACGAGAAAATAAATGAAGGTCAGGGCAAGGAAGGGGCCCAGGCGTGAACGCGGTTGTGTTTCCATGAGAGGGGGGAAAGGTGAGAATGCGGCGTAGAGGAAGAGGCTGGGAAGGTTCCCTCCTGCCGCCCGAACCGGGCCCGGACGGCAGGAAGAATTGTATGACTACGGAAGAACCAATTGTTCCAGAACGGGGAGAACGCCGTCTTTTTCAAGCTTTTCCACCATTCCGAGGTACTGGCCGGCAAACTTCTCCGACGCTTTTAAATCCGTGCTCCGGAAGGGGGACAGGGCAAGGAAATCCAGCGGGTCGCCGCTGGCGATCAGTTTCCGGTCCTCTTTCGTCAGCCAGGGTTCGTTCACTTCGTAAGCCTGTCCCCGGTCATCCTTCCCGTGCTTCAGGTAATGGCGGTAGACGGCCACGAAAAACGCCAGGCGTTCCAGGTCTGCGCCGTCCCTGATCATCTTCGTTAAAACGGGCATCACATACACGGGAATTTTAGAAACGCCGTCAAAGCACAAGCGGCTGATCTGGTCGCTCACCGCCTTGTTACCGAAGCGCTCCAGCAAGGTCTTCTTGTACAGCTCCAAATCCGTGTTCCCCGGCGGCGGAACGTAGGGGCCCGCGTCCCGGTCCATGAAAAGGCGCAGGTAGCGGGCAAACCGCTCATCCCCTACCGCCTCGTCCACCCGTCGGTACCCGGCCAGAAAGGCGGGGTAGGACAGCAGGGAGTGGGACGCGTTCAGCAGGCTGAGCTTCATGTTCTCATAAGCGGAAACGTCGTCCGTAAACTCAACGCCCACGGCTTCCCAGTCCGGCCGCCCGGCAATGAAATCATCCTCAATCACCCACTGGATGAAATCCTCCGAATAAACGGGAGCGGCGTCTTCCACGCCGCTCTGTGCGTCCAGCCGTTTGACGTCGTCCGGCGTGACGGCGGGCGTGATGCGGTCCACCATGCTGTTGGGGAACGTCACGTTCTTCTTCACCCATTGCGCCAGTTCGGGGTCCTGGGCTTCGATAAAGGAAGTAAACGCCTTCCGGGCCGTATTCCCGTTATGCTGGAGGTTGTCACAGGATAAAACGGTTACGGGGCCTGCGCCGTCCTTCCGCCTTTTCCGCAATCCGGCGGCCAGGAAGCCGAAAACCGTACGGGGGTGGTTCGGGTGTTCCAGGTCATGTTTCACGTCCTTGCTGCCGAGCATGAACTCTCCGGTCTCCTTATCCAGATTGTACCCCCCTTCCGTAATGGTCAGGGTGATGATTTTAGTCCGGGGGTCCGCAATCCTGTCGATGACCTTTTCGGGGTGCTCAGGCCCCCACGCCAGATCCACCAGGGAGCCTATCTCATAAAACTCGTCCCTGCCGTCGCGGCCGCAGACCGTAAGCGTGTAAAGGCCGTCCTGGCTTTTCAGAGCCTTGTAAAGGGGCTCGTCCTGCGGCAGCAGGGCCACACCGGAAATCCCCCATTCATCACGGCCGCCCATGCCCAGAAGCTGGTTCGTGTAAAACTCTTCATGCGCGCGGTGGAAATTGCCCACTCCTATGTGGACGATTCCCGGCTGAATGGTTGTCCTGTCATAGGGAACGGGAGCTCCCGGAATCTTCGCTTTTCCCTGTCGTTTCAGTTCCTTCTTCATCTTGAAATGGGGTATCAATATTTGCCGTCTCATTTAATGGGCATTTCCGGAGAGGCAGGTGTTAGGGATATGCCAGACTTTTTCCCCTACCCGGCGGGTTTATCACGCGCCGCAGGGAGCGTTTGCGGAAAAATCCCGGATTTTCTCTGGGGCGCGGCTTCCTCAGGAAAGGAAAAAATGCCGGAAATGCGCCCTTTCCGGCATGACTGGAATGAACCTCTTTTTCCTTTCCCGGAACAGGCGGCGCGTTCTATGCTTCACTATCTCTCCCGGCTTTCCTTTCCGCCGGAAGAACCACCTTCAACATTTGGAAAAGCATGTATGACGTCGTAGCTCTCGGAGAACTGCTGGTGGACTTCACCCCCTGCGGAGTGAGCGCCCAGGAACTGCCCGTTTACCAGGCCAATCCGGGGGGAGCCCCCTGCAATGTCCTCTCCATGCTGTCCCGGCTGGGGCGCAGGACCGCCTTCATCGGCAAGGTGGGGCATGACATGTTCGGGAAAATGCTCCGGCGCACGCTTCAGGAGGAAGGCATTGACGATTCAGGGCTGGTCTCTTCCCGGGAAGTCAACACCACCCTGGCCTTTGTCCAGATTGACGAACAGGGCGACCGTGATTTTTCCTTTTACCGCAATCCCGGCGCGGACATGAAGCTGACCGCCGGAGAGGTGGACATGGCGCTGGTGGAAAACACGCGCGTCTTCCACTTCGGGACGATCTCCATGACGCACGGCGACGTGCGGCGCGCCACCCGGCATGCCGTCAGCCATGCCCGGGAAAAGGGTGCCCTCATCACCTTTGATCCCAATCTCCGGCCTCCGCTCTGGCCCAGTCTGGAACTGGCCCGGGAACAAATGCTCTATGGCTGCGGCGCGTGTAGCGTCATGAAAATAGAAACGGAGGAACTTCTCTTCCTCACCGGCTGTTCCTCCATGAAGGAAGGACTGGATGCCCTGAAAAGGAAATTCGGCAATCTCCGCCTCATCCTCGTGACGGGGGGCAGGGAAGGCAGTTGGGCTTCCTATGGAGGCAGGCTTGTTTACCAGCCTACGTTCCTAAAGGTCAGCACCATTGACACGACGGGAGCCGGAGACGCCTTTTTTGGTTCCTGCCTGGACTGGATTCTGGAAACAGGACTGGAAAACCTGACGGAAGGACAGTTGGCGGACATGCTTTTATTCGCCAACGCCGCCGCTTCCATCGTGACGACGCGCAAGGGAGCCATCCGCTCCATGCCGGCCCGTGAAGAAGCCCTGGCCCTGATGGCTGAAGGCGTTTAAGGTTTTTTCTCCGGATGCTTCTTCCTGTTCCGGGATTCCATCAAAATTGGCTGTTGCTCCAGTCTTTGACGTTTCGGGCCCTCTTCTCCTGTCAACAAGAAACCCTCTCCAAGCATTTTACTTAAAGAGGGTTATTGAATGGTGCTCGAGAGGGGACTCGAACCCCTACGTCTTATCGACACTAGATCCTTAGTCTAGCGCGTCTACCAATTCCGCCACCCGAGCATGGGTGCCTTAAGGCGGGAAGTTTTTAGCGCACAGGAGCGAATAGATCAAGCTTTTTTCTTCTTTTTTATCCTGTTGCTTCCGTTTTTTGAAGGCGGCTTTTTTACCGGACTGGAAGGGAGGTTGCCACGGGCATGATGGCCGGACGCAGGGTGACGGCCTTGGTGTCATATTTTTCCGAGGGTTTGAAGAGCCAGCCGGGATTGGTGTTGATGGGTTCGAACCGGGTCGGCTTGAAGATAGGCAGCTTCAGATTGGAGTTGGGCTCGTAACCGTATTTGCCCGTGTATTTGCCGTACACCCTGTATTCATAGTTGTTGTCATAGGCGTAACGCGGGCTCCCGGCGTATTCCGGCAGGCGGTCCGGAGTACGGCAGGAGCTTTCATCCATGATGACGAGCTGGGCCGTTCTCCAGGTCTGGCCCGGCTGGCGCAGGTAGCCCCAGAAGCGGGTCGCCGGGACATGATAGCGGCGGCCGACAAAGTAGTTTCCCCTGGGTTCTCTGGCAATTTCCGCATTGCGGGCGTTGATGCCGGCGATGTCTTTTTCCAGGGAGTTGCACTGGGTCAGGGCGGGAAGAAGAATAGCCCCCAGCAGGGGAAGCAGGAGTTTGTTCATGGTTGCGGTGATGTTTGTTTCTTGTTTAAGAGCATTTGGATGGCGGCGGAGGCCGCAAAGAAGCCGAAGGTGCCAGTGATGTGCGTGATGGAGCCGAATCCGGCGTCACAACCCATTTTCCCCTGGAATTCCGGGTCGCGCTTGCAGGAGGTTTCTCCGTCACAGGTAGGGTATACGGGAGTTTCCTGGGAGAAGACGCAGGGGATTTTCAGTTTGCGGGCTTTTTCCCCAAGCGGGAGGCCATAGTCTTTTTTGAGTTTGTAGCGCAGGCTGGAGAGCAGAGGATCCCCCTTGGTGCGGGAGAGGTCCGCTATTTCTATTTTAGCGGGGTTGACGCGTCCTCCCGCGCCGCCGCAGGTGACCAGGAGCTGCTTGCTGCGGTAACAGGAGGCGATGAGGTGTGCTTTGGGCGCCAGGGAGTCAATGGCGTCAATGATGACGTCCGGTTTCGCCGCCAGCAGTTTTTCTGCGTTGGAGGTCGTGTAGAAGCTGTTGATGGAGATGGTTTCCGCGTCCGGGTTGATTTCCCTGATGCGTGCGGCCATGGCTTCCGTCTTGGACTGGCCGACGGTGGACGCCAGCGCGTGGATTTGCCGATTTGTGTTGGTGATGCAGAGGTCGTCCAGGTCCATCAGGATGATGGTTCCTACTCCGGAGCGGGCCAAGGCTTCCGCCGCCCAGGAGCCTACGCCGCCAATGCCGATGACGGCCATGCGGGAGTTCCGGAGAAGGTCCAGCCCGCTGGTTCCGTACAGACGGCCAATGCCGCCGAATCTGGCTTCATGGTCTGTGGCGTTGGGCATGGTCAGGAGGCCGGTTTTTCCACGGTTTGGCTGATGCGGGCAATGTTGAGGGCTTTGCCGGTGGCTTCATCCACCTGCACGACGGCTCCGCAGAGGCGGACGGGCCAGTTGGCCACTGGGAATTTGGCGGGCATGGAGGAACGGAAGCGCTGGATAATGGGTTCCCGTTCCCGGCCCAGCACTCCGGCGGCAGGGCCGCACATGCCGGCGTCCGTCAGGTAGGCCGTGCCATGTTCCAGGATGGTTTCATCCGCGGTCTGCACATGGGTGTGGGTTCCGATGACGGCGGAAACCAGCCCGTCCAGATTGTACCCGGTGGAGATTTTTTCACTGGTGGTTTCCGCGTGCATGTCCACAAAGATGACGTTAACGCCTTCTTCCTCCCTGAGCCTTCTGGCTTCCGCCTCCGAGATGAGGAAGGGGTTTTCAAGCGGCGGCTGGATGAAGGACCGCCCCTGCACCTGCATGACGGCTATCTTCCCCCTGGGCGTTGCCACCACCACACTTCCGTGCCCCGGCGTGCCCTGGGGATAGTTGAGGGGGCGCAGTACGCGCGGTTCGGAGTCCAGCCACGGCGCCAGTTCCGCCTGGTCCCAGACGTGGTCCCCGGTTGTGATGACGTCCACTCCGGCATGCAGCAGTTCCTGCGCCAGCCGGGGGGTGATGCCGCGTCCGGCAGCCGCGTTTTCTCCGTTGACGATGATGAAGTCCGCCCCGTGCTCCTTTTTGAGTTCCGGAAGCATGTGCTTCACGGCGGTGCGGCCGGGTTCGCCGACCACATCGCCTATAAAGAGTATGGTAATCATGAAATGGGACGGGTCTTGTGCGGATGGCGGCTTTTATTGTTCTTCCTTGGTGACGGGAACCACCAGCACGGGCACGGGGGATTTACGCATGACGGAGCTGGCTACGCTGCCCAGGAAGACGGTGGAAAGGAAGCCGTGGTTGTGTTTGCCCACCACGATCATGTCGATGTGGTGTTTTTCAGCGTAGTTGATGACCGCCTCGCTGATTTCGAATTCGTCTTCCACGGCCTGGATGATGGTGGCGTCCGTCAGCCGGGAGAGTTTTTCCGCCGTCTTTTTCAGATGGTTTTTTGCGATGGAGATGACTTCGTTTTCCTCCGTCTGGTCCATGACGGGCACGGGCACTTCATCCGGCAGCACGCCGGAGACTTCATAACAGATACTGGGTTCCACAATGTGGAGCAGATGGATGATGCTGTCGTTGGGGCACGCCAGTTTGCCGATCTGATGAATGACGGCATCCGTGGCGTTGGAGAAATCAATGGCTACCAGAATATTCTTCATATATTCCTGTATAACATTCCGTGCTTTTCCATGCCACTAAAAAACGTGTTTCACTCCGGGTTCTCCGGCATTTCAACCCCGCGGTTCAGATCAGGCCCACGGCCCGGCGCACCCTGTCCAGCACCACGGAAGCCGTTTCCCGCGCCTTGCGCGCCCCGTCTTCCAGCACCTGGTGCACGTAGTCCTGGTTGGCTTCCAGTTCAGCCCTGCGCTCGCGCGCGGTGCGGAAGTATTCCCAGTACGCGTCAAAGAGGCGCTTTTTGAAGTCGCCATAGCCGCAGCCGCCGCTCCGGAAGTCATGGACCATGGTTTCATAGCCTTCCGCGGAGGCAAAGAGCTTGTAAAGCTGGAGGATGATGGAGCCTTCCGTGGACTTGGGTTCCTCCACGGGGGTGGAGTCCGTAGGGATTCTCATGATGAGCTTGCGGACGGCTTTTTCCTCGCCGAAGATGGGGAGGGTGTTGTTGTAGCTTTTGCTCATTTTCTGACCGTCCAGGCCGGGAACGATGGCCGTGCTTTCCGCAATGAGCGCATCCGGCAGCTTGCAGGTGCCTTCCCCGAATTGTTCGTTCATCTTGCCCGCCAGGTCCCGGGTGACTTCCAGGTGCTGCTTCTGGTCCTTGCCCACAGGCACTAGGTCGGAGTCATACATCAGGATGTCCGCCGCCATCAGCACGGGGTAGGTGAAGAGGGCGTTGCTGGGGGAAAAGCCCTTGGCGATCTTGTCCTTGTAGGAGTGGCAGCGTTCCAGCAGGCCCACCGGGCAGACGGTGCCGAGTATCCACGCCATTTCATTGACTTCCGGCACGGCGGACTGGCGGAAAAAGACGCATTTTTCAGGGTCCAGGCCCACGGCCAGAAAGTCTGTCGCCAGGTTTTTGCAGTTTTCCCGCAGGGCGGCCGCGTCATGGACGGTGCTCATGGCGTGGTAGTCCGCCAGAAAGTAGTAGGAGTCTCCGCGTTCCTGCATGCGGACGGCCGGTTCCATGGCTCCGAAGTAGTTGCCGACGTGGAGCTTGCCGCTGGGTTGAAGTCCTGTGATGATACGCATTGCGCGCAGGATTGTGCCCGTTCACGCCCGGCAAGTCAAGAAAGGGGAGAGTCAAAGACTGCCGGGACGGCCGCCCTGGCGCCACGCTTGCCCCGGCAGATGCCCGGCACATTGTTCCTCCCTTTCCTTCTTCTCCGGAAAGCCGCTTGGGACGTGGGGATGGAGGAGTCCCGCCGGGGTTTATTCTTCCAGCGCTTCCAGCACATTGTGCACGCCGTCCGCAAAGCTCGGGTAAAGCGGTTCCCAGCCCAGGGCCAGCAGGCGGGAACAGGAGATCCTCTGGTTGGAGAAGCCGCGGCGCGCCTCCGCCCGGAGCGGTTCGGGCTGTGGAGCGGGCCTGCCCAGGAGCCCGGAGAGATAAGAGTAAATTTCCCCAAGCTGCATGGGGGTGCGGTCCGTCAGGTTGTAGATGCCGGAGGGCGGTTCACGGAGCGTGCAGAGCAGGTGCAGGGCGCCCACGGCGTCATCCCGGTGGATGTAGTTGATCCACCTGTCCATGTCTCCGGGGAGGGCGGTGCCTTCCGTACAGTATTGGGAGACAAGCACGCAACGGTCCGGGCCGTACAGGGCCCCCAGCCGGACGACGGTGCCTCCGGCGGCAAGGACCGCCTGTTCCGCCTGAATGAGGAGGCCGCTTTTTCCGGAGGCGGGATAGACGTTGTGCTCCTCCGTAATCCAGCGGCCGTCCGTGATGCCGTAGACGGAGGTGCTGGAACAGAAGATGACCGGTTTTCCGGGGAAGGCTTCCAGCGTGTTTTGCGTTCCGCGGATGTAGAGGCTGCGGTAGGCATCCTCGCTTCCCCCGCGGGTGCTGGCGCACATGACGATGATGTCCGGGGAGGGAATGCGGGCGGCCAGGCTGCGCATGGAGTCTGCGTTTGTGACATCCGCTTCATAAATGGCCCGCTGTGCGTCTATGTCCGCCGTAAGGGCCGTGTGGCCGGCTTTCCGCAGGCTTTCCGCCAGGGCTTTTCCCAGATAGCCCGTTCCCAGGATAAGGACGGCGCGGGGGGGGGTACACAGGAGGCTGGTCATAAGGTATTGCGGCGGTGCTTGAGTTCCAGCAGAATTTCAGCGCAGGAAATGTCTTCCGGCCAGGTGATCTTGGGGTTGGGCCCATGGTTGTGCACCAGGCGGGTGGGGTGGCCGATGAGCTGCAGGGCGGTGACTTCATCAGTCACCTTCATGTTCCGTTCCGTGACTGCCGCGTAGGCGTCCAGGAGCAGTTGATATTGAAATACCTGTGGGGTTTCCATGCACCACAGTCCTTCCCGGTCCACCTGTTCCGGAAGCGTAAAACGTTCTTCATTGGCGCGTTTCAAGGTGTCCGTCACGGGATGGGCTGAAGCGGCTGCTCCACATTCCCTGGCGGTCTGGATGCAGCGGGAGATTTGCTCCACCGTAATGAGGGGGCGCGCGCCATCGTGCACGGCTACGAGCCCGGGCGTGTAAAGCAGGGCCGCCAGGCCGTTTTTTACGGATTCGTGCCGTTCGCTGCCGCCGTCCACGCGGGTGACGGGTACTTCCGTCTCCATGTCCGCGGCGTTAATGGCTCGGAAGCGTTCTTCCGGGCAAACCACCACGATTTCCGTGATTTCCCGGCAGCCGGCAAACGCCCGGATACTGCGTTCCAGCACCTTGACTCCGTGCAGGGGCGCCAGGAGCTTGTCAAATCCGGCGCGCCGGGAAGACCCGGCCGCTACGATGATGGCGGCGCAGCCTTTCATGAGAGTCTGGCTGATACCATCCGGGCCAGTTCCTTGCCATTGACCCTCCCGGCGGTGCGTTCCTGCATGAGTTTCATGACCTGGCCCATGTCCTTTTTGGTGGCGGCTCCCGTTTCCTTCATCACGTTTTCCAGAATGGCCGCCGTCTCCTCCGCGGTGAGCTCCGCAGGCATGAATTGCTTGAGGACGATTATTTCCGCTTCCTCCTTGTCCGCCAGTTCCGGACGTCCGGCGGACCGGAATTGTTCCGTAGAGTCTTCACGCTGCTTGATTTGCTTGCGGACCACGGCCAGTTCTTCCGCTTCCTCCAGAGGAGTGCCCAGGCCGCCTTTGGCGATGCCCGCATTCGTCAGGGCCGTCTTGAGGGCGCGCAGGGTATTGAGAGTGACAGAGTCTTTTGCTCTCATGGCGGTTTTCATCCCTTCCATGATTTGGTCTGAAATCTTGCTCATATCTCCATTAACTAAACGCATCCCCGTTGCACTTCAAGCCGTAAATTGAAAAAGGCCGCCAGCGGGGGAGATGCCACTAGCGGACCTGGAGAGGTTGTAAAAACGGAAATAGTTCCGGTTATTTTTTCCCGCCAATGGGCATGATGTGGATTTTCTTTTCCGTCATGCCCGGAGCCACGATCATGGAGTCATACAGGATGAAGTCCGCCGTGCCTTCAATGGGGCCGGTGGCTACCGGAGCGGAACGCCCCGTTTTCAGGTCCAGCCTGCGGATGGCTTCCGGTTTTTTGTCCTTGGACCAGTCGCTGTAATAAAGGGCGTTGTCCCGGTAGGCCAGGCCGTCATACTGTCCCCGTTCCTTGGAGAGTTCCGTGACTTCACGGGAGACGGGGTTGATGGAGAGCAGGCGGCCGCTGGGCTTGCCTTTTTCATCCGTGGCGTATTCGCAGAGGTAGATGACTTTTCTTTCCGGATCCCAGGCCAAGCCGTTCGGCTTGTAAATGGGCTGCTTGGTGACCAGCTCCCCGTAGGAACTGGTATTCGTGTCCACATAGAAGATCTGGTTGGTATCCGTGGAGGAGACCATGAGCCTGCCGTTGATGAACGCCAGGTCATTGAGGAATTTCATGCGGGAGGGGGACAAGTCCACATATCCCTCAATGGTGCCGGTTTTGGCGTCTATCTTGTAGACCATGTCCACATCCGTGCAGTACAGGAAGCCGTCCTGGTACAGAAGCCCCTTGGGAGCGTCCAGGGTGTCCACCTCCGTGATTTTCTTAGGTTCCGTGGAGCCGTGCGGGATAACGCCCAGATAGCCGTCCTTGTCCTTTTCCGTGGGCGTGAGCTTGGCGCCGATGCAGGTGAAGTAAATGTTGCCTTCCGCATCAGCCGCCACGCTTTCCGGGTGGCCGTCAATGGAAATGGTAGCTTTTTCCAGGGGAGGGAGGGGATTGGCCGGCGCCGGCTGTTTTTTGGCGGGAGGCGCCGCCAGCACGCTGCCGGCCAGGCAAAGAAGGAGGAATGTTGCTTTCATGGGGTTGTACCGTGTAAAAGGTTATGAATTTATGGCACGGCGGCAGGGGAAAATCAAGCAATAGAAGTTGTCCTCCCCGCTGCCGTGCGGAGCGCCGGGATCAGATGGCGCCTGCGTCCAGATTGTTGGGCTGGGGCATGTTTTCCATGCGGATGGAGCGGTTGACCGCGTTCAGGTAGGCGCGGGCGGAGGCTTCAATGACGTCCGTGGAGGCTCCCTTGCCCACGATGGGTTTCGCCAGGCCGAAGTCTACGTGCACCGTGACTTCACCCAGGGCGTCCTTGCCTTCGGAGGCGGCGTTGACGCTGTAGCCTTTCAGCGTGCCTTTACGTTTGGTGATGCGTTCAATGGCCTTGATGACGGCGTCCACCGCTCCGTTGCCCGTGGAGCTGTCCTCAAACTTTTTGCCTTCCTTGAGCAGCCCAACCGTAGCTGTAGGCCGGGCGTGGCTGCCTGCCACAAATTGCAGGAAGTCCAGTTCCCACAGGCCGGAGGAGGCATGCAGGGAGTCGTCCACAATGGCGGAAAGGTCGTCGTCATAAACGAATTTTTTGGAATCGCCCACTTTCTTGAAGCGTTCAAAGACGGTGTTGACCTCCTCTTCCGTAAGCACGTGGCCCAGTTGTTCCAGCCTGGCCTTTACGGCGGCGCGGCCGGAGTGCTTGGTGAGCGGGAGTTCCGTAGCGCCCCAGCCGACTGCCTGCGGGTCCATGACTTCATAGGTTTCCCGGCAGTTGAGGATGCCGTGCTGGTGGATGCCGGAGGAGTGGGCGAAGGCGTTTTCCCCCACGATGGCCTTGGAGCGCTGCACCTGCATGCCGCTCATGCGGGCCACAATGCGGGAGGTGCGGACGATTTCACGCGTGTTGATGTTGTCCGTCACGTCGCCGAATTGTCCGGCGCGGGTGCGCAGGGCCATGATGACTTCCTCCAGGGCCACGTTTCCGGCGCGTTCGCCAATGCCGTTGATGGTGCCTTCCACCTGGCGGGCTCCGGCGCGGATGGCGGCCAGGGAGTTGGCTACGGCCAGGCCCAGGTCATTGTGGCAGTGCACGGAGATGACGGCCTTGTCAATATTCGGGACGTTTTCCTTCAGGTGGCGGATGATGCGGTAGAATTCGTCCGGCGTGGTGTAGCCCACGGTGTCCGGAATGTTGACGGTGGTGGCTCCGGCGTCAATGACGGTCTCCACCACCCTGGTCAGAAAGTCCAGGTCTGTGCGGGAGGCGTCTTCCGGGGAGAATTCCACGTCCTGCACAAACTGTTTGGCGTAGGATACGCCTTCCGCGGCCATGCGCAGGATTTCCGTTTCCGCCTTTTTCAGCTTGAACTGCATGTGCAGCTTGCTGGTTGCCAGAAAGATGTGGATGCGCGCGCGGTCCCCGGCGGGTTCCAGGGCCCTGGCCGCCGCTTCAATGTCCGCCTTCACGCAGCGGGCCAGCCCGGCGATGCGGCATTTTTTAATTTCACCGGCAATGGTGTGCACGGCTTCAAAGTCGCCGTCGGAAATGCAGGGAAAGCCGGCCTCGATCACGTCCATGCCCAGCCGTTCCATCTGACGCGCCACTTCCAGCTTTTCGCGTAGGTTCATGGATGCTCCGGGGCATTGTTCTCCATCGCGCAGGGTAGTGTCAAAAAAGTAGATTTGGTCGGACATGGATTGATATGATTAAGTGCCCATATAATAGTGTTTTGCTCCGGTAAGGCAAGCCCTACGCGCTGCATTCCTCCACAGGGGCGCGGGAGGGCGGCGGGAGGGCGCTCCGGGTAAAGAATGACGGAACCGTTCTTTGCGCAAAAGGGGAAAAACTGTACAGTGAAAGGGTGAAAATAAGATTTTACCTGAATGACCAGGCGGAACGCATCATGGCCCTGTGGAGTGAAAGCCGTGGAGAATACCTGGTGGCGGATTCCGTGGTTGCGGAGGTGGATGCCTGCATTTGCGGGGAAACGGATTCCTGCGGGGAGGAGATGAAGCGCATAGCGGAGTTTCTGGACAATCCCGCCGCCAAGGCTGTGGACCCGGACTGGATGATTGATACCGCGCTGCCCTGTTCCCCCTCCAAGCTGGTGTGCCTGGGGAAGAGCTATGCGGCCCACGCGAAGGAGTTTGACGGCGATCCCGTGCAGGAGCCGGCTATTTTCCTGAAATCACCTTCCGCCATCACCTCTTGCAGTGACGTTGTTTTATATCCTCCCGGCTGCGATAAGCTGGATTATGAGATTGAACTGGCCGTCGTGATTAAAAATGTGCTGAAGAACGCTTCACCGGAGGAGGCCGCGAAGGCCATCAGCGGTTATACCCTGATGTGCGATTATTCCGAGCGGGCCAACCAATTGGAGCACGGCGGCCAGTGGACCAAGGGGAAGAGCTATGACAGCTTTGCTCCCATGGGGCCCACGTTTATTTCCGTGGAGGAACTGGGGGACGGCTCCGGCATTCCGCTGGAATTGAAGGTGAACGGGGAAGTGCGCCAGCATGGCAATACGGACGGCCTGATCTGGCCCGTGCCGGAGTTGCTTGCCTACATTTCCCGTTTCATGACCTTGTGGCCCGGGGATGTAGTCTCCACCGGAACGCCGGCAGGCGTGGGCATGGGGATGAATCCGCCGCAGTATTTGAAGCCGGGGGACGTGGTGGAGTGGGGCAGCCCCGCTTTCGGCTATGCTTCCCAGGCGGTGGTGATTGATGACGAAGCCTGAAAAAGGCTTGAGAGTTTTTTCTTGATTCCGCCGTTGCGGTTTAGTGAAGTGGAAACGTGAAAAACGTGGTTTTTTATGTGGTCATGGTGACCGGACTGACCGCCATTTTCGTATGGCTGAAGGGGCGTAATGCGGAACGCGTTCCTGCGGCTTCCTCCATGGTGGTGTCTCCGGACGCTGGAACGCCTCATGAAATTCTGCTGGTGGACGTCCGCACCCCGGAGGAGTACCGCACGGGCCACAAGGAGGGTGCCGTGAACATTCCCGTGGATGAACTGGAAGAGCTGGCGCCGCAACTGCTTCCGGATAAGAATGCCGTGATTCTGCTGTATTGCCGTACGGGCAAGCGGGCGGACAAGGCTGTGGAGACCCTCAGGAAAATGGGGTATTCCCATCTGGAAAACCTGCATCGGTTTGAAATGTAGCCCGTAGCTCCTTTTTTAGTGCGGGGTTTTCCATGCGCGCGGTCACGCCGTGTCCAGGGCCGGAGCAGGTTGATGAGCATAACGCAAAAGAGGTGCGGAAGCGTCAATAGGCTGCCCGATCAATAAACAAGCTCCGGCCGTTTTTATACAAACGGCCGGAGCTTGATGAAGATGAAACAGGGGGTTACGCCCGTCTGCGGCGCATCAGCAGAACGCCCAGGCCCAGCAGGCCGAGGCTGGCCGCGGCGGGTTCCGGAACGGAGGTGAGGGCCAGGGAATTGATGCTTCCGCTTCCGCCCTGGGACTGGATATTGAGCTGGGTTCCGTCGGCTGCCACATCGAACGTATAGGTAACCACCATCCAGTCTCCGGTATGCGTGTTGCCTGTGACGGTGGCGCCGTTCAGCGTAGCGCCGGAACCGGTGGAGTAGTTGTCCAGGCTGGCGGAGATGTTGGAGATGCCGCTGCCGTCAATGCTGAAGGAAGAAGTGTTGCCCGTACCGTAGTTGTTTCCGCGCCCTACCAGCATGGTGAGCGTGTAGGTGCCGGCGGACAGGTTGTTCAGGGACATCGTGAAATTGGCGTTGGCGGAACCGCTGGTGTTAATAACGCCGCCCATGGGATTGCCCGTGGACATATCCTGGCCGAAAATATCGTAAAATTTATTGTCCAGGCCCAGCGCAGAGTCTTTGGCGGAGGAATCAGTCAGAACACCGCCGCTCCCGCAACAGACGCCGCCGGTCGTCAGGGTGATGCCGGTAGAGTCGCCGCCGCTGGTTACCAGTGTTCCGGAAGTATAGGAAGAGGAGCTTCCAGTAGAGATTTTATTCACTTTTTGGCCGGATTCTCCCAGATACGTACCGTCAATAACAGCGGTACCATTTCCCGAATTAATCCCGAACGAAATGAGAACGGTGGAAGCTTGGGCCGCAACCGCCGCTCCCGCCATGGCTGCCAGAATGAATAATGTCTTCTTCATACTATCAATGAGATATGTGATTGGAAATGTTAGAACACCCTTCCTAGGAATAGGAAAGTAGCGGATTTATAATCCGGAGTCAAGCTTCAGTTCTAAAAGCAAGTCACTTGTGTTAAACGTTCGTTTCATTATTAAAACTTCTCCCGGAAGGAAAAATTGTTCTGTTGGGAATAACCGTACCAGAAACGCGGAATGCCTCTGCGGCAACCGGAATTCACACGTCTGCCAGGACATGCTGCTTTTGAGAAAGGGAAGTTCACTGACGTTCAAGTTCCTATTCAGTTGCCGCATAGGTCTGGGACGCTCCTGATGCTGCCCGGTATTTTCCGTTTTCCCATGGAGTGCTTCCCTCATCATTAAAAGTGGATAGGGAGGACATGGCCGTCACCAGGATTTAATTCATAACGGATTATAAATCCGTGCCATTTAAAAAGCGGGAGCAGGGCTTGTTCGTGGCCCGGAGAGGTTTTTGTTCCGGCGCCAGGGGGGCGTTCCTTCCAAAGAAGAAAACCCTCCGCATGGATTCATGCGGAGGGTTCCTGTCTAATGGTTGTCCGTAGGGTTATTCCGCCTTCGGCTTGCGGGGCGTCCTTTTACGGGGCGTCTTGGCTTTCGGAGACGCCTTGTCCTTGACGTGCAGGAAGGTGAGCGTTTCCGTTCCGTCCGTTTCCACGGCTTCAATCTTGTCGCCGGGTTTCACGTCTCCCCGCAGCAGGGCTTCCGCCAGCGGGTCTTCCAGCAGCCGTTCGATGGCGCGGCGCATGGGCCGTGCCCCGTACTGCGGATCGTAGCCGTTCTTGATGATCAGGCTCAGGGCTTCCGGGCTCAGGGCCAGCGTGATGTTCTTGGTCTTGAGGCGGGAGATGAGCTTGTCCGCTTCCAGCTTCACGATGCGTTCCAGGTCATCCCGTTCCAGCATGCGGAAGACGGAGATGTCATCAAAGCGGTTCAGGAATTCCGGGCGGAAGTGCTTGCGCGCTTCCTCCAGGATTTTTTCCTTCATGGCCGCGTAATCCGCGCTGTCGGCAGACATGGCGCCGAAGCCCATGGTGCTCTGCCTCTTGGCGGAGGCGGCCCCCACGTTGGAGGTCAGGATGATGATGGTGTTGCGGAAGTTGATCTTGCGCCCCAGGGAGTCCGTCACGCTGCCTTCTTCCAGAATCTGGAGCAGCAGGTTCATGACGTCCGGGTGGGCTTTTTCCACTTCGTCAAAGAGGATGACGGAGTAGGGCCTGCGCCGGACGGCTTCCGTGAGCTGGCCGCCTTCGTCATGGCCTACGTAGCCGGGAGGCGAACCGATGAGGCGGGACGTGGTGTGTTTTTCCATGTACTCGCTCATGTCCACCTGGATCAGGGCGTCCGCGGTGCCGAACATGATTTCCGCCAGGTTGCGGGCCAGATAGGTCTTGCCCACCCCGGTGGGCCCCAGGAAGAGGAAGGAGCCGATCGGGCGGCGCGGGTCCTTGATGTCCGCGCGGCTGCGCCGCAGGGCGCGGGCGATGGCGGAGGCCGCCTCGTCCTGGCCGATGACCTTGCTTTTCAGTTCTTCCTCCATGCGCAGAAGCTTGGTGGTCTCCTTTTCCTCCATCCGGGCCAGCGGAATGCCGGTCCATTTGGCAAGCACGCTCATCACGTCTTCATCCGTTACGGGAACGTAATTGGTCTCATAGGAGTTCCGCCAGGTGTCCAGCATGTTCTGGAGTTCCGCCTTGGCCTGCTTTTCCTCGTCGCGGAGGCGGGCGGCGTCCTCAAAGAGCTGGGCTTCCACGGCCTGGTCCTTGCGTTCCCTGATTTGCTCGATTCCGGCTTCCATCTCGCTGATGTGGTCCGGACGCGTCATCTGGGAGACACGCTTGCGGGCCCCGGCTTCATCCAGGATGTCGATGGCCTTGTCCGGCAGGAAACGCCCCGTGAGGTAACGGTGGGAGAGCTTGGCTGAGGCTTCAATGGCTTCCTTCGTATAATGCACCTTGTGGTGTTCCTCATATTTGGGCTGGATGCCGGCCAGAATCTGGATGGTATCCTCCACGGAGGGTTCCCCCACCTGCACCTGCTGGAAGCGGCGTTCCAAGGCGGCGTCTTTCTCAATGTGTTTTCTGTACTCATTGAGCGTGGTGGCGCCTATGGCCTGGAGCTCCCCGCGGGAGAGGGCGGGCTTGATAATGTTGGAGGCGTCCATGGAGCCTTCCGCAGAGCCCGCGCCCACGATGGTGTGCATCTCGTCAATGAAGAGGATGACGTTGCCTTCCCGGCGTATTTCATCCATCACGGCCTTGAGCCGTTCTTCAAACTGGCCGCGGTACTTGGTGCCGGCCACCATCAGCGCCAGGTCCAGGGAGATGACCCTCTTGCTGCGCAGGAGTTCCGGAACGTGGCCCTGGGCTATTTCCTGGGCCAGTCCCTCCACGATGGCGGTTTTACCCACGCCGGCCTCACCCAGCAGGACGGGATTGTTCTTGTTCCTGCGGCACAGGATCTGGATCACGCGCTCAATTTCCGAGGCCCGGCCGATGACGGGGTCCAGCTTGCCGTCCCTGGCGAGCTGGGTCATGTCCCGGCCGAAGGCCTGGAGAGCGGGCGTCTTGGACTTCTGCTGCCTGGAAAAGGAGGGGGAGGAAGGCTCATCCGCCGGGATGGCGGGGGAGTCGTTTTCCTCCTCGTCGTCATCGTCGTCCGGGATGATGTTGTCTTCATCCGCGTCCATCTGGTACTTGGGAGTGAGTACGTCCAGCAGCTCGCGGCGCGCCTGTTCCAGGTCCACGCCGAAGTGGCGCAGAATCTGCCCGGCCACGCCGTCTCCGTCCCGGATGAGGCCCAGGAGCAGGTGCTCCGTGCCCACGTACGTGTGGTTGAGTTCCTGGGCTTCCCGGTTGGCCATGGCCAGGACCTTGCGCACCCT
Organism: Akkermansia muciniphila; assembly: GCF_018709685.1. Lineage (GTDB taxonomy): Bacteria > Verrucomicrobiota > Verrucomicrobiia > Verrucomicrobiales > Akkermansiaceae > Akkermansia > Akkermansia muciniphila_E. Next base: position 56,211 of record NZ_JABDHQ010000006.1, read on the forward strand.
GGGGGTGTAGGGGATGTTGCCCTCGGCCTGGGGTTCCGTACCCCGGCCTATCTGTTCCTCCACCTGCCTGCGCACGGCGGTAAGCTCCACCCCCAGGTTTTCCAGGATGGTGACGGCTACGCCCTTGCCCAGCTTGAGCAGGCCAAGGAGCAGGTGTTCGGTCCCTATGTAATGATGATTGAAGCGGTCCGCTTCCCGGCGTGCATGCGCCAGCACTTGTTGCGCCCTAGGCGTAAAGTTGTTCATGTTTTATGAAGATGTTTTGTTGTTGCATTAATCTCCGGACAGTTCCTTCCGGATAATGTCCGCACGGATCTGGTCCCTGTGTTCCGGGGTGGTTTGGTCCGTGGTGGACAGGCGGGCCAGGTGGGCCGGCTGAATGTTCAGTATGGTTTTATTGACGTTTTTTAATGCCTGGTGGGAAAAGATGTCCAGGGAGGCTCCCATCCGGAGGAAGGAGAGCAGCCCCAGGGCCTCCTGCGTGGAGAGCAGGGTGGCGTTGGTCAGGAGGCCGTAGGCGCGGGAAACGCGGTCTTTCACCTGGAGGGTGGAGGCCTGGAGAAGCCGCCTGCGCGCGTTCCATTCCTGATGGGCCAGGTCCGAGGTGAAGCGGGTCATGCGTTCCACGATCCGGTCCTCACTGTCTCCCAGCGTGGTCTGGTTGGAGATCTGGAACAAGTTGCCGGTGGCTTCCGTTCCTTCCCCGTACAGGCCGCGGACGGTGATGTTGAGCTGCACGGCCGCCTGGACGACCTGCTGCATCTGTTCGGAGATGACCAGGCCCGGCAGGTGCATCATGACGGAGGCCCTCATGCCCGTGCCCAGGTTGGTGGGGCAGGCGGTAAGGTACCCCAGCCGCGTGTTGTACGCGTACGGGAGCTTGGCCTCCAGCTCGGAATCTATTTTGGAGATGGCTCCCCATGCCTTTTTAAGCTGGATGCCGGGCAGGATGTACTGCAGGCGCAGGTGGTCCTCCTCATTGAAGAGGATGCTGGCGTTCTGGCTGCGTGAGATGAGCACCGCGCAGCCTTCCGCGCGTGCGGCCAGTTCCCGGGAGATGAGGTGGCGTTCCACCAGCAGCTGCTTCTGCTGCTGGGTGAGCCCGGAGAGTTCCGCGTAGTAGCCGCCTTTCATGACGGGGATTTGGCGCGCTTCTCCGGAAGTAAGCTTCAGCGTGTCTTCCCTCTGCTGGCGCGTGGCCCAGCCGGGAAAGGGGGTGGCGGTCAGATTGCGTGCCAGGCGGATGCGGGAGGTCAGAACGATGTCGTGTTCATCCCGTGATTCCACCATCCATTTGGCGGGGTTGTTCAGTAAGTCGTCAAAGAGCATGTAGGTTAATTGGTCGGCGTGCGCAATTGCTTGATTTGATCGCGGAGCTTGGCCGCGCGTTCATAATCTTCTCTTGCTACTGCCAGGGATAGTTGTTGTTCCAGATCACTGATGGTGTGGGTTTCCGTTTCGCGCTTTTCCGCCCTTTCAGGCGTCTTTCCGTGATGGTGGGAATCAGGCTGAATCTGGGCCAGAAGAGGGAGAATCTCTTCTTCAAAGACGTTGTAGCATTCACTGCAGCCCAGGCGTCCTACATTTTTGTAATCCTGAAGGGTGAAGGAGCAGATCGGGCAGCTTGTGAGCGGGAGGGACTGGAGGGCCGGAATGGGGGCGGAGGGATCCGCTGCTCCTTCCTTGCCGAACTGCCCCTGAAGGTTCGGGAACAGTTTCTCCGCCAGATCAAAGGCGTCCGGGTCCAGCAGGCCCCGCTCCTGGGCGCATTTGGCGCAGAGGCAGAATTTGGTGGACTTCCCGTTGATGATCTGTGTCAGGAACACCGTTGCCGGTGCAGAGCATATCTCACATTTTTTCACAACCCGCATTATAATGGCAACCCCCACGGCGGACTAGTAGTCTGCGTGTCATGGATTGTCATGAAAACGGGCCTTGTTATTGTACGGAGGAAGAATTCTTTCTGCGCTGTTTCAAAAGCCCGCACCGTGATGAATACAAATAGGCTGCGCAGAAGATGGTTCCCAGCACCAGAATGATGGTTGCGCCCAGATGCCAGCCCAGCGGGAAGGACAGGTAGAAGGCCAGCAAAGAGCCCAGCCCGCCGATGATTCCGCCCCCCCAGAAGAGGTGGGAGGGCTTGTTGGTGAGCATGTACACCGTGGCGGCGGGACCGACAAGCAGGCCCAGCGTCAGGAAGGCGCCCACGGCCTGGAGGGAAGACACCAGCACCAGGATGATGAGGGTGAAGATGCCGTAGCTGATGAGGCGGGAGGGGATGCCCAATGTGGTGGCGATGTCCGGGTCAAACAGATAGATCAGGATGGGGCGCCGGAAAAGCAGCAGGATCAGGACGCTGACGGAGCTGATGGCGAAGGCGATCCACAGGTCGGAGTCGGACAGGCTCATGATGGAGCCGAACAGCCAGTCGTCTATCTTCTGCTGAAGCCCCAGCCGCACCAGCACGATGAAGCCCGCGGCGAAGGCCGTGGTGTGCAGGATGGACAGAGCCGTGTCCTGGTTCAGCCGGGATGTGCGGGAGACGAAGAGGGACCCCAGCCCGACGAGCAGGGCCGCCACCACGGCGCCCGTCAGCAGGCTCCAGCGGGTGAGGCCGAAGAGCAGCACGGCCAGGGCAATGCCCGGCAGCAGGGCGCAGGACAGCGTGCCGATCTGAAGGGCTGATTTTTTCAGGATAACCAGCCCGCTGACGAAGCCGTTGGCAAAGCCGATCATGACGCAGGCCAGCAGGGAGCGCTGGGCGATGGGCTCGCGGAGGAATTGAAGAAAATCGTCCATCATGAAAGCCGGGCCTCCGGTTGGGGTTCCATTCCATACGTCTCACTGATGCGCCGGGTGGTAAGCACTTCCCTGGCGGGACCGAAGGCGACCAGTTCCCGGTTCATCAGCAGGACAGTGTCAAAAATATCCGCCGCCGTGTTCAGGTCGTGATGGGAGGCGATCACCAGGCGGCCTTCCGCCGCCAGGGAATCCAGCAGGTGCCCCAGGGACTGGCACGCGGGGGCGTCCAGCCCCGTGAAAGGCTCGTCCAGCAGGAGGACGTGGGCCTCCTGGGCCAGCGCCCGCGCCAGGAAGGCCCGCTGCTGCTGGCCGCCGGAAAGCTCGGAAATCTGGCGGTCCGCCAGGGACTCCATGCCCAGCACGTGCAGGGACTTCTCCACGATGTCCCGGTCATGCGCCCCGAACTTTTTCCACAGGCCCAGGGCCGGGTAGCGCCCCATCTCCACCAGGGCGCGCACGGTGATGGGGAAGGACCAGTCCACGTCGGAACGCTGGGGCAGGTAGGCTATTTCTCCCGGCGTATCATGCAGGGGGCGGCCATTCCACAGGATTTCTCCGGAATCAGGCCGGATCAGGCCGGCCAGGGCCTTGATCAGCGTGGATTTTCCCGCGCCGTTGGGACCCATCAGGGCCAGCGTGTGCCCGCAGGTGATGGAAAAGCTGATGCCGTTCAGGGCAAGAAGCCGCCCGTAATACACGCTGAGGTTCCGCACTTCCAGCCGATGGCGGTCCGGATGGCTGGCGTGGGCCCCCCAGCAGATGTGGTCCCGGGCGCAGTGAGGGTCTGGACTGTTTATTTCCATGAGAAGGAGTAGCTGTCGTTCAGGGAAGGGCCGAAGGACCACCGCGTGGCGGAGGCCGCTTCCCTCCCCTCCGGTTCCAGTTCCAGCGTGACGGGAGTGTCCGGCGTGTTTTCCGGCCACCGGGCGGAAACGGTGAGGGTGACGGAGCCGTTTGCCAGCGGAAGGCCGCATTCCACTTCTTCATGCAGGCCGGGCGCGGCGGACTGCCAGAGGACGCGGCTTCCCTGGGAGATGGAAAGGAACTCCGGACGGTGCGCGCACCTGACCGTAATGACTGTGGGAACGACGTCCGCGGACTGCTCTGCGGGAGCCGGACGGGACGCTTCCTGCGCCGGAGGGGTCCCGGCCGTCATTCGGTAAAGGAACAGCCCCAGCAGGATGACGACTCCCAGGGCCGGGAGAAACTGTCGCAGGGGGGAGCTGGTCATGGTTTGGGTGACGGGGAAAGGGCTTCCTTGATGATGCCGACGTTCTGCTTGAACATGGTCTCAAAAGTGTGGCCGTCCGGAGCCAGCCCGTCGGTATTAATCGGTTTGGCGACGGGGATGTTCAGGGATTTGGCGATCTCCGTCAGGCTCTTGGGGTTGGAGGAATATTCCGGGAACAGGGCTTTTACCCCGGCGGCGCGCAGTTTCTTCAGTGTGGAGGCCAGCTGGGCGGAATTGCCCTCGTCTTCCCGGCTCACCCCCTGGATGCTGATGCTGCGGAAGCCGAACTCCTTGCAGAAATGGTTCATGGCCGCGTGCCCCGTTACCAGGATGCGGTCTGTTTCCGGAATATCGGCAAGCTCCTTCCTGGCCCAGGAGGAAAGCTGGTCCATCTTCCTGTTCCACCGGGCCAGTCCCGCCTTGTAATCCTGTTCATGGGCCGGGTCCATCCGGGTGAGGGCGGCAGCCAGGGCGCGGGCGGCGCGTTTCATGTTGGCCGGGGTATGCCACCAGTGGGGGTCATTGGGGCCGTGGGCGCAGCAGTCATCCCCGTGGTCATGGTCATGGTCTGCGGTGTCCGCCGCCACGGGAACGTCCGGAATGGAGGCCCCTAGGTCCAGAATTTGCGCTTTTCCGCCCAGGGCGTCCTTCAGCTTGGGAAGGTACGGCTCCAGATTCTTGCCGGAGGCCAGCACCAGGCGCGCCTGCCCGGCGGCGGCGATGTCCTGCGGTGCGGGTTCAAAGCTGTGCAGGTTTCCGTTGGGGCGCAGCAGGTCCGCCACCTGCACATGGCTGCCGCCGATGGCGCGCGCCATATCTCCTAGGATGGGATGCAGGGCCGCTATTTTCAGGGCGGGGGCATCCTGAGCCTGAAGAGTGCAGAACAGGCCCAGAAGACACAGAAAAGGAATCAGAACGCGCCGGAGCATGTTCCGCATTATGGACCGCCCGGCTGGTGATGCAATGGTCAAATTTGTCTTCTAAAGTAAGATGACGCTAACTTTTTGGCGCCTCCCCCCGGGGATTCTTTTTGTTCCGCAGCTTGATATTGAACTTCTGGTACAGGAAGGAGGAAATGAGCACGATGGCGGCCAGCCCCACGAGGGCTCCCACGCGGTAAAGCTGCCCGAGGCTGGAAATATCGTAACAGACGGCTTTCAACAGGGTGATGCCCAGCAGGGCTAGCCCCGCCATGCGCACCCTGGAAGACCTGATGTCAAATCCCGTGGCGATCAGCCCCAGGGCAAAGAGGCTCCAGGCGATGGAGATGGTCAGGTCCTGCGCCACGCTGCTCCCGAACTGGATCATCAGCGGACGGTCTCCCGGCGCGGCGAAGCCGCAGGAAATCTCCGTGTTCATCCAGATGAAGAGCAGAATGGCTCCAAAGATATTCAGGATCGTGACCATGATGCGGAGACGGGATTTGTGGTTTTCCGGCAGCCGGGGCGCCACTTTTCTCTGCACCCACCAGGCTCCGGCCATGCAGCAGAAAACCATGGTGGCAAACATCGTGCGCAGGGCCGGCATTCCCGCCGGGTCAAGCAGGACAAAGGCCTGGGACAGCCCGTTGCGGACAAACAGGAAAGCCAGCAGGAGAAAACCCGTCCAGGCCAGCCTGGGCAGGGGGAATTTGGCGCACAGCAGCAGAAGGGCCAGCCCTTCCAGGGACCAGGCGACGGTCAGGGGGGCTCCGGTCCACTGGAGGCCGATGGCCAGGGTCACCATGCCGATTCCCGCCCCATAGTAGAAACTGAGTACGGAAGAACGTTTCAAAAGCGTTTCAGCGGGAAGTTTCTGCAAGTACAGGGCAGCCAGCAGGGGAGGAACCGCACAGGAGAGGGCGACGGCTGCCTCCCAGAAACGGGCGGACTCCGGAAAATGATCCATCCCGAAGAGCCGCCAGGAAAGGTAAAACAGGGGAGCCGCCAGCGCGGAGGCGCTCCACGCCAGCAGGCCGTTGCGGAACCGCCGGACCAGCACAAGGGGAAGCAGGAAGACCGCCAGAAAAACGGCTGCGGAACCCACGGGATGAATTTGCTGGCAGGAGGCCGCCAGCGTGTACCCGGCTGCCGCGACCACCAGGGCCTGCCCCCTCTGGTGCCGGACGGCCATCACGCAGAATGCGGCGGCTGTCAGGAAAACGTATAATGGGGTGGAGGCGGACGGGGGCATGACCAGCAGCCACGCCAGAGCCGCCGTGGCGAAGCAGGAAATCCTGATGCCCGGCTGGAGTTCCGCCAGATAAGCTCCTCCGGAGGGCGTGCGTGCAGACAGCACCGTGTAGGACGCCGGAATCATGAACAGGCAGAACAGCCCCCGCAGCAGGGCGGGGAGCCAGAGGGGGGACTGGGTAAACCCCGCTGCGGAAGACTGGTAAAAAAAGAAGACGGTAAAAAGCCCCATGGGCAGGAAGCATCCCCAGTACGTGGCTCTGGCGCGTGCCAGGGGGAGCAGGGCTATCATGGGGAGCATGCCTGTCAGCAGGAGGAGCGCCTGGGAAGAAAAAGAAAGGAACCGGAAGCTGCACTCCGACTCCAGGCGGAAGGCCGCCAGGCAGGTCACGGCAATGGCGCAGAAGGCCAGGAAGAAGGGCATTCCCTTTTTCTCAGGTTCAGGCTGCCGCTTGCCGGCATACAGGCCGTAGCCGCCGTACAGCAGCAGGGTGCACAGGGAGAGGACGGCTACGGCGGCAACATGGGAGGGACTCCCGTATTCGTCAAACCAGCCCATCAGCAGGATGGTATAAGCCGCTAGGCCCGTGCCGCCGGCGGCCGTCCACCTGGTGGCGGCAACGACGGCGAGCAATCCGGCATTGAGGATGGTCATGTACAGGAACAGGGAAACCGTATGGTCCTGGCCGGTGGACAGGATGACCGGGGTGAGGAACCCGCCGATGATGCCCAGAAAGGCAATCACCCGGAACCGCAGCCGCACCGCCAGGACAAACGCGGCCGCCGTGGTGGCCGCCAGCAGGGCGGAGGCTATGGCAGGGGTGAAGAAGGGAAGCTCGTAAAACATGCGCCCGGCGCAGGTAGCCAGGTACAGCACCAGAATGCCCGTGGAGGTCAGCGTGCCGGAAAGGATGGGGTACTTCCTCCTCAGCCGTGACAGCCCGGCGCCCAGCAGGACGGCTGCCGCCAGGTACGTAAGGCCCACCCTCCATTCCGGAGAGATCAGGTCATTGTCAATGCTGTACTTGACGAAGAAGCCGGTCCCCAGGAACAGGACGAATCCCCCTATCCAGGAGAGCAGCTTGGCGCCGATGAAGTATTCCCAGGAAAAGGAAGCGGGCAGGGCTGCGGCGGGTTTGATGTTCCGGGCCGTCTGCACGCTGTGCCGGGGAGAAAGGGCCTGGACGGGTTCCCGGCCCGGAGAGGCAGGGGGAAGCGTGCGGACAGGCTGGGCCGGGCTTTCCGCAGGGGGCGGGAGTCTCTTCCTGGTCTCTGCGGGGACATGCCGGGGAGAGGAACGGGGATCCAAACGTTCTTTCAGCCGGGCGACTTCCGTCTCCAGGGTGTAGACTTTTTGTTCCAGAGAAGTGACCTGGCAGGCCTTCACAAAGGTGAAGACCATTCCGGAAAGCAGGCCGAGGACCAGCAGAAGAATGAAAAATTCCATGGGGAGGGAAGGGGGGTAGGGAAAATGTATTTTACACCTTAAGAACGGAACTGCAAGATGCAAAAGGGGACATGGGAGGGCCGGACTGAATGCGCGGCCATCCCGTTGGGAGGGAAAACCATGGACGGGAGACGGAAGTTTAATCCATTCATCTTCCGGATTGTTCCGCCGTGGCGTCCTTAAGCTGCGTTTTCCGTCCATACCGTGCAATGGAATTAAAAACCTCTTAACGTCAGGGATGGTTGATTAAAAGGCCGGGGGAGAAAGGATTCATCCCGGGAATCTTTTCCATCCGCCGGCATCTTCCGGGCCTGACTGCGTTTTCCTCCTGTTGACATATTGCAGTGTCTGAACAAAACGTTTTTTCTTGAGGTGGAAAGTCTTTTTTGATTCCATTATCGCGCATAATCATGAATGGCTTTCAACTTCTTCAATGTGGTTTGAGCGTGGCGGCCCTGCTGGGCGGTTCCGCTCTTGCGGGGGCGCCCGCCGTGTATCCGGCTCCCCAGCAGTCCAAACTCTCCTCCCAGACGGTCGCTTTTTCCGGAAAGCCTTCCGTGGTCATCCGCTCCGCCAAGACGGCCGGGAGCAAGCTGCTGAACGGGGTTCCGGAAAAATCGGGCGCCTACAAGCTGGTCATCTCCCCGCAGGGAAAAGTGGCCATAGGCGCCCATGACGAACGCGGCGCGTTTTACGCCATGCAGACGCTGCGGCAGCTGGGCACGAAAACCGGGGGTGAGGGCGTGACGCTGCCCGTGGGGGAAATCACGGACTGGCCGGACATTGAATTCCGCGGAACGGTAGAAGGCTTCTACGGCACCCCCTGGAGCCATGAAGCCCGTTTGAGCCAGCTGCGCTTTTACGGCCGGAACAAGATGAACACATACATCTACGGGCCCAAGGACGATCCCTACCACTCCTCCCCCCACTGGCGGGACCCCTATCCCGCGGACCAGGCCGCCCAGATCAAGGAACTGGTGAAGGTGGCCAAGGAAAACCACGTGGACTTTGTCTGGGCCATCCACCCCGGCAAGGACATCAAGTGGACGGAAGAGGACATGAACAACGTCATTAAAAAGTTTGAGATGATGTACAAGCTGGGCGTCCGCTCCTTCGCCGTATTCTTTGACGACATCTTCGGCGAAGGCAAGAGGGGGGACATGCAGGCCCTTCTGCTGAACAAGATCAACAACGAATTCGTCAAGGTGAAGAAGGACGTCACCCCCCTGGTCATGTGCCCCACAGAGTACAACCGCGGCTGGGCTGATCCCAAGCCGGGAACCTACCTGGACATTCTGGGCGACCGTCTGGACCCCTCCATCCATGTCATGTGGACGGGGGATTCCGTATGCCATGACATCACGCTGGAAGGCCAGCAGTGGGTGAACAAAAGAATCAAGCGCCCTTCCTACGTCTGGTGGAACTTCCCGGTGACGGACTACTGCCGCTCCAACCTGTGCATGGGCCGTGTGTACGGCGTCGCCACGGAGCCGGGCGCCAAGGAATCCATGGGCGGTTTCGTCTCCAACCCCATGGACAAGCCGGAGGCGTCCAAGGTCTCCCTCTTCGGCCTTGCGGACTACACCTGGAACATCAACGGCTTTAAATCGGAGGAATCCTGGAAGGAAGGCGTCAAGCGCCTGTTCCCGCAGGCGGCGGAAGCCATGCAGGTTTTTGTGAACCACAACTCCGACCAGGGCCCCAACGGCCACGGCTACCGCCGCGAGGAATCCGTGGAAATAGAACCCGTGGTCAAGCGCGTGCTGGAAGCGGCCCGTGAAGGCAAGGTAGTGAAGGCGGATGCGGCCCTGCTCAAGAAGGAATTCGCGCGCATGGCCGCCGCCGCGCCCGTCATCCGGGCCAAGGCGGACAATCCCCGGCTGATGAAGGAAATCGGCGCGTGGGTGGACGCCTTTGAACAACTGGGCCGCGCCGGACAATATGCCGTAGCGGCGCTGGAAGAAAACAACACGAAGAACGCTGTAACCCAGCTGGTGCAGGCCACGCAGGCCCTGGCGGCTATGGACGGCATCTCCCGCCGCCACAACCAGGAAGGCCAATTGTACCGTTCCGTGGTGAAGACCGGTTCCCGTGTGATGACGCCCGCCGTCAATGAACTGGCGGACATCGTCTCCAAAAAAGCCTTCCCGGCCATTGCGGGCTCCCCGGCGCTTTCCCCCAAGCCCCTGGTCAAGGGCGGCAGCATGGACAAGGCGGAACTCTTCTGTGACGGGGACCGCGGCTCCTTCTGGCATTCCGGTGCCTATGGCGAGCCGGGAGACTGGTATGGCGTGGACTACGGCATGCAGATTCCCGTGCGGAGCGTGGAAGTGCTCATGGGGCGCAATGACAAGGACGGCGACTATGTAGCCAGGGGACAGCTTGAAGGCTCCCGGGACATGAAGACGTGGAAACCGCTGGGACCGGAAACCTCCGGCATGCAAGTGGTGTGGCAGGCTCCCAAGCCCGTCTCCCTCCGTGCCGTGCGCTACCGCGTCATTGAACCGAAGAAAACGGACAATGGCCGCTCCGTCTGGACCGCCGTGCGGGAAATAGCCGTCAACACGCCTCCTGCAGCCATGGCCGCCTCCAATGTGGCGGGGCTGGAAGGGGTTTCCGTACAGAAATCCGACAAAATCGTGCGCATCAACCGCGTGATGGAAACGCACAAGATGAAGCCCGGCGAATTCATCTCCCTGCAACTGGAAGGCCCCACGGACGCCACCTGGCTGGAAGTCAACCTGGAACGGGATGATCTCAACTCCTGGGCTGAGGTTGAGCTGGACGTGGAAGGCTCCGCCAAACCCGTGGTACAGAAGCTGGACAAGCAGGGCAGAAACTTCATTGCCAGGGCGAACCAGCTCCCCAAGGGAATCAAGGGCATGAAACTGGTCAACAAAAGCGGCAAGGAACAGGACATCATCCTGAACATGTTCAAATTTGACGTTCCCCCCTCGGACCCCGGCACCAGCCTGGTCTCCCTGACTGACAGGAACCTGAAAACGGTCTACCGTGCCGACAAGCCCCTGGATGTGACCATTCCCAACCTGGACAACCCCAAGGCCTCCAAGGTAGTAGTCGTAGGGTCCGCCGCCTTTGCCATTCAGGCGCGCCGTGGCGAGGGCGCCTGGGTGCCTGTGGGCAAGAGGAACGCCGGCCCCGGAGCCTCTGAATTTGCCATTCCCCCCGGGACTTCCGCCGTGCGCCTGACATACAAGGCCCCCCAGCCGGACGCGATCATCAATGAGGTGATCTTCTCCTCTAAAAAATAACGGTATCAAGCGCTGGCGCCTGATATGACGGCCCCGTCCGGAGAAAATCCGGACGGGGCTTTTCCGTTCATGGACATCCGGCATGAAGGCCGTTCCTTCCATATGGGAATGCGCATTATTCATTACGGCGTAAAGAACCCCTTTGTCCGGAGCAGGGCGCCCTTCCTTTTTCTTCTGCTTTGACAGCCTGTTATGGAAACAACCTTGACCCTGTTGGGCGGCGGGATAAAATACTTCCATGACACCGGGCTTTCATTGGACTCTCCGCCCCTCCGTGAGGGAGGATGATCCGGTCTTGAAAGCGTTTCCCGCAGAACTGCCCTTGCTGGTCAAGCAGCTCCTGCTGCAGCGCGGATTTACCGGAGGTGCGGAAACGGACCTCTTTCTGGAGCCCAGGCTTTCCCACCTGAGCGACCCCTTCCTGATGGGGGAAATGAGAGCCGCCGTGGACCGCATTTTCCAGGCTGTTGATGAAGGGGAAACCGTGTGCATTTACGGGGACTATGATGTGGACGGGGTCACCTCCGTGGCGCTCCTGCGGGCCATTCTGATGTCCTATGACTTGGACCCGCAGTACTTTATCCCCGTCCGCTCCCGGGAAGGCTACGGGCTCAGTGAAGCGGGCATAGAGCGCTGCCTCTGCGAATGCGCGGAAAAACCCAGCCTGCTCATTACCGTGGACTGCGGCACCTCCTCCGTAAAGGAAGTGGACATGCTCAACGGCCTGGGAATAGACGTCATCATTCTGGACCACCATGAGGCGGGGCCGCTGGGCCGGCCGGACGCGGTGGCGGTGGTCAATGCCAAAATTGAGGAGGACAGCCCGTACACCTACCTGTGCAGCGCGGGAGTGGTCTTCAAGCTGGCCCATGCCCTGCTGAAGGAGCGGAAGCTGAAAACCTTTGACCTGAAACTTTATCTGGACCTGGTAGCCGTGGCTACCGTGGCGGACATCGTCCCGCTGGTGGATGAAAACAGGATTCTGGTGCGCCACGGCCTGGGAAGGCTGGCGCACAGCCGCCATACGGGCCTGAAAACCTTGACGGAAATAGCGGGCATCCGCCCTTCAGACTCCGCCAACCACGCGGGCTTCCTGAACGCTGCGCATGTGGGCTTCAGGATAGGTCCCCGCATCAATGCTGCCGGGCGCATGGACTCCCCCATGGACGCCCTGGAACTTCTCCTGACCATGGACAACAGGCGCGCCGTGCAGCTCGCCCAGATGCTGGACTCCCACAACCGCAAGCGGCAGGAGGAAGAGGAAGCCATCCGGACGGATGCGGTGGAAATGCTTCACAACTCCTTTGACCCGGAGCGGGACAACGTCATCGTGCTCGGTTCCCGCGCGTGGCATCCCGGCGTGGTGGGCATCGTGGCCTCCCAGCTCATGAGGCGGTACCACAAGCCCACCTTCGTCATCGCCTTTGATGAAAGCGGCGTGGGGAAGGGCTCGGGCCGCTCCATCCCCGGCGTATCCCTGGTGCAGGCCATCCACCACTGTGCGGATACGCTGGTTTCCGGCGGCGGCCATGACATGGCCGCGGGCCTGGTGATTGAGGAATCCCGCATGGACGACTTCCGCAAGGCCTTCAACCGTTACGTCTCTGAAACCACCACGGAGGAACAGCGCAGCCCCGTGCTCAACATTGACATGGAAGTCTCCTTCCAGGCGCTGACGCTGGACCTGCTGGACAGCTATGAAAAGCTGGAGCCCTTCGGCAACTCCAATCCCCAGCCCCTCTTCATGAGTTCCGACGTTTTCCCCACGGAACCGCCCAAGCGCGTGGGAACCAACCATTTGAAGCTCTTCATGCGGCAGGGCATGGTGGAGCGTGACGCCATCTTCTTCAACGGAGCGGAGCGGGAACTCCCCAATCCCCCCTGGGACATCGCCTTTACGATTGACCGCAATGTGTACCGCGGCCGCGCCTCCCTGTCCATCTCCATTCAGGAAATACGTTCCCACCGGGAAATGTAGTTTCTCCACAAGGGGAGGTGAGCGTGCACGGTTCTTCTCCGGAAAAGGTCATACATCCCGCCGTCCTTGACAAAACCGTGTCAAAAATGCATCGTCTGCCTTGTTCCCCCCATTCAGGGCGGAGTTATGGTAAAAATAAGCAAGATGAACACCCTGTTCCTTCAAGGTCGTCTATTGCTACTTCTCGGACGGTAGTCCGTGAAGATATCTTGATATGCGCCGGTGAGCCGTTCCGGCGCGAGGGAAGTAAACGGCTGGTCTTGATTTGCGCCAAAGGAAGGATTCCGGAACAGGAACGTTTCCGTGCGCAGTTTCCGAAGGAACGAACCCTTAACATTTTTACTATAATGAAAGAACACATACATATTTTTGATACGACGCTGAGAGACGGGGAACAGTGCCCCGGCGCGGCGATGACCGTGGAGCAGAAAATACAGGTTGCCATGCAACTGGAAGCTCTGGGAGTGGACGTAATTGAGGCGGGCTTTCCCGTCATCTCGGACGGCGACTTCCGCGCTGTCCGCACTGTGGCGGAACGCACGAAAAAAAGCCGCGTCTGCGGGCTGGCCCGCTGCGTGGAGAAAGACATCATTGCCGCCCATGAAGCGTTGAAGGTCGCCGGAGACCGGGAGCGCATCCATCTGGTGGTGGCCACCTCCCCCATCCACCGGAAATACAAGCTGGAAAAAAGCCGCGGGCAAATCAGGGAGATGGCCACTAGGGCTGTCGCCATGGCCTCCGGATTATGCGGGGAAGTGCAGTTTTCCGCGGAGGATGCTTCCCGGACGGAGCCGGAATTCCTGGCGGAGATTGTGGAAGCTGTGATTGATGCGGGAGCCGCCGTCGTCAACATTCCGGATACGGTGGGGTACACGATGCCGGAGGAATACTACCGCCTGATTTCCTACCTGAAATCCAACGTCCCCAACGTGAGCCGCGCCAGGCTTTCCGTCCACTGCCATGACGACATGGGAATGGCCGTAGCCAATTCATTGGCAGCCGTCCGTGCCGGGGCGCAACAGGTGGAGGGCACCATCAACGGCATCGGTGAACGGGCGGGCAACACGGCCCTGGAGGAAGTCATCATGGCGCTGCATTCCCGGTCGGACTTCTTTTCCGGCGTGCAGACCGGAGTGCGGACGAAGGAACTGGTGCGGACCAGCCGCATGGTGGCCGCCATGAGCGGCCTGTCCGTCTCGCGCTCCAAGGCCGTGGTGGGGGCGAACGCCTTTGCCCACGGTTCCGGCATTCACCAGGACGGCGTTTTGAAAAACCGGAGCACTTATGAAGTCATGGACCCGGAGGAAATCGGCTGGGGAGCTACGGAACTGCCCCTGACCAAGCATTCCGGCAGGCACGCCGTAAAGATGCGTCTGAATGCACTAGGCTTTTCCGTTCCGGATACGGACATGCCGCGCCTGTTTGAGTTGTTCAAACAGCGTGGAGACCAGTGCAAGTTCGTGTATGACGACGACTTGTCCGCCATGGTGCACGCCATTCATGCGTAATCTTCCCCTCCCGGGAATTCTATGGGAATTCCCGGGAGGTTTGTTTTGTCCACGGCGAAAGTCATTATATCTGTTCTGATGGAAAATTCCTGTTAAAAGCGGGCTATTCGTATTTGCTCCGGTAAGTTCAGCATTTGTTTCCAGCTTCTTTTTCTGACTGCGGGAAGGAATGGAGGACAAATAACTTTTGCATGGTGACGTTCTTCAAGATTTTTATGCCGTCTTCGTTTCCCCTAAAAGACGCATGGCCTGGCCACGCTGCCGCATTTGGGATTCTGTAGAAGTTGATTAATCCGGGCATATAAAACGCCCTCAGCACCGTTTTGGTTAAATGAAATTCCGCTGATGTGCAAAAAGTGTTTTAAACAAGCCTATTACGGGAGAAAAATATCCAGGGGCTTATCCTGTGCACATTGACTATCCGCCTTGGACCTGTATAATTCCTTACCAGTATTTTAGAAAAGCGGCAATGAAGGTAAAGATCGGGTTCATGGAAGGCGCCGAGGAATGGCAGATCAAGGTGTTTTTATACCGTTTCAGGAACATTGATCCCTCCATCCTTGAGTTTGACATTGATAAAGACAATGCGGATTTCCTTATCGCCTTTCCGTGGCTGTATAAATCCACCAGGGAGGTATTTCTTCAGTTTTTGCAGGACTCGGCAGGAAGAATTACGATCATGGATGTATTGGGAGAAGCCGTTGCCCCCAATTTGAACTTGTTTGACTACCACATCGGGTTCGATCCTTCCGGCCTGGACGGCCGCGTGCTGGAAGCTCCCTATCTTTTTTCGTACCGCGCTTCGCTGGACTGTATGTCTCCGGATCATTTAGCCGATGCCCTGGACGGGAAAAGCGGATTCTGCAATTATATTTATTCCCATGGGGAAGGGCATCCGTACCGCATCCAGTTGTTCTCCCATCTTTCCGCCTACAAGAAAGTCAATGCCATAGGAAAACATTTAAATAATACGCCCTGTGACCTTCCCAGGGAAGCCGATGATTGGATGAAAGGAAGCGTGTTGCTGAAAACCCCTTATAAATTTTCCATCGCTTGTGAGAATGCCTGGTACAGGGGCTACTCCACGGAAAAAATCATCACGAGTTTCCAGGCCCGCTCCATTCCTCTCTACTGGGGCAATCCATTGATTGAGGAGGAATATAATCCCAAGGCGTTTATTAATTGCCACCGTTTTTCCTCCCTGGATGAAGTAGTGGCGGAGATCAGGAGAATTGACGAGGATGACGACCTGTGGCGTTCCATGGTGGAGGAGCCCAAGCGCCTGCCCTGGCAGATTGAGCGCGCGCAGGAAAAGGAAGATAACCTGACCGCGGCGCTGTTGGAAATCTTTGCTTCCCCCGTGGAGCAGGCGAGGAGAAGGGGAGACGGGCTGTGGCTGGATCATTACAGGAATTTTTTCATCCATCATTTGAGCAGCCGCAGAAAAACTCCCCGGGAAAAGCTGGAGGCGAAGTTGAAAAAGTGGAGTAAAAAACTCTTCCGTCATTCTTAAGAATTCTTCTGCGCGGATGTGCCATTTATTCCCTGCCTGTGGAGGGAAAGCGGAGAAACTATCATTTCCATGACGGTGCTATACGGCCGGTTCGTCCAGAGTTGTTGCCGGAAAAATATCCTAATTACAGGGTGAGAAAAGAAACGGCTCTGGAAAAACAGTCCGGACGGCAACTACTTTTCTCCTGGTGTGCTCCATTGAAGGAATTTCAACACGGAAAAGGATCTGTAGCCGATGATGTCCGTTCCTTCCGTGATGGCTTTAACATGGACGAGCTGGTCCTTCTGGAGCATGGCGGAGTTCTTCAGCCCTGCTATTTTACAGGGTTGTTCCTTGATTTCACGGTATCCGCAGGAATAAGGCCCGGCGGCGTAGGCAAGGGCGGCGTATGGCCGTAGACCCGCACGGTATTTTTCCGGCCGCGCCGGTTCCTGCTCAAATTGTTCCTTTTGCTTTTGCATCCCGGCAAGCTTTCCCCTGCCGTTTTTTTGCCGCGCTTTTCCCTGGCGGATTCAAGGACAACCATTTCCGGAATGATGCCCAGGGCCGTCCGCTGTTCCGGGGCCATTTGGCGGTGGGAATGCTTTTTGTTTATTCATCATGTTTGATTTTAGCCAGGAAGCCGATTTGGCAGGAGATGGCGGCATTGCCATTGACATGGCCGTCCAGGGTCAGTTTGGGGAAAGCTATTTCCCCGGCAAGAGCGGGAAATGCCGCGCCCAGGCACAGGAAAATGGAAAAATAAGGGATAGTCATGATTTTGTGATTCATGTCGGGATGCAGTTTGGCAAGAAAGGAAGAGCCAGAAGGCCTGAAAAGAGCCTGCACGGGCGTCGGCGGCGCCCAATGCAAGAATGGTGGAAGTGATGCCCGGCGAGGCTGTGGAAAAAGCTTCAAGACGCCGGGATTATGGCGCATTCCCGGAGCTTTTCAGGACGGGCCAGCCCGGCTGGCGGAGGATCAGGCTGTGCCCTGCCGGGCAACATGTTTTCATTTGCAGGATCAAAGCGTTGAAAAACAATAGTTAATGTAATAATGTCATTTCCTGTTTTGGGATTATTGTATTATTGAACAGGCAAATTGTAAAAAAGAACAAAGGTGTATTTGTTCCCCATTTGCTGCGCTGATTTATTCCCTGACATAGTTTGTTGAAAGAATGTTTTCAGCTGAACAAACACAGTCGATTTCGGTCAGCACGAATATGGGAATACCGCCATTCATCTGTGTTTACGGTTCCCGGCAGGCTGTGTCCGTGCCGGGCCGGCGCAGCATATGTCCGGACCCGGGAGAGCCTTCTCCTTCCTTTGGCGCTCCCGGCGGGAAAAGATGGCTTCCGCCGCTTTTCCGGCGCCCCTGCGGCCGATATTCCTTTATTTCATTAAAGAAAGTTTTTTTTGTCCTGTGGCCGACTCTCCTCCATCGGCTTTGTTCGGTTGTGCTCCTTCCTCCCGGCACAAGGTTGGTTATGTCCGGTAAAACAACTTTAACGTGGAGAAAGGCGCCCCGGCTTTTGTAAATGGTAGAGTAGCATTTATTTCTACATTTGCGGATTCTTGAGTCCGGCTGCCCGTTCCAGGGCCTTTGACGTGAACGCATGCTGTTCTTCGGAACGCCCCGCATGCGCTCAAATCCGCGTACCGGCATTTGCTCCCGGCGAAGGCCGTTTTTCTCCCCCTGCTTTTAAAAATCCCCTATCCCATTTTTAAACACATACCCCATTCCCCTTATGAAATTGAGATTGCCGCTTTTTCTTGCCTCATTGCTGCTGGCCGCCATGGCCGCGGCTTCCCGTGCCGATGAATTCACCTGGTCCTCCACTTCCTCCAGCGCTTCCTGGCAGGAGGCTTCCAACTGGAATCCCGCTGAAGCGCCGGGCCTGAATTACGCCCGGTATGATACCGTTGTTTTCAACAACACGCTTTTGTCCGCCGCTACCACCATCACGTTGAGCGGCAGCGTTTACCTGAACCAGCTGGTCAGCACGGCAGACGACCAGAAGACGCTGACGCTGACGGGGAGCGGGGCGAGAATTTACTTCGGCAAGGAAAATCCCGGCATGTCCCTGAACGGCAATATGACGCTGAACCTGAACGTTCCCATTTCCACCGACCAGGATTTCACCATCATCTCCAAACGCTCCAACGTCATTTTCAACGGCACGTATTCCAACCTTTACCATAATCTGAACGTGGATGCGGACGCCGGCACCCGCGTGGAAATGCGCAAAGAGGCCACGTATATCAATACGCTGACCAAAGACGGCGCAGGCACTCTCGCGCTGGCTGCGGACAACCGCTATATTGACCAGGTCCATGTCCGGGAAGGCTCCCTTCATCTGGGAAGCGACAAGTCCCTGGGCGGGGCCGTGTTGATTCTGGGCGACGAAGGTCTCCGCAACCAGGTCGTTTCCCTGCAGGCGCTTACGAAAGACCTGGTCCTGACCAACGATTTTTCCTGGCTGAACACCAATTTGAATATCACCGGGCAGCATGCCATTACGCTGGCGCCCCGCAACCAGGTGACCATTGATTTGAACGGCGACAGGAGCATTGATACCGAGCTGAATACCAGCCTCATATTCGGCAGCACCGTAGCCACGGCCGGAACGGGCGGATTCACCAAGTCCGGGTTGGGACGTTTTGAAATTCAGGGGACCAGCCATGCGTTCGGTTCCTTTTCCGTCCGGGACGGCGTCGCGGCCGTTACCGCCAGGGGGGCGGATTATGTGCTGGGCGGTCCTGCGGAGAACGGGGAAGCCCTGCCGCTGGGAACCGGAACCCTTTCCATCATTGGAGAGAATAGCAGGCTGGAACTTTCACCGGATACCGGGCGTGACGTGTATGTCAGGGGAAGAATCAGCCTGGACCGCGGCGGCGTTTTTGAGCTGATGAACCGCGCCTCCGTGCACCTGGAAGAAGGCGCGGAACTGGACGGCGGAACTGACGGAACCACTCCCACCCTGTTCATCCTGCGGGGAGACGTGCATATTGACGAGGGGATTGCCTCCCATCTTCCCAACGTCCAGTTCGGTTCCTCCGCCACCCTGTACGGTTCCGGCCTGCAAGGCTCGTTTGGCGAGCTGACGTTCGGCTTTCAAGAGCTTTCCGGAGACTCCGTCACGCTGGATTCTTCCCTGGGCGGCCTGTTTGCCGCGAAAGCCTCCGTTTCCGACCATTCCACATTGATGCTGGGCGCGGATGGACAGCTGGGGGGAGAACCGTCCCTTTCCCTGGGGAAAACCTCCACACTGGACACGCGGGGATTTTCCGCTTCCTTTTCCGATTTGTCCTGGACTTCCAGCACCGTCTGGGCGGACAGGTCCACCATCGTGCTGAGCAACGGAACGGGTTCGGGCGGCGGCATTCTGCACTTTACCGGCAACAGCCTTTCCGGAGGCGCCGGACACCTGGCGCTGGAAGGCTGGCAGGACGGGCACGACCAGCTTCTTTTCAACCATGACGTCAGCGGGGAATCCTGGTTTTCCCGGGTCCACTTCCTGGGCTACAACGATGAAATGGGGCTTGAGGTTGCCGCGCGGGGAGATGCGTATGAACTGCGCCCCGCCTCCGTGAATACGGGGGGAGTTTATACGTGGACCGGCCAGGCCTACCTGGGGGAAGGCATCAGCAAGTCCACCAATACGAATGCCCTTTTCGGCGGGAACTGGGACGCCAACCGCGCGCCTGCCGGAGCGGGGGCGGAGATGGTGTTTGCCAATCTTGATCCCCATTTGCGGGGCAAGGGAATTAAGCTGAACTCCCCGTCGGGACAGTTCGTAGTCGGCAAGATGACCATTGCGGACGACGTGGCCGGGTCCTTTTCCCTCAGCGGGAACGACGTTCTGTTTTTTGACAACAACGGGAGCCAGGCGGAACTGTACGTGGGAACTCAAAACAATACTTACAGCATTTCCAACAACATCCTGATCGGGGAAAACGGCCTGAAGTTCATTGGCAAGAACGGCAAAATGCAGCTATTCGGCGCCCTGCAGGGGGACGGAGACCTGGTGATCACAGGGGAATCCGGCATTTTGGAAATCCGGAAGAAGGGTAACACGGAATACCGCGGGAACGTCATTCTGGAGTCCGGAACCCTGATGCTGACGGATAACGGCGTGCTGGGCACCGGTTCCCTGATCATCAAGGGCGGAGCGCTGGGCCGCAACGGCAATTCCGCGGAACTCCGCAACCAGCTTGTCATCCAGAATGATTTTCGTCTTGCCCAGGGGATGGTAGCGTTCACCGCTTCCGGTAACTCCGTCAAGGATGTGATCCATCTCGACCGCGTGTTTACCATTTCAGGCGCCGGCAGCCTGTATTTCCGGGAAGGCCGCGACCTTCAGGGCGCAGGGGGACTGGTGCTGGGGCCGCCCACGGGAGGAGTGGTGAGCATTTACAATTTTTCCGGTAACAACAGTTTCAGCGGCGGCCTGACCCTGAACGGCAATACGCTGTACGCGGCGGACGCCACTGGCACGGACGGCGAGGGATTGAATTACATGGTGTTCGGGGAACGTGAGCAGAATGCCAATTACGCCGGCACGGGCGACATCACCTTTGCGGGCAGCGGCAATTTTTACATCCGGGGCGGTGAACAGACAATCGTGGATTTCCGGAACGGCGTCAACATTTCCGGAAACGGCGGCACCCTGTGGCTGCAAGGGAAGTCGCAGGAAGTCCGGCTGACCGACGTCAATTTCGGAGGCTCCGTGACCATCAATTCCTACGGCAGGCAGGTCTTGAAGATAGGGCAGGTTGACTTTCTCAACAGCGGGTCCTCCTCCCTGATCCTGAGCATGGACCGCCATGATTCGGGTTCCGTGGAAGGGGACGTCTCCGTCCGTTCCCTGAACGGAGGCGAAGCCAGTTTGGACGGTCTTTTAAGGTTGATGATCAACGGTACAGGGTACACCTCCACGTTGGAGGAAACGATCAGCCATGTCAGTGCCTCCAATGTAAGGCTTTCCAGCGGACGGCTCGCCCTGACGCGGGACAACCAGATTCAGGGCCTCCGTGCTGGGGAATACGCCACTCTGGATTTGTACGGGGGCTCCATCATCAGCTCCCAGGGAGTCAGCAATACGTTCGGCACGCTGACCATCAACGGCGCCGCGACCATGGAGCTGGGTTCAGGCGGGGAATTGACCTTCAGCAAAGTCAGCAACTGGGGAACCAACGGCGGACTGCCCTACCTGGTCAATATAGAAAACGCTTCCGGCACCTGGAATACGCCGGGCAGTCCGGACGTTTCATCGGAACATGTCTGGTTTTTGACGGCAAACGCCCTGACGGCGGACCAGCTCAACCAGGTGGCTTTTACCGGGTACACCCGCGGGGCGGAGCTTTATTACCATGAAGACTTGAAGAAATGGGAATTGCTTCCGAACGGGGACGCCGCTTTTGAATGGACCGGAGGCGGGGGGGCGGACAGCCGGTCCTGGTCGCTCACCGCCAACTGGTTCGGCGGCAAGGTGCCGGCCACCCGCGGCAACATCGCCATTTTCCGTGACCAGGATGCGGGCCTGGACCAGAAGACGATTTTGCTGACGGAGGATATCACTCTTTCCCAGATTAATTTTGAAGGCGCCAAATCCACCAGTTTTTGCATTGATTCCTCTTCCGACGGTCAACGGGGGGTGCTGACGTGGGAAGGCCAGGGGGACGCTCCCGCCAAGATTTTCATGGCCGGAGCCATGTCTCCCGACATCCGGGCTGACATGGTCATCTCCCTCGGCGGCCTGCTGGTCAGCCACAGCGCCTACAACCAGACGCTTGTGTTGAGCGGCCGCATCGGCAACGCGGCCGACGGCTCTTCCGGCGCCTTGATTTTGGAGGGAAGCGCTTCCAAGGGAACCTTGAACACCATCAGCCTCCAGGGGGACAATACGTTTACCGGAGGCGTCATCCAGAGGGGCGGAAGGCTGGAGATCACGCATGACCATGCGCTGGGGGCGGGGGCCTATACCGTGGACGGAGAAGGCCGCTTCGGAGGCAAGGACCTCACCGGCTATACCATCCGGACGGTAGGAAACGACCTCCATCTGAAAGCCACGAACGGCGATGACGGCAAGTCCTGGATTCTCATCGGCAACATCACGTTCAACGATGCCGACGCTTCCGATGTGGACGGCTTTCTGTACGGCCCGCTCCAGACGGTTTCCACCGATTCCGGCGCCACGCTGACCTTCGGGGAGAATTACACGGTTGCGGACGCGGACGGGGATGTCCCCTCCATGCTGGAGTTCAAAACCACGTCCACTACCTCCCTTACGGGTGTTTTCCTGGGGCAGAACACTTTTTCCGGCGGCATTACTGCGACGGGAGGCGGGACAGTCACGCTCAAGGTAGGCTCCAGCAGCATCCTGAATGATCCGGCGCATCCGGAAGCGGGCATCAAGTCCGGCCCCCTGGGGACGGGAACCATCTTTTTGGGCAACGGGCGGTACCACAGCCTGGGCGTTTATTCGCCTGAAACCAATACCGCCGTCCATTACGTCCTTCACAACAATATTGAACTGGGGACCTCGGAAGAGTTGAGATTCATGGGCGGAAAGGGTTCCCTGACGCTGGATTCCGCCAACTCCCTGGATTTCGGTTCCACGGACAGGCTCCTGTACACGGGGCAGTATTACGCCGGAGGCCAGTACCCCACCATGCTGGTCGTCAATTCCCGCGTGGACGCTTCCCAGGCGGCCGTCGCGGTGCGGGGAACCGAATTCGTCCGCTTCTCCAATCCGGACAACGTGTTCAAGGAATTTAACATCGGAGTAAAGGACTACGATTACAACAACCTGGAGGGGCGCGTGTCCGTCGGCGCCGACAACGTGCTCGGGGACCAGGCCATAGGAGTTTACGCGTGGACCAGCGCCACGGCGGCTTCACAGTCCTACCTTCAGGCTTACTCGGGGGAAGCGGGCCGGTCGGTGCGTACGCTCGGCAACCTGTTCCGTTTCCATGCAGGGCTGATCTTCTCCTCCCTGGTAGAGGAAGGAGGCGTTGCCGGAGCAGAACAGCCGGGAGGAGTAATCACTCTGAACCTGAACGGCGCGGGAGCCTCCGACCTGAACGCCGGGCTTTCCTACAACCAGCGGAAATTCACGGTCAACAGTGCGGAGACCGCCTGGAACAGCAAGATTTACAACAGCGTGATCGTTTCCTTCGCGGAGACGCACGACCTGACCAACGGCGGCATTCTGGCGGACGGCAATTCCACCAATTACAAGGCATGGCTGGCCGGCCAGGGAGGAGAGCTGGAGCTGCTGGGCACCAAGACTTTTTCCGGTGATACGGATGACGGCCATGGCAGCCGCTTCCTCGGCACGGGCTATGATCCGGACAGCAGCCATTACGCGCTGGTCATCGGCAATTACGGCCTGGTCACTACCACGCTGGGTGACAAGGATATGGTCATCGGCGCCATGGCGGACGGCAGCCGCGTCACCCCCTTCGGCCAGGGGGAAATCCTGCTGGACGGCCTCAACGGGCTTCTGCTGGTGCGCACGGGCGCCCAGAAGAAGAACGTCTATCTGGAAGACGGCCTTTTTGAAATGGCGCGCGGCACGTTTGAAGTCACCGGCGGCGGCAGCCTCCTGCTGGGCCGCAAGGGGGACGGAACGGCTTTTGACCAGACCCTGGCAGGCAGGAACGGACAAGCCGGGCAGGGCATGATTTCCGCAAGCGGCGGCAGCCGGATCGTCGTCGACGCCGGAGACAGGAGCGTTACACTCAGGGCCTACATGGGCGGAGACGTCACCCTGCTTTCAGGCACGCTGAACCTGGCTCTGGAAAAGGCGCTGGGTTCCGTAACGGACATGACGTTCAACGGCGGGACGCTGGCCTTGAACAGGATGAGCCAGTCCCTGGGAACGGGGAGCACCCTGTCTCTGGGCAGTTCCTCCATGTCCACGCTGGACTTCGGCGGCACGGCCGCCTCCGGCAAC
This sequence comes from Akkermansia muciniphila, assembly GCF_018709685.1. Classification (GTDB taxonomy): domain Bacteria; phylum Verrucomicrobiota; class Verrucomicrobiia; order Verrucomicrobiales; family Akkermansiaceae; genus Akkermansia; species Akkermansia muciniphila_E. The sequence goes on from NZ_JABDHQ010000006.1 coordinate 80,072, forward strand.
GTGGTGATGGAGGCGGGGCGCCTGGGCGCCTGGGATGAAAACGGCACCCTTGTCATCAAAGGCTGGAAGGGCAACATCGCCGGCGGCGGGAGAAGCCAGCTGCTGCTGGCCGGCTACGGCGCGGACAGCCCCAAGTACATCGGCAACATTTCCTTTGAAGGGTACAGCACCGGGGCCCGGATTGTCTGGGTGGACGGGCATTACGAGATTCTGCCGTACGCCGCCACGTACGTTTGGACGGGCGCGCGGGGCAGTTCCTGGGACGACCAGGGGGACTGGAAGGACGGCCAGGTGCCGAACATCATCAACGCTTCCGTCACGTTCGGCAATGAAGCGCTTGATTCCAGCACCGTCGCCGTGCTGACGGCGGACCGGACCGTGGGCGACCTGAAATTCAGCGGCACGCGGAACCAGCAGTTTGAAATCAGGGGCGCCGCAGGCGGCATCACTCTGGTGCTGGCCCAGACGCCGGAATCCGGATTTGACGCCGGGATTGAAATGACGGGCAATTCAGACGCCCTTATTTCCACGAATGTCCGCCTGGACAGCCATTTGAAGATTTCCAACGAAGAGGGGGCGGACCTGGAGATCAACGGGACCGTTTTCCACGACAGTGATTCCACCTACAGGATCAGCAAGAACGGAGCCGGCGTCCTGACACTGAGCGGCAACAGCACCTTCAGCGGGGGATTCCTCCTGAATGAGGGTACGCTGCGGATCAACCAGGACGAACGCCTGACCAACCAGAGCGTTTCTTCCGGAGCCGTAGGCACGGGCGTTCTGACGCTCCGCGGCGGCGCGCTGGAAGCTTGGCGGCAGGACCGGACGCTCAGCAATGAAATCGCCATGAGCGGAAACGTCGCCATCGAGGGCTCCCATTCGCTTTTGCTGGACCACCGCGGCGGCCATTCCAGCCGCATTGACGGAGACGTGGTGATCACGGTAGCTTCTTCAGCCTCGCTCATCATCGGCGACGGCCATCATTTCTCCTGTGACGGCAATATAACTAAGGGAGGGTTGGGACTCCTGGAATGGCGTAGCACACTGGACAATACGCTGTCCCGGGGAGTCCGCCTGAACAGCGGGACCTTGGTGCTGTCGGCAGACAACAACTACTCCGGGGGAACGGAAATGGCAGGAGGAATACTGGCCATTTCCCGGAATTCCTCCCTGGGTAATGCCGACAGCGCCATTGAGGTCCTGGGGGATTCCACCCTACGGATTGACCGCAGCCTGACCGGAGTGCTGAACAATTTTTCCCTGTCCGCCGGAACGGCATTGACCGTCCAGACGGCGGACGGCGGTTCTTCCGCCACGGATGCCGTGCTGGCCGGCGTCATGTCCGGAGAGGGCAGGCTGGTCAAGACCGGAGGAGGCTCCCTGATCCTGACCGGACGGAACAGCTTTACCGGAGGGGCGGAAGTGAGGGAAGGCGTTCTGCAGCTGGGCAACGGCGGAACAGGGGCCGGTTTCGCGGCAGGCGCCAGCCTGGCGGAAGGAACGCAGTTCGTGTTCAATCACAGCGACCGCATGGATTATGCCGGAAGCGTCAGCGGGCAGGGAACCCTCGTCAAGCGGGGAACGGGCCGGCTTGTCCTGTCCGGGAGCAGCGCTTTTACGGGAGGGAGCATCCTGGAAGAAGGAACGCTCACCGTGGCCCACGGCCAGGCCCTGGGAGACGGAGCCCTGGCGATGAATGACGGCACTGTTCTGGACTACGGCCAGGGCATTGAGCTGGGGAATGACGTCTCCATCAACGGCAGCGGCCTGCTGAACGTGGATGAAGGAAAGGCGGCTGTCCAGCAGGGAATCATCAGCGGCGGAACTATGGAAAAAACGGGAGAAGGCACGCTGGTTCTTACCGGAGAGAATACCTACCGCGGCGGCACTTCCGTCCGGGAAGGGACGCTTCAGGTGGGGAACGGAGGCCGGACCGGTTCCATCCTGTCCATGGCTGATCCCTCCCTTTCCCTCACCGTGGCTTCGGGAGCGGCCCTGGCCTTCAACCGCAGCGACGACATCCATTACCAGGGAACGGCGGCAGGGGAAGGCAGCCTTGTCCAGCGGGGAACCGGAACATTGCTGGTGACTGTCGCGCAGGAATATACCGGCGGCAGCGTCGTGGAAAACGGCACCCTTAAAATCACCGGAGAAGGGGCGCTGAACGGTTCCGTCCGCATCCACGGAGGCGCCATGTTCTACATCGGCAGCCAGGACGCCCCCTATACTCTGGCGAACGACATCCTGGGAGAAGGCACGCTGGTCATCGACCTTTCGGAAGACCGCCTCCCGGAAGATGGCAGTCCGCTGCAATTCTCCTTCGGCAGTCGTGCCGCAGACCTGGGAAAAGGATTCACCGGAACCGTGGAAATGCGGAGTACGGCCTATGTGGTTGACGAACAAATGGAATGGTTCATGAATGGGGACAGCGTCTCCCATCTGAAGACGGCTGCCGGGAGCGTGGGGTCCCTTCAGGCCGTAGCCCAGGCAGACCCGGCCCTGCGCGCCAGAACGCTGGAGGGAACCGTGAATTTTGCCGGAGGGGAAATGAACTGGACCCTGGATGCGGACAACGAAGCGTCCGCCTGGCTGCAGGCCGGCTCCATCACCCTGACGGGGAATACGGATTTTAACCTGAATCTCAGCGAACATGCCGTTTACGACGGAGGGAGGCTGTCCTTCTTTGACGGACCGGGCACCGTACTGCTTGCCGAAAGCGGAACTGCCGTCAGCGGAGCCGGGTTGTGGTCCCTGTCCGGCGTGCGCCTGGGCGGGAAAACCCAGGCGGATCTCCAGGCGGTACGGCAGGGAATCGTGCAGGGCGGCGCGGAAGTCGCCCGCGGCGTCACTGCATGGTCGGCGGGAACGGAGGACGGAACGCGCCTGGTGGCCTACCGGGAACTTTCCCGGGTGGAAATTTATGATGGACGCACCCTGTCGGTTGTGCTGGATGCGGACGACTCTTCGCGTGAACTGAGCGTTGCGTTGACGGATTATACCCTGGAATCCCTGCTGGCGGACGGGAATGACCCCGCCGGGGCGGACAGGGCGGGGTCCGGCCATGTCAGTTTCAAGGATGCCGCCGGAGGCCGCGGCATCCTGCTGAGCGGGACCAACAGCTATACGGGAACGACGACGATCGAGGCCGGAACCAGGCTGGTTCTGGGCGGCGATTCCGCCCTGGGCGGCGCCGGACGCCACACTTCCCTGCTCATCGCGGATTCCGCGAATGCCGTGCTTGACCTGAACGGCCATGCGGCTTACACGGGAGGCGTCAGCATCGGCCACGGGGGCGGCATTTTCCTGGGAACTGCAAACGGCGGGGAAGGCGCTCTGACCATCGGCACGAATGCAGATGACGGCACGCCGTCCGTTGCCGGGGGCGGCAGCATCGCCGGGAACGGCGCGCTTGCCGGAGCCGGGACGCTTCACCTGAACCTGGGCACGCTGACCATTTCCGGGGTCAATGACTCCGTGCAGGCGGAGACGGCGGTAGGCCGGGATGCCACCCTCCTGCTGACCCATGCAAATGCCCTGGGCAAGGGAGATTCCGCCGGCGCCATTGCCGTGGAAGGGCTGCTGCAAGTCAATGCGGCCGGAACCCTGGACAACGTGGTGGCCGGGTCCGCTGCCGGAACGTGGGAAAAGCTGGGAACGGGAAGGCTCGTCTCGGAACGTGACCACACGTTCGCGGGAACCGTTTCCGTTGCGGACGGAACGCTGGCGCTGCTGGGCGGCAACTATTTCTTCCGGCAGGTCAACCTGCATGACGGGGCCGTTCTGGAGCTGGGGCAGGACGCCTCCGCCGGGAACGCCCTGATCAACATGGAAGGTCGTTCCGGGACCATCCGCGCGTTGAACGACCTCCAGTGGTCCAACGCCATTTCCCTGGGACGGGAGCGGGGCGTTCTGGACACGAACGGCCGCACCGTTACGGCGGGCGGAACCATCAGCGGCCAGGGACTTCTGGCCGTCACCGGAGGAGGCACGCTGAACATCCGCCGGGAAAATACGTATGCGGGCGGTACCGTGATCACGGGTAGCGGGGCATTGCGCCGCGCTTCCGGCACCAGAGTGGTGCTTGGGGAGGGCGGGGAGCGAGGCCTGGGCGCCGGACTAGTGACCCTGGCGGGCGGAAGCCTGCTGGAACTGGCCTTCTCCGACAAGACCTTTTTCAACCGCCTGGCCGGAACCGCTGCGGAAACGGTCCTGGTCAGCGGCCGCGGGGTAACGCTGGACGCGGACAACAGCGCGTTTGCGGGCACTTGGGAAATTACGGGCGGGGCCCTCGCCGCCGGCACGCTCCGGGACGCGGCTTCTCCGGACCATGTTCTCAACAATCTCGGCACGGGCAGTTCCATTTTCCTGAACGGAGGGGAGCTGACCCTTTCCGGAACGAATGCGGAAGACGCGGACCTGCTGTTTGCCAACAAGCTGTCCGGCAACGGCATTCTTCATGCCGTGCTGGGCACGCAGGAGAGCCGGTTCTTCTTTGATGCGGACCGTGCGCCGGCGGCGGGGAATTCCTTTACGGGAACACTGGACATGAAGAACGGGACATACGTCTTTTCCACGGCGGACGCTTCCGGCCGGGGAGTCCTTCAGCACGGAACGCTGGAACTTTCCGCCTCCGGTTCGGGCCGGGGCTCCACCGTCATCGACGGTGATTACAGGATAGGCGGGTTGACCATGAACGGAGGCGTTCTGAAGGTGGGCACGGACGCCAAGGGCGCCCCCGCAGGCATGCTGACCGTGGACGACCTGAATGTGGACGGCGGCGGAATGGTCGCCATGCGCATTCCCCAGTCCATCCATATCACGGACGCCAAAGGCACCCTCTTTGACGACAACCACGACGCAGAGGCCTACCAGCATCAGGTGGTGCGGGCCGAAGGCACGGCCTTGCCCGTCCACGGCGCCCAGCTTTCCTTCACCAATGAGGACGGCACCGTCACCGGGAATCCGGGCATCAGGCAATACGTGCAGCTGACCGACTCCGGCAGCCGGGAAGTGGCCGAAGCCGTGTATGACTACATCATGACGGTGAAGACGGACGCCGCCCCGAATTCCGGAGAAAACGGCATCTATCTGGGCTACGGCCTGAGCCGCATCAATTCCTACACGGCCGGCACGCTCTACCAGCTTGCCAACACCGCGGAAAGCAACAACGTGATGGGCGCCCAGCTCACCAGCACCGCCAAGGGAGAGGAAGCCGGAGCCCCCTCCGTGGGGGGAGGCTTTGAATTCCACGCCTTTGACGATGGGGAGCACGGCATCATCATCGCCAACGCCGCCAACAACTACACGGGCAAAACCCTGGTGAGCAGCGGAAAAGTCACCTACGGCGCCGACAACGCCTTCGGCAACACCAGTGAGCTGGAACTGGCCGCCGGAACGAAGGTGGACATGAACGGCAAGACCCAGACCGGGGACAGCCACTTCATCGGCGGCCTGACCATGACCGGAGCCGGGGCGGAACTCCTGATGAACGGGGGGCAGCTGGAAGTGCGCGGCTCCGCCGCCCTCTCCGGCAGTACGGTGGACCTGGGAAATGCTTCCGGCAGGCTCGTTCTCACGGGAGCCGCCGCGCTGGACAATGACGCCCTGATGAATCTTCAAGGCGGTCAGGCCGCGCTGGGCGGAACGGCGGCCATGGACCACGGCAGCAGCATTCTGCTGGAAGGAGGCGCTCTGACCGTCTCTGGAAAAATGACTGTCGCCAACGGAAGTTTCCTGCACCTGGGCGGAACGGCCGGAGGCTCCCTCACCCTGCTGGGCGGAGGTTCCCTGGAAGGGGAGAATGCGCTGGCGGGCCGGGGAAGCATCACCCTGGGCGGCGACGGAACGACGACGGTTGTCCGCGGAGCCAACGGCCAGTTGAATGCCGCCGTGGACATTCAGGCGGGAAACGCCGCCCGGCTGACGGACTTCAAGGGACTGGGAACAGGCGCGATCCGGCTGGACGGGGAACTGTCCATCACGGGTGCCGCCTCCGGCGACCTGTCCAATACGGTCACCTTCGGTTCCGAGCCCGGCGGCGTCCTGGACCTGGTCAACAGCCGTGGCGCGCAGAGCGGAACGCTGCAAGGGGAAAGCGCGGCCATTCGTCTGACGAATTCGGAATGGACGCTGGCCGGAAACAACTCCCGGCTGGGGGCCGGTTCTTCTTTCACGATTGACGCGTCCTCCCGCCTCACGGCTGCCGGCTCCGGTACGCTGGGACAGGCCGCCGTAAGCATCGGCGGCGTTCTGGAACTGGACGCCTCGGAAGGCACGGAATGGAACCTTTCCAACCGGTTGTCAGACGATGGAACGGACGCCGGGGAACTCGTCAAGAAGGGAGAAGGAACGGTGGTCCTGAATGCGGAAAACAGCCGCACGGGCTCTACTTCCATCGAAGCCGGAGAAATCAGGCTGGAACACGTGCTGGGGCTGGGAACCGGGCACATTGCCGTGGAAACGGCCTCCGGCGTCCTGACGCTGGGGGAAAAGGCCACGGGAGAATTCGTCAACCGGATTGCCAACGGCGGAACGGTAAACGTGTCGGGTTCTTCCCTCATTCTTTCCGGCGATATCAGCGGAACCGGCAGGGTGAATGTGCTCTCCGGAGCGGACGTGCTCCTTTCCGGGGACAATTCCGGATTTGACGGGGAAAACGGAGCCTTGTGGAACGTGGAGGCGGGAGCCGCCGTTTCCATCACCCGGGCGGCCAATCTGGGCGAGAGAGCGGACGTTCTGTTGAACGGAGCCCTGACCCTTCGCAGCGCCGTTCCGGCGGAAGGAAACGTTTATGTCTGGCGCAATGCGCTGGCGGGCTCCGGGAATTTGGTGGTCAACCTTTTCTCTGAAACAGAGGAATTCGCCTTCGGGGAATCCCATGCCGCCGATACGGGCCGGAACTTCACGGGCACCGTCACGCTGGGGACGGCCACGTTCAGGCTGGACGGACCGGGCAGCGGCAACGTGCAGGCCCTTGCCCAAGCCACGCTGGAACTGGCGGACGGCAGCCACACCGTCGTGGGGCGGGGGAGCGGGCAAAACGCCCTGGGTGGGCTGACCCTCCGCGGGGGCGAGCTTGACTTCTCCTGCGTTCAGCACACGGGGGCCCATCCGGGACTATCCGCGGACCACGTTTCCCTGGTGGCTTCCAACGGCACGCTGACGGTGGCGGGCGGAACGGTAAAGGTGAATGCGGGCCTGCTGACCGGCATTGACACGACGGTGGACACGACGGCCAACCTGCTGACGCATGAAGACCCCTCCATGGCCTTTGACCCGGACGGCAGGGAGCTGGCTCCCGTCAAGCTGGTGGAAACCGCTGCGGGACAGGCGCAGGGGGGCACCGCTTCCCTGGAAGTGGTGGACAGCGATTCCGGCGCCGTGATGCCGATGGACGCCACCGAACAGACGGTTTCCCTGCGGCATGGCGACGAAGTCGTCGCGACGGGGCATTACAACTACGGCGTCAGCCTGGGCGCGGAGAGGGACGGCCTTTATGTGGGGTACATCCTGACGCAGGTGGACATCCGGGACGGCAAAACCCTGGTGCTGGACAATGAAGACGCCACCGGCGCGGCGGCGGACCTCTCCGCGCACCTTGCCGGAACCGGCCATTTGACCATTCACGCGTCCGGAAACATTAACAAGGTGATCTCCCTTTCCCACAGCGGCAATACCTTCACCGGCATCACCACCGTCACGGACGGAACCACGCTGCGGGCGGAGACCGCCACGGACCACATCATCGGGGAAAGCAGGCAGCTTGTCCTGGGCAGCGGATCGACGTTCGACATGAACGGCACCAACCAGAACGTCAACAGCCTGACGGGAGCGGGGCAGGTGCTCTTCAACGGAGAAGGCACCCTCCGTCTCCGCAATGCGGCGGATGCGGACAGCACCTACCGCGGGGATATGCTGGGGACCGGAACCATGGTGAAAACGGGCGCCGGGGAACTGACCCTCCAGGGCGGCCGCATCCTGCACGAGCAGGGGACTACGGTGGAAGAAGGCGTGCTGACCATGAACGGCGCTTCCGCCCATGCCAACAAGCCGCTCGTCACGATCAAGGGGGATTCCCGCGTCAACATGGACGGCGGCAACATCGGCAGCAGCGGAGACACCCTTTTTGCTGCGGAGGATGCCACTGGAGAACTCCATGTCCGGAACATGGCCGGCTACACGGTGGGCCGTGACGGCCAGCGCCTGCTGGACGCCAGGGGCAGCGGCTCCTTGAACGCCGTGTTCAGCAACGTGAAGGACGTGCGGGGCGACGTGCATGCCGCCCCGGAATCCGCGGTGAGCATGCGCCTGGCGGACGGCACCACCCTGACGGGCATGATTGACCCGGCCTCCCTGGCCGTGGACGGCACCAGCACCTGGAACATGACGGCTGATTCCACCCTGACGAACCTGCGGAACAGCGGCGTCATCGACTTCATGGACAGCGGCGCGGACGGCTTCAAGACGCTGACCGTTACCGGAAACATGGACAACGACGGCGACATTCCCGGCTCCTTCCGGATGAACGTCAGCCTGGCCGCCATGAAAACGGACATGATCAAGGTGGGCGGTTCCGTTTCCGGCTCCTACCACATCATCATCAAGCGCAATGCGCTGACCGACCTGACGGACGCCCGGACCTTCTCCCTGAAGCTGGTGGACGTGGACGGAACGAACGCCGGGAACGCTGACGGAGAAACCTCCTTCCACGGGAGCACGGACGTGCGCATGAGAAAGGCGGTGGTCCAGGCCGGGGACGCGGAAGGCAACCACAAGGAAGACTGGTTCCTGGTCTACGACTCTTCCAAGGACCCGTCCGGCGATGTCAACGACACCGGCAAGAGCATCCTGGGCATCTCGGACATCAGCCTGCTCTGGTTCACCCAGACGGATACGCTGACCCGGAGAATGGGTGAACTGCGCATGAACGGCCCCCTGAGCGGCAACTGGGTGGACAACTTCTGGATCCGCAGCTACGGCAGCCGGTACAACGTCGGTTCCGGAGCCACCGGCTCCAGCTACCGCGACTACATTTACGGTTCCGACATCGGGGTGGACCGGGGCTGGCAGCTGGACCCGGCCAACCGCCTGTACACGGGGCTCTTTGCCGGGTACGGCGGCGCGCGCAAGGACTTCCGGGCGCCGGGAGCCAAGGGGGACACGGACAGCTTCTACTTCGGCGGCTACGGCACCTGGATCAACCGGCACGGCTACTACGTGGACCTGGTCATCAAGGCGCAGCACTTTTACCATGACTTCAGGGCCTACGATGAAAGCTTCAACCGCACCAGCGGGGACTACACCCAGTGGGCGGTAGGCTCCTCCATAGAAGCGGGCAAAATGTTCAGGTTCAGGAATGACTGGTTCATTGAACCGCAGCTTCAGCTCAATTACTTCCACGGGGAAGGAGCCGGCTACTGCACCACGGGAGCCAATCCCTTCCAGACGCAACTGGGCGGCACGGATGTCCTGAACTTCCGCTACGGAGTCAACCTGGGCCGCACCTTCAGCGTTGGGGAACATGGCGCGCTGCAGCCCTACGTGACGGCGGAGGGCATCCATCAGGCCAGCAGCGGGGGCCGAGTCAACACCGGGGACGGCCAATGGCGGCCCAACATGGACGGCTCCGTCTTCCGGTGCGGCGCCGGCGTCATCTGGCAGATGGATGCGCGCAACCAGCTGCACTTCAGCTATGACGCCGCCTTCGGCAAAAAATACACCATGCCCTGGGGAATCAATCTGGGTTACCGTTACCAGTTCTGACGGGAGCGGCCCGCGGTTTTTTCCGCTTGAGCATACCAATGGAAAACCCCTGCAAGCGTTTAACTTGCAGGGGTTTGTTTTGGTAGGCCCGGTAGGGTTCGAACCTACGACCAAGGGATTATGAGTCCCCTGCTCTAACCGCTGAGCTACGAGCCCGTTGAAGAACAACGTGGACGAATGCTAGCAGAATTGGAAGGGAAAAGCAAAGTTTTTATCCTGCGGTAAACGTTTTGGATTTGCAAACGGAAGGGAGGACGGCGCAGGACGGAAAAAGGCTCAGACCTGCAGTTTCGTCCAGCTCCGGCCCTTGACGATTTTGTAGAGAATGACGGACTGGACGGCCATTTCAAAGGCGAAGAGCAGCCAGATGCCCCAGAGGGTCATGGTTTCCGGGGCAAGCTTGAACCACACCCAGGTGCAGACGACGCGGAAGAAGCCCATGATGCCGTAGGAAATGAACATGACTCTCCGGGTGTCCCCTGCGCCGCGCAGGGACATTTTCATCACGATGCAGGCGGCGAAGAAAGGCTCCACCAGCAGCATGGTGCGCAGCACGGGTATGCCGGTGTCAATGAGGGTCATGTTCCCGTTGGAGAATATCTCCATGAAGAGGGCGGGGAAAACGCAGAAGAGCACCCCTAGCCCGGTCATGAAGATGATGGCGTACCGCATGCATTTCCAGATGGTGATGCGGGCCATGAGCGCGTTCCGGGCGCCCAGGTACTGCCCCACCAGCGTGGAGGCCGCCATGCCGATGGCGAAGCCGGGAAGGAAGCTGAGCGATTCAATGCGGACGGCGATGTTGTGGACGCCCAGCACGCCCTTGATAGGCAGCTCGCTGATGATGGAGAGGCAGAACATCTGGATGCCCCACATACCGAAGACTTCCACGGCCTGCGGCAGTCCGATTTTCAGGATGCGCTTTTGCATGCCCATGTCCGGCCACAAGTTGGAGAAGTTAAGATACAGGGGCGGTGCGTAGTGCTCTCCGTTTTCCCTGACGAGTTCTTCCAGGGAGTCGTTTTGGCGTCCCGCAAATATTTTCTTCTTGCGCCTCAGCATGATGAGGATGAGCGCGCACATGCTGATGGCGTAGCCGCAAACCGTTCCCGCCGCAATGCCTCCGATGCGCCAGCCGCCCAGCGGAGCGTCCGCAAAGACGAAGGTGACGCTGAAGATGACGTTGAGAATGCCCACGCACATCATGATCCAGAAGGGCAGGCGGGTGTCTCCAGAGCCGCGCAGGGCGGCATTAATGGCGAAAACCACGCCGCTGAAGGGGGCGGCGAACGCGGCCACGTACACGTATTGCAGGGCGTAGGCCCGTGCGGCTTCATTCATGGTCAGCACATGGGTGACCAGGAAGCCGCTGCACGCGAAGAGCAGGCCGCAGGAGATGACGCCGGCAAGAAGCCCCAGCATGGCGGCCTGGTGCAGGCCGTGCTGCGCCTGGGGATAGTCCCTGGCTCCCGTCATGCGGGAGACGATGGCCGTGGCCCCCATCATGATGGACCCCTGGATGACGAAGCCGAACCACATGAGGAAGACGACGGCGCCCATGCCGTCGGAAATGTTGATGGTGTCCTGGGCGTCCACGCCTATTTTGGTAGCGATGAACAGGTCGGACGAGGTGACGAAGAAGCTCAGCAGTTGTTCCAGGAAAGGCCAGAAGGCAATGACGGCAATCTGGCGGGGCAGGGACAGTCCGGCAAGTTTGCCGCCCAGGCGGGCCCGCGATGCCTTGCCGCGTATGATGCCTTCTCTCGCGTCTCCCGCACTCATTTCTGGGCCGTGTAAATGCTGGCTATCCCTCCGTTCAGAGGTTCCGCCGTGATGTTGCGGTAGCCGCAGTCCCGGAGCAGGTCCTTCATGGCCTGTCCGCTGGGGAAGGCTTCAATGCTGTCCGCCAGGTAATCGTAAGCCTCCCGGTGGCCGGTCATCCACCCGGCGATGACTGGAAGAACACGGTGAAGGTAGAACCGGTAAGGGCTTTTCAACAGGTTTTCAGGCAGGGAGAAGTCCAGAATAAGCAGGTGGCCTCCCGGCCGCAGCATGCGGGCCATTTCCCGCAGGGCGTCCGGATAGCTGGCCATGTTCCGCAGGCCGAAGGCGACGGTGACCACATCATAGGAGGCGGAGGGGAAGGGCAAGTTCATGGCGTCTGCGCAGACCAGGTTGTCCAGCCCGCGTTTGGCCGCCACGTCCAGCATGGGCTGGCAGAAGTCGGAGCCGGTCAGGTGAATTTCCGGCATCGCGTTCAGGAGGGCCAGGGCCAGGTCTCCGGTTCCCGTCGCCAGGTCCAGCAGGCGTTCCGGCTTCCATTCGGAGACGAGCTGGACGACGCGCCGGCGCCACAGCAGGTCCACGCCCATGCTCAGCACATGGTTGGTGGCCACATAGCGCGGTGCAATGGCGGAAAAAGCGGCTTTGACGAATTCTGGATTGCGCATGCGTGACGGGGGCTGGATAGTAAAAAAGAGCACCTAGGTGCTCTTTTTTAGAAAGGAAAGGGGATGGGGTGTCGGACGGGGCTCGAACCCGCAACAACCAGAATCACAATCTGGGGCTCTACCATTGAACTACCGACACCATTTGATGTTGTGGTGCGGCAGACATTAGCCGCCCTCTTCCGTTTTGGCAAGAAGAAAATAAGCCTGGAGAGTTTTTTAGGAGGAATATTTTCTCAAAAGTAAGATATGGGCGCGTCCGGGTAATTATTTGTTTCCCATTTGGAAAGTAATGCGGGGCTGGACAGTTCTTCTATTGAGTTCGCCTGGATTTGATGTAAACTTTTTTATTGTGGGAATTGATGTAATATATGCCGCCTTTAGGTCCCACCCGGTAGATTCTCTTTTCTCCTGGCTGCAGGAGGCGGGAGGACTGCTCCCCGGGGACCGCTCCGGAGCACAGGGGAGTGTAATCCGGCAGAAGCGGTTTGCGGGTGCAGTGGGACAGGCAGCAGAGAACCGGAATGACGGCTGCCGGGATGAGAAAAGATTGCTTCATGAAGGCGTTATTATCTTTTTCAGGAGTCTGTTTTGTCAAGTTTCGTAATCCTCCGGGACGGTTTTTTATGAGAAGAATATGATTTTTTCTTCATTATTTGAAAACGAATGTTTGAATTTGTCTTATTTCCAATTATCATGATTACCGTCAACGCATTCATTTGATGCTTCAACCGGGTATTATCCAATTACAAGCCATGCATTTCTTCCCGCACATTCCCATGTTGTCCACCGTGTTCAGCAGTATCGGCTGTTATTTGCTTCCTTTTGGTGTGGTTTTACTGTGGCTTCTTTATGAATCCAGAAAATTAAAGGCTATTCTTCTGGCCGGACTGGTGCTTCTGAGCATTGTATGCATGTTTCTTCATGAAGCCTGCTGCCCCAGCAGGGAATATCCGTGGGACTGCATGGTGGAGCACATGTTCACAGGAGTGCTTCTGCCTTTTCTTTGCCTGCTGGGCTATATCCTGTACGTCATTCTTTGCGTATGCATTCCGGTTTACAGGAAGGTATGGAAAGGCATCGGCTTTATCGCCCTTGGCGGAATGAGCCTGGCCTTTGAATTCGTGAACGTTTCCTTTCCGGTGATGCTGCTGGCGGGTTACCTGGTCCGTTTCACCATCCGCCGTCAGTTGCCCCGGCATGTCCACTTGGCCAGGAAATGCCATGGGGCGCTTGCCCTGGGAGTAGTGCCGGGAATTTGCCTGATTGCCATCGTCGGCGCCATTTTGTTTCCTCCACCGGAGAGTTTCATCTGTGAAACGATCAAGGAGGAGATGGAGCATGACATGGCCTTGTGGAACTACCAGGCGAACCTGGTGCTGCTGTCCTCCCGTTTTCTGAATGTGGAACGCGGGAAGGATTTTATTACCGTGAAGTATTATTGCGAGACCAACATGGGGCCTGCCGTCTATAAGGCCTTCTGCAATAATTACGGCGGGTATGTGAAGGCGGAGTGTTTCCTGCTGAACAAGCAGGTTCCCTGAGGCGGGAGAATGGGCGCTTGCCCGGCACGGGCACTGGTTCAGAGCTCAATGTCTCCGGTAAAGACAAGGTCCGCGGGACCGGTCAGGGTGACATGGGTAAAGTGGTCCCCCATGCGCTGGAAGCCGACTTTAAGTGTGTCGCCTCCAGCCACGTCCACCTGGATGGGGGAGGGGGCGTCCGTCAATACGGCGTGCAGCAGCGCACTGGCGGTCATTCCCGTTCCGCAGGCCAGCGTTTCATCTTCTACGCCCCGTTCATAGGTGCGTATGGCGATGTGCCCCGGAGACAGGATGGTGGCAAAATTGGCGTTGGTTCCTTTTGGAGCAAAGGCATCATGATAACGCAGGTAGGCGCCCAGCCGCGGAATGTCAAGACCGTCCAGCTTGTCCAGGAACGCTACGGCGTGCGGAACGCCGGTATTCAGGAAATGGACGTCTGCGCCCACGGTGGGATCAGCATTCAGGGCGAAAAGCTGCAGGGAGTGAGGGTCCGTCAGGTTGACGGTGACGTTTCCGTCTTTTTCAAAGGAGGCGGTCACGATACCGGCCATCGTTTCAAAGGGCAGGGGGGCGGATTTGTCATGCCGGAGCAGAGCTGCCGCAAAGTTGCCGAAGCAGCGTGCTCCGTTGCCGCACATCTCCGCTTCTCCACCGTCGGCATTGTAATAGCGCATGCGCACGGTCCCTCCTTTTCCCTGGGAAGGCTCCACGGCAATCAGGCCGTCAGCGCCAATGCCGAAGCGGCGGTCGCAAAGGGCTTCAATGGTTTCCCTGTCCAGCACGGAGGAAAGACCCAGGTCACGGTTGTCCACCATGATGAAGTCGTTGCCGGCCCCCGTCATTTTATAAAAATGAAGCAGCATGATCGTAAATTGTGTTGTGCCGGAATTTTAATATCCCCGTCCGGCTTTGGCAAGGCGGCTTACATGAATGACATGGCGTCCACGTCAATCACGGCCGTCAGGTCATCCCCCAGTCCGGCTTCCTGAACCAGCTTCCGGAGCGTGCGTGAGAGAATGCGTGCGGAGGGGCCCTTTACTGTGATCTGGAATCTGAACTGGCCGTGCGCGCGCGGGATGGGAGCCGGCATGGGGTCCGTCATCGTGGCGGGAGGGGGCAGCATCCCGCGGAGCCGTCCGGCGAGCGTGCGCGTGGCGAATTCCGCCATGTTTTCATGCTGGGAGCGTATGGTCAGCACGGCGATGTGGGTGAAGGGGGGGAGGTCAAAGGCGCGGCGCATTTCCAGCTCCTGGGCCGCGAAGCCGTCCGTATCATGATGCCGCGCATATTGCAGGGAGGGGGACTGGGGCGTGAAGGTCTGGATGATGACTTCTCCGGAGAGGTCGCCGCGTCCCGCGCGTCCCGCCACCTGGGTCAGGAGCTGGAAAGTGCGTTCTCCGGCCCGTGGGTCCGGAATGTAAAGCCCCAGGTCCGCGTTCAGCACGCCCACCAGCGTTACGTTGGGGAAATCCAGGCCCTTGGCGATCATCTGGGTGCCCAGGAGAATGTCTATCTTGTGGGAGCGGAACTGGTTCAGGATGGTCCTGACGGCGTTCTTCTTCCGCGCCACGTCCGCATCCACGCGCGTGATGCGCGCCGCGGGAAAAGTGCGGCGCAGGATTTCCTCCACCTTCTGGGTGCCGTACCCCTGGAGCAGGATATTGGCGGACCGGCACTCCGGGCAGGCGCGGGGGGGCAGGGCCTTGAACCCGCACAGGTGGCAGATGAGGCGGTCCTCCGTGCGGTGGTACGTCAGGGGGAGGGAACAATGCAGGCATGTGACCACATGGCCGCAGTCCGGACACTGGATGGAGCGCGCAAATCCGCGCCTGTTGAGCAGCAGGATAACCTGCTCCCCCTTTTCCAGCCTCCGGTCAATGGACATCCGGAGCCGTTCGGAAAGGACATTGGGGCCGGACTTGTTCTTTCCCTCCGTTTTCATGTCCAGAATGCGGATGAGGGGGAGCTGCTGGCCGTCCGCCCGTTCCGTCAGCTTCACCAGGGCGTATTTCCCGGTCAGGGCGTTGTGGGTGCTTTCTAGGGATGGAGTGGCGGAGCCCAGGACTACGGCGCAGTTTTCCAGGTGCGCGCGCAGCACGGCCAGGTCCCGCCCGTGGTAGCGGGGGGAGCTTTCCTGCTTGTAGGACGCGTCATGCTCTTCATCCACAATCACCAGCCCCAGATTCTGCAAGGGGGCGAAGACGGCGGAGCGGGGACCGATGACGATGCGGGCTTTTCCGGAGCGGATGGCGTGCCATTCGTCAAAGCGCTCTCCGTCAGACAGAAGGCTGTGCAGGACCGCCACGGAGGAGGGCAGTTCCGCAAAGCGGGATTTGAAACGCTGGACGGTCTGGGGCGTCAGGGAAATTTCCGGCACCATGATCAGGGCGGATTTCCCGGATTTCACCACGTTGGAAACGGCCTGAAGGTAAACCTCCGTCTTTCCGGAACCCGTGACCCCCTGCAGCAGCACCGGTTTTTTCTGTTCCGCCGCGCACATGGCCGTGATTTCTTCCAGCGCCTTTTCCTGCTGGGGGTTCAGCGTCATCGGCTGGCTGGGGACGAATTGTTCTCCCGTGCTGGGATCGCGGTGCACGGACTCTTCCCTCAGGGAAATAAAGCCCTTGGCTTCCAGGCTGCGTGCAATATTCAGGGCTCCGGGGCCGAATCCCGCCAGCGGGGCTTCCAATTGTTCCGTAGATGAAAAATAATCCAGTATATGGGCCTGCCGCGGCGCCTTGCGGTACAGGGCGTCCAGTTCCTCACGGGACGGGCGTTTTTCCAGATGCACCACTTTGCGCATTTTCTCCGCCGTATTTTCCTGCCGGACGGTTTCCGGCAGAAGGCAGCGGATCATCTGGTCCAGCGCTACGGAATAATAATCCGCCGCCCAGGAGGCCAGACTCATCATGGCCGGGGAAATCAGGGGCTCCGGGTCAATCAGTTTCAGAATGGGCTTGAGCTTGTCCCTCCAGGCCGGGTCCGGTTCGGACAGCGTAAGGACGGTGCCGGTGGCCGTCCTGTTGCGCAGGGGCACCCGGACGCGGCAGCCCGGTTTTACGTCTCCCGCTTCCGGCGGAATGCCGTAATCCAGCACCAGATCGCTCTGTCCGTCAACCAGGATACGCGCCGCCTGCATGGAGTGAGAGGGGAAAGTTAAAGTTTAACGATAGCCGAACGGAAAGCGGGCGATGCCGCTCATGTCTTTCAGCACTTCAATGTAATTGTAGCCGTAGCCGTCCATGATCTGCGTCACGGCTGGCGCCTGGTCATACCCTATTTCCAGCGCTACAAAACCGTTATCATTCAGGTAATCCCGTGCGCGGGCCAGGAAGCGTTCAATGATTTCCCAGCCTTTCGGGCCGCCGAACAGGGCCGTGTGCGGGTCTTTCATGACCTCCGGGGCAAGCTCCTCTCCGTCCGCAATGTAGGGAAGATTGGCCACGATGACGTCAAAGCGCGTTTCCTGTTCCGGACTGTTTTCTTCCTCTCCCGGGGCGGCCACGGTGGAATCCGTTTCCGCCGGGAGCGGGGCGGCTTTTTCCAGGGGGATGTTTTCAAACAGGTCCGTCTGGATGGTGGAGACCCTGGCTCCCAGGCGCATGGCGTTTTCCAGCGCCAGATCCAGCGCCTGCGGGGAAATGTCCGCCAGGACGACTTCCTTCGCGCGTTCCTTGAGTTCCAGGGCCAGCGTGACGCCGATGATGCCGGACCCGGTGCCCATATCCAGCACGCGTACCGGACGGGGGGGAATCTTCTTCAGCACCATTTCCACCAGTTCCTCCGTTTCCGGGCGCGGAATCAGCGCGCGCGCATCCGTCAGGAATTCCCGGCGGAAAAATTCCGTGGAGCCCAGCAGGTGCTGCAGCGGTTCTCCCGCCGCCCTGCGCTTCAGCAGCTCCCGCAGGGGCGCCAGCTCCGTTTCCTCAACAGGCCTGTCAAACTGGGAGTAAAGAGCCGTGCGGTTGCAGTGCAGGACATGGGCCATCAGGTGCTGCATGGTGGCGCGGGCTTCTTCGCACCCCTGGCGCGCCAGGTAGTCCGTGCCGGACTGAAGAACTTCCAGTAAGGTTTTCATAAAAAGAGCGGGGAAGGTTAGGACATGCCGGCTTCCGCCAGGCGTTCCTGCATTTCCGCATGCTGGAGAGCCATGATCAGGTCTTCCATCTGCCCCATCAGGATGCCGTCCAGATTGTGGGAGGTGTAGCCGATGCGGTGGTCCGTCAGGCGGTTTTGCGGGAAATTGTACGTCCGGATTTTTTCTTCACGTCCGCCGGACCCGATGAGGCTACGGCGCGCTGCGGAATATTTTTCCGCCTCTTCCCGCTTCTTGGCCTCAAAAAGCTTGGCGCGCAGAATCTTCATGCCTTTCTCACGGTTTTTCATCTGGCTGCGTTCTTCCTCACACCGGACGTAGACGCCCGTGGGAATGTGCCAGATCTGCACGGCGGATTCCGTCTTGTTCACGTGCTGGCCCCCGGCTCCGCCGGAACGGCATACTTCAATGCGGAGGTCCTCCGGGCGGATTTCAATGTCCACTTCTTCCGCTTCCGGCATGACGGCTACGGTGGCGGTGGACGTGTGAATGCGCCCCTGCGTTTCCGTAGCGGGCACGCGTTGCACACGGTGCACGCCGCCCTCATATTTCAGGAAGCGGAAGACTTCATCCCCGGCAATGCGGCAGACGACTTCCTTGAAGCCGCCTACGTCGGAAGGGCTGCTTTCCAGGTGTTCGAAGCGCCAGCCGCGTTCTTCCGCAAAGCGCTGGTACATCCGGAGAAGGTCCCCGGCGAACAGGGAGGCTTCATCCCCGCCCGTACCGGCGCGGATTTCAATAATGGCGTCCCGGTCTTCCGTCGTGTCGCGGGGAAGAAGGCTGTACTGAACGTCGCTGCGCAGTTTTTCCAGCGCCGTTTCCAGTTCCGGAATCTCCAGAGCGGCCAGCTCCGCCAGTTCCGGATCATCCGTCTTCGCCAGTTCCTGGTTGTCCGCCAATTGCTGTTCCGTGGCATTCAGGGCATCCCACGTTTCCATCAGTTCCTTCAGGCGGCGGTGCTCCCTCATGGTTTCCGAGGCCCTCTTCTGGTCATTGAAAAAATCCGGTTCGGCAATGACCGTTTCCAATTCTTCCAGGCGCTGGCGGCGTTTTTCAATGAGAGGTGTGTAATCCATGGCGTTTGCGTGTGAAAATTCTAAAAGATAACAGGGCTTTCTGGAAGTCAAATCCGGGGGATGTAAGACATGAACTGAAAATTTATGAAGAGTAACGACTGTGATCGATAAAATCTCCGAGAAAGATTGTAACTAATTAGGGATTATTTTCTAAAATATTTTAATATTTTTATTGACGTGTATTGTATAATATGATAAGAGGAGTTAGTTTTGTGGGAGAAAAAGAGTTTTCCGCAGATAAATAAAAATAGTGAAGATTTATGAATATTTCATCAAAAACAGTATTTTTGGTTAGTTTAGTATGTTTCTCAGTTTTTTCTTCGGCTTTCGCTTCTGGCTTTTCTACCTCGAAAAGTTTTCTTTGGAGTGGGAGTCAAAATCATTTTGAGGGAGTAGGAGTCAAAGGGAATGTAGAGATTTTTGAAAGAATTGGAAATCTTTTTTTGGGGAAAGATTTAAGCCTTCCTTTATATGTAGTTTTTAATTCTCAAAACAAATTTGTATCACCTCATTTAGGAAGAGGATGGCGGTTGCCTTTATTTGAATCAACAATTGTTCCTAATAATGAAAATAGTTATAAAGTAAACATGCCAGACGGTAGAGTACTTTTTTTCCGCCAAAGTAATCAAAATAAAGATAAATTCATCGCTTCATCTGTTTGGAGTATTATTAGGAAAAAAGATTCTTTTCTTGTAAAGTCCATTGACGGTATTAAATTAACTTATAGAAAAGGAAGATTGGAAAAAATGGAAAAGGATGGAAAAAGAATCTTTTTTACTTATGAGGAGGGGAGACTTCTTCAACTTGCCGATGATTCTTCTGTTCTCTTAAAAGGAAAAATTAATAATAATAAATTAATTTTTAAAGGAAAACATCCTAATATGGATTATACTTTTACTCAAGAAGAGGTTAAGGAAAAAATTAGATTGGTGCAAAAAAAATCTAAAAAGGAGGAGGAAGAGAAAATAAAATATATGGAGAGAAAATTCAATTTTCTTGCTAATGTAAAAATCGGAAAACAAGATGTGTTAAAGTACACTTATAAACAGGAAAATCCTTTAATTTCTACTTTAAAGATCCATAATATTCTCAGAAATAAGGAACGGAAGATTACCTGGGATTTTCAAACAGGAATTATTAGGGAAGACGATGATTATAAATATACTGTTAAATTTCCTGCTAAAGGCCTCTATGCTGCTATAAGTCGTATAGGAAATTTTTACCACCAGAAAGAATATTGGTATAAGGATACCGAAAAAGGAAAAGAAATAACCCTTCGAGCGGATGGTGTTACCGTGGAACGTACTTGGTTCACTTCAGGAAAATTGAGAGGATTAACCAGATCTATAACGTTGTCATTAGGAAAAAAGAAACATTGTGAAGAATATTCCTACGGAGATAATGGACGTTTAATGAGAATACTTGTTGATGGAAAAGAAACCTTTTTTATTTATGATGCGGCCGGTTCATTAGTAGCTCTAGTCACAGATGGAAAATTAGTGAAGGAATATTCTAAAAATGCTTTAGAATTTGCGAAAGAATATTTAAAATAGATCTTAATAATACAAATAATTATGAATACTCAACTCAAGGAAAAGCAGTTTTTTCCGAGTACGAAAGTGCTCCCTCCTCCTTATCACACATTGGAACATAATGGTGTTTATTTTGTTTATGATACTTCCAATTGTGTACTTTTTCGAGTGGACCGTCTCACAAAAGAATTTTTAGATTTTTGTCTTAAGTACCCTTTCGAAGAAGCCAAGAAAAGATTTCTTAGAAAAAATGGTAGTGATTTAGAGATATGTGAAAATATTTTTAATGAGGTGGGAATCATGGCGCAGAAGGGTTTATTTACGCAACCAGATTATACATTAACTCCAGAAAAATTTCAGCACCTTCTCGATGAAAGATATACCAGAGCTTGGAACAAGTTGGAATTGGCCCTTTCTGAAAGTTGTAATCTTGCTTGTAAGTACTGTTATTGTGCAACTTCCCGAGATATGCCGAGTAAAGGATTAATGACGGAACAGGTGGCACGTATGGCTATTACTTGGTTGTTTGCTTTCAGTGGAAAGAGTGAACAAGTATCCATTACTTTTTTTGGTGGAGAGCCTCTTTTGAATAAACCTGTCATCCGGTTTTCCTTAGAGTACAGTCAGCATCTGGCAAAGCTTCATAGTAAAAAGGTATTTTATTCCATGACTACAAATGGAACTTTATTAGATGATGAAATTATTGGTTATATTAAAAAATACAATTTTGGATTAATGGTAAGTTTAGATGGTCCACAAAAACTTCACGATAAGCAGTGTCCCACTCAAGGGGGAAAAGGATCTTATGAGATGGCTGTGAAAGGAATTAAACGATTAATGGCAAGACGCAGAGCGGTTACTGTCAGAGGAACCATGGTCCATCCTTTACCGGATATGATGGAACTCATCAAATTTTATGAAGATTTTGGTTTTACCCGTATTGTTTTAGGAAAAGCTATTAATGCTGTTAATGCAAGCCCTGTTGATTGTGATAATTCCGATTTTGAAGAATACTTCAAGCAAGAAGATAAAGTATTGATTCCTTGGATTTTGAATAAACTAGAAAATGGAGAAAATCCAAAGTACTACCCATACAATAATATAGTAAGAGATTTAGAAAATGGAGGATTTTCTCCAAAAGTTAGTCCTTTTCATTGTGGTGCTTGTCGTGGTACATCAACAGTTGGAGCAGACGGTAAGCTTTATCCTTGTCACCGTTTTGGTGGAATGAAGGAATGGCAGATTGGTGATATTTTTGATGGGCCAGATTATAATAAATGTAAGGAATTCTGGAAAAAATATTATAAGATTATTTCCCAAAAATGTGCATCCTGCTGGTTATGGTCTATTTGTAAAGGACCATGTCCATGGGAGATTGCCAATGCTGATGGGACATTCCGTGAACCCGTTTTTTGCGATCGCATGGAACAATTCGTAAAAAAATCATTTTATGTTTATTATAAAAAATCTCTATTTAATAAATGAGAATTATTAAAATTAATCTATTTCTAATTATAAATTTATGAAGCACTCCCAATATTTGAAATTTTTGACGAGTACATCTCGCATGGGTAGAGGTGAATTTATTAAGAGTTGTACAAAATTAATCACAGCAGGGATAGTTACTCGTTTTACGCTACTGGAAGGAAGAGTTTTTGCCTCACCTGAGGATCATGATCCATGTAACACTTTTTTCGGTGAGCAGGACAGTTGTAATAGACAGAAGCAGGATGAGTGCTCAGGGGGGGGTATTCCTGAATTAGATGTCTGTGATGATTCTGATGCAGATTATTGTCCTGGAGGAGCTCAATCAGGCGATGCTTGTCCTCCATCTGGTAGTAAAGCAGAAGATGATTGTGCTTCTGGAACAGTAAGTAATGATATTTGCAATGAACAAGTTGATCCAAACTCAGATAATTGTGAGGCCATGGCAGAACCAGATGATGTGTGCGCCGATATGAAGCCGGAACATGATGATTGTGGAACAGGGAAAGAACCGGAAGATAAGTGCCCTCCCAATGGAGGAGAGGCCGCCGGAGATCAGTGTCCTGGAGGAGATCCTAGTGTTGATGTGTGTGGTGAAGGTGGAGAAGGAGATGAATGTGGCTCAGGAAGTTTCGGAGGTGAAGATGATTGTAATTCCAAGGAACCGGATGAATGTACGTTGATTGATGATGATTCTTGTCCGGATGGCACGAATACTTCAGATGGGGCTGGGGGTACAGATAAATGCGTAGGAATGCTGGGATCTGATCAATGTACTGATGGAACGGATGCTACTGATGTATGCACTGGAACAAGTTATGGCTTATATGATACATGTCCAGGTGGTGGTCATGATGTCGATAAATGTGACAGTACTAGTGATGATTATTGTGATGGAGGAACGGCTACTACTGATGTATGCGATGGTACTGATCGTGATGATTGTCCCGGTTGTTTATCTAGTACGGACGTTTGTTCCAAAGAAGTAGATCCTGTAGAATGTGCGATGATTGATATATGTGCTGATAAAGGGTATGACACATGCACTTCAGAAACCCCAGATTTTCCTTCTAATCCGGAATAATTTATGATACGAAAATAATTAGTGCTTAAACATATTTTTTGCCTTAGGGTACTTATTACTAAATCTAAATATTGAGGAGATGAAAACTACATTAACTTTATATATACTCTCTGGAATGTTGTTATTGAGCGTATCGCATTCCATTGCGGCTGATGTATCGCTTTCTGCATTAGCTAAAAAAGAAATTCAACGGTCACTTTCACAGGAAATGAAAGATGTTTTTTCTACCATGCGATCTGCTGAGAATATTCAGAAAGTGGAAAAATTACTAAATGATCGTCTATTTCCTTTACTTAAAAATGATACTATTACCATCAAAGGTCAGGTGACAACGGAATCGGGAGATCCTGTTTCTAATGCAGAAATCCTTATTTCTGAAATTAGGAATCCTGCCTCGGAAGAATTACATCGGGAGTACATTCCTCGAAAATTCAGGGTAAAAACGAATGAAGAGGGATATTATGTAATTAATAATCTACCTATATATGACTTTTATAAATTGGGTATTTTTATGATTAATAATATTTCGCCAAAACCTAATTTTAAGTTGTCTGTAAGTAGTGGGAAATATCAACCTGTCGAAAAAGAATTTCTTTCTGTGAATCGTCAAGTTTTAGCCTTAACTATGGAGATGCTGGATATACTTTATTATTTCGCTGATAAAGAAGGAAAAAATATTCCAACTGTCAATAAAGATTATAAAATCCCTTTTGAAAATACATTAGACACAATTACCATGGATGTTATTCTAAAAAAGTAAGTAATTAAAAGAAATAGTTTGTCCGTTAGATTGAATATTGTAAGGATTTTTTTTATTCTTCTCTATTTTTTCCTTACCGAGGAAGGAGTAAGCCGAGAGGGGACATTATCGTATTTTTCTTTGCCTACCGTCCCAGGCATGACGCGAGCCGATTTTTATTGTTATCAAGGCGCTACTTCTCCTCAAGCAATTTTGATTTTAGTGCCTGGTTTCAATGGTAATGGAAAAACATTGGTTGCTGAAGCAAAATGGCAGAATTATGCTGTTAAGAATAAATTGCTTTTAATCGGTATCTCTTTCGCTTCAAAAATTGAAGATATTCAAAATGGAAAGGGGTATTATTATGTAGAAAAAGGATCGGGAGAAATATTGCTTGCATTTCTTCGCAGATTGTTATCGAAAAAACGACCACTTTATATGTATGGCTTTTCTGGGGGAGCACATTTTGTATCTAGATTTGTAGAATGGGCTCCCTCGGAAGTAAATGGATGGTGTGCTTATGCTGCTGGATGGTGGACTTCTCCCTGTAAAAGGGGAAATACTCCACCTGGAATTGTTGCGTGTGGTGATAATGATTATAGATTGGGGTCTTCTTTCTGTTATTTTAAGGAAGGAAGAAAGATAGGACGACGATGGTTATGGATTAATATCACTGATGTAGGACATTCACCTTGTTTAGAACTGGATGATTTTGTGAGAGATTATTTTGAAGTTCTCATAAAAGAATATTCTATTCCGCATATTTCTGTGTGGATTGATATAGAAACAGGAGAAAAAGTATGTAAAAAGTTTTTAAAAAAAGTTCCGTCCTTAACTGGATTTCTACCTAGTGAAACCCTTATACCAAAATGGAAAAATTTAAATAAATCAAAATGAGAATTATTTTTAATATAGTTTTTTATTTTTTTTGGTTAATGGTTTTATGTCAACCAATACTCGGTGACGATTTTTATTCTATTGGTTCTGTTCAGCACTATACTGTGAAAAACAAAGGAGGGGTTTCTTTTGTCCGGCTCGTTAATATTGCAAAGAATAAACAAAGCAGATTACCTTTGCCATTTATTGAAATGAAAGTTAAAACTGCTAAACGTACTCTTTGCTCCACTGTTATAGCGAAAGCATATTTTTATGATTCTTCTAAAAAATTTACTGGTTTATTTTCCATTCCTTCTAGTGTAAAACGATCAAATTTTGGTAGCTACGCAATTCCAACTTTTTTTGAAGCAAATATTGAGGAGAGTCTTTTTTTTGTTTTCCCTGAAAAATTGAGGAAAACTAAGAATTTGTATATCGTTCTGGTTTTTGGTGATAAAGAAGGTGTTAGCGCTATGGTTTATCCACAGGGAAATCCTCAGCAATTTTCATTTCCGGAAAAAATATATCTCAATAGACAACCTAAAAAAGAACGAGAAGAGGCTTCTAAACCATTTGTAGAGCGCATTTTTACTATTAGGAAGGGAAGCCAAAATCAATTGACTCTTTTTTTATTACCTAAATTGAACCAAAAAAAAATAGCTGGAGTATTTGCTGCTTGTCTTCTTGCTAATAATGTAGAAGAAATAAGAAAAAGAATTATGTTTACAAAAAAAAGTGACGAACTTTTTGCCATTATGGAATATTGCAAAAAAAATAATCTCGCTTTGTTATGTTGGGGGGCTCAGACAATGTGGGACAAGAGAAGAAGTTGGGACGAGATTAATAAAGATATTTATAGAGATTATGATCATGGTTTTGATCATGTGGCTCAGGCATGGGAAAGGGGAGTAAACCAGCTTTGCGGTGAATATCAAGTGCCTAAAGAAGGAGGATTTTTACTTTGGGGAACTTCTAAAGCAGCGCAGTACGCTATGCGTTTAGCTATGAGATGTCCCAAATACTTTCATGCTGTATATGTTCATATTCCTAGCAGTTTTGATAAACCTGTTCTAGAAGGGAATAATATACTATGGTGTCTTACTACAGGGGAACAAGAATATGGATATGAACGGAGTTTACGTTTTTTCCAGCAATGTAGAGCTTTGGCTTATCCTATTGTTTATAAAGCTATTCCTGGATTAGGACATAGAGACCATCAAGGATGTAGAAAATTTGGATTCATATTTTTCGATTATGCTTTGACTCTTTGTACTACTAAACAGAAAAGGATAAAAGATGGCGGATTTGATAAAAATTTGGGGTTATGGAATAAAGAATTCGTCCATCCTCCTTATTGGGGAGATGCCATTAATCAAAATATATTTTCTGCGGAAAAATTTTATAGTATGTCTTCTTCATATAGAATTCCACTACCCAATGAAAAGCTTGCAAAAGAATGGAAACGTCTCAAATAGCAGAATATTTCTACAATGGATTGTGGAGACTGGATTTGGGATTAGGAAATCCTAATAAGACTGCAGCTTTATTAGTTCAATGCGCTTTATTATCAATTGCTTTAATAAAATTTGGGAAATGGGGAAAGTGGGTATCAGTGATTTGTTTTTTGGGGAGTGTTATTTGTATCTTTCATACGTTTTCAAGAGGAGGAATATGTGCACTTTTAGTAGGATTAACTATTTTTGGTGCATTTACATATCATAAGTTCAGTTGGAAGGAATGGAGATTTAAATTTATAATAATAATTAGTCTATTTACTTACTGTATAGTACTTGGAGCTCAAAAAAGATATGTACATGGTTTTTTTTCCGAAGACAGATCTATTACGAATAGATTATCTATTTGGAGAAAAGTACCTGAAATGATAGCAGATTCACCTTGGGGGTGGGGAGTAGGTGAAGCTGGAAATGCTTTTATGAAATGGTATCAGCCCGCAGAATCCAGTGAACAATATAGAACTCTTGTCAATTCTCATTTTACTTGGCTTGTAGAAATAAATTGGATTGGTAGATTTGCTTATATTTTATTATGGATACTAGCAGTAGGAGTATGTTTACCATTTGGAAGCTCTCGAATTAATCCTATACCTTTAACTGTTATTGTTTCTTTTGCTGTTTCATCTTTTTTTAGCTCAGTAGGAGAATCGTTTGTGTTATGGATTATTCCGTGTATTTGTTTAGGAAGAATGATTTTATTTAGAATCACAAACAAATTTCCCTTAAATAAATTTTTTATATTGGGCACGAGTTCTGCTTGTTTTTTGCTTATTATTTTTATTGCTATATTAAATTCTGACTCTTATGTAAAAAAAGAAAAAAATTATGTCAAAATAGGATGTGAAGAGACTGGTGTTCCTAGGATTTGGATTGTCTCTGATTCTCTTATTTTCGGAAATAAGTTATATATGTCTTCATTAAAGGATATATTTAAAGATGACTTTATTAAAAAATATGTTTCTATTGGTATTTGTGAATCTGTATCTAATATTCCTGAGAATCATAGATGTCAGTGTCTCCTTTTAAGTGGTAATTCGTTATTGAAAGAAGAACAAAAGATCAATAAAATAAATCCTGAAACACTTATTGTGTTTTCTCCGCAATTTAACCCTTTAGAAATTCCACTATGTCATTCCCATAATAACAAATTAAAGATTTTCATTGGAGAGTTTTCAGAGTCCGAATATCTTTCTCTGTGGCAGGAATTACCTAATTGCTATAGGCTTGAGGGAGTCGGGGATTATATTCCTGATTTAGGAAATTTTTTAATAAATATTATCCACTGGAAGAAGAGTGACATCCTTCCGTAAACTAAAATAGAAAAAGCCTGATAAAATCAGGCTTTTTTCTTTCCACTTCTTCTTGGGAGTGGCATCGCGTACGGGACTCGAACCCGTGTTGCCCGCGTGAAAGGCGGGAGTCCTAGACCGCTAGACGAACGCGACTTTTAGGTTTGCAGGGACTGCGCGGCAAAGTAAATACCACCGGAGGCCGAAAGGCAAGAATTATTTGAATCTGAATTGAAAAAAATCGTTATTTGCCTTCCGGAATGTGGGATTCGTCATAATCGTCCAGCCTGTGCTGCCAGAGGTAGTACCGCGTTTGCTGGACAAGCACTCCGGAAAGGGCCAGCAGTGAGATGAGGTTGGGAAGGGCCATCAGGCCGTTAGCGCAGTCTGCAAAGACCCATACCAGGTCTATCTTGGAAACGCAGCCGGTGAAGACCGCCGCCACCCAGATGACGCGGTAAGGCGTGATCAGCCGGATGCCCCCCAGGTATTCCAGGGCTTTTTCACCAAAGTAGGACCAGCCCAGAATGGTGGAAACCACAAAGGTGACCAGGCTGACCGTCAGGAGAGGGGAGCCCACATAAGGGATTTTACTGAATGCCAGGGTAGTGAGCCGGGGGCCGTCACCGGACGAGATGTCCGGATGGGCCAGGATGCTGGTAGTCAGCACAATGCCTGTGAGGGCACAGATGACCACGGTATCCCAGAACGGGCCGCTGGAAGAGATGAGCGCCTGCCGTACGGGGTTGCGGTTCTGGGCGGCGGCGGAGGCAATGGCGGCGGAACCCAGCCCGGCTTCATTGGAAAAGAGGCCGCGGGCCACGCCGGTCCGCATGGCCGTCATGACGGCGGCGCCCACTACGCCCCCGGCAGCGGCTTCCCCGGTAAAGGCGCAGTCCAGAATGTAACGGATGGCCGGAAGAATGTAGTGGGACTGCACGGCCAGGATGTAGACGCAGCCTATGATGTAAATGACTGCCATGAACGGGACGAAGAAGGCGCATACCTTGGCAATGCTCCGGATGCCGCCCAGCATCACCAGGGCCGTCAGGATGGTCAGCACCACAGCCGTTCCCCAGGAGGGAATGGCAAAAGCGTGGTGGAGCTGTTCCGCTGCCGCGTTCCCCTGCGTCAGGTTGCCGATGCCGAAGGCGGCAACGGCCGTGAATACGGCAAAGGCTACCCCGAGCCATTTGCATTTCATGCCGCGTTCCAGCACAAACATGGGGCCTCCGCTCATGTTGCCGTCCGGGTTTTCCACGCGGTACTTGATGGCGAGCAGCCCTTCCGAATACCGTGTAGCCATGCCAAGAACGCCCGTCAGCCAGCACCAGAAAATGGCCCCCGGCCCCCCGGCGGCAATCGCCACCCCCACGCCGATGATATTGCCCGCGCCAATATTGGCGGCCAGGGCCACCATCAGGGAACTGAACGGGGAAATGTCTCCCTTATCCGTATGGTCTTTCACAAAATACAGTTTCAGGGCCTTGAGCAGGTAGCGCTGCGGAAAACGCAGAATGATGGTCAGGTACAGGTGTGTGCCCAGCAGCATGATGAGCAGAGGCCATCCCCACAGGAAACTGCTGAAGGCGGACAGCCAGGACGTGAGCGTGTCCCCGGTCTGGAAAAAGGCGTTTTGCAGGGCTTCAAGCATACCGGAAAGACTCTAGGGAAAAATGTTGTGGTGGCAAGTCCTTAAAACACGGGAAGAGCGCGGGAAAACAACTCTGCGGCTACGGAAGAGGGGAGAAGGAAAGCTTTTTACCAGGGCGCGTGGTTAAGCTTCCATGAAGAAAAGTCCGGACTTGTCCGGGACCAACTGCCATTTGGCCGGCATGGAAGAGCGCCACAGGCGCCTCTGCCACTCCTTGTGCTGTTAATGAAGCACAAGGAGCGGCACATAGTTGCTTGTCTCCGGGGCCTGTGGACTTTATCATGAGTCCCATGAGGAGAGCTGTAAATGGCATTGTCTATTGCCTGGACTGTGCTGGCCACTCACCCTGCAACCAAGCGGAAAGATGATTGTTTTTACGGAAGAAAAGAAGTTTACCCGGGAAAAAGTGCAGGAGCTGTTCCTGTCCGTGGGATGGATTTCCGGCCAGTATCCGGCACGGCTCTACAAGGCCCTGATGAATTCGTCCACCGTGTTTACCGCGTGGGACGGCGACCGCCTGGTCGGTCTTGTGCGACTGCTGGACGACAGTGAGATGGTGGCCTACATGCACTATGTCCTGGTGCACCCCGACTATCACGGCAGGCGAATTGCAGGAAAAATGATGGAAATGGTCAAGGAGAAGTACAAGGACTACCTCTATATTGAAATCATGCCTGAAGAGAGCAGGAACGCCGCTTTTTATGAAAGGCACGGTTTCCACGTTATGGAAGACGGCGTACCCATGCAGCTGTGCAACTTCTCAAACAGGATTTAATGTCTATGGCCCGGCAACCGAGTTCCGCCAGGCGCAGAAGGCACCGCCTTGCGTTATTTTCACATGGCCGGGATACAGTAAACCCGCGGGAATCCTTTCGGATCTTGGCTCCGCGGGTTTACCTTCTCATCCCGGATCAGCTCCGGAAAAGGTTCAAATTCAATTCTTTAATAATGGATTGAAGAGCCGCCTGGCCCTTGACGGTGTTGCCGGCGGGGTCCAGGGGCGGGGAGAAGGCCGCCATGGCCAGCTTGCCGGGAGCTACGGCCACCAGGCCGCCGCCTACGCCGGACTTGGCCGGAAGGCCGGCCTTGTACATCCAGTCCCCTGTGGAATCATAGAGGCCGGACATGCACATTTCCGCCAGAATGGGAGGAACGTTGACATCCTGAACCACCCGCTTCTTGCTGACGGGGTTGACGCCTCCGTTGGCATAGCAGGCGCCCATCAGCGCCAGCTGGGAGGTGGTGATGTTCAGGGAGCACATGCGGGTGTACAGGTCCACGATCATGGGCGGCGTATTGTAAAAATAGCCGTAGCTGTCAAGCAGCCATGCAATGCCGCGGTTGTGCTGGTTGGTGGCGCTTTCCGACTTGTAGATCTCCTGGTTCACGGTCAGGGCCGTGTTGGCGAAGTTGTTGAAATTATGAATCATGTTGGACCATATTTCATCGGAGTCTGAGCCGTTGACCAGGCTGACCGTCGCCATGGCCCCTGCGTTGACCAGGGGATTGAGGGGCTTGCCGCCGTGCAGTTCAATCGCCATGACGGAGTTGAAGGGCTCCCCGGTGGGGTCTGCCCCGATCTTCGTGCGGAGCTCCTTCATTCCGATCAGGTCCATGACATAGGCCAGGTTGAAGGCCTTGGAGATGGATTCAATGGCAAAGGGCGTGTCTGCGGAACCTGCGGTCAGCAGGTCCCCGTTGACAGTGACCACGGCAATCGCCAGCAGGTCGGAAGGAACTTGGGCCAGAGCGGGAATGTAGGAGGCGTTTTTGCCTCCCTGGACGGTTTTGGCGTAGGCATACGCATTGTCCAGAGCCGTCTGTATTTGTTCATTGGAAGGGACGTTACTCATGGGATATGGGATGGATTGGGGTTACTGTAGGATGGGTTCCATTGGTTTTTTCCCATCCGAAGGGTTCGAAGGCGTCTTCAGAATCCACAGGCCGCTTCCAGGAGGGCTTGGCCATGGCATGGATGATGAAAGGAATGCCGGCGAAGATGAAGGTGCCTACCACCAGAAGCATAATATACATCGTATTGCTGCCCACGGTAATCTGGTTCGGCGGGATGAAGCTTACCAGGAAGGCCGCCAGGCTGGCCAGGAAGCCGAGGCCGCCGACAATCCACATGCCGAGGGTCTTGCCTCCGGGAATGCGGAAGGTGCGGGGCGTATTCGGTTCCCGGTAGCGCAGATAAATGCCGGAGGCGAACATCAGCATGTACATGATGAGGTACAGGATGATGGTAAGCTGGGAAATAATCTGGTAGGCGGACTGCACGGAAGGCATGATCACGAACATGATGGAAAGCAGGGTGACGATGCAGCCCTGAATGAGCAGGATGCCCATCTGGACGTTGTTCTTGTTCCGCTTCTGCATGACGGGCGGCAGGTTGCCGGCCAGGCCTACCTGGTACAAGCCTTTGGAAGGACCTCCTACCCACGCCGTTACCTGGGCCAGAACGCCTACGGCCAGGGCAAGGGCCAGAATCCAGTTCATCCAGCCAAGGCCGAAGAAGCTAAAGTAACTGTCATAAGAAATCAGCAGGCTCTGCACCAGGTTGATCTGGGAGTTGGGAATGATGAAGCCGATGGCCAGCGTGCCCAGAACGAAAATGAGTACCGTGATGATGGCGGAAATCAGAATGGCCAGCGGATAGTTGCGGCCGGGGTCATTCACGTCCTTCACGTGCACGGCGGACATTTCCATCCCTGCATAGAACAGGAAGATGCTGGCGGCCAGAACGAGGTTGTTGAAATTGCTCATGTCCGGTATCAGCTTGTCCCAGCTCATGTCCAGCAGAATCGGGTTACCTCCGGCCCAATAGCTCAGGCCCAGCAGAATCAGGATGGCGCCCGGAATGATGGTGCCGATGATGGTGCCCCACTTGGTGACGCCTGCGGAAGTCTTCATGCCGCGCAGGTTGAGCAGGGTAGCCGCCCAGTACACGCACAGCACCACGATGAGCACATACCACTTGTTGGCGGCAAGCGCTTCATCCCATCGCTGTCCGGGTCCCATGAAAGCCAGGGAGACGGCGGCGAAGGTCAGGACGGTCGGGAACCAGATGGTACTCTCAATCCATTGCAGCCAGATGGCCAGGAACCCCCATTTCTTGCCGAAGGCTTCACCTACCCAACGGTAAACGCCGCCTTTCTGCGGCCATCCGGTGGTGAGTTCCGCGGCCACCAGGGAGACGGGCACCAGGAAAAAGACCGCTGCAAAAATATAGTAAAAGACGGAACTGAGTCCGTACGTGCTTTCCGCAGGCATGCCGCGCAAGCTGACAATGGCGGAAACGTTAATCATGGCGAGCGTAAATACCCCCATGCGAAGGACGGATTTTACCGCCGGAGCGTTATTGGTTGTAGCGGGACCTGTTGGAGAGGTCCCTGATTGAGTCGTATTGTTCATTGGTTTATTCCGGGTTGAGAATTGGGACGGCGTATCGAAATGCCGACACCGGCCTTATCTGAACGACCATCAGGAAGGCTCTTTCGTTGAAGGGATGGTGCAGATAGGGCTGCCGGAGTCTGTCTTAACGGCGGCTACCGCTTTCCGGACGGGATGGGAAAGCCGTCCGCTTTCATGCCGGCGCTTTTTGAGCAGCAAAGCAGGAGAATATGGCAGAGCGCCCGGAATGGGTAAAGGAGGTGGTTTTTCCGCCTTTCCGGAGGGAGTTTAGTCGATACCCCATGCTACTATAAAGTAGCAAGCCGTTTCCTCTTGGTGGGAAACGGCCTGCGGATGGTAGGGCCATGGTGCTTGCAGCAGGTAATTTCCGGTGTTCCGGAGAGTTGCTGGAGTGCAGGCCCGTCAAAGGCTGGAATAAATGTCAATGGGGATACCTTTTAACAATAGGTGGAACAAGGCTGCATCCCTTCCTGTGTTCCTATGATTCCGGTTGTAATTTAAGAAGGGTGTTCAAATTGATGGCGGCATTCAGGGATACTGATTTGCCTGAGATGGCTTTTCCCAGATTCTTATTTCCAAAATATTGGGATGATTTTATTCTGGTCCATTCCTGATGAAACTGCTGCATCAATTTTTGGTAAGCGGGCGCCCAGGTTTGAAGCATGTATTCGGAGTCTTCTTCAGACAGGGAACTTCTGTTGAGCAGGGAGATTTGAAACCCAAGGGAATCAAATAAGGTGGCAAGGCCCTCTTCTTCTGCTTCCGCCGTGTTCCGGTCCGTGATCCCGGCGGCGGCTTTATTCAAACGCGTAAGAATTTCTAGGATGCCATCCATGATCTTGCGCGGACCGGGATGTGCGCTAAGCGCTTCCATGAGCTGCGCCTCCTTGCTCCCTTTCTGCGCGCCCTCCCGGAACAGGCGCCTGGCCGCATCCATGTCTTTTTCACGGTACATCGCAAAAAAGCCCTGGAGCAAACATGGGTATCCCTTATTTTTCTCAAAGGCGCTGATGATGTACTGGTCGGAAAGATAGGCCTTGTGCTTGTCCAGATGGCCCTCAAGGATGGAGCGCTTTGTTTCAAGCATGAGTTCGAATTCATTTTCCAGCAGGTTTCTTCCCTGCAGGCCACGCAACTGGTTCAAAGTATCCTTGAGCTGCTGATTAACTGCTGCCAGGGCGCCGGACAATTCTTTTGCTTCATCTTTCGTTGCCTCGTACTTTGCGGGATTGTTCCGGATACTGTCCGCCAGAATAACATTGTTTAGCACGGCGCGTTCCCAGAGAAAGGAAATTTCCTCTTCCTTGCTTTTCCCGGTTTCCGGTGTTGCGATGGAATCAAGAACGGCTTTCAATTGTTGGCAATCCTGCAAGATATTACTGGCCAGCAAGATACCGTATTTGAATGAGGAAATGTCCGTTCCAGAGGCGTTTTGTCCGGGAGCGGGCGATTTTTCCCGTACAGGTTCCGCAGTCTCCCGGATGAGGGAGCCATGGGCTCCGCTCATCCATAAGATGCATGTCAATACAAACAATTTTGATAAATACATATAATAGATGTTATAAAATAATCAATGTGGTTAGAATGAGTACGTAACCTGGACGGATCCTGATACGGGAAATTCAAATTTCCTCCATTGCGTAGTGGTGATCCCGGCAGATAAATCACAAGTTATATTAACACGGCCTATTTTCAAGTCCATTAATGTCAATCCGGCTCTGACAGAGAAATCCTGCTGGCTCACGAAGCCAAGCCTGCTGCGGAATCTATCCTGCGGGGAGAGCAGAGCATTCCCTTTGGACCAGGTAAGGGTTTCCGCCAGTTTTCCTCCTACTTGCTTTCCTCCCAGACTGCATAAGGGAACATTCATTTCAGCACTGATGGAAAATGACATGGTAGATGAAATACGTGAATCTTTAAATATTCCGGCCATTTCCTGAACGGTGTGGGAGATGCCATCCTGGTAATCGCCCACTTTCATGCGTATTTCAGCCAGATTGTTATCCATGAAATTGCTTTCCCTCATTATTTTCTCAACTTTCTTAGTGATTGCTTCACTGGTCAATTCACAGAACTTTTGACTGCCGTAACTGGCAGTTATCCTATTGGCCCCTCTGGTAATGGCTTTTTGTAAAAGACGGCCCATTTTGTCGTTACTCAGGGCCAGGTCTATTGTTACAGGCAGCCCGAGCCATTCATCCACTTCCGGGGGGCTGAAATAAGGGGGGCCGTCCGGCGGGAAGATATCGGTAAATCCGGTATTCCCCCGGTAATCCGTGGTGTATGGCACCCGTCCTTCTACAAATCCGTATAAATTGATCCCTCCCTTTTCCATGAGGGAATCCCTGCTGGTCCACCTGCCGTCCAGGGGATTGTAATGGCGGTAATTGTAATAAACCATGCCGATTTCAGAGTCATAAAACTCGCTGCTCCACTGAATGGGCTGGGCGGTTCCGGTCGCGGTGACGGCTCCGTAGGGGGCATAGGAATACGCCGTGGCAATGGTGCCCTGCGTGTTGAATACCTCCATGACATTCTTGGCCAGGTCATATCCGTACGTATACCAGGTTCCGTTCTTCTGGATGGCCAGAGGGCGCGTGGCGATTTTTTCCCGGGGATCCCAGGTAATATGCCACAGGGCCGGATGGCCGCTCCGGGTCACGTCTACACAGGAAATCTGTAAATAGCCGCGGTAGACATACCGCTGGTGCAGGGTTACAGAGCCGTTAACCGTCACTTTTTTCATGTTTCTGCGGCCCATGTAGTCGTAGGCGCATTCCATCACGGTCTGCCCATCCTGGCTCGTGAAGCTTACAGGGCGGTTTTCCGCATTGTAAGTGACTGACCAGATTCCCGTTCCCGTTTTCACCAGAGTCTGGTTCCCGTTTGCATCATAAACAGGAGAGAAGGGGTGTTCCAGTGTTGAAGGTGGAGAGTTGAGAGTGGAGTGGGTGATTCCGGTGTATTGGTTGAGGCTGTTGGCCTCGTAGCTGATTTCCCCGGCGATTTCCTGAGCTATTTTGCGGTTGCCTATGTTGTCATAGGTATAACCGTAGTTTTCCGTTCCAAGATTGGCGGCCATGAGTTCCCCACGTCCGTTATAGCTGAAGCCGTCAGCCTGAGCGGTTCCCTTTCTGGCGCAGTTCCCGGTTACGGGGCGCCCCGCCGCATCATAGCCGTATCTCCTCAGGACGACGTCGGTCGTACCTCTCGTGGCGTTCATGGAGACGGGAAGGTTGCGGTGCTCTTCATAGGTCCGCGTGACCAGGATATTGTTGGGATGGGACAGGGTATGCAGCAGATTGCTCCCTTCCAGATAGCCGTAGGAGAAGGTTTGTTCCGCGCCTCCGTGCGTGAAGGAGGCTGTGGCGATGCGGCCGTCCGCGCCGTAGCCGATGCCCGTTGTCTGCTGGAGAATTCCTCCCTTGGAATAGGTATGGCCGGAGCTGCGTCCCAGGGCATCTCTCTGCTCGGAGACCAGATGGATGACTCCTTCCTCCGTCCAGGTGCTGCTTTCCTGTTCACCGTACTGGTTGTAGGAGATGTTCCAGGCGCCGGAGGAGTCCACGGCTTCAATGAGTTTGCCAACCGTATTCCAGGCATACCTTCTGGCGGGCGTTTCGTCGCTGTAGCTTTCCGAGAGAAGCAGCCCACGTGCGGATTCCCAGGCATAGGTGGTCACGACTCCGCGTCCGTCCGTCCGCGTTGCGGGCTGGTTGAATGCATCGTAAGTGCGCATGATGGTGTTCCCGTCCGCATAAGTTTTTTTCACTTCCAGCCCGGTTGCATCATGATATTCCCAGCGGGTGGCATCTCCGTCCGTTCGTCCGGCAGGGTCCGTGGTGATTTCCTGGTCATCCGCGCGGAACGTCGTCATTTCCGTCAGCCTGCCAGCTTCATCATAAGTGAAGAGAACGGGTTGGACCCCCGTGCCCCACTGTGCTGCCTTGCGCCCCCGGATGTCGTAACGGTAGCAGGTGGTATGGCCCAGATGGTCAACGATCGCGCACGGTTCGTCAAAATGGGCGTCGTAGGCGGTGGCGGTTGTGCTGCCCGCTGCATCCGTAACGGAGACCTGGCGTCCCGCCATGTCGGAGATGGCGGTTACGGTATTTCCGCGGCCGTCAGTCTGCGTGTAGGTAATTCCATCAGCGGTGTAGGTCCGGCTGACGGTCGTCGTGATCCCGGAATGGTCCGTGTCCGATACTGTGAAGCCGTCCGTGACGGCGGCCACGGCCGTAATGGCTGAGACGGGAACGGTTTTCTTCTGAAAGCGCTCCGTTCCTTCGCCGTATTCCGTCCATGAAATACTGACGTCTCCGCGAGCATTGGCAGAGGCGACCTTGCTTTCCAGAGACGCGCTTTCCGAGATAAGTTCAGCCTGGCTTTTTGCATACACTCCTCCGTTTCCATTGCAGCGGGAAGTGACGGTCACCCGGTAAATGCCGTCCTCCCTCTTTTCCACCGTATGGGAGTATTCCGTAATATCGGAATTTTCCACCGTGGGGGAAGCCGCCAGTTTCAGGGTTTCCTTTACCAGATTGCCAAAGCCGTCGTAGGAATAAAGGACGGGGGCTTTCCCGTCGGTTCCCTTTTGCGTGATCAGCCCTCTGGAATCATAGACCGTACGTTCATAAAGGTAGGTGTTATTCAACGTAGTAGGGCTTGTGGCAACGACGATTTCTCCGAATCCGTTTTCCAGCCTTTGGGAAAGGATGGTCGCCTGGTCGGCCAGCTTAACGGTTTCCCGGACGCGGCCTCCATTATAGTCATAAATATGATAGAGCTCCCTCTGGCCTGTTCCGGCTTCGTGAGCCACGCTGCCGTCCGTGTAATTGGTCGTAATGAATGTTGCTCCGGCCGGGGTAGTCATGGTGGTCGTCAAGCCGTCCGCGCTGTAGGCATAGGTGGTGGCGCGTCCAAGGATGTCTGTAGACAAGGTTGGCCTCCCCAGCAGGTCGCAGGCCATCCGGCGCGTGGCGGACATGGCGCCGGTATCCGTTCTTTCCTCAAGAATTCTTCCCAGAGCGTCTCTCTTGTAGCTGGTGATGGTTTCCGGAGTAGCAGGCGTTGCAGAACGGATGGTTTCAATGAGCTGCCTGGCAGTGTCGTAGGAATAGCTGGTCAGCACGCCGTCCTCATTCCTTTCCCACAAGGGGCGGCCGTCACACATTAATGCACGTTCCGTTACGCGTCCGTTGCTGCGCGTGCGCTTGATCCAGCGGTTCTGTTCGTCGAATTCGTAATCAGCGGAGGAAAGCAGCCGCCATGTCCCTTCGCTGTCCAGGATATATTCTTCCTCCCGGACCGTATTGCCTTCCGGGCTGATATACTGGAGGCTTTTCCTACTTTGTCCGGCTACAGGCTCCCCATTGAGGCGCGTTTCCCTGGTGATGCAATAAAGCGCTCCGTGGGCTGTCGCTGCCGTGTAATCGTACCAGGTTTGCACCCCATTGGCCGCTTGCGTCATCCGGCTCCGTCCCCGGGCGTAGGTATTACTCGCGTCTCCCTGCCATGTTTCCGTTACTTCCAGCCTGGTGAGGCCGTTGGCGGTACTGCGTTTTTCCACTCTCTTGATGTGGTCAGCTACACGATAGGAATATTGATCCCGGCGGTGAAGGTGCGGAATGCCTGAGGCGTCCACCATGTTAAGATCCACTTGGCTGGGTTCATTGCTATAGGCGCTTCCATCATCCAGGTACGTGAATTGCTCCAGTTGCGCCTGCCCCCCGGCCCAGGGGGTGGTGATGACGGTAATACGCCCCTTCCGGTCATGGAGGTACGTAGTTGCTCCGCCATCCGGAGCGGTGACGGAAATCATGCGTCCCGCATCATCGTATTTATAGGAAGTCGTTTGGGCCTCCGGGCTGCCGTACCCTTCCGTGCGAGTGAGCAAAAGTTCTCCCGTGGGGTGGGACAAGTATTCTTCCGCCACCCTGGAAGCAACGGATTCCCCTTTGCTGACCGTGGTGACAATCCGGTAGGTTCCTTGAGGTTCAAGCTCTGTTTTAACGCAGCTGGTCGTGATGGCGTCTTCTCCGTCGCCAAGGGCAATCTGCCAGGCGCCCTCCACTTGCGTCCATGTGGTGGTGAAAGGAGGCACGCTGGACGGAAGGGCCAGGCTCCGTTCGGTTACCGTAAGGCTTTTGTCCTCTGTATTTCCGCTGACTGTGAAAGTTTTGAACGGTTCTCCCGTCACGGTATAGAGCCCCGTTGCCTGATCCAGGCCCGTGATGCGGGAGGGAAGATAAAGGGAAATGCAATAGCCGTTCTCCGTAGTGACAATATCGGCCAGGCCGTCCCACAGGTTCCATATCTGGCGGAGGTTTCCGTTTTCTTCTCTCAGCAGAACCAGGTAATTCTCCGCGTCTTCCGCTGTCAGCAGGGAATTCTGCGGAGAAATATATCCGGCAAAGAGCCCCGTGGCCAGGTGGTAGAATGTTGCGGAGCCGTTCACCTTGGATATCCGGAGGTAGCTGGCTTCCCGCAATGCTGTCACGGCGGCGTCCTCCCGGCTCAGGGTCCTGACGAATTGTGCCCGGTTTGTTCCTGACGAGGTGGAACCGATACCGAATGCCGACTGGCCGTCGGCATCGCACACATAGTTGGTGAAGCTGCCCCCTTCATAAACCCTGAAGGATTGGTTGGGAGCAATTCCGCCTTCCGGAACGAGGACGGCGGACGCTGCCGGATGGCGGTAGGCCAGCCCTTCAGGTGTCAGCAGAGAGCTGGAATACTGATACCCCGTGATCTCCAGGCGCCCTGAAGGAATGCCGCCCATCCCCCGGAAGACGCCAAAGGAGGCGGACCAGCGCATGTACTGCAAGGTTGCCAGCCGGGAAACCCGTCCTCCGGCTGAGGTGCTGTTCAGGGCAAGAGCCGGTACCCCGGCCATGGTGCGGGCGGGTGAATCCGAGGGAGGGCCGCTTGGATCCCCCTCCCCATCTTCGCAGGAGCATTCGCATTCATCTTTTTCATTTTCATCCGGAATGATGCTGATGGGGGGACACGGGCCTACCGTGCCGTTGATGAGAGAAATGTTGCCCGTAGGGTCCGGATAATAATTGATGTTGTGGTGTTCTGCGAAAAGGCAATGAAAGCCGCCGGAAAGGTTGCCGAACTCCAGTGAAAAGTTGTGGACCGAACCGGAGGAAGAACTTTGTGTATTGCTGTCCACCGTGACTGTGACTGAATCGTCTACCTGGCCGGAGGCCGTGACCGTATGCCTGGCTTCCTCCGCGGCTCCCTCCGCGGTTTCCGGAAGCTGAAAGACGCGGCAGACGGGCGTCATGACGTCCGCGGAAGTGGAGGGCTTGCCATGTGAGTAGGATAATTCCACCGTGTCGCTCTCTTGGCGTGCCGTTCTGGAAAGATTATTCCGGACAGGCTGGAAGGGAACGATGGAGAGGTTGAGCGGGCGCTGCCGCACGAAACTGTTTTGATGATGAATGTTCATGTTTTTTTAATGGTTGGAAAGAGAAATTTGGAATGTATAAAACTTCTCAATTGGTATATTCTGTGTATTATTAATGCCATTGTGGTGTCAACAGGCCTATTTTGTTGCAAAGCAGGTTTCTGTATGGAGAAATGGAGGCATATCATTTTTTGAAACTTCATAATATGTTCAATATTTGTTGAATATGAAATGATGGAAAAATATCTGGAATAGATTTGAAATCAAAAAAATAAAAAGTGGCGCCATTAATGCCACTTGAGCGGTGCCGTTGTCCCCACTCAATTTTCTGTTTCCTGGGGCGGTTCCGTGTAGAAATACGGGTAAGAACAAAAAATGGACGCGTCTGCTCCGACTTTTCCTTCCGGCGGAATTCCGGAGGGAGCTCCCGCACTTGGCTTGTTGTCCGGGGTAATAAAAAAGCCTGCTTTTAATGAAGCAGGCCCCGGATAAAAAAGATGGAGCGGATGATGGGATTCGAACCCACGACATCAACCTTGGCAAGGTTGCGCTCTACCCCTGAGCTACATCCGCTTTGGATGACCGGAGCCTTGCGGCGTCCGTGTGGCAGAGAATATATAGGGTTATCCGGATTTGGCAAGATTTTTTTAGAGAAAAATTCATGTTTCACCGGAATAGGTACACGCTGCCATACCTCTTAAAGAGAACTGACGCTTCTGGGAAGGAGGGGGATGGAAAAGAGTCGGGCTGCTTTTGCCGGGCATTCCGATTCGCCCTTGGGAGGGGCGGCAGGCTGCTGCTCTTTCAGCTCCGCGGCTGTTTTGGCCCCGTGTTCCAGCAGCAGTTTTTCCTGGGCGGTGTTATGGCGGTTCCTGGCGTGGTCCAGCATGGAAACCGTTCCCCTGCATATGGCGTGGACGTGGGCGTCGTGTTGAATGAGCAGGCAGGTAATTTGAGGTTTTCCCTTGATGCCGGTAGCGTGGTACCGGGGGGACGAGGCCGTTCCGGTCCGCTTCGTTGGCGTCGGCTCCCTGTTCCAGATACGAATTGGATTTGTTTCGTATCGCCAGGGACAGGTTGGCAGCACCCGCCAACTAACCGCGGAGCCTTCGCGGACGCCTCACCGCTCCACGCGGATGGGCGGCCTAGAGAGAGTGGGAAGGGTGTCCACATGGGACAAATGACACTTTCAGAATTTCAGGTTTCACCCTTTCTCAGGGAATTATGTGTGTAAATGCTCCCGTGACCCTTTCGTCTTCTCTCAACAGCTTGGTAATTTCAAGGCTTTCAACCTTCTTCAACCTATTTCCAACCTTTTCAACTATTTATGCTTGGTCACACTGAACCGGAAGAGCATGTATTTATCCCTTATAACGGCGGGGCGGGGGCGGCGTCCGAAATGAAGAGGTTTTTACAGAAAGAATGCGGAAAATCATGAAGGGCTCCCTGTTTCCATAAAAAACGGGACTGTTCCGGAAGGCACGTTTTCCTTGCCTTGGAACAGTCCCGTGAAGAAAGGGAGTCAATGGGAGGATCAGTAGCTTCTGGCCCAGAGGACGCGGCGTTCCGTCATGCGGCCGGTGAGGATGCAGGGGGCGGGCTCCCCGCGGCCCAGTTCGCCGAGCGGGATGCAGCGGATGGAGATGCGCAGCCGTTTGGCGAGCTCCTCTTCCTCTTCCGGCGAACCGTCCCACGGCACCTGGAGCCAGTCGGCGTCGCCTTCTCCGGAGAAGTTTTCCTCCAGCTCTTGCAGGGTGGAGGCGGGGCGGATGTGGGCGTCCCGGAAGGCGATGGCCCGCTGGAGCAGGGTGTCCTGGATGTCCTGGAGAATGTCCGTAACGGTATCTACCAGTTCCGTTTCCGGGACGAAGGATTTTTCATTCACGGGCTGGTCGCGCCGCTGGACGCAGACGGAGCCTTTTTCCAGGTCCCGGGGGCCTATTTCCAAACGCACGGGCACGCCCTTCTTCACCCATTCCCATTTCTTGGCTCCGCCGCCCAGGTCGCGCCTGTCCACCAGCACGCGGAGCGGCTGGCCGTGGAAGGTCTTGGAGCGGAGGGTGCGCGCCAGTTCCTCGCAGTGGTCCAGAATGGCCTGGCGGCTTTCTTCCTTGGGCGTAACGGGGATGATGACGACCTGCTGGGGAGCGACGCGGGGCGGGCAGACCAGGCCGTCGTCGTCGGAGTGCATCATGATGAGCGCCCCGATCATGCGGGTAGAGACGCCCCAGGAGCTCGTCCAGGCGAACTGCTGGGTGTTGTCACGCCCGGCAAAGCAGATATTCTGGGATTTGGAGAAGTTCTGTCCCAGGAAATGGGAGGTTCCGGCCTGGATGGCCTTGCGGTCCTGGACCAT
The DNA here is from genome assembly GCF_018709685.1 of Akkermansia muciniphila. Taxonomy (GTDB): domain Bacteria; phylum Verrucomicrobiota; class Verrucomicrobiia; order Verrucomicrobiales; family Akkermansiaceae; genus Akkermansia; species Akkermansia muciniphila_E. Next base: position 122,354 of record NZ_JABDHQ010000006.1, read on the forward strand.
GGCTTCCACGGTGTAGGTCTGTTCCGCGCCGGGGAAGCGTTCCGCTTCCGTCTTTTCTCCGGGAATGGTCGGGATGGCGAGCACGTCCCTCTGGAAGTCCTCGTAAACCTTGTGCATGGTGAGGGTTTCTTCAATGGCTTCCTCGCGGGTTTCATGGGCCGTGTGGCCTTCCTGCCACAGGAATTCCGCCGTGCGCAGAAAGATGCGGGGCCTCATTTCCCAGCGCATCACGTTGCACCACTGGTTCACCTTCAGGGGCAGGTCGCGGTAGCTGGACGTCCAGCGGGCGAAGGCCGCGCCGATGACGGTTTCCGAGGTGGGACGGATGACGAAGGGCTCCGTGAGCTGCCCGGTGGGAATCATGCGGGTCTTGCCGGTGGCTTCATCCTTCTGAGCTTTCAGCCTGTGGTGGGTGACCACGGCGCATTCCGTGGCGAAGCCTTCGGCGTGTTCCGCTTCCTTTTCCAGATAGGAAATCGGAATCAGCAGGGGAAAATAGGCATTCGTATGGCCGGTGTCCTTGAAGCGCTGGTCCAGGTCCTTCTGAATGAGTTCCCAGATGGCGTAGCCCCACGGCTTGATGACCATGCAGCCGCGCACCTCGGAATTCTCCGCCATGTCGGCGGCCTTGATGACTTGCTGGTACCACTCGGGGAAGTCCTGGGCGCGGGTGGGCGTGATTGCAGTTTGTTGAGACATATTGGATGGTATGTTGAATGGAACGGGCGTAACCCGCGGAGAAAGCTTGGAATATTAAAAAGGGGCGTTCTTATATTCCCGGTAGTTGCTGAAGGCGAAGAGGGCCATGAAGATGGGAATGAAGTAGCCGTGGAAGAGCTGGAAGCTGAGCAGCCCGATAATGATGGCCGTGATGAACCCGGTCATGAACACCTTTTTGGGAGAGCGGATGAACTGGGCGATCAGCTGCCCGCCGTCCAGGGGATAGATGGGCAGCAGGTTCAGGATGGTCCACCATTCCCCGATCATGATGAGGCAGGAGAGGATGTAAAGCTGGGGGGAGATGGCCGCCGCCGTGAAGGGGCTGATGGCCAGGTCCCAGAAGGTCAGGTTGTGCGCGGTCATGACCGGGGCGACGATGTTCCAGGTAATCCACAGGCTAATGACGCCCAGCAGCAGGGTCATCATGGGGCCTGCCAGAATCATGAGGGCCCTTCCTCCGCGGGTCAGTTGCATGCCGTGGCTGCTCGTCAGGCCGCCGAAGAGTTCCAGAACGATCGTCTGCTGGCCGCCGCCCAGCCTGCGGCCCACCAGCGCGTGCCCCATTTCATGGGACAGGATGGCGACGAAGCCGGCAATGACGAACAGGGCCGGGTAAATGAGGCCTTCCACACTGTTGATGCTGAGAGCGCCGCCAAAGATGGCCAGCACCACCCAGAAGCTGGGGCGGATGTAAACAGGTATCCCGAACAGGGTGAAATGAATCATGCGCGAGAGGGTAAGGGCAGATTCCCCTTTTGCCAAGTCCGGAGAACGTGCATGCACCGTTTTGGCATTGGTACGGTGCAGGAGATTGTGTTAAAAGGCCTTCATGAGGCTGTTTCCCATCATCCTGTGCTGCGCCGTGCAGGCCGTACAGGGGTATGACGGACCCCCGCCCCTGACGGAGGTGGACGGCCGTTCCCCCATCCGCATGGGGGGTGAATTGCTGGGCGGCTACCGTTCGGACTACATCCACCGCGGGGAGAAGCTGGGCCCCAATTCCGTGGAAGGCCAGATTTCCGGCGGGGCCTCCCTGTCGGACTCATGGGCGGTGAGCGGGGAACTCTTTGCCATCCGCAACTGGCAGGGGCGCAATTTCAGCCAGACCACCCTGCACGGGGAGCTTCAGTATTATCTGGCGGACGAATGCACGGCCGGCCTGTTTGTCAACGGGCAGTGGTATGATTCCTGCCCCTTGAAAAGCGGAACGGAGCCCGGCCTGTCCCTCAAGTGGAATCCCATGCCGTCCTGGTCGTTCAGCGGCTCCTTCCTGTATGACTCCGGGCAGGAGGGGGTGTACTCCCAGTGGGGCGTTACGTGGCAGCCTCTGCTGTGCGAATCCGTAGCCATGGTAAACACGGTTTCCCTGGGGTTTTCCCATGATTACCTGGGGAGAAACGGCTTGAAGGAGCTGATGGTGCGCACGGGCGTGCGGTGGGCCGTTTCCGGCAGTCTGCGGGTGGAGCCCTTCCTGGGGTGGTATTGCGGCTACGGGCGGGATGATTTCAAAAAAGTGGTGCTGGGCCTTTGGTGCTCTTACGTTTTTTAACGGGCGGATTTCTCCGGTTTTCCGGCATTTTCCAGTTGCCAAACGGGGAGGCTTGGTCATAATGGCCCGCGTATTATGAAGCCTACACTTCTTGTTTTAGCAGCTGGTATGGGTAGCCGTTACGGCGGTCTCAAGCAACTTGACCCGATGGGTCCCAACGGTGAAGTCGTTCTTGACTACTCTGTTTATGATGCCATCCGGGCCGGTTTCGGAAAGGTGGTATTCATTATCCGCCGTGACTTTGAAGACATTTTCAAGGAAAAGGTCGGCAGCCGCTTTGCCGGCAAGATTGAGGTGGATTACGCCTTCCAGTCCCTGGACGACCTGCCAGAAGGCTTTTCCGTGCCGGAAGGCCGCGAAAAACCCTGGGGCACCGCCCACGCCCTGCGCGCCGCCCGCAATGTGGTGAAAGAACCCTTTGCCGTGGTGAATGCGGATGACTTTTACGGCGCGGACGCCTTTGTGCAGGCCGCCAAGTTCCTGACCACCACCACGGATGAACCCGGAAAGGCCCATTACGGCATGATCGGCTATCCGCTGAAGAACACCCTCTCCGACAACGGGGACGTGAACCGCGGCATCTGTTCCATCAAGGAAGGCCTGCTGGACGGCGTGGAGGAATTCGTGAAAATCCAGGCTGATGAAGACGGCGTGGTGCGCGGCAACAACCTGAAGGGCGAACGCCTGCCCGTGGACCCCGGCGAACTGGTTTCCATGAACTTCTGGCTCTTCTCCCCCTCCTTCATTGAGCTGACGGAAGACCGCTTCATCGACTTCCTGAAGGAACATGGCCAGGAACCCAAGAGCGAATGCTTCATTCCCACCGTGGTGGACGCCCTGATTCATGAAGACCGCGCGGACTGCGCCGTTCTTCCCACCTCCTCCACCTGGTTCGGGATGACCTATCCCGGGGACAAGCCCATGGTCGTGGAAGGCATCAACAAACTCATCAAGCAGGGCGTGTACCCTGAAAAGCTCAACTAAGCCCCTTTTCCCATGCACGATCTCAAGGCTGTATCATCCCTGTTCGATCTCCGCGGCGACTTCGTCCACGGTTACTCCTACGGCAGCGGCCATATCAACGACACCTACTGCATCTGGGTGGACCAGGCGGGGCAGCGCATCCGCTACATCCTCCAGCGCGTGAACCACAACGTGTTCAAGCAGCCCATCCCCCTGATGGAAAACGTGAAGCGCGTGACGGACCACGCCCTGAAGCGCCTGAAGGAGGAGCAGTGCCCGGAAGCCTACCGCCGCACCCTCACGCTGGTTCCCTCCGTGGACGGCAAGCCATACGCCCTGGACGCGGACGGCAACTGCTGGCGCGTGTACCCGTTCATTGAACGTGCACGCACTTACGACCAGATTGAAACCACCAGGCAGTGCCAGGAAGCGGCGCGCGCCTTCGGCGAGTTCCAGAAGCTGACGGCAGACCTTCCCGGCGAACCCCTGTTTGAAACCATTCCCGATTTCCACAACACCACCTCCCGCCTGGCGGCTCTGAAAGAAGCCATCCAGTCAGACCCCCTGGGCCGCGTGAAGGAAGTGCAGAAGGAAATAGACTGGTACCTTTCCCGTGAGGCGGACTGCCATCTGGTGGTGGACTACCTGAAATCCGGAGAACTGCCCCTGCGCTGCACGCACAACGACACCAAGCTGAACAACGTGATGCTGGACGACGTGACCGGGGAAGGCATCTGCGTGATTGACCTGGACACCACGATGCCCGGCTCCGCCATCTACGACTTCGGGGACATGATCCGCACGGCCACGTCTCCCGCCGCGGAAGATGAAAAGGACACCTCCAAGGTCACCATGCGCATGTTCATGTTTGAGGCCCTGGTGCAGGGTTACCTGAGCTCCGCCAAAAGCTTCCTGACGCCTCTGGAAAAGAGCCTGCTGCCGTTCTCCGGCAAATTGCTCACGATGGAATGCGGCATCCGCTTCCTGACGGACTACCTGTCCGGAGACGTGTACTTCAAGATCCACCGTCCGGAACACAACCTGGACCGCTGCCGCACGCAGATGGCCCTGGTGGAATCCATCGAGGCGCAGATGGATGAAATGAAGGCCGTTGTGGACCGCTACTAATCAATACCTACCAACATCGGAAAAAACACATGAAGATTCTCGTAACCGGCGGCGCCGGATTCATCGGTTCCCACATTGTGGAACACTATCAGGACAAGGCGGAGGAAATCCGCGTGCTGGACAACCTGCGCACGGGCTACCTCAAGAACCTGGACGGTCTCAAGCACACCTTCATTGAAGGCTCCATCTGCGACCGGGAGCTGGTTCGCCAGGCGGTGCAGGGGGTGGACTACATCTTCCACATGGCCGCGCTCGTCTCCGTGCCGGAATCCATGAGCAAGATCGGAGAGTGCATTGACATCAACGTCAACGGCCTTCTGAACGTGCTGGAGGAAGCTTCCGCCGCCGGAGTCAAGAAAATCGTGCTGGCGTCTTCCGCCGCCATCTATGGGGACAACCCCACGGTGCCCAAGCTGGAAACCATGTACCCGGAACCCAAGAGCCCCTATGCCATCACCAAGCTGGACGGGGAATACTACCTCAACATGTTCCGGGCGGAAGGCAGGGTCAACACGGCCGCCGTGCGCTTCTTCAACGTCTTCGGCCCACGGCAGGACCCCAAGGGGGCCTATGCCGCCGCGGTGCCCATCTTCATTGAAAAAGCCGTCAAGGGAGAAGACATCACCGTGTACGGCGACGGCACCCAGACACGTGACTTCATTTACGTGAAGGACATCGTGGGAGCCCTCACCTTCGTGGCGGAACACCCGGAAGTCACCGGCGTGTTCAATGCCGGGTACGGCGGCCAGATCACCATTGAAGAACTGGCGCAGAACATCATCAAGGCCGCGGGTTCCTCCTCCAAGGTGCTCCATGCCCCGGAACGCGCCGGCGACGTGAAGCATTCCCGCGCCTGCGCGGACAAGCTCCGCAACGCCGGATGGCAGCCCAAGCACACCCTGCCGGAAGGCCTGGCGACAACGCTGGAATACTTCAAGGGCATCCTGGGCAAGTAACTTTCCGGAATTTCCGGTTTACCATTATTCAGGGACTGTCTCCGCTCCTGCGGCGGAGGCAGTCCTTTTTTGCCGGGAAAACGGCGCGTGTATGACAAATATGCCCGGAAACCGTAAAGTGAATCATTCAAAAGGCTTTTTTCCGGAGCGGGAAAAGCGGGGGAAACGAATCGCCGGAAAAAATGGAAATTCATTCATCATGAAGCATGTTTCATGGAATGCGGCAGTACGTTGAAGTTACAGGAAGATGATTGGCGCAAGTTGATATTTCATGTTTGTTAGAGAACGGTATTTCCTACAGAAAGGACAGTCTCCGGCATTGAATATCATTGACAGGAGGGAGGGTTAATAATAGAGACCAAAAACGATATGAATCCCTACAGAAATTCTTCAGTCAGTCAATTATCTGCTCTTGATGATCCCTATCTTGAACTGGTGATGGCCCGCCGGAAGGAGGAAGCCCGCTGGGGATGGATACCTTTTGCCGCATTCATTTCCTTTCTGCTCGTGTACCGCATCTTTGGCTTTCTGATGCCTACCAATGACACGGACGGTTCGGAACCCTGGCTCTTCTTGCTGGCGCTGGCGGGCTGGGGGCTTCTGGCGCTCATCCACATGATTATACTCCCCATCTGGATGCTGATAGCCTCCCTCCGCTATTGGGAGGTGAACCGCAGGGGACTGGCGGTGGCGGGGCTGCTGTTCAGCGTGCTTGCCCCTGTCTGCATGGTCCTGATGCTCTCCTGCTGGTCCGTTTTTGGATAACATGGAACTCCCCTCCATTCCCGGGCGGGAAACTTGCCGCATTCCGGGGATTGGCCTTTTCTCCGCTCCTGCGACCGGGTAAAGTGCCTTTGATGGATCTGTTCAGTTTACAGGAAGCGGAGGCGCGGGGAGGCTTTGAACCCGGAGCGGACGTCTCCGCCATGCCTCTTGCCGCGCGCATGCGCCCGCGCTCCCTGGATGAAGTGGCCGGGCAGAAGCACCTGCTGGCGCCGGGAAAGCTGCTGAGGCGCGCGATTGAAACGGACCGGTTCACCTCCCTGATTTTTTACGGCCCTCCCGGCTGCGGAAAGACCACCCTGGCCGCCGTCATCGCCCAGACGACGAACGCCCACTTCATGATGCTCAACGGGGTGGAATCCAACGTGGCGGACATCCGGGAAAAAATCGCCCAGGCGCAGATGAGGATGAGCATGCACGGGCGGAAAACCGTCCTCTTTGTGGATGAGCTGCACCGGTTCAACAAGGCGCAGCAGGACGTCCTGCTCCCCCATCTGGAAAAGGGAACGGTCAGGTTCATCGGCGCGACTACGGAAAACCCCTACTTTGCGATCAACTCCCCCCTGCTGTCCCGTTCCCAGGTCTTTCCGCTGGAACCGGTGCCGGAGGAAGAACTGGCCGCCCTGCTGAAACGCGCCCTGGCGGATGCGGAGCGCGGACTGGGAGCCTCCCGCGTGGACATGGAGGAGGAAGCGCTGAACCATCTGGCCGCCAAGGCGGACGGAGACGCCCGGAAGGCCATCACGGCCCTGGAGGTGGCCGTTCTGTCCACTCCTGCGGGGGAAGACGGCATTATTCATGTGAACCTCTCCGTGGCGGAGGAATCCATCCAGCGCAAGGCGATCAAGTATGACCGCCTGGGGGACTCCCACTACGACACGATTTCCGCCTTCATCAAATCCATGCGCGGCTCCGATCCGGACGCAGCCCTGTACTGGCTGGGCATGATGCTGGAAGCCGGGGAGGACATCCGCTTCATCGGCAGAAGGCTGGTCATCGCCGCGTCGGAAGACGTGGGGCTGGCGGACTCCAACGCCCTGCGCGTGGCGCTGGACGCGGCGCGCGCGGCGGAAATGGTCGGCATGCCGGAGGCCCGCATTCCGCTGGCGCACGCCACCGTGTACCTGGCGACGGCCCCCAAGAGCAATTCCGCCTACATGGGCATCAACGCCGCCATGGAGGACGTGCGCAACGGAAAAACGCTGGCGGTGCCGGAACACCTCCGGACGCCCACGCGCAAGAAGCTGGCCGCCGCCGGCGGTGCGGACGCCGCCAGGCTGGAATACCTGTATTCCCATGATTACCCGGAACATTACGTTCCCCAGGCCTACCTGCCGGAAGGCCGCGTTTACTACACTCCCACCGGAAACGGGCTGGAACTGCGCATCAAGGAGCGCATGGAATACCGCCGCAAGCTGGCGGAGGAAGCGCAAGAAGGCGGAAAGAAGAGCTGAACAGGATAGTTCCCTTCCGTTTTCCGCCGGAAAAAGAAGAAGGCAGGAATTCCTGTGGAAATATCCTGCCTTGCTGAAGGTTCTGATAGGGGGCGTTTTGTACGTCTGCCGCTTTCCGGAAGGGAATCAGGATTCCTTGGTCACGATGATGTCGCAGTCCGCTTCAAACCAGCCCTGGCCCTGGCAGTCGAAGACCAGGTCCGGCTTTTCCGAGCCGGAGAAGCGCAGGGTGAATTCCCGCCCGTTTTTGTCCTGCTGGTCCTTGGGAAGTTCGCTGACCACGCGGCTGCCCCTCATGAAGCGGGGATTGCGGATATTGCAGCCGCCGCTGTTCATCTTGAAGGTGATCTTGTAGTTGCCGGGGCCGTTGAGCATGCTGCCGATGTTGACGCGGGTGGGCGTAAATTCCGGGCGGAGGTCATAGCCCGTGAAGTGCGGCTCCTTCAGGGTGACGGGTTCCGTCAGGAAGCGGTAGTAGTTCTGCGCGCCTGTACCCATGAGGGTCTTGGGTGAGATTTTGGCGATGTCCGCCAGGGTTTTCAGCGCCTGGTCCTTTTTCCCCTCATTGCGGTAAAGCCAGAATCTGGCCGCCATGACCTGCTGTTTTTGCAGGGGAGTCAGGCCGGGGATTTTGAGCTGCCTGTCCACATAGGCATGGGCGGCCTTGTAGTCTTTCTGCCCGCCGTTTTTGCCGGAGTCTTCCACCATCCGCTGTACCTTTTCAATGTAGGGCAGGTGCTTGAAGGTGTATTTGAAGTGCATGCCCTTGGTGTCTTCCGGGTCCGCCTTCTTGATTTTTTCCAGAATGTCCTTCCGGGCGGAGGCCGCGTACGGGGGAAGCTGCTGGAGGCCTTCGCCGTAAAGAAGGGCCGCGTTCGCGCCGGAAGAGGCGTCCGCCTTTTCCCACAGGGCATTGGCCTTCTCCTGCTGCTTCACGGCTTCCAGCGCCTGCTTCATGACGGCGGGCAGCGTTTCCTTGGAAACGCCTTCCGACAGGAAGACCATGCCGCCGGCGGGGGAAACCACCTGGATGGCCGGGATATTCCAGATTTCACCGGGAGGCCTGGGCAGTTTCTTTTCCTCTTCCGTCATTTCCTCCCGTTCGTCCTGGATGCACCAGAGGACGGGTTCCGGGGAGTCCTTGGCCAGGTGCTCCACGGCTCGGGTGACTTCCCGTGACTTGGGGGACCAGTCCGTGCCGGCCCACACGACGATCATGTATTTGTTGACGGTTTTGGCCTCGTCCTTGACGGTGTTGTATGCCGGGAGGGCCGCCTGGAGGGGTGCGCCCAGGAACAGGGCGGCGGCCAGCAGGCAGGGAATGGTATTGAGATGATGAAACATGGCGTTAATGGAAAGGGTGCAGGGGTTATTTTTCGTAAACGAGGATGTGGCGCAGGTGCATGAATTCCGGCTGGGCGTTCTTGGCCTCCACCTTGATCCACTTGGCCTTGGTGCCTTCCGGCGCGGTGATGACCCATTCCTTGGGCATGTTTTCCGTGGCGGCCAGCGGGAACCAGGTGGCCCCGTCCGTGGAGGTGGAGACCTCCATCTTCTTCATGCGGTCTTCATTGCCGTTGCGCTTGGTGACCACCAGTCCGGCCAGGTTCACGCCGTTCTTCAGTTCCACAATGACGTTCGGATTAGCTTCCTTGTCCGTATGGTGGGAGCCGCCGCAGGGGCGCAGCAGGTTGATGTGGTCCCACGGGCTGTCCCACTGGCAGGTGGTGGAGCACCGGACCATGCCGTCCGCGGGCACCAGCTTCCAGCCCTGGGGGATGGCGGCATTGACCGTGTTGGCCGACGTGTCGGCGTCAGAGAAGGAGGCGGCCGCCTTGCTCAAGGTCTGGAAGGCCGGAATGGAGCGGGCCATTTCCGTGGCATAGATGGCTTTGCCGTAAGCTTCCTTCAGCTTCTTGGGATCGGGGGCTTTTCCGGTGGTTCCGGTTTCTCCCATTTGCTGGGCTACCTTGGCAAAGGCGTTGGAGAAGACGTCCGCCTGCCCGTTTTCCACAAAGGTTTTAACGGCCCATTCCAGCGCCTGGCCAAAGTTGGTGCCGTCCCCCGTTTTCAGGTGGGTGGAGAGGACTGTTTCCAGATAGGCCGCCTTTTCCTGCGGGTTGGTCAGGAAGGCGGACTGGGAGTCCAGCACGGGCTGGAATTTCACCGCCCAGGACGTGGGTGTGGTGGCGATGGTTTCATGCAGGTCCCGGAACCAGGCGATCCGGTCTTCCGACGGGATGTCCATCAGGAATTTGTTCTGCACGTCTTTCAGGATGTCGAACGCGGCAAAGCCGTTCCCCTTGTAGTGGGAGAGGGCGTCCTTGGCGTAAACGTACCAGTCGATGGGCTGCATGCCTTCCTTTTCCAGCAGCAGGCGCTGGAGCTCCGCGCGGAAGAACGGGTGCAGGGGCGTCTGTTTCAGCGCTTCCCCCCAGGCCTGGATGGCCTTGTCCTTGTTGCCTGCGGCTTCGTCCAGCCGGGCCTGCGCGGCCCACAGGTAGGCCTGGTCCGCCCTGGCGTTATCCGCAAAGACGGTTTCCATCAGCAGGTAGGAGGTGGGGGCCTGCCCGCCGAAGATGTGGTTGTGCATGCCTCCGTCCGGTCCGCCGAAGCCGCCTTTCCATTCCCCGCGCTTCACGCGCACTGCATAGGCGCAGTGGCCGGGCTGCCCCACCGGATAGGCGGGAATGCCGTGGGCCTGGGCCGCCATGGTGCCGAAGTAGGAGAGGCCGCCGCACACCCCGCCGATGACTTGCGTGTTTTCCGCGGAGGTGTTGACGTCGCGCCACGGCACGTAGAAGAGGGGACCCTGGATGGTGTCTCCGAAGAAGTTGTTGCCCGTATAGGGAGCAGCCCAGCAGGCGTCCGTATACCGCCGCCAGGGGAGGTTGACGTGCTCATTGCTCCATTCGTAGGATTTGTCGTCCCACGTGTGGCCCACGACGAAGCGCATTTCCCACGGGCGCAGCTTGATGAAGCCGGGATGCAGCTTGTTTTCCTGATGCAGTTTTTTGAAAATCTGGTAGCGGCGCACCGGGTTGCTGCTGGCGGCATTGGTTTTCAGTTTTCCCGCCATGGGGCCTGTGGAGAAGACGGAGGCCAGCCCCGTGGCTAGGGACTGGTAGTCCCGGAAATCCGCGCTTCTGCCGTCCGCCTTCCATATATCGGAAAGGATTTGAAGGCCTTCCGGAGAGTTTTCCGGAATCAGGCCCGCTCCCAGGTAGAGTTCCACCCACGCGGGGTCCTGTAAAAAGGCCTTGATGAAGGCCGCATCCTGCGGGCTTTTGGAGAAAACGGCCTTTACGTTGTCCGGCCCCGTGACACGCAGGAGTTCGTGAATGTCCAGCAGGTGGCGGTATTGTTTGTCCTGAAGCAGTTTTTGTCCGGATTTGGTTTGTTCTCCAGCCTTCAGGAGGGAGGAGCGGAGTTCCGTTTGCAGCCCGGCAAAGTCGCCTGCGGCTATTTTCTGCGCCAGGGGGGCCGGAAGCTGGCTGGCGGCGGACGGCGCTTCCGTTTCAGGTTCCGTCAGATCCTGAGCCATGCAGACGGGCGCGGCGAGCAGGGAGGTGCAGAGAAGAAGGTGTGAAATATTCATGTGGAAAAGCTTGTTTAAGGATAGCGGAAAAAAGGGGCTGGAGCCAGTTTGTTTTCCGACTTACTACGATGCCGGAAAGAGGTTTTTATCATTCGCCGCGGGCATTTTTCAGCACAGGTGGTCGCAGAGCATTTTAACGCCCAGGCCGATGAGGATGAGCCCGGCTCCGGCTTCCAGGTGGAACGTGGGAAAGCGGTGCAGCCGCCGGGTCAGGAAGAAGCCTGCCGCCGTGCACAGGAAGGTGGTGAGGCCGATGACGGCGGCGGGGAGAAGCACAGCGTGGAGAGTGGGGGCGGTTCCGCACTGGGCGGAAGAAAGGTAGATGCTGATGCCCGCCACCAGGGCGTCTATGCTGGTGGCAATCCCCACGGCCAGGAGGGTGGGCAGTGTCAGGCTGGTGACTTGGGGCATGTGTTCCTCTTCATTGCGGTGGTTCCAGCCTTCCCGGATGACGTTGACTCCCAGAAACGTGAACACGGCAAAGCCCAGCCAGTGATCCCAGGCGGCAATGTACTGGTGGACGGACCCCGTGAGCAGGAAGCCCAGCACGGGCATCAGGAATTGTCCCGCCCCGGTGGACACGGAAAGCTTGATGCCGTTGACCAGGCGTTTTTGCTTGATGAGCAAGCCGTAGGAGAACGCCACGACAAAGGCGTCTACGGACAGGGCGAAGGCCAGGAATAACAAGTCGGCAAGCGGCATGCTCATGCGGAGAAAAACTCTAGGGCATCCCCGGTAAAAAGCAATTTTTTTGTTCCACGCGGTTTTTCCAGGTTCCGGGGGCATGGGAGAGAGAAGAACCGGAACGTTCCCCCCATGAGGGACTGCCCAAATGCGCGGAGGTCTGTTGTAGAGAGACTTTTCCGTTTTTCGTCAGAGGATTCGCCTATGCAATATCACTCTTTTCAAATGCAAAAACTGCTGGATAACGGCCTTTGTGTGATTGGGGGATCAGTTAAGTTGGCGTTGGCGGTTTCTTTTACGCCCAGGTGCAGCAATTCAACGGAATAGCGATTGTCATGAAGAAGACAATGAGAATGGGAAAATTCGTGGTGTTCTCTGTTTTTAGAATTTCCCCTTGAGAGACATAAAATTTTGTTTAATCATTAATTTACTCACCGTCAATATTTTAGATCACTTGCATGTTTTCGTGCTTAAAAAAATGAATGAGACGGTAAAAAACACCGCGGCAATGAATGAAAATATAATAGAAAATGTGCTGTGGAACCATTCATCAAAACACAGTTCCCTAAGTCCGGAACATACACATAATGCGTTGAAGATAGCTACACTAACGAGAATAAATTTCATTTTCAAAGGATATTAGGCAAAATGATTTAATCCTGAGGAGTGAAATTCTCAAGCATAAAAGCCTGAAAATGTTTCCGCAGGAGCCGTAAATTTCCCCCAATGATATTTCCGGCGCTACGGCTCCATAAGCTGAATGCTGGAAGAGGGACATTTCTTCCGTCCGTCATGCGGTGAAGAAGAAAGGTGAGGATTACTTGCAGTATTTTTTCATGTAGGGCAGCACGGCGTCCGCCCAGATGGCATAACCCTTTTCCGTGAAGTGCAGGTTGTCCCTGCTGATGCCGGGCAGGAGCTTGCCTGCGGGGTCCAGAAAGCGCTTGTTGATATTGGCGTAGGTGGTGCGGGGCAGTTTGCACTGGGCCAGGATGGCATTGATTTTGTCATTGTGCTGGCGCAGCTTGTCCTGGGGCCCCGTGCCGCGCGGGAAGATGCCCAGCAGGAGAACGTGGGTGTCCGGGAACCTGACGAGCAGGTGCTCCACGGCGCCCAGAATGCCCATGGCCGTTTTTTCCGGAGCTTCTCCCCCCTTGAAATGGCCGGTGTTGTTGGTGCCGATCATTACAATGCAGAGCCTGGGTTCCGTCCGTGCCGGAATGCCGGAGTCCGTGATGCGGTAAATCAGGTTGGTGGTCTGGTCCCCGGAGATGCCGAAGTTGCAGGGATGGTAGGGTTTGAACTCCTTTTCCCATACCTGCTTTCCTTCTCTTTTCCAATAATCCGTGATGGAATCTCCCAGGAAGAGCACGCCGCAGGGGTTGCTTTTTACCTGCTCCACCTGTTGTTCATACTGCTGCCTCCACCATTGGGGCTGTTCCCGTGGCACTGGGAGCAGGGGGGATGGCATGGCCGCCATCGCCATGGGGAAGGAGTTAAGCAGGGAGAAGGCAAGTGCGAGCAGCGTTTTCATTTGTTCTATTATACGGATGTTTTTCAAAAACGTTACATGAAAGTTGTGGTCTTTTTCCGCCTTTTCCGTGCGCTGGCAGCTCTTGCAGCGGGGTGTTCCCCCTTGCCAGATTCCGGGGGGTGGTGTAGCTTGTGACGGTATGAGTGAGGTATCCCTGCAGCATGGAATGGCGCGCCAGATGGCCGCCTCCCAGTCCATGCAGGCCGGGATGCAGATTCTTCAGGCCTCTTCACTGGAATTGAAGCAGCTTCTCCGCCACGCGCTGGAGACCAATCCCATGCTGGAGGAACTGCCGGACGCCTCTCCGGAAGCCCTGGAGGACGGCCCGGACGGAGACGCCTGGAATGAGCGGGAAGACGGCTGGAACGAGTTTACGCCGGAAGGCCGTCCATCCGCGGAGGCCGCCGCCCGCCGTGATTTCATGTATGAGTCCGTGGTGGCTCCGGAATCCCTGAAAACCCATTTGACGGACCAGGCGCAGCATTCCGCGCTGACCGGGCGCGCCCGGGACGCCCTGTTCCTGCTGATTGACGCCCTGGACGACCGCGGCTTCCTGACGGAGTCCCCGGAGGAGCTGGAAGAACGGGAGTGCTTCAGCATGCGGGACATGGAGGAAGCCTTGGCCGTACTTAGGGGGATGGACCCTCCCGGCGTGGGCGCGGCGGATTTGAGGGATTCCCTGTTGATCCAGCTTGAGCAGCGCGGCTTGAAGCGTTCGCTCGCCTTCCGCCTGGTCAAGCGCTGCTGGCGGGAGCTGGCGGCTCACAAGTATGAGGAGGCCGCGCGCCTGCTGGACGTGGAGCCGGAAGCCGTGGCGGAGGCGCTGGAAGTGATCCGCAGCCTGACGCCGGACCCCGGCTGCTCCTATGCTCCCGGCGGCAACCCCCATTTGCTGCCTGACGTCATTGTGGAGGAGGGGCCTGGCGGGACGCTGGAGGCAGTGCTCACCTCCGAGTACCTGCCGCGCCTGTCCATGAATGAACGGTACATGGAGCTGATGGCGGAGAGCTCCGGAAGCCGGGAGCTCAGGCAGTATCTCCGCAAGGCGTTCCGGGAAGGACAGGAGCTGCTGCGCGCCCTGGACATGAGGCAGGAGACCGTGCTGCGCCTGGCCCGCGCCATTGTGCGGCGGCAGGAGGATTTTTTCAGGTTCGGCCCGTCCCGGCTGAAGGCCATGGGCATGGAGGAGGTGGCGGAGGAGATGGGCGTGCATGTTTCCACGGTTTCCCGGGCATGCCGGGACAAGTACCTGCTGTGCAAGTGGGGGATGAAGGAGCTGAGGGCCTTTTTCAGCGCGGGCGTTCCGGCGGAGGGGGGCGCTTCCCCGGATGGAGCGGGCGCGGAGGCCGTAGCGTCCGGCGCGGTTCAGGAGCTGATGCGGCGGTTGATTGCGGAGGAAGATTCTTCCAGACCCCTCAGTGACGCCAGGCTGGCCGCCGCGCTTCAGGAAAAGGGGGTGAACATTGCCCGCCGTACGGTGGCGAAGTACCGGGAGCAGATGAAGATTCTGCCCGCCTCCCTGCGCAGGGGAATATGACAGTTCACTATATTTTTAAATAGTTTATTGATGGTTTATTATCAATAATTTGTGTTGTGTGTTGCGGAAATGCTTCCCTTGTTTTTATTGCCGGCGGAAGAGGCGGTTGACTGCCGCGGCTTTGGTGCTATAGTCCCCGCTTTATCGTGATGCGTACATTTACCTGGCCCATTGCCCTGCTTCTGCTGGGGCTTCTCTTTCAGACGGTGGCGTTTGCCGTTCTGAATACGGTGGTTCCGCTGTGGATGGAACAGTCTGACGCCGCCACCTGGGAGGCCGGGCTGGTGGGGGCTTTTTTCTTTCTGGGGAACCTGGCGGGTACGCTGATGGCCGGCGGAGTGATCCGCAAGGCCGGCTTCAAGGGGAGCTACCAGTACGCGTGCGTTTTATGTGCGGCATCCACCCTGCTGCTGCTTGTGTTTCCCGGCGCGCTGGCCTGGAGCGGCCTCCGGCTGCTGACGGGGATAAGCTGCGCCCTGGTCTGGGTAGTGGTGGAAAGCGCCCTGCTGAGGGCCGGAACGCTGAAAACCCGCGGGATTCTTCTGGCCTCCTACCTGGTGGTTTATTATCTGGGAACGGTGCTGGGCCAGCTTCTTCTGGGCTGGTTCCCCAGTGACATGTCCCTGGTGGTGACGGAAGTATGCATTCTGTCCGCGGTGGGCATGATTCCCCTGCTGTTTGTCCGCCTGGAATCTGATTCCGCGGGCGCCCTGTCTTCCACCCATGTGGAGGTACGGACGCTGCTCAAGCGCCGCAGCGTGTTTCTGGGCGTGGTGGGGTGCGTGATTTCCGGAGTGGTGCTGGGTACCATTTACTGCCTGATGCCCCTGTTCCTGAAACACCAGGGCATGGACCATTCCTCCGTGGGGTACTGGATGGCCCTGCTAATTGCCGCGGCCATCCTGGGCCAGTGGCCCATGGGCAGGCTGGCGGACAAATACGGGCGCGCCTTCGTCATGAAATGCCAGTCTTTGCTGGTGGTGGCCGCATGCGCGGGGCTGGTGCTGAAAGGCGGCCTGATGGCTCCTTCCCTCGTCGCGCTGGGGCTGGCGGGTTTCTCCCTGTACCCCGTCGCGATGGCCTGGGGATGTGAAGACGCCTCCCGTGACGAGCTGGTAACCATGAACCAGCTTCTGCTGCTGAGTTATTCCATCGGCACGCTGGCCGGTCCTTCCCTCACCTCCTTCCTGATGCAGCGGTATTCCGACAACTGGATGCCGATGGTCATTGCGCTGGTGGCGCTTTCCTTCATGCCCGTGCTGATGCTGGACGGCCGCAGAAGGAGAAGACTGTCCCGGTGAGGGCAGGGGAAACGGCGTCAGGATTTTTTCGGCTCCGGAGCGGCGGTTTTCTCCGGCTGGGGAGTGTCATTGTCCGCCACCTGGTGAATCATGTCCGTCAGGGCGCGCACGTAATCTTCCGTGTGGGAATCCGTGACGGGGTATTTGCACAGGCAGGAGACCGTGGGAATGTTCAGGGCCGCGTAATGGCGGTCATTCCCGGCAATGGCCGAAGGCTCCCGGTGGAACGTGGGGGGCGCCTGCTCCCAGGATTTGGTGAAAGGGGCGGCGCACTGGCCCGCGAATTCCTTCCCGCGGGGAGTGGTCATGAACAGGACGGCCTCCTGCGGGGTCGGCGGTTCCTGCTGTTTTTTCCCCCCGGCGGCCAGTTCCTGAGGTTCCAGATTGATCATGCCCAGGATGTTGGCCGCGCCGATGCTGCCGCTCAGGGCTTTGGCATGCACGTAAGCTCCGGAAGAGGAAGACCGCCCCGCGGGGCCTGCTCCGTTCGCGTACGCGACAAAATAAATATTGTGGTTGGTGGGAATGTCCTTGAGGTCCCGGGCCGTTTCCAGCAGCAGGGCGGTGCCGCTGCCGTTGTTGAGCTGTTCGCCGGAGTCGTAATTGGCACCCACCACAATGCTCTGGTTGTTGGAGTACAGGCCGGGCTTGTACACCAGGACGTTGTAAATGGCTGTGCCCTTTTTCGCGTCGCCTCCGGCTACGGGCTGGAGGGTGACGGCATAGCCCATGTCGGAAAAGGTCCCGGCGATGTATTTGGCGGCGGCTTCCATGGACTTGGGCTTTCGGGCGTTCCGTACTCCTATGTCTTTCTGCAGGACGTTCGCATGCTTTTCCATGCGTGCGCCCAGGGTCCGCGGCGTTTCCGGACCGCCGTGGGAAGAAGAGGGGAGGAGGGTGCAGGAGGAAAGGGCGGAAGCTATCAGCAGGCCTCCGGCAGCCAGGGCGGCGTGTGTGTGAAGGCGGGTCATGTCTTTACAGGGTTTCAACGTAGTGCAGTTCACGGGCAATCTGGGAGGCCAGCGGAATTTTCAGGTGGTCCGGCAGCACGCTCCAGGTGTAGGTTTCCACCTCCAGGTGGGGATTCAGGTCCGGGCGGCTGCGGAGAAAGTCATGCGTCTTGATGATGAACTCCTCCGTGCCGTGCAGGGGCGGTTCCGGAGAAGCGTACAGGGGGATATGGTAGTGAATGCGCCACTGGGAATGGAGCGTTTCCTCCGCATAATCACGGCCATAGGCCAGGGCGTTCGGCAGGTCGGGAAAAAGCATGGTGCGGTCCCGGTTGCGGATGCTGGTCTGGTGGAAGTAAACGCCCTCGTCAAACTGGCGCAGGCGTTCCAGGTCTTCCTCCCCGCGTATGCGGCATTCCAGCGCATTGGAGTATTGAACCTTGCAGAGGGAGATGTTGTTCTCCTCCCAGGCGGAAAGGGTGGCTTCAGGCTCCTCCCGCAGAATGGCGAAGTGGCAGGTATCATACGTCAGCCCCAGGTGGCGTTCAATGAGTTCAGGGCGGCGCGAGTGGTTGCGCAGCCCGTTGAAGAAACGGATGGCCCCCTCCGTATCATGAAAATGGCCGAAGGGCTCCGGCTCCAGCCCCAGCTGCATCAGGCGGCCGGTCTGCCTGCTCAGCACGTCCAGAAATCCGCTCATGGCGTCCAGGCGGGAGAATATGCGCTCTTCATCCGCGTGGAACCAGCTATGGGAGGCGGGGAGCGTGCTGACGGTCAGCCTGTCCGCCCGTTCATCCCCGAGGCGGGCCAGAATGCGGAACAGGTTGCAGGTGTATTCAAAGCGTTCCGGCGTGGTCCAGTCCGGCTGGAAAACGCGCTCCTTCACGCGCTGGCCGTGAAAGTTCCCGTACGGGAAACCGTTCATGGTCTCCACGCGCGCGCCGTGTTCATCCAGCCATGCTTTCAGGCCGTCCACGGCATCCGGCGTTTCCAGCAGTTCCCCGGCTGCCCGGGCGGACAGGCGCAGACCGATGCCCAGGGGGCGGTCCTTCAGGGGGGAATTCAGTGCGGAAAGTTCCTTCCTGATGCGTGGAACGTGGGTATGGAGGGCTTCCCGGGTTTCCGCCCAGGATTCAGCGGGATGGATGTTGGTGCAGTAGGAAAGCATGGCGGGGCAGCATTTGCAGTGTGGGAGGAACGGCGTTCCGCTCCGGGGGAAAATGGCGGATGATGCATGCGCATAAGACGTTCCTCAAGCCTACATACGGTCCTCCCGAGAGAAAAAATTTCATGGAATTCCGCTTTTTGGCGTCATCTGGAGCAGGCGTCCGCCGCAGGAAAAATGGCTTTGAAGGGACTCCGCATATATGGTAGTACCTTTCCGTTATGCGTCCGTTCTTTTTTCTTCTTCTTGGTTTTCTGTTCCATGGAAGCGTTCTGAACGCGGCGGAGGAACCGGCCGCCTGGAAATCCTCCCGCTTCTGGTTCAGCGGCCCGGCGGAGTGGAAGGATAAGCGGCCCCAGAAGGGAACGGGGGACAATTCCTGGGCGAAGGACGCCACCCCGGTGGGCAACGGAAGGATAGGCGCGCTCATTTACGGCGGCGTGGAAAAGGACCGCCTGGAGCTGACGGAAATCAGCATGTGGTCCGGTGGATTTTGCAGTGCGGAAGCCAAGGACAAGGGGCCGGATTCCGTTAAATTCGGTTCTTACCAACCGTTCGGCACGCTGGAAATAACGTATCCCGCCGCAGAGGGCGTCAGGGATTACAGGAGGACGCTGGACGTGGCGGAGGCGCTTGCCTCCGTGTCCTATAATTCCGGGGGCGTCCGTTACCGGAGGGAATACTTTGCCAGCATCCCGCACCAGGTGATTTCCATGACGGTGCAGGGGGACAGGCCCCGTTCCGTGGAGGCCTCCTTCCGCCTGGCGACATTGCACCCCCAGGACCGGATCACGGCCACGGCCGGAGGGGGCAGGGGAATGATTCTGATGCAGGGTTCCCTGAAAAACGGACTGGCTTATGAGGCGCGCATCGCCATTCTTCCCAGGGGCGGGAGCGTCACGGCGGACGGCGGCTCCGTCACTGTGCGGCAGGCGGATTCCTGCCGCGTGCTGGTTTCCCTGGCTACGGATTACGTGCTGGACGCTTCCCGGAACTGGAAGGGGGAGCCTCCCCGCAAAAGGAATGAAACCGTTCTGGCCCGTGCGCTCAAGACCACCCCGGAGCAGATGAAGAGTGCCCATCAGGCCGCCTACGGCAGGCTTTACAACCGGGTTTCCCTGGACCTGGGAGAGACGGAAGACGCCACGGCGCAACTCCCCGTCAACGAGCGGCTGAAAAAGTACAGGCGGGCGGTGGATGCGGGAACGGCCCCGGGAGACCCCGATCTGGAAGAACTGGTGTTCAACTTCGGCCGCTATGTGATCATCTCCTCCTCCCAGCCGGGCAATTTGCCCGCCAACCTTCAGGGCCTGTGGAATTACAGCCTCATTCCGCCGTGGGATTCCGACTACCACAACAACATCAACATCCAGATGTGCTACTGGGGCGTTCTGCCCGCCGGCCTCACGGAGTGCTATGGTCCGCTGGTGGATTACATCCGGGAAATGGCCCCTGCCGCGCGCAAAATCACCCGGGAGACGGCAGAGTTCAAAACGGCTGCCGGAAAACCCGCCCCGGGCTGGACGTCCCGGACCGCCCAGAATATTTACGGCGGCCAGGGGTTCAAATGGAACAAGCCGGCTTCCGCCTGGTACGCCCTGCACCTGTGGGAGCGCTACCTGTTTACGCTGGACCGGGAATACCTGAAAACGACGGCCTATCCCATGATGAAGGAAATCTGCCGCTTCTGGGAAAGCCAGTTAAAAACCCTGCACGCGGGCGGAAGCAATTTCCGGACGGAGGACAGGAAGGTGACGCCGGACGTGGCCGCGCGCGATTTGAAGGACGTGAAGGAAGGAACGCTGGTGGCCCCCCTGGGCTGGTCTCCGGAGCACGGCCCCAGGGAGGACGGCTGCGCGCATGACCAGCAGATCGTGTGGGAACTGTTTAATGATACCGTACAGGCCGCGGAAATCCTGGGCGTGGACGCCGCCTGGAGGAAGGAACTGGCCGCCAAAAGGAATTTGCTGGCCGGGCCCCGGGTGGGGGAGGACGGCTTGCTGCTGGAATGGATGATAGCGCGCAAGCCGGGAGCTTCCTGGGACCCGCGCCACAGGCACACCTCACATTTGTTTGCCATTTATCCCGGCAGCCAGATCAGCCCGGAAAAAACGCCGGAATGGGCGGAGGCCGCCCGCAAATCCCTGCTGGCACGCGGAACCACGGGAGATTCACGGCGCTCCTGGACCTGGGCGTGGCGCGCCAGCCTGTGGGCGCGTTTTCTGGACGGAAACAAGGCGTATGAAATGCTTCAGGGCATGATGCGCCACAGCATGATGGACAGCCTGTTCACCACGCATCCGCCCATGCAGGTGGACGGAACCATGGGCATCGTGGCCGGATTTGTGGAGATGCTGCTCCAGTCCCACACGGGCCGTCTGCATCTTCTGCCCGCGCTGCCGGAAGCATGGAAAAACGGGAGCGTGCGCGGGCTGAAAGCCCGCGGCAACATCACCGTGGACATGGACTGGAAGGACGGCAGGGTGACTCAGTTCCGCCTTTCCTCCCCGGTGGCGCAATCCGTGCGGGTGGTCGTCAACGGCAGGGAAAAAACGTACGCGCTGACGTCGGGTACGCCTGTCAGGGGCAGTTGAGGAATTCCCCCTGAATTCGGGCCGGCCTCCATAACATCCGGCGTTCTTCCGCGCCGTTACAGTTGTTTTGCCCTCTCCGCAACCGTTATTCACGCCAATAAAAAACAGGCGCGCTTTGCAGCGGCCTGTTTTCTGAACGGGAAATCCTCTCCGGCCTGAAAACCCGCTGTAAGGGCGGGGGGGCCCAGGCCGGAGAGGGAAGGGGTTTTTTACTGGACGATGCCCAGAGGGGCGGTCGTTTTCCAGTCTCCGCGGGTGAAGTCCGGGAACACCTGCGGGATGCCGCCCTGGGCCACGGAGTATTCGGAAAGCTCGGAGACGGAGGACCAGAAGGCGCCTTCATAAACGTTCTGGTCCATCGGTTCCCCATTGCGGAGGCATTCAATGATGCGGAAGAGCATCACAAAGTCCATGCCGCCGTGGCCGCCCATCTTCAGGGCCAGCGGGCCTACCCGCTTCCAGAGCGGGTGATCGTACTTTTCATAAATGGGGGCAAGTTTTTCAGCGCCTTCAATCCATTCATGGTAATTGCCGTTGCCCAGCTTTTCACCGGCCACGCGTGTCGGGAAGCCGGCCAGCGTGCCCAGCGTGCCCTGAATGAGGTTCAGGCGGGAATACGGGCGCGGGCTGGTTTCATCCCATTCCACCAGGATGGTGCGGCCCATGGTGGTCTTGATGATGGAGGTGTTCATGTCGCCACAGGCGAAGTCCAGCTTGTTCCACTTGTGGTCTGCCGGGAAATTCTTCTTGGCGTACGCGGCGCGGCCCAAGGCCGGGCTGGAGAAGGAAACGAGCCTGCCGAAGCAGTCTTCCGTGCGGGCCAGGCTCATGTCCTGGGCGATGGGGCCGAGGCCGTGCGTGGGGTACACGTTGCCGTTGCGCTTGGCGTAGTGGTAGGTTCTCCAGGAGCCGGTGCCGCGGTCCACCTGCTTCATCTGGCCGCGCAGCTCGTGGATGTAGGCGGCTTCTCCGTACAGCAGGTCGCCGATGACGCCCTGGCGCACCATGTTCAGGTACATGAGTTCTTCACGCCCGTAGTTGACGTTTTCCATCATCATGCAGTGCTTTTGGGTTTCCTCGGAGGTGTTCACGATTTCCCAGAGTTCCTTGATGGAGACGGCCATAGGCACTTCCACAAAGGCGTGGGCGCCCATTTTCATCACGTCGCAGGTGACGCGGCAGTGCCATTCCCAGCTGGGGCACACGATGACGGCGTCCGGCTTGATTTCCTTCATCATGCGCTTGTAGTCTTCCGGGCCGTCCGTGAAAATGGGGGGGCGCTTGCCCGTCTTCTTTTCCACCAGCGCGGCATTGCGTTCCGCCCAGTCTTTATACACGTCACAGATGGCGACGACTTCCGCGCCCTCAATCACGGCCATCTGGCCCACGTGCATGGAACCGCGTTCACCCACGCCGACGAAGGCCACGCGAACCTTGTCCAGCTTGGGGGCCTTGAAGCCGCCCATGTAAATGGCGCCGGGCTTGCGCGGGGGCCACGTGGTCATGGGGCCGATGATGTTCGGGTCCGGAACGGTGATCTTCCGGGGAGCCAGAGGAGCCACTTCCTGGGCGTTGGCAAAGGGACCGGCAGCCAGGGCTCCGGTAGCGAGGCCCAGGGTCTGAAGGAAACGACGGCGTGATGATGAATTATCCATGGATGGTAAATGTAGGGAAGGATTTGAGTCCTTAGTTTGCCATAGATACCGGGGCTTGAGAATCTTTCTTTCACGGATGGTGTAAAAAATATATTCCCATGCGGGGAAGATATTTCCCATGCCGGAGGGGGAAAAAGGAGGAGCGTTTCAGGACGCGCGGGCACGAAAAAGGCCCCATTCCTGCCGCAGTGCGGGAAGGACGGGGCCTGTGGGTTGCATTCTCCGGTTGTGCCGATGTTGCATGCCGTTGCCTGGGATTGAAATGGGGTGAGCGTATAGCTGCACCGCGTTCCGAAGCATCGGCCCTGCATCGGAGGACATCCGGAGGGGGTTGCGTGGTGTCGCCGGCGGCGGTGTTGTTTCCGTTCCTGGCGACGGGGAAGATCATTCCGTTTCTTGCGGCTTCATATTCAGGGTACCTTGACGGGGTCCGCGTGCCGTAGAATCGGGATCATCTTCCCGGTCGTCCGTAGATGGTCCGGTTACTTTGCCACCTCAGCGGCGGGAAGTGCTGGCGCGGCAAGCCTGGCGTAGGCTTCATTCAGCGCCTTGCCCAGCCTGGGGCGGAAAACGGTGGTGGTAGGCAGTTGCGTGCCTTCCATGTCACAGGAACGGAGGATTTCCGGAATGGACGAGCCTAATGCATGCTTCATGATGTTCATGCAGTCTTCCAGGTCCACTCCGTACTTCTCCTCCATCAGGTTTTCTATACGGTCCGCCATCTGCTCCATCCTCTCAATCTGTTTTTTGGTCAGAATCGGCTGAATGGTCGCGTTCGGGTCGGGGACGTAGCTGGCCAGCATTTCAATGGCCCGTTTCAGGTCTTCCGGCAGATCAGTTGTATTGCCGCTGTTGAGAACCTGAGCCAGAACCTGGTAGCTGCTGGTGGCGTTTTCGTCATAATCATGAATGCCTGAGGCCAGCGCCACGCCTGCGATGCTCTGCACGTAACGGGCTACTTCCGGGGAATAGTTGCCTTCCACGAAGGTGGAGGGAACGTCATCCGCGTAAGCCTGCATGGCGGCCTGGCAGGCGAGGGAACCGATGGTACCCACGCACAGTGTCTTGATGATGGACGAGACGATTTTCATGATTGAAACTCCTGTTGAAGCTTCCCGACTGGAACGGTCCGGTGAACCGTTTGTAGCAAGTGAGACTCCGCAGCCCCCGATTTTGTTCAAAAGATTTTTTGAATGATTAAAATCAGGCGCCCATGCGGCTTCCGTGTCTTCCGGCGGTATTCCGCCTTCCGTAACCTTTCCGCGGCCCCCTGCGGGATGCGGAGCGGTTTTCCTGCATGGAGTTTTTTCTTTCCCTGTGCGTGCCGGGAACCGCCTGCAATTCAGACGGTACGGCGGCGCTGGACGCGTGTACGGGAAGGAGGCGTCCCAGCAGCTTGTGCACGTCCCTGGCTTTCCTGATTTCATCCGGGGAGCAGAGGGCGATGGCTTGCCCGGCGGCTCCGGCGCGTGCCGTACGGCCGATGCGGTGCACATAGACTTCCGGTTCTTCCGGCAGGTCGTAGTTGATGACGAGCTGCACGTCCTTCACGTCAATGCCGCGGGCGGCGATGTCCGTGGCGACGAGAATGGGCGTTTCCCCGGAACGGAATTCCCGCAGCATGCGTTCGCGCGTGCCCTGGCTTTTGTCGCCGTGGATGGCGGAGGCCGGGTGGTCCTTTCCGGTCAGGAAGGAGGCCAGGCGGTTTGCGCCGTGCTTGGTCCGGGTGAAGATGAGCGTGCGTCCCGGCTGTTCCTGCTGTTCCAGCAGGTCCAGGGTAAGGGGCCTTTTCTCCGCCTGGGAGCCAACCATGCAGAGGGACTGTTCCACCCTGTCCGCCGTGGCGGCCGGGGGGGTGACCATGACCGTTTCCGGTTCCTGAAGCAGGGACTGGGCCAGTTGCAGAATGTTGTCCGGCATCGTGGCGGAGAACATCTGGGTATGGCGTTTCTTCGGGATTTTGGCGACGATTTTTTTCAGGGCCGGAGCGAATCCCATGTCCAGCATGTGGTCCGCTTCGTCCAGAATCAGGGTTTCCACACCGCCCAGGCTGACGGTCTGGCGTTCCAGATGGTCAATCAGCCTGCCGGGCGTGGCTACCAGAATATCCAGGCCGCCGGCCAGCTTCTTGAACTGGGGGCCGTACCCCACGCCGCCGAAGATGACGGCGGTGGACAGGTTCAGCCCTTTGGCGTAGGCGCAGATGTTGTCATGAATCTGCGCGGCCAGTTCCCGGGTGGGGCTCAGGATGAGCGCCCTGACCTGGCGGGCAAGCGGCTTTCTGGGTTGTTCTGAAAATTGTTGAATGAGGGGCAGGGCGAACGCGGCCGTTTTGCCGGTTCCGGTCTGCGCCAGTCCCATCAGGTCCTTGTTCTGCAGCAGCAGGGGGATGCAGGCTGCCTGGATGGGGGTGGGGGTCTTGTACTCCAGTTTCTCCAATTGGCGGAGAATGGGAGCCGACAAGCCAAGCTCCCTGAATGTGGTGGATACCATGTCTATTGATGTGTCTGTGAATGCGCCTCGGCTGCAATGAACTGACGGAATCACGACAATCGCGGAACAAAAAGAAGTCCGCAGGAGCGATACTGAAAGGATCAATACGGAGACGCCCGTATTCCGCCAACCGCAAATGACTATCAAAATCAACAACCAAGCACCATTCGGCGGGAACAGGGCCATAAAAACACGGCGAAGACCAGACGTCAAGAGAAATAAAAACGTCCCGCACGTCATGAATCCTTTTCCGGCAGTTCCGGAGGACGCGGAAGGGAGGTTGAAAGATGGAACCCGGCTGATGGAAATCAGGAAGAAGTGGCCGGGAGGGCAGGACGCGCCGCAAGAGCTTGCTGTAACTGAATATTAGCTTGAGCGTCAGCAGATTTCTTTTAAAAGCCCGTGCCTTGTGCGGAGCGCCGGGCCAGCCGGAGGGATGTATTTCAGCGCTGGAGGAATTTGCGCGCTCCCACGCAATAAACGGCTCCGGAATAAACGGT
This sequence comes from Akkermansia muciniphila, assembly GCF_018709685.1. Lineage (GTDB taxonomy): Bacteria > Verrucomicrobiota > Verrucomicrobiia > Verrucomicrobiales > Akkermansiaceae > Akkermansia > Akkermansia muciniphila_E. The sequence goes on from NZ_JABDHQ010000006.1 coordinate 147,918, forward strand.
CAGGATGATGGAACCCCACAGCGTGAGCTGGTACAGGAAATTGGAAGCTCCGGACCCGTACCACAGGCAGAGCGCCGCAAGCTGGTCCAGGAAGGAGGGCAGGTATTCCGGCGTGTGCATCCAGGTCAGGGCCAGCAGGGAGGCGATGCAGAAAGCCAGCTGGAAGGCGGTTTTCCATTTCCCGGACGTGCCCGCGGGGATGATGACGCCGTGGTCCTGCGCGATCTGGCGCAGGCCCGTGACCAGGAATTCCCGGCTGATGATGAGGATGGTGACCCAGACCGGGCACAGCCCTACGCCCGTCAGGTAAATGAACGCGGCGGAAACGGCAATCTTGTCCGCCAGGGGGTCAATCAGCTTGCCGAAGGTGGTGACCTGGTTCAGGCGGCGGGCCAGGTACCCGTCCAGCCAGTCCGTGCAGGCCGCCAGGATGAAGGTGACCAGCGCGGCCAGGTACCCCCAGGAATGCTGGTCCGCTATGCTGACCGCTGCCGTGAAGACGACTACCAGGGCAATCCGTGTCAGGGTAATGGCGTTAGGCAGGTTCAGCATACGCGGTTATTAGGGGGGAGATGACGCCCCGTAGCAAGCTTTTTTGCAGGATTCCGGAATTAAATTCCCGGCAGGCGGCGCACGGAAAAAAGCAGGCGGGACAGGGGACGGGAAAGGGTGGAGGATGTTCTTTAATCTGCGATCAGCTTGTTGAAATCTTCCTCGGAAATGACGGGCACGCCCAGCTTGACGGCCTTGTCCCGTTTGGAGCCACCGCCGCTGCCTGCCAGAAGGTAGGAGGTGGATTTGGAAATGGCTCCGGTGGCCTTCCCCCCGTGCGCGGCAATGAGGTCTTCAAAGTAGTCCCGCGGATGGCTCAGCGTTCCGGTGATGACGAAGGTCTTGCCGGACAGGGCTCCCGCCGGAGCTTCCAGAAGGTTGGCCCGGTAGGACTGGGACTGGGGATTGATGCCCAGCCCGCGCAGGACTTCCAGCGTATGGTTCCCCGCCGCGGAGGTGAAAAAGCTCTGGAGGGATTTGGCCGCGGCCACGCCTGTTTCCGAGCCGTAGCTGAGCTTGCCCGTGTTTTTGCGCAGGTAGCCCGTTTCCAGATAGGGAGCGGTCACGCGGTCGATTTCCTCCGTCAGCTCCCGGTAGCGTTCCTGCGCCGCTTCCGCGGAAAGAGCGCCTTCCTTCACCGCCTTTCTGTTTTCCCGGGTGTTGGGGTTGGCCTTGGCGGCCTGTTCCATCAGTTCATCCAGGCGTATGATGTCCCGCAGGTACGCGGAATGCGCCACATGCTCCAGGTCCGGATGCGTATCCGCCAGAGTCTTGGCCACCACTTCCCCGACCAGCGGAATGCCGAAGGCCACGAGCCAGCGTTCCAGGGGAAGCTCCCGGGCGTATTGCAGGGCGTCCAGCGCTTTCTGGGCATTCTTTTCCCCATAACGGCGCGGTTCCTCCGGCGTGCCCAGGTTCAGGTTGGCAAGCTGGTCCAGTTTCAGGAAGAAAAGGTCCAGAGGGGAAGAGGCCAGCCCGGAATTTCTCAACGCTTCCGCCACGGAAGAGCCGATGCTTTCCACGTCAAGGGCGGCGCGGGAGCAGAAATGGGTGATGCCTGATACGGCCTGGGCGGGGCATGTGAAGTTGGTACACCGCCAGGCCACTTTCCCCTCCTCCTTCATAATGGGATTGCCGCAGGCGGGGCAGAGGCCTCCGGTGGCTTCCAGGATGCTGTAGGGCCTGGCGTCCGCCGGGCGTTTGGAAAGGATCACTTTCAGCACGGCGGGGATGATTTCTCCTGCCTTTTCCACCAGCACGGTGTCACCGATGCGGACGTCCTTCCGGTCGATTTCATCCTGATTGTGTAGGGTGGCCCGGGATACGGTGGAGCCGGAAAGCAGCACGGGCTTGAGTTCCGCCACGGGCGTCAGGGTGCCGGTGCGGCCCACCTGCACAGTGATGTCCAGCAGGGGAGTTTCCTTCTGTTCCGGGGGGAATTTGTATGCGGCGGACCAGCGGGGCGCGCGCGCCGTGGCGCCCAGAACTTCCCGCGTGGCCATGGAGCTGATTTTAATGACGGCGCCGTCCGTGCCGTAGGGGAGCGTGTGGCGGAGCTGGTCAATATCCCGCACCGCCTGGCGGGTGGCTTCCAGGGTATCCGTATAATACACCGGTTCATTGGCGGGAATGCCGCAGCGGTGCAGCATGTCCCAGAAATCCTTGACGTTCTTCAGTTCCGGGCCTTCATACGTGCCCAGACCGTGGGCCAGGAAGGCCAGGGGCCGGGCGGCCACCTGCCGGGAGTCCAGCTGCTTGAGGGTTCCGGCGGTGGCGTTGCGCGGATTGGCGAAGGCGGGGAGCCCTTCCGCGTCCCGCTCGTCATTCAGTTTGGCAAAAGCCTCATTGGGCATGAAAACTTCTCCGCGCACCTCCAGCACGGGAGGGGCTCCCGCAGGCAGGGTGAGCGGAATACTGCGGATGGTGCGGATATTGGCCGTCACGTCATCCCCCACGTCTCCGTCCCCGCGCGTGGCCGCATAAGCCAGCCGGCCGCCGCGGTACATGATGGTCACCGCCACCCCGTCAATCTTGGGTTCCACGGAGACGGGCACATGCTCCGTTTTCAGCGTCTTGACCAGCTTGTTGTAAAACTCCACCAGCTCCTCATCCGGAACGGGAGCGTCCCTCTGCTCAAAAATGTCGTCAATGGACAGCATGGGGACCGTGTGCCTGATCTGGTTGAATCCCTGGAGGGGCGCGCCCCCTACGCGGCGCGTGGGTGAATCCGGGTCAGCCAGTTCAGGATGGGCCTGTTCCAGCTTTTCAAGCTCCAGGAACAGGGCGTCATACTCCGCATCGGAAATCTCCGGTTCCGCCTGTTCATAATACAGCCGGTTATGGCGGCGCAGCTCGGAACGCAGGTGGTCCGCGCGGCGGCGCACGGCTTCCTCCGCCTGGTCCGGCCGGGCGGGGACGGCGTTTTCCTGCGGCGTTCCGGCGCCGGCCGCGTCATTCCCCGCCTGCTGCGGCGCCTGTTTGCCGGACGCCAGGGAAAAAAGGTCTTCCTCCATAAGGAAAGTGAGTGGAAAAAAGGGCTATTTGCTCAGTTTAATGACGGAACAAGGCGTTTTGGAATGTTCGTGCGCCTTGAACAGAACCGTGCCGTTGACGACGGGAAGGGCTGTGTTGTCCCCCAGAAGAACGGCCCTGGAATATCCTGTGGGCAGGGTGATGGCCGTGCCCTCGTCCTCTTCGTACCCGGTGGAATCCAGGGGCTTCATGCGGGCGTACTCCGCGCCTTCCGTCAGTTCCTTCATGGTCCCTTCACTGGGCGGCTGGGCCGGGCCCTTGTCCGGCGGCGGAGTCAGGAACACGAAGATGTCCCCGTTCCGGTTGATGGAGGCGGGCTGGTCCAGTTCCGTGAAGGCCCGCGTGCCGTACACGGCCTCTCCGTTAATCTTGAGCCACTGGCCCACCCCGCGCATGGTGGCGGCCACTTTTTCCGGAATGGTTCCGTCCGCCATCGGGTTCACGTTCAGCAGGAGGTTGCCGCCCTTGGTGACGCATTCCACCAGTTTTTCAATGACGGTTTCCGGAGACTTGACGTTGGTGTCATACCGGTTGTAGCCCCACTTGTCGCTCACCGTCATGCAGGATTCCCAGTCCACGCCGGGATAGCCGCGGCGGGGGATGAAGCGTTCCGGGGTGATGTAATCCCCGCAGCGCAGGTCCAGTGTGCCGGCCTGGTCCTTGTTCAGTCCGGAATACGCGTACAGGCGGTTGTTCATGATGACGCCGGGATTGATGGAGCGCACCATGTCCATCAGTTCCGGGGCTTTCCAGCCTTTGGCGCCCTCCATGGCTCCCTGGGAGTAATCCCACCACATGATGTCAATGGGCGCGTAACGGGTCATGAGCTCCCTGACCTGCGCGTGCAGGTACTTCTGGTAGGCGGCGTGGTCCCGCGGGATGTTCTTCTTTTTAAGCATCTCTGCCTGCCCGGCGGGGTAGCAGAGGTCCGGGCAGATGGTGTTGTCATAGGACGGGTGGTGCCAGTCAATGACGGAGTGGTAAAGGCCCGTCTTCAAGCCGCGTTTGCGGCAGGAATCCACATACTCCCGGATGATGTCCCGGTTGATGGCGCTTTTGGCGTCGTAATCCGTCTGGGCGCTGTCAAACAGGCCGAACCCTTCATGGTGCTTGCTGGTCAGCACCACGTACCGGCACCCTGCGTCCTGCGCTAGCTGGGCCCATTCTTCCGTCAGGCCCTCCCTGGGCTTGAACAGGGGGAGGGCTTCCGCGGCGTAGGAATCCGTATCCGCCTCCACGTTCTTCTGAATCCATTCGGACCCGCCGGGCTTGCCTTTCCATTCCCCCGCCAGCCCGGAGTACAGGCCGTAATGGATGAACATGCCGAATTTGGCGTCCCGCCACCACTCCATGCGCCGGTTGCGTTCTTCCGCCGTTTCCTTCACGGCGGCGTGGTTGGCGTCCGCGGGCAGGGGGAGGACGGGGACGGGCGCGGAAAATACCGCGGGAACCGGGGCGGCCGCATCGGGCGCCGTATTTCCGCTGCGCAGCCGGGCTGCGAATGCTTCATCCAGGGCCAGGGCGGGCCGGCCGTCCTCAGTAACGATTTTAGTGGCGCCCAGCTGGGAGAAAGCGGGAAGCCCCAGGGCTGCGGCCAGGGCGGCAATCGTGGCGATATTCATGATCTTTCGGAATGGTGTGGGGGTAAGGAAAGGCCGGACCGGTCAAACGATGTCCGTATCCGCGTAACTGCCCAGGATTTTCAGCATGGAGCAGTGCTGTTCCAGCTCCGGAAGGGTCTCCCGGAGGGGGGATTCCTGGATGTGGCCCACGGCGTCTATGTAAAACACGTACTCCCAGTTGATGGACTTGGAGGGGCGGGATTCAATGCGGATGAGGTTGTTGTTATGCCTCTGGAAGCAGTTGATGACTTCCGCCAGGGTGCCGGGCTTGTGCTGGATGCGGATGAGCAGGGACGTGCGGTCCCTGCCGCTGGGCTGCGTGTCCTGGCGGCCAATGACGACAAAGCGGGTGGTGTTGCCGGGCTGGTCCTGGATGTCCTCTTCCAGAATGTTCAGGCCGAACAGTTCCGCGGCCAGGGGGCAGCCCAGGGAGGCGCCGCCCATGGACGCGTTCTCCTTAGCAAGAATGCTGGCCTTGGTGGTGGAAGACGTTTCCACGACTTCCGCGTTCGGGAAGTGCCGCAGAATCCAGTTCCGCGTCTGGCCGAGGGCCTGCGGATGGGAATACAGGATGCGGATGTGCTCCCGCGGAACGTCCGCCATCAGGGCATAACGGATGTTCAGGTTGATCTGGGCGCAGATTTTCAGGGAGGAAGTGGCGAAGAGGTCCATGACGGGGGAGACGGCCCCTTCCGAGGAATTTTCCACGGGCACCACGCCGTATTGCGCCTTTCCCAGGTCAACCATGTCAAATACGTCCTTGAAGCTTTGGCAGGCGATCAGCTTGCAGCTTTTTCCGAACTGCTTGAGCGCGGCCTGATGGCTCCAGGTTCCTTTGGGGCCCAGGTAGGCGATGGTAAGGCCGCCTTCCAGGAAAAAGGAGCAGGAAATGATTTCACGGTAAATGGCCTGGAGGGAAGCCTCCGGAAGCACGCCCGCGTTCAGGCTGTTCAGCTTGTTGAGCAGGGCCGTTTCCCGTTCCGGAACGAAGATGGGGGAATCATGTTCCTTTTTAATGCGCCCAACTTCATGCACCCAGCGGGCGCGGTGTTTCAGCAGCTCCACGATCTGGGCGTCCACCTCGTCAATGGCCTGGCGCGCCTTCGCCAGGGCGGTGGTCTGTTCATCCGGATTTCCGCTTTTCTGCTGCCGGGGGGGAATGTCCGGAGAGGTTTCCTCTCCGTGGTTGGTGTTCTCCATGTCTCTGTGAAAGCTGAATGTTTAAGGCCGCGTCAGGGTAGCGGTTCCGGGGGGGCAAATCAAGATTAAAGGGGCGTTGCCGCCATGGCGGATTCTTCTTGCATGCACGGAAGATGCAAGGTAAGTTCATTCCTCCTCAACATGATGAAAAAACCGTTGTTACTGACTGCCGTGGCGTGCTGTGCGTGCGCCGTTTCCCATGTGGCCCGTGCCCAGAAGGCGGAGCCCGTGAACGTTTATGTTTCCGGTGTCTCCCTGTCCTTTCCTGATCCTGACGGTGTGGATGACATGTTCACTAAAAATAATAAAGCCGTGGAGGTGGGGCTGGGCTTCGTTGCCCCCAAGGGCTGTAAATTCGTTAAGGGCGGTGAGGACTCACAGCTTGAAGTTACGGATGGCCGCGGCGTCAGGACAAAAGCCAAATTCGACAATTTCTTTACCCGCATTGGTGATTCCGGAGCATTTGCCAAGCATTCCCTGGGGCTGGAACAGAGGCCCGTGTTTCCCCTGAAGCTGGCCGGAGTGGTTAAAATGAAGGTTTCCGAGGGAACCACGACTTTGCCCGGCCAGGAATTTGACGCGCGGAAGGGCGCCAAATTCAAGGTGGAAGGCATGGAGATTACCGTAAAGGCAGCCAAGGACCACGGCAAGGCTTCCGGTGAAGTGGAGCTGGAATTCAAAGATACGCTCAATGTGGAGGAAATAACGCTGACTGACGCGAAGGGCGGCAAGCTGGATGTCATGGACGTCTCCAAAAGTTCGTTCAGCTTCGGTTCCGTTCCATCCTGCACTTATACGTACCAGGTAAAGAACATGCCCGCTAAAATGAAAGCCGTGGTGGCGGTGAACAAGGGCGTCAAAACCATGGATATTCCCGTAAAGGTGACCGTGGACCTGAATGCTCCCGCCAGGTAGACGGGGGGATCAAGGGACCATCGTTCCGACCGCTGCTGAATTGTTTACAGGGCCGGGAAGCCGTCCAGTCGTCTGACGGTTTCCCGGCTCTCAATAGGTGAAAACGGATGGAAAACTTCCGTTCCTCCATTCAGCTTTTTTCCCGGCGCCTTGAAAGCCGCTCTTCCTCCCCAGTCTTCCCCTTTCCGGAATGCACCCCGTCAAACAATCCTGCTTGACTGGTATTCCATTCATTGATAATGATGATGATATGAAAAAATCTATCAAACTGTGCTCTGTCATGTTCACGCTTGCCGGATGCAGTGCCGGCGGAATTTTCTCCGCCTGTGCGGATGTTCCCGCCTCCCAGGGGGCGGAGGCGGCTGTTTCTCCTGTGGGAAAGGCGCTGGAAAAAGCTGATTTTTTAACCAAGGACAGGCCGAACCCGAAGGCCAAATATTACCTTTTCCTTTATTCCGCCAGCTGGTGCGGCCCCTGCTGCCGGGAAATGCCCCATGTGGTGCGGACTTACCGCAAGGTGCGCCAGACGGATGATGTGGAACTGGTGCTGTTTTCCTGTGACAAGACGGAGGAGGCCGCCAAGGCATGGGCCAAGGAGGAGCGGATGAAGTTCCCCATCGTCAAGCCGAAGAAGGGCAACGGCATTCCCGGCTACAAGCCGGGAGGCGCCATTCCGCGGCTGGGCATTGTGGACAGTACGGGCAAGGTCATCATTACGGGGCATCCGGCCACGCTGCTGAAAGACTGGCGCAAGTATTGCAAGCCGGAGGCTGGGAAAAAATAGGGGCGCCGGGGAGGAGCTTCTTCCTGGCCCTGGAACAGGAACGCTTCAGCTTTGTTCTCCCTCTTTCTCCATGGGGCGGGGCTCCGGAATGGCTCCGTAGAGCCCGTTGGGGAAGAGCTGGAGCCACGGCGTATATTCCGGTGGAACGGGGGCTTCAAACTCCATGCGCCTTCCCGTGCGCGGGTGGTCGAAGCCCAGGCGCCACGCGTGGAGCATGAGCCTGCCGGGTTTTGCCTTCTGCCGGGCGGGTTTGGCGTAAATGGGGTCCCCGATGAGTGGATGGCCCAGGTGCAGCATGTGCACGCGTATCTGGTGCGTTCTGCCCGTATGCAGTGTGCACAGGACCAGGGAGGAATCCGTAGCGGGGTCTGCGCACAGCAGGTCGTAATCCGTAATGGCGGCTTTCCCGGAACCCGGATTGACCACCGCCATTTTCAGGCGGTTGACGGGGTGGCGGCCGATGTGGGTGAAAACCGTGCCGGAACTCTGGGAGGGAATGCCCTGGACGACGGCCAGGTACCGTTTTTCCGTGCTGCGGGCCGCAAACTGCGTCGTCAGGGACTGGTGGGCGCCGTCATTCTTGGCGATGACCAGGCAGCCGGACGTGTCCTTGTCCAGGCGGTGGACGATGCCGGGGCGTTCCACGCCGCCGATGCCGGAAAGATCCCCGCAATGATGGAGCAGGGCGTTCACAATGGTGCCGTCCGGGTTGCCGGCTGCGGGATGAACGACCATGCCGCTTTCCTTGTTGATGACCACCACGTCTTCATCTTCATAAAGGATGTCCAGCGGGATGTCCTGTGGCCGGGCTTCTGCCGGTTCCGGCTCCGGAATGCTGACGGTGATGGAATCCCCGCGGGCAACGGGGCTTTTGGGCTTGGCCGGGGAGCCGTTGACCAGCACGTCCCCGCTTTTGATCAGGCTCTGTATTCTGGAACGGGAAAGTTCCGGAAGGTGGGCGGCAAGGTATTGGTCCAGGCGGATTTTTCCGTCGGCGTCGTCCGTGGTCAGATTCATGCTCCGTAGCGTTTGGTCAATGGCTGTAGGCGGAGGGCGGCAGATCAATGAACGTGCAGTCCAGCCCGTAAACGTCCGTGAGAAGAAGCCCCAGGGCCTTCACGCCGAACGTCTCCGTGAAGTAGTGGCCGCCGAAGACCAGGTTGATGCCCAACTCCCGGGCCATGGGGATGTTCCAGTGGGAGCCTTCCCCGGTAACGTAGGTCCGGCAGCCGAGGGCCGCGGCCTGGGCCAGGTCATCCCCGGCCCCTCCGGAACAGATGAAAACGTCTCCGGCCGGGGCATCCGGGGGAGCCGCCCAGAAAGCCTGCACGGGAGCGCCCAGGACGGCTTCCAGCCGCTGCGCCAGTTCCCTGCACGTACCGGGGAATTCCCCGTGCGTGCCTAGGGAAACGCCGTGGTAGTCCAGCCCTTCATTGGAGCATGGACGGATTCCGCAGGCCTTGGCCAGCAGGGCGTTGTTGCCGTACACGGGGTGGACGTCCAGCGGAAGATGGGCGGCGTAAATCGCCAGGTTCCCGTTCATGGCGGCTTTCAGCTTCCGGTACGCGATGCCGGTAACGGGCTGCATGGACTGCCAGAAAATGCCGTGGTGCAGGAGGAGCAGGTCCGCCCCCATGTCCAGCGCCGCATGAATGGCCTGTTCCGAGCCGTCCACGGCGGCGGCCACTCTGGAAACAGTGCCGCTGTTTTCCAGTTGAAGGCCGTTCAGGGCGCGGGGGGCGTCCGGAATGGAATCCACGGAAAGGATTCCGTCCAGAAAAGAGGTCACGGTGTGCAGCTCAATACTCATGCGGGAGGAATGGTTAATTGTCTTCCGAGAGGCTGGCGCCCAGCAGGCGCACGGCGTCCATATTCAGGATAAAGTAATTCGGGGAGGTATTCACCCTGCCGTAATAAAACCTGCTGTATCCGGCCTCTCCCGCCGGGGCTATTTCCAGCGTGACGACTTTTTCCTCCATTTCCGGTTCTGCGGCGAAAGTGACCTCGCCGGAGCCGTCATGGGCCTGGACGGGAGCCGCCTCCTTGTAAACCTGGAGGAGCAGTTTCAGGCGGAAAACGGGATTCTTCAGGGCCTCGTGCGCTCTGGCGTCGGTATAGGGCAGCCAGGTGCTCACTTCCATCTTTTCCAGTTCGTCCAGGTAGCGGTTGGCCCGGTTCGGGTTGATGTTCAAGGTTTCATCCTTCCCGTCCTTGGAAGCCGTCCAGGAATCGTCCAGACGGTCGAATTTCAGGACGAGCGGGCCGCCGGAACCGATGCGTTCCAGGTGCATTTCCTTAAGGTCAAACCTGCTGAAAGAGAACAGTTTTTTCTTCTTCCAGGCCAGGGCGTCCGTCAGCAGGTCCTTCATGTACGCGTTATCCAGCATGGCGACGGTGGGCTTTCCGGCCTGGCGGCCATACCAGGAACCGTCCGTCCCCTTGGAGAAGAATACCGTCACGGGAGCGCGGGGCTCTTCACCGGGCTTGGGCAGCAGGGACATGGTGAGCGTCATCCTGGGATTGTCCAGTCCGTACACGGAAAGGTCCGTGGCCTTGTCTGACGCGAATCCCGCCACCTTCCCCAGTTTCACGGTTTTCAGGAGGGAGACGAGGTGCTCCGGATTGGCCTCCTGGTAGCTGGAGCCTTCCGCCGTGTACAGCCAGGTGGGCTTGATGCCCTTCTTCTCATCTCCCTGAATGAAACGGGCGATGGTGGGGTAATCCTGAAAACTCTTGCGGATGGAAAGCCCGGTGATTTTGTAATCCCCGATGTCCGTGAGCTGCTTGGAGCGCAGAAGGCCCAGGTCCAGCGGAATGTTGCGCACGCCGGGCACTTCCTTGTTGGCCTCTGTGGTTTGCGCCAGTTCAAACACGGCCTTGCGGTCGGAAACGGTGGCCTTCACCAGTTCGGACATGCTCCCGTTGTCGGAAGGGGGGTAAATGCGGAGCGTGACGGGATTTTCCTCCTTTTCCAGTGACTTGCCGTCTTCCGTGCGGCGCCCGGTGAAATTCCTGATGGAGACGGAGGTGATCTGGTCATCCGTCATGTCCGGCACGCTGGTTTCCTCCGGATTATACACGCGTACGGCGGTCAGCTTCTGGAGGGTTCCCAGCAGCACATCCATCATGGCCGGGTCCGTATCCAGGGAAAGGGGGTAGGTGATTTTCCAGGGGCCTCCGGGAACCTTCCGTTCCAGGGCGATGCGCTGGCCGTGGTTGTTGATTTCAATGGAGGCGGGCAGGGCCGGGTGCAGGAGCAGGGGGCGGTGGTCCCGGAGCTGGCGGATGCCGGACTTGAAGAGGGGCAGGATGTTGCCGGTGCCCACCAGGATGCGGGTATCCCGCCCGTAAAAATCCGTCTGCATGTACGTGGTGTCATCCGTGGTCTTGTTCTCCGGATCATCCACCAGCCAGGGCGCGAGGGAACCCAGCGTGTAGCGGGCCACGGTGGAGGAGCGCTTGCCGTCGTCGCTCATCTCCTTCAGGGTGATGGTGACGGGCGTGGTCTTTACGCCGAACTCCTTCAGGGAGGCGGAATCAATCTTGTGCAGGGGCAGCGCGTCCACGATGCTGGTGGAATACGTATACTGGAGGATGGCCGCTGCGGCGCGGGGGTCCATGCGGTCGTCCCACGGCTTTTCACACCACCAGACGCCGTTGGGCCTGCGGCGGAACTCCGCTACGTCCCCCACGCAGTTGATGCGCATCCAGGAAACCTCGTTCATTTCCTCCCGGGTGTAGGGGAAAAGCCGTTCCCCGGAACTGAAGGCGGTGCGCCCGATGATGCGGGACAGGTTGCCGTCAACGGTCAGGAGCACCGCCGCGCCGATGGCGGCGAGGGTGACGAGGATAAGAAGGATGAAGCGGAATGTGCGCATGTGCTTCCGGTGATGGGCGTGGTGGAGTTAATGGCGGCGCGTGTTCCAGATAATCAGGGCAATCAGCAGCGCCAGCAGGGGAAGGCCGATGTTTGTCAGGAGTTCCAGAATGCCCAGGGCGTTGCGGTCCAGGTTCAGCTTGACGGTCAGGTCATGGCGGGAGCCGAGGCCGCGCAGCTCCTCACGGTCCGTCATCCAGCCGACCAGCGTGCGCATGAAGTCCCGCTGTTCCGGCTTGATCTGCCTGGGCTGGAGCAGGTCCGTATTGCCCAGCAGCACCAGGCGTCCGGTGGTTTTATTCTGGTTCACGTCCCCGGCGTTGCCGCGGATGAGGGCCGCTCCGATCATCAGGGGGCCGGGATTGTCTTCCCGCGGGTCAAACTTGGCGGGGAACTGGTTGTACTTGGTTTCCCCGTAATAATCCTCCGTCGTAACCAGGAGGGGATACGGCGTGATGCGCTTCTGCTCCATGGCCGCGTTATCGGAATCCAGGATAAGGGAAATGCTTTCCCCTTCCAGCCCGGTGCTGGAATTCCAGAACTCGCGCGTGCAGTTCAGGGAGGGCGCGAAAATGGCGTTAATCTCAAACACGGAGCGGTTGTTTCTGTTGCGGAGCATCACGCGGTCATTCTGCGGGCGCAGGCCCTGTTCACGGAGGAAGCGGTACAGCTGCTTGGGCGTATCCTGGAGGGGGTCCAGCATCACGAGCACGGCGGCGTTCGGGCGCGCCCAGTACCGTTGCAGCACCTCCGCCTCCTGCGGGGACAGGTCATACTTGGAGCCGATGATCATGAAGCCCGCGGCGTCCTCCGGAATCTCCTTCAGGCCGCTCATGCGGATGGGAACGAGCTGAAGGTTGACGGAACGGCAGATTTTGGCCAGGGTGGTGAAGATGCTCTCCTCCTGGTTGTTGCTCAGGGCCTCGTTGAAATTGCTCTTGTCCGCGGCGATGTACATCTTGCGGGGTTCTCCGTTGGCCGCCCCGTAAATGCCGGCGGTCATCATGTCTTCAATCTGGAGGGCCACCGCCTTCATGCTCTTGCCGTCCGGGCTGGGAGCGTACACCACGAAGGAATCACCGGGGAGGATGCGCACATGGGCGGCGTCCGCCTGGGTGCCTTCAAACGTCTTGAGCGCTTTTTCCGTATCTTCCCGGGCGTCAATGATAACCAGGTTCTTCTTGAACTCAATCCCGTAAATGTTCGCAATCTCCCGGGCCTTGTTCGGCTGGCGAAGCGGGTCCACGTACTCCACCTTCACCTTTCCGTTGGAGTAGCGTTCATACTCCTCCAGCAGGGAGCGCATGCGGGTGTAGTTCTGCGTGGTGCGCAGGAAGGCGAACGTGACCTTGACGGGCGTCTTGCGGTCCTGGATTTCAGGAGACTTGAGCATGTTGATGCTCTGCTGGGAAATCTCGTAACGCTGGTCTTCCGTCAGGTCCCGGCGGTAATACTCATGGCAGCCCACGTAATTCAGGCACACGACGATGAGGAACAGCAGGAAAAGCTTGATCCAGGTCATCCAGGGGCGTTTGACCTTGCGGGCGGGGGGCTGGGGGGCTTCCGTGGCCGCGGCGTGGTTATCTGGTGCTTCGCTCATAGATAAAAATAAAAAAGGTGAATGGGAGGTGAATCAATGCTTCCAGCGGCGGTGGTCAATGATGCGGATGGTGACGGCCAGCGTCAGGACGGTCATGGTCAGGTAAAACACGATGGGGCGCGTATCAATCAGCCCCGCTGAAAAGCGGTCCAGATGTTCCGAGCAGGACATGTAGTGGAAAATCCCCGCTGCGGGGAATTCCCCCCATACCACGGGAATCAGCCCCATGAAGAAAATCAGCACCAGCAGGCCGATGGTGATGATGCCGGAGATAATCTGGCTGCCTGTCAGGGATGAGGCGAAAATGCCGATGGCCGTGAACCAGGCGCCGACCAGGAGCAGGATGGCGTACGCCCCGGCCCAGTCCGCCAGACGGTAGGAAAGGACCATGCCCGCGTCATAACCGTAAATCCACTGCACGATCAGGTTGGACCAGTCCGCCAGCAGGGGGTACAACAGCATGGGCAGCCACAGGATGATGTAAAAGGCGTATGCGGAGAAATACTTGCCCAGGACCACCTGCCAGGTCTTGATGGGCGTGGTCAGGAGGGATTCCAGCGTTCCCGTCTTCTCCTCCTCCGCCAGGGAGCGCATGGTGAGCAGCGGGAAAATGAACAGGAAGTAAAACCAGAACATGGGGGAATGCAGGATGAAGAACAGAATGCCTTCCTTCTGCGGGGCCAGTTGGAACGCCTTCAGCGTGCCGGACAGGGAAACGCTCTGCAACGCCATGACGAAGGCCAGGATGACCCAGCCGTACGGGGTCGTCAGGTAGCTTCTGAGTTCTTTTCTGAAAATGGTGAGTACCGGAGACATGGGGAGAAAAGGAAAAATGATGGGTGGTGAATGGGGAGGGAACGGGCGGTTAATCTTTACGGGTCATTTCCACGAACACCTCTTCCAGGGTGGGGGTGTGGCGGTAAATATGGCGCAGGGGGCAGCCCTGTTCCGCAAGGAGGCGCGCGGCCTTCTCACGGGTATCCGTGCCGGCCTCCGCCCGTACGGTCAGCGTATGCCAGCCGTCGGCGTCCGTGCCTTCGTGGATCACCTTCTTCACGTGTTCCAGGGCTTCCAGCTTTTCCGTGATCTGGGCTAGGTCCCCGCGGAACTCCAGCGTGATCTTGCCGGCGGCGCGGAGGTTGGCCGTCAGGTTGGAGGGAGTATCCGCGGCCTTGATCGTCCCCTGGTCAATAATGATGACCTTGTTGCAGATCATCTCCACCTCACTGAGAATGTGGGTGGAAAGAATAATGGTGTGGTTGGCGGCAAGGCCCTTGATTAACTCCCGTATCTGGCGTATCTGGTTGGGGTCCAGTCCGTTGGTGGGTTCGTCCAGAATCAGCAGGTCCGGCTCGCCCAGCAGGGCGTCCGCCAGGCCCACACGCTGGCGGTAGCCTTTGGAAAGGGTGCGGATCATCTTGCGGCGCACGGGTTCCAGGCCGCACTGCTCCACGACCTTGGAGACGGCAGGCCAGATCTGCTTGGAACCGATGCCTTTAAGCCTGGCGCGGAACTTCAGGTACTCCGTCACGCGCTGGTCGTCGTAAAGGGGGACGTGCTCCGGCAGGTAGCCCAGGTGTTTGCGCGCCTCCAGGGGATTCTTGACGATGTCGAACCCCGCAATCGTGGCGGTGCCGGAGGTGGGGGGCAGGTAGCCGGTCAGCATGCGTAAAGTCGTGGTCTTGCCTGCGCCGTTCGGCCCCAGGAACCCTACGATCTCCCCCTTTTCAATCTGGAAGGAGGCATTCTTTACCGCTTGAAAGCGGCCAAACTCTTTGGAAAGCTGGTCGGCGTGAATCATGGAATCAATGGGAACAGGGTGATTCTAATCCAAACCGCTCCGGCCTCAAGCTAATTCTCCCCCGCATCTCCCCTGTGCCGCGGGGGCATTCCCGCCGCTTGAAAAGCAATGCATGCTGAAACGGAACCGGGGCTGTTCCGGCACGGCAGGCATGGATGCGGAGGGGGAGGGAATCAATCCTTCAAATCCTCTTCCAGCCGCAGGACGATGTCCCGCACGCGTACATCCTCCTCCATGCGGGAGGCAACCAGCTTATTGGCGTGAATGACGGTGCCGTGGTCACGGCCGCCGAAAGCCTGGCCGATGTCCTTCAGGGAGCACTCCGTCAGGCGGCGGCTCAAGTACATGGCGATCTGGCGGGGGAAGGCGATGCTGTTCGGGCGGCGCTTGCCGGTCAGGTCGCTCACCTTGAGCTCGTAAAAATCCGCCACGCGCTTCTGGATGGAATCCACGGTCAGGATGCGGCTGTTTTCCTCCCGCAGGATGTCGCGCAGAAGCTGCTCGATCTTGGCGATGTCCGGCATGTCCCCGGACAGGGATGTAAAGGTGGCTACGCGGAGTAGGGCCCCTTCCAGGCGGCGCACGCTCTTCTGGATGCGGCTGGCCAGGAACTCCAGAATCTCGTCTGAAACATTCATGCCGGCGCGGTCGCGCTTGCTGCGCAGGATTTCCAGGCGCGCTTCGTCGTCCGGAAGGTTCAGTTCCACCGTAAGGCCGGATTCCAGACGGGCGGCCAGGCGGGAATCCAGATTGGAAATATCGCAGGCGGCGGCGTCCGCGCAGATCACGATCGTCTTGTGGGCGTGGAACAGCTCGTCAAACGTATGGAGGAACTCCTCCACCGTCTTCTCCTTGCCGGAAATAAACTGCACGTCGTCCACCAGCAGGACGTCCGCCTTCCGGTACTTGCGGCGCAGCTTGGCGAAGCTCTGTCCGTTCTGGGTGCGGGAGGCGTCAATAAACTCGTTGGCGAACTGCTCTCCGGTAACGTACACCACATTGGCGGAGGAATCCTGGTGAAGCACCTCATGGCCGATGGCCTGGAGCAGGTGCGTTTTTCCCACGCCGGACTTCCCGTACAGGAACAGGGGATTGAACAGGGCGCGTTCCGACTGGGCGATGGACAGGCCCGCCTTGTAGGCAAAGCGGCTGTCTTCGTAAACCACAAAGGAATCGAACGTGTACAAATCATTCAGGGACGCCCGTGCTCCCGGGGTGCGCGGTTTTCTGGCCGGGGTGGCAGAGGAATCCTGGACCTGAGGCGTTTTAGTGCGGGAGGAAGGTTTTTGCGGCTGGCCTTCGGAAGACGTCATGGACGCAACCTCGTCCGCGCAGATGAACTTTACCTGGCGTTCCGTGCCCAGGGCCAGCATGGCGGCCTGCTTCAGTTCCGGGGTGTAGCTGTTCTCCACCCAGAGGGCGGCCATGGGATCGTCACACACCAGCGTCAGCGTCTTGCCGGAATCCTCCAGGAGGGAAAACTTGGGAAACCACAATCCATACACCTCCGGGGACATGATTGTTTGCAGGGCTCCTGTGATCCTGGACCACGTGGCTGACAATTCTGATGGCGGCGTCATTGTTATGGAAATAAAAAATGTTACTGGTTAATATAATGGCCGTAAGGCCGTTTCCGTCTCGCTACGAGGCCGCCTGCGGATGGAACCGGGACTGGTTCATCCGCAGCCGTGACAGCTCATGGCGTCCATCGGGATGGAGAAGGCGAACTCATCCGCTTTCAGCTCGACACCCCGGTCGACGGAAGCGCCAAAGTACTGGTTTGCGTCTGAGGAAAAAATATCTTTTTGAAGCAGCGTGAGTCATCATTCCGCGGCTCTACGTTCCACGGGGGTTCCACACCTAAAAATATTTTAGGCTTGCGTCATCCGATAATTTAGTACTCCTGAGTATATTCCTTGCATGACACGATATTCTATTCGCTATCAATGAATTATAATTTTGTTACTTGCCCGGGTGACGAAAAGGACACGATTACGCCGCCGGAAATCAACCACTTACAGGGACCGGACCAGAACAGTCCGGGAAGGGGTGGGAGGGAGGCGGTCCGCATGGTTGACAACAGGCGCCGGGAAACCTAACGTGGCTGCATCATGAAACAAATGGAACAATCCGGGGAAACATGCCGTTCCCTCTGCCGGAGCAAATTTTTGGAACTCTTGAAAGAGGGAAGATGGGAATACGTGCGCCGGGTCAATGCCAACGGCGCCGTCATGATCGTGGCCGTGACGAAAGAAGGCGAACTCCTGCTGGTGGAGGAATACCGCGTTCCCCTCCACGCGTGGACCATCGGGCTGCCTGCGGGCATCTCCGGAGATGAAGGGGAGGAAAGCGCCCTGCAATCCGCCCGGCGGGAACTGGAAGAAGAAGCCGGATACCGGGCGGATGCCTGGACGTACCTGTTTACGGGGCCCTCCTCTCCCGGATTGACCACGGAGATGGTATCCTTCTACCTGGCGGACGGCCTGCACCAAATATCGGAAGGCGGCGGGGTGGCTCATGAAAACATCATCGTGCACCGCATCCCTCTTCCGCTGGTGCATGGCTGGCTGATGGACCAGATAGGGCAGGGAAAAGTGGTGGACCCGAAAATCTTCATGGGCCTCTACTTCCTGTCTCACTCTGTAAATGGCGTGGGACTGGAGGAATAAGGACGCCCTGCGCCGTAAACGTCCGGACGCAAGGAATAGCCTGGGCCGCAGGCTATGTGAAACGGTTGGAGGAAAAGAACGGTTCATCATCAATGATTTTTCTGGGTGCAGAAGCGGGTTGCCGTCATAAAATGCTCCGGCCCCATAAAAAAATCTGGACATTCTTTCCGATCCGGGCTAAATATCTCCCCGCTTTCCGGCACCAACCACTTAACGGCAGGGTAGCTCAGTGGTAGAGCAGAGGACTCATAAGCCTTTGGTCGGGTGTTCAAATCACCTCCCTGCTACCAATTTTACAAACCCGCAAGTGTTTAAAATAGAGCACTTGCGGGTTTTTATTTCTGACAACTGCAGTACATGATTGTGGTTTTTGGAAACAATGGACAAGTGAAATTACTTAATTCGGGCAGGCTGATGAGGCAGTTGTATTGGCGGGATCAATACCAAGTCCGAGAGAGAGCCATTCTTGAAAATGCGTGTCCCGATCATCGCTCTCCTGGAAAAGCATATTTTACCTTGGAGTGGGTAGATGAGTATGTGCAGCCTATTTTGTCCGAGAAGTATAATCGCATGCGGTATCTTTCCTACGAGTTCGGATGGCATCTGCATATGCTGGGGATTATGACACGCCGGAGGGTTTCAGGGGGCAGAGGAAGCGTTGCGTTTGTCCAAATACGTTTCATTCACTGCGGGCGACAGCCACCACGGTTCTGCATGCGGCAGGGCGGATCATGCTCTTGCCCGCGTGATTGTGGGGCATGATTCCGAGATGTCTCACCAGTGTATATCCGACCTTCGGACGATCAACGCAAGGAGGCAATGGAGAAGCTTTCCGAGATGATTGTTCCTTCAGCATGCAGTGAAGAACTCATTGAGATGGAGAAGCGTGATCTTGTCGCTCTTTGTCCCAAGTGTATCCCCTGCCTGGATGAAAATCAGTTAAATGTACGGAAAGAAACTCTAAAAAAGATAGACATTTTAACTTACAATGCGTGATGATACAATACACACAATAGGCGAAGGGGCGCGGGTGGAAGGAGGAGTTGTGGTAAGAGGTACGGCGAGAAATCAAGCCTGACATGCAAATTTGTGAAAATGCATACCTGTGTTTGTTGTTCTCAATTCGGAATGGTGCACATCTTTGACTCTCCCAGAGAATACTAAAAACGATCGAATTGAACTAACACTAATTAACTTGAAATCTATTCGAAATAATCAATTATATTTGTTTCCAAATCGGAAATTATAATCTGCAATAAATCACCAGTTTCAGTATACGGCTTATATAATATTTTGTTTTGTATATCTTTTTTAAATTTCTGCAAAGTATCCCAGTCATTTTTTATTATTTCAAGATCATCTAAATCAACAGAAACGGAAGGAGCTTTTGAATAGAAATAAGCCATACCCAGAGGCTTGTCGGCCATCGAATTATTCAAACTTGCTAATAACTCCTCCGCTGTGCCTGAAACGGAACGTTCTTGGTTTGTCGCAATATCAATTGTTGGAGTTCCCAGTTTATATTTGAATATTGCGACAACAAAATCAACGTTGCAAATTATTTGACGATTTATAATATCTTGAGGATACCCTGGTTGAGATGCTAAATCTTCCCAACCATGTACGATTAAACGTTTACAACAATGTGATTCATGATGTCCACGTCTAAATTGAATTTCTAATTTTTCCAATAAATTCTTCCGTTCTAACCAAGCATCACTAGGTGAAGCTATCACAATATTTATCTCTCCAGATTTTTTAGATTTCCTTTTCTTTATACTTTGATGTTGTGGAATTACGAGGTCCAATACATCTTGATTCCACTTTGAAGAATCAGAAAGAAAATTCATTAGAATTTTTAAATCCTCCAAAATATTAATTTGTTCAGGCGAAGATAAATTATTAGAAATTCGTTCTAGACAAGTTGGGCAAATCCTGGCTTGCCTCATTCCATCATCAATTCCTGTCTTATTTTGTAAAAAATCATATATACAACCCGTTGTGTTTTTGTGTCTAAAATCTGTATCATTAATATATAATGCCAAATAATCTACAATAAAATATAATAAACCATTATTCTTAGGTAAGTCCGTTAAATAAAGCCATCCCCAAAAAGAAAAAATAGACAATTTCTTATGTTCATGAAAAAAATAATTATCTATATATGGTTTTTCTGTAAAACAAAAAATCTTATCAAATTCAGGTAATTTCTTATGAATTTTCTTTAAAATGGATCTAAAGGAATCCGGTTTTGATATTATATTAGAATCTATGTTTATATCGCCGCCATTAACAAATTTAAGATGCGTGGTTTTATTATTAAGTAAGTCGCAAATTCTGTTTTTGTTGATTTCAAAATCAATATCAAAAAGAAGTAGTATTTTCATAGCTTTCCTTAGTTAAGAATACAATAATAGACAAGTCAATGATAATCACCACTACTAGCACTTTGTTATTATCGACTGAATGAATGCGGTGGTAGAGGAACCGATTTTCGAGAGACAGGTTAATGATTATGTTGACGACATGAGCGAACGGGAGGTTATTCCGAGCGATTAATTTGTACGTGATATGAAGTGGATGGGTAAACGGTTATCCTCGGAAGACCGCGCAAATGATTCGTAACCTGGATGAATACCGGGTTCATCTGAAAGATTACGGCAATTCTGTGCGAATGGTGAAATGTTCCTACGTTCACTAGGAATACGTCGGGTTGCCACGCCATCACGCAACAACCGCTCGCATCCGCTGCTCAAACTTGCCTATATGTTTTTACTGTTATGTTCAAGGTTACGAGTTGCATCTGATTTGTGCCGGAGACAAGCAAAGACAGCCCGAGGATAATAAATACTGTAAGGATTGTGTTTCACAATTTTAATGCAACCTCTTCTGTAATCATGGAAAATAAAGAATACGTTCCGATCGATCTGTCAAAGAACAAGCGTTACGCAACGGTCGAAGATGACTGAGAGACTGTGTATCACCCGAGATCATGGAGGAAGCCAAACGGATCTCCGCCGCTTCTACCGTTTCCTCGGCTCTTACCCATATGCGCGTCAAGGCCGGAATTTCGCAGAATATGGTGGCTGCGGTACTCGATTGTTCCCAGCCGCGTATTTCCGCGATTTAAAGCGCGACCAATGGCAAGATGAGCATGGGCGCCGTTCTGAAATATGTAGAGGTGACGGGCTTCCCCTTCAAGGTTTAGTTGGAAGACGGTTGTGTCATTGCCGTGTCTTCCGTACCGAAGGGAAGAAAATCTCGCAAGAGCGTGTTGCGAAAACCTGTAAAGCCTAGGACAAAAGTCCATCCAAGTGCCAGCCCTTTCCTCGCTCGCCATCCCGTCTCCTGCGCTACCAGCTCTCCTCACTGTCCTCGGCAGATATCATATAACACACCCCACAAAAACGAATACACTGTGTTCGTAATTGGAAAAACAGCGTTCACCTTTCCACAAAAAACATTCCGTTTTCGGGCAATTGCAAAAAACTGTTCCTCAAACTGTCACTTTTTTCTTGAAATTTATGGTTTTCTCTTTTTCAGAACGGTTGACACTTTGAAAGGTAATCCCTTCACCTCCACGTATTTCAGGAGGGCAGGCATATGGATCTTTTCGTTGTTTGCCATTTCGATGGACGAAAATACACCGAGGGGACATCCAAGAGCCGTAGCCATCACCGTCCGAGAAATACCCGCCTTGATCCGCATGGCCATCAAGGCATAGACACAAGACATGCGAGCATTGCGCCACTTGATCTCCCCGATTTCCCCCGGTATATGTGTCGCATATATTTGATAATTGTTATTTAAGTTAAAATTAACGGATATAGGTTAGTGTCTGCGCTAATTATTCAATGAAAAACTATAAGAAAGGCGTAAGATTTTCTATATGAGACTAGTTATAAAAAACTTTCATAAAAATCTCAATGAATAATGACTCGTGAGTTGCAATGAACGTCAACCTAGAAAGTTGAAGAAATACCTAGATGGTTTGTCCTGTATTCGCTCCTATTAGGGGAATGGTCCTCATGGAGGCAAATGGTAAAGAAGGAACGTCAGAAAATAAGAGATTTCCTCAATTCCAGTCAATAGACGCGAGAATGGCGAAGCTGTTGAAGTTGAATAAATAGGTAAAGGTCGTTTTTATTTAAGTCTCAATCCAAAGACTCCGGATTTGCGACCGCTGAGTTCCAGGGCGCGCAGGCGTTCCGGGGGGAGGCAGTCGCGGGAGAATTCCGCGTAGTGCATGCGGTCCCGGAAGTAATGGACGGCGCTTTGGGAGAGGGCGAAGATGAATTCCATGCCCATTTCCTCCGCTTTTCTTCTGGCGAATTCGCATAGCGTCCGGCCATAGCCGCGGCCCTCATGGCGGTGCTTGATGTACAGGCAGCCCAGTTCCGCGCTGCGGTGCTTCGGGTAGGGATAGACAGCCACACAGCCCACAATGCTGTCGTCCAGGGTCAGCACGTAATAGTCATCCATTCTGGCGGCGATGTCTTCATAGTTCCGGTTCACCAGCTTGGAGTCCACCACGGAGCGGGCAATCATGGAGAGGAGTTCCGGAATGTCCTCTTCCTTCAAGGGGCGTATTTCCCGGTAGGAGTCCGTGTGGACCATGGTGCCCACGCCTTCTTCAGAGAAGAGTTCCTCCACCAGCACGCCGCGTATTTTTCCATCCAGCAGGTGCACGCGGGGGATTCCGGCGCGGCAGGCTTCCGCCGCCTGGTCCAGCAGTTCCCGGTGGGTTACTTCCCCTTTTATTCCCGCCACTTCCGATTCCAGAATGGCGGCAATCGGGTGGCCGTCACGGGAGGGAACCTTGTGGTCGTTGAGCAGGGCAATGTATTTGGAGGCTCCCAGGCTGAATGCCATGCGGACGGATTCCGGATCAAAGGAGCCGGAGCGGCCGGAGGCCACCACGGGGATTTGATGCCTCCCCAGAATTTCCCGGACTCTTTCCTGGACAAGCTGGCCGCCTTTCAATGGCGCTTCCACCAGGGCGGAGCGCATTTCACAGACGCGCGTGTGTTCGTACAGGGCGGAGGCGTCCGTTCCCTCCACAATCAGCACGGGCCTGACGCCTATTTCCTGAAGAACGTCCAGGTCCAGCAGCGCGTCCACCAGTTCCCCGGAATCTACCAGGGGGCGTTCCACATGCACGGCAAAGATTTTATCCCGGAAGTACGGGACGTATTCCAGCACGGAACGGACGTTGGTGGATTTGTTGGGCGGGCGTGTGGTCAAGGGAGGACCGGAAGCTTGAAGACGGAGGAACCGGGTTTTCCCGTTTCCTCCGTCCGGAAGTGATATGTGGTGTTTTTAGAACGTGCGGGTCTCGGAGGAATCCCGGTTGTCCATGGTTTCCGCGAAGTCCTGCGAGTCAAGGGTGACGGCAATTTCCTCGTCATCACCCGCGGCAGGCGTTTCCGCCGGAGCCTCGGAGGTTTCTTCCTTGCGGAGAACGACGCTGACTTTGCGCTTGGGCATGACCAGTTTGGGTTCCGCCGTGGCGGGCTGGTAGCCTTCACCGATGGTTGTGGCGTCAGAGATGACGGCCGGGGCCTGTTCCGGTTCCGGCTGTTGTGCGGACTGGTGTTCCCGTGCACGGGAGACTTGTTCCCGCAGGGCGGAAAGCAGGTCGGTAGGCATGCCGTCAAAGCCGATTTCCGGCAGGTTGGCGCCCTCTTCCTGGTTTTCATCGGAAGAGTCAAACTGGGGCAGGCTGGCCAGGAAGTCTTCAAAGGCGTCCAGGTTGGTGGTGCTCTTGAAGAGGTTGCCGATGGCCTCCCCCTTGATGCTTTCCATCAGGGTAACGAACAGGTCGTAAGCTTCAGACTTGTATTCCACCAGCGGGTCCTTCTGGCCCTGGGCGCGGAGGCGTACGCCTTCCCGCAGGGAGTCCATGTTGTACAGGTGCTCCTGCCACATTTTGTCAATGGCCCCCAGGATGATCTGGCGTTCCATGTGGTCCAGGTATTCCGGACGTTCACGGGAGGCCTTGTCTTCATAAGTGGCCTTGACCTTGTCAATGAGGAAGGCGATGGTGTCATCCATCTGGCGTTCTTCCAGCTTGGCGGCATCCGCCGTCAGTCCCAGCGGGAAGGAGGAGTTCATCCAGGAGAGCAGCTCGTCCGGATGGGTGAGGCCTTCCGAGTCCGGATCCAGGAATTCATGGGCGCGGGTGGCGATTACTTCTTCCAGAATGTCGTAAATCATTTCGCGCGGGTTTTCCGTGGAGAGCACTTCATTGCGGTAGCCGTAAACGATTTCGCGCTGCTTGTTCATCACGTCGTCGTAATCCAGCACGTGCTTGCGCCACATGTAGTTGCGCTGTTCCACGCGTTTCTGGGCGGATTCCACGGATTTGTTCAGGAAGCTGTGTTCCAGGGCTTCGCCGTCGGCCACGCCCAGGCGTTCCATCATCTTGGTCATGCGTTCCGCCGCGCCGAAGTTGCGCATCAGGTCATCTTCAAAGGAGATGAAGAACTGGGAGGCGCCGGGGTCCCCCTGGCGGGAGCAGCGACCGCGGAGCTGGCGGTCAATGCGGCGGGATTCGTGGCGTTCCGTGCCCAGCACGAAGAGGCCGCCGAGGTCGGCTACGCCTTCCCCCAGCTTGATGTCCGTACCGCGGCCCGCCATGTTGGTGGAGACGGTAACGGCTCCGCGCTTGCCGGCCAGGGATACGATTTCCGCTTCGCGCTGGTGGTTTTTGGCGTTCAGCACTTCATGGGGGATTTTGGCCCTCTTGAGCATGCGGGAGAGCGTTTCAGAGGCGTCCACGCTGGCCGTGCCGATCAGGATGGGCTGGCCCTTGCCGTGGAGCTCCTGGATTTTGTTGATCACCGCATTGAATTTTTCACGGCGGGATTTGAAGATAAGGTCGTTCTGGTCCTTGCGGATGCAGGGGCGGTTGGTCGGGATGGGCAGAACGTCCAGCTTGTAAATGTCATGGAATTCCGCGGCTTCCGTTTCAGCCGTACCGGTCATGCCCGCCAGTTTCTTGTACAGGCGGAAGTAGTTCTGGATGGTGATGGTGGCGTAGGTCTGGTTTTCACGTTCCACTTCCACGCCTTCCTTGGCTTCCACGGCCTGGTGCAAGCCGTCGCTCCAGCGGCGTCCCGGCATTTCACGGCCCGTGTTCTGGTCAATGATGATGACCTTGTCGTCCTTGACGACGTATTCCACGTCTTTTTCGTAAATGCAGTAGGCCTTCAGGAGCTGGGAGGTGGTGTGCAGGCGGGCGCCCGTCTCGTCAAGCTGCTTGGTCAGTTCATTCTTGCGGCGCAGCTTGTCCTTTTCCGTCATGCGGGGGTCTTCATCCATTTCCGCAAAGGCGGTACCCAGGTCCGGCAGCACGAAGTCTTCCGGGTGGCCGGGGGAGATGACTTCACGGCCTTTTTCCATCAGGTCGGCGTCGTGGGTCTTTTCATCCACGGTGAAGAACATTTCCTCCTTCAGCTTGTAGAGTTCCTTCTTGCGCGTATCCTGGTAAAGGGTCAGTTCATATTTTTCCACGATGCGGCGCAACTCGGGATCCTGCATGGCGCGCAGGAAGGCGCGGTGGCGGGGCTGCCCCATCTTCACCTTGAACAGGCAGCGGCCCACTTCTTCCGTACGGCCTTTTTCCTGGGCTTCCAGCGCCTGGGCCATCAGCTCGTTGCAGAGGTCCGTCTGGGCCTTCACCACGCGTTCAATGGCAGGGCGCAGGGTGTCGTACTGCTGTTCCCGGGTGACGACCGCCGGGCCGGAAATAATGAGGGGCGTACGGGCTTCGTCAATGAGGATGGAGTCCACTTCGTCCACAATGGAGAAGTAATGGCCGCGCTGCACCTGTTCCGTTTTGGAGGTGGCCATGCCGTTGTCACGCAGGTAGTCGAAGCCGAATTCGGCGTTCGTGCCGTACGTGATGTCGCAGGCGTATTGCTCACGGCGCAGCTGGGAGGGCATCATGCTCTGGATGCAGCCCACGGTCAGCCCCAGGAACTGGAAGAGCATGCCCATCCATTCGGAGTCGCGGCGCGCCAGGTAGTCGTTCACGGTTACCACGTGCACGCCCATGCCCGTCAGGGCGTTCAGGTATACGGGGAGGGTGGCGACGAGCGTCTTGCCTTCACCCGTGGCCATTTCCGCGATGTAGCCGCGGTGCAGGGCGATGCCGCCCAGCAGCTGCACGTCAAAGTGGACCATGTCCCACACCTGCTTTTGTCCGCAGATGTCGCGTTCTTCCCCGCAGAACAGGCGCGCGCCGTGTTTAACGGCGGCAAAGGCTTCCGGCAGAATCTGGTTCAGGTAGCGTTCGCGCAGCTTGTCAAACTGGGGAGTGATGTTGTTCCAGGCGGCTTTCCCCTCTTCAATGGAGGCAGGAGTGGCTTCCACAGTGGGAAGGGCGGCGAATTCGTCTTTCAGGGATTCAAACCGGGCGTTCAGCTTGGCGGCGATGGCTTCCAGTTCTTCCTGCGGCGCGGCTTCCACAATGCGCACGGGGGGAAGCTCCATGGGAAGGAAGCGGTGCAGGTAGCCCTGCCATTCACGGGTTTTTTCAAGCAGGAAGTCCTGCCCCTTGCCGTTCCATGATTCTTCAATGGAGACGATCTGTTCTACAATAGGGCGCAGGCGGCGCACTTCACGCTGGTTTTTGGTACCGACAATCTTGGTTAGAATCCACTTAATCATCTTTGTCTTGTTGAAAATTGACGAGAGATAGAGGCGCTTTCAGCGATCTAAGAATCGAAAAATACTAGCGGCTGTCTGTAGAAATGCAAGCACGGGCCGCCATTTGGTTTCATGATGACGTAATAGATTGGGTTTGGGCGGCATCGTTCTTTCTTTCTTCCGTTTTTCCTTGAACCTTCATTTATCCTGGAGGAATGTATAGGGGAAAGGAGAGAATGACAATGCATGGAGCATACCATTCCGCCGGCCTGGTTCTTTTTCTGCCGGTCATCGGCATCATGGCCGGATGCCAGGAAAACGGTGCCGTAAAACAGCAGGAAGTGGACTTGCTGTCGGAAGGAATTGATGAGGACGGCAACCTTTTCATGCATTTTGAGCTGGATTCCCGTTACCAGGGGGA
Organism: Akkermansia muciniphila; assembly: GCF_018709685.1. Classification (GTDB taxonomy): domain Bacteria; phylum Verrucomicrobiota; class Verrucomicrobiia; order Verrucomicrobiales; family Akkermansiaceae; genus Akkermansia; species Akkermansia muciniphila_E. The sequence continues at coordinate 174,543 of NZ_JABDHQ010000006.1, forward strand.
TTTGTATGCGGAAGTTTCCGTGCAGGGGGATGAAATAAGCATCGCCCTGTACACGCATTCCACTCCCGGAGCTTCCAGAAAAATACCCTATGCGGACGGGTACAGGCTTGTTGTGCCATGGCCTGAAGGAACAGATTCCGTAGACGTCAGCCTGTGCGGCATGAAATTGGGAGGGTGGGAGAAAAAGAGGGAGTAGCGGGGGCCATTTCCCTTCAAGGCCGGGTTGTTGTCTGATTGTTAACAGAAGCTTCTGTTTCTCCCTGTTTTCCTGTGGCAGGAATGGGGGGTGAAGCCTTTCCTGTGGATGACATGCGCGTTGCTGGCCGCTTGCGCCATTGGATTTTCAGCATACCGCATGCTGGTAGGAGATGTGTCTGAAAGGATTCCCGCCACGCGCCTGGTGATTGAACCTGACGCTTCCTGTTTGCCCACCATGGGCATGGTATCGTTGGAAACCCCTTTCATTTTTAATGCGGCCCGTAGTCCGGTCTTTGATTTGAGGGAGGGGAAAGCCGTCTCACGCTGGCGGAATGCATTCTGGAGGTGCGGCAAAAGGATATTCTGGACGGAGTGCTGGACAGGATAGATTCCCAGCGGTCCCTGCGCCTTTATGTGGTTTGCCGCGTACCGGGCGAGATCAAGGGGGCATGGCTGGATGACGGTGGTAATGGGGAAGACACCGCCCTCTGAGGAGGGCTGTTGCCGTTCTGGGGTGTTATTGGCTTCTGCGCAATTTTTGTGATGATGAAGAGCTGTTTTTCAGATGGATGCGGCTTTCCTTGAAAAGCAGGAAGACGGAGATGCTGGATGCCTCCGTAGAGTATCTGTTTCCCTGGCTCAAACCGGACCGGGAACAATTTGTTCATGGGCGGTGGATTTCAGACATTGAATCAGTAACCTATGGCTGTATTCCTCTGGATCGTAATGCAGGGGCCGCTGTTTCACAGCCCTGCCTGTTTACGGTAACCAGCCGGAAAAATGGTTCTTCCTTCCTGCTGGAGATTCGGAGCGCAGCGCTGAACGGCGCATTCATTGCCCTGGAAATGCCACCGGACAACCGCACACTTCATCCCGGGGAGTTGTTGCCGTTCCGGATTTGGGAAAACGGTCACGGATGGCCTTGCCCCTGGAATGTCCGGCCCGTGCGGGTGCCGCCCATGGAGATTCCTGAAAATGTGCCTTCATCGTTCCTTCCCTCCGTCCCCGAAAATTTTCGTTCCTGTCCGGAGGAAGATATGCTGCCTGAATTGGAATCATGGTCAGGAGGCGGTAAATGACAGTTTATGCAGGCGGTTACGCCATGAACAGAAGAGAGGCGCCGGGTGGAAGGCGGCAGTCATTCATGACAGGCGCTTCTCTTGGAATGATTCCAAATTGATGATATACTCACCCCATGAGTCATTGTGAGGATGGGCGCATCCGCATCCGCGGCGCCCGTGAGCATAATTTGCAGAATGTGGATGTGGATATTCCCCTGGGGCGCTTGACGGTGGTGACCGGACCTTCCGGCTCGGGAAAAACAAGTTTGGCGATGCATACGCTGTATGCGGAGGGGCAGAGGCGTTACATGGAAACCTTTTCCCCTTACGTGCGCCAGTTCATGGACCGCATGGACAAGCCGGACGTGGACGCCGTGGAGAACATTCTTCCGGCGATTGCCCTGCACCAGCGCAACTCCGTCCGGACTTCACGCTCCACGGTAGGGACCATGACGGGGCTGAATGATTACTGGAAATTCGTTTTCGCCCGTCTGGCCGTGGGCATGGACCCGGAAACCGGGCGGGAGATCAGGCCGGAGACGCCCGGCTCCATTGATGAAAAGCTGCATGCGGAATTTCCCGCCGGGACGGAATTGATGATTTGCCTGGAGGTGGCGCGGCCGGAGTCCGTGGACCTCCCCACGCTGAAAAGGAATCTGGTGGCCCAGGGCTACTTGCGCGCCTTTGCGCATGGAGAGTCTCTCCGGCTGGAAGATGAAGAATGGACCCTGGAAGAAGGCGAACCCTTGCTGGTCATCCAGGACCGCGTGAAACTGGCGGAAGACCAGCGGGAACGCAGGCTGGAAGCGCTGGAAACGGCCATGCGCCTGGGCGGCGGCGTGGCTCATGTGATTCCCCGCGTGGACGGAATCTGGCTGCCCGCCATGAAGTTCCGCGGTGACTGGCATCCGCTGATGGAGCCCAGGCCCGGACTGTTCTCCTTCAATTCTCCGCTGGGCGCGTGTCCGGAGTGCCGCGGCTACGGCCGCGTCATCACCATTGACTACTCCCGGTGCATCAAGCCGGAACTCAGCGTCAATGACGGGGCCATCCATATCTTTGAAGGGGAGAGCAAAGTGTTTTCCGAATGCAAGAAGGACCTGATGCGCGGCTGGCGCAATAATTCCCGGAAGGTCCGGCTGGACGTGCCGTGGAAGGACCTGAAACAGTGGGAACGGGACTGGCTGATGAACGGGGACGGGGAAAACCCGGATGAAATGTATGAAAAGGGCTTGTGGTATGGCATTACGGGCTTTTTCAAGTATCTGGAAAGCCGCACGCACAAGATGCATGTGCGCGTGTACCTGAGCCGTTTCCGCACGTACCAGGAATGCCCCTCCTGCCATGGCTTGCGCCTGAGGCCGGAAGCCCTCCAGTTCAAGGTGGGCGGCAAAAGCATGCCGGAGCTCTCCAGCATGCCCATGGATGAACTTCTGGCCTGGGTGGACAAGTATGTAACGCCGCGCGCGCATGAGGATGCAGGCTTGAAGCATGCCGTGGCGGAATTGAGAAGCCGCCTGGAATACCTGAATGAAGTGGGGCTGGGCTACCTGACGTCCGACCGTTCCACGCGCTCCCTTTCCGGCGGGGAAATTGAACGCGTAAGCCTGACGACCTGCCTGGGCGCTTCCCTGACGGATACCCTGTTTGTGCTGGACGAACCCACCGTAGGCCTTCATCCGCGTGATACCTCCCGCCTGATCTCCGCCATGAACCGCCTTAAAAAGCGCGGCAACACGCTGGTGGTGGTGGAGCATGAGGAAGCGGTGATGCGCGCGGCGGACAGCCTGGTGGACATGGGGCCCGGCTCCGGCCGGGAGGGCGGAAAACTGGTTTATTCCGGAGACCCGGCCCTGATAGGAGACGTGGCGGAATCCCTGACAGGGGCCTTCCTTTCCGGCAGGCGGCGCATCGCCGTGCCCGGAAAAAGGCACAAGCCCAGCAAGTTCCTGAAAGTCTCCGGCGCCACGCGGCACAACATGATCAAGCTGGACGTGGACATTCCCCTGGGCGTGTTCACCTGCTTGACGGGCGTCAGCGGGTCCGGAAAGAGCACCCTGGCGCATGATGTCCTTTACCTGAACGCGCTGGTGGAAAAGGGAGGCGTGTGTGAGGAGGAGCCTGCCCGTGTCAAGTCCATCAAGGGCTGGGAACTGCTGGATGAAGTGGTGATGGTGGACCAGAGCCCCATTGTCCGCACCCCGCGCTCCACCCCTGCCGTGTACGCCGGGGTGTTTGAAGAAATACGCTCCCTCTTTGCGGAGACGGAGACGGCCCGCGCGCGCGGCATGAAGCCCGGCTTCTTCTCCTTCAACAGCGGGGACGGCCGCTGCCCCCGCTGCATGGGCATGGGGAGTGAAAAGGTGGAGATGCAGTTCCTTTCAGACATTTTTGTACAGTGTCCGCTGTGCCATGGCTCCCGTTACGGGAGCGAAGTGCTGAGCGTGCACCGGGACGGCAGGAACATTGCGGATATTCTCGGCATGACGGTGGCGTCCTCCCTGGAATACTTCAAGGGGGAAAAAGGAGCCAAGGCCTCCCGCATTGCTGCCAAGCTGGGCGTGCTCCAGCGCGTAGGGCTGGGGCACCTGACCCTGGGCCAGCCCCTGAACACCCTCTCCGGCGGGGAAAACCAGCGTCTGAAGCTGGCCAAAATCCTGCTGGACCAGATAGGCTCCGGCGCGAACAGCCCCAAAATGCTCATTCTGGACGAACCGGGAACCGGTCTCCACTTTGCGGATATTGAAGTGCTGCTGGCCGTGTTCCGGGAACTGGTGGAGCAGGGGCATACCCTGCTGGTCATTGAGCACAATCCGGAATTCATCAAGTCCGCAGACTACGTGATTGACCTGGGGCCGGAGGGCGGCGCCGGAGGCGGCCATGTGGTGGCTGCCGGCACGCCGGAGGAAATCGTGGCCGCGGGGAAGGGATATACGGGCAAATACCTCAGGGACGTGCTGGAAGGCCGCCCCTCCGTTTACGACCCTGCGGACGCCTCCGCACAGGAATCCGCAGACACGGACATACCGGAAGGCGTGATGGCCCTGCGCGGTGCGCGCCACCACAACCTGAAAAACGTGGACCTGGATGTGCCGCGCGGGGAAATGACCGTACTGACCGGACTTTCCGGGTCCGGGAAAAGCTCCCTGGCCTTTGACATCTTCTTTGCGGAAGGGCAGCGGCGCTTCATGGACGTCATGTCCCCGTACGCCCGGCAATTCACGGAACAACTGGAAAGCCCGGACATCGACCGTCTTACCGGTTTGCCCCCCACCGTAGCCATTGAACAGAACATGTCCCGCGGGGGGACCAAATCCACCGTGGGCACCGTCACGGAAATCTGGCAGTTCATGCGCCTGCTGTATGCCAAGCTGGGGCAGGCCTACTGCCCGCAGTGCGGCGTGCCGGTGGGTAAAAGGTCGGAATCCGAGGTGGTGGAGCTGGTGGTGCGTGAATTGAAAAAACATGGCCGCGTAGCCCTGCTGGCTCCGCTGGTGCGTGGGCGCAAGGGGCACTACGCGGACCTGGCCCGCTGGGCGGAAGGAAAGGGATATGAGGAAATGTGGGTGGACGGGACCCTGGTCCCCCTGAGCGGTTTCCAGCCGCTGGACCGTTATTCCAGCCATGACCTGGACCTGGTTGTCTCAAGGCCGGAGGCCTCCTGGACCCCGGAGAAACTCGCCGGAGCGGTGCATGCCGCGCTGGAAATGGGTGAAGGATTTTTACAGGTGCTGCCGCCCGGTTCCAGCCGTCCGGAGCTGATGGGGACCAAACTGGCCTGCGCCTCCTGCGGGCAGTCCTTCCCGGAGCTGGAGCCGTATACCTTCTCCTTCAACTCCCCGCGCGGGTGGTGCCCCGTTTGCCGCGGGCACGGCATCGTGGGCAAGGGAAAGATGAAGGAAGACCAGGCGCAATCCCTGCTGGAAGCAGAACTGAAATATGACCGGGACCTGGCCCGCCAGGCGGATGACGATAAGGGAGTGAAAGTCTGCCCCGCCTGCCAGGGCGTGCGGCTGAACGAGTTTGCGCGTGCCGTGAGGCTTCAGGGGGTAACCCCCGGTGAAATCGCCTCCCTGCCTGCGGTGGCTGCGGCGGAACTGGTGAAGGGGTGGAAATTTGAGCGGGAAGAAGCCCTCATCGCCCGCGACGTGGTGGCGGAAATCACGCAGCGCCTGAACTTCCTCCATCGCGTGGGGCTGGGGTACCTGTCCCTGGACCGCAGCGCCACGACGCTCTCCGGCGGGGAAACCCAGCGCATCCGCCTGGCCTCCCAGCTGGGCTCCCACCTGCGCGGCGTGCTTTACGTGCTGGATGAACCCACCATCGGCCTTCACCCGAAGGACAATGAACTGCTGCTCGGCACGCTGGACGAACTCAAGCGCCGGGGCAACACCCTGCTGGTAGTGGAACATGATGAAGACACCATGAAGCGTGCGGACCACATTGTGGACATGGGGCCGGGCGCGGGCATCCACGGCGGCCAGGTGGTGGCCCGCGGAACCTTTGAGGAACTGGCCGCCATGCCGGACTCCGTAACGGGCGCCGCCCTGCATCACAAGCCGCAGCATCCCTACCGGGGCAAAAGGCGCAGGATTCCCGCCAAAAAGGAGGAATCCGCATGGCTGCGGGTGGAAGGCTGTTGCCTGAACAACCTGAAGGACGTGAACGTAGCCATTCCCAAGGCGAGGCTCACGGTGCTCACCGGCGTATCCGGCGCGGGAAAAACCTCCCTGATGACGGGAACCATCCGGCTGGTGGCGCGCCAGGCCATTGGCGACAAGCTCACGAGGGACCAGAAAAAGCTGTGGAAAACCTCCTCCGGCTTTGACTCCATTCGTATGGTGTACGGCGTGGACCAGAGCCCCATCGGCAAGACGCCCCGTTCCACTCCGGCAACGTACGTGGGCTTTCTGGACGACATCCGGACGCTGTTTGCGCAGACGGCTGACGCGCGCAGGCTGGGCTTCGACCGCGGCCGCTTCTCCTTCAACACGGGGCAGGGCAACTGCGAATCATGCAAGGGAACGGGCATGCAAAAGCTGGAAATGGACTTCCTGCCGCCCTGCTACGTGCCGTGTGAAACCTGCCGGGGCAAGCGTTACAATGCCGCCACCCTGACCGTGAGGTACAAGGGGAAAACCATTGCGGACGTTCTCCAGATGGACTTTGCGGAAGCGGCGGAATTCTTTGAAAGCCAGCCCCGCATCTCGGACCCCCTCAAGCTGTTGGCGGAAACCGGCCTGGGCTACCTGACACTGGGGCAGGCGTCCAATACGCTCTCCGGCGGGGAAGCCCAGCGGCTCAAGCTGGTGACGGAACTCATCAAGGGACGGCGCGTCAGCCGGAACGCCCTGATGAAAGGTAAGGAACTTCCCGGAGACCTGTACCTCATTGAGGAACCCTCCATCGGCCTGCATCCGCGGGACGTGAGATTGCTCATTGACGTGCTGCATCGCCTGGCGGACCAGGGGAACACGGTCATCGTCATTGAGCACAACACGGAAATCATGGCGGAGGCGGACTACGTCATCGACATGGGCCCCGGCCCGGGCGACGCCGGCGGAACCATCGTGGCGGAAGGAACGCCGGAACAGATAGCCAAAAAAGACTCCCCCACGGCGGAATACATCCGCCGGGAGCTGGAACCGGACGGCGTGTAATCTGTTCAACCAAAAACCTTATTCTTGTCAGGACCGTTCCGGGCTTTTCGGAACGGTCCTTTCTTATGAAGAAAAGGAACCGATGGCAGCAGACGGAGAGGCGTTTCCCTATCACTGGGGGCCGGAATGCTTTTAAAGGAAAAATCAGCTATTCTGGAAATGATGGAACGGAATTGTTGCTGGATATGTCTCAAAGCAAGTGCAAGGCTGTATTCCGCATCAGCCCTGCTATTCCTGATTCCTGCGTCAGTGGTTGGCAAATACCGGAGAGGCAGTCAGGAATAGGTATAAAAGGATGAAAACCATTCTTTATAAAAGCTTTGTACTGCGGTGAAACAACAAGCAATGAATATGGTGGAAAAAATAGTATTTGAACCGTTGGCAGATTCCCACCGGGAGGCCGTCATCCGTATCTTCAACCATTACGTGATGAATGGAACGGCCGCTTTCTCGGATGCGGAACTGCCGGAAGCCTATTATCCCCATATTCTGGAACGCGTGAAAGGTTTTCCGGCGTATGCCGTGGTGGACTGCCGGACCGGTGAAGTAGTAGGCTTCTGCTTCCTGAGTGCGTATAAGCCCGTACCCACATTCCGGGAAACGGCCACCATCACTTACTTCATTGCTCCCTCCCATCTTGGCCGGGGCATTGGCCGGATGTGCCTGGGCCGTCTGGAAGAGGATGCCGTGAAGCAGGGCATCCGCCATATCATTGCGGAAATATCCTCTGAGAATGAACAAAGCATGTCCTTTCACGCCAGCCAGGGCTTTATCCATGCCGGGCGCCTGAAAAACATCGGCTTGAAACTGGGCCGATCCTTTGACATCGTTTACATGCAGAAGGAAATCAAGTGATCAGTGCCGGTAATGCAGTGTGCCATAAGAGGAAGAGAATTTACGAAAATTCTCTTCCTCACGTTATTTTGATGATTCCTCTCTGAAAAGACAGGATGACAGCGCCCTTCTCGTGGGCATCGTAAAGATTTCTCTAGTTTCATAGGCGTCTTACCGCCCCAGATGACCACAGGCTAACTTCCTTCCAGAGTGCTGCTGTGAGAGACTCCGAGAAATTCATTAGCCAGTGCATTCACGAAGCGCAATGGAAACAGATTTGCCGGGAAATAGGAGTCGGCTCGTGCGCTACCGTCAAACTGAACATTATCCGTGTTACAATGTACAGGCATTTCCTGTGTCTGAAAACGACAATCGCCAAGCTTGGTTGTTAACTGGTACGGCATTTGGGAATAGTCCCAAACAAAAACAGGAATATTTTAAAGGATCATAGATTCGTTAAAGTCTTCCAGTATGTTTTCATATACATGTAGATCAGCTCGAATGAGTTCCTGATATCTATCACCCAACCCGGAACAGGATGTAAGTGTTTTAACCTTTTTTTCAACAATTGATGTTGCTGAACCGGGACCAACGCTACTCTTAATCCGGTACTGGCTTTTCTTGAATCAGCATGATATCTTTCACGAGGTATCTCTTTCACATTATCGGGTATGAAAGACGACACTCCTCCCCCAAGGGAGGTGACTGATAAACCAGTATCGGTGGATAAATTGCCGGTATCCGTTTTCCAGTTGACGGGATTGCCGCCATGCAAATGATGAGAATGATAAAAATCCGCACATAACTCCCATATATTTCCCAACATGTCATGAAATCCCCATGCATTGGGTTCTTTTTGTCCCACAGGATAGGCCCCTGTATTGGCATCGTAAGGATTCATCCATGCTACTTCCTCAAGATTATCGGGAAGAACGATTTCCTTGCCGCAGGAATAGGCTAATTCCCACTGTGCCTCCGTAGGCAAGGAAAAGCAATATCCTTCCGGAAGAATCCCCTGTTGTTGTCCAATCTCGGTTAATCGATCACAAAAATCCAGGCATTCATCATAGGAGACCTGGCACATGGGGTACTGCGCGCCCGTTGTGATGGTCCATCTGTCTTCCAATTCCGGAATCGGTATCCATCCCATCATCTTTTCCCATTCCTCCTGTGTGACTTCGTATTTTCCCAGCCAGTAGTGATAAGTAATTTCCGCACGATGGCCAGATTTTGTAATTGGGTAACTTCCTTTTGGAATGAAAATCAAGGTAAGCTTGCGTTCCGAATGGGGAATATCCATTTTTAACACATCTCCAGCTTGGGCAGATTGAATATTGGCTGTCGCAGGGGGTACTATGTCCAGGCATGTAATATCATTGCCGGGATAAAGGAAAAAGATGAGTAAGGCCAATAATGCTATAATAGAAAAACTGGTTTTCTTATTATTTTTTATCCATTTCATTATGTTTTCATTCCGAAGAGAGAGGATAATTTTAAATTTAATAAGTTCTTTCTGAAATCTTTTCTTGGAAGACATTGTCTGTATATATTCTTATCCTGTTACTGTGCGGCAGGCCTATACCTCCTTTTTCATCCTGTATGTCACTTTATAATATTAATTATTATATTTAAATTCTACATTAATACGTTTGTTTGATTATTATAAAAGTTTTTTTGATTTTTAATTATTTTTTACTTCAGTATCCAGTAATTGCTGGGCTGTTATTCCATCAGTATTTTTCAAATTCTGGTTAGCTCCTTGTTTAATCAAAAAATTGTAGGCACCTGTTTGTCCTGTATGAGCAGCATAATGTAAGGCAGTTTCTCTGTAGGGAAAGGTCATAGAGGGTAGCTTCATTTCATTTGAAGCAACATTGATATCAGCACCAAATTCGAGTAATTTCTTCATGGTATCAATATCCCCGATAGCTGTCGCTAACATAAGAGCTGTTTCGCTACCATTCCATTTTTTATCATATGGATTAAGATTTGGTTGTGGAGTCATATTTGACGATAAATCCCAGTATGATTTTAATGAATTTCTAATCATATCTTTTCCTGCAATGTAGGCAGGAGTATTGTAATGTAGGTAGTAAGGAGGAATATAGGAGTTCCTTGTTTCTTCTTTTTTTGAGGATATGAACGTACAAGAATATAATAAATTTAACGTCAAAATAACCGAAGGTAATATAATATTAGTTTTCATGTTAAACAATTTAAAAAAATATAATTTCTCAGATTTTCTTAATTTTTAATATTAATAAATAGATAAATTTATTTTGTTGGCGTTAATATGCATAATTCCTGCGAAGAATAACAAAAATCATACATAGATTTTTTATTTTAAACAGATAAATATTGATTTTATGATTTATAAATAGCTTTTACAGAAGAATCTTTCTTTAACTTACATTTAACAAAACAAGCAAATTTGGATAATTCGTCTGCCTTCAATAATGAATCATTGAGATCAAAAATATGTATCGGAATTGCATAACTTGGATGCATTTTATAAATATTAGGTATGGCTCTTCCCTCAAGATATTGGAACTTACTATCATGCATCCTCTACTCCATAATATTGAGTTGCCAATATGCCATCGCACGCCAGAAAAACCGCCCTTGGGATTAAGTCCGAAATTTTTCTCATAAACATCCTTGGCATCCAGTTGTATTAATTCTCCCTTTCCAGTTCTGTAGTGGGACAGAAGGAGTGGCGACATCCCAGGAGTCTCGTCGATGAATGGGACGTAGCAGACCATCATAGTCGTATTCATAGCAGGCCGCCGATTCTCCATCCGCTCCCTTCCTGTAACCGATGGCGGTTACGAGGTTGAGCCTGAGATGGTAGATATTGCTATGGCTCAGCCCAAAGGAAGCGTCCTGGGTCATGTTGCCGCAAGCATCATAGGAGAATTCCCTGATACCAGAGCGTCCCTGACGGAGGTCATCTGCCCCAGATGGTTGTAGGTAAACTCCCATCCGTCGTATCGTCATTGTGAGAGACAAAGACGAGTTCTCCGATAAGGGATGCATAGGCATATATTGTCGCAATGCCGCGTGTTCTTGAATCCTCGGGCCCTGTCACATACAAGCTTTACAAGAGGGAGCAGGTCAGATAGCACGCTAAATGCTGATAAATTATATCAGTTTCTGTTTTTTATAAACTTAAAAGTAAAAAGTTTATAAAATGATTTTAATGTCCGTATTCTTTAAATCCTGCCAGTTTAAGGCTGGAGGAGAATACTTCACCAACGGAAGAAACATTTTCTCCTTCTTTAAATCCGTCTTCCTGGTAGAGTTTTAATTTTTCCTTCATGGTGCCACGTGAAGTAGATTTAAGTCTAGAGCCGGTATATATTTTTATGCCGGAGAGGCTGCTTTTCATGACAACTAGATCATGATAGAAAATATTGGGCAGTAATTGTTTTTGTTGGTAGATGAGCAACTGTTCTGCAGGTGGTCCTTCAACTTGGTAATAGTATTTTGCATATTCATTTTTTAATTGCTCAAAGCTTGATTGTTCTAGTACATTTTTCCAATGATGGATACTCCATGCTGTGTATCCATAATTAATAAAAGTAAGGATAATTAAACCAGCGATGACAAAAATAAAAAATCTTATTAATTTTTTCATTTTTAAATTTAAATTAAATAAATGGGAAAAATGCTTTAACTTGACCTTCGTATAAAGTAACTTCACATCCTGTATTTTGTTCAAGCCGTTTTTTTAAATACGGAGATGAGCCCAAATAACATGCTCGTATTTCAAGTTTACAAGATGAACAAAAATTTTCCTGCTAAAAGTGCCTTAATAGCTTTATCTCCTAATTTATCTAACTTTCTTTTACAAGCAAAATACGAAAGTTTAATGCCTCTGCTCTGGCCAACTCTATCTGGTATGGGAAGAGGAGTAAAAGCTGGATATGAAGGAGAGGAGCTCACCATTCATAAAAAATCAATATTTGTCTGAACAAGATCACTGGTGATCCACCTGCTGTCAATGGATTGAAGTGACAGTAATTATAGTAGACAAGTCCGAGCTCATCGTCTGTGAACTCGCAGGAGAAACGTAATGTGTTTTCTTGAGCCATGTCCCATTCAGCAGTGAGCAGTCCTCCGAAGGAAGCATACTCGTAGCGGGCTTTTTGTACTTGCACTGTATCAAAGAGAGAAGTGACATTCTTGATGGTATCGTGCATGAAGTAAAGATGCTCTTTACTTCATGCCGTTCTCCTACCAATATGTTATAATTGAATACGCTTAACTACAGATTCCGTTGAATCCTAGAGATAGCCCTTACTCCACGGGGTGGATACATCAATCTAATCTGGTTAGATGTAGCCTCGTGAAGATGACTTTCTGCTTAAAACGAGAAGCACCTTGCAGGTCACATTCGTATGTTGGCTGAGCCGGTTATCTGCGTAGGAGATTTACTTCTCCAGTTCACGGTGATGTATGTAACTATGTGACTTATTGAAACTATTAAATAAAATATTAGGAAATGGCTAGAATCATACAATAAATTTTTCATCAAAAAATGTAAGAATCTGTTATAGTACCATATCATCAAAATGAAATTCCTAATATTTTATTATTTTTTTAAATATCCTAAATTTATTAATAAAACCGCTGTAAAAGCAAGGGAAGATAATGTAGAAGCTATACAAGACATGGCATGAGAGAATAATGAATCAAAGCAGAGTTCTCGAAATCCCGAGATTCCTAAAATTATATTGAAAAATATAAGAGAAAATTTAATTAATGATTTCATTTTAGTTATTATGAGTATTATTTAGGTTGTTTGTTGTAATTACTGATATAATATTCATGTCCTTTCTTATAGATTCTTTGTGAGGTAGGTCGAATTCTGATATCTTCTGGGATAAGTTCTCCCCATTTTATATTTGGAATATAGCGCTTTTCCCCATTTTTATCCATCTCGCATTTACAAGAAACGCCGAATACTTGAAATGCAGCTCCTTGTCCAGATGTCAAAAATTTAATCGATTCTGCTATCTTTGACGCTACTGTTTGCATTACAATATTCATAATTAAAGATTTATCAGTTAGCACGGTTGAAATTACAATGGGCCAAAATTCGCTGTCATGTAGAATATAAGTTTCAAACATATAAACTCCACCTAAATTATTATTTTCATCTTTAACTTCACCATCCACTGTACGAAAAGACATTTGTGCTTGGTAAGTTTTTCTAAATGGAAATATGTATGCTGTTTTTCCATTCGTTACCGGCATATTCTCATTGGTTTTTACATAAGGTTGTCTATGTATACACTTGAATACGGCTGAGGCTTTGGTGGTAATAATATAATTGTCGTTACTATGATAACCATATCCAGGACCTCCTTCATCATCAAACCAAACTTGAGACATAGACACGGAAAGTTCCTCTTCTTTTAATCCAATAATATCAAATATATTAGTGCTGTAA
>NZ_JABDHQ010000007.1 GCF_018709685.1 Akkermansia muciniphila
ATGGCAACGTGGAAAAAGAGGGGATCTTGCTCTCCGGTGGCACGTATTTCTTTGCCATATTTTCAAAATTTACCCATTGCCAGCTTAAAAGGCAGCGTGCTAGCGTCCATCAATGAATTCGTTCAACCCTTAACTCCATTATTCCATGAGTACCACCTTGAAAAAGATCTATGTCAACGGGTTCCCCAGCCTTTACGGAGGAGCGGGAACCGAACTCCACCACCAGATCATGGTCTGGCTCCACATGGGCATTGACGTCCACATCATCCCCACCAACGGCGGATTTGAAAATGAAGCCCTTTATCTGGAAATGATCCGTCTGGGCGTCCATATCCACGCCCCCAACGACTGGACCGTTCTGCAGGAAGGGGATGCTATCATCGGGTTCTGTAACGGGGAATTCCTGGAAAACATGCCCGCCATTCGCCGGCGCACCAAACGCACTATCTTTGTCAACTGCATGACCTGGCTCTTTAACAAGGAAAAGGAACTCATGAAGCAGGGGCTCATTGCCATGTTCCTTTACCAGAATGAGGAAGTCAGGCAGAAAAACATGCCCCTGCTCAAGCGCTGCAATGACGATCCTTCCATCGTTTTTATGACCTTCAAGCCCTATTTTCATAACGAATCCTTCCCCTTTATTGAGGAGAGGACGCAGGAATACTTCGGCTGCGGGCGTATCTCGCGCCAGGATGCGGACAAATTTGCGGCCAATACGCTCCACATCTATGAGTATTTCGTAGCCCCCGTCTTTAAGCGCGGCCTCTTTCTGGGTTTTGACCAGAGAAGCCGGGAGAAGATCGGAGAGCCCTACGGCTGGATACGCACGGCCCGCGATCAGAGGGAGGTAAGTCAGCAGGACTTCTACAAGCATTGCCAGATCGTACTTCAGCCGACGGACACGACGGAAAACTGGCCGCGTGTAGGCTTTGAATCCATGGCCAGCGGAAGCGTACTGGTGGTGGATAACCGTGGAGGCTGGAGGCAGATGGTGGAGCACGGCAAAACCGGGTGGCTGTGCGACCATGAAAGGGACTTCATCTACTACGCCAGTAAAATGGCCTACGAGCCCGGCCTGAGGTCGGACATGGCCCATGCCGCTCGGGAACGGGGGCTGGAGCTTGGTGGCCTGGAAGCGTCTGTCGCCAGCTGGGAGGAAGTTTTTGAAGCGGTGGAAAAATTGCCGGGCTAGAAATGGAGGGAAAAACCATGAAAAAGAAAACAAACATAATCGTAGGCATCTGCTCGTGCCATGGAATGGTTGATAAGCGTGAGGCAGTGCGCACTACGTGGCTCTCCCATCCTGCGGACGGCATCGAATGCGTGTTCTTTGTGGGAGATAACCGGGCGCCGGAGGGGGAGGAAAGGGACACAGTGGGGCTTGACGCGGCTGATGGCTACAACGAACTGCCCGGAAAGGTGAAATCCTTCTTTCGTCATGCGCTGGAGCACTACGAATTCGACTGGCTCTTCAAATGTGATGACGACACATATTTGGAACTGAGCCGGTTGGCATCGTTAATCGATGAAGACTACGATCTGATCGGGGATGCTCTGGTTTCTCTTCGCAACTCGCCCAGCGGAGGGGCTGGTTACCTGCTGAAGCGCAGCATGGTGGAAAAGCTGGTGGATGCGTCGGGTTTTGCGGAATGCGGGGCGGAGGATGTGATTGTAGGTGAACTGGTAGGCAAGCTGGGGGGCAGGCTGAAGTCCACCAAACGGCTTTACATGTCCAATGTTTATTATCCGGAAATGAATAACGACATGGTAACGGCTCACTGGTGCTCTCCCACCATCATGCAAGCCATTTATTCTTTCAATTACAGAATTCCCTCCACCGTGTGTGATGTTGCACATCTTCACTGGAAAGGGGAGATGCTGTTTTACTCCAATGGGGCATTCAGAAGGAGGGATACTTCCTGCTATGGCTGGTGGAGCATCGGCTCCAAAGGGGAACTGACGCTGAAATGGCAGATGTGGCCTATGGAGCAGCTCCTTTTGGAAGGAGAGCGGTATATCGGATCGGAAACGGAGATATGCCAGAGGCCGGACATGCCGTCCCTGGCCCGGTTATGGGCTGAACGCCGTCTTTCTTCCGGAAATGTGGAAATCATGGACCAGTCCCCTCTCCTGTACATTCACTTGGGATGCGGCGCCCGGAGATTGAATGGCTGGTTGAATCTGGACGCCCCCAATTATGACATCACCAGGCCGCTCCCGTGGAAGGACGGTTCCGTGGATGCCTTTTATCTGGAAGACGTCATTGGCTCAGTAACGGCTGCACAGGCCTGCCGGTTTTTCACGGAGGCCTTCCGTTCTCTGAAACCCGGGGGAATTTTACGTCTGAGTTTTCGGGACGTGCGCCTGATGCGCGGGATGATGACGCCTGCGTTCAGGCAGTACATGAAGGACCGGGGGAAGGGAAATCCGGTTCCGGGGAATGATTTGTGTACATTTATGGAAGTTTACAGGCAACAATCCCTGTGGTCTGCCGATTTTCTGAGTTATGTTCTGGAGGAGTTGGGATTCCAGGTTTCCCAGCACGCTCCGGGTATTTCCCGCCATTTGCATCTTCAATGCCTGGAAAGACGTGCTGACAGGGATGAACATCCCTTTGACCTGCTGGGCTCCGTCTGCCTGGATGCCGTAAAACCGGAAGGAGCCGCTTCCGGCGCGCTTTTATCCATGCGTCGTACCTCTGTGCCCGTATCTCCTGATTACGTCACTACGCAGTTCATGCCCGGATCGCGTACGGGCAACCATCTGTTCCAGATAGCTGCCGCTTATGCGCATGCCCTCCGGACAGGGGTGGAATGCCGTATCCCCTGGAGGCACGGTTCTGAAACCTGGGAACTGATGGCTTATTTGGGGGAGGCTTGCTCCCTGTGTCCGGACGGCGGGTATACTGATCCCGTGACATACAGGGAACCCGCATTTTCCTATCGTCCCATTCCGCACACGGTTCGCCGTGGCGCCCTGAGAGGATATTTCCAGAGCGAGCGGTATTTTAATGATGTTGCGGAAGAAGTCCGTTCTCTGTTTGCTCCTCTCATTTCTCCTGTTCAGGAGGGCTCCGCGGGCGTCCATATAAGGATGGGGGACTATCTTGACCATGCAGACATGTACCGCACGCCGGATGTTCCTTTCCTTGATGAAGCCTTACGCAGGCTTTCCGGCAACATCAAGAAGCTGGTCATCTTTTCGGATTCTCCGGATTTGGCCCGGAAATTAATGGAGAGGGTTCCGGAAGCAAAACGTTTTGAAATAATCATGGATGCGCATGGGACGCTGGACGCCCTCCGGGAATTGACGTCCATGCAGGAACTCATCCTTTCCTGTTCCTCCTTTTCCTGGTGGGGGGCCTGGCTGGGAGGCCAGCAGAGGGTTTTTATTCAAAAACAATGGTTTGCCGGAAAAATTGAGGACGAGCAGGACATCTTCTGCCCGCAATGGATTAAACTTTAACAGGCGCATCTTATGAAATGTGTTTTGATTGTATCGCCCGGAGAAAAGGCGGAGGGTGCTTCCGAATTGCACCGGCTGGGGTATGAGCTGGAGCTCTATCCCTCTACCTGGGATCTTTCCGCCCTCAGGGACAGCCGGGAAGAGGAAAGCTCCTCCTACTTGGGAAGGTCCCCTGCATCTGCGGAACGTTCGCACGTCCGTTCACTGAGGGCATCTTTCATACGCCTTCTGGAGGACAGGAGGTATGCTGGAAACGATCTGATTATTTTCGGTGAAAGTGATGCCGTGCCGATGGTGGCTTCCTCCCGTTTGGAAACAGCTCTCGGAAAGGAAATGATGGAACATCCGGAGACGGATATTTTCCGGCTGTTCCATCATGCGGCCTGGTCCCCGGAGGGAGCCCCCGCTGACTCTGATGAAATCTTGTTTGAAGATTTTAAAACGGGAGAGACGGATTCCAATACCTCCTACGTATGGGGAACGCATGCCCTTGTCATTCCTGCCGCGCGGCGTTCCAGGGTGGCCCGGGTTTTTGCAGATTACCGGTTACCTACTGATATAGCTCTGGAGGCTGCCAACAGCCATGGAGACCTCAAGATACGGGTGGCGCGCCACAATTTGTTCTATCAGCATGAGCGCACCAAACAGAGACCGGACTGCAAGATTGCGGTCTGCATCTCCTCCTATAAGCGATTGACGGATTTGCAGAGGCAAATTTGGTGCATGATGGATCAGAGCTATCCGAATCTGCATGTTTTTGCAGCTGTCAAAGGAATACCGGAAGGTACGTACCGCAGGACTGTGCTGCCCCTGTTTGAACATTTCATTCACGAAGGACGTTTGACGATGCGGCTGTTCCCTAACAAGAACCAGCTTTCCAATTTTCTGGATACGGTAAGGGATTTGGACGTTTCCGGGTACGATCTTTTCGCCAAAGTTGATGATGATGACTTGTACGGCAGGGACTATTTCAAGTCAGTCAATAACTTCCATCTGCATCTTCCTCCGGAATTCAGCAGCTTCTACTGTGGACCGGGAGAATACTTGGGCGCCAGGGGTGGTTATCCCTTCTCCGGAAATGGATTTTTCGGCTGCTTTGGCCCCACTCTGGTCTTTAGTCGTGATGTCCTGGAAAAATTAATGATTTGTGAGCAGGAGCCGCACCGGATATCCAAAATGTCGCCCAGGCTCCGTCATGCCGGATACGGCTTTACGGAAGACAACTTCATGCACATGATCATGCTGGATACCGGGAGTTGCAACCGTACCCGGTATATACAGGAAATGTCCCTTCCGATGCATCTGGTGATCCAGACCGGCAATGCCTCCGTAATGCGCGGAGGACTGGTGCCGGGAGATTTTCAGGGTAGGAACTGGAACATTTCCATTAACCGGGACAATGAGGAGCATCTCATGGAAGTGCATCATCCCCAATGGCATGATGTTATCCGTATCCTTGGGAACCGGGCGCGCCGTTTTGAACGTGATGACGGAGCGGATGTTGTTTCCGCCACTGACAAGGCAATAACCCTTAAGTGGGATTGCTGGGGAGTGGAGACGTTTAAAAAAAGGGAAGACGGCGTCTTCCTTTTGTCAGGCAGCGGCAAGCGTGAGGAACCTTCTCCTCCATCCGGAAAAAAAGTGGCTGTGCTGTTTGTGGCCACGGGGCGTTATATTACATTCTGGGAGGAGTTCTATGCGGCTTCCAGACAGTATTTTTTGACAGGGCACGATGTGCATTATTTTCTATTCACGGATCATACGGAAGTGGAAACGGGAGAAGACGTTACCCTTGTCAGCAAACCGTTTTATCCATGGCCCATGGAAACCTTGAGAAGGTTTGAAACTTTTTTAAAGGTTCAGGAGGAATTACAGCAGTACGACTACATTTATTTCATGAACGGCACTCTGCTTCCGGTAGCGCCTATCGGGCGGGAAATTTTCCCGACGAGCCGGCAAGGTCTTACGGTAACGATGCATCCGGGGTACTACAAATGCCATCGGTCCGCTTACCCCTATGAAAAAAATGGAATGTCCCGGGCACGTGTTCTCCCTTCCGAGGGAGAATATTATTTCGCCGGAGGCTTCAATGGGGGAAGGGCTGAAGATTATCTCTGCATGTGCCGGGAATTGGCCGGTGCCGTCAGACGGGATCTTGAGGATGGCGTCATTGCCGTCTGGCATGATGAAAGCCATCTCAACAAATATATGATCGGCAGGCATCCGCTTGTTTTATCCCCGGAATATTTGTTTCCTGAAACATTGGACTTTAATCAAAAAAATCTTATGGCGATCAAGCCGAAAGCCAAAATGATCGTGAAGGATAAATCTCTTCAAAAACGTGGAGGACACACATGGCTGAGGCAGCAGATATAAAATTCCAGGAGGCCAAACATGTTACTTTTGCGGATTTGCGGGCGGGATTTGACCCACAGGATCGCATTCTGCCCTCTTTTGTCCGCAAACTGGCCATCATTCCTGCTAAAAAACATTCGGCGCGCTGTCCTAATAAAAACAGGCGCTTGTTGAATGGAAGGCCCTTGTTTTTATATTCCGTTTCCTACGCCCTGCAGGAGGGATTTGTCCCCGTTGTCAGTACGGACAGTGAAGAAATAATGGAACGCTGCCGCCGGGAAGGCATTCATTTCTTCCGGGAGACGGTGGACGACCGCCGGATGGAAAATTGCATACGCCAGGTGCTGGCCCGCTTCTCCTGCGAGATGTTCGCCGTACTGCAGCCAACTTCTCCCTTCCGCCGTCCGGGGCTTCTTCGTCAAATGGCGGAAGATGTGGAAAAGGGAAAAATTCAATCCGCTTATACGGCCCGCAAGACTAAAATGATTGGCCATTTTGAGGGGCATTTCCATCTGGCGCATCGTGAACAGGATGCCAAAAAATTTTTCTATTTTTTTGATGGAAACATCAATATCGTAACCCGGAAGAAATTTCTGGAAACGGGCACGATGTTTGAGGATAACTCGTGCCCCTATCCAAATGACTTTCCCTGTTGCCTGCAAATTGATACGGAAGAAGAGTGGCATGCCTTGTCGCGATTAAGTGAAATCAAAAACTATCAATATTTTCTGGCTTCAGAAGGATGCAGGCAACGTATTTGCATCGTTTCCAATAAACGTGATTTGACACGCAACTATTCAGCGTTTGTAGACTCTTGTGACAAAGTGATCAGAGTAAGCAAAATGGATAATTTGAATTCCGGCCTGGCAGGAGTGAAGACGGATATAGTTCTGATTTCCTGCTGCGCCATATACTTGGCTTTTTCTCCTGGGGAAAGGCATATGGAAGTCTTGCGCGGAGTTCCGGAAATTTACTTTAATAATGAAGAATTGGACTCTTCCAATGAATTTGCCTGCCGGGAAGGACTGGAAAACTGGAAATTCATGCCGGGAGCAGTTCACCGGAGCACGGGCAACTTCACCACGTTAAGCAAGGCTCTTTGTCTCGCGGACTATTTATTCCCTGAAGCCCAGCTTTATTATTTGGGAGATACGGATATGAACCTGAGGGCCGCAGGTTCATGGAAGCATCATGCGCCAACGGAAAATGCCTACATGCAATCCCTCATTGACAGTGGAAGAGTCATCCCCATTCTGGAAGATGCCGCCAGTGAATTCCATTACTCCTGCCCGGCATCTCCGGTTCCTTCCGTTGTGGACGTTCCTACCATGGACATGACTTCAGCGGAGACCATTATCCTCAGCCATCCTCAGTGGACAGACCAATTCCAGATGGATGAAAAACGTGGTCACAGGCTTCACCGCAATGACCATGCAACCATACTTCAACATGATGAAAGCAATCTCGTTCTTAAATGGGATAACTGGGGAACTGAACAATTCTTCAAGACGGAAGAGGGGAAATATAAATACCTGGACTATCATTTCTTCTCTACCCTCAATGAAGTGAACAAATACGCCACGGAATTGATCGTCAACCCGTACGATGGCAGTAACTCCGTATTCCGGCACTCCTGCCGTCCTTTTATCGGCATAAGATATCACCAATGGGAGGGACTGATGCTTCTGGAACGCATGTATCTTGATATGGAACGGGGGATACGGAAAATGCCCCGGTTGAAATCCGTGCTGCTGATGGGGATTTGCAAGGATGCTCTTGCGGCCCTTGTTCTGGCGCAGAGGTTGAAAAAGGATTTCCCCCATCTTCATATTGGTGTGTGGGGATGCGCATGGCCGGTGGACTTCAGTGGGCAGTCCCCTGTACACCGGGGGGTGAAGGTTTCTCCGTTCCATGCGCAGATTAGAGAAAAAAAGCCGTTTAAAAATCTTTTGCAGCGTTATGGAGACCCCCTCAGGCTGATTCGGCAGCCGGAAACATCCGGCCTTCAATTGTTTGCATTTTACAGCGCCAATCAACATTGGACCCTTGATGAAGAAGCAACGGAAAGACTGGCACCCTATCTTCTGAAAACATATGTCCATCAGGCTGGCAGCAAGGAACATCATACTGATGTCCATGGAAAAATCATACACTTGGTAAAAGAAAAACCGGAATTGGTTCAATCCTGGATGAAAGAAATGTTCCGGATGATGGAAACGGAAAGCGGGAATCATGCAGACGGGGAAAATCTGCTTATACCGGCCTGAGCTTGCCGGAAAATGCCCCGAAAATGAAAAACACTTAATTAAAACTATATGGAACGTCAATCACAGGAAACAAAATCACCGGGAAACATGAAACGGATAGGTTTTCTCCGTGTTCTCAATGAAGAAAATGCCGTTATTCCATGCCTGTTGAGCGTAGCTCCCGTTCTGGACCACGTTGTTGTGCTCTGGGCGGATATGGATGACCGCAGTATTGACCTGATCAGGGAATGGGAGCAGCGCCTCTGCAGCGCTTATCAGTGCCGTTTCAGCTTTCTCCATTATCCCCACCACATCGTCCCTCCTCATTCCGTGGATGACTTGAGAAGCCTGCCGCCTGAAAACAGAATAGACACCTACTTGAATTTCGGGATGGAATTCATTCGTCGTCTTGGTGAAGGGCAGCCGTTTTGTATGTCTAAGATAGACGCTGACCAAATTTATTTCACCCGGGAACTGGAAGCAGCCTTTCAAATGATATCCGGCCCGGAGGACTGCGTCTCTGTCCAGGGGCACAATACCCTCGTCCATCAGCAAAGGTTGATGATCTACGGTCCTCGGCCCGTAAATGGAGGGGGGGACTACCTCATCTGCGGCATGAACAACTTGCCCCGTTTTGGAATTACGGCGCCTTATGAAGTGGATATAACTGCTCATCCGCAAGTAAAACCTTATCCTAATCCCTGCTGGATGCACTTCATGAAAACGGCTAAGTACAAGAATGTCATCCGGGAATTTCATGATGATGAAACTATCCCCCTTGCCCGCAATCCGGCTCTGCGGGAGTGTTTCCTCTCCCGGATTCTGCCGTTATTGCAGGAGGCAAAAAGCCCGTATGCCCATCTCCGTTTGGATTAAGTACTGGTGATGTCGGCCCGCTGGGCAATCATTTGTTTTCCCGGAAAACTCTTATCCATGCTTCCCTGATTGCTCTCCCTGCGCATGGTTTCTGGCTGCCTCAAATCCGGTTCTAAACCGGGGAATCACATTCCGGACCCGATTTAAAAAATGTATCCATGCGCTGTTTTTGTGGATGGACCGGCTTGCTTGTTTCCATCCTTGCAATGCCGCGCATTCCTTTGAAGGTCACCGTTGCTGCATACCTGAACCGCACGGTCACGCGGCCCTCATCCTGCATAACGTGTACGGGTCTTCTGTCTGGTTCCTTCATTCCCAAAATTTGCTCAATTCCGGGATACCTCCGATGATGTCGCTTTCCTTCTGGCTGCATGAAACAAGCCCTGGCCCGGCAGGGATGATAATGAACTCCCCCTGCCGGGCCAGGTGTTCCCAAATGCGGTCTGTTTCTCCTCCCCACTGCAGGAGGGCTTTGGACATGGACCGGGCAAACGAAGGGCGCAGCACAAAAGCCGTCATGCTGCGCACATCGCCCGTGACGCGCGTCCAGCCCTCCACTTCCTTCACGCCGCTTCCTGCGTGGTGCAGCATCACGCATCCGGTTTCACAGGGAACGCGATGGAGCAGTTCCTTCAGTTTGGAGTCAAAGGAATCCACCAGCACGGCGTCGTCCTGAAGGATGAGTATCCAGTCTTCCGCGCAGGTGGCGGCATGGTCAATGGCGCGGCGCATGGCCCGCTTGCACCCGATGGCCCGGCAAACGTATTCCGGAGCCTGCTTGAGACGGGGAATACCGTAAGCCTCCAAATCGTTCCTTTCCTCCCAGGGGATGTCCTCCATGGAAGCGACGCGCACTCCGTCCACCCATTCCCAGGAAAGCCCCTGGGCAGAGAGGCGCTGGGTCATGATTTCACGTTTGGGTGAACCGGGCAGACTGACGATGAGTATTCTGTAAAACATGCCCTACCGTATCAGGAAATAGGGGGCCAAAAAGAAGGAATCAGCGGGCCTTGGCTCTTCGGGAACCGGAAGTCCCTTGGGAAAACGCCGACAAGAAGATCAAGGCCCGGAAAAGTAAAACATTGATCAATCAACGACTTGGGATAACTTAAAATAGGCAACGGTGGCGGAGAGAGTGGGATTCGAACCCACGGTGGGTTGCCCCACGGCGGTTTTCAAGACCGCTGCATTAAACCGCTCTGCCATCTCTCCATGCAACAAGCGCGGGCATAAGCTACCGTGAGGAGGGCGGTTCTGTAAAGCCCTATTCACGTCTGCCCGCAGGTTTGCGGAGGTGGCATGAGCGCCTGTGCTTCATGAAATTTTGTGCTGCCGGAAGAAGATGCTTCCGCCATGAACAACAGTGGAATGCGGAGATTGGCAGTGCATTTCACGCCGGGAACCAATGGGAGTTTGGGCTGGGTATTGCCGCTGGTAAACTGTATCATGCCGTGCATGAAAGATTCCCGCATTCTCGTTCTGACCGGACCCGGCAAGGGAAAGACCACCTCCGCCTTCGGCATGGCCCTGCGCGCGCTGGGGCATGGCGGCAAGGTGGCCGTGGTTCAGTTTATCAAGCACGACGGTTCCTATGGGGAGGTGGTGGCCCTCCGGCAGTTTCCGAATGCGGAGGTAGTGTGTTCCGGACAAGGATTTACGGGGCGCGCCAGGGATGAAGAGTCCCGTGAACGCCATGCTTCCGCCGCCCGGGATGGCTGGCGGGTGGCCCGGCAGAGACTGGAGGACAATTCCATGGGCACCGTAATTCTGGACGAGATTTTTTACCCACTGAATTACGGCTTCATCCCCGTTGCGGAAGTCGTGGGTGCCTTGAAGAGAATTGCCGCCGGAAAGGTTGTCGTCCTGACGGGTCGGGATGCGCCGGAGGAAATTGTCGCCGTGGCTGATACCGTAAGCCGGATTGAATGCGTGAAGCATGCCTTTCAGCAGGGAACCAAGGCTCAGAGTAATGTTGAGTTTTAAAACATTCTCTTCTGGAAACTCTCGGATAAAGCTGTTCCCTCCATCGGCCCTCACTCTTCATTCCTGCGCCATCCTGAATTCCGGCGGCAGCTGTCCCATGAGCTCCAGGGCGCATTCCCGGGGCGTGGCTTCCGAGGTATCTATGGAGAAATCATGCGGAAAGTGCCGGTGGATGCTTCCGTGCTGGCGCTCCGCATGGGCGGGGTCCGGAGTACGGTCGGTACGGTTCCGCTCGCGTTCCAGCAGGATGTCTTCCCGGCAGTCCACCTTGATGAGGGCGCAGGGAATGCCGTTCAGGCGGTTCAGCAGGTCCCGGATCCAGCGGGCGGATTCGCCGATGACGTGGTCCACAATGACCAGGGCGCCTTTCCGCGCGGCTTCCGCAATGGCGGCATGGAAGGACTCGATGAAGGGGAGTCCGGTTTCCCGGACGGCGTCCAGGGCGTTTTCATGCCTTCCCCGGCTCATGGACAGGTAGTCGTCCATGGAAAAGATCATGGAATCCTCCCCCATCAGGCGGCGCAGGGTCCGGGCCAGCGTGCTTTTTCCCGCGCTGGAGGCTCCGTTGAGCAGGATGACGCGCCCCTGCCGCGGCTGGGGTGGCTGCGGGGCTTCCGGGTTTTCCTGCCCCCAGTACAGGTGGATGTAGCCGGCCTTCACGTTGCCGTCCGCCACGCCTTCCGCGTTCAGGCGTCCATCCTTTCCCCTGACCGTGTAAAGGGGCGGGTAGGGGCGGTTCAGTTTAATGGAAGACCAGTGGAATTCATGGCCGCGGATGCGGGTGAAATGCTGGCCGAACGGGGCTTCCGTTTCCATCACGGCTTCCCGGTACCCCAGGGAACGGAGCTTTTCTCCCATCCGCGCCGTCCCGTCAATGACTCCGCACATCTTCCTGATTGTCCCGTCCGGAAGCACCAGCTCGTGGCACAGGTACATGTACCCGCCGCATTCGGCAAAGATTTCTCCGCCGCTCCGGGCAAAATCCAGGATGGCGTTCCGCATGGCCTCATTACGTTCCAGACGGCTTGCGAAGGTTTCCGGATAGCCGCCCCCCAGATAAATGGCCCCGGTACCTTCCGGCAGGGCGGTGTCTTCCAGCGGAGAAAAGCAGGTAATTTCCCAGCCCATCTGCCTTAGCCGTTCCAGATTGTCCTCATAGTAAAAGCAGAACGCGTTGTCCCGCGCCACGGCCAGGCGCCCGCGGGCAGGGGCGGACGGCAAGGAGGCTTTCAGGGGAGCGGGGCGGGGAATTTCCGTGATGTCCATCAGCAGTTCCCAGTTGACATGCTTTTCCACTGCTTCCGCCAGTCGGCGGAACCAGGATTGCTGCCGGGCCTCCTCTTCCGCGGGAACAAGGCCCAGTTGCCGTTCCGGGAGCGTCCATTCCGCGTTTCTGGGCAGCGCCGCCACCAGCGGCGGCATGCCGTAATGGGCCAGCGCCCGGCGCAGAAGGTCCGCGTGCGTGGCGCTTCCCACGCCGTTGGCAATAACTCCCGCGATGTTCAGGCCGGGATGGTGCTGGGAAAAACCGCGGACCACGGCGGCAATGGAGCCCGCCATGCCGCGCGCCTGAACCACCAGCAGGACGGGCAGGCCAAGCGTGAGGGCGCAGTCCGCCGTGCTTCCTTCCAGGCTTTCCGGCGTCCGGGCGTCAAAGAGGCCCATGACTCCCTCGCAGATGGCGATGTCCGCGCAGGAGGCGTGCCGCGCCCATTGGAACCGCACCCCGGTTTTCCCCATCATCCACGTGTCCAGGTTAAAGGAGGGCTGGCCCGTAGCCTGGCGGTGGAAGGACGGGTCAATGTAATCCGGTCCGCATTTGAAGGCCTGCACGCGGAAGCCCCGGCCGCAGAGGGCCGCCATCAGGGCCAGGGATACCGTTGTTTTGCCGCCGCCGGACTGGGTGGAGGCAATGCAGAAGGCGTGAAAGGGCTTGTTCATGGGGGATATGGAATGTTCTCTGCGGCGGCTGTTTTTCCGGACAAGGTCAGGATATTCCGTATTTGTCGGCATAGCCCCTTCGTTCAAAGAGCACGCCGCCGTCCCTGATGGTCCGGGGGCCTCCCAGGAGCACCAGCGTGGACATGTCCACGTCCTCCAGCGGGAATTCGTCCAGCGTGCCCACCCATTTTTGCTGGGCGGGGCGTCCCGCGTGCTTCACGTAGGCGCACAGGGTTTGGCCGCCGCGTTTGTTCCGGAAAATATCCAGGGCCTCTTCCAGCAGATGGCGGCGCTTGCGCCCGGCGGGGTTGTACAGCACCACGGGCAGGGCCGTTCCGGCGCTTTGCTCCAAGTTGGCCCGGATTTCCTCCGCAGGCACCAGCAGGTCGGAAAGGCTCAGCAGGCAGAAGCCGTTCTGGAGGGGCGCCCCCAGGGCGGAGGCGGAGATATTGGCCGCCGTAATTCCCGGCAACACGTCAATGCCGACGGTAGAAAAGCGTTCATTTTCCTTCCGCAGTTCATAGAGCAGCCCCGCCATGGCCAGGATTCCGGGATCTCCGGAGCACACCATGCAGACGTTTTCCCCCGCCAGCGCCGCTTCCAGCGCGGCCATGCAGCGCGGCACTTCCCCCATCATTCCGGTCTGGATCATTCTTTTCCCGTGAATGCGTTCCCGGATGAAATCCAGGTACCTGGTGTAGCCGGCAATGCAGCCGCAACGGTCAATGGCCGCCGCCGCTTCCGGCGTGAGCTGGCCCGGCGCGCCGGACCCCAGACCGATGACGATGACGCTTCCCGCTCCCTGGCACCCCGTGTCCCGGCTGCCGTGCGGGCACGCCGCCAGAGCCAGCGTGATGCTTCCGCTGCAAACGGTTTTGGGCGTTTTCAGAGTTCCTCCGGAGGCCAGGATGGCGGAGGCCTCGGAAACGGAGTGCGTGCCCGTTTTTTCAAAGACGGCGTCTGACGGCGTGGGGATGTCCACCTTGTCCAGCTCGTCGGGCGTAAAGACTTGGAACGGCACTCCCCATTGCTCGGCCAGGGCCAGGATGGCCGGCTCCTGCTCCTTCAGGGTACAGGAGGCCAGGGCTTTCAGCCGGGACCGGGAAAGTCCCTGCCGCTGCAGGAATTCCTCCGCGCTTTGCTTCAGCAATTCAGGGGCTGTCCCTTTTTTACAGCCTATTCCGAGCACGAAGGAGGCGGACCGGATGGACAGGGCGGGAGCTTTCCCCACGGTCTCCGGCGCGGTCACGTCCCAGTACACGGCGGGAACATCCGGCGTTTCCGTGGCCTCCTTTCCTTCCGTTTCCGCCGGGATGACCTGGGGGCATTCCTTCCAGTACCGTTCATAAATTTCCTGCGGACCATGGAAGAGGATGGAGTCTCCGGCCAGCAGCGCGGCGTTCAGGGCTTTAATGGCGTCCGGATTCAGGACGCAGGCTTGTTCCCTGGCCGCCGCTTCGTCAAAGGCGGTGATTCCCCTCGTATCCGTGGCGGTGGTGATGACGGCTTCCCCTCCGCTGATGCGGGCCAGCCTGCGCGCCAGGCGGTTGCCGCCGCCCAGGTGACCGGAGAGCAGGGGAATGAGGTGGGAGCCGGATTCGGAGCAGGAAACCACCGCCGGGTCCGTGGCCTTGTCCCGGAGCAGGGGGGCGGTTTTCCTGACGGCGATGCCCGCGGCCCCCACAAAGACATGGGCGTCAAACTGGTTCCACTGCCGGGCCAGAAGCTGGTCAAAATCTTCCGGCGCCACCCGGTTCACGCCTTCTTCCCCCCCACTCCTGCCTACGGAGTAAATGACGGTTTTCCCTAGGGACTGGGAGATTTCCACTGCCTTCCGGGCGCCCTTGGCCGTGAAGGCGTAAAAGGCGCAGTTCCCGTTGAACCGTTCGTCTTCCTTCTCATTCCGGTAGCCGTGGCTGAACTGGCCGTGGTAGAGCAGGGACTGCCCGCAGTCATGCGCGCCGATGGCGTCACCCACCAGGATCAGGGCCTGCCTGCCGATGCCCGCGCGTGCCGTTTCAGCCGCAATGGTGGACAGCGTGCCGCGGATGATTTTTTCATCCGGCCAGGTGGCGCGGTACACCACTGCCGCCGCCGTGTCGGGAGACTTCCCGGCGGAGATAAGCCGTGCGGCCAGTTCGTCCAGCTTCCCCGCACTGAGGAAGAACGCCAGCGTGGCGCCCGTTTTGGCAAAGGCCTCGCAGGCTTCCCCGGAGGGCATGGGAGTTCTGCCCGGGGTGCGCGTCAGCACCAGGCTCTGGGCAATTCCCGGATAAGTCAGTTCCGTGCGCAGGGCCGCGGCGGCGGCAAAAACGCTGCTGACCCCCGGCACCACGATGGATTCAATGCCCTTTTTGTCAAGCAGGTCGAATTGCTCCGCGATGGCTCCGTACATGGACGGGTCCCCCGTGTGGAGGCGCACCACCTTCTTTCCTTCCAGCACCCCCCGTGCCATGACCTCCACCTGTTCCTCCAGGTTCATTTTGGCGCTGTCGTGGAGTTCCGCTTCCGGGCGGCAGCGTTTGAGATGGCCCGGATTGACCAGGGACCCGGCGTAGACGACCACGTCCGCCTCCTTCAGGAGGGCGGCCCCTCGTTCGGTAATCAGGTCTTCGGCCCCGGGGCCGGCTCCTATGAAATGGATGGGAAAACGGGTGGTATTCATGCGCGGGAATAAGTGAAAAGAGTGATGCGGTTGCCGTGCCGCAGATGGTGGTAGGTTCCGGCAATGGGAGATTCGGAGGCGATGTCCAGGGAGAACATGCCGGTGCGTGCGGCGGCGTTCCAGCCGTAAAGCAGGTGCTCGCTTTCCGTGGTCACGGCGGAGGCCGCCAGGAGGCCGCCGGGATTCAAGGCATCAAAACACGCCTGGAGGATGGATTCAAGCGTGCCTCCCCCGCCTCCTATGAAAACGCGGTCCGGCGCGGGCAGGGCAGCCAGGGCTTCCGGTGCTTCTCCCTGAATGCAGGCGTAATTCACGCAACCCAGCTTCCGGCTGTTCCGGCGGATCAGTTCCAGGCGGGAATCCTGCCGTTCCAGCCCGTACACGGAAAGCCCGGGGCGCAGGGCGGCGGCTTCCAGGCCAATGGAGCCGCTTCCGGCGCCCACGTCCCACAGCACGCCCCAGGCGGGAAGGCGCAGTTTGGACAGGATGACCGCCCGCACTTCCTCCGCCGTAATCAGGTTGTTCTCCTTTTCATAAAAATCCGCAGGCAGGCCCAGCGGCAGAATGGGCGCGGCTCCGGAACGTTCGTCCGGCAGCAGCAGGAGCAAGGAGGTAGGGGAGCATTCCTCCCGTGCCAGTTCCGCCAGGGTTCCTTTCAGGATGCGTTCCCCGGGAGTTCCCAGGCATTCCGCTGCCACGGCGGAACGTTCGGCCGCCGGGGGATGGAATTGGACGGCCTCTCCGGCCAGGCGGCATGCGGTAAGTGGATGCCCGCCGTAAAGGACGGGGAGCGGCTGGGCCAGAATGTCCCCCCACGGAACCTCTTCCGTGCTGTGCGCGCTGAAGCACCGTGCGCGGTCCCACGGCATGCCCAGGCGGTGGAACAGGGCCTGGAACGCGGTGGGGGCCGGGATGAATTCCAGCCGGTCTTCATCACAGGCCAGGGATTGGAGCGTGCCTCCCATTCCGTGGAACAGGGCGTCTCCGGAAGCCAGCACTATTACGTTTCTACCCTGCCGGGCCTCTTCCAGCGCCTCCCGCGCCTGTTCCCGCGCGTTCTTGCCGATGGGGATGCGCCGTGCGTTGCAGGGCGGGCACTCCTTCAGCAGGGCGGCGGAAGCGTACAGGCTCTGCGCCTCTGCCAGTTTGTCCAGCTGGGCCGGGGAGGGGTGAAGCGGGCCTATGCCACAGGAAAAAACGGTCAGGGGAGGCATGGAGGTAGATCAAGAAGAAGGTTGCCGGAAAAACCGGAGATCAGGAAACGGACGGGAAGGCCGGGCGCGTGGCGCTGGAACTGCCGGCGGGCTTCCGCGGCCAGGTCCCAGTACAGGGAAAGATGGGCCTCTTCCGGAACCAGCGCCAGAGCCTGGCGTACGGAGGAACAGGCCGGAATGCTCCGCCGCGCTTCTTCCGTCAGCGCGGCATGGCGTTCCGCCGTGCGGAGAAAGAGCTGCATGTCTTGCGCCACCTTGTGGGCGTGCGTGTTGGAGAACCCGGCGGCGTACTTGCAGAGCTTGCCCGGCATGCAGGCCACCACGGCCTCCGCCATGCCCTGTTCTACTGCGCTCTGAAGGCTTTCCGCAATGAAATCGCCAATGCAGATGAAAGAAATGGAGGGGTATCCCGGCAGAAGGGACTTGGCCAGTGCGGCTGTCCTTCCCCCCGTGCAGAACACCGCCTTGTCAAAGCCGGAGAGCCGGGTGGAGCGCACGCAGATGCGGATGGTGGCGATGTAGGCTTCATGGCTGTACGGGCGCACGATGCCGCTGGTGCCTAAAATGGAAATTCCCCCCACCACGCCCAGCAGGGGATTAAGCGTTTTCCCGGCAAGCTTTTCCCCGTCCCGCACGGAGATTTCCGCCAGCCAGCAGCCTTCCCGCATGCCGGAGCGGGCCAGGTTGTCCGCAATCATGCGCCGCGGTCCCTCGTTGATGGCCCATTTGTGCTGCTCGCAATCCAGGCCCGGCAGCGTGCACAGGCCTATGCCCCCGGCGGAGCGCAGGATAAGGGTTGCCCCGCGGATGGACAGGAGGTAATCCTCCGGGGCGGCTTCTTCCGGAACGGCCGCCCGGACGCGCGCCTCCATCACGGCTCCGTGGGTACAGTCCGGGTCATCCCCTCCGTCCTTGATAATTCGGGAAAAACCCGGCTCACTGGCCGCCAGCGGCAGCGTTCTCGTCTCCCCGTCCGGGAAAAGCAGGGGAATGGATTCCCTGGTGTTCTCTCCGTTCAGCGTCCTCCACGCGGCCGTGATGGCGGCGGCGGCATTGGCCCCGGTGGAAAATCCTTTCCGGAGCGGCTGGCGGAGGGGGGTGGACATGGAACGGAACTCGGCGGATGGGGATGAATGCAGAAAAATCAGGCGGCAGGCAGGTTTTCCAGAATGGCGTGCAGGGTGGTGACGGCCAGGGCGCTGCCGCCGCGCCGCCCGTCCAGAACGATCTGGGGAACAGGGCAGGTCCCCGCCAGCAATTTGGATTCCACCACGTTGACGAACCCCACCGGCATGCCTACGATCAGGGCGGGCCTGATGCCCTCCTCCAGTACATACCGGGAGATGCGGGCCAGGGAAAGGGGGGCGTTCCCGATGAGGACGACGGCTCCGTCCAGGATGGGGCGCGCCTTCTCCGCGGCGCAAATGGCGCGCGTCCTCCCGGTGGCCCTGGCCTGCACGGCGATGTCCGCGTCCGCAATGTAGCAATGGATATCCTCCTTGCCGTAACCGGGGTGGGCGCGCCTCAGGCGTTCCACGGAAAGCCCGGCCCGGATCATGTTGGAATCACAGAAAATGGGGCAGTGGCTGCGGAGGGCCGCCAGGGCTGAGGGAATGGGGTCATGGCGGAAAGCCAGCCCCGCGGCAATGGAGAGGTCCGCCGTGGTGTGGATGAGCCTGCGCATGACCTTCCATTCCGCGGGCGGCAGCTCTTCCCAGCCCTGGAACTCCCGTTCAATGGCGGCAAAGCTTTCCGCCTCAATGGCGGCGGGGGACATGTCCCAGCGGATTTCAGGTGCGGCGGTCATGAGGCGTCAATGGGTATAATGGATGAAAAGGCCCGTCAGGGCAATCAGAAGAATGGCACCGATCATGCGGGAAAGCTGCATGACGAGCACGATCGTCAGGGCGTCCCGCGCGGGGAAAATGCCCATGGCAGAGGGAAGGTTGCGCCGCAGGGCGCGGATGGGGTTGCCGATGGCGCTGGCTACCAGCATGGCCAGCAAAATCTGGGAGGAGGTAACCATGCCGTGGCTGCGGAGATTGGCGGCCACCCCTGCGGCCTGGACCAGGCCGCCCATCTGCGCAGCCACAATGCTCATGAGCTCCGCGGGAAAAATGCGGTTGACCCAGTCCGGCACATGTTCCTCCCACCAGGAAAACAGGCCGTTTTTCATCAGCCACTCCACGCCGATCATCAGGGGAACCGTCAGGCAGAGCATGCGGAAAACGAGCGCGAGCACCCGCAGGCATGTCTGGCGCAGGGATTGGCGCCATTCCGGGGAGGGGCGCCCGGCGGCGGGGGCCTCACCGGAAGCCGCTGCCTCCGGAACGGCGGCGGGGCTTTTCCTGCGGTGGAGGAACAGCACGCCCGTAATGAACAGGAAGCCGAAGCCCATCTGCCAGCCGAAGTAGCAGATGGCGGGCAGCCCCACCGCGCCGATGACGGGGTATGCCACCCGCAGGGAATGGGAGACGAAGGACAGGTAGCTGTTCATCATGCCGCCTGCAATCAGGTTGGAATGGGTGATTTTGCCTTCCGCATGGCTGCTCACCAGCATGCCGTTGGCCGCGGCGTTGGAATAAAGGGCCGTGGGGATGGACAGGCTGATGATTTCCGGCAGGTGGGCCCAGCGGGCCAGCCCGCCGAACAGCTTGCCCAGGGCAAAATGAAAGCGGAAGATTTCTGCAATCCCGCCGATGAAGGCCGCCAGGGCCACCAGGCCGATCAGGCTGCCTATCTGGGGCAGGCGCGCCAGGATTTTCTCCGCGCCTGTTTCCGGAGCCTGCGCGCTCCGGGAATGATGGCGCTTTTTGGGAGCCGGGGACGGGCTGGCAGCAGAGCCTTCTTTCTGTTCCTTTCCTTCCCCGCGCGTTTCCGCGGGAGCCTCCGCGGCAGGCTTCATGGTCATGCGGGACTTTCCGGGCGCGGAGGCGCCCATGCCCGCGGGCATCTTCACCACCATGACTCCGGAGGCCGCCAGCGCCAGCGCCAGCCAGAGCCAGCGGAGGGGCTGGCGCCAGGGATAGGTGCGGGAGTGCCTGGTGCCGTTCATGCCTTCTTGACGAACATCAGGGAAAGGTATTCTTCCGGCCTGGCGGCGATGACGTCAATATCGTCCGTAATAAACTCATCGGGCATGCCCAGTCTTTCCCCGTAAATAACGCGGATATCCTTCTCCCGCCGGATGCGCTCCATCAGGCGCGCGCGGCTGCGGTAGGTCTTCATGAGAACGGTGGTGGTTCCGGGCGGGAACTCCAGGGAATCCGCCATCTCCGGCCTGAAGGCGGGAATAACCCGGAGCCGTTCCCCGTTCTCCACCAGGATCCGGCGGCTGTGGGCCGCCAGGGTGCAATAGGAGGTGATCCCCGGCACCACTTCCGTGCGCAGGTCCGGATTACGGCTGAGCAGGAGGCTCAAAATATAGCCCAGGGTGCTGTACGTCATGGCGTCCCCCAGCG
Source organism: Akkermansia muciniphila (assembly GCF_018709685.1). Taxonomy (GTDB): domain Bacteria; phylum Verrucomicrobiota; class Verrucomicrobiia; order Verrucomicrobiales; family Akkermansiaceae; genus Akkermansia; species Akkermansia muciniphila_E. The sequence continues at coordinate 20,207 of NZ_JABDHQ010000007.1, forward strand.
TGGCAAAGGCGCAGTCCAGGCCGCGGGAAAGGGACTCCTCAATAATGGCCGTATTCTTTTCAATCTGCTCCTGCCGGGTTCTAGCGTCGCGGGACATGCTGAAAACCAGCTTGTGGAATTGGGCTTTCACGCCGCCCACGGACCGCACCACCGCTTCGGAAATGCTGAAATCGCTGTTGGGGCCTGTCACGGTAAACACCACGTCCACGGACCTGAACACGTTGACCGCCCTGAGCGTCAGGTATTCCGGATTGCCGGGGCCTATGCCCACGCCGTAAAATTTTCCGGGAGTGGACATGTCAGTGCGCTTTCTTGGGAGCCATGAGGTCGTCCGCCGTGGTCCGGGCATGGCGGGAGAAAACGGCGCGGATGCCCGGGTTTTCCCCCAGGCCCTTCAGGTGCGTTTTAACGGTGAATCCCTCCTTCCTGAGCATGGAGGCCCAGGAATCCTCCTCGTCCCCGCAGAGGTCGTTCTTGGCATGGTCTCCGGCCACCAGCATGAAAGGGGCCAGCCAGACCGTTTTTGCGCCGGATTTCTTGAGCTGTTCCAGAATGGGGGCCACGCTGCGCGTCCCTTCCACGGTGGCGAAAAACGCCAGGCTGTCGCGGTCATTCAACTCGCGGGCAAAATCGGAAAGCACCATGTCGCAGCGGCCTTCCTGCTGGCCGTGCCCCATGAGCAGGATGGCTTCATCCTTCTTCCGTTCCGCGGGGAAATGCTGTAACAAGGCCGTGACCGCCTCGTCCCTGTCCCGCTCGCTTTCCAGCAGGGGGCGGCCGATGAACACGTGGTCAAAGCTGTCCGGATGGCGCGCCAGGAAACTGACGATCTGCCTCTCCATCCGGGAAAATTCCTCTCCGGGAGCGATGTGGAGGGACTGGACGCGCAGCGTGCGTATGCCCGCGCGGGCCATGCGGTCCAGATTCTCCTCTACGGAGGGAACCGGGGTTCCGCGTCCAGCAAGCTTCCTGCGGATGATGCTTGAAGTATAGCTCCACTTCAGGCGGTCCGAGGCAAAATGGGGCAGCATGTCCTTTTCCAGCTCCTTGTAGGAGACGGTGGCGTCCTGGTGGCTGGTCCCGAAGGCGACGAGAAGCAGCCCGTCCTGTTGTGGTACTGCCGCCTGTTCCGCCGGGGCGGGGGATGCTTCCGCCCCGCATGGGGCCGCGGAAAGCACGGGCAGGGAAAACAGGGTGAGGCCTGCAAGAAAAACGGAGGAAAGGGGCAGGAACGCCCCCGGCACGTAAGAGGATGTTTCAATCATGCGTTGATAAGGTATGGTGAACCGAAGCAAGGATATTCGGACTCCGGGCCTCCTGCCTCCCCCTCGCCTTCACCCTCCGGAATGGGAGGACTGGCTGGCCAGAACGCTTGCGGAAAAGCGTTCCTTGAGGGTTTGTAACCCGATACCGCAGCGCGACTGTTTCCGGTTCTCACGGAATTCCCCGTTGCTTCGGCGTGTTTAATGGCGTTTTTAGCCGTCAGTGTCAATGTTTATTAGAACCTCCGCCGGATTTCCGGGTATCCGGAAAAAGACGCGTGAACGGGTAAAAGCCGCCTTTCCTCCCGCTCCTGCGGCCGCGCAGGAAAAAGGCGCCCGGCTCCGGCTGCGGGACCGCGGATTTCCAGTCCGGCAGTCCGGCGTTTGCGGCTTGCCGCAGGCGGGGATGGTATGAGAACATGGGGCATGGCCTCTTCCCCTGATGTAGTAGAATATATTTGTTTCCAGCTCCGGCATGCCGGGGATATTTCCTTCAAAAAAATGTTTGGGGAATACGGCCTGTACTGTGACCGGAAGTTTTTCGGCCTGGTATGCGACAACCAATTGTTCGTCAAGATCACGGAGCCGGGGCTGAACAGGCTGCCGCAGCAGGAGCAGGGCTCTCCCTATCCCGGAGCCCGGCCGCATTTCCTGATGACGGAGCTGGATGATGACCGGGCCCTTTCCTCTTTTGTCCGGGAAACGTGTTCCGTCCTCTCCGCTCCGGACGTCCTGTCCGGGAAGAAGAAAAAAACTTCCGGGGAAAAAAGAAGCAGGCGTCCGTAAACGCCTGCTGGTGCCGTATAAAAACGTTTGGAGGAAAAACTTACTTATCTTCCGGGGACTCCGATACGGCCAGGGAAGAGAGGCTCTTTTTCAGGTTGCCCGCAACGGCCTGCGTGGCTTCATTGTCAGACTCCGCGAACTTGTCCACGGCCTGCGTCAGGGATTTAAGGTCGGATTCCGAAACCTTGCGGCCTTTCGCCTTCCGCTGTTCCAGCGCGGAAATCTTCTTGTTGAGGTCCGCAAGTTTCGGCAGGTCCTTGTTCGCTTTCAGGACCGCCAGCGGTTCGTCAAACTCCTTGACGGAGGGAACCGCCGTCTTCAGGCGCGTGATGGCCGTCACCGCTTCCAGCGGGTTGGACTGGATCTGGGCCTGCACCATCTCCTTGGCGTCTCCCAGCCATTCGTCAAAAGCGTTGCACACGGCCTGCGCCTCCTCGTCGTCCGTCTTCTTCCGGAGGGGAGTAATCTTGGCTTCAATGTTGCTGCCGTTGGAAACGACTGTTTTGGCGAGGGACTTGTACTTGTCCAGCTCCACACCTTCCAGAATGGGAAGGCCGCGTTCCACCTTCATCACCTCCCTCTTCACCAGGTCGTAAAGCTGGGTGGGGTGGCCCTTCGCCACCACTTTGCCGTTGGCCCCGATCAGTACGGCATGCGGCAGTCCGCCCGGACAGGAGGCCGCCGGAATATCCAGCCCCTGGTAAACGGGGAAGGTAATCTTCTTTTCCTCCAGGAACTGCTTGATCCTGGGGCTGAGCCCCTGGCGGTGGCTGCCTACCACGGTAAAGCCCTTGGACTGGAACTTATCCTGCAATTCCTGCAAATGCGGCATGCTGGCGATGCAGGGCGGGCAGTTGATGCCCCAGTACTCAAAAAACACCACCTTCCCCTTCAGGTCGGAAGCCTTGATCCTGGGCCCGTGGAGGTGGCTGCTGTTGTCAAAGGAAGGGTAGGTGACCTTGGCTCCGGCGCCGTTGTCCGCCGCCTGGATGAAAGCCGGGGCCGCTATGGCGGCGATGGTTCCGGACAAGAGGAAGGCAGTAAAGGTTTTCATAGGGTGAATGATGCAGAATGCCGCATTGAGTGTCAAGAAGGAAGCGCGCTCCCCGCGCCTGCCTCTCCGGCTCCCCTTTTCCGCGGGAAAGGCGTTTCAGGCAATGTCCAGCCCCATGATGTAATCCGTCATGTAATAGCCGTGGCCGATGTGGAAATCCCAGCGTTCCAGTTCCCGCATGCCCATGCGCTGGTAAAACTCCACTGCCCGGGTATTGTAGCGGTTGACGTTCAGGCGCATCAGGCACGGCTCCGGGTGAATGCTCCTGATGTAGCTGATGGCCTGGCGGAACAGGTAGCTGCCGATGTGGAGGCCCTGGAAACCGGGCAGAACGTAAATCTTCTGCAAATGGAAAACGCCGGGGCCTTCCGGCTGGACGGACAGGTAGCCGCAGTGCTCCCCGTCATGGGAGGCGATGAAATACACGTGCCCCTCTTCCATCTGCTTCTCCAGATTGGCCGGGGAATACATCCAGTCCATCATGAACTCCATCTGCTCCGGGGAAAGGAGGTCCCGGTAAGTGGCGGGGAAAGCCTGCCCGGCCAGTTCATGAATAAGCATGATGTCGTCTTTGGTGGCTTGGCGGAGTGTCGGCATGGCGGGAATACTACACGGAAAAGCGCCGGATGAAAAGGGCCTCTTCCCGGTTCCCGGGGGAATTTCCCGGCATGGCCTACTTTCACCTCCCTATTCCGGCAGGAGAGTTTTATGCTGGATGGCACAGGCTTTTTTAACGGAAACCGGGGTGAATCCTGTCTGTATGGTGTACCCTGCATGCATGCCAGACCATGAGAGAACCCATCCCCATACAACAATGGATCCCTGCGGGGCCGCTCAGGGACATGGGTGAAAAATACGTAAGCCAGCTTCCGGACGTGGCGCAGAACCCCATCAGTCCGGAATCCTTCATCCATCATTCCGACCATTCCTGGACGGAATACCTGGTGGCCTACTGCCTGCTTTATCCGTGGGTGGTGATCGCCCTGGGCCTGCTGGGCGGCCTGGCCCTGGGGGCCTACTACCTTTTTTGCCGCCGCCGGGAATACGACCACCGCATCTTCTGCTCCAAGTGCGGCACCATGATGTACCCGTGCGGCCTGCACTGTCCCAAGTGCGGCACGCCCAATCCAAAGCCCCGCGCCCTGAACTGGATCGGTTACTCCAGGCTGCGCACCGTCATTCCGTCCACCGGGCGGAAAAGGCATGAGGAAGTGCTCCGCAGCTACCGGCGGTGCTTCTACTGCGGGCAGCCGCTCCATGAACCTACCCTGGAACAGAACTGCCCGGCCTGCGGAAAAGCGGTGCTCCAGGGGGAGCAATCCGTGGACCGTTATGATGATTACATTGCCCGGCGCAGGGGATGGACCTTTGCGGCCGTGGTGGTGCTGGGCGTCATTCCCATTCTCGGCCCCCTGCTGGCCTCCTCCCTGTACAAAAGAACGCTCGTCAACCCGTACTCCCTGTACATGACCGTATTCAGGGAAAGCTTCCTGATGGTGGTGCTCTACCTGTGCCGCCACCTCTTCCGCCTTCTGCCCTTCATCGGAACCATCGGCATGCCCATCCTCTGCGTGACGGAATACCACCTCTACCGCCGCATGTTCCTCTGGAAAACGGAAAAATATGACTTTGGGGAGAAAGGGAAGGCCTGAGTAAGGCATCTCCTCTGCGCGGATATTTCCGGCGCATGCGGGAAATGGTGGGCTGCGGGATTGACTTGAAGCCCCGCCAACGTACCTTTCCGCCATGCAGATGCGTTACGTCCTGTTCCCCTTCATGGGCGCCCTTTGTCTGGCGCTCTCCGCCTGTTCCGTCACCTACGGCAACAAATCCGTGGCGTCCCCGGCGGCATACGGCGCCCTGGTTCCGGGAAAATCCTCCAAGGCGGACGTTTACGACGTCCTGGGCCAGCCCTCCGACGCAGTCACCATGAAAAACGGGACGCTGTGGACCTACCGCTACCGCAAGGCTAAAAACAACTTCCTGGGGAACATCCCCCTCTTTGGAGTCAATCTGATTGCCGGAGGCAAAAACGGAGACGTCTATACGGTGCTGGCCCTGTTTGACCGGCAGGGCGTCCTGGCCTCCCGCTCGGCGGCGCGGCAAAAGCTTTACACGTCCAACCTGGCTTCCCTGAAACGCTCCCTGGACGGCATGCTGGAGGACAATTTGTCACACCAGCGGGTGGAAATGGAGATGAAGAAGATAGGCCGCCCCTTTGACCCGTCTGCGGCCAAGGATGCGGACCTGCTGGAAAAGTCTCTTGATTAAAGGCCTGCGCGGCCTGCTTTACTTATTGTAATTAGTATGACAAGGAAGCGTTTTTTTTCTAGTGGACTAAACTTCCTGCATACAGTAAGTAGGCGGCGTTCCCCGAAGGGGAGGGAGGATTCTCCCTGAATGTCTCCCGTTCCGGAGGGAGCAAACCCTATAGAAAAAATAGAATGAAAATGAAAAGAAAACTGGCATTGGTTCTGGCGAAGGCTTTCTCCGGAAAGTCCGTGCCGGAAAAGAAACGTGAAAAAGAGGCAAAGGCCTCCAGGAAACTGGAAGACTGGTTGAAGTCTTCCAGAATGCGCTCCTTCTAGCAAAGGAACGCTGACGGAAAAGGCGGATTCGGGCGCTGGACGCCCGGCTCGCCTGGGAGGGACGGGGATGGAATCTCCGTCCTGTTGTTTTTACCGGAAAAGGTATGTCTTCATGACAGTTGCGCCTTGACTACGGCGGTGGAATGTCCGTTCATCTGAGCAGACATGACCATACCCGGAATTCTTGAAGAAAAGTTGTCCGCCGCGTTGAAAGCGGTGTTGGGGGAGGAGCTTCCCGCTGATTTTTGCGCCAGTGTGACGCCGTCCGCGGATTTGCGGTTTGGGGACTACCAGAGCAACGCCGCCATGGTGCTTGCCAAGCGGTGCCGCACGAACCCCCGCGCTCTGGCCCAGCAGGTGGTGGACCGGATGGGGCAGGACGACGTCTGTTCCCTGGAAATCGCCGGACCCGGGTTCATCAACTTCCGCATCAGGCCGGAATTTTACGCCGCGCGCCTGCTGGCCATGCTGGCGGACGACCGGCTGGGGGTGGAGAAGGTGCAGGACCCCAAAACGATCGTCATTGACTTCTCCGCGCCCAACGTCGCCAAGCCGATGCACGTGGGCCACATCCGCTCCACCATCATCGGGGACGCCCTTTCCCGCGTGGCCCGCTTTGTGGGGCACAACGTAATCACGGACAACCACATCGGTGACTGGGGCACCCAGTTCGGCATGATCCTGTGGGGGTGGAAGAACATTCTGGATGAACAGGCCCTGGCCGCCAACCCCATTGACGAGCTTCTGCGGGTGTACAAGGACGTGAACCTGATGTGCAAGGAAAAGCCGGAACTGCTGGATACCTGCAAGGCGGAGCTGGTGAAGCTCCAGGCCGGGGATGGGGAAAACCTGGCGATCTGGAAGCGCTGCGTGGAAGTCTCCAAATCCGGCCTTTCCAAAATCTACGACCAGCTTGACATTCACTTTGACTACTGGCTGGGAGAAAGCTTTTACAACGACGCCCTGGCACCGCTGGTGGACGGCATGATTGCCGCCGGAATGGCCAGGGAGAGCGACGGCGCCATCTGCGTGTTTTCCGACGGCTCCGTACCGCCCAGTGAAGACCCCTTCCTGGTGCAGGACAAGGGGGAATGGCGCGCCAACCCCTGCATCATCCGCAAGGCGGACGGCGGCTTCCTGTACGCCACCACGGACCTCGCGACGCTGGACCACCGCATCAAAACGTGGGGAGCGGATTCCATCTGGTATGTGGTGGGCGCCCCGCAGGCCCTGCATTTCCGCCAGATATTCTCCACGCAGCGCCGCCGCGGCATGGACGGGGACTACCGCCACATCGCGTTCGGCTCCATCCTGGGGGATGACCGCAAGCCGTTCAAGACACGCTCCGGGGATACCGTTTCCCTTCAGGACGTGCTGGATGAAGCCATAGAACGCGCCGCCCGCGTGGTGGAGGAAAAGAGCCCGGACATGCCGGAGGAGGAAAAAAAGCGCGTGGCGAAAGTCGTGGGCATAGGCGCCGTGAAGTTCGCGGAGCTCTCCCAGAACCGCATGACGGACTACGTCTTCAACTGGGACAAGATGCTGGCCCTCCAGGGGGACACGGCCCCGTACCTCCAGAACTCCTACGTGCGCGTCCGTTCCATCTTCCGCAAGCTGGACGGCAGCCCGCTGGACTGGTCCGCTCCCATTCAGCTTTCAGAAGATGCGGAAATCCACCTGGCGCGGCTCCTGGCCCGCTACGGGGAGGTAGTGCCCCAGGTGCTGGACGACTGCCGCCCGAACGTGCTGGCCGCCTACCTCTTTGACCTGGCCCGCGCCTTCCATTCCTTCTATGAAGCGTGCCCGGTCCTGAAATCGGAAGGGGCCGTGCGTCACTCCCGCCTGGCCCTGTGCGAGCTGACGGCCCGCACCCTGAAGCACGGGCTGGGCCTGCTGGGCATCCAGCTTCCGGACAGAATGTAACCCGCTCCTGACATGAAAGCCTCCTTCCGCCATGTACTCCTGTCCGCCGCCCTGGCGGGCTGCTGTTCCGCCGCTCCGGACGGGGAACACGGGTACTGGATGAGCAGTCCGTCCCTGAACGGCTGGCGGGAGGCCGTCTTCCGCGCCGGCGTTCCGGCCCAGCCAGCCGTGCTCCCGCCCGGCGTGGAGATGATGATGGTAGGCTCCTCCTCTCCCGCCGTTCAGATTCTGGTGCTGGAGGGGATGACGCACCTGCTCACCTTCGGTGACATGCGCGCCACCCTGAAATTTGACGGCGCCCTCCGGCTGGACCCGGACTGCCTGATGGCCCACTGGGGGCGGTGCATGAGCCTGATGGGCGCAGGCCCGGAATTCCAGTCCCGGCGCGTCCAATCCATGAAGCGCATGAAGGAGCTGGCGCTGCGCCCGGACTGCCCGGAACAGGAACGCGCCTATGCGGACGCCCTGGCCGTGCTGCTGATGGACGGCCCGGAGAAAGCGCGGGAATCATGGAAAAACATCTGCTCCACCTGGAAGCGCGATCCTTACGCCCCCCTCTTTTACGCCATGCTCCTGCGCGACGGTTTTGACGGAGACGGCAACCCCGGAGAAGGGCAGAAGGAGGCCGTCCGCGTGGTGGACGCCGTCCTGAAAGAACGCCCGGACTCCCAGGCGGCCCTGTTCATGCGCGTCCTGCTGGAGGAGGTGGCCCCGGTCATTTCTCCGGAGACGGTGGAAACCGCCCGCAAGGCCGCCGCGGCCAACCCCCTCTCCGCTTCCGCCCAGCATCTGCTGGGGCACTGCCTGTTCCGCACGGGGGACTATGAAGGAGCTTCCGCCGCCTTCCAGGCCTCTGAAAACCTGTGCCTGGCGTGGGAAAAAACGGAAAACGTGCCCCGTGCGCTGAATGACGCCTATTTCCGTTCCATTCTTTACCGTGCCGTCTCTGAATTCTGCGCGGGCCATTACAAAAAGGCGGAGGCCATCGCCTCCAGGGCGGCCGCCATGCCGCTGGACAGGGAACACCCCCTGGCCCCCGGCACGCTCCTTCAAATTTGGGAGGCCAGGACATTGCCCGTCCGGCTCATGCTGGCCAGGCCCTCCCTTCCCGCGCAGGCGCACCTGCTGAAGGCGTCTCCGGGGCCGCTCCCCAAGGGATTTCCGGACTTGAGCAACGGCATGACGGCGGTGGTCACCCAGTACATGGGCGCCTGCTGCGCGGCCAAACAGGGCAGGCCGGGCGCCGTAGCGGCCGGCTTTGACAAACTGTCCGGCATCCTGCGCCTGTTCATGGAAGGCGCGGAAGCGGCCCGGCGCCAGATGAGCCTCTCCTACTGGGCGCGCTGTCTTCAAATGGGAAGCCTATACTCCTCGGAAATCCGTGCCCTCATGTTCCCGGACTCCGCCCACGTCTGGATGTCGGAATCCATCCGGAGCCAGCGTTATTCCTCCCTGCTGCTGCCCCCCGTGGTGCCGTACCCCGCGGAATGGAAGCTGGCCCAGGCCTACCTCCAGGGCGGCAAATACCGGGAATGCGCGGACATGTGCGGGCAGGCGCTGAAACGCTTCCCCAACCACGCCGGGGTACTGGCCACCATGAGCCAGGCCCGCGGCAAGGAAAAGGCCGCGCCCGTAACGCAGGCGCGGAAAAAGAACCGAACCAAATAAAATGGATACTGATGGAACATTGAAACCGGCGGAAATCCCGCCGCCTTCATCGGGAAACTTTAACGGGTTCGCACACATATATTTCCGCTGGCGTTCCTGATGCTGCAACACTCCGGCAACCATTCAATTTCAATAACCACATACATCAATCAAATATGAACCATCCCTATCTGGACCCCTCCTTCCTGGTCTCCTGGTCACGGCTCACGCCGGACGCCATCAAGCCTGACATCACGGAGGCCATCTCCCGCGCCAAAGCCAACATCCAGGCCATCTGCGACCAGCCCCTGGACTCCCTCACTTATGAAAGCACCTTCGGCGCTCTGGAAAAAGCCTCGGAGGACCTGCACCTCGGCTGGGGCCGGGCCATGCATCTGGACTCCGTGAATGATGAACCCTCCCAGCGTGAAGCCATCGGTGAAATGCTGCCGGAGGTGGTGGCCTTCTCCTCCTCCGTGCCGCTGAACCCGTGCCTGTGGACGGTCCTGAAAGCCGCCGCGGCCTGTGACTGGGTGAAAGACCTCTCCCCCGTCAGGCAGCGCTTCATTCAGGAAACCCTGGCGGACTTCCGTGAAAGCGGGGCGGACCTGCCGGACGGCGTGAAGCCGGAATATGCGGAAATAGAAGCCCGGCTCTCCCTGAAGACCAAGAAATTCGCGGAAAACGTGCTGGACTCCACCAACGCCTGGGAACTCATCGTGGAAGATGAAGCGGAACTCTCCGGCCTGCCGGACTCCGCGAAGGAGGCCGCCCGGCTGGACGCCCTGGCCAATGGCCACGGCACGGAAGAAGCCCCCCGCTGGCGTTTTACGCAGAAATTCACCTCCCTCCAGCCCGTCATGCAGTTCGCGGACTCGGACGGGCTGCGCCGTCAAATGTGGGAAGGCTCCTGCTCCATCGGGAAGGACGGGGAATACGACAACGAGGCCCTCATTGCGGAAATCCTGGAACTGCGGGATAAAAAGGCCCGCCTGCTGGGATACGGGTGCTTTGCGGACTACGCCACCTCCCGCCGCATGGCCGGGAGCGGCGCCAACGCCCTGGACTTCATCAACGACCTGCACGACAAGGTGAAGCCCTCCTTCCTGAAAGACATGGAAGCCGTACGCCTCTACAAGGAGGAAAAAACCGGAAAACCCGTGGAAAAACTCTCCCCGTGGGAAACCGGCTACTGGTCTGAAAAACGCCGCCGCGAGCTGTACGCCTTTGATGAGGAAGACCTGCGGCCGTACTACTCCGTGGAAAAGGTGATGGACGGCCTCTTCTCCATTTACTCCGGCCTGTACGGCATCACGGTAACGCCGCGCCCCACAGTGGCCTTCAAGCCGGGAGAACCCGGAGAAGTGCCGGAAGGCGCGGTGGAAGTATGGCACCCGGACGTGCTGTTCTATGAACTGCATGATGCGGAAAGCGGGGAGCACCTGGGCTCCTTTTATGCGGACTGGCACCCGCGGGACTCCAAGCGCGCCGGGGCGTGGATGAACTACCTGAGCGTGGGGGAACCCCCGCACGGCGGCAAGCCCCGCGTTCCGCACGTGGGGCTGATGGTCGGCAACATGACCAAGCCCGTGGGGGACAAGCCCGCGCTGCTCTCCCACCGGGAGGTGGAAACCATCTTCCATGAATTCGGCCACCTGCTGCACCAGCTCCTTTCCGATGTGGAGGTCAAATCCCTGGCGGGCACCAACGTGGCCTGGGACTTTGTGGAACTGCCCTCCCAGATCAATGAAAACTGGTGCTGGGAGCGGGAATCCGTGGACCTCTTTGCCGCGCACTATGAGACGGGTGAAAAAATCCCGGATGAACTCTTCTCCAAAATGCGCGCCGCCCGCAACTACATGAGCGGCACGGACTTCATGCGCCAGCTCTGCTTCGGCAAGCTGGACCTGGAGCTTCACGTGAACTGGCCGCAGTACAAGGGCGTTCCGCTGGAAGAAACGGATGAGCGCATCCTGGCGGACTACCGGGTGCCCATGACCCACCGCGGCCCCTCCGTGGCGCGCCGCCTGACCCACATCTTCGCGGACCCCACGGGCTATGCCTCCGGCTACTACTCCTACAAATGGGCGGAAGTGCTGGAAGCGGACGCCTTCAGCCGCTTCCTGAAAGAAGGGGTGCTGAACCCGCAGACCGGGCGCGACTTCCGCCGCTGCATCCTCAGCAAGGGCAACAGCAAGCCCGCCGCGGAACTCTACCGCGACTTCATGGGCCGTGATCCGGACGCGGAAGCGCTGCTCGTCAAATCCGGAGTTCTTTAATCAATTGATCATATAATTCTCATGCCTGAACAAAAAAGACTCTCTCTCGCCGGCATCGGGTGCGGCTCCCGTACGCGCACCTACATGAAGCTGGCCATGGAACAAAAAGACCGCTACCGCATTGCCGCCGCGTCGGACCCCGTGAAGCAGCGCACGGAAGCCGTGCGTGACTTTGCCCCGGAGGAGGAGCGGGACTCCATCCGCCTGTTCAAGGACGCCGCCTCCCTGCTGGAGGAACCGCGCCTGGCGGACGTAGCCATCATCGGCACGCAGGACGACTACCACTACGCCCCGTGCAAAAAAGCCATGGAGCTGGGCTACCACGTCCTGCTGGAAAAACCCATCGCCAAGACGCTGAGGGAAGCGCTGGAACTGCGTGACATGGCGCGCCAGCTGAAGCGCCGCGTGGCCGTGTGCCACGTGCTGCGCTACACCCAGTTCTACCGCACCCTGAAAAAAATCATCGCCAGCGGGGAAATAGGGGACGTCATCACCTTCAATGCCAATGAAGGCGTGGGGGCGTGGCACTTCGCCCACTCCTTCGTGCGCGGTCACTGGGGCAACAGCAAAACCTCCACCCCCATGATCGTGGCCAAATGCTGCCATGACATGGACATTCTCTACTGGCTCATGGGGCGGCGCAAATGCCTCTCCGTCGCCAGCTTCGGGGAGCTCACCTTCTTCACGAAAAAAACGCTCTCCTCCCCCCGGCCGGAACGCTGCACGGACTGGACCTCCCCGGTGGGGGAAGACCCCTGGGACGCCCGCAAATACGCCACGGATGACGAATGCAAGCGCTGGCTGGGCATGGTCTACGACCGCGCGCAGGAAGCCACGGCGGAGGAAATCTGCGAGTGGCTCAAAACCTCGCCGTGGGGCAGGGACTACCTCCAGTGCGACAACGACCAGCCGGACCACCAGGTTTCCATCATGCGCTTTGAAGGGGGGCTGACCGGCACCTTCACGATGACGGCCTTTGAACAGGGCCGCCATATCGAGGTATACGGCACCAAGGGCAAAATCCGCGCCGGAGCCTTCTACAAGGAAAACGGCCCCGGTGAAATCACCGTCACGCCCCACTTTGGCGGAAAAACCCGCATGGTGGAGCTGGAAGAACTGGCCGGAGGCTACCAGGGCCACGGCGGCGGCGACTGGGGACTGGTGGACGCCCTTTATGACGACATGCTGACGGTGCCCACCCCGGCGGACATGACCACTTCCATTGAAGAATCCGCCCACTCCCATGTGATGGCCTTTGCCACGGAACACGCCCGGCTGACCGGCCAGGTAGTGGACGTGGCCGAATTCGAGCGCCGGGTCATGAGGGGTGAACTGGACTATTGATCCGGTAATTCAACGCCTCAATTTCCAGAAAACGGACGGGAAACCGTCCGTTTTCTGTTGATTCCGGGGCTGGAACCGTTGATGGTTGAAAACTTATTCCACCATGAAAAGGCAGAATAATTGGCCAAGTTCGTAAATCATGATTCTTCCGGTTTTAAATCATAAAAAATAACTTATTGGTCATGATGAAGTTATAAATCGGACGGATTTGGAATCCGAAGTCAAGGGAAAAATCTGGAGGAAAGTTGTTTAGGGGTAATAGGGAATATAAGGATGATAGGGATAATAGAGGATGGCAAAATTGCCCTCTTGCCCCTATTATCCTTATGGTCCCTATCATAGGCATCCTTGATGGCGGCTCTGACTGATCACGGATTCCAAATCCGGCATATATCTTGTGAATTGGTTAAAACCATGAAGAAATCATTCATTCTGCTATTATTGGCAGGGGCCGTCTCCGCGGCTTCTGCGGCTTCCTTGAAAATCAATCTGGGGTCTTCCTCCGCCGGGGATTCGGATTGGATCAGTGTGGCTACTCAAACGACCTCCATCACGGGAGGAAAAGCCACCTCCTACACTCCCATTGCTTCCTTGAGCAAAAACGGGGGCGCTGTTTCCTCCTCCCTCGTTCTCGGCAATCTGGATGGCCGGGACATCACGCTCAGCATGGCTTATAAAAGCACCGCCGCCATGAATGCGGGGTATCTGGACGCGGCAGGAACGGCTCCCTCCCTGAACTCCCTGTTCCCGGACACCGTAACGTACTCTTCCATCAACGGCAAGTGCAACGGGGTGAAAACTCAGGCCGTCGGCTTGCAATTCACATTGAGCGGCCTGGCGGCCAATACCACCTATTATCTCTACGTTCTGGGCAACAGCGGCTTCTCCACTAATAAAACCAGCATGACTCTTTCAGGCGGCGTCAGTGACGTCACCGGCAGCCTGATGGACGGTTATGAAGGTGCGGGAACGGTGGCCGGTTCAACCTTTCAGGGAACGACGGATTCCTCCGGCGTGGGGATGGAATGGGCCTTCACTACGGACGGCTCCGGCCAGGTGACGCTCACTTATGAACGCGCCGCAGGCGTGGCCGCGGATGTTTTAAGCGGGGATGTTGCTTTAAACGGGTTCATGCTGGCGACCGAGCCCATTCCTGAACCGTCTACGGCGTCTCTGGGGCTGGTCGCCCTGGCCGCATTGATGCTGCGGCGGCGCAAAAGATAGGAACATTCAGTTTTTTGACGAGATAACCGGAAAGGAGGGATGAAAGAGCATGGCAGCTGCCATCCCCCTTTCCGGCATTTTTTATTTGCAGAGCTTGATTTGTTAGATTATGTAGTAACTTTATATCTATGAAAAGGAAATCTCTCTTCTTTCTTTTGGGAGTCATGGTTGTTTCCGCTCTTTGCGCTCTGGGGAATTTGGCGCAGGGAGGGGGAACGGTGGAATCCTTCGGCGTGGATTTCGGCAATGCCTCCTCTGCGGCGCAGCCGGGATGGACGAATATGGGGGTAGTGACCACCGCCCCGTCCGCCACGCTGAAAAGCGTGCCCCTGCGAAGAAATAATCTGGAAGCCTCTTCCTCCCCCGTTCTGGCCGGAACATTGTTCGGGCGTTCCGTGTATCTGGCGGTGGCGGCCAAGTCGGAGGCAAGCGTGGGAAACATGTGTTACAACAACGCCAATTCCACGTGGCGGGAAAAGGGGGAAACCCGGGGAACGCAGGCGGGGGGCGTGCTGGAGGCGGAAAGCGTTTTCACCTTCCCGAATCATGGGGAGGCCCTTAATACAAGTTTGATGCTGTTCACCAACGGCATGGCGGTCCGGGCCGGTACGGTACGGGTCTCCCTTTCCGGACTGGCTCCGGGCAAGGAATATGCCGTTTCCTTTTTCCTGGGCAACGGAAGGCCTGCGTACCAGTCCGTTTCCCTGGTATCCGGAGGGCATGTGGACGTGAAGGCCCTTCAGACCTCCACCGGTTCCCGGACGGACGGCAAATGGAAGGGGGGCGTCAACACGGCGGATGCGGATACTTACATGGCGGTGGAATGGACTGCGGAAGCGGATGAGGCGGGGACGCTCGTTTTTGACGTGGTGAAGGAAGGCAGCTCCGCCGGAACAGGCTCCATGAATTTGAATGCGCTGACTGTCCGTACGGATGATACTGCGGCCCCTCCCGCTCCGGAGCCGCGGCCCGTCAGCGTGCTGCATAACAAGGCGCTGACCGTTCTTTCCTCCCCGGTGGCGCTTCCCGTTCCTGCGGACGCCTGGACCGGAAACGGGGAAATGACCTGTGAGCTGTGGATCAGGCCGGATGAGGACGCCGCCTCCGGCGCCATACTTTCCCTGGGGTCTTCCACGCTCTCCCTGAACGGGGGCCGTTTGCGCCTGGAAGCGGGGAATGCGGAAACTCCCGCCTCCCTGGAGGCTTCCGGCCAGTCCTTTGCCGCCGGAACCTGGCGCCATGTGGCGGTATCCCTGGGGGCGGAAAACGTCAGCCTGTATGTGGACGGAATGCTGGCGGGGACCGCTCCCGCCGCGCCTTACCTCGCTGCCATGAAAAACGGCTGGACCGGGCTGGAGCTGGCGGCGCAGTTCAAGGGCGCCCGGGATGAACTGCGGCTCTGGAATGCGGAGCTGGGGGCGGAGGCGGATGACTTTTTCCTGACGGGGCCGTTGCCCATGGCACACCCCAGGTATGGCCGCCTGATAGGATTATGGAGGCTGGACGGGGACTTCCGGGATGCCAAATGGACGGAATTTGCGGACAAAACGGGCAGTTCCTTCACCCGGCCTTACCAGGCGGTGACGCCGCCCGGAGCGGAATTCTCCATCGTCACGGACAACAACACCTTCCGGTACATGCTGGTGACCGGATACGTCCGTGAAAGCCATATCATGTGGAACTGGCCCTCCCGCCCCCACATGATCAATAACTCCGACCTCATTTACATCGGCGCCGCTTCCGCCGCCGCCAACGGGGACATCAGCTTTTCCTACCCGGACAACGACGTGACGGAAAGCCGGGGCGTGCAGCTTCTCCCCGCTGACGGCACGCGGACGAACGTTCTGGAATTCACCGGAGAAAACGCTTATATGAACGTGGGCAACGGGCTGCTGGCGGGCAGCAATGCCAACGCGTTCACTATTGAAGTGAACCTGGCTCTATCCGCCGGGGAGCAGAATGTCACCCTGTTTGAAAACGACAGCGTGTCCATGACGCTGGCGTGGGCGGACGGCCATTACAAGGCGCGCCTGCAAGCGGGCTCCACCGCCGCCTGGGAGGCGGACCTGCCCGCAGTAGCCCTCAACGAATATTTCTGGCTGGCCTTCATCCGCAACTCCACGGCGGGAACGGGCGTCTTTTACCTGAACGGTTCCCCCCTGCAAACGGCGGCGGTTGCCGCCGGGGAGATGAACGGCACGCCGAATGCCGTCGTGGGCCGGAACCTGAAGGGGAAAATAGACGACATGCGCCTGTGGCATCTGGCCCGGCCCGTCAACCGTCTGGGCACGGAAGTGCAGCCCAACTGGAATGACCGCCTCATTGTGGCCCGCTGGGGGAACAGTGATGTCTTTGGCCGTGATACCGCCTCCTGGGCGGAACATGTGCGCACGCTGCGCAGCATGACGGAAGGGGTTGGAGGCATGCGCATCCGCCTGGGCATTGCCGGAGGAGCGTGGAGCGCCATGCTGCCGAATGCCGCCGCCCGCCAGAGGTTTGCGGACGGCATCAGGGACCTGTTGAAAAAATATCCGCTGGACGGCGTGGACCTGGACTTTGAATGGCTGTACCAGGGGGACGGGAAATGGACCAACTACGGCCAGCTGGCCCAGGCCATCCGGGAGACCAATCCGGACATGTTCTTTTCCATCTCCCTGCATACCGTCGCCTACTGGTTCCCTGCCGCGTACATGCAGTATGTGGACTACTTCACCTTCCAGAACTACGGGCCGTCCATTGACGTGAATACTTATAACAGCATGGTTTCCGCCTGCGGAAAATTCCGGAGCCAGGGCTTCCCGGACAACAAGATCATTTTAAGCGCCCCTTTCCAGGGAACGCCCGGAACCTCCGGACTGCCTGACGGCAAAAAGCCGGGGGACTACATCAGGGGATACAGGGAGATTGCCGCCAATTGCCCGGAAGCGGACAACCCTGACAATGACACGGCCGTTTATTCCTATTCCGGCCTGAACCTGACGCTGCATTACAACGGCGTCACCACCGTCAAAAAGAAAGCCAAATACATCAGCGGCCAGAAGCTGGCGGGCTTCATGTACTGGGACATGGGGCTGGACGTGGCGGACGCCTCCGGAAGCAACAACTACTTTGACCGGCGCTCCCTGCTGCGCGCCGCCAACCGCTACGTGTCTTCCACGTCGTTCCCCGTGACGGCCTCCCCGTTCAGCCTGTCCCGGGTGGGGGCGTCCGTTCCCGCCGCCGGAGGCGCGGTGGATGTGGAAGTGCAGATGGAAGAGGAAGCCCTGGGCTGGGTGGTGGCGGAATCTCCGGAATGGATTTCCGTTTCCGCCGCCTCCGGCATTGGCCGCACCACGGTCATCCTGACGGCGGCGAAAAACAAATCCGCCGCCGCACGGTCCGGAACGGTGGTGTTCCGCGCTTCCGACAAGCAGGAATGCGCCGTCACCGTCACGCAGGCCGGGGCCGACCTGGCGGGCTACGACAAATGGGTGCAGGACTCCTTCCCCCCGGACGCCGCGGCGGACCGGACGGCTGCGGATGCCTCCCCCTCCGGGGACGGCATCATCAACCTGATGAAATACGCCACGGGCCTGGACCCGCTGAAACCCTGCGGAAGCGTCACGAAGGTGACGGCGGAAGAGGGCGTTGACGGAAAAATGTACATGGTCCTGCGCTGGCCCGTGAACCCGCAGGCGGTGGAAGTAAGGCATGAAGTGGAAGTCTCCCCGGACCTGCTCAACTGGACGTCCTTGGGAGAAGTGGAAACCGCCGGAAAGACGTCCGCCGAATTCCGGGATACGGAACCCGTGCAGGAGAGCGGAATGAGACGCCGCTTCCTCCGCCTGAAAGTGACGCGGGAATAGCTTTTTTACTCTCCCTTTGTGAAATAGAAAGGGCCGCAGAGGTCTGCGGCCCACCCCGTTCCGTGGTATTCCCGGAACAGGAGAGGAAACTATTTCCCCTTCTTCTTGATCTTTTCCTTCACCCGCTCCACATTGGCGCGGGCATCCTCATTCCCCAGTTCCGCCGCCTGTTCGTACCACTTCTGCGCCTCGGCCAGGTCCTTGGCCACGCCCGTTCCGCGTTCATACATGGAACCCAGGTTATTCATGGACTTGGCGTCATCCTGTTCCGCGCCCTTAATGTAAAACTGGTAGGCCAACGCCGTATCCTGCGGTATTCCCAGGCCTTCCTCATGCAGGTAGCCCAGCAGGAAATACATGCCCGGCACGGCATGGGTCTGGTTCTGCTCCAGCCTGGTCAGAATATCAAGCGCCGCCTTGGGGTCCGGCTCCATGTCCTCTCCCTTGATGAGCAGGCGCGCCTTCTCCACCAGGGCCTCCGGATCCTTCGTCTCCGCGGCCTTCAGCACGTAATCCTTGTGCAGCTCCTTGTTCGGCTGCACGCCGATTCCCTGCTCGTAATACCGGGCCAGCCTCTTGAGGCCGCGCACATCCTCCTTTTTCACCAGCGCGGTGGCTGCCGTCATGGCGGAAGCCAGGAGCTGCTGCCGTTCCGCAGGGTCCTTTATGTTCCCGGCCACGGTTTCATAATAATTGGCCAGCTCGTCCAGGGCGGTCAGGCTGCCCAGTTCCACGGCCTGTTCCCACAGCTTCACGGCCTCCGGGTTAATGGCCTGTGGGGCGGGGGCCTGGCGTTCCTTGCCGGATGGCGTCATCCAGGGCGGAACGGCTCCGGCGTCCGTCAGGGTATCTTCCGCCTTATTCTTCGCGCCCGGCTTTTTGAGCCACGGGGGAGTATTTTCATCCGTTCCGTTCAGGGTCAGCTTCACCTGCTGGTAAGGGGAACTGGAGGAATCCTGCACCGCCGCTTCCTCCATATTCTGGGGATAGGCGGCCTGGTTGGCCAGGAAGAGCAGGGAGGGAATATGCCCCCGCGCCGCCAGTCCGTGCATCATGGCGCTGTAAGGCTGGAGATTTTCATTATTGGAACTCCACATGTCCGCCGCATCCACATGGCCTTTCAGGGCTCCCCGGAACATCCAGGAATCCCCCTCCGCCATGCGCTTTTCCAGACCGAATTCATAGATGAGGGCGCGGCCCAGCACGTACATGCCGCAGGGGTCCCCCTGTCCGGCGGAAAGCCGGGCCCAGGCCAGGGCTTCCGGGTAGCCGGACTCCTCGCTCCTGTAGCTGAACAGCATCAGGTAGGCCAGGTCCGCCTGGCTGCGGGCGTCCCCTTCCTGCGCTTTTTTGCGGAGAACGGCGGTCAGGTCTTCCCACTGTTCCGGAGTGACGTACTCGGAAATGCCTCTCAGCGTGATGAAATCCCCTGTGGCGGCTTTCGCCAGGCAGTCATTCAGCAGGGTTTTGGCCGGTTCCATGGCAGGCCTGTCCATCAACTCCGGGTCCTCCATCTGGGCCAGGCGCAGTTTGGCCAGGGGGTGGCCTTCCTCCGCCGCCTGCTTGTACCACGTGCGCATGTTCTCCCGCGCTTCATGGGCCTTCCCCACGGAATCCATGGTGTTGGCAAGCTCCTCCTTCCACAGCTCGCCCAGCTGGACGCTGGAATCCGCGTCTCCCAGCTGGGAGGCAAGTTCCAGCTCCTTGTGCGTTTTGGCGTAGGGCGGGAGCTGGTTAAGCTTTTTCTGGGGCAGGGTGAGCGGTTCCTTTAGGAAGGGCATGCCCCGTTCGTCATGAAGGGCCAGCAGGTCCAGAGCGGCTTTGCGCAGCTCCTGTTCCTGCGGGGGCTTCTGTTCGGAAATCCACTGCGCGTACCAGGCATAGGCATTATTGCTCCCCAGTTTCCGGGCTTTGTCACAGATGCGCTTTACCTGCCCATTCTCCAGCTTGAGGGTTCCGCTGGCGCCCCGGGAAATCAGGGCCAGCATGGTGGGAAGGTCCCCCCTCTCCAGAAGCTCCGTGAGGTATTCTTGCTTGAGCCCGCCGCGGATTTCTTCAGGCAGGGTGGGAAGCATGGCGATGGCCGCGGCGTGCCCCGCTTCTGCCGCTTTGGAAAGAGTCTCAAAGGCCAGCTCCTGCCACTCCTTCCGGCGCGGATGGTCAGGGGAAGCTGTCTTTCCCAGAAAATGGGCCAGTTCCCCCATCCGGGCCAGAAGAACCGTTTTGGCGTTTTTCCGGTGCTTCATCAGGGAATCCAGAACGGCGGCCGGGTCTTCCTTCAGCCAGTCCACCTTGATGAAAGCGAGCTGGGCCAGCGCGTCCTGGTCGCCGGAGGCGGCTTTCTTCTCCAGGGGAGCCAGGTAGCGCCTCAACTCTGCCTCCGGCAGGTCTGTAACGGTGTACAGCGCGGTGACGGCGTCCATGTCCCCTTTCCCGGCCAGCTTGCGGCAGGCCTCCAGCCATTCCGCATGCTCCGGCTGCATGGTTTGCGCCTTGAAAATGCCGAAAATCCCGTAGGGGTCCGTCATCATGAGCCTGGGGGCCGGATGCCCGGATGCGGTCGCCGCGTCACGGAAAAAATGCTGCATGTGTTCCAGGCAGGCCAGCGGCAGGTCCCCGCGGTTCAGGTAATAAAGTCCCATCCAGTACTCCCCGGCCAGCATGTTGGCACGGAAATCTCCCGTGGCGGCCTTGTCAAGCAGTTCCCCATACGTCCAGCCGCCGTCCATGGGCAGTTGGGAAAGGTCCCGGACCGGGGCGGACTCCGCCTGTCCGGGCGGATTTGCGGGCGCCTGGGACGGAGCGTCCTGGGCGTGGGCCGGGAGGGAAAAAATAAAGGGAATAAGCAGAAGACGGGCACGCATGGGTCAGCTCTTTTCTAGCAGGAAAAACCTCTGCCCTACAAGCGTTTTTCACGTGACTGAATGTTTAACTATTTATTATGTCACGTTCTTTAATTTAAAGCAGGCTCCTGAAACGGCTCCGGGGGTACGGACGGGGGCATAGGAGCGGGCTTCACGGGTGGTAGGGGCGGAAGGAACAGAGGATTTCAAGCCCGCAGCGTCCCTCCGGCCCGCGCCATTTTAAATAAAAACTTCCGGCGGCCGGCGGCTCACTAAACCTCCCGGCGTTTTTCCGGCTGTTCCCGCAGCAGGGCGCGCAGCCGGCTGCGGTCCAGTTTCCCCATCACCGTCAGGGGAATAGGCGTCTCCATGACGGAATGGATGCGCTGGGGGCCGGGAGCCGCCGCATTCCATTCACGGCAGGCCTGTTCCAGCAATGCCGCGGAAGGCCCGCAGGCAACCAGTTCGGTTCCCGCGCGCGGATGCGGAACGGCCTCCACCACGGCCTCCGGAACGCTGCGGCGCAGAGCATCCTGAACGGCATCCGGGTCCACCAGTTCCCCCAGGACCTTGACGAGCCTGTCAGCCCGGCGCAGGAAGGTCAGCAGACGCCCCTCCAGGCGCACCAGGTCACGGGTGCGCCACCACTCCTGCGGGGCTACCCGTTCCAGCAGAAAACCTCCATCGGGCTGCGTCAGCAGGCGTCCGCACAACTTGCCTTCCCCCTGGAAGCGCAGGAGCCCACCTTCATCCGTTGCCGCCTCCCAGTGCGGCAGAAGGGAAAGGCGGTCCGTGTGGTAGGGATCGCCGGGGAGGGCGGTAGCCAGCTGGGAGCCGGACTCCGTCATGCCGTAGCTCTGCACCACGGGCCAGCCCAGGGCGCGCGCCTTCCGCCCCGTTTCCAGGTCCAGGGCCCCCCCGCCCACAATAATGCATCCGGCGGTGGCCGGAGCCCGGAGGCGGTGGCTGACCAGGTCAATAACCTGCGTGGGGACCAGGGAGGACCAGCGGGCCCCGGAACTTTTCATCAGGTCCGCATAAGCATGCGGATTCCACTTGCCGTGGAGCGTATGGACGGCGGTCCCGGCCAGGGCGGCGCGCAGGTGGATCATGGCGCCTCCCACGTGCCAGACGGGCAGCGGGCAGCACCAGTCCCCGCGTTCCGCGTGCAGGTGGTCCAGCGCGCCGCGCGCGCAGGCGTTCAGGGCGCGGCGGGTGAATAAAATGGCTTTGGGCGGGGAACCGGAAGAACCGGACGTGGCAAAGGCAACGGCCTTGTCCATCCCCTGGCGGGAAAGAAAAGCCGCGGCACGTTCCCCCCAGTCCTTCAAATGGGGTGGCGCCATCACGCAGGGGCCGTTGTCCCGGTCCCAGGGCAGGGATGTTCCGGTGGCGGACATGGCGGACGCGGCGGTTTACCGGGAGGCGTTCCTGCGCAGGGTATGCCAGCGCTCCTCCATGCGGGGTTTCAGATGGTGCTCAATCCACGCATAGGCCGCTTCCAAGCCGCCTGTCTTGAACGTGCGGCCTATTTCCGCCTCCACGCCTGTGGCGTTGCCGGTGCGGCGCAGGAAATCATTGCTGGTGAACTCGATGAAAAGCTTTCCGTTGATCGCTCCCTCCTCCGCCAGAATCCATTCCCTGACGTACAGCGCCAGAATGGCGTCCCCTACCCATGCCTCCACGCGGAGGCGTTCTT
Organism: Akkermansia muciniphila; assembly: GCF_018709685.1. GTDB lineage: Bacteria > Verrucomicrobiota > Verrucomicrobiia > Verrucomicrobiales > Akkermansiaceae > Akkermansia > Akkermansia muciniphila_E. Next base: position 42,701 of record NZ_JABDHQ010000007.1, read on the forward strand.
CTGTGGCCTTGTCCATATGATGGTTCATGAAAGTCTTGCCATGGAGGTCTTGCCGCCCAGCGGGTCCTTGATGGGGGGAGGGGCAATTCCCGGAGCCTTGTCTCCGGCGGGGGAGGCCGGCTGGCCGTTTTCCCGGGGCAGCTCCGGCAGGTTGTCCGTGGGGGCGGCAGGCGTTCCCGGCGTCTGGGGGCCTGCCTTGGGAGCTTGCGTCGCGGGCGCGGGGGCCGCTCCCGGAGCAAGGGGGACGTCCAGCACCGTGTCCTGTGCCGCGCGGCGGTTGGCCGCGTCCTTGGCCTCCAGGGACTTGCGCAGGGCCGTCTCCGATTCCGAATTCCAGTACCCTGAATCCAGTTCAATGTAAATGTTGGAATAGGGCAGGGACGTCCTGGTCTTGATGACCAGCACGTTGAACTGCTTGGCGGCGTCTTCGATCAGGGAATTGATCGTGCGGCTCATCAACTCAAAATGCTGGCGTCCCGGAAGCATCTTGTTGATATTATTGCGGTAACGCTTGACGCCAGGAGCGTAATCCTCCGTGACGCTGCGCAGTTCGGAGCTGACCATGATGCGGGGAACCACATGGGCCTCCTCCTCCAGCATGTTCAGCACGTCCATGAGCACTTCATCTGACGTCTTGTCGGAAACCATGGTCTTGATGCCCGCGCCCGTATAGGCGGGGAAGGAGGACTCCGCAATGACAATCCAGTTTCTGGCTCCCACGATCGCCAGATTTTTATACAACTGGTCCCTCCATTCCTGCTCTGCCGGATTTGCGTCCTGGCAGCCGCTGAGCAGGCTGATGATACACACGGGCAGAATGAGGGGGAGTCGGGTCATGGGATGGGCCCCGCCTTGCGGGGCTGGAAAATGGGCTAGAATTTATGGGACCGGGGTTCGCGGCATGCACTGGGGCAGCGGCCCTGTTCCGTGGCGAATGGCGCGCCCTGCGTGGGGGCTGCCTCCGTAAAGGCGACGCCGGGCAACTCAGTAGGTACGCCCTGAACCGGGAAATCCTTTCGCAAAGGAAAATAAGGATAGCCTTCCCACATCAGAATCCGGCGTAAATCCGGGTGGCCGGAAAATTTAATGCCCATGAGGTCCCACACTTCGCGCTCGTGCCAGTTGGCGGACTGGAACAGTCCGGAGACGGAGGGCACTTCCTCACCGTCGTCCACCTTCGTCTTGAGGCTCAGGTTCACGCCCGTTTCCGCCTGCGTCAGCGTGTAGTTGACTTCAAAGCGGGGGCTCTCTCCCATATTGTCCACGGAGCAAAGGTTCACGATCATGTCAAATCCGGCGGAATCCCGCAGCCAGCGCACGACGTCCGCCACGGCGTGGCGTGCGACGGTCAGCGTAACGTCTCCGCGGAACTCATAGCGGTCCGTGATGACGTCTTTCCCAAAGCGTTTCTGGGCGTTGTCTGCGGCGGTCTTGATCTGTGATTCTAGAGAAGGCATGAAAAAGGAATGGTAAAAGGTGGAACGGTAGGAAAACAGTCGGGGGGCTGGCGTGTTATTCGAGGGGCATTTCCGTATCGACCGGAACGGGGGCGTTGGCTTCGCGCGGCTCTTCCTTCTTGAAGAAGGTGCGCGCGGGCTGCTGGGTATCCAGCTTCTTGCGCAGGGTGAGCAGCGCTTCCAGAATGGCTTCCGGGCGGGGGGGGCAGCCGGAAATGTAAACGTCCACGGGAATAATCTTGTCCACGCCCTGGAGCACGGAATAGGAGCGGAACATGCCGCCGGTGGAGGCGCAGGCGCCCATGGCGATGCACCACTTGGGCTCCGGCATCTGGTCCCAGATGCGGCGGACGGCCAGGGCCATCTTGTAGGTAACGGTGCCGGCCACGATCATCACGTCAGCCTGGCGGGGGGAAAAGCGCGTCACTTCAGAACCGAAGCGGGAAAGGTCATACCGGGAACAAGCCACGGCCATGAACTCAATGGCGCAGCAGGAAAGCCCCATCGGCATGGGCCAGAGGGAATTTTTACGAATCCAGTTGATGGCGGCGTCCAGGGTGGTATAGACAAAACTGCCTTCCGCGTTGGAGTCCAGTACTCCTGTTTCGTAAATATTCGTTTCGTTCGTGGTGGCCATGATAACAGATGATTCTTGCTGAAGCCAGATTAGCGAGATGCCCTCAACTCTCAAGCCTTAATTTGGTTCAGCCATGATTTTCTGCGGCCTGTTCCGGCCTTGTTTTCCGGGCGGTCCGGAGCAGGGATGAATAAACCCGCACGGGGTTTCCCCCGTGCGGGTTTTTATCCAACTATATTACCTATGAAACTCAGAACTCCCCATTGTGGGTGGCGGTCTCTCTACCTCCCGCCGCCCGGTTTGTTACTGATGCAGGTTAGAGTCCCGGTGACGGCATGATGTTCAAAAAGTGGAGAAATTTATGACAGAAGCGCGGAAAAGGATTTGTTATGTATTGACGATGAGCTGTTAACGTATGACCCTTCTTGAAGGGGATGAAGACAGGCCTTCCATGAATCCGTTCATCTTTCAGATTCAACCGCCCTGCGGGCTTCATGCTTCGCATCCCATCCGACCGGGTACGCCCGGGTTCCGGCGTTCGTACCTGTCTTAAAGCCGTTCCTGAATCAGCACATGGAAATGGCCGCCCGCGCCATCCTCATTCGTCAGAAAGGCGTCCTGCGGCGTGTTCTCCGCGTAGGGGAGCAGATAGTCCCGCTGGGTCATCAGGGTGACCGTATCCCCCAGGCAATTGCGGGAAAGCTCCAGCAGGTCCGTAAAGTTTACATCGCACGTCAGGTCCGTGAGGCCGGGGTTCCGGTACAGCTCCTCCCCGGTCAGCACCTGGTGGCTTTTATACCCGCGCAGGGAACCCTTGGGGCGGCGGTAATAAAGGCGCTCCATTTCATCCCCGTAATCCACGATGGTCATGACTCCCTTGCTCCACAGGGGCAGCCAGCCGGTGAACCAGCGCGCGTAGGAATCATGAATCTCCAGGCGCTGCCCCGGCTGGGAATCGTACTCCAGCATATGGGAAAAAAGCGGCTTCTGGCGGACGGGGCGCAGTTCCTCCCGCACGGCTCCGTCCTTCACGGCAAGGCCCACCTCCTGCCACCCCTGTTCCGTATACTCAAACACGCGGGCCGGGAAGGCGTCCACCAGTTCGTTGGAAAAAATAAAGGCCCTGCCGCCGCAGTGCTTCAGCGCCTTCTCCATGGTGGCATAAATTCTGGCCTGGCTCCCGAGCAGCAGATGCTGGAATTCCCGCAGCCGGGGGGAGGACTCCACAATCACGTAATCCGTATTCAGGCGGTTCCAGAAACCCAGCTGTTCCAGGACCTTGACGGCCAGCGCGCCGGAGCCGGCGCCTATCTCCAGCAGGGGCAGCCGCTTGCCGCAGCGGGCGCAGGCCTCCTTCCAGCGGGCGGCGATGGCTTTTGCCAGAATGGGGGACAGCGTGGGAGTGGTGGAAAAATCTCCGCGGCTCCCGATGTTCTCAATGGCGGCGGAGTAATACCCCTCCTGCGGGTGGTGCAGGGCCAGCTGCATGAAGGCTTCCAGGGAAAGCCAGCCGCCGGCGGCCGCGATGTGGTCGGAAAGGCGTATCATGCGCGGGAAAACGGGGGTCAGGATTTGGACTGCTCCAGCATGCGCAGCAGCGGGGCTTCCGCCCTCTTGCGCAGGTCTTCCGGCAGTTCCACGGCGGGGGAAAGGTCCCGCAGGGCCAGGTACAGTTTTTCCAGCGTGTTCATCTTCATGTACGGGCAGGTGCTGCAGGAGCACTGCTCCGTGGGGGCCGGGATGAACTCCTTGCCCGGCACCAGCTTGCGCAGGCGGTGCAGGATGCCGGATTCCGTAACGATGATGAAGGACCTGGCAGGGCTTTCCGTGCAGTAGGGAATCATCTTCTCCGTGGAGCAGATGTGGTCCGCCAGAAGGCGCACGGCCTCCGTGCACTCCGGGTGGGCCACCACCGGCGCGCCGGGGTGCTTCTCCTTCAGGGCCAGAATCTGGTCCCGCGTAAACTCCATGTGCACGTGGCACGCGCCGTTCCACAGCTCCATGGGGCGGTTCAGCTGGCGGCCTACCCAGGCGCCCAGGTTCTGGTCCGGCACGAACAGGATGGGGCGGTCCTCCGGAGCCTGGGACACGATCTTCACGGCATTCCCGGAGGTGACGATCACGTCCGCCAGCGCCTTCACGCCGATGGAGCAGTTCACGTACGCCACCACGTAATAATTCTTATGGGCGTTCTCTTTTAGAAAAGCTTCCAGTTCCCCGGCGTCGCAGGAGGCCTCCAGGGAGCACCCGGCGTCCGCGTCCGGCAGGATGACGGTTTTGTCCGGATTGAGGATTTTGGCGGTCTCCGCCATGAAATGGACGCCGCAGAAGGCGATCACGCCGCAGTCCGTATGCTGGGCCTTGTAGGCCAGCCCCAGGGAATCGCCCACGTAGTCGGCCATGTCCTGGATATCCCCGGTCTGGTAGCTGTGCGCCAGAATAATGGCGTTGCGTTCTTGTTTCAGGCGTAAAATTTCCTCTTTCAGGTCAAAAGGTGCCATGCGGGAAAAGATGGGGGGAAGCCCCCGGCAAGTCAAGCATCATGTCCCATGCAGGGCGCACTTGTTGACGGGGGCGGGGAATTGTGGCACAGTCTGGCGCATCATACGATTATGTTTTCACTTTTAGCAGATAAACTGGATAACACGTTCCGGAGGCTGCGCGGCCTGGGCAAGATTTCAGAGAAGAACATTGCGGACGCCCTGCGCGACATCCGGCTGGCATTGCTGGAAGCGGACGTGGAGTTTGGCGTGGCCCGGGAATTCATCGGCCGCGTGAAGGAGCGCGCCATGGGGCAGGAAGTCCTTAAATCCATCAAGCCCGGGGAACAGATCGTCAAAATCTTCCGGGATGAAATCGCCGCCCTGCTGGGCGGGGACGCCGTAGGGCTGGACCTGACGGACCCCGCCAGAATCATGGTGGTGGGCCTGAACGGCGCGGGCAAGACCACCACCAGCGCGAAGCTGGCCCTGCGCCTGAAAAACGAAGGGCGCCGCCCCCTGCTGGTGGCCTGTGACCTGGTGCGCCCCGCCGCCGTGGACCAGCTGGCCACGCTGGCGGCACAGATAGAAGTGCCCGTATACAAGCCCGCCCCCGGCAGCCGGGATGTGGTGGCCGTGGCGCGTGAAGCCCTGGAATGGGCCCGGACCCAGAACGGGACCGTGATGATTTTTGACACGGCGGGCCGCCAGGAAGTGGACGAAGCCCTGATTGACGAGCTGCGCCACCTGCACGCCTTCCTCTCCCCGCGGGAAACCCTGCTGGTGGTGGACGCCGCCACGGGCCAGCAGGCCGTGAACGTGGCCCAGACCTTTGACCGGGCCGTGAACGTCACGGGCATCGTCCTGACCAAGCTGGACGGGGACGCCCGCGGGGGCTCGGCCCTCTCCATGCGCTCCGTGACGGGCAAGCCCATCAAATTTTCCGGTGAGGGGGAAAAGCTGGACCAGTTCGGCCCCTTTGTCCCCGGCCGCATGGCGGACCGCATCCTGGGCATGGGCGACATCGTGGGGCTGGTGGAACATGCCGCCGCCCGCATTGACGAGGAGCAGGCGGCCAAATCCATGGACCGCATGATGTCCGGCAAATTTGACTTCAACGACTTCCTGGACCAGATGAAGATGATGCAGAACCTGGGACCGCTGGAAGGCCTGCTGGGCCTGCTCCCCGGCTTCGGCAAAATCAAGAAACAGCTTCCGGACGGCGCGCTGGATCCCAAAAGGATGAAGCACATGGAAGCCATCGTGCTCTCCATGACGGCCAGGGAAAGGAGCAATCCCAACCTGCTGAACCCGTCCCGTCGCCGCCGCATTGCCGCCGGCTGCGGCCGCTCCCTGATGGAGGTGAACAAGCTCATCAAGAATTTTTCCGAGATGCGCAAGATGATGTCCGGCAAGGGCAAAATGGGCGCCATGATGAAGCAGATGACGGCCATGAAAGGGAAGGGCGGCAAGATGCCCGGCCTTCCCGGCATGGGCGGCGGTCTTGGTTCCCTGAAAGGTCTTGGCGGACTTGGCGGAGGATTGGGCGGCCTCTTCGGCGGCCGCAAATAACGGTTATGACCGGAGGCGCGGCTGTGCAATCAGCCGCGCCTTTTTATTTGCGTGCACGGAGAGCGGCCCTCTTGGCGGCGCCCTTTGCGTGAAAGAACGGCTGGGGCGTTCCCGTACTCCGGGAATGACGGATCAAAGGCGGTTTTACCGGGTGGCGGCTGTGCTGGTTCTGGCCGGCTTGCTGAATGCGGAAAAAGGTAATGCCGTCCCGGCGGAGGAGGTGCTGCTCCCCGCGCCCTCCGCATGCAGGTCTGACCGGTCCGCCGTGGCGCGTCTCCCGCTCCGGCTGGCGGTCTATGCGCCGGAAAAGGATGCTCCCGTAGTGGAAGCTCTCCTGAATGTGCTCAACGCCCAGGGCGTCCTGTCCGGCCTCTCCATGACCGGGGACAGGGAATCCGCAGACGTGGTGTGCTCCGTGGAAGGAACCCCCGCGGGAACGGGAGAAGGATATGAGGCGCGCCTGGACGCCGGGAAGGAGGGCCGGGGCGTGCTGCATTTGAAAGCGGCGGCTCCCTCCGGGCTCTTTTACGCCTGGCAGAGCACGGTGCAGATACTGAACGCCAACCGGACCGCGGAAGGCTTCTCCGTGCCCGTTTTCTCCATCAGGGACGTTCCCCGCTTTGAATGGCGGGGCATCATGCTGGACGTCTCCCGCCACTTCTTCACCATGGCGGAGGTCAAGCGCATGATTGACACCATGTCCCTGTTCAAGCTCAACCGGCTTCACCTGCACCTGACGGACGGGCCCGGCTGGCGCATGGAAATCAAAAAATACCCCCTCCTCACCTCCATGAGCGCGTGGCGCGTGCCGCTGGCCAACGGGGAATGGAACTGGCAGGAAGTGAAGCTGGCCATCCAGGAGCATGACCCGGAGGCCACCTACGGCGGCTTTTACACCCAGGATCAAATGCGGGAAATCATCTCTTATGCCCGCAGCCGCCAGGTCGCCATTGTGCCGGAAATAGACCTTCCCGGCCATTCCTACGCGGCCATGCATGCTTACGGGGATTTGATCTGCGACGGGGTGGACTTTCCCGTGGAAGGCAAAAAAGGCCGGGACGCCGTCTGCATGGGGCGTCCGGAAACGCTCCGCTTCGTGAAAGACGTGGTGGATGAACTCAAGGCCGTCTTCCCGCCCGGCTCCCCCATCCATCTGGGCCATGACGAGGTATCCGCGGAAGCATGGAAAAACTGCAAATATTGCCAGAGCCGTCTGAAAGACCTGAAGGAGACGGACCTCAGGGCCCTGAGCCGGGACTTTCTGCAGCAGATTGCGGACTACGTTCGCCAGGGCGGTTATGACGCCATCGTCTGGGATGAAGCCGGGGAGCTGGAGGCGGACAAGCACATCTTCGTCATGGTATGGCGCGGCAATGACTTTGCCGCGGCGGCGGCCAGAAAGGGGCATCCCGTCATTCTGGCCCCCTGCTCCCACTTCTACTTTGACTACTACCAGTCCGCCGCTCCCACGGAGCCGAAGGCCATCGGGGGTCTGATACCGCTCAGGCAGGTCTACGGCTATGAACTGCCGGAACTCTCTCCGGAGGAGGCCGCCAAGGTGCGCGGCCTCCAGGCCAACATCTGGACGGAATACCTGTACAACATGGGACTGGTGGAATACATGGCGTGGCCCCGTGCCCTGGCGCTGGCCGAACGCGCCTGGAGCGACTGCGACCCGCGGGACTACAAATCCTTCCGCAGCCGCGCGGCCCTGGCCCTGAAGCTCCTGGAAAAACTGGCCGTGAAATACCGCCCCATGGATGATGAGGATTAAGAAGCGCCCGGAGCGGACGTTCTTTTAATCCGGCGCCTTATGAGCTTCACGGTTTCCTTTTCCGGGGGAAGGCTGATTGCGGGATTCAGCCGTGCCGCCTTAAAAGGCCCCTCCGGTTTCCGGAATATTCCGTGCCTCCCTGTCTTTTTCCGTTCATGGGAGTTCCGTTTCCTGGGGTTTTATTGACAGAAGATGCCGGGTCATGTATGAAATGACTCTAGCTGATTCCCTGTTTATGAAAAAATACCGGTTTCTGTTTCTGGCTTCCCTGATGGTCCTCGTCCTGCTTGGCGGCATGGCCGTGGTAGCCTGTTCCAACAACTTCAAGCATGTGCCGCAGACGGGGTTTGTGGAGCATTGTGTGAAGAATGGGGATTCCCGCATTCCTTTTGATGCCTACTGGAACGCTCCGGATGACAAGGTATGGAATGACAGGGTGAACGGCGTAAATGGCAAAAAGGTGATGATGGCCGTTCTTCCGGTGGATACGGTTCACATGGATGTGAGGCCGGAGACCAGTGAAGGGTTTGACGCCCTGCGCAATCTGGCGGCGTACTTCCAGAAGAGCGTGACGGCCAGCATGGAGAAGGAGGTTGCCAAAAACCCGAATTTCGACATGGTTCCCGTCGGCACCAAGGGAGCCTATACGCTGGAACTCGCCATCATCTCCATTACGCCTACGAACGCCAAAGCGGGCATCTTTGTCACGGCGTTGAGCGGCATCAAGGGGGGCGGCCTGGTCAAGAGATTCATCAAGAAGGGGCACATCGCCATGGCGGGACGCCTGCGTGATGAGAATGGCCGCATCGTTTCCGAATTTGCGGATTACGAGGAAGACCACAGCTCCCTGCTGGGCGTGGACACCAAGGACTTTAAAAAATACGCCCACCATCAGCACACCATTGACGAATGGTCCCGTGAAATTACGGATGTGTATTCCTCCACCTACGGGCACAAGACGTCTAAACGCATGATCTCCATCAATCCCTTTTAAGGGTGGGCGTTCGGAAACTCCGTGCAGGAGAAGCTGCCTTGCGGCCGGGAGACCGCAAGCTGAATGGAGTGGTGCCTGCCCGTTCCAGGGACGGCGGAAAGCGGGCTTGTCCCTTCTATTCCCCGTATTCCGCCCAGGAACTGCTGGTCTCCCACACGCGCACGCGTTCCAGCGTGACGCAGTCCCGCACGGGGTACTCCCCGCAGCTTTCCTTGGCTTTTTCCAGCGCATGCCGGGCAAAGTTGAAAATGGTGCGCGCCATCACCTCGCTGGTGGGGTCTTCCCGGTCAAACGGGATGATGCGTTCCCCGTACGCGGCCACAAAGGCGGCGTAATTGGGGTCTTCCGTATTCACGCACAGGGAATGGTCAAACTGCTGGAGAAAATCCCCCATCATCTGCTTGACGGCCTTGAAATCCAGCACCATGTCATTCGCGTCCAGCGTATCCGCCCGGAACACCATCTCCACGGAGCGCGTATGGCCATGGGGGAATTTGCAATTGCCGGGGTGCTTGGACAGAAGGTGCCCGCTTTCCAGTTCAATGGATTTGCAGATTCGGTAGGCCATGAGGGCAGGATAGCGTGGGAAGGGGCGGCGGGCAATCCCAATCAGAGTCTGTCTGCGTCCCCCCTTTCCTGCGTGCGGAAGGGGGTGTGACGGCTCTAGCTGGCGGTGGGCGGCTTTTCCTTGCGTGCGGCAGTGGTTTCTGTCAACATCCGGAAAACCAGCCTTTTACCCTATGGCCTACCTTTCATGGTCCTTCCTGAAAATGGGAGAAAAATCGGATCGCAGGACAAGCCTTCTTTTCCTGCTCATGGCGGCCATCCCCATCATTTTTGTGGCCTTCTTCGTCTTCATGCTGGGGGCGGCTACGATCTTGTACGCCTGGGCCGCCCTGCTGCCCATGCTTCTCCTCTTCTATCTGCCCTTCGCTTTGCGGAAGGAAAAAGTGCAGGACATTCATGCCCGGAATATCCTGTTTGGCAGGGACCCGCTGACGGTCACCTTCAGGCCGGTGGTGAGGAACTGGGTATATGCCGTTTATGCTGTGCTTCCGGCGTTTCCCCTCCTGTTTTACGGTTGGAAGATGCCCTTGGACAATCTCGGGAACGGAAGGAATCTGGCGGAATTCTTCCTGATATGGACATCCCTGTATGCCGTCTTCACGGTGCTGGCGGTTTTCCTGGGAAAGGCGCGGTACTTGAAGCCGGGCAGGCTGTTGCTGGCCGCTGGCGCCAATCTGACGCTGATGCTGCTTTATTCCCTGCTTGGGTGAAGCGGGCGCCGCATAGGTTCCGGAGGTTTTCCTGTGAAGCGGATTGCGGCACGTGCGGAAAACAGGCTGAAAGACAGTATTCGGCCGCTTGTGTGTTTAACTTCTCAAATGAGAAAATCTTGAAATAAATGTTATTTTATGCACAATCTCCGTGCCGGGTTGGTCCCGGATTGAAAAAGGAGGTGTACCATGTGAATTACTGTATCATACTAACTAGGCTGATTGAATTACTCATTGTAATGTTCAGCTAACGAAAAGCCCCGTCCTGCTGACACAGGACGGGGCGATTTATTAGAGGTGATGTGATTTGTATGATACTAACTGGGACTACTATGGAAAATTTCCATAAATAGTCAAGAGGGAAAATCTCCGGGAAACGTCTTGCAAGGTTTTCTGGCGGCTGTGGATTTCCTCATGGAATGCTTGAACGGCGGACCGTGGGATGCTCGGGAGAGTTCACCCAAAAGCCCAAAAGGGATAAAAGAGTGCAGGGATGAACCGGTTTTTATCCCGCTTCCCGTGAAGAAGGATGAGGGATGGCCGCGGCTCTTCCTGTAAAAGCCCCGTAAAAAATCCCCTGTTCCGCGCGGCATGGCGGAACAGGGGTAAAAATCCGGCGCTCTGTCCGGGCGGCTTAATGGCCGCAGCCGGCGCAGGCCCAGCCTTCGCGGATCTTCGCGAAGAAATCGTTGCCCTTGTCATCCACCAGAATGAAGGCGGGGAAGTCCTCCACCTCAATCTTCCAGATGGCTTCCATGCCCAGTTCCGGATATTCCAGCAATTCCACCTTCTTGATGTTGTCCTTGGCCAGGATGGCGGCGGGACCGCCGATGGAGCCCAGGTAAAAGCCGCCGTGCTTCTGGCAGGCGTCCGTCACCTGCTGGCTGCGGTTGCCCTTGGCGATCATGATCATGGAGCCGCCGTTTTCCTGGAACAGGTCCACGTAGGAATCCATGCGGCCCGCGGTGGTGGGGCCGAAGGAGCCGGAGGGGTACCCTTCCGGGGTCTTGGCCGGACCGGCGTAGTACACGGGGTGGTCCTTCATGTACTGGGGCATGCCTTCACCCTTTTCCAGGCGTTCCTTCAGCTTGGCGTGGGCGATGTCGCGCGCCACGATGATGGTGCCGTTCAGGCTCAGGCGCGTGGTGACGGGGTACTTGCTCAGTTCCGCCAGCACTTCCTTCATCGGGCGGTTCAGGTCAATGGAGACGGACTCGCTGGAGGTCATGCGCAGGGCTTCCGGAATATACTGTCCGGGGTTGGTTTCCAGCTGTTCAATGAAGATGCCTTCCGGCGTGATCTTGGCCTTCGCGTTGCGGTCCGCGGAGCAGGAGACGCCCAGGCCTACCGGGCAGGAGGCTCCGTGGCGGGGCAGGCGGATGACGCGCACGTCCAGCGCATACCACTTGCCGCCGAACTGGGCGCCCAGGCCCAGCTTGCACGCTTCTTCATGCAGTTCCTTTTCCAGCTCTAGGTCGCGGAAGGCGCGGCCGTACTCGTTGCCCGTGGTGGGCAGGTTGTCGTAATACTTGGTGGAGGCCATCTTCACCGTCTTCAGGCACTTTTCCGCGGACGTGCCGCCGATGACGAAGGCGATGTGGTACGGCGGGCAGGCCGCCGTGCCCAGCGTGCTCATCTTCTCCACCAGGAACTTCTTCAGCGTGGCCGGGTTCAGCAGGGCCTTCGTTTCCTGGTAAAGGTAGGTCTTGTTGGCGGAGCCGCCGCCCTTGGCGACGAAGAGGAAGGAGTACTTCATGCCTTCCACGGCTTCAATGTCAATCTGGGCGGGCAGGTTGGTGCCGGTATTCTTCTCCGTGTACATGTCCAGCGCAACCGTCTGGGAATAGCGCAGGTTGTTCTGGGTGTAGGCATCGTAAACGCCGTGGGAAAGCTGTTCGCAGTCATCGCAGCCGGTCCAGACCTGCTGGCCCTTCTTGCCCACGATGGTGGCGGTGCCCGTATCCTGGCAGAAGGGCAGGATGCCGGCGGAGGCTACCTCCGCGTTGCGGAGCATCGTCAGGGCCACGCTCTTGTCATTAGCGCTGGCTTCCGGATCGTCCAGAATGGCGGCCACCTGCTTCAGGTGGGCCGGGCGCAGGAAAAAGGCCACGTCATGGAAGGCTTCCGCGGCCAGCAGGCGCAGGCCCTCCGGCTGTACCTTGAGCATGGGGTGCCCTTCAAAGTCCCCCACGCTCACGTAGTCGGACGTGATGAGGCGGTACTGGGTGTCATCCTTTTCAATGGGAAAAGGGTCCTGGTAATGAAAATCCGGTGTTGCCATAACGGGGGGCAATATAGCGGAGCGCCGCCCCCGGTTCGAGCAAAAAAATCAGGGCCGGTCCAAGCCGGAATCAATCATTAAAAAAGGCTTCTGTTCCCCCAGCGTACGGAAGGGAACGCAGTTTTTAAAGAACCATGGGCAGGCGGGGGACAGCATGTCCCTGAGGATGAAGTACAGTAATTCCCGGTCCATGCGCCGTTCCTCCTCCGGGGTGAAGATGCAAATGACGGAAACAGGCTGAATGGTGGTAACCAGGGGGACTCCCCACATCTGCCACAAGCTGTTTCTGATGTTGAACACCTGGTGCACCCTCCCCCGGAAGGCAATCGCCACGGCCACGTTTCCCGCCGGGCTTCCGTCCATGAAGGAACGCAGCTTCTTCCACGCCCGGGGCAGCAGGTCGCACGTGATGGTGCCGTCCTGCTCCCGTGACGCGTACCGGACATCCTCCGGGGCAATCAGGGATTCCGGCCGGATGAAGGCCCAGGCCGGGACGGGCTCCGGGAAACCGGGGCGGTTGTAAGGAATGGAGCGGAACCCGCTTTTCAGGTGAATGGTTCTTCCCCGCCGGAGTTCCGGGAGGAACCTCTGTTCCAGTTCCGCGCTGCGGGGATGCACGGGATAAATGGCCAGCTCCTTTTTCGCCTCCCGCTGCTGCTGTTCCGTGAGAGGCGGAAGCTGGTTATTGATGGCCGTGCACAGGCCATCCAGCTGGCGGTCATCCCCCGGCACGGGAATGAGGGTGGCATGGGAAGGCGCTCCATGGAGCACGGGCGTGGACAGGATGGCTCCGCGCAGGACTACGGCTATCCTGTCCCTGCCGGGCCGGAGGGCGGCGCAGGCCTGTTCCAGCTTTCTGGCCCCTTCTTCATTCCAGACGATGTTCAGATGCCCCGGATAATCCAGATTGGGGCGTGCGGACTGGGCATAATCCCCGGTGACGATGGGGGCGTTCCCCAGAAACAGGTACTCCTTCTCCGCGTTCTTTCCTTCCTCCGCGCCCGGGCGGCTCCAGAGCCGGTAGCCCGGTACGGAAAGCGTTCCTTCCTTCACCAGCCGGCTGCTGTCCGGATGAACGGCGTACAGGGCCAGATCACGGGGGGTGAAGGAAATCGCCTTTCCGGCGGCAGCCTTGCGGTTGAGCAGTTCAGCCAGGTTTTCAGCTTCATTTTCCCCGTCCAGTCCGGAGACGGTGAAGGTATTGGAAAGAATGGCCATCACTACGGGAGCCGTGGTTACCCTTCCATGGACCAGAACCGCCAGCCGGTCATGCCCCAGCTTCATGGCGGAGGTGGTTTCTTTCATGGCTCTTCCGCCCCGTGTGTTCAGGGTGATGTTGATCTGTCCGGGATTGCCCGGATCAGCCTGTGCACGCTCCACATCCGCTTCCGTGATGACGGGAGCATCTTTCACAAACAGCCGTGTCCGTTTCATTTCCCCATCGTTCCCCCGGAACTCATGCACGCAGGCCGTGTACCCTTCCGGGGCCGGTTTGCCTTTGCCGGCCAGCTCCTGATTGTCCGGATGCACCATCCTGACGGCAATGGCGGGAACGGGCGGAGGAACTGCCTCCGCCAGGGCGGAAAGCGGGAGCCGGAAGGCGGAAAGGAGCAGCAGGCAGAGTAGTTGTTTCATTGTTAATACGATAGAATCCCTTGGACATGCCAGGCAAGAAAAAAGAACGGACTGAGGCGCCGCAAGCCTTTGCGTTATTAATGTCCCCGCCGTGGCCCGCAGGACGCGCCTTCTTCATTAAGATGGTCTGCTCATGGCCGTTCCCGGTTCAGTTGCCGTATGGCCTTTCGTCGCGCCAGGCCCCGGAATAAAAATCCCCCGGAACCGCAGGGTGCCGGAGGATTTGAGTCAAGGGAACCGTCAGAGGGTGGCCATTCCTGTTCCGAAAGGGCGGGTTACGTCCCCTGTAGTTTACTGCCGTGGTTTGCGGCGGGGAGAAGAGGGGGCGGAGGACGAAGAACTGGAAGAGGAAGAAGACTTGGGGGCGCCGTATTCCTCCGGAATTTCCGCAGCCATGGGAGTATCGTTCACCAGGCTGCTTTCGTCGTCGTAATAATTCTTCATCCTCCTTTGGGCGTCCTTGATCAGAGTGGCTTCCGCCCATTCCTCCACCGTCATGTTGTCTCTTCTGGCAGCTTCTTCAATGAGCTTGTAATCCTCCGTGCTCAGCATGACGGCAAAGGGTTTCCAATTGGCTCTTGCCGCCTCCTTCAGTTTTTTCTCTCCTTCCGTCTTTTCCATCATGAGCCGGATGAGAGCTTCCTTGTCCTTGGGGATGGACACCTTGGCAAGCCAGTTGCGGACCGTGTGGGGAGAGACGAAGCATGCGGCCGCAAAATCACTGCGGGAGATGTTCTGGGCTTTCAGCCATGCCTTGATCTGCACCTTGAGTTCATCCTGATTCTCACTCATGTAATGATTTATAACGGGAATGGTGCGATTTTTCAACCTTTTTTGTAAAAGGTAACTTTAATGGTATATTTTCGTTGACTAAAGTACCATTTCAGGTGCATTATGACAGCGTAAGAGGGCTGTTGAAGCCATTATTGCACCAAAAGAAGGATTTTTATGAAGGCGGGAAATAAAAAAAAGAGTCAGAAAAAAATTCAAATCAAGGGGAAAATGCCGTTATCCGTCCATTTTTTCCGGGATGCGGAAGCTGAAGCCCTCCAGGTGGATCGCTGCCTGCTGGACAAAGCTACCCTGATTGCCTCTGCTGTCAAGCGTCTCCGGGAAGATATGGGCAACGGATCGTCCTCCCGTCAAAAACCTTCCGCATGACTCAAGAGATTTATTGGGAACTGCTGGCCTGGTTGTTCCGCTCCTTCCTGGCGGTGACGGCCTTCGCTTTTGTCGTGGCGGGGTACCAGGCGCTGCGGTGCCGCCCCCGGTGCGGGAACGGACAGGGCAGGCGGGAGAATCCGGGAAGAAGGAATGCGCTTCCACGCCGGCAGCCGGGCAGGGGCGCCGGGGAAATTGACTTCTCCCCCCGCCTCCCGTATCTTCCGGGAATGCCCCGCCGTCTTCCGGATAAAACCGCTTTGTCCGCCATGAGCCTTGAAGAACTTTGGCGTCTGTTCCCCATTATCATAAGTGAGCCCAGGCCGGAATGGGCGGAAATCTACCGGAGGGAGAAGGATGCTCTGGAATCCGCCGTGCCGGGTCATTGCATCCGGCGCCTTTCCCACTTCGGCAGTACCGCCGTTCCCGGCCTGGCGGCCAAGCCCACCATTGACATTCTGCTGGAGGTGGGGCCTGATTCCCTTGTCTTTGAAGTTCCCGCCCTGGTGGAGAAGTGCGGCTACCGGGAGATGCACCGTGACGAGGCGCAGATGCGCCTGGTGCTGGTGAAGGGGTATACGGAAAAAGGCTTCCGGGGGCAGGCTTTCCACCTGCATGTGCGCCCCTGGGGGGACTGGGATGAACTCTACTTCCGGGATTACCTGGCCGCTCACCCGGAGGAGGCGCAGAAGTACGCCGGCCTCAAACGCTCTTTAAAAGAGAAGTTTGAGTTCAACCGCGACGCCTATACGGAGGGGAAGACGGAGCTCATTACGGCCATGACCCGCCGGGCGCGGGAGGAAATGCCGGGCAGGTACGTTCCGTAAGGCACGGGGGCGGGCCTGTCCGCTTTTTATCAGGAGGGTGCGCGTGGCTTCGGCATGTAGCGGATGGGGGTCATGGGGAGGCCCTTTTTCCCTCATCCAAAATATCCTTTACAGATTTTTTGGCCTATTATGTTGCAAGCAATATACTTAATAGTGATGAATATTGGAACATTCCTCATGTTCTTCCCCTTGGCATGTGTTGCCGGAGAGATGGAAAACCCCGGTCGGGACCGGATCAGGCCGGAAACGGCCGCTTCCATGAAAACGCTGTGCCGGGAAGTGACGGCGGCGGAAAAACAATCGTTCCAGAACCCCTCCTTTGATGGAACACGGTATAGCATTCCGGATGTTCCGCCGTATTGGGAGGCGGATTCCCGCTCCCTGGTTTCACGCAGCATGGGACGCAACGAGGCCAACAACCCCTGCTATACTGAAACCCGGAAAACGCTGAGTCCGGACGGATTGCTGCTGACCACCATCCGGATGCGGAAGGTAAGGGACTCCAGGCCGTTTTTGAAAAGGAAGTTCACCGGGCCGTTTCCCGTATCTTTTTGTGGATTCCCTGACGGATATCGTGGAAAAAAAGGAGGAGCGCCTCTATTTCATTTTTTGGGATGTGGACCTTTCCTCGGGGGAGCTGGTCCGGATTTACGTGCGGACCTATTTGCTGCACTCCCATCAACTGGTCTCGGAAGATATCCGGTATTCAAGCTCCCGGAAGTGTAAAGATGAATGAATGCCGGGGACAGGGGCCCCCGGCATTTGAGTATATAACGGCAGTGGATGCTCTTTAAGAGGCAGAGGCAAGGGGAAAAATCCCGCTGAAAGGCGTCTCTCTGCTTGTTGACTGGACGGCACGGCGGCAGGCATTTTTAAAGGAATTTTCCGGATGGAAATCCGTATTGCCAGAAGGGGGTAATGGCGGTAACATTCCGCCGCTATGAGTATTGAAAGTTTCGCAAATCAGCATGTGCTGGAGTTGGTGGCTTATCAGCCGGGCAAGCCGATTGAGGAGACGGCCCGGGAACTGGGCCTGGACCCTCATGACATTGTGAAACTGGCGTCCAATGAAAATCCGCTGGGCCCGTCCCCAAAGGCGGTGGAGGCCGTTGCCCGCGCGGCTGCCGGCGTTAATATTTATCCGGACGGCGCGGCTTTCCGGCTGCGTTCCGCCATTGCGGAGTTCTGCGGCGTGGAATTTGACCAGACCGTGGTGGGAACGGGCAGCAGCGAGGTGATTGAACTGATGTGCCATGCCCTGCTGAACCCCCAGGCGGAAGTGGTGGCCGCCAGGCACGCCTTTTCCATGTACCCGGTCATGAGCCAGTTGTTCGGTTCCACGTATGTGGAGGTGCCCAACAAGCCGGACTGGACGCATGACCTGAACGGCTTCCTGGACGCCGTCACGGACAGGACGCGCATCATTTTCATCACGAATCCCACCAACCCCGTGGGCACCGTCGTGACCCAGCAGGAGATTGACGAGTTCATGGACAAGGTGCCGGAACACGTGCTGGTGTGCTTTGATGAAGCGTACCGGGAGTTTTCAGACAACCCGCCGGACACGCTGAAGTTCGTGCGTGAGGGCCGCAACGTGATTGTGTTGCGCACCTTCTCCAAGGCTTACGGGCTGGCCGGGCTGCGCGTGGGCTACGGCGTAGCGCCGGAACACGTCACCGGCATGCTGCACAAGGCGCGCGCGCCGTTCAACCTGCATGTGCTGGCGCAGGAGGCCGCCCTGGCCGCCCTGGCGGACGCGGAGCACGTGCGCCGCACGGTGGAGAACAACGCCGCGGGCATGCGTTTTTATGAAGACGCCTTCAGGGAAATGGGCCTGGAATGGATTCCGAGCCAGGGCAATTTCATCCTGGTGAAGGTGGGGCAGGGCAGGAAGGTGTTCGACGACATGCTGGCCAGGGGCGTGATCGTCCGTGCGCAGGACGGCTACGGCCTGCCGGAGTGGATCCGCATCAGCATAGGCACTCCCGCGGAAAATGCCCGCTGCCTTGAAGTTTTAAGGGAAGTTCTTTAAACATTTTCAGCGTTCATCCTGTCTCACCTGTTATGATCTCCCCTGAACAGTACATTGACGGCCTTGAATGGCGCTACGCCTGCAAGAAATTTGACCCCCATGCCCGCATTGAGGAACCCACGTGGCACGCGCTGGCGGAAAGCCTGCGCCTCAGCCCGTCCTCCCTGGGCCTCCAGCTCTGGAAATTTGTGGTGGTGACCAACAAGGAATTGAAGGCGCGCCTGCGGGAAGTCTCCTGGAACCAGTCCCAGGTGGAGGACTGTTCCCATTACGTGGTGTTGTGCGCCCGCAGGACGGCTACCCAGCGGGACGTGGACCGCTACTTGGCCCAGATTGAGTTCACGCGCCACCCGTCTGCGGAAAAGCTGGCCTCCTCCGCTGATTTTTACACCGGATACGTAAAATCCCTGACTCCGGAAAAAATGCACACGTGGCTGGACTGCCAGGTGTACATCGCCGCGGGCTTCCTGCTCAGCGCGGCGGCCGCCCTGAGGGTGGACTCCTGCACCATCGGCGGCATGGACCGTGAAAAGTATGATGAAATCCTGGGGCTGGACGGCACGCCGTACCGCTCCGTGGTGAGCGTGGCCCTGGGCTACCGCGCACAGGATGATTCCTATGCCCGCGAGGCGAAGGTGCGCTTCCCCGCCAGTGAAGTGATTGACATCCGCGCCTGATCCTTTCCTCCTGCGGGAGCGGAACGGGCCGTCTTTCCGGGAGATGCCGCGCAGGCGGCATCTCCCTTTTTAATCCCTGCGCGTGAAGGAGCGCCGCTGGCCCATGCGGCAACCGTTCCCGAGCAGGCGGCCCCCCAGGGGCACGGGAAGGTTCATCTTCCACGGTTTGGAAAGAAGCCGCCGCCTGGGAGCGGAGGTTTGATTCCTTCATCTTTCAGATTCACTTACCCTACGGGCTTCAAGCTTCCGTCCAACCGGGCACGTCCGGTTTCCCGGCCTTCGCACCTAAAATCCCTGCCGGAGCAAAGCGGAGGGCATTCCTTCCTCCCCGGTTTCCGTCCGGTAGTTTGAGGGGCCGGGCGTCCCTTATTACATGGCGGTCCCATTAAAAAACATGGAAGAAGAACCTGCCGCCGCCATGGCCCGCACCTGCCGCGCCTCTTTCAAAATAGACATGGGGGAGCGCCTGTGCTATATGGAAGGGGCGGGTGTCCTTTTTTCCTGCTTCCGTGCAAGAAATGGAGGAAAGCCGCGTATTGTTTAGCACAACCCCGGACTTACCTTTTCCCCGGAACAAACCAACATAATGAAAAAGAACATATTCCTGATGCTTGCCGCCTTTGCGGCGTCTCCGCTGATGGGGCAGGATGCTCAGCAGATTGCGAATTCCCTTTCCATCCCTGAGGTGAAAGCGGGCGCAAAGCAGTTGCCGATGCCCAGCGCTTCCGGAGCCCAGATCAAGCTGCTGGGGGCCGATTACGAAGAGCTCATCAACAGCAAGGGGAAAATAGCTCCCGTCATTTCAGACACTCCGGTCAACGTCAGCTTCAAGGTGACCAAGGACGGCAAGGAAGCCGTCAGCAAGGATTATGAAATCATGCTCAAGGCCCCGAACGCCTCCCAGGGCAACCCGAAGCCCAGGATTATCCCGGAAATCCTGCAATGGAAGGGCGGCCAGGGTGAATACAAGCTGGGTAGCACGGTTACCGTAGCGTGCCCGGAAAAAGAGCTGGCGCAGATATTTGCGGCGGATATGGAAGACGTGCTCGGCCATAAGGTCAAGTTTGTGGCTCCCGGCGCCAAGGCGGATATTTCCTTTTCCGTGCTCAAGGGCGGCAGCCTGGGCAAGGAAGGGTACCGGCTCCAGGTGACCAGGGACGGCATCCGCATCGGCGCGGCCACTCCCACCGGCCTGTTCTGGGGCACGCGCACCCTGCTGCAAATGCTCCGCCAGACGCCCGGCAGCGTTCCCTGCGGCACGGCGGTGGACTTCCCCCGCTTCCAGTTGCGCGGCTTCATGCTGGATATTGCCCGCACGCCGTATCCCCTCAGCTACCTGAAGGACGTGATCCGCACCATGGCCTGGTACAAGATGAATGACCTGCACCTGGTCATCAACAACAACTTCATCTTCCAGGAGCACTATGTGGACAAGGGGCGCGACCCGTTCAAGGAGGCTTATACCGCCTTCCGCCTGGAATCCAACATGAAGGGCAAGGACGGCCAGCCCCTCACCGCCCGGGACCTTTCCTACACCAAGAAGGAATTTGCGGACCTGGTTGACTACGCGGCGCGCCGCGGCATCAGCATTGTGCCGGAGATTGACACTCCCGGACACGCGCTTTCCTTCACCCGGCTGAGGCCGGACCTCATTTACAAGGGGCCCATGAATCATGAAAAACGCCGCAACGAGATGCTGGACGCCGCCAACCCGGAGACCATCAATCTTGTGGGCAAGGTGTTTGACGAGTACCTGCTGAAGGACCCCAAGCTGGGCCGTCCGGTATTCGGCAGCAACGTGGTGCACGTGGGCGCGGATGAATTTTACGGCAACAAGGAGGACTACCGCCATTTTGCGGACGCCGTGCTGAAGCACGCCCTGAAACGCGGTTACACGCCCCGCATCTGGGGCAGCCTGAGCACCAAGCCCGGCAAAACCCCCGTGGTCAGCAAGGGCGTTCAGATGAACCTCTGGAACACCGGGTGGATGCACGCCTGGGAAGCCGTGAACCAGGGCTACGACGTCATCAATACCAATGACGGCGCCCTTTACGTGGTGCCTTACGCCAATTATTACCGCATGGACCGGAACCACAAGGGCCTGTATGAAAACTGGGTTCCCAACCGCATCGGCAGTGAAACCCTTCCCGCCGGCCATCCCCAGCTCATTGGCGCGGCCTTCGCCATCTGGAATGACATGACGGACATCATGCACTCCGGCTATGCCCCGTATGACATCTGGGGAATCGTCTCCGGCTCCATGGACGTGCTGGCGCAGAAGATGTGGGGGAAGGCCCAGGCTCCGGACTCCTTTGAACAGCACCGTGAACTGGTGAAGGCCATCGGAGACGCCCCGCGCACCAACCCCCTCCACAAGTGGAAGGACTCCAAGCCCTTCTCCGTGGTTCCCGGCAAGCTGCCCCAGCAGTTGAACCAGCCCGCGCTGGGCCCCAACTACCGCCTTGCCATGGAGCTTGAGCTTTCCGCCGCTCCGGAGGGAACGGAGCAGGTGCTCCTTTCCGGCCCGGAGGGCAAGCTGTTTGCCGTCATGAAAGACGGCACCATGGGCTTCCGCCGTGATGACTCCCTGGAATTCTCCTTCGGAACCAAGCTGCCCGTCGGCAGGAAGGTGAAGGTTGAGATTGTGGGTGAACCGGAGAAAACCAGCCTGCTCATTGACGGCCAGCCCGCGGGAACCATGACGCTCAAGAGCTTCCGCAACCCGGACGAAAACTTCGGACCCCGCACCCAGGGGGTGCGCTCCACCTTCGTGCTCCCGCTGAAGGAACTGGGCTCCTCCTTTCAGGGGAAGGTGATTAACATGACCGTGCAGCCGCAGTAACTGCCCCTCCGGGCAGTTGCGTGCACTATGGCCTTTACAGCGTCCCGCCGTCTCCGGATGGCGGGGCGCTCTTTGTTTCCGGGGCGGGCCTTGGGATGGCGCGTGTCACAGCATCCCCCTGTACCTCATGGGAAGGTAGCCGTTCTTCTCCAGGCTGGAGCGGCTGAAAACGTGCTCCCCGCATTTCCAGACGGGCAGGGGGCCTGCTTCACTGCCCATGAACCTGTCTTTTGCCGTTCCCACCCATTGGATGAACAGGAGCACATGGCGTCCCGGCGCAATCAGGATATCCCCCGTGCGGAGTTCCTCCCACGGCACGGGCCGGGAAAGGGCCGGAAGCTCCCGCGTGGAAAAGGGCCTGTCCAGGCGCCAGCAGCGGGAGACGAAGCCGGAGCAGTCCACCCCGGCGGCAAAGCGGCTGACGGCCGCATCCCCCGCCGCCTGTTTTTCCGCCGTTCCCATGTCTCCGGCGGCGGCAGGGGCGCCTCCGCTGGCGGCGTCCGCCTTCAACCGTGCGGCAAACTGGCGCGGGGTGTCAAAGCCGCCCCATTTGTACGGCATGCCCGTGGAACGCTTGCCGGGGCGCCACCACGCGCCGGCATGGCCGCCGGGAGCGTCCGCGTCCGGCGTGTCAATGCGGATGCCGTCCGGGTCCTCTCCATGGCGGACGTTCCGGGAGGAACCCTTCCAGACCATGGCGGTGTAAGCCCTGCTGGTTTCAAGGGCTTCACGGCGGGTGACGGAGGAGGCCGGAGGCAATATCTCCGGCACGCCGGGGGAGCAGGCCCCCAGGCAGACGGAAAAGGTGAGCAGCGTCAGGGCGTTGGTCATGGCCTGCATGTGTAGCCCCTTCCCGCCGTGGAGGCAAGGATGATTGCGGGGATTGGCTTTTTTACCTGGAAACGGTCTGGGAGCTTGACTACGGGGCGGAATGTGGGAAAAAGAAACAGACTGAGGCGGAAAGGGATGGAAAAGGGTTCCGTTCCCCTCCCGCTTCCTCATCGCCTTGAATTTTTATGGACGAAGAACAACAAATAATGCCGGAACCGGTTCAGGAGCCTGCTCCTGAAAAAAAGCCTGATACCACCCAGGCAATTATTACGGGCGTTTCCCCGCTGGTGTCTCTCCTTTTTGGATCATCCGTAGGCGTCAACATCATTGCCCCGCTGGTCTGCTGGCTGATCTGGAAGAATGAAAACCCCCTGGTGGACCGTCTGGGCAAGAATGTTCTGAACGCCCAGATTTCCTGGACCATTTATACGTTTGTTTGCATCCTCCTGTGCACGGTGCTGATTGGCATTCCTCTGCTGATTATCGTGGTGATCGCCTGGCTCGTCCTGTCCATCATCAATGCCGTCAAGGTGGCTAACGGGGACTACGATTACGTGATGCCCCTCACGATCAAGTTCCTGAAATAACGGGCGCTTCCTGTTTTTAATAACATGGAAAAGCCGCCGGCGTTTTTTGCCGGCGGCTTTTTTTGTGCAGAGGGGTTCCGTCCCGGCGCGGTTCAGATGGGCAGTTCCTTCTCACTGCCGCCGTACATGAAGGAGTGCAGCAGGCGCGTGACCTGGTTCT
Source organism: Akkermansia muciniphila (assembly GCF_018709685.1). Taxonomy (GTDB): domain Bacteria; phylum Verrucomicrobiota; class Verrucomicrobiia; order Verrucomicrobiales; family Akkermansiaceae; genus Akkermansia; species Akkermansia muciniphila_E. Next base: position 65,865 of record NZ_JABDHQ010000007.1, read on the forward strand.
GTTCCGCCCGCAGTTGGGCGGCGGGGCGCAGGGCGGCATACGTCAGGCTGTCATGCCCGGTGAATTCCCGCATGTTGAAGCCCTGGAAGCTGGTCATGGGTTCGCTGTCATGGAAAAGCTTGCCTCTTCTGAGCAGCTCGTCAAAAACATGCTCCGCCTCCCGCGTGCGCGTCAGCGCGTTTTCCGGATGGGGCACGCGGATGACCAGCGCGCCGCCGTCCCCGCGGAAGTTGATGCCCGCGCCCGCCATCACGTCCGCGGAAGGCTGGCTGGTGACGCTGCCCAGCAGCAGCACCCCGTCGTCAACCAGGTGGATGCGGCTGGCATGGGCCTCCTCCTTCACGTGCAGCACGCCGCCGTAAATGTGGGTGGAGACGTTCCCGGAAAACTTACGGATGCGCATCAGGCCGTGCCTGATGATGAGTTCCGAGTTCTCGGCGGGCAGGTCCACTTCAGAGGCGAACAGCCAGCCGTCCGTCATCACGATCCTGCCTTCGTGCTCCCGGGAGCCCAGGATGCGCCCCTGTCCCATCAGCAGGCGCCCCCCGTTGATCTCCAGGCTGCCCTTGGCCTTGCTGCCCAGAAACACGGTCATGTGGTCCGGCAGGTTGCCCAGGAGGGTCAGGGTGCCTCCGTTCCGGATGACCAGGTGCGCCGTGCCGTGCCCGTGGTCCGGCTGGTTGGGGCCTCCCACGTAAACGGGAGCGTTGATGATGTAAAGATTTCCGCCGGAATCAACGGTGAGGGAATCCTGAATGTCTGTCTGGCCCTGCACCACGTCATTGCTGATGGTGACCGGGCACATGTAGGAGACACGGTTCATGGATGAGGCTGAAAGCGGCATCATCCCTGTTAGAATGAATGGGTTGATATTGCTCATGGCGTTGGTCCTATAGCTGGGTTGGCGTTCGCGGCGCGGTGGATGCGCGCCAATGATATTAGACCGTCCGGGAGGGAGAAATGTTCGGGTAAATTTACCTTATTTTCTTCCGGACGGGGGAAACGCAGTTTTCCGCATGGCGGACTACTCCCACTCCACGCGGGTCAGCTCCAGCTCCCGCCCGCGCAGGATGGCCAGGGCGGGGTCCCCGCAGCCGGGGCAGATGTAGCCGTGCTCCGTGAAGAAAAAATCCGCGCGGCACGCGTCGCAATGGCACAGGGCCTCCACCCAGGTGACGTCCAGGGCGGCGTCCCGCGCCGCATAAGCGTCTCTCAGGGCCAGGAAGGCGGATTGGAGGGCCTCCGGAACCACGCCGCTCAGGCTGCCTACGGTCATGTGCACGCGCATCAGCCGGGTTCCCCCGTTCTTTTCCATGAGCTGCCGGGCCATGTCCAGCGCCTCTTCCATGATGCCTACTTCATGCATGGGCGTCTTTCCGCGCCTCCTGTTCCGCCAGCACACGGGAAATGAGGGTTTCCACCAGTTCCAGCGCCTGCGGCACGGCTCCCCGCACCTCTGCGGACATGGGCCGGCAGAAGTCCGTGTGCCCCGCCTCCACCCCCACCAGCGTGATGGCGCGCGGCAGGGTGCCGCACAGCTGGGCTGCGCCCAGAACCTCCTTCATGCCTATCTGGTGGGGAGAAATGACGTGGGAAAAATGGCGCGGGATTTCATCCCTGCTGCGGGTGACCACGCTCCCCGGCGCGGCGCCCGTCTTCACGGCGTCCAGCAGGATGACCGTGTCCGCGTCCTCCAGCAGGGGCAGCAGGGTCATGCCCAGCGTTCCGCCTTCCTCCACATGGACCAGCGGGCCGTAATCCCGCTCCTGGAGGCAGTGCGCCAGCTCCACGCCTATGCCGTCATCCCCCATGAGCGGATTGCCCACGCCCAGCACGAGTACGGGATAGGCGTTCCCCTTCACGGGGCAGCCCCGGAGTTCTTCCGTATATTCCTCAAATTCCATGAAAAGTGTGGGGAAAAGTAGTTATTCATCCCGGAATTTGACGCCCTTGCGCAGCCAGCGCCCTCCGCTGAACATGGAGGAGATGGTGCCGTCCCGGTCTACGTTCCCGGAGAGGATGGAGAGGTACACGTGGATCATGGCGAAGATGATGAAGCACCACATGCCGATCAGGTGCACCAGGCGCACGTACGGAATGCCTATCAGGTCATTCAGGGGCATGAACAGGTGGTAAAACCAGTGGCGCGGCTCATACAGGGCATACAGGGCCAGCCCGGTCACCACCATGGTGGTGAACAGGACGTAAACGCCCGTGTACGTCCACTGCTGGAGGGGATTGTGGCCGATGTACCGGGGGGCCAGGGCGCTCCGGGCGCACACATAGTCCCACGCCGTGGCGAACAGGTCCTTCCACTGCTGTCTGGAAACGGGGAAAAGGGCGCGGAAGCTCTGGTACTTGTTGGACGCCATGAAGAAGCAGGAAAAGCGGAGCATCATCACCACCACCAGGGTCCACCCCAGCGCGTAGTGCACGAAGCGGAGCGTGCCGAACTGGAAGGCCCCGTGCAGGTCCCCCATCTTCAGGAACCACCCTTCCGCAATGCAGATGCCGGTGGCCGCCAGGCCGATGATGCAGAACACCCACGTCCAGTGCAGCACGCGCAGCGGCCAGTCCCACACGTGGAAGTAGCGGAAGTTCGCCTTGGCCTTGGACAGGCTGCGGACGTCCCGCATGGCGTGCATGGGCACCACGCCCAGCAGTTGCCACGGGGCGCCGGGGCGGTGCACGGCGACGGCCACAGGTTCAAAGCCGGAGGAGGAGTACTCCTCAAAGGCCTTCCTGATGTTCTCCCTTTCCTGGTGGCCCGCTTCACACAGCTTTTCCAGCGCCCTCAGGCTGCCGCGCGCCACCATGAAGGGGGCGGCGTCCTCCCTGTCCGCGGCTTTCAGCATGACCGTGCTGTACGGCCTTTCCCGGGAGGGGGCCTGCCAGGAATCCTTCTGCTGGGCGTACGGGAGCGCCACGTTCCGCTCCTTGGCGGCGTGGAGCAGGGCCAGGTCCCCGGGGTCCGCGCTGCCGTCCGGAGAGGCGCACACGGCCAGGGCCAGCACCTCCTGCGGCGTGTTGGCCGGAGTGGCCGGAATGGCGTCCTCCACCGCCAGGGTGAGGTCATTGTCTATGAGAATCGTTTTCACGGGTCCTGTCTGGTCAGAATGGCCTCCCCTTCCTCGTCAAACAAATGGACGGCGCAGGATTGGCACGGATCATAGCTGTGAACGGTGCGCAGGGGCTCCACCGGGCGGGTGGGGTCCACCAGCGGGTGTTTTCCGGTATGGGCCAGGGAATACTCGTACGGCCCCATCTGCCCCTCCGCGTCGCGGCCGGAGCTGTTCCAGGTGCTGGGAACCACGGCCTGGTAATTCACCGTCTGGCCGTTCTCAATCCGCACCCAGTGGCTCAGGCTGCCGCGGGGCGCCTCCACCCAGCCCACGCCCTTGCAGGAGGAGGGCCAGGTTTCCGGCTCCCATTTTTCCGGGTTGAAGGTGGCGGTCTCCCCGTTCTTGATGCGGTCCGTCATTTCCTGGAGCTGGTTTACCATCATGTCCACGTTGATCAGGGCGTCCAGGGAGCGGCCGTACACGCGGCCCAGCGTGGAGTTCAGGAAGGCGTTGTCACGGGGGATGCCCAGCTTGTCGCAGGCGGCGTCCACCCGTTCCACGATGGCGGGCACCCCCTGGGCATAACCGATCATCATGCGGGCATTCGGGCCCACGGCCATCGCGTGGCCGTCATAGCGCGGGGCCTTCACCCAGGTGTACTGCGGGTGGTCGGAGAGCCACTTGTAGGGCGGCCGGGGGCCGTTGTAGTCCGCGTTCGTCTCCCCGTCATACGGGGCCAGGCCCGCATCCCTCCCTTCCGTGTACTTGTACCAGGCGCTGGTGACGAATTCCTTGATCTTGTCCTGGTCAAACGGGAGCACGTTTTTATAGTCCCCGTTCAGCAGTACGCCGGGCTTGATCATTCCCTTGCCGGCGGGGGCCCCGGTGTTGATCTCGGACGGGTCCCCGGTGCAGAAAAAGTTGGGGTTGGACGCGCCGATGTGGGCGTAATCCTTGTAAAATCCGGCAATGGCCACGATGTCCGGGTAATATACCTTGTGGATGAAGTCATGGCAGGTCTGCACGAGCTGTTTCAGGTAGCTCAGGGCAAACTGGTTGATGGCCTGGTCATTGTTCATGTTAATGGCGCAGGCCATGCCGCCCACCAGGAAGTTCGGGTGCGGATTCTTGCCGCCCAGGATGGTGTGGATTTTGATCATGTCCCGCTGCCAGACCAGGGCCTGGAGGTAATGCGCCACGCCCAGCAGGTTCACCTCCGGCGGCAGCTTGTAGGCCGGGTGGCCCCAGTAGCCGTTCGTGAAAATGGAGTACTGCCCGTGGGCGATGGAATCCTTCAGCTTCTGCTGCACGCCAGCAAAATACGAGGCGGAGGACAGGGGCCAGTCTGAAAGGGACTTGGCGATGGCGGCGGTCTCCTTGGGGTCCGCCTTCAAGGCGGACATCACGTCCACCCAGTCCATGGCCTGAAGCTGGTAAAAGTGGATGACGTGGTCCTGGATGCCCAGGGCGCCGCTGACCAGGTCCCGCATGAGGCGCGCCTGGACGGGAACGGGGTATTGCAGGGCGTCCTCCACGGCGGCCAGGGCCGCGATGGCGTGCGTGCCCGTGCAGACGCCGCAGATGCGTTCCACAAAGGCCCATACGTCCCGCGGGTCCCGCTTGCAGGCGATCACCTCAATGCCGCGGTACTGCGTGGTGGAAGTCCAGGCGTTCTTGATCACGCCGTCTCCGGCCTCCATTTCCACGCGCAGGTGGCCTTCAATGCGCGTCACGGGGTCAATGACCACGCGGCTGGATTCCGGAACGTCCGCTGATGTGTAATTGCTCATGGTAATCTGGTGGTGGTAAAGGCTTCTGTTTATTCTTCCGTTTCCTTGTCCGGGGAGCCGGGCGCGTCACCGAAGGCGGGGAGGGATACGTTCGCCTCCTCCTTCATGTGCTGCCGCTTGTAATGGATGGCGGAGCCCACGGCATGGGCGGCGATGGCCGCGCCCGCGCCCGCTACGCCCACCGCGCCGATCACGTTGGCGGAGGCCTCCACGCCGAAGCCGTTCACGTTCGGCAGCGTCTTGTAAAAGGGAGTCATGCGGTCAAAGAAGTACAGCTCCGTACAGCCGATGCAGGGGTGGCCGGACTGGATGGGGAAGCTGACGCCCCCGTTCCACTTCACGATGGGGCAGGGGGAGAACGTATCCGGTCCCTTGCAGCCCACCTTGTACAGGCAGAAGCATTCCCGCGCGTTCTCGTCGTCAAACACGTTGACGAACTGGCCGGCGTCAAAGTGGGCGCGGCGCGGGCAGTTGTTATGGATGCGGGTGCCGTACGCCATCAGCGGGCGCGTTTCCAGGTCGCACTCCGGAGCGCGGTCAAAGGTGAGGATGTACATGATGACGGCGGTAATCACGTCCCCGATGGGCGGGCAGCCCGGCACGTTGATGACCGTGCGGTCCGTCAGGATGTCCCGGATGCCCACGGCCCCGGTGGGGTTGGGGCGGGCGGCCTGGATGGAGCCGAAGTACGCGCAGGAGCCCACCGCCAGGATGTAGGAGGCATTCTCCGCGCAGTGGCGCAGCATGTGCTCCACCGTATCCCCGGCCACGGTGCAGTACACCCCGCCGTCATTGAGCGGAACGGAACCGTTGATGACCAGGATATGGGGTTCCTTGATCGCCTCTTCCAGGGCGGCGTTGGCCGCGTCCCCGGAGGGAGCCATCAGAAGCTCCACGTAAGGCATGGAGACGGCGGAAAGCACCATGTCCCCGATCTCCTCATTATAACTGCGGATGGTGCTTTCCAGGCACCCGGTGCACTCCTGGAGCTGGAGCCAGATGACCACCGGGCGTTTCAGGGCGGCCATCTTGTCCGCAATCTCCTGGGCGTTGGAAACGCCTCCGGTCACGGTGGCGACGCCCATCAGGGCAATCATCTTCAGGCACCACTTGTTGAACTCACGCCGACTGACGCCGCGCCGCTCCATGTGTTCCCCCAGGGTCTCCCCCGGGCGCCAGGTGGTTAATATCTCATGGTTCAGGGAGGCCTGCTCCGCCTCCTGCATGGAAGGTTGCTGAGTGCGCTTCATGTGCGTGGTCCAAGTAAATCGTTTCCATTTAGACACGATTTTAAGGAAATGCGATCAATATTTTCCAATTTCTCCGGGCGCCCGTTACCAGGACCAGACGTTCTGGACCTGGAACACCACGGCCGTCTGGCCCCTGCGGCCGTTCACGGGATTCTTGACGAGCTGAATATCAGGCTGGAGCGTCATGGTGGGCGTGACCTGCGCCACGTACGTCAGTTCAATGCCGTATTCATTCTTGTTCACGTACGGGCCGTTCTTTTTGGCGCCCTGCTGCCAGAGGAAGCCCAGGCCCAGGTACCCGTCATTGGAAGCTCCCTTGCCCCGGAAGGGGGAGAGAAGAACCAGCCCGGTGGTGGCTGCCACGCGCACGCCGGTCAGCGTGGCGGCGTCATCACTGGCCCAGCCGCCGCGGAAGAACCAGCCCAGGTGGCTGGCGCGGCCCAGCTGCTGCTGGAAGTTCACGGCCACGCCGCCGCCGTTGTCCCCGCCGCTGGTGGTGAAGAAGGGCTGGAGGCGGTACACGCCGGAACCCATGCCGCAGAAGTCCTCCGCCACGTAGCCGAATTCAAGCACGTTCGTCCAGTTGTCCGAGTTCAGGTTCCTGAACGGATTGTGGTTCTGGGTCATGTTGTTGGCGGCGGTGGCCCCCATCACATAAAAGGAGGTGGTAGGCTGCCACGCGAAATGGAACCCCAGGGAATTATCCGTCAGAGGGAGCATGGGATTGTTGCCGAAAACGCTGTTGGTCAAGTTATTGTTGTGGGAGTTGGCGTAGGCGTTGTGGTCCATGTAGTTGGTGGTGTCCAGCTGGCCCGCCATCAGCAGGAGCTTGCCGCCCGCGCCCACCCACGCCAGGCTCAGGTTGCTGAGGTGGGGGTCCGGCCCCTGGAAGGAGCTGGTGGGGTTCTGGAGGGAGCCCAGCGTGGTGGCGGGGCCCTTGTTCCCTTCATTGAAGTCAAAGCCGTTGCCGAAGTCGAACTCGGAGGCCAGGTACAGGCCGCTGCCCGTGGAATTGTTGCGGAAAATGGTGATGTTGGTCAGCAGGGAGCCGTTGTAGGAGGGGAAATCCGTCTTCCCCTCCAGGCCGCCGCCCGTCAGGCCCGTGTAGTTGAAGCCGAACTGGGCGGAATAGGTGATGCCGTATCTGGACAGGGCGGTCTTGATCTTTTGCGCCCCGGTGGAAATCATGTCTTCACGGATCCAGGCGTTCGGTTCCGCGCAGGTATTGCCGAAGACGTAGGAACTGTCCAGGTACGGCATCATCTTGAGCGGCTTGGCCGCAAACCATTCAATGCCGGGTGTGGAGGGCCTGGCCTCATGCTGGAGCAGTACGCTGGGCTTGGTGGGAACGCCGGGCGTCCTCTTGGTGATTTGTTCTTCCGGGCGCATGCCCTTCAACAGGCTTGGGCTTATTTCCCGGCCTTCCAGCGTTTTCACGCGCAGGCCGCGTTCCGTGTTCAGATAGGGAGGAGTGGTCGTGACCGGAGGGGCCTGCTGGGCCAGGACGGGATCGCAGGAGGTGACGACGGCAGCGGCGCACAAGGTGGGGAGCATGACATGTTTCATATAGACAATCAGACAAGGCGGCGCCCGGAAGTGTCATAACTCAATTGAAAAGCTGACACGAATACCTGTTTTTTACCGTCTTTCCGGAAAAAGGGAAAACAGATTCCCTCCGTAGATGCGTGCGGAGTACTGAATCCGCCGCCAGATTCCGGGCTTGGGAGGAAAGGTTTTTTCCCGGCTTTTGTGCATATAAAATCCGGCAGGCGGAGAAGGGATTCTTTTTTAGAATGGCGTACGGGGGCAGCGGATTGATGGACGGAACGGGCCCCGTGGATGGAATATGGGAAGAGAGGAAGCGTCCACAGGCGGGTTCCCGAATATAAAAGGGCCGTTCCGGTTGTCCGGAACGGCCCTGAAGGTAAAGGAGGGTTTTGGAACCCTGGTGATTATTTCACGGCGATCGTCTGTTCGCGGTCGGGGCCCACGCCCACTGTGGTGATGGGACAGCCGATGAGCTCGCTCATGCGCTTGACGAACTTCTTGGCGTTTTCCGGAATCTCTTCCCAGGAACGACAGGCGGAGATGTCCTGCATCCAGCCTGGCATGGTTTCATACACGGGCTTGCAGCGTTCCCATTCATCCACTGTGGCGGGCGGGTAGGCCTGGATTTCACCGTCCAGGTCATAGCCCGTGCAGATCTTGATTTCCGGGCACTTGTCATAGCCGTCCAGGTTGGTCATGGCCATTTCGTCAAAGCCGTTGAACATGGCGGAGAAGCGGAGCAGCACGCCGTCAGCCCAGCCGCAGCGGCGGGGGCGGCCCGTAGTGGCGCCGAACTCGCGGCCCATGCTGTGCAGGTGGTTGGAGATTTCTTCATCCTCCGTGACGAAGGGGCCGGAACCCACGCGGGTGGTGTAAGCCTTGCACACGCCGATGATGCGGTCAATCTTGTGCGGCGGCACGCCCGTGCCGGTGCAGGCGCCGGCGGAAGAGGTGTTGGAGGAGGTGACGAACGGGTAGGTGCCGAAGTCCACGTCTAGGTACGCGCCCTGCGCGCCTTCAAAGAGGATGCTCTTTCCGGAGGTCACGGCTTCATGCATGACCGGAATGGTGTTGGTGATGTGGGGGCGCAGCTCGTCCGCGGCGGCGGTTACTTCCTTCACCATCTTTTCTTCATCCATGGCGGGAAGGCCCATGCGCTCCATTTCCGCGTTCGCCATCTTGATGCGGCGGCGCAGCACTTCGTCAAAAATTTGGGGGTCCCTCATGTCCGCCATGCGCACGCCGATGCGGCGGGCCTTGTCCGCGTACGTGGGGCCGATGCCGCGCTTGGTGGTGCCGATGGCCTTTTTGCCGAGGGAGGATTCCTGGGCGGCGTCCATTTCCTTGTGGAAGGGAAGGACCACGTGGGCGCGGTCGGAGATGAGAAGATTGTCCTTGGTGATGGAAACGCCCTGGCCGCGGAGTTCATTGATTTCCTCCACCAGGCCGATGGGGTCCAGCACTACACCATTACCGATGACGCAAAGCTTGCCGGGCCACAGGATGCCGGACGGGACCAGGTGCAGGATATACTTCTTCCCGTTGGCGATTACGGTATGGCCGGCGTTGTTGCCGCCCTGGCCGCGTGCAACCACGTCGGCTGATTCCGTCAGGAAGTCGATCATTTTGCCTTTGCCTTCGTCGCCCCATTGGGAGCCGATAATAATGGTATTCATGATAAAAATGGAACTCGGAGACCTTAATGATATTCCCGCCTTATGGCAAGACAATCTTACCAAGTTGTTAAGTTTTCCTGATATTACAGGCAACCTTTCCGCACGGCGCGGAAGCCGGGGCATCAGCGGAAGTGCAGGGCGGAGCGGTGCGCCTCCTGCGGGACCAGCGTTTTCCAGACGTCTTCATCCGCGGCGATCATGCGCTGGATGTCCCGCGGCGTGTGGCGCAGCAGGAATTCGTTAAAGAAGGGGACGTCCACCACCAGGCCGTTGGCCAGGAAGTGCTGGTACAGGTGCACGTACTGCTCCGGGGCGCGGAAGGTGCGGGCCGTGACGAATTCCCCGGATTTGCGGTTGAGCCAGGGGGAGACGTACAGGCGCGTCTTGTTCTGGAAGGTGCGGCCGAAGGATTCCAGGATGCCGCCGGGGATGTCTTCCGTCCATTTTTCCTTGAACAGTTCATTCAGCAGGCCGATGGAGAGGGCGATGGCGATGGGCTCGTTCGTGTAGCGCGCGAGGAGTTCAGACAGGTTGTCAAACCGGGCCATCTTGGTGATCAGCACGTTTTTCCCCAGGGCCTTCAGGCTGTCCGCGCGGTCCAGGAACTCCAGGTGGTCCACGTCGTCCCCGCGGAGCAGGTTGTTCATGGATATTTCACAGATCTCCAGGCAGCGGTCCGCCTGCGTCTCGTTAATGTGGGTGAGGAAGGTTTTCTTCACCTGCGCCATTACTTCCAGATGCAGGTTGGAGACGGGGTTGAAGCTGCCCCTCATCAGCACGATGGGGCGTTTGTACAGCACGTCCGCCGCCTGGGCCACCTGGCCGTTTGCCAGGAACAGGGTGGCGGGGGTCAGGCCGGATTGAACCAGCTGGAGGGCAAAGAGGCGGTTGTCCACCATGGAGAAGCCGTGGCCCTCAAAACGGACCACGTCTATTTCCACCAGGCGCGGGTCCAGATTGTCTATCAGGGATTCAATGAATTCCTCCAGCCGGTCCCTTTTGAAAAAGACGGCGTGCAGGATGTTGACGCCCAGGATGCCCAGGTCCTTCATCTGGCTGTCGTGGTCCGGGTCATTCAGGCGCACGTGGATGATCAGGTCGGAAGGTTCCGCACCCGGCTTCAGCTGGAAGCGCACGCCTATCCACCCGTGCCACGGTCCGTTGTCCCGGTAGCCCTTCACCTTCACCGTATTGCAGAAGGCGAAAAAGCGCGTGTCCTTCCCGCGCTGCGGTCCCAGGCGGTTGACGAGCTGGGTGAACTCATAATCCAGCATGCCTTTCAGGCGCTCTTCAGAGACGTAGCGCTTGACGGGGCCGTACAGCGTGTCGCTGACAGTCATGTCATAGGCGGAGATGGTCTTGGCCACCGTGCCGGCGGCTCCGGACGCCCGGAAAAACCAGTTGGCCGTTTCCTGTCCGGCGCCGATTTCCGCAAAGGTGCCGTAAATGGTGGTGGCCAGATTGAGCTGGAGGGCTTTGTCCTGTGTTTGCGCTAATGCTTTGGAACTCATGGAAAACGGGGGAACCGGGTCTGGATTGGTCAGTTGGTGGCGGGAAGAAGGCTGCGGGTGGCGTCGCTCATCCACCCGGAATACAGCAGTTTGTCAATGATGACGGACTGGCCGCCGGGCAGGTCCGCCGGATAATGGATGAGCACGCAGGCGCGCACGGGGCCGTTGTAAAGGAGCTTGGTCAGTTCCAGGGCCAGGGGGGAATACCTGTCCACGTACGCGTTCAGGCGTTCGCCGTTGGGGAATTCAAGGTTGAAGCTGATGTAGGCCGTGCTGCGGTAGCTTTCCGGGGAGGACTCCTCCAGGAAGGGCGCCTGGTAAAGGCCGGACATGCTGAGGGCTATCCTGACGGGAACGGGCGTAGAGGGCCTCTTGGCTTCCAGCTCCGCCGGGAGCATGGGGGAATAACCTTCCCACGCCTCCCAGTCCAGCTTCCATTTGGCGGAATCCCGGTCATACAGGAAGACGGCGGGGCGCATGGTGTTGTCATCCATCAGCACGGAGATTTGGAGCAGGTCTCCGTTCTTGGAGCTCTTGCCCGCTTCCTGCGGCAGGTAGTCCTTATACCGCCCGTAAGCGGCCCAGTGCTTCATTTTGGGACGCGTGGCGGCGGGGTCCATCACGTAGTTGAGCCTCTCTTCATCTGATTTGGCCATGCAGTACAGGGCCAGTTGATTCATGGCCGCCGTGATGTGGGCGGACACGGTTTCCGCCTCCCGGTCATCCCCGCTGCGGGAGCGGGAGGCCAGGCGGTACTGCTGTTCCCTCTGCTGGAGTTCTCTCAGCAGTTCCTTGTTCACCTCCGGGGAGAAATCCGCTTCATGGTCCACAAACCGGTCGGAAATGTTCAGAATCTTGGAGCTTTCCGCTTCCATGTCCCTGCCGCGCAGGAACATGACCACGCCCAGGGAAGCCAGCACCAGGCCTGCGACCAGCAGCCAGATGTGCCAGGTGGGGCGGCGCTCCGTGTGCGCGGCCTCCATGGCGGTGGGCTTGTATTCCGGTTCCGCCTGCGCCAGGGAGGCGCTGCGGGCAGTGGTGATGGCGGGGGCGGCGTTCCCCTGTTCCTTGCGTTTGCGGATTTTTGTGGTGTGTTCCGCAGGAACGGGAACCGGGGTTCCGGAAGCGGGGATGCTGCGCCTGTCCGCCTTTTTTTGAGGGGCCAGGGCGGATGCGGAAGAGGGGCTCTTTTCCTCCGGCTGCGCGGAGTTCTGCGGAAGGGAGGGTTCAGGTTCCGGGGTCTGTGCCGGGAGGGCGGCCGCCCGTTCTTGTGGCGCCTGTGCGGGCTTTTCCTCCTGTGTCGGGGCTGCGGCCTCCTTTTCCTTCCGGGCCGTGACCTGGGCGGAACAGATGGGGCAGGTGACCTGGCGTCCCAGAGAAGACGTTTCCACGGCAAAGAGGTTGCCGCATGACGGGCAGGTGCAGGCTACCGTATCCTGGGATGGGGAGGGCATGGGTGAAAAAAGAAGTTACAGGTGGATGAATTCCGGAACGGGGATGTTGATGGGCTTGGGCGCCGGGAGCGTGATGTTCGTGTCCGCGTGGTCCTGGGAAACGGGGTCCGCGGAAAGGGCCTGCGCCTCCGGCACGTTCTCTCCCGCGCTCAGCAGTTCAAAGTTGCGGTTGGCCGGCGCCTGGTTCACCTCCGTGTGGTAGGGGTCGTTCCCTTGGAGAATGGCCTTGGTGGGCAGGATGGGCGGCAGGGGGAGAATGCGGGTTTGCGCCGTGAAGGGGGAAACGGGGGCGGAAACATCCTCCCCGTGCAGGTCGCAGAAGGGAAGGCTGGAATCCCCCTTGCGGAGGTATTCAAACATGGTGTGGCGGCGGTACTTCTTGTCCACCGGGTCAATGTCGTAACAGCTGTGGGTGGCCCTTTTCCCGGTGGTCAGGCAGATTTCCACCCGCTCCACGCTGGAGGGCGGGGCCAGTTCCCCGGCGGGGAACAATTGCTCCGCCGTGGTCATGGCCGTACCCAGCACGGGGGCGCAGGTGTCTGAAGAAAAGGCCCCGTTGTAAATGGGCTTTTTCCCTTCCAGGAAGCCCACCCAGATGCCGCAGGTGACGCGGCTGTCATAGCCGAACAGCCAGTTGTCCGCAAAATCGTACGTGGTGCCCGTCTTCACGCCGCCCTTGAAATCCTTGGGCAGGTACGGGGCCACGCGCTGGGCGGAGCCGCTTTTCAGGGAAGAGTGCAGGATATTGTGGAGCTGGAAGGCCGTGGCGGTGGAGGCGGCCCCCTTCCGTACCTGGGAATTGTTCCGGGTTTCAATGGCCTGGGTGGACTCCCAGATCAACTGGCCGTTCTCGTCCTCAATCCTGTCCAGGTAATAAATGTCCTGCGGGCGGGAGCCGCCGTTCGGGATGGCGGTGTAGGCCAGCGTCATCTCCTTCAGGGAGGCGGGTTCCGTGCCCACGAAAATCTTGGGGCGGTAAACGGGATTCACCTCCGTGCTCCCCGCTTCCCGCACGGGCTTGCGGATGCCGAAATCCGTCAGCTTTTTCACGAACGGCGCCGTGCCCATGTCCATGCCCATGCGCAGGGAGGCGGCAATCTTGGAGGCGGACAGGCCGCGGTGGGCCGTAATCATGCCCTCATAACGGTTTTTGGAGCTTTCCGCGCCCCACTCACCCAGGATGCCTTCCGACCCGCCGATGCCCGTCAGGCGGTTGTCAATGGCATCATCCAGAATGTGGGTGACGGGGCTTTTGCCCGTGTCAAAGGCCGTGGCGTAAAGGAAGGGAAGCACGGCTGTGCCGGTGGGGCGGGCGCCGTCCTTGATGGCGTCATACTGCCGCTTGGTATAGTCGCGCCCGCCGTGGTACGCCAGAACGGCGCCGGACTGGTTGTCCACCACCAGGACGGCTCCTTCCAGGTAGCGCGGCTTGTCCCCGGAAGCGCTGTGGTAATCCGCGGCCTTCTGGTGGCGGTAGCCGGGGCGCTGTTCAATATTTTCCAGGGCCTGTTCCAGGGCTTTTCCCGTGGCCTCCTGAAGCTTCCTGTCAATGGTAGTGTAAATCTTGAGCCCGGCGGCATTCACGCGCTCCTCCCCCAGGTAGGCGGTGATTTCCGCGGAAATGCGGTCGTAAATGTGGGAAACGCCGCGTTTCAGCGGTTTGGAATCCAGCCCCAGGTCCATGGCGGAAAGGCGTTCCGCTTCATCCGCCGTGATGTACTTTTCCTTGGCCATGCGGTTGAGCACGTGGTTGCGCCATTTCAGGTTGCTTTCCGGATTGTTGAGGGGGGAAAGGCCGTTCGGGTTCTTAATCAGGGCGGCGATGGAAGCCGCCTCCCGCGTGGTCAGGTCCGCAGGCTCCTTGCCGAAGTAGCCCAGGGAGGCGGCGCGGATGCCGTAGAACCCGCTGCCGAAGTAGACGCGGTTCAGGTAAAACTCCAGCACCTGGTCCTTGCTGTACCGTTCCGTAATGCGGCGCGCCAGGGCTATTTCCACAAACTTGCGGCCAAAGCTGCCTTCATTCCTGGCCTTGGCCCGGTTCTTCAGGTCATACGCGTTTCTGGCCAGCTGCTGGGTAATGGAGGAGGCGCCCTGGTTGGCGTCCCCGCTGTTATGGAGGTATTCCTTCGCCGCGCGCAGAATCCCCAGGAAATCGTAGCCCGGATGTTCCCGGAAGCGGGAATCCTCCTGGGCGATCAGCGCGTTAATCATGGCCGGAGAAATCTTTTCCAGCGTGACGTAACTGCGGTTCTCCACGTAAATGCGGCCTATTTCCTCCCCGTTCCGGTCATAAATAATGCTGGGTTTTTCCAGGTCGTTGATGCGTTCCAGGTCAAACTCCGCCGCCCAGTTGTCATAGCGCTTCCAGGCCATCATGAAGCCGAAGTAGCCTACGGCCCCGCCGATGACCGCCATGACCAGGCACCACAGGATCAGCTTCTTGACAAAGCTCCAGAATCGTTTCCGGGGCTTCGCCTTGGGTTGGCGCCTTTTGTTGGCCTGCATGTGCCTGCGCGGAGCTTGTGAACTTAATTCAGCCATGAAGATGAAACAGGGTGGGTCCCGGGAGAGGAAAAAACGTGCGGAAATCCTAGCGTATTCCCGTTTGTTTAGCAATACCGTACACTGCCGGCGAGAGAAAAAAGAAGGCATGCGCCCGTGGAGCCTCCCGGAACGCTCCGGGCCGCCTACTGGTCCTGTACGGCGTTAAAGATGTTGCCGGCCCTGGTGAGGCCGTACTCCATGGTGTACACCACGGCGTCCGTGGCCTTGCCCAGCATCACGTCCAGAAGCTCGCGCTCCTCCGGGCGGAATTTGCCCAGCACGTGGCCGATCATCTCCCCCTTGCCGCGCGGCAGGCCGATGCCGAAGCGCAGGCGCGGGAATTCCTGGGTGCCCATGTGGGCGATGAGCGACTTGAGGCCGTTGTGGCCTCCGGCGGAGCCTTTTTCCCGCAGTTTCATGACGCCCAGCGGAAAATCCACCTCATCATGGATGACGAACACGCTGCGCGGGTCCAGCTTGAAGAAGCGCATCATGGGCCCTACGCACAGGCCGGATTCATTCATGAAGGTGGACGGCTTCACCAGCAGGACGCCGGGGCCTGCCGCCAGCTCGCACTTGCGCTGTTTGTCCGCCTTGAACGCGCAGCCCCACCGGACGGCCAGGCGGTCCAGCACCATGAAGCCCGCGTTATGGCGGGTGTCCTCATAAGTCCTGCCCGGATTGCCCAGGCCCACGATCATTTTAACGGGTGCGTCCACGAGATGAAAAATGGGAAAAAAGGAATGAAAGCCACCGCATTTCCGGCTGAGGAAAGCGCGCTGGAATCCTGCACCCGTTCCGCGGAAGGATCAACCGTTCCGTGAGACAGCCGGGAGGTTATCTCCCCGCTTTCTTCTTCTGCCTGCCCATCAGGAACCCGGTCAGCACGTCCTCCAGGGCGTCTCCGGTCCTGATCAGGCGGTAGTCCGCGTTAATGTCCGTGCAGATGCGGCGCGTCTCTTCCAGGTAATTGGCCACGATGGAGCGGTACTCGTCCGCGATCAGGTCCGGCTCCGTAATCAAGGAGCCGCCGCCCTCCATGTCCACAAAGCGGATGGGGCGGTCAAAGTCAAAATCAATCTCCAACTGGTCCACCAGATGGAACACGGCCACGTCATGCTTGCGGAAGTGGAGGTGCCGGAGGGCGTTCTTGAGCTCCTCCGTATCCGTGAACAGGTCGGAAAAAATCAGCACCAGGGCGCGGCGGCTGACGCGCTCCGCCAGTTCATGCAGGGTCTCCGCCAGCACGGTTTCCCCCTTGGGGTAATGCGTATCCATCTGGCTGATGAGCACGTTCAGATGGGCGGGGCGGCGAGAGGCCGGAATGTGCAGCGTGGCGCCGTCCTTCGTCTGCCGGGAAAAGCTCAGCCCCACGGCGTCCCCCTGGCGGATGGCGATGTAAGCCAGGTTGGCCGCCAGCCTGCACGCGCGCATGTACTTGGACTCCACCTGCTCCGGGTGGTAATTCATGGAGCCGGAAAGGTCCATGACGATGTAGGCGCGCAGGTTGGTATCCGCCTCAAACTCCTTGATGTAATACCTGTCCGACCGAGCGTACGCCTTCCAGTCCAGGCGGCGCGTATCGTCCCCGGAAACGTACTTGCGGTACTCCGCAAACTCCACGGAGGAGCCGCGGTTGGCGCTCCTGTGGCGGCCGGAGACGTTTCCCGTCATGCTGTGGCGCGCCTCCAGGGGAAGGTTCCCCAGGCGGCTTAGCAGGTCATGGTTCAGGTACTTCATGGGAGGGCAGGGAAAGGGTGGGATGACGCGGGGGCGGTCAGACTTCCGCCGCCAGGCGCGCCACGGCCTTGCGGGGCGTGATGCCCTGGGACTCCGCGGCAAAGTTGGTGACCACGCGGTGCATCAGCACGGGCTCCACAATGGCATCAATATCCTCCTTGCGGACGATGTAGCTGCCCTGGAGGGCGGCGCGCGTCTTGGCCCCCAGGATCAGGAACTGCACGGCGCGCGGGCCTGCGCCCCAGGCCACGTACTGCTTCACCCATTCCGGGGAGGTCTCCAGGGAGGGGCGGGTGGCGCGCACCAGCTTCACGGCGTACTCGTAAATATGTTCCGGGACGGGCACGCGGCGCACCAGGTCCTGGTAAAAGATGATCTCCTCCCCGGAAAGGACGTGCTTGAGCTCCTCGCTGCGGTTCCCGGTGGTCTCCCGGGCAATGCGCATTTCCTCCTCCTCCGTGGGGTAATCCACTTCAATCAGGAACATGAAGCGGTCCAGCTGGGCTTCCGGCAGGGGATACGTGCCTTCCTGCTCAATGGGGTTCTGGGTGGCCAGCACGAAGAAGGGGGGCAGCAGGGTGAAGGTGCGGCCCATCACGGTGACGCGGCGCTCCTGCATGGCTTCCAGCAGGGCGGACTGGGTCTTGGCGGGGGCGCGGTTGATTTCGTCCGCCAGCACGATGTTGGCGAACACGGGGCCCTTGATGAACTCAAACTGGCGCTTTCCTCCGGCGGAATCATCCTGGATGATGTCCGTCCCGGTGATGTCCGCGGGCATCAGGTCCGGCGTGAACTGGATGCGGTTGAAGCTGAGGTCCAGCGTCTTTGCCACGGAGCTGATCAGCAGCGTCTTCGCCAGGCCGGGAACGCCCATCAGGAGCGCGTGCCCGCGGGAGAACAGGGCGATGCTCAACAGCTCCACGACGCGCTGCTGGCCGATGATGATCTTGCTCAATTCCGCGGAAAGCTCCTTGTAAATGGCGCCGAGCCGGTCAATGGCGGCCACGTCGTCGTCGGGCAGAGAGGGGGTGGTGGGTTCCATATTATAAGTTCATAGCACTTTTCAGGCCCTTTTCCACCAAATAATCGCGTCGCATTCATTTTCCCTGCTTGGAATGGGAGGGGAAACGGGGTAAGGAAGGGGCATGCCGAAAATCGCACTCATTCAACTGTCCGCAGACGCCCGGCCCTCCGTGAACAAGGAAAAGACGGAAGCCGCCATCCGTGAAGCCGCCGCCAACGGCGCGCAGATCGTCTGCACGCAGGAACTCTTTACCACGGAATACTTTTGCAGGACGGAGGAATGCGATCTATTCAACCTGGCGGAACCCGTCCCCGGAGAATTGACGGAAGCCCACCGCAAGCTGGCCGCGGAGCTGGGCGTGGTGATTGTGGCCTCCGGCTTTGAAAAGCGCGCCACCGGGCTGTACCACAACACCGCGTGGGTAGTGGACGCGGACGGAACGTTCCTGGGCATGTACCGCAAGATGCACATACCGCAGGACCCCGGCTTTGAGGAAAAATTCTACTTCACCCCCGGCGACCTGGGCTACAAGGCGTTTGACACCAGATTCGGCCGCATCGGCGTGCTCATCTGCTGGGACCAGTGGTACCCGGAAGCCGCGCGCCTGACAGCCATGCAGGGGGCGGAAATCATCTTTTACCCCACGGCCATCGGCTGGCTGCCGGAGGAAAAGCCCCTGCTGGGGGAACAGCAGCACTGCGCGTGGGAAACCGTGCAGCGCGGCCACGCCGTGGCCAACGGCTGCTACGTCTGCGCCGTCAACCGCGTGGGGACGGAAGGGGAAAGCGAATTCTGGGGGCAATCCTTCGTGGCGGACTACTACGGGCAGATTGTGGCGAAGGCCCCCGTGAGCGATGAAGCCATCCTGTACGCGGACCTGGACCTGGACGCCCTGGAAGACCACCGCCGCATCTGGCCCTTCTTCCGGGACCGCCGCATTGACTCCTACGGCGGCATCACGGAACGGTGGGGGAAGTGAAGCTGTAGTACACCTGGATCATGTATTCCGGGGAAACCATGGAGCGGCAACGGGAGCAGGCCCGGGAAGTGCTCCTTGCCATGAAAAGGCAGTGCGGCGAACTGGTCATCGACTGCCTCCAGGGCATGATGGGAGAGCAGGGGTGCCAGGTGACCGTGTTGAAGCGTGAACACATCCTGTCCCTCCTGCAGGAACTGAACCGTCTGTATGATTCCGGCGTCCCCCGCAGGGAGGTGAGCGACGATGATGATGACGAAAATTGCTCTTTTTCTTGGATTTATGAATTCGATTTTTACCTCCGGGAGTCCGACTTCCTGCTGCATTTCGTCATTGACGCCGCCCTGGATTCCGGCGGAGGCGTCACGGAATATTTGACGCTGGAGAGGCAGGTGTACCGGGAGGGGCTGTATCTTAAAGTGAGCGAGCCCATGGTTCTTGCCCCTGCGGCATTGGCGCAGTTGAAGAAAAAAGTCGCGGCTATCATGGCTATCCCTCCCAACACGGGGCGTTTTTTGGACTGGGAGGACCTGTGGCCTGAACCGGATAAGTGACGTCCACCACTGGAGAAAACGGCGCAAAAACACCGCCGTTCCCGGAGAAACGGCAGTGTAAAAAGAGCAGGGAATTGCTTTCGCTTAGTCGCAGATGACGGCGATCTTGATGCCCTTCATCTGGACGTTGGTTTCCAGGGCCTCCGTGATTTCATCCAGCTTGAAGCGGTGGGAAATCAGCTTGGTCAGGGGCAGGCCGATGCCGTACGCGCGCTTCAGGAAATCGAACGTGGTGGGGTAATCCTGCGGGGAATACACCCAGGAGCCTACGGCGGTCACTTCCTTGTTGCAGAGGTCGTAATGGTGGTTGATGACGCTCTCTCCGCCGTCCATGAAGAAACCCACTTCACACAGGCCGCCGCCGCGCTTCACGAACTTCCAGGCGTTGGCCCCGGCCTTGCCCACGCCCGTGCATTGGAAGACGAAATCCGCCAGGCGGCCGCCGTTATCCTTCTTTACGGCGTCAAGGAGGCCGTCCAGGTTCGCGTAATGGGTGAAATTATAGGTGCGCGTGGCGCCCATTTCCTTAGCCAGTTCCAGGCGGGAATCATTGCCGTCCACAGCGATGATGGTTTCAATGCCCAGCGTGCGCAGCGTGGCGATCTGGAGCAGGCCGATGGGGCCGCAGCCCTGCACGAGCACCACGGAATTGAACTTCAGCAGTCCGGTGGACTTGGCGCGTTCCAGGGAATGGACCACCACGGCGGCGGGTTCTACCAGAATGCGCTGGTCCAGCGTCATGCCGGAAACATTGAAAAACGTGGAGTCCTTGCGGATGACGAGGTACTCCCCGAAGTAGCCGTTCAAATGCACGTCGTCGTCAGGCATCAGGCCGTACACACCCACGTTCTCGCACAGGTTGGTGCGGGCAGGCGTATTCAGGCAGGCGTCACAGGTGCCGCAGGGGATGATGCAGGTTACGATCTTGTCCCCCAGGGCCAGGGGATTGCCCGCCGTATCCTTCGTGATATTCCTGCCCATGGCGACGATCTCCCCGGTGCCTTCATGGCCCAGCACCACGGGGCAGAGGCCGAACGGGTCCCGGTTGTACTCATGGCCGTCCGTGCCGCAAACGCCGCAGGCTTCCACCTTGATCAGCATTTCATCATCCCCGATGGAGGGGATAGGGTACTCACGGATTTCAAATGTCTTGGGCGCTGTCAGGACAGCGGCGCGTGCGGTCTGTTGCATAGTGTGGCTACACTACCCTGTGGCGTTCGGACTCTTCAAGAACAAATGAGAATGGGAGTGAATTAACTTGCTGGAAACGGAAAAGCATGGCCGTACGGTCACTAAAAGACCGTCAGGAGCTCCGCATGCCATGCGGCAAATCCGCAGGATGTTCCTTCCCCTTCTCCTCAGGAAAACCGCGCCGCGCCGGAGCGCAAGGCAGGTTATTGCATGTGAAGTTTTTCCATGAAAGTCCGTTCATTTGGCTTGCGTGGCGGAGGGATGGAGTGCAAGCTGTGCGCGTTATGCTTGATATCCGTGTAATACGAGAAAATCCGGAAGAAGTGAAAGCGCGCCTGAAGCCCCGCAGCGGGGACGCGTGGAAGCTTGTTGATGACGTTCTGGCGTGTGATGAAGCGCGCCGCAATGCCGAGACGGAAAAGCAGGCGTTGCAGTCCGAGCGGAATGCCACCTCCAAGCAGATCGGCATGCTCAAGAAAAAAGGGGAGGACACTTCCTCCATTGAAGCGCGCGTGCGCGAGATCGGCGACCGCATCCGGGAACTGGACCGCATGGCGGAGGAAAATGCCGCCCAGCTTACCTCCCTGCTGATGAACATCCCCAACCTGCCGCACCTGGAATGCCCCGTGGGCGCGGATGAAACGGCCAATCCGGAAATCAAGCTGTGGGGTGAAAAGCCCGCCATTGAAAACCCGAAGGACCATGTGGAACTGGCCGCGAACCTGGGCATGATTTCCTTTGAAGACGGCGCGCGGATCACGGGCTCCGGTTTTGTGGTGTACCGCGGCGCGGGCGCCCGCCTGGAACGCGCCCTGATCAACTTCCTGCTGAACACGCAGACCGTGGAAAACGGCTATCAGGAAGTGGGCGTTCCCTTTGTGGTCAAGCGGGAGTGCATGGAAGGCACCGGACAGCTTCCCAAGTTTGAGGAAGACATGTACGGCACGGAAGACCAGCAGATGTTCCTGATTCCCACCGCGGAAGTGCCCGTGACCAACCTGTACAGGGACACCATTTTACAGGAAAGCGAGCTGCCCATCAAGATGGCGGCGTACACGCCCTGCTTCCGCCGGGAAGCCGGGAGCGCCGGGCGCGTCAACCGCGGCATGATCCGCATCCACCAGTTTGACAAGGTGGAGCTGGTGCAGATCCTGAAGCCGGAAGACTCCTTCCGGGAGCTGGAAGTGCTCCGCAGCCATGCGGAATCCATCCTCCAGAAGCTGGGGCTTCACTACCGCGTGATTGAACTCTGCACGGGCGACCTCGGCTTTTCCTCCGCCAAAACGTACGACATTGAAGTATGGGCGCCGGGCCAGGGGCAGTATCTGGAGGTTTCCTCCTGCTCCTGCTTTACGGACTATCAGGCGCGCCGCATGCGCCTGCGTTACAAGGACGCGGACGGCAAAAACCAGTTCTGCCACACGCTGAACGGTTCCGGCACGGCTCTGCCGCGCCTGTACGTGGCCCTGCTGGAATCCTGCCAGCAGCCGGACGGCTCCATCCGCATTCCGGAAGCGCTTGTGCCGTACTTCGGCGCGGACAGCATCCGCCCGGAACAGGCCTGAACCGGCGTTTTTCACGTCCCAACCCTGAATCAAGCCCATGCCTGACGAGGGACCCCTGGAACATTACCTGACTGCTTCCCATGATGAGCCGGAGCCGGACGTTCCGGAACCGGCTCCGGAACGCAGTTCCGGGCCCTGGCGGGAAAGGGGCGTCATGCTGGGCCTTGGCTTTCTGCTGGGGTGCGTGGGGGCGTACGCGCTGGTCTATTCTGAAATGTCCGGCAGCATGGGGACGCTGAAGAAATCTCTTTCAGAAGAGCGTGATTCCAATGCCTCCCTGCAAAAGGAGCGCGCCCATCTGCTGGAAACGCTGGAACAGGTGCGCATGGACAGCCTGCTGACGGAACGCTCCCCCCTGTCCATGACGGGCAGCGGCATTCCCAAAGCAAGCCGCCGCCCCGTTCCGCAGCCTCCCCCACTCACGCCCCTGCCTTCCGGCGGGCAGACCCCCCCG
This sequence comes from Akkermansia muciniphila, assembly GCF_018709685.1. Classification (GTDB taxonomy): domain Bacteria; phylum Verrucomicrobiota; class Verrucomicrobiia; order Verrucomicrobiales; family Akkermansiaceae; genus Akkermansia; species Akkermansia muciniphila_E. The sequence goes on from NZ_JABDHQ010000007.1 coordinate 88,204, forward strand.
GCTCCCGTGCCGGAACCCGGCTCCGTGGAAGAACGCCTGGTGAATCCCGGTCCGGAGGACTGGAAGGAGCGCTACCAGTATGCCGCGCTGAAATACAACCGGGTGGTGGAGGACTACAACAGGCTGAGAAAGCTTTACATGAACCTGGTGGGCCAGGGCGGGGCCGCCACCGGCCTGGTGACCGGAGCTCAGTTTTACAAGGCCCTGCGGAAGGATACGCGCGCGGAAGCGCGCAAGCTGGATGAGCGGTACATGAGGGGCGGCCTGCGCGGAAGCGAGCTCCGGGAACTGGAACGCAGCAGGGATGAAATGCGGCACCGGGACTGGTGGCTGAAAAAGATGGCGCGCCAGTTCCGGATAGATTAGGAGCGGAGGGGAATCCCCTGTTGGCGGGAAACCTGCCTTCCGGGATGCACTGGCTTGGCCGGGATTCTATTTTTGAATGGCGCCGGGAGCAGCCGCCCCTGTTGGCAGGGGCGCCCGTAAGAAATACGTGCCGTAGCGCGTCTATAAAAAATAATAAGGCCAAGAGCATGAAAGCACCGGGCCTTACTGGAAGTGTGGTGATCAGGGAGAGGCAAATGCCTTTCCCTCAATTTCCGTTTTTTAGCGGCGATTGCGGCCGTAGCCGTTATTGTCGCGTCTGCCGCCGCCGCCATAGCCGCCGCCACCGTTGCCGCGGAAACCGCCGCCCGTGTTTGACTGGGGCTTGGCTTCATTGACAACCAGGGCGCGTCCCTGATATTCATTGCCGTTCAGGGCCTCAATAGCATTGTTCATGGCATCCGCGGATTCCATGGTTACGAATGCGAAACCCCGGGGTCTTCCGGATTCACGGTCGGTCGGAATGAATACTTCAGTCACTTCGCCATGGGAACCAAACAAATCCCTCAGGTCCTGTTCGGTGGCATCGAAGGACAAATTCCCTACGTACATTTTTGTGTTCATATGATCAAAAGACAAAGTGATCTGATTGTTCTTTAATGCATTCCCGAAGAGCCGGGATTAGAAGGCAAAATCTGAATACGCAGACACCGTTGTCTCTAAGAAGAGTAATCTCTGAATCATAAAAAGCCAAGAATAATATTGCACGGGCTGAATATTTCCATGACAGCTTTTCATGGATTCCGCGAGCGCGTGATTTTTTACAGGAGAAAAATTCCCTCCGTCATCCCAGCTCCGCGGCAACGGTGTCCACCAGCAGGCGGCCGCGGCCCTTCAGGATGAACCGTTGTTCCGGGGAGACATCCGCCAGAACCAGTTCCCGGTAATGCTCCGGCAGAGGCAGGATTCCGGCAACATATATCCTAGCGGAGGCTCCATATCTGCCAAAATAGAACCGCCAGTGTTTTTCACATTCTGCGCTGAATAAAGGGTGGAACAGGTACACAGTTAATAAGTTTATTCGGCGGGTGCGGACCAGGGCTCTTTGAATGAAGCCTCTATGTGCTCTTGGGATTCATACCGGGAATCAATGAATTTGGCAACGTCCTGGGCTGATTGGGCTGTAGGTTCCAGAATAGTATCGAAAAGAAGATCACTGCCCCGGTAGCAGGTATTGCCATCCATTTTCCTTTAATTCTGCATGGGAAGGAAAATAACCAGAAGGCGGCTTTGAAGCTGGAGAATGCGCAAAAGAATAAATTTCTGCATTTCCGGTGATGCAGGGATAGACAGAACCTGCTTTTTCATGTCGGCAGTGGGTCCTGTAAGTTTTTTAAGGATAGGTGAGACTTCCGTAGAAAAAGATTTTGCCGCCGCGTCCGCGGAATTTTTATCCACGATGGAATTATACCAATTCTGTACCTTGCCTACAGGTGTTTCATAGGTTTCAACGAATATCTGCCACGCTTTTTGATTCTGTTCGTTGAAGAGCAATTCCTTGCCGGGCGGATTATAAGAAAATCTTTTCAAGGCTTCCGGTTCCGGTCCGTTGATTTGGCAGGTGTCTCCATAGCACGCTGAATAATAAATAAAGAGGGAAGATGCAAATGTGAGAATGATGGAGTATTTCAAGATCATCAGATTATGGAAGCATGACAGGGCTCCTGAATGAAGGGGAATAAACATTTATTCTGTGCAACTTTTCTCTGTGCAATGGCTAAGTTATTGATTTGTGGCGGTTCCTGGATGAGAGCACGCAGGTGAGGCAAAGAAACACTATTAATACATGGTAAGTGGAACTTAATTGAGGGAAGAATAAAAGAAGGATGGAAATTTAATAGAGATCAACGCAATTTCTCTGTAAACTGCTTTTTAAGAAGATGATGTCTCTGTCCATGGTTCTTTGAAAGCTGCTTCAATGCTTTCCTGGTCTTCATTTTGAGTTTCAATAAATTTTGAAATGTCCATGGCTGTTGTTGACGTTAGACCTAGAAATATGTCAAAGAGTTTTTCGCTGCCATGATAACAAGCATCGGAACTTGACTTTTTACTGTCTTGCATAGGAAGAAAAATTATTAGCAAGCGGCTCTGCAATGTGAGGATACGTGAAAGAATGAGTTTTTGCATTTCAGAAGAAGCTGGAATAGCAAGGACTTGTTTCTTTATATCAGCAGAACGTCCCGTCAGCTTTTTAAGAATTGGCAGGACATCTATCTTGAACGCATCGGCTGCAGCATCAGCAGAATCTTTGTCCCTAATGGAATTATACCAATCCTGTACTTTGCCTACAGGCGCTTCATAGGTTTCAACGAATGTCTGCCATGCTTTTTTATCTTGTGCCTCAGAAAGCAATTCATTCCCTGGAGGATCATAAGAGAGATTTTTTAAATCTTCTGGACTCAGACCATTGATTTGACAAATATCTCCCTGGCAAACTGAGAAATATATAAAAGCCGACGATAAGAATGCTATGGTGGTTGATTGTGTCATGAAAATTAGGGGTTGAAACGTTTAATAGGGATAAGACGGCGTTCTCCAACATCAATGCCGTTTGTGTCAGCTGCTTCAAGTACCTGTTCCCAAGTTGCTCCACTATATTGTAAAATAGAAGAAACTAAGGAAGCACAATTTGATCCATTTTCTGTACTTTCTGGATTTCGGTTAGTTGGTGGATTGGTTAGATATCGTTCCTGCTCATTATAACTTTGTGAAAAATGAAGAACTTTTTGAAATAGTTCCTTGTTCTGAATGGTTATGATATTTGTGAAATTTGTAAATTTTTTGTTATGCTGGTTTTTGAACCAGTTTTCAACAGCCGCTATATCAGGATTGTCGTTTTTATGGTAAACCATGTTAGTTAAGCAATCAATATATTTGCTGGCTATACCTGCTTGAGCAAATGGGGGAGATAGGGATTCATAAATCCACTTATAATAAACGGTTCCGGCAGCTGGGATGATTTTGAGCTTTTTTTGGTATTTGATTTCCGCTCCTGCATCTCCTCCAATAGTGATGATTTTCATTTTTGGGATGGCGTTGCAGTCGGCAAGTCCGGGGTTTGGGAGATTTAATTTTTCCGGGTCGTCAGGAACAAATAACAGAAAATGATGGTTTGCTATGGGCAGGCCTTGACAGGGGCGGATGGCCCAGTAAATTTCCCCCAGGCGATTGGGAATTCCTTCATAGTAAAAGATTTTGTCACCAATTGTCACACGGATTAGTTCTACTTCTGTCGGAGTATAGGTGATGCACGGCCCTTTGCCGATGGGTTTCCAGGCGCCATTGTTGGGTTGGAACGTATGGTTGCGTGCCAGAATGACTCCATTAAATCGCTGAGGGCATTTGGAGTAAACTTGAGCTTCCCATTTGATGGGGACGCCTCCGGAATCTTCGGAAGGGCCATTCGCCAGGTAAGTTTTATTAATAGCAAGCCGGAGCTGGGTTTTTTTCTCTAAAAAGAGGTGGCTTTTGCGGGCGGGCACCGTTTTTTCCCCTATGCACACATCAACGACAATGGGAGCAACTACAAGGCTGATGCCGTCCAGGTCACTTGTGCCCGGTTTGGGATTGTAATAGGTTTGCGAATATTTGATCTGGAATTGATAAGATCCCGCTTTCAGAACATGCGGACAGTCCCGGCGTCCTTTGGAAATGTCATGTCCTTGTCCATGTTCCTTCAGCCAGTCTGTTTTTTCACCTTGTTCCGTAGTATATGTGATGTCGCAGCCGTCATCGGAAATCAGGGAAAGCCAGGCAACCGTGGTAGGTTGGGAAATACGTTCATCCTTAAAATCCTTGAGGGAGATTTTTCCGTTATATGGAATCGTGGAGGGTGATTTGGGGTCGGTTACTTCCGTCGTATTGGGAATTTTCAGTTCTCCGGCGCAGCATTGTTTCAATTTGTCTGCAAGCTGGGAAAGATTGGCTACCACTTCAACCGGAGATAGGGAAGCTTCCATTGTTGTCTTCCCTTCATAAACTTGTTGTCCTTTTGCGTGGAGGACAGAGAGTGCAGCAATGCCGGCAACTGCAAGCAAAACCGGCATTTGAAAAAAACATCGGGAGATTAATGCTTTGTCCATATGATGATCAGGCAGGTTGAATGAGGTTATTTTTTACGATTTTTTTTGTTGGAAGCGGGTGTTGTCCATTTCTGAATTAAGGCACGGGAGCCTTCCATGCCCCGGATAGGCGGAATAAAGGATGCCGCCCACCGGGCTTTTTGCGGTTCTTTCATGCGTATATAAAGATTGGCTAACCGATATCCGCAACGGGCCATTAAATAAGGATCTTCTTTTCCGTACCGCAGTGTCCTTATAAATAAAAGAGCCGCCAGTTTTCTTTGCAGGCCGGTTCCTTTTTCCATGGATATTGCCGCGCTTTCCCAAATTTTTAAGATGCGGCTCCGGAGGCTTGGCGGACATCCTTCCTCCATTTCCAGTTCCATCAGGGCGCAAAGCGATAAAGCTTCCATATCCATGGGGGAGTACCGGGAAGAGTACGTCCGGAGAAAGGCGTTTTCCAAAAATCCCGTAAGACAGGAGCGGCGCTGCCTTGATTGCATATTCCTATGCCGCATCAGGGCGGTCAATTCATTGAGACGGGCGCAAACATCACCGGGTGTTTGTCCCATGGCAGTCCGCTGAACAAAAAGAGATACGCCTTCGTCAAAGGCCAATGCCGGATATTCCCGTACAAATTGATGGATTCTCGGGTTCTTTTCAGCAAAAGGAAAGGCGGATAGGGATTTCCGGAAGACCTGCCTTTTTTCAGAAAGAGGCGCGGATTTCAGGTAAAGGGGCAGGATGAAGGTTTGGGGTTCCTGGGCTGATGCCGGAGGCTTGCTTCCCCATGCGTGGTTAAAGGGGGCCTGCAACAGGAAGACAAGTCCTGCCAGAAAAGAAACAGAGTAAATGTTGAACAGCGGATGCATGGAACATATCTGTCTATTTATGGCATAATAGGAGATAAAAAATGAAAAATGTCAAGAAATTAATTTCAAACATTTTTTTAATTTATTTCCAACTTATTGATATTAAGTTGGAAAAATAATGCCAATCAACACAGTTCCGCGGCAATGGCGTCCACCAGCAGGCGGCCGCGGCCTTTCAGGATGAGCCGTTGTTCCGGGGAAATATCCGCCAAACCCAGCTCCCTGTATTGTTCCAGCAGGGGAAGGGATTCCGGAAGGATGTATTTCAGAGGAAGCCCTTCATCCGTCCGGAGCATCAGGGCGATGCGTTCCAGGCGGTAGTCTTCCGCGGTGACGGGCTCCTGGTCGGAGAGGGGCAGTCCGGTCTCCAGCGTGCTGCGCATGTAGGCGTCCGTATCCCGCGTGTTGGAGTACCGCACGCCGTTGATGGTGCTGACCGCGCCGGGGCCTATGCCCACGTAGTCCTCTCCTTTCCAGTAAGCCATGTTGTGGGGGGAGCGGCAGCCCTCCCGGGCGTAGTTGGAGGTTTCATAATGGCGCATGCCCGCCGCTTCCAGCATGGTTTCCGCCAGTTCAAAGTAGGCCGCGTCTTCGTCCGGATCCTGCCGTTTTTCTCCGCGGAGCAGGCTCCGGAAGAATTCCGTGTCTTCCTCATAGGTGAGGTTGTAAGCGGAGACGTGGTCCGTTCCGGCGCGGACGGCTTCCCGCAGGGTGGCCTCCCAGGTGGAGAGCGTCTGCCCCGGAATGGCGAACATGAGGTCCATGTTGACCTGGGGCATGCCTGCGTTTTTCAGCATTTCCACGGAATGGAGGGCCTGTTCCGGCGTGTGCTCCCGCCCCAACAGGTGCAGGATGCGGGCGTCCAGGGATTGAACGCCCAGGGAGACCCGGTTCATGCCCAGGCTGCGCCAGAAGCGCACCTTCTTTTCCGTAAAAGTGGCGGGGTTGGCCTCAAAGGAGAATTCGTCCAGCCTGTCCACGGGAATCAGGCGGTTCAGGGTTTCCATGAGGCGCCCCAGATGGGTATCCGAGAGCATGGAGGGCGTTCCGCCGCCAAAGTAGAGCGTGGCCGTTTCCCCCCCGCGGTCCATGGACAGGGCCGCGGCGCGGGATTCCGCCTCCCGCGCCAGCGCACGGATGAAGAGTTTCATGTCCGTGGAGGCCGGCGTGTGCTTGAAGAAGGCGCAGTACGGGCAGATGCGGTGGCAGAAGGGGATGTGAACGTAAAGATGCACGGGGGCGGAGGGGATCAGTGTCTCCGGCGGCGTCCGGAGTTTTCTTCCCCCTCTCCCTTCTTTTTCTGGGAGAGTTCCAGAATCCTGTCGGAAGAGTCTTTCATCTCCTTCTTGACGCGGGATTTTTCCGTGCCGTCAGCCAGGGACATGTAGTTCTTCGTCAGGGCGCTGTAGAAGGGGTGGATCTTCGTTTCCTTCTTGTTCTTGGGCTTGTACCTGAAACCGTCCGGGCAGGTGTCCACCATGTTTTTCATCCAGGGCAGCAGTTCGTCCTTGGGCAGGGCCAGGCACAGGGCGTCCAGGGAGAAGGACATTTCCTCCTGGTCCACGTCCTTGGGCGCGTTCAGGGCGTTGTTTTCATCCCGGTAGAAGTTGACGGCTTTCTTGAACCCCCTGTCCACGGTCCTCTTGAGCCTGTCCGTGCCCTGGGCCTTGGCATAGGCTATCTGGTAGGCGGCCTGCGGCTCCGGGTAGGAGTTGCGCTTGGACTCGGACTTGAGCCAGGACATGAGGTCCGCCCACTGGAAGGTCTTGTAGTCATGTTCCTGCTTCAGGGCGTTTTCCAGAATCACGGAGCAAAGCACGTTGACGTATTCCTTGGCGTGGTTGGCCAGCATTTCCTTGCCGTTCTTGTCCCCGCGGCCTACGGAGGAAACGTATTTGCGCGTTTTCCAGAGTTTTCTGATGCCCATGCCGTCCGGGAGGGCTTCCCGTACTTCATCCACCATCTTGGTGGCCCCCATGAGGTCTTGGGGTGACTGCTTGAAGAGGGTGTACCAGGCTTCCGTATAGAACGGGTTGGCCTTGAGAACGGTTCTCATGGCGGTCTGGGTGAATTCCCCGGGGAGGGCGGCGGAAGCGTCTTCCGCTTCTTCCGTGGAGGAGCCCGCGCCCGCCAGCTTGTAGATGTTCATGGCAAAGCGGCTGTCGATGAATTTCTCGTAGTCGATGTTCATGGACAGGGCCAGTCCGGACTGGTATTCCGCGTTGCCGGTGCGCGGCGCCTTGGAGTCCCGGAAGTACCAGAATCCCGTGGTGGCTTTCAGCGTGTCCACGCTCTGGCCTACGCTCAGCCAGCAGCCGTTGCCGTTGAAGTTGGTGGTCATCAGGTTGCCGTGGCCGGGCTGCCCGGCCGGAGCGGCGGGAATGCCGCGGGCAATCTGGGAGTTGCGGGAGATGAGGGACATGGTGCCGCATACGCCGCCTTCATGGAGCTTGCGTTCATTAGACTCGCGGGACCATTCCGGGTCCGGGTCAAAGCTGAAGAGGATGGGCGGCTCCTTGTCGTCATCCATGCGGTAGGGGCCGTACAGCCACAGGCGCGTAGGGCCGCGCTGGCCCATGTAGCGTTCCCATACGCTGTCGCATTCCCGCAGGGGGCGCGTTTCGGAAAGGGCCATCATGGCCGGCCAGGGCGTCCCTTCCAGGGAGACGCCGGTCCATTCCACGCGCTTGTGGTCCACGTCCCGCAGCTTGCTGCAGTTTTCATATTTGTCCACCAGGTAGGTGAAGAATTCCACCGGGGTGGGGAACGGGTCCCTCTTGCGTCTCAGCTGGCCGTGGCGGTACAGGTATTCATGCAGGAAGCCGGCCAGGTTGCCTTCCGTGATGGCGGTGTCCCCGATTTCCGAGACGGTGGGGTATTTGTTGATCCAGGCCTGTTTGGGCGTGATTTTCTTGCGGTCCAGGTAGGCTTCCACCTTCTTGTAGCATTCTTCATCCACCGTGCGCGGAGCATTCCCGTACCAGTTCACGGGAGGCTTTCCGGCGCAGTACAGGTCCGCAGGCGGAGGCATGGCGCCGGAGGACCTCAGGCCGTTCAGTTTGCCCAGGGCGTCAATGTAGCGGCCCTGCTGGGTAAGGTCAAACGCGCCCATGCCGAATTCACGGCGCCCCACCGCAAAGGCCAGCACGAGCTGGTTGTATTTTTCCGTTGTTTCCAGGCCCAGTTCGTCAATCATGAAGGCCACGTTGGTGGCGACGCTGGGGTCCGGCGGGAAGAACATGGCGAAGACTTCACGGTTGTTTTTCGTGTTTTTCAGCCATTTTTCAAAGTCCGGGGAGAAGGTGCCGCCGCGCTTTTTCACGTAGTCGCGCACGTAGGCTTCCGCATAAAGGGGATATTTAGCCAGAAGCTTTTCAGAGAATTTGCCCTTGGAGGCCATGGCTTCCTCCCGCAGCGCCTTTTCCATGGCGATGACTTGCGGGGAGGGGGAAAGATCGGGGGCGACCGGTTCCGGCTCAGGCTCAGGTTCCGGCTCAGGCGCCACGACGATGGGTTCCGGTTCCGGGGCAACCACCACGGGTTCCGGCTTGGGCGCAACGGGCTTGGGTTTGGGCTTGGGAGGAGCCACTACCGGAGGAGCGACGGTTTTGGCGACGGGTTCCTTTTTGTCCTTGAGTATCTGGTAGCCCAGGAAGCCGAAGAGGGCGAGCATTCCCGTGACGATGACCGTGATGACGGGGAAGCCGCCGGAACGTTTTACCTTGGGCAGCGGCGCGCCGGGTGCGATCGGGCCGGCCACGGGCTTCCGGAGCTGGGGCTGCTGCGGCTTTTTGGCCGGGCGCAGGGCCTGGGCGTGCGCTACGGCCGGTTGGGGCTGTGCCGCAGACTGAACCTGCGGCTGTGCCAGCGGGTAAAGGAAAAGTACGGTGCCGAAGCCCCTCATCTTGCCTTCCGCATTGACGGAGTACTGGGCTTCAAAGGCTTCCTGCGCCTGGGAGAATTGAGCTTCATTTCCCGGAATGGGGGAAAGTTCCCCGCTGGCCAAGTCACGGGTGACGAGGCCCTGGGGGCAGAATTCACGCACCAGCACGGCCTGGCCTTCCGGGGAAAGGGCCTGGTACAGGTTGTATTCCGGACCGCTTTCCAGAAGCGCCGTGATTCTATAGCCGCCTATGTTGAAGTGGGGCGGGAGGGCTGGGGTTTGAGGGACTGTCATGACGAATCAAAAGATCAAAGACTCATGCATTTAAAAAGTTCCGGAACCGATTGTCAATTCCGGAGCGCGGAAGCTGTGCCATAAACCGGAGGGATGAAACAGAATGCCCCCGGTGCGGCACGGCGCACCGGGGGCAGGAAAGGGGAACGCTCCGTGTTGCAGAAGCAGGCAGGGGCCTTTTTCACCCTTGCGGCGGAAGGAGCCGCAGGAAGGGACTACCGGATGGTGACCTTGGTGCCCAGGGGGGTGTGTTCAAAGAATGTCTTGGCCATGTCCGCCGGCAGGCGCACGCAGCCGTGGCTGACCGGGTACCCGGTGACGAAGCCCACGTGCATGCCGTAGCCGCCCGTAATCCGCATCCAGTAGGGCATGGGGGCGGGGTCAAAGTACGTTCCCGCGGGCGCGCCGCTGGACCGGGCGTTATAGTCCCCGTTCACCACGGCTCCGGTGGCCCGGCTGCGCAGGACGCCGTAAGTGCCGGATTTGTAGTTGGCGTCCTTCTGGATGATCTTGTAGGTGCCCATGGGGGTACCGTAGCCTTCCTTGCCGGAGGACATGGGGGATACGCCCACCAGCGTGGCGCCTACGTAGTAGAAGACTTTCTGCTGCTTGAGGTCAATGATGATATGCTTTTCCCCCTGGGTGCCCGCCGGCAGGTCCCAGTATCCCTGGCCCAGGCGGGCTTCCGGCGGAAGCTCCGTGTTGACCCCGGAGGTGGTTCCCACGCCGGACAGGTAGCTGTCCTGTCCGGACGCGCCCTGGATTTTCCCGGCTATTTTATCAAAGAGCGGGGGTCGTCCGTACGGATTGCAGGAAACGAGAATGGAACTGATAGAAGCTAATGCCAGTATGCCGGATTTCATGGGAACGGGGGAATGACAGGCAGGTTATGGAGCCTCTCCGCCTTTTTGTCAAGATTTGCATGCTGTTATCCGTTGCTTATTCCGGGGGCATCTGTTATACACGGCGGAGCCATTTCATCCATCCCTATCTTCATGAGCGAACAATACGATCTTCTGAAAAGCATTCTTCTGGAAAAATCCGTGCGCACGGGAACTTTCACGCTGGCTTCCGGCAAGGTTTCCGACCTGTATGTGGACTGCCGCATGACCGCCCTGGACCCCGTGGGGGCCACGCTGGTGGGCGCGCTGGGGTGGAAGCTGGTTCAGGAGGAGATTCTTCCCCGTTTTCCGGAGGTCGCGGCCATCGGCGGCATGACCATGGGGGCCGACCCCATCTCCCTGGCCGTCGGCATGACGAGCGCCCTGGAGGGGGCTGGAAAGAAGCTCCAGGTGTTCACCGTGCGCAAGGAGCCGAAGGACCATGGCCGCGGCCGGCGCATTGAGGGCAATTTCCAGGCGGGGGATACCGTCATCGTCGTGGACGACGTTATTACCACGGGCGGTTCCACCCTGAAGGCGATTGACGCCATTGAGGCGGAAGGGGGCACGGTTGCCGCCGCCCTGGTGCTGCTGGACCGTGAGGAAGGCGGCCGCCAGGCGATTGAGGAACGCGGCATTCCCGTGCATACCCTGTATACCCGGACATCCCTTCTGGGCAAGTAATCTTTTTTCCGTTCATGCTCCCCGCCCTGATCGGCATTAGCGGCCATGAAGTGGGCGCGGAAGAGGAGGCGGCCATCCTGCGTTTGCAGCCGGCCGGCTTCATCCTGTTTTCCCGGAACGTGGCTTCCGTGGAGCAGGTGCGGAAGCTGACGGAAACGCTGCGGAAGCTTTGCCGCCACCATCCCGTCATTGCCATGGACCAGGAGGGCGGCCGTGTGGTGCGCACCGCAGCCCTGGGCCTGAACCTTCCTTCCCCGGCGTCCTTGGCGCGGCGGAGCGGTTTTAACGGCATTGTGGAGCTGGGCGCCGTGACGGCCCTGGCGCTCCGCTGCCTGGGGGTGAATCTGAACTTTGCCCCGGTGCTGGACATCTGCCATGATCCTGCCGCCTCCAACGCGCTGCCGGGCCGCTGCTGGGGAGACAATGCCCAGGACGTGATTTCACGCGGAGGCGTTTATTCCGCCAATCTGCGCCGGGGCGGCGTGGAGAGCTGCGGCAAGCATTTTCCCGGCATGGGACGCGCCCAGGCGGACCCCCATTTCAGTCTTCCCGTGGTTGACCTGAATGAACGGGAGTTGTTTGAGACGGATCTGCTGCCTTTCCTGGCGCTGTGTCCGGAGCTGCCCGCCATCATGTCCGCCCATATCATGCTGCCGCAGATTGATCCGGATTACCCGGCCACCCTTTCCGAACGGGTGATCAGGGGGCTTCTGAGGGACCGGCTGGGCTTCAGGGGCCTGGTGTTTACGGATGACCTGTGCATGGGAGCCATTGCGGCGCAGTACGCTCCGGATGAAGCGGCCCTGCTTTCCCTCAAGGCCGGGTGCGACCTCCCCCTGATCTGCCATGAACCCCTCCCGTGGCTGGACAGCCTGGCTGCCCGCCTGGAGGACATGAATGCCTATGACCGGGAGGATTCCTCCAAACGGGTGGAGAAGCTGAGCGATTCCCTGTGCTTCCCATTCCCGGAAAAGGCCTCCCCGTGGGATTCCTGCCTGCGCCGTGCGGAGGCCCTGTGCCGGCTGGCGGATGACGGCGCGGAGAACGGTTTGCCTTCCTCCCCCGTGCAGAAGTACTGATATCCCGGAAAAAAACGTGCCAGGAGTTCCGTATGGCATGCGGTATTCCCCGGGCCTCCATGAAAAGGCGCCGCCTCACCATGGGTGCGGCGGCGCCTGGAGGGGAAGGGGATGCTGCTTCAGTTGGCCGCGGCCATTTGCTTGGAAACGGCGGGTTTGGCGGTGTCCGCCTTGTACACGTGCAGTTCCGCCAGGCGGACTTTGCCGCCTTTCTGGAAGAGTTTGACGCGCAGCCTGTTGGTGGTAATGGGTTCAAACGTCCTCATGCACTTGATGAATCCATTGCCCGGAAGCTGGAGCATGCGCAGCACTTCCGGCTCATTGGCGTACATGGCTTTCTGCGCATCGCTGACGCCGGCGGTAGCGGCTCCCAGGGAGCCCCAGTGGATGGGAATCCACTTGCCGCCCTTGTTGGCTTCAATGACAAGGCGGTTGTAGCCCTTTTCAATCTTGATGTCCACAGCACGCAGGGAGGCGGGGGATTTCAGGGTGAGTTCCAGCACCAGGGGATCGTCCTCCGTGGGGGAGGCGTCCAGTTCCTCAATGGTGGTGGCGTCCCGGTCCAGCAATTTGGCGGTGTCCACATGGCCTCCGGTGGAGGCTTTCAGCTTGTAGTCAGTGACTTCCTCCGTGGCGCTCCCCAGTAGCTTGAGTTCGCGCACGCGGCACTCCAGGCCGTGCCAGTCCGTGGAAACGCGGAACAGGCAGCGGGAACCCTGCGTCAGGCAGGAGTCGTTCGGGGAAACCCACGTTTTTTCCTTCTTCTTGTCCGTTTCATCATACACCTCAATCTGGTTGCCCTGGGAGGCGGCGGAGATGTACGTGCCGTCCGGCAGGTGGAAGGAGCACCCCCAGTTGCCGTGGTCGCGGATCAGGATGCCCGGCACCCACAGGTGGTTGCAGTTGGTGACCGGTTGGGCTTTTTCACCGCAGCCCACTTCAAAGCCGCCCACGGCGATGGGGCGGTCATATTCCACGTCCAGGTCATTCACGCGCCATTTAACTTTGGCGCTCATTTTCTGCACGCCCGGCTGGGTGGGGCCGCTGAGTTCCTTCTTGTAGGAGTATACGTTCCACTGGCCGCCGAATTTGGAATCAGGTGTCCAGGAGATGGTCTCCATGGGGGAGAAGGTGGCGGTATCGCTGAACTGCACCGTGCCGGCAAAGTCGTACTTGTAGGCGGAATTGGCCTTGCCCTCCAGCTCCTTGTCACGCTGGAGCCCCAGCGCGCGGCCTCCCAGCGGCTGCTGGACATCCACGTTCAGGGAGTATTCCCCCGGCTGGGGCTTGTCATCCTTCCGCTTGGGTTCAAAGAAGATGCGCACGTCCATGCCCAGGATCATTTCCGCACAGGTGGCCTTGGTGAGCTGGTCCAGGCCGGGGATGCCCATGATGGCCTTGGCGATAGGGAGGGCCCGGGAGTTGACGATGCTCATGAGCTTGAAGCGGCAGCCCTGTTCCACCGGAACGTTTTTCAGTTCCCGGATGGCGGATTTCAGGGAACCGGGCGCCTTGGCGCCCAGCGCCGCGTTCACCATGGACCAGTTGCGGACGTAGGTATTCAGGAAGCGGGATTCCGTGTCAATAATGGGGGGGACCTTCCGGAAGGATTTTGCCTGGAATTCCGGCTTGCCCGTGATCGCCAGGTTCTGGCGTTCCGCGCACAGCGCCGTGATCCAGACGCTGGTGCGGATGTAGGTGCCTATGACGGGGTCCGCCGTCATCAGTTCCAGGCGGTTGGGGTTTTGCATCATGCCGCCGTCAAACGGGCGCAGAAGCGTCAGCTTCCAGCGGAAGGCCTCCATGTTCTTGTAGTACGCTTCCGGGCTGGTGCGCCAGTAGGCGGGAAGGGCCCACATAATGGAGAGAGTCTCGGAAGAGTGGCCTTGGTCGCACCCGCCGATGGGGCCTTCCCCGTACATGATGCGGCTGTTTTTGGTGTACAGTTCCGGTCCTCCGCAGATGAGGGAGGCAATGTAATACGGACCGTGGCGGCCGGAGTAGGTGCCTCCGCATTCGCGGTTGGGTTCAAAGGTGAAGGCTTCCGTCATGCGGCCGTACGGTCCCATGCCGGTGGGGCAGATGGACTGGGCGTGGTCCATCATCTTGTCCAGCACGTCGTCTTCCGTGCGCGCCGGGGTCTTGCTGGCCAGCGCCAGGAACAGGCACATGTGGGAGCCGCCGATGCTGACGCCCGTGCCCGCGTAGCCGGGGTGGATGCCGTGCCCGGTGACGAAGTCGCCGTAGAGGACTTCATTCTTCATGCGCTGCACGCCGTTGCGGATGGCCGGAAGCACGGAGTTGTCCCGGTAGCGCAGCCAGTATTCGCACAGGAAGATGCCCGCGGAGGCCTGGGGGACGGCCCACCAGCACTGGGAACCGGAGAAGGCGATGTACTGCGCGGCTTTTTTGATGACGGGGTCATACTTGGGGTTGCCCGTGGCCATCAGGGCCAGTCCGGCCCAGCCCGTATCATAATGGTTGCCGCAATAGCCGCCCGGGCGCTCCCAGGAGCCGTCCTCCCGCTGCTGGGCGGCCAGCCATTCGCTCATCATGTGGACCACGGCCTTGCTTTTGGCGCAGTTTTTGGGGAAACCGGGCGCGTACGTGCCCAGCTGGGGAATCTTGAACGTGACGTTCTTCACGTATTTTTTCACTTCATCCGGCAGGGAGGAGGAGCCGCCCACCTGCACCGTGACACCTACGGAAGCCGCGCCGCCGGGCGTTCCGGTGCCTTTCAGCTTCCAGTCCCCCTTGGGGATGTCAAAGACCAGGGAAGAGACGGCATGGGCCAGCCACACCTTGCGTTCGGCGTCGTACTTGGCCGCCCCGTAGCCCACGCTGTATTGCAGCGGCTTGAGTTTGGTCAGCGGAATGGGCGCTCCGGAGCCTTCCAGCCTCAGGTCCGACCATTCAAAGCCGTCACTGCCGATGCCGTTGCCTCCGTCATCCACATGGAGGCGGAGCTGCTGGCCGCCCTTTACCGGAATGGAGAGAGCAATGGGCTTTCTGGCCCGTTCCTCCCGGAAGACTTCCTTCCAGAGCGGGGGGATGCCCTGGATTTTTTCCACGTTTTCCGCGGGGATGACATTGAGGGTGATTTTCCCGGCGCCTTCCGCCTTGTCCACCAGAAGGCCCGCGTGCATGTCCAGGCCGCGCCTGTCCTGGTGCTGGTAGGGGCCGTAGGGAACGTCCAGGCTGAGGGACGTCTTGAAGGGCTGGCCGTCAATCCCCAGGATCACGTCACCTTCCTTCACGTATTTTTCTGCGGGAGAGCCCTCAATCACCTGGGTGACCACGTACATGTTGGCTACCGGTTCTCCGTTGGGGTCCTGAAGGGACTTGGGGACGAAGCTCCGGAAATTGGCGTCCGGCCAGGAGGAGTCCAGTCCGCGGGCGCGGAAGCCCAGCGGGCCGAAGGTGGTGATCCAGCCTTTGGCTACTTCTTCATTGCCGCCGAACCAACTGGTGTACATGTTGGCGTACTGCTTTCTCCATTGGTTGAGGGTCATGGCCTTGGCGAATTTCTTCACGTAGGCGTTCACGTCCCCCATGTTGGTGGTCTGCTTGACGGCTTTTCCGCGGGGCCGTGCAGCGGGAGCAGGTTTGGCGGCGGCGTGTGCCGCCGGGGCGGCGGAGGGAGTTTCCTTTTGCTTGGCGGGAACGGCGGGGGCCGGTTGTTCTTCCGCCGCGGGCGTTTTGGTATCTTCCGCGGCCTCTTCAGGTTCCGGAGCAGGTTCTTCGGCTGAAACGGCGGAATCGTCCCCGGTCTCCTCCGCAGGGGCATCCGCGGACGGGGTTTCTTCCGGCTGTTCTTCTACAGCGGGTGCGCCGTTTTCCGCGGCGGCGGTTTCCTGTTCAAAGGGGTCTTCCGCCTCCACGGCGGGCTGGGCAGCTTTCTTTTCCGCCTTGGGGGCTTCCTTCTTTTCCTTCCTGTGCTGTGGCTTGGCGGCCTCCTGCGCAGCGGCAGGCTCTTCTGCCGGGGTCTGTGTGTAATGGTAAAGGCCGTAGGCGGCTCCCAGAAGAATCAGGAGGAGGATCCATAGCCCGGCGGAGCTTTTCTTTTTCCGGGGCTGGGAAAGGGGGATGGAGTGTGCCGGAGCTGCCGCCGGTCCGGGAGTAGCCAGGGCTCTCTGGTCGCGCTGGAGGGGTTCCACCGGTGAAGCCGGGGCCGCGGGCTGCTCCGCGGCAGGATGGACGCCGGGCAGGGCATAAACCAGGTACAGGGTGCCCAGGGCGGGGATTTCCCCCAGGGAGCCGGTGCGGAACTGGGCTTCAAAATCGTTTTTCAGCGGGAGGACTTCCCGTTCAATGTCCGTGGTTTCCGGATAGCGCAGTTTTCCGCTTTCCGGGTCGCGCACGGCGAGGCCCTGAGGGCAGAACTCGCGGACCAGGTACTGAACGTGGCCGGCGTCCGATGCGTAGTAAACGTGGCAGAGGGAATCCGTCTGCTTCAGGGACTGAATAAGATAGCCGTTGATGTTAAATCCGGAAGGCAGGGGGGGAGTGGTTTCCATGGTCACGAGGCAATTGATAATCCGGCTATTTACTACCACATCCGGAAGCCTCTTTCAATGTAAAAAGCCGTTTTTCAGTCCCGGCGTGTGACGCGATTAAATGATTATTTGCTTGAAACCATGGTGATTATGTGGTGCAAGCAAGGCTCGATTTTCCGTTTTTCCATTACGATCATGAGTTCCGATATCAGATTAGATGCCTTGCAGTACCATTCCCAGCCCCGCCCCGGCAAGGTGGAAACGCTGCCCTGCAAGCCCTGCTTTTCGCAGCGGGATTTGACGCTTGCCTATTCCCCGGGCGTGGCCGAACCCTGCCTCCGCATTCAGGAGGACCCTTCCCAGAGCGCTCTGTACACGGGCCGCTCCAACTTGGTGGGCGTGGTGACCAACGGCACCGCCGTGCTGGGCCTGGGCAACATCGGTCCGGACGCAGCCAAGCCGGTGATGGAAGGCAAGGGGGTCCTGTTCAAGGTGTTCGCGGATATTGACGTTTTTGACATTGAACTGAACGTGAAGGAACCGGAAAAGCTGATCGAGGTCATCAAGACGATGGAGCCCACCTTCGGCGCCATTAACCTGGAAGACATCAAGGCCCCGGAATGCTTCATGGTGGAGGACCGCCTGCGGGAAGAAATGAACATCCCCGTATTCCATGACGACCAGCACGGCACGGCGGTGATCTCCGGAGCGGCCCTCCTGAACGCCGCGGAATTGACGGGCCGCAAGCTGGAAGACATGAAGGTGGTGGTGGTCGGCGCCGGGGCTGCCGGCATCTCCTGCGCCCGGTTCTACATGACGCTGGGCGTTCGCCGTGAACATATTTACATGTTTGACTCCAAGGGGTTGATTCATACGGGGCGCATTGACCTGCACGCCACCAAGGCCCAGTTCTCCCAGTCGGAGGACTGCTCTCTGGATGAAGCCCTGACCGGGGCGGACGTGTTCCTGGGGCTTTCCACCAAGGGGCTGCTCACGCAGGACATGGTGAAGCTCATGGCTCCTTCACCCATCATCTTCGCCTGCGCGAACCCGGACCCGGAAATCACGTATCAGGACGCCAAGAAGGCCCGTCCGGACTGCATCATGGGGTCCGGCCGTTCCGACTGGCCCAACCAGGTGAACAACGTCTCCTGCTTCCCCTTCATCTTCCGCGCCGCCCTGGACGTGCACGCCACCGTCATCAATGAACAGATGAAGATTGCCGCCGCGCGCGCGCTGGCTGATCTGGCGAAGGAGCCCGTTCCGCAGGAGGTGGTGGACCTCTACGGGGGCACGCCCCTCAGCTTTGGCATTGACTACGTGATTCCCAAGCCCATTGATCCCCGCATCATTGAATGGGAGTGCCCGGCAGTGGCCCAGGCGGCCATGATTTCCGGCGTGGCCCAGTCCCCCATCCGGGACATGGAGGCCTACACGCTTGAACTGCGCAAGCGCATTGCCGCCGCCCGGGAGCGCGTCTCCGGCGTGGTGCGCAGCTACCTTTAACCGTTTCCGGCGGAAGGCCGGAAGTTACATGCCGCCGGTTGATGTATCCGGCAGCTGCACGGAACCGGGGGAACGTCATGTTCCGCCCGGTTTTTCATGCCGGGCGGGGCACTTGAATGACAGGAAACACTCTAAATATGCCGCGAACCGGAAAAGAGGATTGCGGCCCGGGGCTTCCTGCCGTATGAAGTGGGCAGACATGTCTGTTCATGGTGCTGCCTTGCTGAGTGCGGTTTTGGCCGTCTGTACATCATCCGCGTGGGCTGTTTCCACTGCTCCGGCGGAGCCTGTTCCCGTGCTCCCCGCTTCGGAATGCCTGCCGATGGAGAAAATGCTGGCGGAACAGTGGGAAGAGGCCGTTCCCCGGACGTTGGAGGAATGTGACCGTTATCTGGCGGCGGGGCGGCTGGCCAATGACCCATGTGTCCTGAAAACGGAGAAGGACGGCCTGGGCCTGGTGCCCGATGCCGCCTGGAAGGAGGAGGAAGGCTGGAAGGCGATGCAGGTTCACCTGGACGGCGCCCTGACCTTCATTTTTTTTGATGAGGCGGGCATTCCGGAGCCGTTCTTTCCGGGATTGTGCCGGGTGACGGTGGACCACCGTTCTTCCACGGTGGTCAGGGTGGGATACGGCGCGTGGAAGGCGGGGAGGGCCAAGGCCCTGTACCGGACGTCCTATTGCTTTGACCCTAAAGGTAAAAATATGGGGGAAATTTGCGATGTCTCTTTTCCGGACGGACGGAACTTCAATGAGTGGACCTTTTCCCACAAGCCTGAGGGGCTGTTTGCGTGCAGGGATGAATCCTGGGCCCTCTCCGGCCTCCGGTCATATACCCGCCATACCTGGGACATGAAAGACGGGCGCCTTCTCTGGTGGAGAATAGAAGAGATTCCTCTGCCGGACAAAGAGCTTCCGGTCCATGGGGAACTGGGCCGGCATGATGTTGCCGCCCTGTCGTCGCAGGGAAAGGGGAAAGCCATTTACGTCTCCATCATGTACTTTCCGGAGAAGGGCGGCCTGCATCCCTCCCTGCAAGTTAATGAGGATGTGAAGAAGAAGGAATTCCGGTGCCTGTTTTATGACGCTTCCGGCCACGGTACGGCCATGCTGGTCTACCGGGATGGAGTGCTGGACAGAAAGCAATCCTGGTTTTTCCAGCCGCGCATGGATGCCGCCGCCGTGGCGGCAAGGGAGAAAAAGGCGCGGAACAAGGAAGAGCGGCGGATGCTTAAACTCCTGTACCGCTTTGCCCCGTATGCGGAAAAGGCTGCGGAAAAAGTTCCCGGCCGTGGGGTGGCCATGCTGGGGTGATGAAGGGAAGAGAAGGGGGACTGTGGAAACGCCGTCCGCACCAACGCTTCCGCTTGGGGGCGCCCTGTGGCTGCCTGGCCGGGAAAGATATCTTTTCCTGTCGTCCGGCGCGGGGAGGGATTTCTTGATTCGTTTGTTGCCCATAGTTTACAAGGGCTAGGAGGCCCTTGTTCCCAGCAGCGCGGCCATCAAGGGACGCAGATGAACGGGCATATTCCTGCGGTTTGGACAGATCACGGCCAGCCGGGAGCGGAGGTTTGATTCGTTCATTTTCCAGATTAGCTCTCCTGCGGGCTGCACGCTCCGCATTTCGGCCGGGCACGTTCGGTTTCCCTTCCTTCGTACTGAATTCTATCCGGAGCGTGGCGGAGGCATTGGAAGCACGCGCGGCAAACTGCCGCATCTTCAATTTCCCGCCAGCGCGTTCCTGACGTGTTCCGTCTGTTCCCGGTCCGGGATGAGTTCCACAAGCGTCTGGCTGTTTTCAGCCAGGGAGTCAAGCTGGTCGAAGTCCTCCGCCGTGCGGACCACCAGGTAACGCATGCCCCATTGTTCCGCAATGGCCTTGAAGGAATGGGCGTGGGGCTGCACAAGCAGGTTGCGCATGGCTTCCGGATGGCTGGCCGCTCCGGGCAGGGAGCGGAAGATGCCGCCCCCGCCGTTGTTGATGACGCCGAGCACGCGGGTTCCCTTGTCCAGTTGGGGGAGGAGGGCCAGCGCGTTGGAGTCATACATGGCGGTCAGGTCTCCCACAAGCCCCCAGGAGCGGGAACACCGGGCGGAGACCCCCAGAAAGGAGGCGATTTGCCCGTCGATGCCGTTGGCTCCCCGGTTGGCGCGGACGTTTTCCGTGGGAATGGCCGTCTGGGCAAAGCTGTTCCAGTACCGCACGGGCATGGAGTTGCCCAGGTAAATGCAGTCGCCGTCCGCGGCAAAGCAGGAGAAGGCGCGCACCATGGCCTGCTCGCTGTCCGGGCAGGTGATGAGCAGTTCCTCCATCAGGGCTTTTTTCCGCTTGTTCATGGCGCGCAGGCCGTTGACGTCCCCCACGCTGTCCACATCACCCAGCGCGTGCAGAATGGCTTCCAGGTCTCCGGTGACGACGGCGGAGGGCCGGACCAGCCCGGAAAAACCGGTGCGGGTGATGGAAAAGACTTCCGTGGAGGGGATGTCCTCCAGGTCACGCCAGAAGCGGGCCACTGGCACGTCCCCTATTCTGAGCAGGACGGCAGGCGGGTTTTCCCGCAGCAGGGCATCCGCATCCGTCAGGGCCAGGTGCGCCAGTTCCTCCCGCAGGCCGGAGGTGGCATCCGCCACCACAGGGGCTTTCAGTTCATTGGCCAGCCACAGGGCAGGGGCCTGTTCCGTGGGGTCCAGCCCGCCGAGCATGACCACCAGCCCGCCGCGTGATTTGAAGCGCAGGGCCTGGGCCAGTTCCGCCAGGGAGCCCCGGAATTCGCTGTCTTCCGGCGGTTCCGCCGGGTAAAGGTCGCAATTGCCGGGGTTCCAGGCGGGGTCCGGGTCCGGCAGGCAGACGTTAATGTGCAGGGGAGAGGCGTAGTCCCAGTCTTCCAGAATGTCTTCCGGCAGGCTGTCCGGCGTTTCCAGGTCAATCGTGGGCGCGTAAACGCCGAAGATGTCCGCCTGTTCAATGGCCTGCGGAGCCGCGGAGCCGCGGTAGTCCGCCGGGCGGTCCGCGGTGAGCAGAAGCAGGGGGCGGCGCTCATAGTACGCCTCCACCACGGCGGGAAGGAGTTCCGCCGCCGCCGTGCCGGACGTGGTGACCACGGCTACGGGCAGCCCCATGTCCTGAACGCGGCCCAGCGCGAAGAAGGCGGCGGACCGTTCGTCAAAGTGAGTCCATTTCACCAGGTCCTCCGCGGCGGCCAGCATCTGGAGCAGCGCCATGTTGCGCGCGCCGGGGCAGACCACCCATTCACAGATGCCGCCCAGGCAGCACTGGGCCAGCAGGGATTTGACGAAGGATGCGGAGGTGCTCACGGGAATCAGCCTTGTTTTTTTGCCGCCTTGGCCGCTTTTTCAGCCAGCTTGGCCTTTTCCTCTTCGGAGAGAATACGCGGGAAGACGGGGGCCGGGTCATTGATGCAGTGGCCTGCGGGAAGGATTCCCCAGGCCAGCGTATCCGGCGTGCGGCCCTGGAACAGGTCTGCGGCGTTGAGCTGGTCCAGGATGCGGGCGGAAGCGTCCGGCAGGACGCAGCCGATGAGGTAGCCTGTCTGGGCGCAGCATTCCAGCAGGTGGCGCAGCACGCAGCGGAGGCGTGGCGCGGCGGACTCATCCTTGGCAAGCTGCCAGGGCTGCTGCTGTTCAATGTACGCGTTGCAGGCGGAAACCTGGGCGTTCAGGGCCGCCAGGGCGTCAGAGACCATGTTGTCATCCATGAATTTGGAGAACAGGGTAACGGCCTGGTCCATGGTGACGCGCAGGGCCTTGGAGGCCTCGTCATCGTATCCTTCCTCACCGGAGAGGACGGACTCGCAGTAGCGGCGCGTCATGTTGATGGAACGGTTGCACAGGTTGCCGAGGTCGTTGGCCAGCTCCGTATTGTACAGCATGACCAGGCGGTCCGCGTCAAAGTTGGCGTCCTTTCCGGTGGTGATGTCCCGCACCAGGTAATAGCGCACGGGTTCCGGGCCGAACTGTTCCGCGAGCAGGTTGGGGTCCACCACGTTGCCGATGGACTTGGACATTTTTTCTCCGTTGATGTTCCACCAGCCGTGCACGAGCAGGGTGGGCATTTCCTCGTCGGAGAAGCCCATGGCGTGCAGCATGGCGGGCCAGTATACGCCGTGGGCGGGCACCAGGATGTCCTTGCCTATCACTTCGCAGTCCGCGGGCCAGAGTTTGGAGAATTCCGGCAGGCCGCTGTCCGGTTCCGCCAGGTACCCGGCGAAGGAGACGTAGTTGATGAGGGCGTCAAACCACACGTAGGTGACGAATTCCGGGTCAAACGGAAGTTCGATCCCCCAGGAAAGGCGGCTCTTGGGGCGGGAAATGCAGAGGTCCGAGTCAAAATCGATGGCGTTGAGCACTTCCGCCTTGCGGAAGGCCGGAAGAACGAAATCGCTGCTTTTTTCCACGAACCGCTTCATCCACTCCACATGGTCCGTCAGGCGGAAGTACCAGTTTTCTTCCTCCAGTTCCACTACTTCACCCCATTCCGGGCCAAAGTTGCCTTCCGCGTCCCGTTCCTTGTCCGTCAGGAATTGTTCCTGCCGCACGGAGTAGAACCCCTTGTAGGATTTTTTGTAAAGCTGCCCCCTGTCTTTCAGGTTCGTCAGGATTTTCTGCACGCAGGCCTTGTGGCGCGGGTCCGTGGTGGAGGCCCATCCGTCATTGCTGATGCCCAGGCGCTCCCACAGAGCCAGGAATTTGGCCGTGATGTTGTTCACATGCTCCTGCGGCGTAATGCCCAGTTTTTCCGCCGTTTGCTGTACTTTCTGCCCGTGCTGGTCCACCCCGGTCAGGAAATAGACTTCCTCCCCCTTCATCCGGTGCCAGCGCGCGAGAACGTCCGCAAGGACTTTTTCATAGGCGTGCCCGATGTGGGGCGGTCCGTTGGTGTAGTCAATGGCCGTGGTGATATAGTACATGCGGGGAACGATACTCCTTTCCTTTTATTTTGCAAGCAAAGTCATTCCCTGCCAGTGTTCGGGGAATGAAGCCGGCGTTTGCCCGGATGCCGAAGGTTTTTTCCCGGACGGCCCCGGGACGGCATGAAAAGAGGCGCCTGGCCGCCCTTTTCTTTCCATGACTCTTTGATGCGGGAAGGGATTAGTCTTTCTTCAGGAAAGCTATCACGAGGAAAATAAAAGCAATGATGGTGAGCGCGATGGATAAAAGCGCAATTGTTTTTGTTGCCCAGATGGTTGTGTCTATGGTCAATGCCGCAGTCACCATGGAGAAACCGAAAATAATGGAAAAGGCGATTCTATTCATATCCTTGCCATAATAATCCATTTTTTCTTGAAGACAATCATTTACAGGCGTTTCCTGCAAATGGGGGATTCCAGCTCTTTTTTGAGTGCACCGCTCCGGCGTGCGGAGAGCAGGCCTGCTGAAGGTTCTCTCCATGACAGGGCAAAGGGGGGCGTGAAAGCCCCCCTTTCCTGAATGAACCGTGCCGGACGGACCCGGGCTTCTGTGATCAGAAGCCGCGCACCCGGTAGGCCTCTTCCAGCTGGTTGAGCGCCTGTTCCAGGATGGAGCGTGGGCAGCCCGCGTTCAGGCGCATGAATCCTTCCCCTTCCTTGCCGAAGATGGAGCCGTCATTCAGGGCCAGGCGCGCTCCGTCCACAAAGAAGTCCGCCAGTTCCTCCTGGGAAAGGCCCAGTTCCCGGCAGTCCAGGAAAACCAGGTAGGAGGCGTCCGGAAGCATGGCCTTGATTTTAGGCATGCGGCGGCGCAGTTCCCGGTCAATGAACAGGATGTTTTCCTGAATGTAGTCCAGCGCCTGCTTGAGCCATTCCTCCCCTTCCGGGCCGGAGTAAGCGCTGATGAGCCCCTCATACGCAAAGACGTGGCCTTCCGCCAGCTCCCTGCCGCTGACAAAGCTCTGGTATTTCCCGAAGAGGGCCGGATTCTGGCAAATCAAGTAGGAACTGCCCAGGCCGGGCACGTTGAAGGCCTTGCTGGGCGCCATGTACGTGACGGAGTTCATGCGCGCCTGTCCGGAGACGGTGGCGAACACGGTGTGCGTGTGGCCGGGAAGGGCCAGGTCCGCGTGAATCTCGTCAGAGACGACCAGCGTACCGCTTTCCGCGCAGATTTCCGCCACGCGGCGCAGTTCCTCCGGGCTCCACACGCGGCCTCCGGGGTTGTGCGGATTGCACAGGATGAACATGCGGCAGCCGCGGACGGCCTCCTGCATGTGGTCAAAGTCCATGCGGTAGCGCCCTTCTTCCAGGATAAGGGGGTTGTTCACGATTTCCCGGCCATTTTCCCGGATAATCATGGCGAAGGGATGGTACACGGGCGGCTGGATCATGATCTTGTCCCCCGGTTCCGTGAAGCACTGGATGGCGCTGGAGATGCCGGGAACGATGCCCGGCGCGAAGCCTATTTCCGAGGCGCGCACTTCCCAGCCGTGGCGGCGGCCCACCCAGTCCCGGATGGCTTCAAAAAAGGCGCGTGGCTTGACGGTGTACCCCAAAAGCTCATGCTCACAACGGCGGCGGATGGCCTCCATGATGAACGGGGGCGTTTTAAAGTCCATGTCCGCCACCCACAGGGGGAGCAGGTCATCCCGGCCCCAGCGGGGCAGCAGGGCTTCATATTTCAGGGCGCCGGTGCCGCGGCGGTCGATCACTTCGTCAAAGTCGTACTGCATGGATTTGTCCGCGTAGGCAAGTGTCAGGAGATGGGGGTAACGCCTTTCTTCAGGATGATATTGCCGTATTTGGCGGTTTCTCCGGTGATGACCACGGCATAGGCCTTTTTGGCCCGTTCATAAAAGGCGTAGCGCTCCATTTGCTCAATGTCCCCGTCATAGTTCAGGGCCTTGCGGTATTTGTCCTCCACCGCGGGGTCCAGGGAATCTCCCGGAACCGGGGCCATCATGATGACGGGGGTGGCGTATGCGTCCAGTTCGAAGAGGGGGATGACGGCGGCCAGCAGGGCGTCCGCTTCCAGTCCGTCCGCCCTCAGCACCGTGGGGTTGAAGGTGTGGCCGGGAAAGTGGGCGTCTGAAAAGACGATTTCATCGCCATGCCCCATTTCCGCCAGGATTTTCAGCAGGGAGGGGCTGATGAGGGGAGAAATATTTTTTAACATGCGCGGGAGTATACCAAACACCCGCGTTCGGAGACGATCACAAAATCAGGTGTCCGTTATATTAGTTCTCCGTCAGCGGGAGGCCGCGTGAAAGCAGCGCCGGACGCATTCTTCCATTTCCGGCATTTGCTCTTCCATGCTTTCCACCAGCTTGAGCTGGGTGCGCGCCCGGTGCAGGTTATGGCGGTTCCGCTCCGTTTTAAAGTAAACGTCCCCTTCCAGGTAGTCCGTCAGGAAGCGGATGCCGGTTTCCAGCGTGATGAGCACCCCGGAAAAGGCCAGTTTGGAAACTTCCAGCGGCGTGATGAAGTCTCTGGCAGCGTCCAGGTAACCCCTGGTTACGGCTTCAAACATGGGCATGCGCAGGAAGGTTTTGTCCAGGTCTTCTTCATCCTCCGCCGCGGGAGAGGTCATGGTGCGCACCATGTCCCCAAAGTCGTACAGCACGCTGCCGGGCATCACCGTGTCCAGGTCAATGACGCAGACGGCCTTGTCCGTTTCCTTGTCCAGCATCACGTTGTTGATCTTGGTATCGTTGTGCACGATTCTGACGGGGAGTTCCCCCCGTTCCTGAAGGTCCAGCAGGACATCCACATACCGTTCCCGGCGGCGGATGAAGTCCAGCTCCCTCCGGCAGGAGTCCAGTCTTCCGCGGGAATCGTGGGCAGCCGCTTTTTCCAGGCGGTCAAAGCGCCTGCGGGTATGGTGGAAGAACGGGATGGTCTCATGGATGTCTTCCGGATTCATGTCGCACAGGAGCTGCTGGAACGCGCCAAAGGCGCGGGCCGCTTCATAAGCCTGGCGGGGATGTTCCGCCACGTCAAACGTATGGGTGCTCTCAATGCAGTTGTAGCAGCGCCAGAAGCCGGAGCCGGGAATTTCCAGGTACTTGCGGCCTCCGCGGGCGGAATACAGGTTAAGCGTCTGGCGGAAGGGCGTTTTCAGCACCCGGAGCATTTTCCACCGGATGTGGTTGGTCACCTTCTCCACGTTGTGCATCACGTCCCGTGGGCACTGGAAGACGGCGTCATTGACGCGCTGAAAGATGTAGCGGTCCGTGGTGCCGTCCATTTTCCGGTAGGCGGCCCGGAAGGTCAGGTTGATATGGCCGCTGTTGATGGTGTCGCAATGGAGGAATTCCCCGGCAATGGCGAAGGCGTCGCCCAGGGCGGCAACCTGCTCCTGGAGGGAATCAGTATGGAAAACGGCGGACAGGGGCATGGCAGGAAAGAGAAGCAGGCCCCCGGCGCATTGCTTGGAAGCGCCGGAGGCCGCAGGGATATGGATGAAGGGGAGGCTTAGAAGGAGTAGGTAACCCCCAGGCCCGCTACAAACGTGAAGTTGTGGTAGATCTGGACGGGGGCTCCCAGGGAATAACGTTCGGTATAGATGCGGTGGTTGGCCGTCCTGCCGCCGTTGCCCAGCCAGACGGTGCTGATGAACGGGGTAAGGACCAGGCGGTCTACCGTTTTAAAGGGAACGGCCACGGTCAGGCCGATGCCCTGCGTTCCGTTGTCATTAATGGAAGTTCGGTCAAAATAACCGGCGGTAGCGTTCCACGTTCCCGCCACGATGAGGGAGACGGCCTGGTTAAAGTCATATTTGTAGCCCAGGGTGTTGGTGAACCACCAGCCGGACATCCAGCGGAAGGTGTACTGGACGCGGCAGTCCCAGAAGAAGTTTTCAAGCCCCTTGCCGAACTCGTGATGGATGTCCAGGACGAAGCTGTGCTCCTCAGCGCGGGCGTGGTCAAACGCCGGGAAGCCGGAGGTTTCTCCCAGGTGGCCGTTCATCAGGCCGGGCAGGCCGCCGTTGACGAACTGGTAGCCCAGGGAGGCTATGGTATACTCGCTGAACTTGCGGGTGACGCCCAGCAGGGCCGTAGATTCATCGGAGATGCCGATGTGGCTGTGGGTCAGGTTGTTCTGGGTCAGCCACTCGTATTTCAGCCCGGCAAGCACGGCGTATTTGTCATTGAGGTCATAGGAGCCGACGGCCGCCACGGGGATAGTGTGGTTGGTTCCGGAAAACTCAAAGGAAAGGCCTCGGCTGACGTATTCGGTAGCGTAGCCCGTCGCCAGCATGGCGGAAAACGGGCGGGAGGCGTCATAAGAGGCATTCAGCGCCCGGAGGGGGACATGAATATCTGCGGAAGCCATACCGGCGAGAGAGAAAGCCGCCGCGCACACGGTTGCGGTAATAGTTGTATATTGCATGTTTCGCCGCCATAGTAATGATGCCGTTCAATTCCGCAAGACATTCTTTAGGAAATTGAAAGAATTTACAGTTAAATTTACGCCGTGAAGTTATGATGGAATGCTCCGGAGAATCCATTGCTTCAATTTTGACAGGACGGCCTCCAATTTAACGGAAAGTTCCCGGATATGGAGCAGGCGGAACAAGACGCTCCGGACGGAGTCGATCATGCTGCATGCCAGGTAGATGCCCAGGCTTGCCCCCAGCGCTCCCGCGGCCATGATGTACCAGGGGGAATCCTGCAGCACGGCAAACCGTCCCGTCATCAGATGGCGTCCCACAAGCGGGTTGTCGTGAATGAGGTAAACGGCAAAGGAAAGAGGGGCGAAGAAGGAAATCAGGCGGATGGCCGTTCTGCTGGTGATCCGCATGCGCGCGCAGGCCTGGAGCAGGAAGAAGGAGCACAGGCAGCAGAACGGCGCCGTATAAACGGCAAAGAGTTTTTCTGAAATGCCCTGCCGGAAGGGAAGGTAATCCCATCCCAGCATGCCCGCCGTAGCCAGAAGGCAGCAAAGTAAATAATAAAACACAGGCCGTTTTAACGCGCCCCATAACTGGAAATGGCTGATGCAGCCTCCCGCAACGTACAGGCAGCCCAGCCAGAGGGCGCTGTATCCGCCATGGGTGAGCCAGTCCTCATTTCCGGAGATGGTGGACAGCAGGGAGAAAATAATGAAGATCAGCAGGCAAAGCCATTTGGCGGATTCCCTGCCAAGGGAACGGATGAGCGTATTCAGGAAAGGAATAAGGAAAAACAGGACGGCGTAAGCCGTAAAGTACCAATAGGCCTTGCGTAGAACAGGAAAGAAGGCCTGAAACATTCCCTTAAGGTTTACGCTTCCCGGTACGAGCCATTTAAATAAAAAGGTTATTACAACGGTGTAAAAGAAAACCTGAAACCATAAATTGATAAAACGGGAAATGCGGTGCGGCACCCTGATGCCCACATACCCTGTAATAAGCGCAAAACTGTTGACCGCGCAGAAGGCGCTAAGTTCAAGAAACCATGAAACCGCGTAATTGGGAGTTCCCAGGGTGTTGTTGTCCAGATTGCCCGCCTCCCCCCATTTGAGCACGTGCATAAGAACCACAAAGAACATGGACAGGCATCTGAGAAAATCAAGGCCGTAGTTCCTGGAGTGGGCGGGGCCCCCCATGGGCAGCACCAGGGGCGCGGAGTTTTCTTCCTCTGCCCGCATTTCTTTGCGGCGGTTCATTGGGCTGCTTCCTTCTCGTCTGCGGGGTTTTTCGCGGCCGCTTCCACGGCCCGCGCCAGGAATTCCTCCATCGTGAGGTTTTGACGGACGGCGGTCTTCATGGCAAGGTTGAGCACCCTGTTGCTCAGGGGAACCGTGATGAGGGAGGAAACCTCACGGGCGGCGCCCACGGATTCCTGGCCGTCCATGAAACGCCTGATGAGGATTTGGGCGTGGCGGGAGAGTTTTTTCCTGACAAAATAATTGTCAATGGCGCTTCTGTTCATGCCAATGGCTGAAGCCAGGGCGGAGCGGCTGACATGGTTTTCCGCCATCCAGCGTCCCAGCTCCAAAATATCCACAAGAGGTTCGTCCATGTGGGGTACTTTGCTCATTGTGATAATGAATCAAAGATTTTGAGGTGAGTATGATTGGAAATCGCTCAATGAATGTATTTGTTGGACACAATAAAGGATGGATGCTGTCAATGAACGCGGCTATTTCATGGGAAGGAAGGTATTTTTTTGGACGGGCCATCTGCCTTCCGTCCTTTTCTGGGGTCTTTATCCGTTGAACAGAAATGAATAAAAACCGTCGGCAGCGTTTTTGCTGCGGCTTGCAATCCTTGTTTGCCGCGTCAGGGCGTTTCCTGTTCTCCGGAATTTTATTGCTTGAATTAAAGTTTCCGTGCACGTTCAGATTCTGCCCTGCCGCATTTGCAGGGAGGACGGAGGCCTGGCGAGAACGCGTCCGGAAAAAGGTCCATGGGATAGCAAGGCTTCCCCGGAGGGGAATGGCCGTGCCGCACATTAGTTCATGCATGTGCCTTGCAGCAGTGCGGACGGGCTCGCATTCTTCTCTTGCGAAAGGAATGAGGAGCTCCAGGCTGGAACATGGAAACAGCTGGAAGCTGCGGCGAGGGTTTTAATGGGCATTTGCCCTTTAAGCCGCCGATTTTCCTGACGGCCGTTTGACATGGGCCAGATACGGGAGCAGGAACGGGGCAAAGCGTTTCAGGGCAAAATAGAACAGGACAATGGCCGTGAATGCCAGCAGCGGCATGAACAGGGCGAACGCGCCGAATTTCATGGAGGAAGGCAGGAATTTGTAAATGGGCATGTGCAACATGAATGTCAGGAAGCAGGCGGGGGCCAGCAGGGCTATTCTGGCGGCCACGCCGGGCAGGCGCTTTTCCATCCAGATGCCTGCATACATAATCAGCATGACTCCCAGCAGCATGCCCGCGACCGTTTCCGTCCACAGGGAGAGGATTCCGGCGGAGTGCAGCAGAATCATTGCGGAGGAAACGAGGATGCTTACGCAGAAGACGATGCCGAATTTTTTGTTCAGCACCAGATGGATGTCGTCAATCCGGCGGGAGCTGAGCACGACGCCCAGCAGGTAGAAGGCGCAGGCTCCTACGGAGAGCGTCACCAGGGGATCGGGAGCCATGTTGCAGAAGGAGAAAAAGAGGAGCAGGGCGGGCAGCAGCAGTATTTTGATGCGGGCCAGTAGCGGCGTCAGCAGAGTGAGGATGATGATGTCCCGCAGGAACCAGGAGGGGCCGATGGGGGGAACACAATGAGGCTCGCTCCCGAAGGGGAAGAGGTCCATGCCCGGCAGGAACACGTCCCGGATGCCGAGCAGGTCCGCAAACTGGAAGGAACTGCCGCCGTGGAGGGAGAGAAAGAGCAGGTAGAGCACGTTCCAGAACATGTACGGGATGAACAGCCATAAAGCCCGGTCCATGGCTTTGCCCCAGGTGATGTTCCTTGCCAGGAAATACCCGGCCAGTACCAGGAAAAAGGGAACTGGGCCGTTGTAAAACAGATGGATTCCCGTTGTCCTGAGCAGGGGGGAGGACAGGTGGATGTACATGATCAGGAGCGCTGCAAGCACTCTTGACACCTCAATCCATACGACACGTTTTTTTGATGGTTCCATGCAGAGAGAGTTTGGCTGCGGCGGGAGACGGCATAATGTGGGAAAGAAAAAGCTACTCCCCTTGTCTTCAGTGGCCGGCGCTTTTTCTTGATCACTTGTGAATGGTCAGAATCTGCCGGACGGGTTTCCGGGGAGAGACGGCCAGGCTGAACCGTTCCGGACAATCCCCGCAGGCCAGGATGCAGATGATGTTTTCATGGGTGGGAATGGGGACAAGCGTTCTCATCCATGAATCCAGGGCCGGTGTAACGGACCAATTCAGGATGCAGTGTGCCACCTGGTTGGCGTGCAGCGCGTAACAGAGATTCATCAGGAAGATGCCTGCATTGGTATAAAGGTCGTTGCGTTCTTCAGCCCAGCGGATGTCATGGAGATCCGCCGTGATGACCAGAAGCTTGTCCGCCAGGTTTCCAAATCCTCTGTTTCCATTCTGGAGGGAAAGTATTTCCCTCTGGGTCTGCTTGTCGCAGATGCAGTGAACGCGGGTATGTTGCCTGTTGCAGGCGGAGGGGGCGCTGCGGGCTACGGAAACGGCCCGTTCAATCTGCTCCAGGGAGACGGTTCCGCAGAGATGGCGGACGGAATGCCTGGATTCCGCAAAAACGGGGAAGGGGGCGGAGATGTCCGCAAAGTACTGTTCCCTGGTCATTTCCAGTTGTTCGGCCTCCTGGGTATCAGGGTAGTCCGCCAGCAGGCTGTCCAGCTCACGCTGCAAATCCGGTTTCAGGGGGAAGCCTTCCGCCCGGTGAAGAGTCTGGTAAGTCTTCAGTACGGACAGGGCATGCTGGAAGGCGGGTTCCCGGACGTCTTCCGTTTCCGCGTAGGAGCGTAGCAGGGAGATGAGATTAAGGATCACGTCATGGCCGAAGCCCAGCCTTCTTTCAGGCATGGTCAATCCCTTTTCCACAATATGGTAGGCCATGATGACGGCAGCATTTTTCTGCTCCCGTTCCTGCTGGTGGAAGGCTCCGGAATGCCTGGAGAAACGATTCCGGTCATAGGCGTACAGATGCCTGATTTTAAAACGGGTGGAATACTTGCAGCCCAGGTATTGGAGGCGGCGGCGGATTCTGGGGAACAGTTGAAGAATATTCATGGATGGAAGTGATGGGGGGAAGGGGTGGCGGCCAAGCAGGAATCAGGCCCGGTTCAGGATGGGAAGGCGTTTTTTAATTTGCTGGAGGACCATCGTTTTTTCCTGCCGGGTAAGCCCCGCCAGGTAGATGAGCGCCGGGGAGACCAGGCAGGAGAGGGCCAGGCAGATGAAGCGTTCTCCCGGCACCCCTTTCAGCAGCAGGAAGAGGCCCCAGGTGGCCGCGCAGATCATCAGGACGACGGCCGAGGTTCTGAACACCACCTGTTTCATGAAGGCGCGTACGGAGAACGGGAGCATTTTTTTCAGCAGCACCAGCCTCATTCCCAGCGCCATGAGCGTTAGGAGAATGGAAACCAGCAGGAATGAAATGGGCGCGCCGCCCCACTTGAAGATGAGGTAGCTCAGGGGAACGTTAAGCAGAAGCAGGGTGCCGACGAGCGTTTGGTAAAGGGCTATTTTCCCCGTAGCCAGCAGCACGGTGATGATGTAAGTGGCGTAGCATTCCATCAGGATATTGGCCAGGAGGAGGATGGTGAAGATGTTCGTGTAAACCGGGATTTCCTTGAGCCAGAGGGACAGGATGAAATCAATGTTGAAGCACAGCGGGATGATGAACACGGCCAGGAGGAAGAAGCTGTAGCGCGTTCCATTGAAGACGAGCTTCCACATGTGCCCGTAGTCGCCGGAGGCGTAGCTCTTGATGATTTGCGGCTGCATGGCGCTGGAGAAGCTCCCCATCAGGGCCGTTACCCCGGTGGATACCTGGGAAGCCACGGCCTGGGCCGCGTTGATGAGCACCCCGAAGAAGAGGTTGATGACCACGTTGATGCCGGCCCCTTTCAGAAGCCATGCCACGGACCCGAACAGGTTCCAGGAGTAAAACGCTCCCATTTCCTTGAGGAAGGGCTTGTCCAGAATAAGGCGGTAGCGGCAGCTCGGGTAATGCCTCCGGCAGTAGAAAACGTAGAAACCGCTTGAGGCCACGGTGAGCAGGAAGCAGTACCCCGCAAAGTAAATCAGCCGGTCTATGGGAACGTAGTACAGCAGGATCACGCAGACGACCCTGACCACGGTCAGCGTGATGTCCACGGACGCCAGAATGCGGAAATTCTCATGGGCCGCCAGCGTGGCGGAGTACGCTACGTTAAGCACGCTGACCAGGAAGGTCATCAGGGAGAGCTGGTAAACCCAGTTGACGGCCGTCATGCGGTCCGCGGGAAAGACCATGTGGTAGTTGACTGCCCACAGCCCCACCGTTTCACCCAGAATGAAAATGACCAGGGCAAAGAGGAACAGGATGCTCAGGGAGGAGGAGAAAACCTTGTTCAGCTTTTCATGGTTGTTCCTTCCCAGCTCATAGGTGATGAACCGGCTTATAGCCGTATTCAGGCTGCCGTTGAACAGGCCGAAGAGGGCTACCAGGCTGCCCACCACGTTGTAAATCCCGTAATCCGCTATGCCCAGGGCATCCAGCGTGAGACGCGAGGTGTACAGCCCGATGAGCAGGTTGACCAGCGAGCGGGAATAGAGCAGTACGGTGTTGCGCGCAATGCGCCTGTTGCTGTTTTCTTCAGCCATGGAGGGGAGAGGGGGTGCATTGTTGAACGGCATTCCGGAGGAAGTTCATGGAATGGCGGCGCAGGGCTTTCAGGTTCCGGTCCGTAGCCTCCCAGTTGACGGGGCGTTCCAGTTGCGCGCTCATGGAGCCCTGTTCCGGGCGGTATATCCTGTCCTCCAGGCCCAGGGCTTCCAGCAGAGAGAAGACGCGGGCATTCTGGATGGCCGTGTGCCCGTTCTGGAGGATGGTCAGGAAGGGCTTTTGCATGATGATGGCGAATACCGTCCCGTGGAATGAATTGGTGATGACGCAGGAGGCCTCCTGAAAGGCCTGCAAAAATTGGTAGGGGTCCGGGGTGATGGCGTATTTTTCAGGAATGCAGCGCTCTGCTCCCTGGAGGGGAATCACATGAAGAGGGGCGCCCATCCTTTTACCCACGGCTTTTACCTGTTTCCATGGCAGTTGGGAAAGGTTTTCAATGTTGAGAAAGTAGCCCAGTACGCAGGGGGCGGCCAGGTAGGGGGGACGGCCTTCCAGCAGTCTGCCATACTCCCGGCGGTCCAGAAGCAGGGTGGGGTCCAGCACCACGTCCACCTTGTCCGCCCCGGCTTTCCGGCAGATGTCCACTCCGTTTTTTTCACGCACGGAAATGGCGGCAAACCTGGGTAATTCCCTCTGCGCGTGCGCGAACCATTCCGGAGCCTGCTCTCCCCACGCGGCGCTGGCGGCATACGCAATGCGTCTCCCGGGAGGAGCGAAGTCCAGGAGTTTTTCCGGCTCGCAGGAGGTCCATATCTGGTCGCTTCCCGCCAGGTACAGGTCAAAGTCCAGTTCTTCCGCATGGAGTTCCCCCGGACGGAAGACCGGGGGGAGGCTGCGGATTTCCTTCTCCAGAAAGGCGTCGAATGGCGGCGTTTTCAGGGATGTTTTTCTCCGGACGGCAAGAAGACGCGCGCAGCGTGCAAGGAAATGAACGGGATGGTGAAGATAGTAGGCCAGCTTCTGCCGGGCGGAGGGTGGAGCGGGGACGGGGGGCAAAGCCGGCAGTTGCTTGATCAGCGCGGATTGAATGGACATGCGGTCCAGCACGCGCTGCATGGCGTACAATTGCAGCAGGGAGCCGTAATTGCGCGTGATGAAAGAGTAATGAATGGTGATGATGCCTATCTTCATGGGCGTCAGCTCTGGAAGGGTTTTCCGATTCCGTGCAGCAGGGACTGGAGCCGCGTTCCGATGCCCGCCTGCATTCTCCAATGCCGGAACATCAGGCGCAGGGACGTCATTTTTTTCCCCTTCCGCAGATAGCTTGAATAAGGAAAGGACGTGCTGCCCAGGATGGCCGCGCGGTCTTCCCGCGCAAGCCGCCGGATGGCCTGACCGTAAAAGGTTTTTCCCGCCAGCGCCCTGCGCAGCGTGCCCGTGACGCGTTCCCGGCGTTCTTTTCCGGCCAGTTCCCGGGGAACGCACTGGTACAGGTGGTAAATGGTCCTGATGGAATTGATGAAGTCCGCCGTGCTCATTCTTCCGTTCATGAGGTTGTTCATGATGCTGCTCTCATGGCCCGCCCGGTAATGGTACAGGGGGCGCGGAATGATGGAGATGCGGCTGCTGTGGCAGAGCATCCTGGTGGAGAATTCCATGTCTTCGGAAACCTTGAGGTTCGGGATGAAATGAATCCCGTTCCGTTTGACGGTTTCCGTTTTGAAAAGCTTGGCCCAAACGGATACGTCCACCAGGGAGGAGCCGGAAAAGGTCTCATTGGTGACCGGGCATTCCGGAAGATTTCCAAGAGGGCGGTGGGGAGTCTCCGTATAGGCGTCTTCCCGGTTTTCCCGGTGAATGAAGATGGAGCACACTGCCATGTCCGCGCGGCTTTCTTTCATGGCGGCCAGCAGGCATTCCAGCGCGTCAGGTTCCATCCAGTCGTCGGAATCCATGAACGTCAGGCAGGGCGCGGAGGCCAGTTCCATGCCCAGATTGCGTGCCGCGGATACGCCTTCATTCCGCTTGTGGATGATTTTGAACCGCGCGTCCCTGGCGCCGTATTCATCCAGAATGGCGCCGCTTCCGTCCGGGGAGCCGTCGTCAATGCAGATGCATTCCCATTCCTCCACCGTCTGGCTGAGGACGGAATCCAGGCATTGGCGCAGGTACTCTTCCACCTTGAAGACGGGAATGACAATGCTGACGAGGGGCTGAAGCATGGGGACAGGAAGAAATGCTGGCGGGGGTTATCCGTTCCGCACCTGCCGGGCGCAGGAACAGGGTGCGGCAGGGACGCGCAGGCCGCAGGCATTTGCCGCGCCGCCGCTTGATAGAGGGTTCGTCATCCGGGCTTCCGTCTTGATGTTATTCATGTGGAAATGTGCTTTTTGCCGGCCAGCCAGTTTTTAAAGGTGCGCCCGTAATTTGATTTGAGGAAAAAGTAAAGTACCAGGGGCAGGTTGGCAAGCGTCGCGTATTTTTTTAATGCAGGGAAAGACTCCCGCCTGATTGTTTGTTCATGCTCCGGGTAGAGGGTTTTTATTCTGCCTGAAATGAGTTTATAGTTTGAATAGCAGAGCCTGAACAGGACGAGCAGGCTCCTGCTCCGGAGGAAGTAGTTGCTGCTGTACGGGGAACGCCCGTCAATGCAATTGCTTAAGTTCAGGACGGCGTGAAGGGCGTTCATGTAATCCTCCAGAGGCATTTTCCGGTTGAAGAAGTTGCTTGTAACGCCTGTTTCCCCGTTGGTGAAGTATTGATAAAAAGGCTTGTTGATGACGGTTACGGAGGTGCAATGGCAGAAACATTGAGCCGTAAAATAAAGATCTTCCGCAAATTTGACTCCTTCCGGGAATTTTATCTTATTTTTTACCAGAATTTCCTTTTCATATACCTTGCCCCAGCAGGCCGGAATATTATTGTTTGCTACAAAGGGAACGCCTGAGGAGAAAGAGGCCGTGGAATCTTCCGGCATGGGGCTTACCGTGGGGGCCAGAAAACCCTTCCAGTCCGCATCCAGCAGATGGGCCCCGAAGACGATGATGCCGGGGGAAGAGTCCCGGATTGCCTGCCGGCAGCATTGAAGGGTTTCCGGAAGGAGCTCATCATCCGCATCCACAAACATCAGGTACGGGGCCTGCGCCAGTTCCATGCCCAGATTGCGGGCTGCGGATACGCCTTCATTCCGCTTGTGGATGATTTTGAACCGCGCGTCCCTGGCGCCGTATTCATCCAGAATGGCGCCGCTCCCGTCCGTAGAGCCGTCGTCAATGCAGATGCATTCCCATTCCTCCACCGTCTGGCTACGGATGGAATCCAGGCAGGCCGCAAGGCGCTTTTCATTCCGGTAAACCGGGATGATGATGCTGAACAGGGGATGGCGTGTGGCGGGGTTCATGAATGGGGCGTCTGGAAATTCAATGGGACGAACGGGGAAACAATGGGATTACCGGGATGGAGCCAGGGGGCAGTACATCTTCTCTTTGAAAAACAGGAACCTGCTCCAGCCCAGCGCGTCGCATAGCCTGGTGGCTGCCAGACAGCCGGCCAGCACCAGCGTTACGGACAGGAGGGCAAAGCAGATTCTGCTGGAATCAAAGGCCAGGACCGGGGCCAGCGGCTTGCACAGGAGCGTGAAGGCGGGGGAAAAGATCACGATGGACAGGGAGTTCCTGCCCAGGTAGGTGAACAGCCGCCGGACGGCCTTTCCCGCGGGGTCATACGTCTTTACCAGAAAGCTGAGCGTCAGCATGCACAGGCACAGGGCCGCCATGCTGTCCCTGGAGGGGAGGGGGAAAAGCAGGAAAAGCACGGTTACGGGGACCACGGCCCACAGGGTGGGGAAGAAGCATTTCAGGATGGGAACCCCTGTTATCCGGAAAAAGGCCCCAAGCAGGAAATAACTGACGTGAATCATCTGGAACGCCGGGTTAAGCCAGGAAACCGCCGTCAGGACGGCGGCGGATATGGCCAGCCGTGCCGGAGGGGAGAGCCGCGGAATGCGGGAGACGAGATAATAAACGCCCAGGCACACCACCAGAAGATAGAGGTACCAGTACGTTCCCGCCGGGGCCAGCAGCAGCGTTTTCCAGAAGGCCGTGAACGCTGGTTCCAGGCGGTTGCTGGCGGGAATGGACGCCGGAAGAAGGGAAAGAGCCAGGTAATAAAGAGCTTCAAACACCAGGTACGGAACCAGGATGCCCAGCCACGTTTTCAGGAACCGGCGCGGAGCCTTGTCCGTATTGGCAAAGAAGCCGGACAGGATAATGAACCCGGACATGTGGAAAACGTACACGTACCGCGTGACGTCCAGGTAGTATGTGGAGAACCAGGACAGGTGGAAGAGAACCATCAGGGTAATCAGGATTCCCTTCAGGTAGTCCGCCTGCGGAATCCGCTCCCTGCCGGGCGCGGCGGCGGGTGCGGGGATGGAACTGTCAAGGGCGGCTTGCATGGCTGGATAAGGGAAAGAGAGAGGAGAGGAGGGAGGGCACGGCGTTAAAGGTGCCTTGTTTTCAGCAGGAGATGGGCCATGCGGTACCTGCGCGCGGCCAGCAGGCGGCAGACCAGGTGGAAGTACGGGCCGCACAGGCGCAGATCTGCCTTGCGCGCGGCCAGCCCGCTGGAAAGGAAGTCCCGGAACACCGCTTTGCGGGCGGCGTAGGGCTGCTGCCGGAGGGCGTGGAAGATTACGTTGATTTTTTGCAGGATGTAGCCTTTGACCACGGGAACGTCTTCCTGCGGGAGGGCTAGGGTGTCCGTCCACGCCAGGAATTTGGCCGCCAGCACGTCGATGTCCTGCACAAGGTTGAAGCGGCTGCGCTTGGCCGCTCCGTTTTCCTCCTCATGGGCGCGGTAGTGGTAGAACGCCCTTTTCACCAGGCTGATGCCCGGCGCGCAGGAGGAAAGGTAGTCCAGGACAAACTGGAAGTCTTCAAACACCACCGCGGAGGCATTGAACCGGAGGCCGTTTTTTTCCAGAAGCTCCGTGCGGAACAATTTGTTGCAGGAGGATTCCATGTCCAGGCTGGTCAGCAGGTAGCGCAGAAAGGTTCCCGTTTCCTCCGCCGGGATGTACTGGTCCCGGCTGGGCAGCGTGGTTTCCGTGCGGATGAGGCGGCTTCCCGCGTGGAAATCCTTGCTGATGCCCCAGCAGTGGAACGCCGCTTCCGGCGTCCGGAGGGCGGCTTCATGGAGGCAGGCCAGCATGTCCGGCTCCACGGCGTCGTCCCCGTCAATAAAGGCGGTCCAGATTCCCCGCGCCCGGGAAAGGCCCGCGTTGCGCGCGGCGCTCACGCCCCGGTTCTCCTGGTGGATGACGGTAAAGCGGGCGTCCGTGCGGGCATATTCGTCCAGAATATCCCCGCACCCGTCCGGGGAGCCGTCATTGATGCAGATGCACTCCCAGTCCTCCAGGGTCTGGCTGCGGATGGAATCCAGGCAGTCCCGGAGAAAGGCCTCCGAACGGTAAACGGGAATGATGATGGAAAAGAAGGGCTTCATGGAAAAGCGTGAATGGAGGGAGTCAGCGCGGCGTTTTGCCGGAACCGTTTTTCTGTTTTTCAAACTGCCTGGCGTCCACGAGGGTTCTGTACCACCACCCCTGCATGAAATGCCACAAAAAACCTTCCCTGCCGTCCAGAAAACCCAGTTTGAAAAAATAGCGGTAGCAGAAGTAGGCAAAGGAACGCCAGAACAGCGGCTGGCGGGCGTAGCGTTCCTTCATGCCGCGCTTTTTCCCGGCCTGCCCGCTGATGCCGGAACCGGAATCCGCCGCGGAAGAGGAAAGGATGTCTTCCAGGTCCGCCAGCTCCCGGGAGGCGTAATCCACGTGCTTGTGCGCCCACCAGCCCAGGTCGTTCAGGTTCTCGTCCACAAAGTCGTGTTCAAACTCCACGGCATGGCCGCGGCTGAGCCGGATGTGCTCGTCCATGTAGCGCTGCTCGCATCTGGCGGCTCCGTGCCGGAACAGGCGCAGCAGCTTGACGGGGTAAACGCCGTGCTTCATCCAGCGGCCCAGGAAGATGTGCCTGCGCTTGTGGATGATTCCGGTGACGTCTTCCGGCAGGGCGGGCAGTTTTTCCTTCAGTTCCTCCAGGGCTTCCGGTATGAACCATTCGTCCGCGTCCAGGCGCAGAACCCAGGCGGTCCGGATGGGGCAGTTGTCCAGCGCCCAGTTGAACTGCGGCGCGTAAAGGCCGGGCCATTCGTGCTGGATGACCTGCACCCGGGGGTATTCCCGGCAGATGGAAACGGTGCTGTCCGTGGAAAAGCAGTCAATGACGAAGACTTCCGCGGCCACCGGAAGGATGTTCTCCAGGCAGCGGCGGATGTGCAGTTCCTCGTTTTTGGCAAGGATGATGACGGAAAGGTCAAGCATGGCTCTGGCGTAATGTGCGTTGTTTGATGAACCGTGCCGGGTTCCCGCCCACCACCGTCCAGGGGGCCACGTCTCTGAACACGGCGCTGCGGGCGCCCACCACGGCGCCCCGGCCTACCGTCACTCCCATGCCCACAAAGGCTTCCGCGGCCACCCATGCCTGGTCCTCCACCACGATGGGGGCGGAGATGAGGGCGTGCGCCGGGTCTGAAATATCATGGGAGGCCGTGCACAGGAAGGTTCCCTGGGAGATGACGGCGTGGTTCCCGATGGTGACGGGGGCCTTGTTGTAGATTTCCGTGTCCGGGCCTATGCAGGCGTATTCCCCCATGGAGAGGTTCCAGGGAGCCCAGATTTTACTGCTGGAGTAAACGAGGGAGACGAGCGGTATGTCCGCCCCGAAGAGGCGCAGCAGCAGGTTCCGGGGCACCTTCATGACGTTGGTGACCATCATCCGGAAGAGAGTCCGGTTGACGATGTACCAGCCGTACCGCCTGAGGCGGTGGCTGAGGGAGTAATGTTCCTGGTAACGGGACAGGTTCATGGTGGGGATATGGAGGTTGAATGGTGGAAAGGCGGTCAGGGGCGTGCGGTCCGGACGGCGGAGGGTTCCGTATCCGTCCTGATTCCGGTGGAAAAGGGGCGCAGGGGACCGTCCGCGGACTGCCCGGCCTGCTGGAAATAGACGGCCCGGAACGCGGCTCCCTCCCCTTTGCCCCACAGCGGGGCGTTCCAGGGATGCTCCGGATGGTGGAGGTGGCCCGCCCACAGCCGCTGCATGTTGGCAAGCCGCGCGGGCTCCGTGAAGGCGAGCGTGGGCGCCGCCTTGGCAAAGACGGAAAGGCTGGGCAGCGCGGCCAGCGCCAGGTAGCAGACGCACCATGCGCGCCACCGGCGGGTGCCCAGCGGCTCCACGAAGACGCGGGTAAAGAGGAGGGCCAGGCAGAAGAAGCTGATGCTGGAAGCCTTGTAGCAGAATTCGTTGTAACCGCCCACGGAGCCTATGTAAATAAAGTAGGTGAGGGTCAGGATGGCCAGCGCGCTCCAGAAGAACGCGTCCCTTTTAAACTGCCGGAACAGGAGGACCGCCGGAGCGCCCACTGTCAGCAGCCAGGACCCGGCCAGCGCGCCCCAGAATTTCCAGCCTCCGTGCCGGAGCAGGTCAAAGGGGGAATCCTCCCAGGTCAGGCGGATGCGGTTGTTCCCGTTGCTGCTCATGAAGTAGATTCCCGCCAGCAGGACAAGCGCGCCGCCCGCAAGTACCGTCCAGGAGGAGAAGTACTGCATGGCCGGAGTTTTGGAGGCCAGCGCCCGGATGGCAATGAAGACCAGCAGGCCCACGGACCCGATGGGGGAGACGAGCAGGCACAGGGAGGCAAGAAAGAGCTGGTGCCTGGCCGGGATGTTCCAGGAGACGACCATGGCGACGAACAGCCACAGCAGCGTGGTGTGGTGGAAGGTGTAGTGCAATTGCATGGTGGGGGCCACGCCGCCGAAGAAGGCCAGCACCGTCAGGTAAAGTTCATGGGCTGTCTGGCCCTGCGGGTTGAACAGGTGCACGCTCCATCTGACCACGCCGTCCAGAGGCCCCTGGAACATGAGCAGGACCAGGAAGAGCAGGGCGCCCGTGCGGAATTTGCCCCACAGGACGGTGAGCGCCAGCGCCAGGCCCAGTTCAATCCAGGCGGTCAGGACGTAGCCGGAGATGAAGACGTCCGTGCAGGAGAGGCATTTGCAGGCCAGGGCGGGGGGCAGCCAGAAAGCGAGGTAGTAAATGAAATGGCTGCCGTCCGCATCCACCAGGGGCCAGTCACACCGGATGAGGGTTTCATAAATGGGATTGCGGACGACGAAGTCCGCGTGCTGGAGCGCCACGCCCGTAATGCCGCCCGCCAGCAGCCACAGGAGGGAAAGAAGCAGGGTGCCCAGGTAAACGGCAAGCTGCCGCCGGGTGAAGTGGAGAGGGGAGGCCGGAAGCTTCACGCACAGCAGCACTGAAGCCGCCGCCACGGCCATGGCCGCCGGGATGGAGAACAGGGGCCTGACCCAGCCCAGCAGGAAAAGGATGGTGGGCAGGGCCATGTACGCCACGGCGCAGGAAGCCAGAAGCTTGCCGCTGATGGTGAATACAATGTCCGTTTTTTTCCGTATCTGTTCCATGAGATGGGTGAATGAAGAGCTGCTAGCGGGCGGCGGGACCGTTCCGGAAGATTTCCTCCCACTGGCGGACGACGTGTTCCCGCGTGAATTTCCGGCTTTTGGCGGCGGCCTCCCGCGCCATGGCGTGCAGAACGTCCGGGCACTGCATCAGCCCGGCGGCCAGTTCCGCCATCTGCTGCGCCTGGAAGCCGTTGTCCGCGGGCAGGATGCAGCCGTTTTTCCCGTGCTCCACCAAGTCATAGGCGGCGGAAAAACTCCCGTAGACGACGGGCACGACGCCGAAGGACATGCCCTCCACCACGGCGAGCGGAAGCCCCTCGTATTCCGAGGCCAGGAGGAGCAGGGACGCCTGTTCGTAATAGGGGGCCGGGTCCTGGAAGCCCTCAAAGGAGACGTGTTCCAGGCGGTGTTCCGCGCAGAATGCCTGAAGGGCCTCCTTTTCCGGGCCGTCCCCCACCAGGCGGAGGGTCCAGTCCGGGAAGCGGGGTTCCAGCAGGGCCCACGTTTCCAGCACGCGGGAGACTCTTTTCTGGTTGGGTTCCAGCCGCCCCACAAAGAGAACCTCTTTCTTCTTGAAGGCCGGATCATGGCGGAATTCCCGGTTTTCCACGGTGACGGGGTTGGGGACAGTCAGGAGCTTTCCGGTATTCTTCAGTCCGGTGATGTTCCGGAAAGCCCGGTGGAAGCTGTCGGAAAGCAGGATGTAACGGTCGCTGTGCGCATAAACGTAACGCAGGCTGGCCCCGGTAGCCATGGCGCCGCCTTTCAGCAGTAGGCGCAGAAACGCCTTTTTTACCGGGTTCCCCGTCCGGGCCATGTGCATCCGGAGGCCTTCCAGCCTCTTGTTGCAGTCCGGCGCGTTGTGGTGCACGGCCAGCAGAAGGCAGGGGAGGCCCTGCATGGCCTTCCGGCACAGGCGGGTAACGTGGAAGGGCAGGCACCACTGGTTGATGATGACGTTGATGCGGCGGGAGGAAAGGATGTCCCGGAGGGCGTCCCGGTTGGCCCGGCCGGAGACGGGGTAGCTTAAGCGGTGCAGGGTGACCCGGCTGTCCAGCGCGGGAGAGGGCGTCTCCGCCGCCTGCTCAAAGGAGGCTACATGAACCTCATGCCCCCGTGCGGAAAACTCATTCGCCAGGATGGTGGTGACGGTCTCCACGCCGCCGATGGAGGGGAATTTCCCAAGCAGGAAGAGGATGTTCATGACAGGTCAAGAAAGTCTGGTTTGGGTTCCCGCCCCAGCAGGTAGCCGTACAGGCGTTTCATGCTGGCGGCCACATGGGGGGAGGCATACGTTTCCATGATGAGGGAGCGGCCCCGTTCCCCCATGGCGCGGTTCTCCTCCGGCGTGAGGCTGAGTGCCTCTTCCAGCGCGGCGGCCAGGGAGGCGGTCCCGTTGCCGCGCCACCAGCCGCACCGGCGCGTGCGGAGCTCCTCCCACGGGGTGCCCGTGCCTGCGATGACGGGCGTTCCCGCCAGCAGCCCTTCCGCAATGCTCATGCCGAAGTTTTCCTGGTGGCTGGGGGCACACAGGACGTGGAGGGAGGCGAGCAGTTCATACTTCTCCCTCCCCGCGGCGAATCCCGCGAACCGGATGCCTTCGCCTCCTTCCTCCGCGGCCAGCCGCTTCAGGTGCGCCACGTAATCCGCGGGGCCGTCGCCAATGAGGAGGAGTTCCCCGTTCCGGAGGTTGAGGGCTCCCCACGCCCGGATGAGGCTTTCCAGATTTTTAATGGGGTGGAAGCGGCCCAGGAACCCGGCGCGGAAGCGTTCCCCCGTGTTCCGCCGGATCTGGCTGATCCACGGGGGCACGGCCACCGGATTGGGAATAACTGCCACGGGGTTGGTAAAGCCCAGCCCGCGCAGGTGCCTTGCCTCTTCCCGGCAGGTGGCGTGGATGCAGTCCGCGCGGGACAGGTCCCGGCGGTGGCCCAGCGCCAGCATGAGTTTCTTCCTCCCGGGCTTGATGGCCAGGGCCTGGGGGTAAAGCATGCCGTGGGGGGAGACCACGCAGGGCTTGCCCGCCCTTCTGGCCTCCGCGCAGGTGGCGTGGTTCACGTCCAGCCACAGGCCGTTGGTGTGGTAAAGGTCGTAATCCTGCCAGTTTTCCAGCCAGCGGCGCAGGTTCCGGGAGATGCCCAGCGGGGTGCGCAGGTCATTGGGAACGGCGTGGATGAAGGCGCTTTCCTCCTCCGGGGCGCTCCCGGCGCTGTCCTCCACGGTGAGGACGTCCGTGCGGCAGCCCGCATCATTCAGGGCCCGGACCAACTCGCGGGTGCAGGCCGTGGTTCCCCCGGACCGGGAGGACATGGAGGCGATGGTATGCAGTATCTTCATGATTCCGTTCCGTTGAGCTGCGCCCAGGGAGCCGCGGGGCGGTTCCGTTCCCGTCCTTCCGTCCAGGCGGCGATCTGTTCCAGGTAATGCGCCGCGGCGGTTCCGCCGGCGTGCTGTTCCGCCCAGGCGGAGATGGCGTTCCGTTCCGCGGGGGTGAGGGGGCCTTTGGCCAGCCACTCCTGAAGGGCGCGAGGCAGGCTGTCCGGCAGCGCCGGGTCAAACGTGCCGCCCCGCAAATGGCCGTCCAGCAGGCTGGCGGCTCCGCACGCGGTGGAGCATAACACCCTCATTCCGGCCTGGAGGGCTTCATTCACCACAGCTCCCCATCCGTCAAACAGGCTGGGGAGGACGAGCAGGTCGCACCGGCGCATCAGCTCCCGCGTTTCCTCATTCCCCCGCGTGCCCAGCAGGGAAATCTGCGCGCAGCCCTCCGCCTCCAGGGCGGCCTGCTCCCTCAGGGGGCCGTCCCCCACCACATGGCAGCGGCGGAAGGCTCCGCTGCACTGCCGTGCGGCGCGGAGGAAGGGCAGAATGTTTTTGCGCGGGATAAGCTGGCCCACGAACAGAAGGTCCGGTTTTTCCCCAGAACCGGGGGCCTTGGCGGCGGAAGTATCCGGGGCTTCTGCGGCTTCCGTAAAATAGCCCCATTCAAAGATGGAATCCTCCGCGAACCCGGCGCGGCGGTAGCACTCCACGCCCAGCCTGCCCGTGGCCAGCAGGGCCGTTATTTTTTTTCCGTACCGGGCATGGAGAAGGCGGTACTTGAGGGCCCTCAGCGCGCC
Organism: Akkermansia muciniphila; assembly: GCF_018709685.1. Classification (GTDB taxonomy): domain Bacteria; phylum Verrucomicrobiota; class Verrucomicrobiia; order Verrucomicrobiales; family Akkermansiaceae; genus Akkermansia; species Akkermansia muciniphila_E. The sequence continues at coordinate 133,142 of NZ_JABDHQ010000007.1, forward strand.
GCGCCACCCCTGGCGGCGGTAGGGTTCCGCGTACACCATGATTTTCAGGCCGCTGCGGACGGCCTGTTTAAAGGCCGCGTACACCATGGGATAGGTGTTGATGCCGGAAAATACATGGATGGCGGCGGGATGGGCGCGTACGGTTTCCTCCGCCTCCCAGGGGGAGGGGGAAAGGAGGACGCGGGCATTCCCCATGTCCGGCACCGCCCAGCCGCTGGCGCGCCGCTCCCCTTCAAAATCCGTTTGAACCGCCAGCAGGACGTCATGTTCCCGCGCCAGCGCCTTAATCAGGGCTGACTGGTGAATGCTGAGCATGTTTTGCCAGAAGACGAATTCCATGGTGTTATTTTCCTCCATTGGGAAGGTTGCGGCAGGCATAGGCCCCGCCGATGGTGGCCCAGAAGACGGCGGACAGTCCGGAGCCGGCGGCAAAGACGTACCCCTCCGCGACCATGTGGACGGAGAAGAGGGCCAGCGCCGCCTGCGCCGCTGAAATGGGCGGAGAGCCGGGCGTGCGGAACGGACGCTTGAGCAGGTTGCCGAACAGGATGAACAGGAAAGGGACGCCGCCCAGCAGGCCCGTCATGGCGAAGACGGCCCCGTAGGACGTGCCCGGCTCAATGATTCCGGTGACCAAGGACTGCTTGAATGAAATGATTTTCTGGGAGGCGAAGCCCACGCCGAACAGGGGGGAGGAGAGGAATTCGTTCTCCCGGTCCTGCCACAGGTGGGAGCGGGAGGATATGGCGCTGCCCATGCCTACGTTGGCCTGCTGCTTGGCAAGCGTATTGGCGCCGAAGTGCTGGACGAAAGGCACCAGGACAATTCCCAGGAAGAACAGGGCCAGCAGCGCCCTGAAGAGTTTTTTGGGGGAGTGCCTGAAGTACATGAAGAAGACGTAGGCCGTCCCCATCAGGGTGGCTACCAGGGCGGAGCGGGAGGCGGAGAGCAGGATGGAGCCCAGGCAGGCGACCATCAGGCCCAGGCGGATATAAAGTTCTTTTTTGCCGGAATGCCGGTTTTCCATGTGGATGACGATCAGGTAAACCAGCCCCAGCCCCGCGAGCAGCCCCAGCGTGATGGATTGCCAGACCAGGCCCCCGAAGAGGCCCGCCACATTGATCATCCCGCTGGCATTATGGCGCATGTAGTTGATCCCCAGAAAGTAGCCGATGAAGGAGCCTGCGCCGATGAAGACGCAGAAGCGCATGAGCCACAGAAACAGGTTCAGGCGGAAGACGTTCAAGGGGCGGGAGGCGGTCAGGGGGGTGAGCGCCAGCAGGAGGATGAGGAAATAACCCAGGCGGTACCAGGGCTTGAAAATGGCGGGCGGGTGGTTGAACACCAGGCTCAGGACGCAGGCTGCCGCCATCAGCACCAGCGCCAGGCTGGTCTTCTTCGCCTTTGCCACGCACACGGCGGCGCCCGCCGCCAGCATCACCGGGTACAGGGGGGAAAGAAAGGAGACGGCCCCCGTCATGGTGGCGGCAATCGCCACCATGGCCGCGAAGGACCATGTTCCGTTTTTTCTGATGTACTGGAGAAGGGGGGCCATGTGGTTCAGGAATGGGAAGTCATGCGGAGCGGGTAATTCACGGCTGGTAGCCCAGCAGGGCCAGTTGCGGCAGCAGGGCGGACAGGCGCGCCTCCCACGGGGCGTGCCGGAGCGCTGCCCGGTAGTTCCTGTCCACCAGGTCCTGGTAGGAGGAGATGTCCGTTAAAAGGCGGGTGATCTGTTCCTGGGCGTTCCGTTCGCTCACTTCCATGACGGGATTATACCCCAGCAGGTCAACCAGCTCCTGCGGGGCCCTGCCTGCCGGGAGCGTGCGGGACAGCATGCATTCCCAGTAGCGCTGGGTGAGGGTTTCCACCTCTCCGGCCATGTCCGGGTGCGTATCGCACCGGGGATAGGAGACGGTGATTTTTGCGGAGGCCAGCCCTTCGCAGAGGGAGCGGAAATCCGGGAACAGGAGGGGGCCCTCTGCGGCGGGGAACAGATGGGTCCATTCCGGATGCTCCCGGCAGGCCCGGACGGCCGCCCGGTGGAAGAAAGGCATCTGCCTGCCGAGTTCCAGAAGGTCAACGGGCCTTTCCCGGAGGTCCTTTCCGGGCAGGTAGCCCGCGGGGTCAATGCCTTCCGGAACGTGGACGGCACGGACACGGGGCAGTTCCTTCCGGACGTATTCGCAGACGCGGGAAGAGGTGCACAGGAAGGTGCGGACATGGTGCCGCTTCAGGGAGGAGATAAGGCGCGGCCAGTACCGGGGCCACACGTCCCACAGCATGGGCACGATTTCATGCGTATAGGCGTACGGCCACGCGAAGGAGTCCGGATAGCCCGCGCCGGGGACCAGCAGGGCCGGCCGCCGGGAGGAGAGCAGGGGCAGGCCCGCGGAGAGCTTCAGCCGGGCAATCGTCAGGAGCGCGGGCCACGGTACGGCGCGCCTGCGTTTCACGCCGCCCCCTGCGGCCTGCCACGCCCGGGCAAACCAGTCCATGAAGAACTGGTGGTTCCCCTTTTTCCTGACAGGTTCCAGCAGAAGAAGCTTTTTCATGCGTTTCCCTCCTTGAGCGTCTCGTTCCATTCGCGGATGATCCGTTCCAGCGTAAAGCGCGGTTCCTGCTCCCGCGCTTTCCGGGCGTACGGGGCCAGGTCCTCCGCGGCCATGGAGAGCATGGCGGCGCACAGGGCGTGGCTGTCTCCGGCGGGGAACAGGCGGCCCGCCCCGCTGTCACGGATGAGTTCCCGGCAGATGGGGATGTCCGCGGCCAGGACCGGAAGGCCGCAGCCCATGGCCTCAATCTGCACGAGGCCGAAGCCCTCGCACCGGGAGGGGAACAGCAGAACGGCATGTTTGGGGTATTCCCGCTCCATGGCTCCGCAGCTGCCGTGCAGGCGCACGCGGGCTTGCAGGCCGCGGTTCCGGATGAATTCCTCCATCCACGGGCGCAGCGGGCCTTCCCCGTACACGTGCAGGTTCCATTCCCCGTTCCGGCGGGAGAATTCCTCAAACGCCTCCAGGGCCAGGTCCGCTCCCTTGTGGGAGGAGAGGGAGCCTGCAAAGACGAACGTCTTTGACGTCAGGGAGGAATGCTCCGTGGCCGTGAAGCTGGCCGGGTTGTAAATGCGGCGCGTCTTCAGCCGGTGCTGCGTTTCAAAGCTCTCCCGGTCGTGGTCTGACAGGACGATGATCTGGTCAAAACGGCGGTAGAACCGCTGGAGCGCGTGGCGGAAGTAACGGGCGAAATGGGGCCCCTTGAACCCGAAGTAGTCTTCATACGCCGCATGGGACCAGGAGATGGTCCTGGTGCCGGGGGAAAGATGCGGCTGGACCAGGGCCAGCAGGAGTGAGTCTTCAAATCCGGAGCCGAACACGACGGCGTCATACCTCTGGCTGTTGATATGCCCGGCGAGGCGTTTTTTAAAGGCGCGCGTGTACCGCAGGAGGGCGTACGCGCGGGCTCCGGCGCAGGAGGAGAACAGCGGGGTGCGGGTGACCAGCCTGTCCGCCGCGGAACGCCTTATCTTCTCGTAAAGATTCATTTCATGGTGGAAAAAGCGTATCCTGTCCAGGTCCAGCCCGTACGCGTTTTCCAGCGGGGGCTGTCTCAGGCAGTACACGCTGAGGTCATGTTCCCGGGCCAGAGCGTTCATGACGCGCGTCAGCACGCGGGAGACTCCCCCCACGCCGAAACGTTCCCAGGCGATGAAACAGATCTTCATGAATATAAGGAAAGGATGGTGGAAAGAGAAGGGGAGCGGTTCATCTGGACGTTCCCGCCAGCGTGGAGAGCAGGTCTTCCCACAGGCCGGTGATGCGGGACTTGCTGAATTTCCGGCTGCTCCGGAAGCAGGCCGCTGACATGGCCTCCCTTTTCCCGCTGTTCCTCATGAGGTCCAGGAGCCGGGCGGCGTACTGCTCCAGGTCAAAGGGCGGGACCAGGATGCCCGTGCGGTCCGGGTCAATGATGTCCCGCACGGCGGTGAAGGATTCAAAGGCCATGGGGACGCAGCCGTGCTGCATGCCTTCAATCAGGACCATGCCGAAGCCCTCAAACGTGGAGGTCATGCACAGGATGGAGGCCCTGCGGTAGTATTCCTCCGGGTGGTCGGAAGCGCCTTCAAAGGAGTAATTGGCGCAGCCGCATTCCTCCGCCAGCCCGGTGAGGAATTCCCGGTCCGGCCCGTCCCCTACGATACGGAGGAACCAGCCCGGTTCCCGGTGGCAGACCGCGCTCCATATCTTCAGCAGGCGGTCCACGCCCTTCACGGGATTGTCCAGCCTCCCCACAAACAGGACTTCCTTCTCTTTTGCGGCAGGGATGCTTTCGTTTTCAAAGGAATTCATGTTCGGGATGGCGGTGATCTTCTCCCGGCGGACTCCCGGCAGGAAGGCGTAAAAATCCTTCCTGAAAGAATCGGACAGGACGACGAAGGCGTCCGCGTGCGCGATGCGGAGGTAGAAATTCCTGCGCCACGTGAGGCCGTAGTACATTCTTTTCAGGAAAGGCGCGCGGAGGCGCCCCCGGATGTCCGAGTGGTGCATGTCGACAATGACTGGGGGTTTTCCCGGAAAAGCTTCCAGAAGGCGTTTTTTTCCGGCCATGCCGGGGAAAAGGGCCCAGGCCCCCAGCAGTTCCCCGTCATGGATGATGACGTCCGGCGCCAGTTCCGCCATGACCTGCCGGAAGCCCTGCTGCCGCTGCTCCCTGGCCCCGGCGGGCGGCGTGGGCAGTATCTTCTGAATGGCTGAAAAGGGCGCGTAAGGGGCGTTCCGGTACCAGCTCACGACCGTGCATTCGTGCCCGCGGTCCTGCAATTCATGAATCAGGTTGCACATGGTGCGTTCCACCCCGCCGCAGGAGGGGTTAAGCGTGCCCATGAAACAAAAGAGAATCTTCATTGGAGTATTGGCTGGTTAACGCTGGAACAGGGAGTTCCATTCCCGGACGACGCACGCCGGGGAGAAGAGGGAGGCATGCTGAAGCCCGGCCTGCGCCATGGCGGCGCAGAGGGGGGCGTCCTGCATGAGGCGGATGAGCTGGCGCGCGTACTCCTCCTCGTCAAAGGGGAGAACCAGGATGCCCGTGCGGTCCGGAATAACGAGGTCGCGCACGGCGGCGTAGCTGTTGAAGGCCATGGGGACGCAGCCGTTCTGCATGGCTTCCGGCAGTACCAGCCCGAAGCCCTCAAAGGTGGAGGCCAGGCATAAGATGGAGGAACGCCGGTAATAGGGGGCCGGATTCCGGAAGCCCTCAAAGGAGACGCCGGACAAGTTCAGTTCCCGGGCCAGCTCCTTCAGGCGGGCGGCGTCCGGGCCGTCGCCCACGATGTCCAGGCGCCAGTCCGGCAGGGCCTTTCCGGCGCGGGCCCATATCCTCAGCAGCCTGTCCACGCCCTTGACGGAGTTGTCCAGCCTGCCGACGAAGAGGACGCGTTTTTCCTTTTCCTGCGGTGCGGGCGCGTCTTCAAGCAGGGGGAGAGCGTTCGGAATGGCCGCCAGTTTTTCCGCGGGGGTGCGGGGGGCCAGAAGACGGAACTCCTCCATGCCGCCGCTGGAAAGAGTGACGATGTGGTCATAATTGGCCGCGAGGTCCCGGAACAGGCTCTTTTGCAGGCGCCACGCCCGCCGCCGCTTGACGGGAAGCACCAGGGCGTTGAACAGGAGGTTCCGCAGTTTCCCCGGGAACGTGCGTGCGCCTCGGCGCTTGTGGACAAGACGGTAATAACGGAGGGAGGAATACTGGGAGCTATGCTGTACGGCAACCAGCTTCAGGGAATCCTCCTTCATTTGGGCGCGGCTGCTGAAGATGCCCCAGCGGCCGGTGATGCCCCCCTCCGTCTGGTCAATGAGGACGTCCGTCTTTTCCTCCCACAGCAATTTCCGCAGGTAATCCTGCTCCTCCCGGCGGGAAAGGCCCGGAGGCAGGAAAGTCAGGGGAACGGGCGGGAAATACGTTTCCCCCAGCCTGTTTTTCTCACGGCAAAGCAGCAGGACGCGGTGCCCGGCGTCACGCAGCATTTCAGCCAGGCCATGGGTGGCGCGCTCCATGCCGCCCTGCTTGCCCAGAGGTTCGCTTGGGAGATAGATGACGATGTTGCTCATGGTTGTTCTTGCAGGCATTCCAGCCATTGGGGAATGACTTTTTCCGGCTGGTAATGGGTTAATACGTCCGTGCGGGGAGGCACGTGGGGGCCGCTCATCAGGTCATCCAGCTCCCGGGCGAACAGGCGCAGGCTGAAGGGAGGGATGAGCCGGCCCGTCTCCCGGTCTGGCAGCATTTCCGCGGCGGCGTGGAAACTGTTGAAGGCAACGGGGATGCAGCCATGGGAAAGAGCCTCGTTAATCACCATGGGCATGCCTTCATGCGTGGAGGTGAGGCACAGGATTCTGGCCTTCCTGTAATAGGAGGCCGGGTCCCGGACGCCTTCAAAATGGACGTTTTCCAGTTTCAGCCGCGCCGCCAGCCGTTCCAGGGCGCCGCGTTCCGGGCCGTCCCCCAGCAGGTACAGGCTCCAGTCCGGATGCCGGGGGTGGACTCTCTTCCAGACGTTCAGCAGGCGGTCTACCTTCTTGGGGGAATCCACCAGCCGCCCTACGTAAAGGACGGCATTTTCCTTGCGGCAGGGGCCGGTTTCCACAGGCTCATAAGTCAGCAGGTTGGGGATGGAGTACAGCCGCGCCCTTTCCGGCGCTCCGGCCAGTTGAAGGGCATCCTGCGCATAACGGCTGGAAAGGAAGACCACCTTGTCGGAGCCGCGGAACATGTCCCGGTATTTCTTCCTCTTGGCGCTTACGGCCTGATATTTCCTGTACGGGAGGATGGCCCGGCGCAGCAGGGTTTTCACGGCATTGCCCCAGGTGCTGAAATCCTTCCGGAGCAGGGCGGAAAAGTAGTCCAGTCCGGTGCGGACGTCAAAGGAAATCCAGGAGACGATGGACGCCTGAACGGAAAGGCGCTCATGGCTGAAAAAGAAGGAGTCGTCCTGGTTGGCCCCGCAGTTGATGATGCAGTCAATCCCTTGTGCGGCGCACAGGGTTTCCACGTACTCCCTGTTTTCCGCGCAGGAGAGCGTGTCTGTCCGTGGGAGGTAAAAGTAGGGGGAGGCGGCCGGCAGGGAATCCGGCCGCCGGAGGGACAGGAAGGAAACCCGGTGGCCGTGCCGTGACAGGGCCTCCGCCAGAAGGTGCGCCGCCCGTTCCGTTCCCCCTGCATGGGGTAAAATGGGGTGGTCAAAGTAAAAGATCAGGTTCATGGCGGCGGAACGGAGGTGGAAACGGAAAAAGCGGGGGGAGGGAAGGAAGGTTACCGGGCTTTGAAAAAGTAATGGAGGGGATTGCGTGTGGAGGCGGCCTTGGACAGCAGGCGCGTGACGCCGTAATGCCAGGGGCAGGGGAGATGGTTCTTCCGGAAGGCCGCCCGGTTCTGCCGCGTATTGCGCAGGATGGCCCGCAGGCCCGCCGTGCTGGAACCGCCGGGGCGCATGAACACCATGTTGCGGTCCATGTAAGCCGTGGAGATGCGGTTCTTTTCAATGAAGCGGAGCATCAGTTCAAAATCCGCCGCGCTGCCGATGGAGGGGTCAAAGCCGCCGTAGCGGGTGAAGCATTCTTTTTTGCAGTAAAACGTGGGATGCGCCGGGCACCACCCGCGCTGGAAGGCGCCGGGGCGGTAGCCCGCGCCGCGCCACGTGCGGACGATTTTACGGGCTCCGTCAATGTAATGCAGATTGCCGTGGACGGCGTCCGCCCCGTGCCGGGCGAAGGCTTCCGCAATGGCCTTCAGAACGCCGTTGTCCTGGTAATAGTCATCCGCGTTCAGGAAGCCGATGACGTCCCCGGTGCTCATGCGGATGCCCTTGTTCATGGCGTCGTAAATGCCGTTGTCCGGTTCGGAAATCCATTTCAGCCGTCCGCGGAAGCGGTCTTCAAAGGCCTGGAGCATTTCCCTGGTGCCGTCCGTGCTGCCGCCGTCCACCACCAGGTATTCGTAATCGTTCCAGGACTGCGCGAGCACGCTCTCCAGGGTGTCCCGGAGAGTGGAGGCGCTATTGCGGCAGACGGTGACGACGGTGATCTTCATGTGGCGGGGCCTGGCGGGATTACAGGCGGAGTTTTTTCAGCATGCCGGCATGGTGGGCGTCCGTTCCCCACCACAGGTACAGGTTTTCCTTCCGGAACTGCCGGGCGACCGCTTGGCAGGTTTTTCCGTAAAGGCCGAACAGGGAACCTATATTCCCCTGGAAGCGGATGCCCCGTGAGGCCAGGGCGGCCAGTTCCTCCGGAGGCATGATCTTCCCGTACCGCTCCGGATGGGCCAGCACGGGAATGAATCCCCTGTCCCGGACCAGTTGGAGCATGTCCATCCACGCATTCGGCAGGCGGAACTGCGGAAGCTCCACGAGCAGGTGCGTGCCGTCATGGCTGAGCGGCTCCTCCTCCGTGAACATCCGCTCGAAGTTCTCGTCAAGCATGTACTCCGCCGAGAGCCGGAGGTCGAAATTCCGGTCCGGCAGGGAGTCCAGAAGCTCCCGGAAGCGGGCTTTCAGGCTGGCCGGGGTGTTGGAGGGGTAGCGGCTGATGATGTGGGGGGTGCAGTACGCGCCCCGGAATCCCCTGGCTTTCAGCAGGGAAATGATGTCCCTGCTGTCCTGGAGGGTGTGCGCCCCGTCGTCCACGCCCCACAGCAGGTGGCAGTGCATGTCCATTCCGTCAGGACAGAGTGCGGCGGTCTTGAGCCTGGGTTGGAAGAGGGAGGAAAACAAGGCTGGGAGATCAGGAATGAGCGTTCTTGGGGGTGTTGCCGTAGTGATAGCCGTAGCCGTAATAACTGTAGCTGCTGGCCTTGAAATCCACGGCGTTGATGATGAAGCCCAGATTGGGAAGCTGGCCGGAATCCGCAAGCTGCTGGACGGTGGAGATGTGCCGCTTGTCTATCCTGTTGCTGCGGATGACGTACAGGGAGATGTTCGCATGGCTGGCCAGGATGGCCGTGTCTGCAAGGATGCCGTACGGGGGGGAGTCAATGATGACGGCGTCATAGCGTTCCCTGAAGAGCCGGATGAGTTCCTCCATCTCCGGCAGGGAGAGCAGGGTGACGGGATTGGGAACCTGCGGTCCGGCGTACAGGATGTCCACCCCGGCGTGTTCCGGCAGGGTGCGGATGACGGAAAACGGGTCTTCCACCTTGCGCAGCAGGATAGTGCTCAGCCCTTTGCGTCCCTTGCCGTCCAACTGTTTGGACAGGGACGCCCTGCGCAGGTCTCCGTCAATAACCAGCACGCGTTTGCCGATGTTGGCAAAGGCCAGGGCCAGGTTCGCGGAGATGAAGGTTTTGCCTTCCCCCTGCATGGTGGAGGTAAGGAGGATGACGTGCCCCTGGTTCCGGGTGACTGGAAGCATGGAGTCCGCATTGTGGCACAGGATCTGGAAATACTCTGAAATGACGGAATGCTCATCCGTGAACATGCGGGCCACGTTCCTCTGCTCCTTCTTGGTCATGGCCGGGAGTTCCGCTACCACGGGAAGGTGGGTGAGGGCGTTCAGGTCCTTCCTGTTCTTCACCTTGTTGTTAAGCAGGGCTAGACCCAGGAACCCGAGGATGCAGGCAATGGCGCCTCCCGCGGCCGCGGTCAGCACGGATTTTCTGGTGTTGGGGGCGATGGGGGAGTCCGGGCCGTGGGCCGCCTCCAGCACGCGTGCGGAGGATTCCGTCAGGGCCAGCGTCAGGTCGTTTTCCAGCTCCTTGCTCAACAGCGTGAGGTAAAGTTCCTCCTTCACCCGGTGTTCACGGTCCAGGGGCGTCAGCTCCCGGGCTTTTCCGGAAGTGGCCGTGAGCCTTTTGCCGATGTTTTCACGCTTCTTGGTGAGCTCCTCAAGCTGGAGTTTCTGGTTATTGCGGAGATTGTCCAGGGAACGGGCCGCCGCGCTGCGGGTGGCGTCCATCTTCTTGGTCAGGGTAACCACAATGGGGTTCTGCCCCCCTGCGCTGCCGGCTACTTTCTGGTATTCCAGATAGGCGGTGTTATAGGCTTCAATCTGGCGGGAAACGCCGGAATCCGCAATGCCGGTATCCAGGGAAATGAGGCCCGCCTTCTGGTCCAGGGCATTCAGGCTTTCCTTCAGCCCGTCCGCCAGTTTCATCTGCGTCTGGAGCTCAAAGATGGAATTATCCAGGGTCTGGGCCGCATTGAAGTCTGCGGAAATGGACGCCTCCGTGTCTGCGATGATGTCATTCTTGATTTTAATATCATCCATTTTCTGGTCCACCTGCTTGAGGTCCGCGCCTACCTGCGCGCGCTGTTCCCGGATGAAATCTTTGGTTTTTACCGCGGTGGTGCGGCGTTCCGCCGTGGAATGGTCATTGTAAACCGCAATCAGCTTGTTCAGCGTATCGGCGGCTTTGGCCGGATTGGTGGAAGTCAGCGTCATTTGCAGGATGCTGGACTCCTTGGCGTCCGGGCGCATGACCGTAAAATTGGCAAGAAGCTGGTCCGCGGCGGCGTTCACGGGGGTACGGCGCACGGTGATGGTGGTGCCGGGGACGGCCTCCGTCATGTTGGACGTGGGGTAAACCGTAACCGTGGCGAAGGGAAGATGGATGGGGGTGTGGAAGGTGCCTTTCTCCTGGACAGGGTTGCCGTTGATGTCATGGTACGTCAGCACCAGGGAGTTGCCCTCCTGCAAGGTGACGTCCACGCTGCAGAAGCGGTTCTCCGCGATGCCGTCAAACGTGACGGTGATGGGGCTGTCCCTGTACAGGTCTATCTGGCGCAGGTCCTGCTGCTTCCAGTAGGAGACATTCAGCGCCAGGTCTTCCACCGTGCTCCGCATCACCGTGCTGGAGCGGAGGATGAAGCTTTCATTAGCCAGGTTGGCGGCTCCGGAATCCATGCCCAGGTCCACCTTGATGCGGTCTGAGGAGGACTCCTTGCTAGACTCCCTCATGATGACGCTGGCTGTTTTTTCAAAGATGTAATTCTGCTTCCCGGTCATGTAGTAGGCTATGCCGCCCCCGGCCAGGGCAAAGAGCAGAATCCAGTACCAGCGTCTGAGAAGAATGCCGGTGATGACATCCAGGGAAAGGGAGGACTCTGGTTCCTCGGCGGGCGGTGCGGCGGGGGGAGCAGAAGTATCTGGCATAAAAGAGGGAGCGGTCAAAAAAAGGTGCCGGCTTTCCACGGAACGGAAAGCCGGAGGGATGGGCAGGGTGCGGCTACAGGGCGCACAGGGCGACGATGCCGAGGATCAGGCCCAGGCCGGAAGCGGCCCAGCCGACATACTGGACAGTATCGCTGCGGGTGTTGATCTTGCGTTCGGCAGGCGTGACGTAAAGGGTGTCATTCTGCTGAATGTAGTAATAAGGGGACTGGAAGAGGTCCTTGCTGCGGAGGTCCACGGTGGCGATCTGGCGGCGGCCGTTGGTCTCCCGGATCAGGGTAATGTCCCGGTTGCCGTCAATGTTCAGGTCTCCGGCGCGGCTGATGGCTTCCAGAATCGTCAGGCGCTGGCCGTCCACGGTGTAGGTGCCGGGGGAGGCCACCTCGCCCAGGACGGAGAATTTGAAGTTGGTGATTTGAACGTTGACGGAGGCGTCGCTGATGTAATCCCTGTTCCTCAGGGTGGCGGCAATGTCATCTCCCAGCTGGGAGCAGGTCTTGCCGGCCGCCTTGATCTTGCCGATGACCGGAAGAACGATGTAGCCGTTTGAATCCACCAGGTAGCCCTTCCGGGAGGTGGCGCCCTGGCTGCCGGAGCCTATCTCCGAGACGGCGAAGGGAGCGGCCAGTTCAGGCTGCTTGCTGCTCACGGTGATGGAAAGCTGGTCATCCTTCTGGATGAGGGTCTGGTAATTCCCCTTGATCTTTTCATTCGTCTGTCCGGAGACGTCCTGGATATAGAGGACTTCCTTGGGGCTGACGCAGGAAGGGAGGAGAGAGGAAGCGGCCAGGACTGCGGAGCAGACGGCGGCTTTGCTAATGAGGTGGTGTATATTCATTGGTTGGAGAGAGGTTGGGTGAAGGGAGTCAGAAAGAGCGGTTGGGAGAGGGAGTGGAGGAAGGCATGGAAAGATCGTTATGAACCAGGGTTTGTCCCAGCTTGTTATGGAATGCCTCGTTGCACTGCTGGATTCCTTCACGGATCAGTACTGTGCGTGCCGTCTGGAAAATAAGGGAGATGTCCAGCTTCAGGTTGATGTTATGGACGTAAATCAGATCATAGCAGAGGCGGCGGTAGAAGGGGATGCCGTTGCGGCCATGGATCTGCGCCATGCCGGTGATGCCGGGACGCACGGAGCAGCGCCTCTGGCAGTAGCTGGGCGGGAAAGCGGCCATCTGGGAGGGAATCCAGGGCCGCGGGCCCACAAAAGCCATGTCGCCTTTCAGGATGTTGATTAACTGGGGAAGTTCGTCCAGGGAGGAGCTGCGGAGAAAACTCCCCAGCCGGAACACTCTCTGTTCATCAGGCAGAAGGTTGCCGTGTTCATCCTTTTCATCGGTCATCGTTTTGAATTTGATGATCTTGAACAGCCTTCCCCTGTACCCTACGCGCGTTTGCAGAAAAAACGGGGATTTCCCTGTAGAAAGTACAAGAAGTCCCGAAACGATCAGCAGCAGCGGAAGAAGGATAATGAGAGCAGTTCCGGCAATGAGGCTTCCAAGAAACGGTTTGCAGATATGCATGTACATAAGGGCCGCCGCAGAATT
>NZ_JABDHQ010000008.1 GCF_018709685.1 Akkermansia muciniphila
CCAGCTACAACAATCTGGCTTTCCTGTACAAGAGCCAGGGACGGTACGACCAGGCACTTCCACTCTATCAACAAGCGCTCCAAATTCTCCAGAAGACGCTCGGCGAGGAGCATCCGGACACCGCTACCAGCTACAACAATCTGGCAGGACTGTACGAGAGTCAGGGACGGTACGACCAGGCACTTCCACTCTATCAACAAGCCCTTCAAATCTGGCAGAAGACGCTCGGCGAGGAGCATCCGGACACCGCTACCAGCTACAACAATCTGGCAGAACTGTACGCAAGCCAGGGACGGTACGACCAGGCACTTCCACTCTATCAACAAGCCCTTCAAATTCTCCAGAAGACGCTCGGCGAGGAGCATCCGGACACCGCTACCAGCTACAACAATCTGGCTTTCCTGTACAAGAGCCAGGGACGGTACGACCAGGCACTTCCGCTCTTTCAACAAGCCCTTCAAATTCTCCAGAAGACGCTCGGAGAAAGCCATCCAACAACTCGGGCGGTCCTCAGTAATACCCTGTTCTGTCTTTATAAAATTTCGAACTCCAATCTTGATTTTGTTGATTGGCTTCAACAAGAATTTAATGATACTCCGTCCTAGGCTCAAAGACCAAAACTTCCATACCAACCGGGCTGTGGTGATTTTCATCCGCCAGCATCGTCACGGTATCAAGCAACACCAGGAGCCGACGGGCATGGGGCTCTCCCCGCCTCACTCTATAAGATGCCGTTTCAAGGCATAATAAGCCCCCCGGCGCCCTTTGCGGGATGACATCAGGCGGCAATGCAGGGAAGAAAGGAGATTGCCCTGAAGGGGGTAGTCCAGCAACAGGCGGCAGAACGCCTGGTCCCACCTGTCCAGTTGGCTGAGGATTTTCTCTGCGCCCACCAGTTCCAGCCACTTTTTCCATCCGGAAAGGAGGACTTCCCGTTCTTCCCGTGAGGCCTTGAAGAAGGCCCCTTCTTTCATGATGAAGTGCCTGCGGATGAATTCCATGTAGTAGTCCACCAGACCGAAGAGCGCCGCAGAATCAAGCAATCCATGCCGTTCCCAGAAACGGGCCACCCGGTCCATGCCCAGCAGGTCCATGCGGAAATCCCCCAGCAGCAGGTCCCTTCCATACGTGGCGGAGCCGGGACGTTCCCTGCGGTAATGGTAAAAACGGTCCGACAAGGTCCGGAGCCGGGGAGCAAAGGGCAGCAGCATCAACAGGAAGGCCAGGTCCTCCCCCTCCTTCAGCCCTTCTACAAAACGGAGGCCATGCTCTTCCATCAGGCTTCTGCGGACCAGCTTGTTGTACACGGGGCCCACGCACCGGCACCAGGCGGAACCGCGGCGGAATTGTTCCACACGTTCCTCCGCATAAAATTCATCATCCGGGGACCAGCCGCCCTCATGAACAACCACACCGTCTTTTTCCACAAATTCCCGGTAGCCGCACACCACGGCGTCCGCATCATTCTTTTCAGCGGCGCCCAGCAGGCGCGAGAACATCCTCCGGTCCACCCGGTCATCCGGGTCCACAAAGCCCACGTATTTTCCCTCCGCGGCATCCAGCCCCGCATTACGCGCGGCGGACACCCCCGCGTTGGCCTGGCTGATGATCCGGAGGCGACTGTCTTTTTCCCGCCACCGGTACAGACGCTCCAGCGTCCCGTCCGTGGAGCCGTCATCCACGCAAATGATTTCCATGGGGGCCAGCGTCTGTTCCGCCAGGCCGGACATGCAATCGTCCACGTAGGGTTCTACATTGTAACAAGGGACGATGACGGAAACGGCGGTTTTCATGATAATCCGGATAACAGGAGCTTAAGGCGGTGGTACCGCCCCTTTCTTCCACTGCAGGCGGACATCAGGGTACTGTAAAGACGCCCGCAGGGACCGACCTTTACCGTCTCCGCACTAAGCAGGAGGCAGAACGCGCGGTCCCACTTGTTCAAACATGCAAAGCCGGGCGCAATTTCCACGTCTTTCAACCATTTGCGGTAACGCGCCGCCAATCCCCGGCGTTCCTCTTCATCCAGCCTCTGAAAGATTTCTTCTGCGGAAGTGACATGAGCCAGCAGATAACGCTTCATGACATGGCCCAGCCAGCCCTGCCTGACGGCAGATTCCAGCCACCCGATTTTTTTCCAGTAGGCCGTCACGTATTCCAGGCGGTCCATGTTCATGGAGTAAAACCATCCGTCCCGGTCCCAAATATCGGAAAGGGACCCGGCCCTTTTCCTGCGGTAAAAGTACAGTTGATCCGGAATGACGGCCAGGCGGGAGGCGTGAGGGAGCGTCATCAGCCAGAATACGTCATCTTCCCCGCCCTTGAACGAAAGTTCAAACCGGAACCCGAGACTTTCCAGGAATTCTCTCTTGTACAGTTTGTTCCAGGCAACCACGTCCATTCTTTTCCAGACAGCATCTTCTTGGAATACGCTCGCGCGCGCATTCTCCTCCACTCCGCATAACGGGGAATGAGAGCATTCTTCCAGTACTTTTCCATCACCATCGGAAAAACTGACGTAACCGCAGGCCGTCACCTGCGCCTCATGCTTGCGGGCTTCCTCCACCAGACAGGCATACATGGAAATATCCACGTAGTCGTCCGGGTCTATAAAGCCGATGTATTCGCCCGTCGCTGCATCTATCCCGGTATTGCGAGCCGCGGAAAGACCTCCGTTTTCCCGGTCAATCACCCGGATGCGGGCGTCCTTTTCAGCCCATCCGCGCAACACGGCCGGCGTATCGTCCGTGGAGCCGTCGTTGACGCAGATGATTTCCAGGTCTTCCCAGGTCTGCCGGACCAGGCTTTCCAGGCATTCATCCAGATAGGGAGCAACGTTGTAGCAGGGTAAAATAATGGAAACAGTACCATCCATAGAGGAATCAGGAGTATCATTCAGTTTTTCATGGGAAAAACCAGAGGAAACCATGGTTCATGATGTCCGCGCCTTTTCCCGCAACGGCCATCCTACTTCAATACGGACGTTCCCGCAAGCCCCAACGATGCGCAGAAGTTTAAGAACCAGTCCGCCGGAAATCTATTTCCCACCGCCGCAAGAGGAAAGTTTCCCTTTAAGCCTGTAGTAACGCCCCCGCCGGCCGCGGCAGCGGGAGAGAAGATTCCACCACGCACGGGACAGGAATCCGGGATGTTCCGGCGGAGAGGCCAGCACCCGGCACAGCGCAAAGTCCCACTTGCCGAGAGTCCGGAACGCCTCCGCCTTCCCCGCCAGGGCAAACCATTCCCGGCATTTGCCGTGCAGACGCCCCCATTCCTCCTCACTCAATTGCGGCAGGGGCTGCCCCGGATTCAGCAGCCGGACCAGAAGATAATGCCTCAGGGCCCGGAGTACCCAGCCGCGCTCCAGGCCAGATTCCAGCCAGCCGCATTTTTTCCAATACTCCGTGGCATGCAGCAGCCGTTCCGCCACCAGCAGGAGGGGACGTTCCTGCGCTTCCAGCATCTGGGAGACGGAGCCGCGCCTCTGGCGGCGGTACCAGTACAAGCGGTCCGGTATCACGGCCAGGCACGTGGCATGGGCCAGCACCATCAGCCAGAGGACGTCGTCCTCCATGGATCTGAAAGAAGTTTCAAAACGGAGACCGTGCCGGTTCAGAAAATCCCTCCGGTACAGCTTGTTGCATGTCACCACGTCCATCCGCTCCCAGACGGAGTTCGTTCGCATCGCGTCTGACTGCACCTCCTTGTCCACGCCCGGAGCCGGAGACCAGCTCAATTCCTCCAGCACGGAACCGTCTCCGTCGGAAAAGCTGGTATAGCCGCAGGCCGTCACATCAGCGCCATTCCTGCGGGCTTCCTCCACCAGGCGGGCAAACATGGAATGCTCCACATAATCGTCCGGATCCACAAAGCCCACGTATTCACCCCCGGCCATATCCATGCCGAGGTTCCGCGCTGACGCCTGCCCTCCGTTTTCACGGTGAATGACGCGGATGCGGTCCTCCTTTTCCGCCCACGCGTCCAAAAGAGCCGGGGTCACGTCCGTAGAACCGTCATTCACGCAGATGATTTCAATATTCCGCAAGCTCTGGTTCACCAGGCTGTCCAGGCAGGCCTCCACATACGGGGCCACATTGTAACAGGGAACAATAATGGAAACGGAAACGGACATGGTGCATCAGCTATGGGTTTTACCTCCGCAGGAAGACAGAAGCAGACGGAGAGCGTAATAGCGGCCGCGGCGCCCTTTGCGGAGGGAAAGGCGTTTCCACCAGATGCGGGACAGCAGGCCGGGACGTTCCGCAGGCCGTTCCAGCAGGCGGCAGAAGGCTGTTTCCCACTTGTCAAGGCCCTGCAACCGCTCCGTGCCTCCCACCAGGGAGAACCATTCCCGGAACTGGCCGTGCAGCTGCGCCCATTCCTCCGCAGCCAGGCGGGGGAGAGGCTTGTGCGCAGGCACCAGATGAACAAGCAGGTAGTACCAGAGGGCATGCAGAACCCAGCCGCGTTCCAGGCCGGATTCCAGCCAGCCGCATTTTTTCCAGTAGGCGGTGGCATGGAGAAGACGGTCCGCAACGAGGGGCAACGGGCATCCCTCTTCCTCCCATGCCAGGGAGATGGCGCCCTCCCTCTGGCGGCGGTACCAGTATAATTGATCAGGAATCACGGCCAGCCGGGTGGCGTGGGCCAGCACCATCAGCCAGAAGGCATCATCCTCACCCTGCCGGAAGCGGGGTTCAAAGCGAAGGCCGTACCTTTCCAGAAATTCCCGCTTGTACAGCTTGTTCCAGGCCACGGCGGCCATCCTTCTCCACACGGCATTTTCCTGAAAAACGCATGACTGCACCTCTTCCTCCACCCCCTCTTCCGGAGACAGGCTCCATTTTTCCAGCACGGAACCGTCCTGATCGGAAAAGCCGGTATAGCCGCAGGCCGTGACGTCAGCGCCATGCCTTCGGGCCTCCTCCAGCAGCCGGGCATACATGGAATGCTCCACATAATCGTCCGGATCCACAAAACCTATGTATTCGCCGGAAGCCAATTCCATGCCGGTATTGCGCGCCGCGGACAATCCGCCGTTTTCCCGGTCCACCACCCGGATGCGGCCATCCCTTTCAGCCCACGCGCGGAGGATGGCGGGCGTGCCGTCCACAGAGCCGTCATTCACGCAGATGATTTCAATGCCCTCCAGCGTCTGGCTGGCCAGGCTTTCCATACAGGCATCCAGGTAGGGAGCCACATTATAACAGGGAAGAATGATGGAAACAGCCGCGCTCATACCAGGAAATTCTTATGTAACCGGATTTCAAATCCGAAGTCAATTCAAACAGCCGCATTTGAAAGTATCTAGACATAACCGGATGTGCCCCATAGCGCAACGTGGTTTGACAGGACAATGTCCCTGGATTTTCCCGGCTCCTTTTATTTCCTTGGGTTTCACGCTTTCACTCCGGAGAGCTACTCCCTCCGGATTTGAAATCCGTATGATGGCCGGACGTAATAGGGGCGTTTTCACCGCGGGAAGTATCCCATGCCGGGAATACCGGAATGCCGGGTCGGGAACGTCCATTTCCCTCCTTTCTTCATGACCTGTTGAATTCTTCCCATGCCGGCTGCACCCCCCTTATCCAGCATGAAGGGACCTCCCGTTTCCGTCATGTTTGCCGTCACTCCCTCCTGGCTTATCCCGCTGGCCGTAGCCATCCGTTCCCTTTGCCTGCATTCCAGCCCGCACCGGAATTATGAACTTCACATCGTCCACCAGGGGTTGGAGAAACGGCAGATGAAAGAACTGGAAAAAGCCGTTTCCGGTTATCCCCACGTTTCATTGGGATTCTCCATGCTTCCGGAAAAACTGCTCCGCATTCTGAATGGCAGGGATTGCGGACGCTTTTCTCCCCTTACGTACGGGCGCCTGCTGGCAGCGGACCTGTTCCCCAGGTGTGACAGGCTGGTATATCTGGACGTAGATGTTCTGCTGAATGGAGATGTGGCCGAACTTTACGGGGCGGACCTGCAGGGCGCGCCGGTAGGCGCCGTCCGGGACTGCGCCGTCCTGGAAAGCATGGGAACGGGCCAGCTTCCCGCCCATCTGGAATACATCAGCGGCATGGGGGTGGCTTCCGCCCGCCTGTACTGCAATGCCGGAGTGATGGTGATGGACCTGCGGAAAATGAGGGAAGAGGAGACGGAAGACAGGCTGCTGGGGCTGCTTGAGTCCCGTCCGGAGCCCTTCCCGTATGGCGACCAGGATATTATCAACATCGCCCTTCACGGGCGCATCACTCCGCTGCCCATCAACTGGAATTACCACTTCCAGTTTGAACTGCACCACGCGGGCATGGCGGAGCTTGTCTCCGGCACCGAGTTCGAGGAGGCCCCTTCCCTGTTTGAAACCCGTTCCTGGAAGCTCTTCCATCTGGTTGGCGATTACAAGCCGTGGCTGCCGCCGGACATGGAGAAAACCTACCACCGCCTGTACCTCGCGCTCTGGTGGCCGGTCGCCCGGCAAACTCCGGCTTTCCGCCGTGAACTGCGCGCACTGTACCGGCAATTCACGCACGCCCTCCGCTCCCGCCTGCGCCACCACCTGTGGAGCCTCCCCTTTTCCCCGGGCCGGAAGTTCCGGAAACGCCGGGAAAAAATCAAAGCCCTTCAGCGCCGGCTGGCAGTTTTCGACGGCCTGTGGCCATAACCCCTTTTAACACCATGTTCACCTCCACCCTTCCCTCCTCCATGCCGGGTACAGTTTCCGGCCCTCCCGCCGGACAGGCTCCCGTGGCCGTCATGTTCGCCGTCACCTCCGCATGGACCATGTGCCTGGCCGTCACCCTGCATTCCCTGGCGCGCCACTCCAGCCCGCACCGGAGCTATGAACTATGGGTGGTGCATGACGGGCTGGAGGAAGAGCATGTGCAGGGACTTCAAACCGCCGTTTCCGGTTATCCCAACGTGGTCCTTCAGTTCATGACCATTCCCGGCAAACTGGAGCAAATGCTCCATGACCGGGATGTCCGGCGGTTCTCCGCCCTGGCTTACGCGCGCCTGCTGGCTCCCAGCCTGTTCCCCCGGCATGCCCGCATGGTCTATCTGGATGCGGATACCGTCCTGTACGCAGACGCAGCGGAGCTTTATGATGCGGACCTCCACGGCGCCCCCCTGGGCGCCATACGGGATACGGCCGTGCTGAGCAGCCTGGTAGCAGGCTATCCCCGGCGCCAGCTCCGGAAGCTCCAGCCCCTGGGCCTGCACGATCCATTCCATTATTTCAATTCCGGCGTGCTGGTCCTGGACCTGGGCCGCATGAGGGAGGAAGATGCGGAATCCCGCCTGATCCGCTTCATTGAAGAACACAATGAAGCGCTGGAACATCCGGACCAGGATGCCTTGAATATTGTCTTCCACCGGCAGATTTCCCCGCTGCCCATTGAATGGAATTACCATTTTCAGTTTGAACTGGAAAAAGACGGGCTTGAGGAAGCCATCGCAGGTACGGAATTTGCGGGAGTCTCGGGCATTCACGCCCTGCGGGCCTGGAAGCTATTCCACATGATCGGCGCCAAAAAGCCGTGGCTGTTTCCTGAAAAGTCTGAGGAGTACATCATGTCCGCGGCCGTCTGGTGGAAACCGGCCATGGAGACCGCAGCCCTTCAGCCCCATTTATCCCAACTGCTGGCGGAATTCACGCAGTGGACGCGGCACCAGCTCCGCCACAATCAATGGCATCTGCCGTTCTCGTTCGGCAAAAGCTTCCGGAAGCGCAGGGCCAGAATCAATCTGCTGAAACGCCTGTTGCGCATCTTTGAAGAAGCGTAATCCCGCGCCTGGCAGCGGGAGCCCTTTCTTCAAGGGCTCCCTGTGGCCGTTACTCCGGCAGTTTAATGATCTCCCCCGTTTTCGGCTCCCGGTCCCTTAGGAAGGGATTCAGGCGGATGACTTCTCCCGCACGCTTCCCGTCCTTCAATTGGCTCTCAGCGATGGACGCCCGGGTTTCTCCGGCTTTCACCTGGTAATCCCGCACGCCATTTTCCGGCAGCGCCTGCCCGTACACCACTTTTCCGATGTCCACTACCTGCTTCCTGTCATTCAGGCGGAACATCAGCGTTTTCCGCTTTTCCTGCGGACGGGCATAGTCCGTGTACACTTCCGCATACAGGGTCACGGGAGCCAGCATTTTCTGGGACCGGGTTCCATAGTAATGCGTCTGAATGAGATAGGGACCGGGAAGAGCCTTGCGCACCAGGTATTCTTCCGGACCGTAGCCCTCCGTCACGTCACGGGACAAATGGCCGCCGTGAGTGGTCAGCTGATGCCTGTAATAGCATTTCTCTCCGGTGATGTCCGTGACCCAAAGGTCCATGTCAGACGCGTCCGTGTCCCAGTTGATGACCACGCGCAGATCAGCTTCCACCGGCTGGAGAAAAGCCGGGTCCAGCCCTCCGGTATCAAGCTCCACTCCGGCCGCCCTGCTCCGGCTAACGAGCCGGTTCAGTTCCACCAGCACAATTTGATCCACTCCGGTGAAGCGGCTGGACATCCGGCGTTCCAGCACCTCCCGGTACATGCCGAATGCCTTCCGGGCTTCTCCCAGTTCATCCAGCACCAGCGCCAGATCCCGGTAAGACTGGGGTTCCTCCGGAAACAGGGTTTTTACGGTTTCAAAAATGAACCTGGCCTGGCGGAGTTCCCCCATGTACCGCAGCTTGTAGCCCAGCATCCGCAGCAGGGAACGGTTTTCCAGTTCCAGCTCCGCCAGGTTGGACAGGATCTGGACGGCCAGCGCCTTGTCTCCCTTCCCGGCAAACCAGTCCGCGCAATCCATGTAAAATCCGGGGCTTTCCCCGTACTCCTCCTTAAGCTTCATGTAAACCGCAAAAGGACGGTCAGCCGCCTCCAGAGCGGCCAGATACGGAGCCTTGGAGTCCCACGCCTTCACGTTTATCACGGGAGAAGAACCGGCGTCCCGTTCCCGGGCCTTTGAGCCATTGAAAGATTCTCCCCCTCCCAGAAACAGGGACCCTACCATGCCTTGCCTTTGCAGAGCGGGATTCTCGTTCCCCAGCAGATCCGGGGAGGCGAAATCCGGAGAACTCCCGGCTTCCTCATTAAAACTTCCGGACGCCCTGATGGCAGCACCGGAATCTCTGGATATATTGTTACCTTGAACTATAATAGGCGCCGGGGCGGACTGCCCCGAATTTTCATTCCCCGGGGAGGACTGG
Source organism: Akkermansia muciniphila (assembly GCF_018709685.1). Taxonomy (GTDB): domain Bacteria; phylum Verrucomicrobiota; class Verrucomicrobiia; order Verrucomicrobiales; family Akkermansiaceae; genus Akkermansia; species Akkermansia muciniphila_E. Next base: position 9,183 of record NZ_JABDHQ010000008.1, read on the forward strand.
ACCGGACGCTCCCAGAGGGAATCAGCTTCCGCCAGCATGGCGCTCCTGCTTTCATCATAAGCCGCGGAGTAGTAGGCAGTTTTTCTGCGCTTGACGGTCTCCGCACCTCTCTTGGCCGCAACATTTCCCGGGTCTTCTTCCAATATCCTGTTAAACAGGAGAAGGGCCTTGCCGTAATCCCCCAGGTCATAAAAGCCGTAGGCCAGACGGAGGCTCCCCGCTATGTCCGCGGGCTCCCGGTCCAATTCCCTGTTCAAGTTTGCCCTTGCCTCAGTCAATTCCCCGTCACGGGCAACTTTTTCCCCCGCGGCTTTTTCAGCCCGCGCTTCTTTTTCTCGGAGGCGCTTTTCCATGACCGCGACGCCCCTCAGGGCCGTCCGGTTATTGCGCTCTTCCTTCAGTATTTTCCGGTAAATCTCCAGCGCCTCCCGGTCGTTGCCCCGGCACGTATGAATCAAGGCCTGTTTCAACCGGTCATCTTTCAGGATGCTTTCCATCTCTTCCGCATTGAAAAATTTCTTCCCGTACCATTCCTGCGTCTTTTTCCAGGAAGCAAGGCAGGCCTTCAGGCGGTTTAATTTTGCGGTCTCTTCAGCCATGTCCTCCCTTTGGCCGCGTTTCAGCATCCTCCGGTCATATTCCGAGCGCAGTTCAGGAGCGGAAGCGGGAGGGCGCACGCCGTATTTCAGGTATTGGTCCAGGGAGTCCAGCACCAGCAGGGAGGTGCCGGGCGTCACGATTCCGTATTCCATCCCCAGTTTCCCGACAGCTTCATCCCTGGCGGCGGAGGGGGCCTGGCAGAGGAGTTCCCGGAGCCTTGCCTGGGCATACAAGGCCTTCAGCATGGTTCCCGGCTCCGCTCCGGAGGCGTCCACCTCCACGGGAATGTCCACTCCGGCGACCTCCGCCGTCCCGCGGTAGGAACCCGGCTCCAGTTCCGCCAGCAGAAGAATGGAATCCGACGGCATTCCGGGGGCTTCATACCTTGAAAACGCTCCCCAGGGCATGTTTCCCCCGTCAGCGTAACGGATGGCCGCTTCCCCCCTGGCGACACGCTCCACCGCCTGCTCCGCCGTTTGGCTGGTCAGGTCAATCACGGGGATGCCTATCCGCGCGAACGTATTAGCATCCTGGCGCGGAGTCACCATCAGGGCAAAAGTGTTAGCGGAGCTGGCCGCCCGCTTTTCCGGCACGGGGCTGAAATTGGCAAAACCATCGCTGACAACCAGGCAGTCCCGGGCACGGGAACCGGCGGCCAGCCTTTCCTGAACGGCGCTCCAGTCACAGGTGGCCCCGTCATAGTCCAGAGCCAGCAATTCGCGGGCCAGTTCGTCCATGTTGTCCGGAGTAACCGCAAACGTTTTTGAAGGCATGATCCGGTCCCGGAAGACAGTCAGGCTGATGCGGATTTGCTGCCCCGGGGTTCTGCCGCAAGCAAGGTAGCGTTTCAGAAAATCCAGGAATTTCCGGACATCCGCCCCTTTCATGGAACCGGAAGCGTCCCAAACCAGCTCTATCGCGGGCGCGGCTTCCACGGCGTTCTTTTTGTCCGCCCGCACAGGCCGGGGAATAATCACGGCGGCATAATCCCTGCCTTCAGAAGATTCCACGAATACCCGCGCGGCCCCGGCCTCTTTACCCTCCGCACGCGGCAGGGAGATGAACAGGTCTTCCGTCAGGGAGAGGCCGTTCCACTCCTTTTCCGCCAGAAAGGCACGGCGCCAGCCCTTGAATTCCACGTTGTCCAGCGGGGAGGAAACCACGACGGGCCTCCGGCTGCCGAATACCTCCACCCTTAGTTTGAGGGAGTCCAGCTTTTCCTTGAAATTCATCGGAAGCCGGAGAGTGGGGACGCCTCCGGCATCTACGGGAAGGACGGCGGAATAACGCAGCCGCACGGTGCGCGTGCCTCCCGCAGGGATGGGATACACGCGCGTCTTGAACATGTTGCCGCCGGACCATTCCACCAGTCCGGGATCAACCTGTTTGCGTACTTCCTCTTCAAACGCCACGCGCGCCTTCTGCCTGGGCACGGGCACGCCGTCCACCATGCGGCCGTTGATGTCCAAAGCATAACCCTGCACGGTGGCACCGGAGGGAAGCGGACATGTCAATTCCCCCTCCATCACGCGGGTGTTGGGATTATGGAAAACCAGCGTCACTTCCGTTTCCGCCAGAAAATCCATCACGCGGGATTTGATTTCCGCCCGTGAAATGGAAACGGGCCGTTCCCCCTGGCGGCACTCCACTTTCATGAAGGGCGGGGGAAGAACGGTAGAACGCAGGGAAGCCGTTTGAGCCACGGAAACGCAGCAGGCAAGAATGCACAGGCAGAAAGAACACAGTAGTTTCATCATAGGGGGGGTTGGAGTTGGGAGGGAAAGGAAAAAGCAGGTTTTTCCAATCCCCGTCTTCCTAGCATAAGAAAAAAGCCGTGGCAAGCTATTTGTTATAAACGGCTCCCGCATGTTAATCGCCAGGGTGTTGCTGCCCCGTAATTAAAGGAGCCCTCTCTTCCCCGTTCAGAAATGGAACCTGACGGCGGCAAACCAGGTCCAGCCGCTGAAGCACCTGGCGCCTTCCGGCGCGCCGCTGGTCGTCGTGTATTCGCCCCCTGCCATCAATTTCAGCATGTCCGGGTCTTCCGGGAAAAAGTAATAATTCAGGCCCAAGTAAAAAGAATTCATCGTGCTGACCCATTTGGGATACGTGGTCACCGCAGGAATATAACGGGCGTACATTTTCACGGCGTCACGCCCATGGGAGAGCTGGTAGCGGAACACGCCTTCCAGATGAGGGGAAAACCTGTAGGAAGGCAATACCGCCAGGCCGTAAACATTTTCCCCCAGGGAGGTCCCCACCACGCGGAAGCCGGACATTAGCTCCGTCACCATGGAAAATTTCCCGCGGGACATGACCCAGTCCACCGCCGCCACATCCCGGGCGCCAAGCCCGGAATAATAGGAATCCTCCGGCAGGGGGCGCCCCGCGTAATGGGTGAAGTTGTGGGCATACGTCAGCCACACACGGCTTTTCTCCCCCGGCAGAAAGCCGCGGGCGTCCAGATGGACGGAGGCCTTGGCAAAGGCGTTATCCGCCGTATTAAACCTGATTTCATGCGCCAGGCTGTCGCTGGTGTCATTCAGGAAGACGGAAGCCTCCCATCCTACGGGCACGTCCTGACGCGGATTTTCCAGCACAATGCCCCAACTGGAAATAGTCCCGAGCTGGTTGACCAGGCCGGACCGTTCCAGGGTCTTGAGTTCACTGGCCGTCTCCCGGAATTCCGCAGTCATTTTGGAGGTGATTTTTCCAATGCGCGCGAAGAAGGAGGGGTTGACCTTGTATTTCAGGTAGAGTTCAAAGATGCTCCAGTCCGTCTTCGTCCTTCTCCAGCGGCCATCCTCCACCTTGTACATGCCGTCCAGCTCCCCCATGTTGGTCAGACTGTGCAGCGTCAGGCGGTTTTTGAAGAACACGGCTTCAAACCCTATCTGGAGCCGCCGCCATTCGTCTTCCCTGCCGTGCGATCCCTTGCGGAACCGGCTGGCTCCGGAAGGGGAAACCTGCGCCCCCTGGTACTGCCCCGTCAGCAGCAGCTTGAACTGGTTCAGGAATTCCGCGTCCTTGTTGTCGTAGAGATACGGCATTTTCTTCAGACGGGAGTACAAGCCGTCCTCCGCCGGATGGGAAGGAGCCCTTACGGAAGCGCCGGGGCCCGCAGGGCCGGACGCCTGCCATGCCGAACCTTCCGCCCAGGCAGAGCCGTGCCCCCCAGCCAGCGCGATCAGGAAAAAACAGCATACGCGGGCAAACATGTCTCATGAAAAGACACGTTCCGGGCCGGAACCTGTTGAAGGCATGCCGGAGAATGCCGCGCAGGCTCCCCAATGCCCCGGGCCGGGTTAATGCGGCGTGTGAGGCTCCAGCATCTGCTGGCGTTCCCGCTCCTTGTCCTTGGCCAGTCGGCGCGCCTCCTTGGTCAGGTATTGCTGGAGACGGAACGCTTTCTGGCCCTTTTTGCGCACGATGTGCTCGGAAGTGCCGTCCGGAAGGATGCTGCACGCCTGCACGTTGTCCTTGAAACAGGCTTCCAGGACGGACTTGAGGCGGCGCGCCAGCCTTCCGTTAGTGACGGGCACCATCAGCTCCACCCTCTTGTCCAGATTGCGGGTCATCCAGTCCGCGCTGGCGATGAAGAGCTGGTGGTTGCCGCCGTGGTGGAAGAAGAAAATGCGGGCATGTTCCAGATAACGGTCCACAATGCTGACCACGCGGATCACCTTGCCGTTGGGCCGTGGGCCCGTTTTCAGGCAGCAGATGCCGCGCACATTCAGTTCAATATCCACCCCGGCATCCGCGGCCCTGTACAAGGCGTCAATGATTTCCACATCCTGAAGGCTGTTCATCTTGGCGGAGATGCGGGCGGGTTCCCCCTGCCTCGCGCGCTCCGCCTCCCCCTCAATGAGCTCAATGAGGCGCGCCTTCATCAGCACTGGGGAGGGGTACAGCTTGCGGAAGCGCATGAGCTTGGTGCGCCCCGTCACGGAGTTGAAGAACTGGGAGGCGTCCGCCCCCAGCTGGTCGTCACAGGTAAGGTAGGAGATGTCCGTGTAAATCTTGGCGGTGGTTTCATTGTAATTTCCCGTGCCGAAGTGGCAGTAACGCCGCAGCATGCCCTGCTCCCGGCGCACCACCAGGCATATCTTGGCGTGGGTTTTAAGTCCTTTGACGCCGTAGACCACCTGCACGCCGGAACGCTGGAGCTCCTCCGCCTTTTCCAGATTGCGGGCTTCGTCAAACCGGGCCTTTAATTCCACCAGCGCCGTCACCTGCTTGCCGCTTTCCGCCGCTTTTTTCAGGGCGGCCACAATGCGGGAGTTTTTGGCGGTGCGGTACAGCACCTGCTTGATGGCGATCACATCCGGGTCCTCCGCGGCTTCCTCCACCAGGCGCAGGACGGGCTCAAAGCTTTCATAGGGGTGGTTGAGCAGGATGTCCCCGTTGGCGATGTTTTCAAAGATGCTGGCGGCAGGGTCCACGGAAGGGGACGGCTGTGGGGACCATTGCTCCACCTTCAGCTGGTCATTGCCGGGGGCGAAGGCCATTTCCATGAAGTCGGAAAGCATCAGGGGGCCCTTGAGGTCATAAGTTTCCTCCTTCCCCGCGCCCACGATCTGCATGATCCTGTCATGAAGGGGGGCGGGAGCGGAGGATTCAATTTCCAGTCTCACGCATTCGGAGAATTTGCGGGCCACCAGCACTTCCTCCATTTCATCCGCCAGGTCCAGGGCGTCCTCCTCCTGCACGGCAATGTCTCCATTGCGCGTAACGCGGAATACCGCCGCGGAGAGAACGGTCTCACCGGGGAAAACGGTACCTATGCATTCCCGGACCAGGTCTTCCAGCATCACGTAGCGTTCCGTTTCCGCGGAGGGAACGGGCACGCGCCGCGGCAGGCCGTCCGGCAGGGCCACCACGCTGGCGCGGACCTCACCGGTTTCATTGTCCCGCAGTTCCACGCCCATCAGCAGCTTGAGGGACGGGAGTGAGGGGGCTTCCGGAGCATCCATGTCCAGCGGCGTCAGCAGCGGGAATATCTGGTTGTTGAAATATTGTTCCAGCGTCAGCTTCTGGGACGTGCTGAGGTCCTCCATCGCCAAGGGGTTGATGCCGTTGATTTCCATCCACGGCAGGATTTCCTCATGAAACAGGCGGTACTGGTCCTCAATCATGCGGCCCACGCGGGCGCGGATGGCTTTCAGCTGGCGGGTGGGTGTGAGCCCGGAAATATCTTTCACGCGGGAACCGGAATGCCGCAGCATTTGCAGGCCTCCCACGCGCACCATGAAAAACTCGTCCAGGTTGGAGGCGGTAATAGCCAGGAACTTCAGGCGTTCCAGCAGGGGGAGGTCCGTTCTCACGGCCTGGTCCAGCACGCGCTGGTTGAATTCCAGCCAGGAGAGCTCTCTGTTGATGTATTCGTTCGACATGGAGAAATAAGAAATGGGAATTTGTAGAATCAGCTACCGCTGGGGCACCAGCACGACGTCATAACCGAAGATATCCGCAAAGAGGTCACCCTTCAGCCTCAGGGCCAGGTCTTCCACGGCGGTTTCCCGCACGCCCTGGAGCTCCAGCTCCAGCGTCCGTCCGCGGATATGCGCCCTGACTCCGTTCACGCGCTGGGCATGGCCGCGTTCCAGGGCGTCCGCCACGCGCAGGATGGCGGCCATCTTGGCCACGCGCATGCGGTCCGTCAGCTCCAGCTCCCCGTACATGGGATCGGAATTGGCGGGCACTTCATGCCGGTGGTAGCGGGCCAGCAGGGCGATGGTTTCCACGTCGTCCCGGGAGAGGCCGAAGATTTCACTGTTCAGGATGATGTACTGGGAATGGAGCTGGTGGTCCTGCTGGCTGATGAATGACCCCACCTCATGCAGGATGGAGGCCACCTCCAGCAGCAGCCGGTCATGCTCGGAAAGGCGGTGCAGGTCCTGGAGCTGGTCAAACATTTCCATGCACAGGAGAGCCACATGCTCGCGGTGGCCCTTGTCCGCCTTGTACCTGTCCGCCAGGATGCCGGCAAAGTGGAGCACTTCCGCCTCCAGGTCCCCCGGGTGCTGTTCCGCCTGGATCAGGCTGCTTGAGAATTCCTCGTCATAGCCGCTCCCGGGAATGATCACGTCATTCAGGTGCAGGCTGCGGGCAATCATTTCCGTCATCAGCACGGCGGGCAGCAGGGAATCCACCCCGGCAAAGTCCGCCCCGTAAACGTTCATGCGCTGTTCCAGGGTGGTGCGGGACATCCTTTCCGCTTCCGCCACCAGGGCGGAACACGCCACCTTGCCTTCCGGCGTGGGGTCCAGGCGGCCGCGCAGCTGCTGCATTTCCTGGCCGATGACGATCAGGCCCGCCAGCCCCTTGACGCCGCCGTAATCCAAGCAGATCTGGTCCACCTGCCCGCGCATGTGCTCCCGCAGCAGGGAGAGTTCCGTCACATCATCCCCATATTCAATTTCCCCCACGGCTTCACCCGTGCGGTGCGTCCCAAGCCGGTAGCAGGAATAGCGCACAATGCGCCCCTTCTGGAACAGGAGCACGCGGGTATTGCCCGGCCCCGTGTGAACCACGAGCACTTTTTTCTTGTTGAAGCCGGGGTACTGCGCCAGCGTTTCCTGCACCTTCACGTAAATGAGGCGCGTCATCTTGCCGTCGTCAATGCGGCGCCCGCGCAAGCCGTGGGCCACGTGCATGCGGTTGACGAAGACGTCCACATTATCCGCCTCGGAAATGATGTTGGAGATCATGAGGCGGACGGAGAGCTTGCTGCCGGTCCCGTATTCCTTGAGGATTTCCAGATAGTCCCCGATGATCTGCACACAGCGGTCCATGGTGTGCCGCGAGATGCGGTGGAACCGGAAGATGTCCCGCGCCATGGGTACGGGCTGCTGGAGGAAGTCCAGCATGCGGATCCTGTCCTGAACCACCTCAGCCACCAGCAGGCTCATGGAGCTCGGCCCCAGGTAGATCACCGCCTGCGTTGTTAATTCCGAATCCTGAGCCTGTTCACCTTGAATCATCGCCATACCATGTGTTGTTTCCCAGCCGTGGGGCAAGAACGGGAGCGTGACAAAAACGCCATCCCCGCCCATTCCAGCAAGGGGCAGAATAAGGAATTTGCCTTTTGACGGCAAGAGATAAGCGCGGCTCCTTTTCCGGTCCGGCGGAACGGACTTGCAGAACGGCTATTTTCCGTAAGCTCCCAGCAGGGGGACCAGGCGCGGGGCAAACCTTTTCATGCAGAAGAAGAGCCCCGCCAGCACGGCAAAGATGACAGGCACCAGGCAGAGCCAGAGAACGTCCCAGGCCTCCCCCCTCCAAGTAATCCACCCGCTTTCACGCAGCAGGATAATGACAATGTAATGCGTGCCGAAGATGAAGAAGCACGCCGGAGCCAGCCCCGCCACCCATTTGGCCGCGCGCGGAAACCATTCCGTGAACAGGATGGCCAGGGACATCAGCCCCAGCATCCCCAGCGCAATGAGCATGGAGTTATGCTGCTCCCGGTGGCCCACCAGCCACCAGGTGAGCGCGAGCGTGGCCAGCAGGAACGGCACCGCATACCGGCGTACGGATTCCGTCAGGAACGGAAGAGGATAACGGGATATGTACATCCCCAGCAGGAAAAAGCCCAGGCTGTTGGCAATGGGGAAGTCATGGTCCGCCAAATCCAGGGCAAAGTAGTTCAGGGAGAGCATGATGATACCCACCCAGAGCAGGTAGTTCCCCAACCGGTGCAGGAGGGGAGCCACGGCGGTATAAATGATGATGTCCCGCAGGAACCACATGGGGGCGTCCACCGGATGCCCGGCAATGCCCAGAGCGCGGCCGAACGCCGCCAGGGCGGGCCAGAAGCCGCTGCCCGGCTCTCCCTTCAGCCACGCATACATGGGCTGGTAGGACGCATAGTATTCATGCAGGGGGGACCAGCCGATCAGGACGGCCGCCGCCAGCCCCCATACCAGGTACGGACGGAACAGGAACCAGCTGCGCTTCCACAGGAAGAGGCTGCCGCCATCCAGCGGCCCGAATGCGCCCCGCCCTACAAAGTAACCCGCCACCAGCAGGAAGAAGGGGGTGCGCGAGGCCAAGAATTCCGCCCATATCCACCGATACAGCTCCGCCGAATAGAAAGCCATGTGATTGGCAATAATCAGCATGCACGCCACCACGCGGGCCACATCCACCCATACCATCCGGTGAGTGGCCGTTTTCTCCAGGATCACGGGATCGGGAACATGGGCGTCCGGCGGCGTCATTCCCTTGGGGGGGTGGAGTTGGTTATAAAGGAGCAATTCCGAGCTGCTCCGGCAGAGCGATGCGCGGACGCGCCGTCGTAATCAGCGGTTCCCCGTCCGTTACGATGACCGTGTGTTCAAAGTGGGCGGAGGGCTTGCCGTCCGCCGTGATGACCGTCCAGCCGTCATCCAGGATTTTAACGGACGGCCTGCCGGCATTCACCATGGGTTCAATAGCCAGCGCCATGCCTTTTTTCAGGCGCGGAAGCTTGTAATGGGGGCGGTAGTTGGGAATCTGGGGTTCTTCATGCAGATGGCGGCCTATGCCGTGCCCTACGAAGTCCCTGACCACGGTATACCCGCGGGGGCGCACAAAGCCTTCCACTGCCGCGCAAACATCCGCCAGCAGGGCCCCGGGCCTCACCAGTTCAATGGCGCGGAACAGGGACTCCTCCGTCACGGCCAGCAGCCGCAGCTTTTCCGGGTCTACCATGCCCACCGGCACGGTCATGGCGTTGTCCCCATGCCAGCCGTCCACAATGGCGCCCACGTCCAGGCTCACGATGTCCCCGTTCTGGATGCGACGGGGGCCACCGCTGCCGTGCACCACTTCCTCATTGATGGAAATGCAAAGCTGCCCGGGAAATCCGCGGTACTGGTAGAAGGAGTTGCCTACCTTGTGCTTTTTGAAAATTTCACGCGCGATGTCGTCTATTTCCCGCGTGGTGCGGCCCGCCTGAACCTCGGCTCCGATTTCCATCAAGATTTCCGCCGTTACAGCACCGGCCTTCTGCATCTTGGCAACTTCACCGGGAGACTTGATGTGGATTCGTTCTGCCATGGGATTCTTTTTTCTATTGCCGGTATTCTTCCAGCTTGCGGGCCAGTTCCCGGGAAACTTCCGCGGGTTCCCGTTCCTCGGTCACGGTCATTTTGACCACCAGGCCGCGGGCTTCGTAGTACTTGGCTACGGGCAGCGTCATGGCTTCAAAATCTTTCCAGCGGCGCGCGAAGGCTTCCAGGTTGTCATCCTTGCGGGAGACCATTTTGCCGCCGCATTTGGAGCATTCCTCCTCCGACGTCTGCACCACATACCCGCACGTGGAGCATTCCCGGCGGTGCATGATGCGTTCTTCAATGAGTTCCCTGGATACGTCCATCCAGACGACCACGTCCACGGACGTTCCACGCTGGGTCAGGAAGTGGTCCAAGGCTTCCGCCTGCGCCACCGTCCGGGGGTAACCGTCCAGCAGCCACCCGTCATTGTCCATTTCCGAGAGCCAGCCGCGCACCATGTCGTTGACGATTTCGTCCGGAACCAGCATGGCCTTGTCCATATAGCCCAGGGCCTTGCGGCCCAGCTCCGTGCAGGACTCCACTTCCCGCCGCAGCAGGGAACCGGTGCTCAGGGAGTTCAGGTTGAAAGTATCAGCCAGAAACCGGCCCTGGGTTCCTTTGCCGGATGCGGGAGGCCCAACCAGGATGAAATGCTTGAGTTCCTTCATGTCTTTACTTTCAGAAGAGGGGATGGAGTTCCTTACTGCATGGCATTGTAGGCGATGGCTCCGGCCAGCACAAGCAGGGCGATGACGATCCACATGACCGTGACCGTGCGGCTGCCTGCGGCGGCGCCGGTGCCCTGGATGTGGCTGTATTTGCCCTTGAGCTTGCCTTTTTTCAGGAAGCCGTCGTAGTTGCGGGAAAGAAGAGTGGTTTCCACCTGGCGCATCATGTCAAGCAGCACGCCGACCAGAATCAGAAGGCTGGTGCCCCCGAAGAACTGGGTGACCAGGTAGGGGATGCTGCCGCCGATGTTCAACAGGGAGGGCAGGAAGTAAATGAGGGTCAGGAACGCGGACCCGGCAAAGGTCAGCCTCTGCATGGTCTGGTCCAGGAACAGGGCCGTGGGGGGGCCGGGGCGGATGCCGGGGATGTAGCCGCCGTTGCGCTTCAGGTCTTCCGCGATCTGGGAGGGCTGGAACATGGTAGCCACCCAGAAGTAGGAGAAGAAGAAGATCATGAGGCCGGAGATGATGTAGTAGCCGGAGGAAGCGGGGTTCATCCAGTCATTCATCTTGGTGGCGATCCATTGCAGCGTGGTGTTGTAGTGGGCGATCTGGGAGAAGAGCACCTGCGGCAGGGACAGGATGGCCGTGGCGAAAATGACGGGCATCACGCCGGAGTAGTTGAGCTTGAGGGGCAGGTATTGCGTGGCGCCGTTGAACATTTTGTTGCCCATGACCCGTTTGGCGTACTGCACGGGGATGCGCCGCTGGGCCTGCGTCACCGTGACGACGAGCGCCACCACGATAATCAGGAAGGCGATCAGGGCCACCAGCAGCATGGCACCCATCGGAACGACTGCGCCGTCCTTGTACACCAGCGTTTTCCAGGCCAGGGTCACCGCGCCCGGAAGGGCGTGGATAATGTTGACGGAAATGATGAGGGAGACGCCGTTGCCGACGCCGCGCTCCGTAATCTGGTCACCGATCCACATCAGGAACATGGTGCCCGCCACCATGATGAGCACCGTCATCAGGGCAAACTGCATGCCGGGGTCAATGACGAGCTGGCAGTCCGGAGGGATGTTGAGGCCCACGGCTTTCAGACGGTCCGGGTGTTCCAGCGTGCCGACCAGGAACCAGCCCTGCACGATGGCGATGACGATGGCAATGGCACGCGTCCATTTGGTCATCTTCTGGCGGCCGCCTTCTTCCCGCACCATCTTGGCCCACTGCGGGACCACAGCGGAAAGAAGCTGGGTCATGATGGAAGCGGAGATGTAGGGCATGATGCCCAGGGCAAAGATGCCGCACTGCTGGAGACCGCCGCCGGAAAAGATGGTGAGCACGGTAGCCAGGCCCGCTCCGGGGCCGCTGGCGTTCGCGGAGGCTTCAATCACTTTCTGCAGCTCCATGACGTCAATGCCCGGCAGGGGTATCTGTACCCCCAGGCGGACGACGACGATCATCGCCAGTGTGAACAAAATCCGGTGCCTGAGCTCCGGTACTTTCATGGAGTTTGCAAATGCGGATATCATAGTCCTGTATTATAAAAGTTGGCGCGCAGCTTGGCTTGCCTGTCGGCGGCTTGTACCCGGGGCATCCATGGGAACCGCAACAGTAAACACAATGATGCGAACCGGGTCAAGCTGCATGACCCGGTTCGCCAAATGTGATTAGGCTTCGCTGAGCACAGTGACGGTGCCACCGGCCTGAGTCACCTTTTCGCGGGCGCTGGCGCTCACGAAGTCCACGACTACGTTCAGGCTCTTGGTCAGGGTGCCGTTGCCGAGAAGCTTCACGGCGTCACAGGGACCTTGAACGAGCTTGGCTGCACGCAGGGTGTTTTCATCAACCGTAGCGCCGGCTTCAAACACGCGTTCGAGCTGGGAGAGGTTGATGATGAGGATTTTGTCCTGGAAGCGGGTGTTGTTGAACCCCTTCTTAGGCAGACGGCGGTGAAGGGGCATCTGGCCGCCTTCAAACCCCGGACGGATGGAGCCGCCGGAACGGGCCTTCTGGCCCTTGTTGCCTTTGCCGCAGGTCTTGCCGAGACCGGAGCTTTCCCCGTTGCCGAGGCGCTTTTTGCGGTGCTTGGCTCCGGGATTGGGCTTAATCGTATGAAGCTGTAACATGTTATTTACAATGGTTGGATTTCGTGGAGGCGGCGGCGCCGGGCAGCCGCCTCCTTTGGATTAGATGGCCTTTTCCTTCTTCTTGCCGCGGTCGGCAAGAACCTGGTCGCTCGTACGCAGGGAAGCGAGCGCCTGCAGGGTAGCCTTCACCACGTTGGCATGGTTGGAGGAACCGAGGGATTTGGCAACGATGTCACGCACGCCGGCTGCTTCCAGCACGGCACGGATGGTGTTGCCGGCAATGAGGCCGGTACCGGGGGAGGCAGGCTTCAGAAGAACCTTGCCGCCGCCGAATTCGGAGTAGACTTCATGCGGAATGGTGCCGTTGGCGATGGAAACCGGACGAAGCTGGCGCTTGGCGGATTCCGTAGCCTTGCGGATGGCGTCTGCCACTTCATTGGCCTTGCCGAAGCCGAAGCCTACGCGGCCTTCCATGTCGCCGCTCACGACGAGGGCGGAGAAGGAGAAGCGGCGGCCGCCTTTGACGACCTTGGCGCAACGGTTGATGAACACAACCTTTTCAGCCAGCTGGGGGCCTTCTTCCACGGGAGCTTCAGCCTGGGGGCCACGGCGGCCGTCACGGCGGGGACCACGGGGTCCGCGGCCATTCTGGCCATCACGGCGGGGTCCGCGGGGACCGCGGAAGTCGCGGCCGCCCGGTGCGGGTTGCTGCGCTTGAGCGGGAGCGGCGGCTTCCGTAGCAGGAGCAGTGTTTTCCGTTTCGTTATTCATTTAAGGGAATCTTTCAATTAGAATTTCAAACCAGTTTCACGGGCGGCATCGGCCAGGGCCTTTACCTTGCCGCAGAACTTGAAACCACCGCGGTCGAAGACGACTTCAGTGACGTTGGCGGCCTTCGCACGTTCACCAATCAGGTTGCCCACCTTGGTGGCGGTAGCGCAGTTGGCGAGCTTGGAAGGATCGGCGATGGAGGCATCGGCCGTGGAAGCGGAGCAGATGGTCTTGCCCACCGTGTCGTCGATGATCTGGGCATAGACGTGACGGTTGGAGAAATAGACAGCCAGGCGGGGACGGGAAGCCGTTCCGGAGAGCTTTCTGCGGATGCGGCGGCGGACCTTGGCGCGGGTGGCTTTGCGATTGATAGTACTCATCGTGTATAAATATGTTGTAATAGTTATTACCTGAATTACTTACCGACGCTCTTGCCTTCCTTGCGGCGGATAACTTCACCGGCAAAGCGCACGCCCTTGCCCTTGTAGGGTTCCGGGGGATAGTACGCACGGACTTCAGCGGCAAACTGGCCTACGACCTGCTTGTCAACGCCTTCAACCGTCACTTTCGTGTTTTCCGTCACGGTCACCTTGAGGCCTTCGGGAATTACCTGGTTGATCGGATGGGACTTGCCCAGGTTCAGGTCCAGGATGTTGCCCTTGACGGCGGCGCGGAAACCGACACCGATGATTTCAAGGTTCTTGACGAAGCCTTCGGAAACGCCGATGACCATGTTGTTCAACAGGGAACGGTTCGTGCCGTGCAGGGCGCGAAGCTGGCGGCTTTCGCCGGCGCGGTCAACGGACAGCTGATTGCCTTCAACGGTGGCGGTGATGCCTTCCGGGAGAGTCCAGGAAAGCTTGCCTTTGGGGCCTTCCACCTGAACGGAAGAGCCGTTAACCTTTACCGTTACCTTGTCCGGCAATGTGATGGATTTTTTACCAACTCGGGACATATGTTTAGGAAATGTTAATGGTTACCAGACAAGGGCGAGAAGTTCGCCACCAATGCTCTGCTTGCGCGCCTGCGCACCGGTCATCACACCACGGGAGGTGGAGACGATGGCAATGCCAAGCCCACTGAGAACGCGGGGAATGTCCTCGGAAGAAACGTACTGACGGCGGCCCGGCTTGGAGCTGCGCTTCACGTCGGTAACGACCGGCTTGCCCTGGGAGGTAAATTTGGTCTTCACCTTGATTTGCTTCTTGGTGCCTTCACCGGTCACTTCATAGTTCCAAATGTAGCCTTCTTCCTGCAGAATCCGGGCGATTTCCACCTTGATGTTGGAGCAGGGAGCGGTAAATTCCTCGTTGCCGGCCAGGCTGGCGTTTTTCAGGCGGGTGAGGAAGTCGGAAATGGGGTCACTTAATACGGCCATGGTAAGAAATAGTTAGGCGTTAGCGGGTTGAGTTTCTTCGGCCTTCTTCGGTTCGCGCATGGGAACGCCCAGGGCGCGGAGCAGGTCGCGGCCTTCATCGTCCGTAGGAGCGGTGGTCACGAAAATGATGTCGAAGCCGATCTGGCGCTTGATCTGGTCAAGTTCGATTTCCGGGAAGATGGACTGGTCAGAGATACCGATAGCATAGTTCCCGTTGCCGTCAAAGGACTTGTAGGGGAGGCCGCGGAAGTCGCGGATGTTCGGAGCCGTAACGTTGATGAAACGGTCCAGGAATTCCCACATGCGGGCACCGCGCAGCGTTACGCGGGCTCCCAGAGGTTCGCCTTCACGCACCTTGAAGTTGGCCACGCTCTTGCGGGCAAAGGTAGTGGACGGCTTCTGTCCGGTGATTTTGGCAATTTCGTTGACGGCATCTTCCACGGCCTGCTTGCGGTCCGGGTGCTTGCCCATGCAGGAGGTGACAACAATCTTCTCCAGGCGGGGAATCTGATGCACGTTCTTGTATGCATGCTTCGCTTGAAGGCCGGGAACGACCTTTTCACGGTAGTATGTTTGCAGTGTTGGTGTACTCATTGTTTTAGCGGGTCAGCTCTTTATTAATGATTGGTATGGCTTAAGCGCAGGGTCAGGCCGGAGGCCTAGCCTACTTTTTTCACGTTGGAGATGTGAATCGGGCCGTTGATCTCCTGAATGCCGCCTTCCGGGTTCTGTTCGGTCGGGCGCACAGCCTTTTTCAGGGTGCGGACGCCTTCTACGATGACAGTACCTTTGGAAGCATTTACGGCGAGAACGGTGCCGCGCTTGCCCTTGTGGTTACGTCCGGCGATGATTTCTACTTCATCACCTTTTTTCACGTGGGTCTTCATATATGACTATTTCTTACGCGTTTATGCGATTAAGATCTACCACCCCCTTGGTGGTAGGGCAGGAAGAGTATGATAGGATGGGCCTTTTCGTCAAGCCCGCATCCTAAAAAAATAGTTTTACCGCCCCTCCGCCAATGCGGAACGATAAATGGAGGGCTCTCTCCGGCCCGCCAAAGCCGCCGCTGCGGGAACAGGCCGCCGGACGGCGGCTTCCGGGCCTCCGTAAGGGTTTACTCATCATCCGTGGGAATCTCCGCGCCCTGCCAGCGCAGCTTGGCCCTGAGAAGGGCGCCGAAGTTCTGCTTCCGGAGATGAACCAGGGAGAGGGTTTCCGGAGCTTTCCGGATCACGAGGCTTTCTCCCACTTCAATGGGGTAGGCGGAACGGCCGTCCAGGGAATAAACCATGGAATCAAAGCGGCCGCGGCGCTCGCGGGGGCGCAGGCGGATGGTCATGGTATCCGGAAGCACCACGGAGCGGTTGGTCAGGCTGTGCGGGCAGATGGGGGTGACGCACACCACCCGGGACATGGGCCATACCAGAGGCCCCCCCGCGGAAAGGGAGTACGCAGTGGAACCGGTGGGGGTGGAGACCAGGACGCCGTCCGCATGGTAGCGGTTCAGCAGTTCTCCGTCTATCTCCGCATCCAGGTCCACCATCTTGCCGGACTGGGCGCGGATGAGGGAAACCTCATTCAGCGCCAGCTTGCGGAGCGGTGCCGGAGAGCCGTCCACCCCCATCTTGACCACCTCCAGCATGGAGCGGTCATCCGTCAGGTAGGATCCCTCCTGGAGGGCATACGCCAGCAGCGGCAGTTCCTGCACGGAACAGGTGGTCATGAATCCCAGGCGCCCCAGGTTCACCCCCGCCAGGGGCACATGGTGCATGGCCGCCAGGGTGGAGACGGTAAGCATGGTGCCGTCCCCTCCGAACGTCACCAGCAGGCTGCACCGGGTGATGCACTGTTCCAGGGCATCAGGCGTTTCAATAACGCAGGAGCCCAGCCCGTGGCGGGCAAGCTCACGGCGCATGATGCGCAGCGCCTCCGGCAGCCCGGGTTTCTCCGCCAGTGCGACCAGGCCAATTACCTTGGAAGGATTCATGCGGGCAAGCATACTGCATTTTTCCACACCGCTCAACTGGTAAACCTCAGCGGGCGGAAGATTCCTCCCTGACCTCCCTACCCCTTAAATTTCAATTCCTGTTTCTTTTTTGTTATACAAGATTATAAACATGTGTTAAGGATAAAAAGCGTGAATTGGTCCATCCCCGTCCTGCTGCTTTTTCTGATGCCGGCCTGCTCCACCACGGAGAAGTGCGCACGGAAAACGGCCCCGTCCGTACAAGCGGCAGAAGCGCATGTAAAAAATGCGCCCTACCGGGTGCGGGGGAAAAGATATACACCCATGAGCGTGGCTGATGCCCTGAAATACAGTGAAACCGGCTATGCCTCATGGTACGGCGGAAAAGGCCGCAGCATGAAGACCTCCTCCGGAGAGTACATCAATCCCCAGAGCTCCATGACCGCAGCCCACACCACCCTGCCGATGCCGTGCAAGGTGAAAGTCACCTGCCTGGCAACCGGAAAATCCGCCATCGTCCGCATCAACAACCGCGGACCTTTTCACAGCAACCGCCTGATTGACCTCACCGCGTCCGCCGCAAGCCGCATCGGCCTGCGCAGCCGCGGCGTATCCAAGGTCCGTCTGGAAGTCATTTCCGTGGGCGACGGGCCTTACGAGGTTTTCGCCCGTTAATCACCATTCCATCCTTTCCGCAGCTCTATTTTTCCGTCCATGATTCCGCCTCGCATTATTCTTGCCGGTCTGGCCTGCCTGTGCCCGTTCTCCCTGGCCCAGAAGCTGAAATCGGACCCCAATAAAACGCTGATCATTATTTCCACCGGCGATATTCACGGCAATCTGGACAAATTACCCAAACTGGCCACGCTGGTAAAACAGTACCGCGCCAAGTACCCGCACGTCCTGCTGGTTGATTCAGGGGATTATTTCATGGGCAATCCCTACGTGGACGAGTGGGAAAAACGGGGCGAACCCCTCACCATCCTGATGAACAAGCTGGGGTATGATCTGGCGACCGTCGGGAACCATGACCTGGATTACGGACAGGAGGCCCTCCGCGACCACATCAAGGGGATGCCGCGCACCAAGTTTGTCCTTACCAACGTCAATGCCTCCCCCACGCTGACAAATTGTTTTTCACCGTATGTCAGCATACCTCTCAAGGGCACTCCCATTTCCGTAGGGTTCATCGGGCTGGCAGACCTGCAGACCACGGACGTCCGGAGGATGGGAGGCATTTCATGGAAGCTGCCGGATGAAGACGACTACAAGAGCATCATGGACAGGTTCCGCCTGCACCATAACACCATTAATATCATCCTGAGCCACCTGGGTTACGAACACGACATGAAAATGATGAGGTATTCACCGAATATCGACGTCATTCTGGGCGGTCATACCCATGTCATGCTGCCCAACGGACAGCTCAAGACCGGTACCCTGCTCAGCCACACGGGCCACAGGTTGAGCCATGCAGGCGTTACGGAAATTACCTTCTCCACGGAAAAGCCAGTCTCCATCCTCTCCAAATCAACCAAGACCATCGAGCTGAACGGCAAGATACCTGACGACCCGGAAGTGGAAAAGCTGGTGAAGAAGTTCACCGGAAACCCGCTTTTCAAGCAGCAGGTAGGCGTAGCCGGGGAGGACCTCACGCACGTCACCATAGGCACCATTTTCTGCAAGGCCATCCAGCAGGCCTCCAATGCCGACATAGCCATTTACAACCGCGGCGGCGTCAGGGCCAAGAGCCATCTCTGCAAGGGACCCATTACGATCAAGGACATTTATGAAATGGAGCCCTTCCGGGAAAAGATCGTCACCTGCTCCATGAGCAAGGCGGACATTGAACAGCTGATCCTGTCCAAATTCATGTCTCCGTCAGAGGATGAGGGCGGCATTCTGGAAGTTTACTGCTCCGGCTTTTCCTACCAGATTATGGACGGCGTTACGCCAAGCATCTCCAGCACCCTGAAGAATAACATGGTCTATACCGTGGCGATGGGAGACTACCTGTGCAATAATTTCAAGTTTCCTCAAAGGGGTAACGGCAAACCCACCGGCATTAAAGTCCGCGAAGCCGTGATTACCTACCTGAAACAAATCAAGGAGCTTTTCAACCCGCCGCCGCCCAAACTGCCCATCATCAAGACGAACACCTTCGCCCTGTAACGCCGCACGGGAACTGCATGCCACAGCGCGGCAGGATGGATTGAACAAGCCGCGCCGGCATGCTACAGTCCCGCCAGCCATGCAGCCGGACCCCCATCATGCAGCGCCGGAAGAGGAGCGGAACTTCAGCGGTTTCCGCATTCTTCCCTCCGGGGCGCTCGTGACGGATATTCCCCCCCTGGACCGCCTGTTTGAAGAAGGAGCCGGAAACGGGCTGTATGCCCTGGCCGTCTCCAACTGGGAAACCACGCCGGACCCGGCCGCTTATTTCATCAGGAATCTGGCGCGCCAGGCGCTCACTCGCATGGCGCATGCCGCCGCGGAAAGACCGGATGAGGTGGATGCCGTTCTGGACCACCTGCCGGGCTCCGCAGCGGAAAGAACGGCCCTGGCGGAGCAGTTCCCTCCCGTACCGGGCGCGGAATACGTGACTCCCGGCGTCATCGCAGGGTGGCTTTGGGACTTCCGGCGGCTGGTGAGCAGGGAAATCTCCGCACGCGGCATTACTCCCGCCGCATGGCTGAACAGCCTGGGCGCCCCCTGGAACCAGATAGGCAAGGTATTCTTCCACCTGGCGGAAAACCGGGATGACGCCACGGGCTCCCGCCCCTTTGCCTTTATGGCTACCTTCGCGCATCAGAGTGCGGCGGATAACCAGGTGCGCCACCTCCCCCTTTCCACCGCCCTGAAACTTCATGAAGGGAACCATACGGCCCTGCTGGCCGTGCTCCAGCCGCTGAAGGAAGCGGCGCGGGAAAGCCCCCTGCTCCAGCGCCTGCTGGACACCGGCAAGATTTACGCCCCGCTGGCCTGGAGCGCTCCGGAAGCGCGGGACTTCCTTCAGGACTCTCCGGCGTATGAACGCGCGGGCATCATCGTGCGCATGGTGAACCTGTGGAAAAAGGCCCCTCCCAAATTACAGGTGAAAGTCACGGCGGATGCTCCCGGCGGGGAAAAAACGGCCCATTCCTCCGGCCTTTCCGTCCACAGCCTGTTGAGATTCTCCGTCTCCGCCACGCTGGGAGGCAGGGACCTGGCACCGGAGGAACTGGAAGAACTGCTCAACAACGGGGACGGCCTGATCCGCTTCAAGGGGGAATGGGTGCGCGTGGATGCCCAGAAGGTCCGGGACCTGATGGACCGGTGGAACAAGGCCGCGCGCATGATGAGCTCTCTCGGCATTCCCCTGGTGCAGGGGCTCAGGTTGCTGGTCAACGGCCCCTCCGGCCAGCTGGTACAGCTTCCGGAACCGGATGAAGACTGCGTGATGGAACCGGGTAAGGGGCTTCAGCAGGTGCTGGACATCCTGGCCGGGGAGGTTCCCGTATCCGTGCCGGAGCTCCCGCCTCATTTAGACGCGCTGATGCGGCCCTACCAGAAAGAGGGCTTTGGCTTCCTGTACCGGGTGACGGAACGCGGCTTCGGCGCCTGCCTGGCGGACGACATGGGACTGGGAAAAACCCTCCAGGCCATCGCGTGGCTGGATGCCCTGCGCAGGGAAGGACGGCTGGACGGCCTCCCGGCCCTGATCGTGGCTCCGGCTTCCCTCCTGTCCAACTGGAAGGAAGAAGCGGAGCGCTTCGCTCCGGAGCTCGCGCTGCGCATCATGCACCCCTCCGCTCCGGACTCATGGCGGCCGGGGGAAAGAACGCACCGTGAAAACTGCCACGCCGTCATCACCACGTACGGCATGGCGGCACGCACGCCTGGCCTGGTGGAACTGCACTTTCCGGCCATTATACTGGATGAAGCGCAGGCCATTAAAAACGCCGGTTCCGCACGCTCCCGCGCCATCCGCTCCCTGCACGGGGAACGGCGCGCCGCCCTGTCCGGCACGCCGGTGGAAAACAACCTGAATGAGCTATGGAGCCTGATGGAATTCCTGAATCCGGGACTGCTGGGAAACAGGAAGAGCTTTGAAACCTTCACCCGCACCCTGGAACGCGGCTATGCCCCGCTGCGCCGCCTGGTGCGCCCTTTTATCCTGCGCAGGATGAAGACGGACCCGGCGCTGGTGCCGGACCTGCCGGACAAGACGGAAATCCCCGCCTACTGCCCCCTCACGCCGGAACAGGCCGCCCTGTACCAGACGCAGATAGACGCCCTGCACGCCATGCTGGATGAACCGGACCCCGCCACGCG
Source organism: Akkermansia muciniphila (assembly GCF_018709685.1). Taxonomy (GTDB): domain Bacteria; phylum Verrucomicrobiota; class Verrucomicrobiia; order Verrucomicrobiales; family Akkermansiaceae; genus Akkermansia; species Akkermansia muciniphila_E. Next base: position 30,014 of record NZ_JABDHQ010000008.1, read on the forward strand.
CCTCATGCTGATTCTTCCCGTACTGGCGCGCCTCAAGCAGATTTGCAACCATCCCGCCCAGTTCCAGGGCACAGACGACTATGCCCCGGAGCGCTCCGGAAAATTCCTGCGCCTTCAGGAACTGTGTGCCTCCATCGCCGCCCGGCAGGAAAAAGCCATCCTTTTCACCCAGTTCCGCTCCATCATCCCGCACCTGCATGACCTGCTCTCCACTGTCTTCGGCCGCTCCGGGCTTACGCTGCACGGGGGCACCCCCATTCCGGAGCGGCAGGACATCGTGAACGCCTTCCAGAAGGAATCCGGCCCTCCCTTCTGCATCCTGTCCCTGAAAGCCGCCGGAACCGGCCTGACGCTCACCCAGGCATCCCACGTCATCCATGTGGACCGCTGGTGGAATCCCGCCGTGGAGAACCAGGCTACGGACCGGGCCTACCGCATCGGCCAGCACCGGAACGTGCTGGTGCACCGCCTGATCTGCCGCGGCACCATTGAGGACCGCATTGACGCCATGCTGGCGGAAAAACGCCGCATGGCGGACGACCTGTTCTCAGGAGGCCCGGAACAATGGCTCATGAACATGAATGCGGAAGAATTGAATAACTTATTTTCCCGCTACCATTCCTGATATTTCAGGACGGAAATTCAGGATAACAGTTCCTCTCTTGAATCCCTGCGATGACCTATCCCATCCAAAACATTTGGGAAAAATGAAAAAGCCTATGGTTCAATTTCATAAATGAAATTAACCTGGTCCCGCCTGGACTCTGTTACCAGCAGAGGAAACGCCTGTGTTTCCATGAATACATCCTCCAGCACCATCCTGTCCGGATGTCCGTACTTATTAGACTTTCCGGCAGAAATAAAACAAACCGGATTACTTTTCAGCATGCAGGAATCATAATTATGTCTGGAACCATGATGGGGTATCTGCAGCACTCCTATATGATCGGTCAGTGGAGCACAGTATGTTCTCACCTGTGACCATTTTATCTTATTAACGGCAAAATCCCCCGTATACATACACCCTGAGTATTTAGGGTATCTATACAATTTTTCATAATATAAATGAGCATACAGGGTGGGAGGCCAATCCTTATACGCAAGCCTCCGGAAATCTGCCAGGCGGCAGCTGTCTTCTTCGCATGGCCCGGAATACACCATCATTGAATGAGCGTTTATTCCACCATGCGGGAGTGCCTGATAGAATGCTTTTAATTTTTTAAAAGCACTTCTGTTTTTCAGCAACGTTTTTATTTCCTCCGAATTCGTCGGAACAGGAATTTTTTCTTTTTTTAAATACTCTTCCAGCTTTTCAGAAAGCTCCTCTCCATCCAGATTCACAGGGAAATAGATCCAGAAATACCCCATTTTCCCATGAAGGCTGGGAATTCCTATACTTTCCGAATTCTTTAAAACGATCTGATTTCCGGTTTTTAAATTATCCGGAAATTGATTAACAGACAGGATTGATCTTTCACTGTTTTCAAAATTTTCCCCCAGAGGACTCACGAAAATAATCTGCGGAGGCGTAGGGAGTCCGCGCACACTTTCCACGGGGTCAAGAATGAACTTGTACACAAAGGAGGTTTCCCTGAGGCCTTCAACAGCGCATTTTACCAAGGCCAGCAATTTCTCATTACTATTGAGCAGAGGAATACAAATATTCCGCACATCATGCTCCCTAATCAAATACTCCAGGCCATTGATGTGGTCGTTATCCAAATGGGAAATGAAGACAATATCTATTTTTTCATTCCTGGAAAAGACAGAATCAATTTCCCTCTGCACGTACCTGGATATTCCATTTCCGGCTTTTCCAGTATCGCTTCCGCAATCATAGACTACATTGTACGATTTCTTTTTGAGATATGAAATTTCTTTAAACCGCTCTGTATAAAAGCCTCCCTGGCCTACAGGATGTATGGTTCGGAAGAGGTATATCCTATCTTTTTCCATTTTTTCTCCAATAAACGTTCAGGATTGTTTATTTCAAAAAAATCACTTCCTTTCAACATTTTAATTGAATTCTTGCCTATGCGTCCTTAAAAACGCAACTTCCACTTCATCAAGACCTGGAATCCATTCAGGAAATCACGGCCAGCGGCGCGGTGGTTTTCCAGTCTCCGCGGGTAAAGTCCGGGAACTCCACGGGCATGCCGCCCTGGGCGATGGAATGGGCCGTCAGCGGCAGCAGGGAAGACCACGCGGCGCCTTCATAAACGTTCTGGTCCAGCGGCTCCCCATTCTGCAAGCATTCCACAATGCGGGAAAGCATCACGAAGTCCATGCCGCCGTGCCCGCCCATCTTCTGGGCCAGATCCCCGATGCGCTTCCAGAGCGGGTGGTCATACTTCTCATAGATGGCGGCCAGCTTCTCCCTGCCTTCAATCCATTCATGGTAGTTGCCGTTGCCCAGCTTTTCACCGGCCACGCGGGTCGGGAAGCCGGCAAGCGTTCCTTCCGTGCCCTGGATCAGGTTGGCGCGGGAATAGGGCCGGGGAGAGGTTTCATCCAGCTGGACGACGATGGTGCGCCCCAGCTGCGTCTTGACGATGGCCGTGTTCATGTCCCCGCAGATGAAGGGGGTGCGGTTCCAGCGGTGGTCCGCAGGGAGGTGCTTCTTCGCGTACGCGTTGCGTCCCAGCGCGGGAGAAGCGAACGCCGCTACCCGGCTGAAATGGTCTTCCCCGCGGGCCAGTCCCATGTATTGCGCCACCGGGCCCAGGCCGTGGGTGGGGTACAGGTTGGCGTTGATTCTGGTATGGTATTCAGGCCGCCAGGCTCCTTCACCGCGCGTATCCCCCAGCTGCGTCACCAGGCAGTGGATGTAGGCGGCCTCCCCGTGGAGCAGCTCGCCGATGACGCCCTGCCGGACCATGTTCAGGAACATGAGTTCATCCCGCCCGTAGTTGACGTTTTCCATCATCATGCAGTGCTTCCGGGTGGCCTCGCTGGTGTCCACCAGGTCCCAGAGTTCTTCCATGGAGACGGCTAGCGGAACTTCCACAAAGGCGTGCGCGCCGTGCTTCATGCTGTCACAGGCGATTTTCGCGTGCGTGCTCCAGTCCGTGCTGATGATGACGGCGTCCGGTTTCAGTTCCTTCAGCATGGTCAGGTATGCCGTGTCCCCGCCGGAATAACCCAGCGGCGTTTTCCCCATTTTGGCCAGCACGCGGTCCACGCCGCGCTTGGCCAGGTCTTCCTTCAAATCGCACACGCCCACAATTTCCACGCCGTCCATCACGCACATTTGCGCCAGATGGGAGAATCCGCGCCCTCCCACGCCAATAAAGGCCAGCCTGATGCGGTCCAGCCTGGGAGCCTTGAACCCCCCCATGTACATGGAGCCGGAAGGCCGCGGGGATGCCTTGGCGCCGGAGCGCCAGAGGCTGTCACCGGAAGGAATATCCAGGGCCTGCCCGGGAAGAACGTTTCCGGCGGCAGCCGCTCCGGCCGCCAGCCCCAGGGATTTGAGAAATTGCCTGCGTGATGAAAAAATAGACATGGTTTGAAAGTATAGTTTCAAAGAACTTTACGGGCCCCTGACTGCGGATTTATCATTATTCCGCCTCCGGAGGGAAAAAGCTCCGGATGGCTGATTTTATAGTTTGCAAATTCCGGCGGAACTTCCACTATAAGTTTAACTTCTGACTCTACCCTCCTTCAACTTATGCGTTATCTTCTCCTTATCCTGTTGCTCGCCGGCGGCTATTACGGCTGGGATTATTATGAAACCGGCCTTGTTCCGCAGCATGAGGCCATTAAAGCCATGGAGCAGGAGCCGTACCCGGAACTGGATGCGGCCCGGGAACGGTTTGACGAGGCGGCGGAGCTTCATGAGCAGCAGGCCGCACGGCTCCAGGCGGCCATCCAGCGGAAGGAGGAGGCCATCCGCAAGTACTGGGACGCCCAAATGGAGAAGGCGGACCAGGCCGCCGCCGGACAAAAAACAATGCCGGCGGACAAGGGAAAACCCAATGTGCGGTCCGTGGAAAGCCGGATAGCCCGTCTCCTGGAACAGTATGACCAGCGTTCCGCGGACGTGGAGGAGCTCAAGAGCAAGCTGGACACCACCCGCCAGCAGCTTGCTGCCGCCCGGGACCGGCTTCAGGAACAGATACGCCAGGTGGAAACCCGGCTGGACATCAACCGCATCCAGCGCGCGGAAGCCTCCAACACGAAGAGCAAGGGTTTCAAGGTGACGGAGAACCGGGCGGACCTGCTCAAGCTCCAGGCCAGCCTCCCGCAGGAACTGGACCGCGTCAACCGCAAGGGGGAAGCCCTGGTCAGTGAACAGACGGCGGCCTATGAGAAGGCCAAGAGGGAACTGACCCTGTTCCAGAACAAGGTGGACCGGCAGATTGCCAGCCTCCGGGATTCCATGAACTCCCCGCTGGCGGAAGAATATGACGAGACGGAAATTCTTTCGGAAGACCCGCAGTTCCGCACCATGATCGCCCCTTATGACCAGGCGGTCAGCCATGAGGAAACACTGGCCATGCGTACGGAGGCGGACGTGGAGGAACAGGCCAAGGTCCTGCACGGGCTCCAGCGCGTCAGGGACGGAAAAATAGAAGGGGAGCGCAGCCGGTTGAAGCAGGAGGAAGAGATTTTCTTCACCGCGGCAGCCGTCATCGGCGTGGTTCTGCTTATCTCCATCCTGCTCTCTTTCAGCAAAAGGAGATGATCTCCTTGATGGTTGACAATGCACGGCAAACCTAGTTTACTGTGTGGGCCGCCGGGAACCCGTGGAGGCACGACTGGCAAACCCCGCCAGGACCGAGAGGTAGCAACGGTAGCTTGTTCGTGTTTGCCGCGTCCGTTCCCGGCGGTATTTTATTGATGTCCCTCCATACCGGGGATTGAACCGGGGCCTTCCCATGGTAGAATACCGCCCATGAACGCGTCCGCCGCCCTTGACTGGCTTTTTTCCACTCAATTCTTCGGGATCAAGCTGGGGCTTGAGAATACGGAAAAGCTGCTGGCGGCAGCCGGGGCGGACCGCCCGGACGCCACGGTGGTGCACGTAGCCGGTACCAACGGCAAAGGCTCCACCTGCGCCATGATTGAGGCGCTGGCCAGGGCGCAGGGCTACGTAACCGGCCTGTTCACGTCCCCCCATCTGGTGGAGTTTTCCGAACGCATCCGCGTGAACGGGCAGATGATTTCCCCGGAGGCGCTGGCGGAGGAAATCACCTTCCTGAAACAACTGGCGGAAACCTGGGAACAGCCGCCCACCTTCTTTGAACTGGCGCTTGCCGTTGCCCTGCGCCACTTCCGCAAAAGCGGCGTGAACTTCATCATTCTGGAAACGGGCCTGGGCGGCAGGCTGGACGCCACCAATGCCGTTCCCAAGGACATCGCCGTGCTGGCCCCCATCGGGCTGGACCACCAGCAGTACCTGGGGGACACGCTGGCGCAGATTGCCGCGGAGAAGGCGGCCATCATCGCCCCGGGCAAGCCGGCCGTCACCGCTGTCCAGCACCCGGAAGCCATGGCCGTCATTGAACAGGCGGCGCGGGACTGCCATTCCCCCCTCACGGTCGCCCGCATGACCCGGGAAACGCCGCAGCCTTCCCTGCCCGGAGCCCATCAGCGGGAAAACGCCGCCCTGGCGCTGGAAACCATGAAGCAGCTCCATGCCCTCCCCTCCCCGGCGGTTGCCGGCGCAGCCCTGGCCAATGTGCAGTGGCCCGGACGGTTTGAACGCCTGGCCTGCCCTGCCCTTGTGCTGGACGGGGCCCATAATGAACATGCCGCGCGCGTGCTGGCGGCCACCTGGCGGGAAGAATTCCCCGGGCGGAAGGCGGCGCTGGTTTTTGCCGCCTCCGCAGACAAGCACATCCGGGACATGATTCCCGTTTTGCGGGAGATTGCCGGAGAATGGCACCTGGTGCCCTGCTCCTCCCCCCGCATCATGCCGCCGGAAGAACTGTCCGCCCTGCTGGCTGAGCTGGAAACGGGGCCCGTATTCATCCATTCCTCCCTTCCGGAGGGTCTGCATGCGGCCCTGGCCTCCCCCCTGCCGGCCCTAGCGGCAGGCTCCCTGTTCCTGCTGGGGGATTTGAAAGCGCTGCTCCTCCATGCGGAAAAACGCAGCACCGTCCAATAACCTTTTTTCTTTCTTCCCGTGACTCCTGACGACGATACCACCCTTTCCTCCCTCCGGCCCGGAGACCTGCGCCCGGAATTGCTCTCCCCCGCCGGGGACATGGAGTGCGCCCGCGCCGCCGTAGCCAATGGCGCAGACGCCATTTATTTTGGCCTGGACCGCTTTAACGCGCGCTTGCGCGCAGACAATTTCACGCTGGATTCCCTGCCGGAGCTGATGCGCTTCCTCCACGCTCACGGCGTGAAGGGGTACGTGACGATGAATACGCTTATTTTCACCTCGGAGCTGGAGGACGCCTTGGACTACCTGGGCCATCTCAACGCCGCCGGCGTGAACGGCGTCATTGTGCAGGATGTCGGGCTGGCACGCTGCCTGACGGAATGGGGCAGGCAGGATTCCGCCATGAAGCTGGAGCTGCACGCCTCCACCCAGATGACGCTCACCTCCCCCGCCGGGCTGGAATTCGCCTCCGGTTTTCTGGACCTGAAGCAGGCCGTGCTGGCTCGGGAATTGAGCCTGAAGGAGATCGGGGAATGCGCGCGCCATACGGACATCCCTCTTGAGGTGTTCGTGCACGGCGCGCTCTGCGTGGCCTATTCCGGCCAGTGCCTCACGTCGGAAAGCCTGGGCCAGCGCAGCGCCAACCGGGGGGAATGCGCGCAAGCCTGCCGCCTGCCGTACGCCCTGGTTGTGGACGGCAAACAGGTTCCCCTGGGGGAAAGGCGCTACCTGCTCAGCCCGCAGGACCTGTGCGCCATTGACCGCATCCCTGACCTGGTCCGCCTGGGCGTGAAGAGCTACAAGATAGAGGGACGCCTGAAAAGCCCGGAATATGTCGCCGCGGTGACGGCGGCCTACAGGAAGGCCCTGGACGCCGCCTGCGCCGGATTGCCCGTGGACGGCATGGTTACCGCACGGGACCGCTATGCACTGGAAATGGTATTTTCACGCGGCTTTTCCACAGGCTGGCTGGACGGCACGGACCACCCGCGCCTAACCCACGGACGCCACGGCAAGAAGCGCGGCGCTTATGCGGGCGTCATTACGGACAGCGGCCATGGCTGGCTGGACATCAGGCCGGAAGGGGAGGTGCCCCTCGCGCCCGGGGACGGCTTCGTCATCGACGCCGGGGAGGACCGGAATGAAGAACAGGGGGGCCGCATCTGGAAGGTGCAGAGAAACCGCCTTTTCTTCCACGGAAAAGCTTCCCGCATTGACTGGAACCGGGTGAAACCGGGGCAGAAGCTCTGGAAAACGGATGACCCGGCCCTGAATGCGGAGCTGAAAAAGATGCGGGAACACCTGCCGGAAGCGGCCACCCCCCTTCACTTGACCTGCACGGGGCGCGCCGGGGAATCCCTTACGGTTTCATGCCCGGAATACGGGTGTTCCGTGCAATCCGCCCAGCCGCTTCAAACGGCGGAGAAACGCCCGCTGACTCCTGAAACGCTGGAACAGCAGCTCGGCAGGCTGGGGGGAACGGGATTCCGCCTGGCCACCTGTGAATGCCGCCTGCCGGAAGGGCTGATGCTCCCGCTGAGCGTTCTCAACCAGACGCGCCGCGCCCTGGTGGAACGGATTCAGGCAGTCCGGCAGGAGAGGGAAACATCCGCTCCCCCTTCCCGCCTTCCGGCGCCGTTCGTCCTTCCCGCGCTCCCGGCGGGAACTGCCGCTCCGGATACGCCCCCGCGCCTGTCCGTGCTGTGCCGCAGGGTGGAACAGATACCCGCCGCGCTGGATTCCGGCGCGGACGCCGTGTACCTGGACTTTGAAGACCTCCGGGACTACGCGGCAGGAGTGGAAGCCGTGCGGAAGAATGAGAAAGGCTCTCCCGTTTTCCTGGCGACGCCCCGCATCCAGAAACCGTCGGAAACAGGCTATTTCAAGCTCATGGAACGGGCGGAGCCGGACGGCATCCTCATCCGCAACCTGGGCGCGGCCCAGTACTTCCGCCATTCCGCCCTGCGCCGCATCGGAGACTTTTCCCTGAACGTGGCCAATCCTTGCAGCGCGGCCATCCTGAAGGAACAGGGTAATTTGGAATTCCTCACCATCTCCTATGATCTGAACGCCGGGCAGGTGGAGGACCTGCTCCGCAGCGCCCCGCCGGAATGGTTTGAACTGACCCTGCACCAGCACATGCCCATGTTCCACATGGAGCATTGCGTCTTCTGCACCTTCCTTTCCGGCGGCACCAGTTACAAGAATTGCGGGCGCCCCTGCGAGCAATACCGGGTGCAGCTGCGGGACCGCGTGGGTCAGCTTCATCCTCTGCTGGCGGACGCAGGCTGCCGCAATACGCTGTTCAACGGACGCGCCCAGACGGGAGCCGGCTTTTTCCGGGACTTCCGCCGCCAGGGCCTTTTCCGCTTCCGCGTGGAACTGCTGGATGATTCACCGGAGAAGGCACGCCTGCTGGTGTCCCGCTACCGGGGGCTTCTGGACGGCGCCTGCACGGCTGCGCGGCTCATCCGGGAACTGGATGTTGCGGAACAGCTGGGTACTACGGAAGGAACGCTCCGGCCCAGATGACGCAGGGGGGGCGCAAAGGAAAAAGCGGGTAAAGAATGCACTACCCGCGCCTTGAAGCCGCGCAAAAACCGCATTATGATGGCTTCAATGGGAATGGAAGACCCCTTCCCCGGAATTTCCTCAAGATGAATACTCCCCTGAAAGACCGCCTGATCCGCCACATGGAGGACAGACATTACGAACCCCAGAGCAAGTCTGAACTGGCACGCTCCCTGAATGTGGATTCACGGCAGAAACAGGACTTCCGCGCCCTGGTGGACCAGCTGGAAGAGGAAGGCAGGCTCGTGCGCCTGCAAAAAGGCAGGTACGCCCTGAAGCGGGAGCGCCGGGACCTGGTGCACGGCATGATCCGCATCCTGCGCTCCGGGAAGATTCTTTTTATCCCGAGGAAGGAAGACCCCGCCGCCGCGGCCATGGGCTGGGACCTGGAGGCCATTCCGGAACTGGAACTGAAGCCCAACCACCTGGGGACCGCCCTGGACGGGGACCGGGTGGCCGCCCACGTGGAACGCAAGGCGTCCAAAGGACGCCGGAACGACCGCCGGGACCTCTTCTCCAGGCCGGACACGGGCATGAAAGCCCGCGTGGAGGAAGTGACGGAACGCGCCCGCTCACGCTGGCTGGGGGTTTTCCGCGCCGGAAAAAATAAATTGGGGCGCGTGCTGGGGGACGGCATCGGCTCCCCGGAATATATTGACCTGGTGGAAAAACCCGCCATGGAGGTGCTCCCGGGCCAACTGGTTTCCGTGGAGCCCGTGTCCCGCGGGGAGGAAAAGAAGGCCCCGCGCGGGAAAATCGTGGAGGTGCTGGGTTACCCGGACGATCCCCACGTGGACATGGAATCCGTCATCAGGAAGTATGACCTGCCCGTGGAATTCCCCGCCGCCGTGCTCCGGGAACTGGAAAACCTGCCCAAAGACCCTTCCTCCGGAGAGCTTGCCCGCCGGGAGGACTGGACGGACCGCACCGTCATCACCATTGACCCCGCGAGCGCCAAGGACTTTGACGACGCCATTTCCATCAAGGCCACCCCGCAAGGCTGGACGCTGGCCGTCCACATTGCGGACGTCTCCCACTTCGTGAAGCGCGGCAGCGCGCTGGATGAGGAAGCCCTGCGCCGCGGCAATTCCACCTACCTGCCGGACCGCGTTCTTCCCATGCTGCCTCCGCGCCTTTCCGACGATTTGTGCAGCCTGCGTCCGGACGTCGTCCGCCTGACGAAGGTGTGCGAAATGAAGTTTGACAAAAAGGGCAAGCTGCTCGGCGCCCGCTTTGCGGACGCCTTTATCCGCAGCAAGGCGCGCCTGACCTACCAGGAAGCCTTCACCATGATGAAGGGGCATGACAAGGGGGAAATTCCCTCCATGGTCCGGGAGGCCTGGAAGCTCGCCTCCATCCTGCGCCGCAACCGCTATGCCAAGGGAGCCCTGGACCTGGACTTTCCGGAAGTGCGCGCCGTCATGGACAAGGACGGCCGCGTGACGGACATTATCACGGAAGAGTATGACGAGAGCCACCAGCTTATTGAAGAATGCATGCTGGCGGCCAATGGAGCCGTGGCCCTGACGCTGAAGAACAAGAACCGCCCCACCATCTACCGCGTCCATGAAGAGCCGGACTCCGCCAAACTGTTCGAGTTCGGCCAGCTATGCAAACTTTACGGGCATCCCGTCCACGACATCAGCCAGCGGCAGTACCTGAATGAACTGATGAAGTCCATCAAGGGTTCCCCGGATGAACAGCTCCTCAAGCTGGCTCTGCTGAAAAGCCTGATGCGCGCCAGGTACGACACGGAACCCCTGGGCCATTACGGCCTGGCCACCCCCAATTACTGCCATTTCACCAGCCCTATCCGCCGTTACGCGGACCTGGTGGTGCACCGTTCCCTGGACCCCCTGCTGGCCAATCCCCCCAAGGGAGCCAAAGGCCCCGGCAGCGTGAGCAGGCTGGAAGAGGATGCGGAGCATATTTCAGAAACGGAGCGCACCTCCGCCAGCGCGGAAAAGGACGCCAACCGCATGAAGCTCTTTGAATGGCTGGAAGGCCAGTGCTTCGCGGACCATCCGGAGGTGCACGAGGCGCTGATTACGGAAACGCGCCACTTCGGCGTGATGCTGGAAATCCCCCGCCTCCAGGTCAAGGGACTGATCAAGCCCGACCAGCTTCCCGGCGGCCGCTGGGTGTATGAGGCCTTTGCCAACCGCTGGAAGAACGATCACGGCTCCGTGCTGTGCGCGGGGCTGCGCATTCCCGTCATCCCCGTGAAGGTGGACCGTGACCAGCAATGGGCGGATTTCACCATTGCCTCCCGGGAGAAACGCGGAGAGCCGGAAAAAACGGCCGCAACCGGAAAAAGGGGGAAACGCTCCAACGGGCGCAGGCGCCGCGCCCGCTAGGCGCGCAGGGAGGGACGCCGCGGAAACGCGGCGGAACGGGCATTAACCGCGGTTCTCCTTGCAGGAGAATCATCTCCGAACTTTTTTACTAAAAATTTTCTTGAAGTAAATTGCCCTTTTCGTGTATAGACTGGTTGCTGTTTACTTGTGAAACCGACCCCACGCCTATGAAACCAGGACGTTGAACCCGTAAGTAAGCGCGATATGAATGCTGAATGCCAAGGTCCGCTCCCGGGTCCGGAGCGGGCCTTTTTCCCGGAAGCCTGTCATGACGGAAACGGCAGGGGGAAATGAGGGTGTCCAACCTGCATGACAGCCATCCAGCACATCCCCGAACGGGCGCCTTTTACTTACGCGGACCTGATTGAATACCGCGACGGACAAATCACCAGCCTGGCCCTGGTGCGCTCCAAAGGCGTCAACATGACCATTCTGGCCTTTGACGACGAGCAGCTCCTCCCCACCCACCAGACGCCCGGCCCCGCCCTGGTGCAGGTACTGGACGGCACGGCCTTTTTTACCGTGGGCAATGATTCCATGAACGTGCCGCAGGGCCAGACCCTGATGATCCCCGCAGGCGTGCCCCATTCCGTGATCGCCCAGGGACGGTTCAAGATGCTGGTCACGTCCATCCTCCCGCTGGACTGACCAGGAGGGCCCCCTCCTGTTACAATTCCCTGACGGTAACGGTTGCGTGCTGTTCCAGATTCAGTTCCGGATGGCGCACGGTAATGACATGCGTCCCCGGTTCCAGCAGGGCGGAAGCCTCATCCCCATACTGCACGATAGCCAGGGTGGGGGAGGACCAGACGGCCCCGGCCGGAAGATTGGAGCGCAGTTTAAGGCGCCGTCCCTCTCCGGGCATTTCCGGGTCCAGAACCAGGCGTGAACCGTCCGCCGGAACCAGGATGCGCGGCGCCTCCCCGGACCAGGCAGCAGGAAGCAGGCAGTAAGCGTCCCCCGCCGTGCAGGAGGGACTGGTGAACCATTCCGTGTAACGGCTGTCCAGGCAGGCGCGGCCCGCCGCGTCATAATCCGCCGCCGCGGCCTCCTGCGGCATCGTTTCCGGTGAGGCCCATTCCTCCCGGGCATGGGCCTGCGGCACAGGCAGCGCGCCTTCCCGCCTGCCCGTGCGGGCGTCAATGCGGATGCGGACCATGCCGGGAACGGCGCAGGGGAAGGAGGGGGAAAGGTCCCGGTGCGCCAGCTTCATGACCCCGGCAAAAATGGGAGCGGCCCCGGCCATGCCCCCCACCTGCTTCATGGGGGAGGCGTCAAAGTTGCCTACCCACACGCCCACGGTGATTTCACGCGTAAAACCCACGCACCAATTGTCCCGGAAATCAGAGGAGGTGCCCGTCTTGCAGGCATACCGGAAAGGCAGGTCCATCACCTCCGCATCACTGAACGCAGGCAGCCGCGCTTCCCGGTCCGCCAGAATATCCGCCGTCAGGAAGCAGGCTTCCGCGGGGAGTACGGGCCGTTCCTGCTCAGGAGATCCCTGTTCCAGCTTCAGGGGCAGGAAGGTGCCTCCGCGGGCCAGGCACGCATAAGCTCCCGTCAGCTCCCTCAACGTTACCTCCGCATTGCCGATGGCCAGCCCCAGGCCATAACGCGCGGCGTCACCCTGAATGCTCCGGATACCCAGATTTTCCAGCAGTTTCAGCAGCCGGGCCGGACCACCGAACGTCCCCAGCGCCCTCATGGCCGGAATGTTCTGGGAACAGGCCAGCGCCTGCCTGATGGAAATGGGGCCCATATAGTTCCTGTTGTAATTCTGCGGCGCTTCCAGCCCGTGCGCGCTCCGGTATGTGGTGGGCACATCCGGCAGCACCGTCCCAGGATACGCCCCCAGGACAAACGCCTGGGCATACACGAAGGGCTTCAGGGCGGAGCCGGGGGAGCGCCGCAGCGCGGTGCCGTCCAGCAATCCCCCCGCCGGATGGTTCCTGTCAGCGGACCCTGCCAGGCAGAGGATATTCCCCGTGGCGTTCTCCACCACGACCACGGCGGCCTGCGTCACATGGTGGCCCTTCAGGCGCTCCAGCTCCCGCTTCACGATCTCCAGAGCGCCGCGCTGCAGAGAGGAATCCAGCGTGGTGCGCACCTCTCCCGTGCGGCCCGCATGCATCAGGGCGACCGTCACATGGGGGGCCAGCGGCCGGCGGTCTTCTTCCGCCCCCGCGCTGAACAGGGGTTCCAGCAGGGCACGGTCCACCATGCCGGGGGCGGCCCAGCCCTCTTCCCTCATGCGCCGGAGAACCAGGTTCCGCCGCTGCAATGCACGTTCCGGATGCCGGAGGGGGTTCAGGAAGGAAGGCCCCTGCGGCAGCCCGGCCAGCAGCGCGCATTCCGCCAGGGACAGGCGCGACATCTCCCGGCCAAAGTAGAAACGCGCCGCCGCGGCGGGTCCCCGGCGCAGATTGCCGTAATCCAGGCGGTTGAAATAGGACTCCAGAATAGCCTCCTTGCTCATGCTCATCTCCATGCGCCGGGCCTGGAAGAATTCCCTGGCCTTGGCGGGGAGGTTCCTGGGAGAGGGAGGATTGGCATTCTTGGCGAGCTGCTGGGTGATGGTGGACGCTCCGGACACGACTTCCCCGCCCGCGGCATTCACAGCCACAGCGCGGGCCAGGGCCAGAAAGTCCGCCCCGCCATGGCTGAAAAAGCGTTTGTCCTCCGCCGCCAGCGTAGCCTTCAGCAACATGTCCGGCACCTCCCGCAGCCGGACGGGCTCCGTGTGGTAATAATCCGGCCCCGGCAGCGTGGCGATCCTTGCGCCGTCCCTGTCCAGGACAAGGGCGCCCCGTTCTTCCGGATGAAGCAGCCCTTCCGGCAGGGGAACCAGCCAGGGGACCGCATACCATGCAAGCAGCCACGCCGCGGCCAGCCCTCCCGCAGCCCGGAGAAGGTTTTTCCGTTTCAAGAGCCCCTTGAAGAATGCCCTGGTCATGAATCTGCGCCGCATCGGAAGAAAACCGTGGTCACCGCCCCGGAGAGACGGTCAGCTTCTGGGGAATGCCCAGTCCGTAAGTTTCCGGCTTGTACATCAGTTCCGCCTTGGCGGACGGAGCGATGACGGAGCCGGACTTGGTCACCCGCGCCAGATAGCGCGCCGTAAACCGGCCCTCCCTCCAGGAATTGGCGAAGAAGCGCACCCGGTCCTTCAGGAATTCCCGGTGGGACACCCATCCGCTCCAGTAGAACCAGCGGTTTCCCTCGTCCTCCGCCTCGCTCTCCCGGCCTCCCGGTATCTGGGAAAGCAGAGCCGGATTCACGGCTTCAAAGGCGGAGGGCAGGTAATCCTCCATCACTACGTACGTCAGCGGGTCCGGAGCCTTGTCCACTTGCAGGGTGATCCTCACCAGATCCCCTACGGCAAACTCCGCCGCGGGCGCCCACGTCCCTTCCGGGGTAAGCTTTTCATAAATGCGTGAAACGGCAAAGCCCTTGTTGACGGCGGCGCCGTCGCGCTGCGTGCTGCTGCGCCCATGGGCCTCCGCCATGCCGTACACCCTGGTTCCGGCCTCCGGAAGGCTGAGCACGGCTTTCTCCCCGACTGCGGCGAGGAACCGGGCCGGAGAAGACACGGAGCATACGCCGTCAAGCGTCCGGCCGCCCCGTTCCACGCGGAAGGGAGCGGAAAGGGGAGCTTCCTGCAAGCCTTTCAGGTATTCCCCCAGCAGAAGGACGTCCCAGCCGGAAGTCCAGGTGGAGTACGGCGCCCGGCCCCCGAAGGAACCCGACGTTCTGTCCACAATCAGGCGTTCCAGCCTTTCCCGGACCGCTTCATCACCGGGGGCCAGGGCCATCTCCGCCAGGGCCGCCAGAAGGCGGCAGCGGGGTTCCCTCATTTCCTCCGTGGAAACCTTCATCAGGGTCCGGGCCTGGGCCTTCGCCTCCGGACGGGGGGAAAGCGCCGCAGCCAGCGCCAGGTACAGGCGGTCTTCCGCCCCCAGCCCGCGGGCCTGGTCCAGCAGGCGGTTGAGCAGGGAGGCGGGCATGCGCCCCGCGCGGGCCAGCGTCCAGGCCGCCAGGAGCCCCTCACGGGGCTTTTCAGACAACTGCCGCTCCAGATAGGCGTACAGCTTGTCAAGATCACGCTCCGGCACGTAAACTCCGTGTTCCCGCGCCAGGGTCAGCACCAGCGCGGCATACGGGCAGTACTCGCTCACCTCCCCGCTTCCCTCCCAGTAGGCCAGGGCGCCGGAGGAAAGCTGGTTCTTCATGATCTTGTACACGCCGCTCCGCAGGGCCCGCGCACGGTCCTCCGGAGATTTCCCCTTGAAGCCGGGAAGGTATTTGGCCAGAAGCGGCTCATAAATCCACGGGAGCGTGGAAGAGGAAAGCTGTTCCAGGCAGCCGTACGGATACCGCAGCAGGTAATTCACGCTGCCGTCCGCATACAGCAGGGGAGACGTGCCGAGCGTCACCCGGATGGGGGTTCCCTTCAGAAAGGGCGTGGTCACCAGCTCCGGCACGTCCAGCGTCTTCCCGGAGGAAAGGGAGAAACAGCGCAATTCCCGCAGGTCCGGGAAGGGAGGCACCACCTCAAACGCATGCTCCACGGAATCCTTCAGCAGGGAGTAAAC
This sequence comes from Akkermansia muciniphila, assembly GCF_018709685.1. Taxonomy (GTDB): domain Bacteria; phylum Verrucomicrobiota; class Verrucomicrobiia; order Verrucomicrobiales; family Akkermansiaceae; genus Akkermansia; species Akkermansia muciniphila_E. The sequence continues at coordinate 45,646 of NZ_JABDHQ010000008.1, forward strand.
CCCGGAGGAATATGGCGTGCCGCTGCCGTCAGCGGCACGTATGTCCCAGGTCAGCCGCGCTTCTCCGGGCTGCGTGAATTTCACGTTGAACACCAGCGTTTCAGGCTGGTTTCCGTTCAAGGTCAGCGTCTGCACGGGCTGCGGCACGGTGGCGGCAGCGGAACCGGATTTCAGCGTGACTACCCACGGTCCCTTCCTGTCACCCATCTGGCTCACCGTCACCGGAATATTCAGGGAATCGCCTTCCGTCGCGGTGAAGGGGGGAGCGGGTTCCAGCATCACAGGCTTGTTCACCACGTAAGCCCCTTCCCCGGTTCCGAAAGCGGAATCCCCCGCCAGGGCGACCGCCATCACCCGGTAGCGGGTCAGCGTATCCGGATTCCTGTATTCCGCCTTGAACCGGCCTTCCCCGTCCGTGCGGAGTGAGGCCAGCCACACGGCGCACGGGTTGAAATTCTTCCTTAAATCCAGGTTCTCCGGCGCTTTCCGGGAACCGTCGGAAGAATCCCCGCCGCCAATGAACACGCCCTTGTTATCCGTGGGGCGGGCGCCCCAGTCTTCATCCAGAATTTGTTCCAGCGTGGTCCACGTGCCCACGGACAGGGGGCGGTCCGCATAAAAATAACGGATGGGCAGGGGCGTTCTGTAACCGATGACCTGGAGGGTGCCCTCATCCTCCGCAAACAGGCACACCTCCGCATTCCGGACCGGCCTGCCCAGATAATCCGTCACCACGCCGCTGACCACGGCAAGGGAACCGGGCCGGGACATGCCGGCGGGCGGAGACACCTTTACATTCAGGGTATGCCGGACGGGCTGCACCTTCAGGGCGGCGTATCCCAGCTTCAACTGGGGATTGCGGGCCTTGCGGCCGCTCAAATCCGCTCCCTTCACCAGAAAAACGGAGACATAGACATTCGGGGCGTCCGCATCTTCCAGCGGCACTTCAATCACGGGGTTGTCCAGCGTTAGCTTTCTGGCGAAGCTCCGCAGCACCTTCTCCCGTTCCACCGTTACCATCACTTCCCCCTCAATGGGCGTCTGGACCAGAAGGCGGGCCGTCTCTCCCGGCTTGTACAGCTGCTTGTCCGGGATGATCTTCACTTTCAGGCCGTCATGGTATTCCCACGGGGAAACGTCACTGCCGTAAACCCAGTACTTCACGGCGGTGCGGAATTCCCGCCCCTCCGCGTCACGTCCGGAAAAAGCCACCTCGTATATGCCGTCCTGCGCGGTGGGGATGGAGACGGCCTTTCCTCCGGTCCGGATATCGGCGGAATCCGCCGGAGTCACGGTCAGCGTCTCCTTCATCACCGTGGCCGTTACCTCGTCATTGCGCACGGTCGTGGCATCATCGCTCTCGTACCGCACAGGGCGGAAAGCGGTGCGCGTCACCGTCATGTCCAGGTCCAGGTCACTTCCCGCGTAGGGCTTCCCGTCCAGCCCCAGCGCAATCAGGCGCAAATCCAGAGGCGTTCCCTGGCGGCAGATGGAAGAGCTGTTCTTCACCCCCACAAACACGGAAGCCGGATTCCAGACGGCGCTCCGGGAAGCCTTGACCAACTGCTCATTCCCGTTCACCACGGAAGCCTGGAGGGACAGCCGCCTGACCCTGGGGAAGGACTGGCCGGCCAGGGAAAACTCCACCGTATTCGCGCCTTTCCCGTCCAGCACGGCGGACTGCTGCTTCATGCCGGAAGAGGCTCCGCCGCCGGAATAACCGTAATAAGCCTGCCAGTAGCCTGCATCCTCATTCCGGTAATCCCCGAAACGGTAATCCCTGTATCCGGCGGGATAAAAATTGGACGGTACGCTGCGCAGAGACCAGTTCACCTTGCCGCCGGAAACGGGGGTGCCCGTGAAATTCGTGGCCTTCACGTCGGCCTTCAGGACAGCGGCCCCCGGTTTCAGGTCATGAATCCTTTCCTCTACTTCAAACTCATTCCGCTTGAACTCGGCCACCTCTACGGGATACCGGAACTCCCGGTTGCTCTTGTGGAATTCCTGACGGTAATATTTTTTATAGTCGTCCCCGCCGGAGGAGTCATCTTCCTTCTCCTCCTGCACGGAATCCCCTTTCAGCCGCAGGCTGGCAAGGACGGTATAGGTTCCCGTCTCTTCCTCAGGGAAGGTGAAATCCAGGTCAAACGTTCCCGCATCAGACAAATTCACCTGCCTGACGGCCACTTCCCGGTCCCGGCTGTCCCGGACGGTCAGCTTGACTTCCTCCACGGGGGCCGGGGTAAGGCAGTTGTCCAGCAGGGACCTCACGATTCCCTTCAGGTGCATCGTCTCTCCCGGCCGGTAAAGGTTCCGGTCAGAGAACATGAACAGCCTGGTTTCCGCGGTGGTGGCCGGGTTCAGCCCCAGGGCCTCCCATTCATAAGGCAGGGTCTTCACGTCAAAGGACCACGTACTCACTTTTCCCGGCCAGTCTTCCAGGGGACTCAGGTAACTGTCCGCCCCGGACAGGACGCGCACGTAAGCGGCCTTCCCGCCCATCCCGGTCATGGGCAGCCGCACGACGCCCTGCTCCACGGGAACGGAAGCCAGCACGGCGCCCCCGGCGTCCAGGAGCTGGACCTGCGCCTTTTCCGCAGCTTTCCCGGTAGCCAGGGAATACACGTACACAAACATATCATCCGCCGTCTTCTTGTGCAGGACGCCCATATCCGTCACCTGAACGAGGGCCTGCACGGCATAAGAAGCCTCATCCCTGCTGAACTCCCTTCTGCCTCCGTTCTCTGAAGGCGCGCCGAACAACTTGTACGCCTCCAGCACCGGATCACTGACGCGCCCCTCCACCTCAATGAAATACATGCCCGGCTCCACGGCCCCTCCAAACAGGCCGTCCAGGCCGATGGACGCTTCCGTTTTGTCACGGACATCCAGGGCCAGCGCCCCCTTTTTATCCGCGGCAAGAAGTTCGGCAGGCAGAAAATGCCTCCGGTCAAGGTCCGTCACGGTACGGGAAAGTGGCGCCTCCCGGTCACGCTCATAAATCTTCCTGTAAGCCGCCATCGTCTGGTGCTGGTAGCCATCCCTGATCCGGTAGCCCCGCACGGTTAAATCCCTCAAATTGCTGACGGAAGCTTTCAATTGGCGGGAACCGGCGTACATGATGCCGTTATTGCCCGCATCCAGGTACAGGGAGGGAGCCTCCGGCCTTACCTCCACGCAATCCTCCGCATTCTTCCGGGACAATTCCTGGCCATCCACGGAACGGACGCCCTTCAGCTTCCACCGCAGTTTGAACACGGCGCCCTCTCCGCTCACCAGGAAAGGCAGGGAGGAATACCACTGGGGGCGTATCTGCTTCATATCCGCCAGCCGTCCCCTGTCCAGGCGGATCACTACCTTCCGCGCGGTATCCCCGTCTTCCCCGCCCAGGGACGCGACAAAGCCTCCCTCCTGTTCCTCGTACTCCATGGGCTTCTTGCCGCCCTGCACGAACAACTCCACATGGTCCCGGCAGAATTGTTCCAAATCCCCAATCTGTACAGGGAGGGTCCATTCCAGGGTTAAACGGCCTCCGCTGCCGGAAAACGCATGGTAATAACCGGAAGCGGAAAAACGGGGCACGGTGCCCAGCTTGGTTTCCTCCAGTCCGGTTTTCAGCCCCCCTCCACGGGAAGAGAGAAAAGAAGCATCCCGGCTGACCAGATAATAGCTCCTTCCATACCGGAACATCCCTTCCGGCTGAATAACGTACACGCCGGGAACGGCCATGCCGTCAGGACTGCCTTTGAACCTTCCCTCCCCGGCAATATTTCTCACACGGTAGGATTTGGCGTCTCTCACCTCCTTCAACGTGGCGGGCCGCAGGCGGAACCCCATATCGTGCCCCGAAGCTCCTGCTTTAAGCTGCTCCATAAAATCTCCAGACTGGAGCTGTTTTTCGTCCGAAACGGTGGTAAAAACGAGATTCTTCTCCAACGCTTCTTCCCATGAACAATAGCCTGGAAGCATCAGAAAATTCTTGCCGTTGCGATACAAACTGACTGCAAAATTGCTCTTGTCCGAAATATAATCCGGAATCACCAGGAAAAAACTTTCCCACGGGTAAACTTCACCCCCCTGCCAGCCCCTGTCCACGGAAGACAGGTAGAAATTCCAGGTCGCGCGCCCTGTCAGGCGCAGCGGAACGGACGGCACCGGGGAACCGTCCAGAAAACGGGTGTTCTCCGCCGGTTTCCATAGATAGGAGGCCCGGAAGGGGACCTCCTCCAGCGGTATGAACTCCAGTACGTTGGGAGTAATCCATTTGGAAGAAAACTTCAAGGAAGGAGGAAGAAGCGTCAGCTCTGTCAGCCCTGCCTCCTCCAGTTCCGTCACCGGTACGGTGGACTTGTCGAATGCCAGTTTCCACGGTTTCTCCTCCGGGGAAAAGGACGTCAGCGCCGGATCCGCCGGTTTTCCTACCTCGGAAGCGGGTACCACGGCCTTGTCAAAGACCAGTTGGAACGGCTTCCCCTTTTCCAGATGGGAGGGCGAGTGAGGCGGATAAGCCACCGTTGTGGCGGCAAATTCTGAACAAACACTGCAAATTCCTAAGAAGCAACCAATAGCAAAAGAATAGGGTTTCATGGGAGGAGGGTAATTCTATGTACCCATCTTCTCCTACTTTTGAGTCTTCAACACAAGCAGAAAATCCGCAAGCGGCAAAAAATGAAGCGGAAGCGCAAATGCGCTTATTGAACCTCTCCGGTTCCGGACAGGAAAGAGACGGAAACATATCCATGCGGACTTGACATAAAATGCTGGCATTCTTAATGTAATATGAATAAAGAACACCGCAACAAGCGATTTTCACGGCCATGCCATTTTTAAAAAGACATAAACTGTTGCTTTCCGTGCTGATTCTGGCCGCCGGACTCTATTTTCTTTCCATCCCCGTCCTTCTTTGGAGAGCCCACAGAGACCTGGACCTCGCGAAAAACCATCAGGAAACATTTTTTAACGTGTCCGCGGTGGAATTCTCCGATGGAACAGCCACATATGGCATCGGTTTCGACAGCCATGGCAGCATTCTTCATCCCCTGGGCGGAACTATTGTTCTCCTGGACGGCAGCGGTACAAAACGCCGCATGACAGGCGGCCATATATGCGGTGGAGACGGCCTGGGAATGTACATGCGCATCTACGAGAAAATCCAGGAACGGGACAACCTTCCCGCCACGAATTCCTCCTTCCTCGAATTTCTGCACCAGCAGAGATTCAGGGAATAAAAAACCTTTGACGTGCCGGGAAGCTCCCTTTTTCCATCTTCCCCCTCTCCGGAAAAGAAGAATGGCTGTAAACGGCCCATTCAGGCTTCCGCCTTTTCCCCGGCGTCCAGAGCCTCAAAGCGGGCCAGAACCCAGCAGAGGTCGGAAAGGCGGTTCAGGAAGAGGGCCGTGTTCACATTGCTCAGGGCATTATCCAGCCTCAGCGCCACCACCCGGCGTTCCGCACGGCGGCAGACGGACCGGGCCAGGTCCAGATAGGCGGAACCCAGTGACCCCTCCTTGCCGGGGCGCGCCCACCCCTTGAAGCGGATGTCGCATTCCTTCTCCAGCAGGTGGGCCTGTTCCTCCAGCCACGCCACGTCCTCCGCCGTGATGCGGGCATAGCCTTTGGCATCATACTTGGGAAGGTCTTCCTCCAGCGTGGCCAGTTCCCCCATGGCGCCCACCAGGCGCGCCTGAACGCCGTCCAGCATCTCCACCGTCCGGGGGCTCACTCCGGAATGGCGCACCACGCCGATCAGGGAATTCAATTCATCCACCGTTCCGTAAGCTTCAATGCGCGGAGCCGTCTTGGGGCTCCGTTTGCCGAACATCAGGTCCGTTTCTCCGCTGTCTCCACGCTTGGTTATTACGCTCATACCCGGTACCCTACCATGCCCGCGCGGCCCTGCACGCAAAAAAGAAGGCATGTTCCGGAAGGAGCGACAGAGTATCCGGATTCCGACTATCATCGGTCCAGAACTATTTTTCTCTAACGAATTAACTTGATTTTCAACGTAATATGAATTTCACTAAACAAGTGACATACATTTCCCATGCCCATAATCCCAACTCTTCTCTCATGCTTCGCCTGCCTTTTGCTTGGAACGTGTTCCAAAGAGGAACCTGCCTTATTGCCCGGAGAAATTGTCCTGAACGCTTCGGAACTGCCCGGCCCCGCCATGGAATGGAAGACGGACCCGGCCTCTGAAAGAATCCTGACGATCAATCTGGACAATCCTCTTCTTCCGTGGTCCCGTGTCCACGAGGGGCTACAAAAAGCTTATGAGCTCAGCGTGGACGATATCCGCCTGCGCAAGGGTGACGCCGTGGCGCCTGCGTTCGCCAATGTCCTTTGCTGGGACTATCCCGGAACTCCGGATACGGATGAAGAAATAGACTGGGAAGGTGTAAACCACATGGTCCCCAGTATTCCGTGTCTTCCGGATGATCCCGTTATGAAACATCCTTTCCGGGAAAACGTCTTCATTCCTGTTAAAAAAACTTCCTCCACGGAACCTTCCTATCCCTTCGTGGAGTTCATCCAGCCCTTTCGTGCGGGAACAGATCCCTACCAGCTCATTCACTGGCATGTCCGTGACGAGGGCAACGATGAACGCCGGAAAAACGATGTTCAAGCTTTTGCTCGCATGGCAAATGCCGACATCCGCCAGCACAGGGCATTCATTTTCCTCGTTGAGGATGAAGTTCCCTGTGGAGAGGTGTTCGACTATCTGAACGCCATTGACGGGAGAGACACCCTGGTTGGGGTGGGCTTTTCCTGTAAAGAAAGATAATTTTTCCCAAAAAGAATCCACAGGACGCTTTTCACACTCCACGCAGCGGCATGACACGTCAGACCGTTTGAAACTTTTTCCGATGGCTGTACAACCCCTGCATGACCCGGACCAGAGATGAATTGGCGGCGGAAACCGCACCCCCCGTCAAAACGCCCCTCTGGACGCGGGACTACATCCTGGCCTGCTGCGCGAACCTGATGATGGGGCTGGCCTTCTTTGAACTGGTGCCCGTCCTCCCGCTGTATTTGACGGGTCAATTGCAGGTTTCCTCCGGCTGGCTGGGCTGGATCATGTCCATTTACGTGCTGGCCGCCATCATTTCCCGCCCCTGGTTTGCGCACCGGGTGGACACCGGAGACCGCAAGAAGATTTACATCACGGTTTACATCCTGCTGGCCCTGTCCTTTTCCGGGTATGCGGTAGCGGCCACTGCCCTGGCGATTTTTCTGACGCGCTTTGTGCAGGGGCTGATCTGGGGCGGCATGACCACCTCCGGCCCCACGATGGCGGTGGACATCATCCCCCCGTCCCGGCGCGGGGAAGGCCTGGGCTTTTTCGGCATGACGATGACGCTGGGCATGTGCCTGGGGCCCGTCATCGGCCTCCAGGTGTACCAGGTATACGGCTTTTACGTGATTACGTGGAGTTCCCTGGTGCTGTGCCTGGCCGGGGCCGGAATAGCCTCCCTCATCCGTGCTCCCGGACGCCCTGTCCAGGAACCCGTGCACGAAACGCCCAAAAAGGTGCTGGACCGCCTGGTGCTGCGCGTGGGCATTCCGCTGGCGGTGAATGTGATGATCGCCTCCTTCTCCTACGGGGTGGTGGCCGTTTACTCTGCCCTGTACGGGAAAATGTACGGCTTCAAATACGCCGGGCTGTTTTATGCGCTGATGGGGCTGGGCATGCTGGTCTCCCGGTTCATGGTGGGCAGGCAGATTGACCGCGGACGCGTGGCGGAGCTTTCCGTCATCTCCCTGAGCATCCTGACCGTCAGCTTCGGCGCGCTGGCGCTCGCGCCGCTGGAATGGGTTTACTACACATCCGCCATCCTCATCGGCTTCGGATTCGGCATCTTCATCCCCACCTTCCAGACCATGAAGCTGAACATGGCGGACCGCGGCCACCGGGGAGCCGTCAATTCCACGTTCTTCACGGCCTTTGACATCGGAGTAGGCACGGGCATGTTCTTCGGGGGCAAGATTTACGCATACCTGAACCTGAACTGGGCCTTTGGCACAGGGGCATTGCTGAACCTGCTGGCGATCGTGTACTTCTACCGCATCTCCCTGGACCATTACCGGAAAAACAAGCTGGGCGTGGATTCCGATTGATCCCCATGCCGTCAACCCCGTTCCGGGGAGGAAAAGACGTCAATCACGCGCTATTCCCTTTTTCATTTTTTGAGTATTCTCTTCAGGGCGGAAATATCCGGCAACAAATTCACCGTCTCAAATTTCCCCTTGTAGAACACACCCCAGTTATTGAAGACACAAGGCAATTCCTTTGCTTTTTCCAAGGTATCCACCTGAATGAACGATGCAGGAACGCTGTTCATTTCACAATACCGTTTGATCATCTCAACGTTCTGAAGGACAAAGGGGCACTGCATATCATAATAAATGGTCAGCTCCCGGCTTTCAATTTCCCCGCGCTTTATATTTTGTGAGAACTGCGGCTTTGTTCCGTCCAGAGAAAGCGCCAGCAGTTCATAGCCGTTCTCCGTAGCATCCACCACATCAAAGCCGAACTTTCTGGCAAACGACTGGTCTGAAAGCCAATGTTTCTGCTTTTTTGCCCCAAGCATGCAAATGCCGGATTTACCCTTTTCCCGGGCGTCAGCCAGGCAATACTTCATCAACGATTTGCCGTAGCCTTTCCCTTTATCGTTCCCGGAAACCCACAGGCAGTACACATAATAATAGTTATCACCGATGATGGGAACCCAGGCTTTTTCAAGAGGGGCGTATTCAATAAAAACCGTAGCCTTTGCATTCAGCTTTCTGAAGACATGTCCTTCCTTCAACCGGCCTGAAAGCCATTGCCGTTTTGCGTCAATGCCCGGATGGGCTTTTTTACTGCGGATGATGCAGCATAAATGTTCGCTGGCTATGTTTTCCGGCGTCAAGTTTACAAACTCGGTACTCATGCGCATCCTGCTTCAGCTTTTCATGTTCCGGCCTGCGCCTTATGCGCAGGAGACGGACAAACCCAGTCCGGTTTCCTTGGTTTTAATAGCTGCGTTCGGAAATGTCAAACGGCTCATTTCATGCCGACACGTGATGTTGCTGTGCACAAGGTGTTTTACAAAAACGGCTTGAGTCCGGCTCCATTTGCCGATGGACACCGCCGGAAACTCATGTCATGCTGAAGGTTCTTCCATGAACGCGGAACCACACAAGGGCAACGGGCGCCGGAACAGGCTGCGCCGATGGATGGCCATTCTGGCCGTCCCCCTTTTCCTTGCAGGCACGGCGCTGTTTTCCTTTCTGTGGAACGTGCCGCTGGACAAGCTGGCCGCCCCGCGCAGGGCGGATTCATCCCCCGCCATTTTATTCAGGGAGCCATCCTCCCCCGCCGTCCGGGCCGTCCCCAGCCACCCTTCCCTGGAGCCCGGCATTCTTTCCCTGCTCAGGCATTATACGGAAACCATCAGCAATGCCGGCCACCTGGATTTCACCAGTTATGCCCCGCAGGATGTGGAAATACGGATGGACGGCCTCTCCATCAACCTGGGCCCTTCCCTGGCCGTTTTCAATTTTGAAACCAAGTACGGATTCCGCATGCAGACGAGCAAAAAGCCGGACGCCACGGACCGTGCCGTTTATCAATGGCTGAAAGATACGATGCAGCCGGAAGAACCTGCGGAACCGGACACGGCGTTGACACAGCCATCGAACAGAACGGGCCCGGCGTTGTCTAATCCTTCATCTTCCCTGAAAAGCTGTGGAACGGCAGGTTCTTCAGCCCGGGAGCCGGATGCTCCCTGACCGGAAGGCGACTCCACACAGCGTTTATGAAACGTATTTACCACGGACCATGGACCCTGGCCGGGCTGGCATGCGCCATTCTGGCCGCAGCAGCCATGCTGGCCCTGTTCTCCTGCGGAGAAAACGGCCGGGCGGCCAACAATAACAGACATCATATGGACAATAAGGATTTGAAGACGATTTATCTGGCGGGAGGCTGTTTCTGGGGCGTGGAGAAGTTTTTCTCCCTGATTCCCGGCGTCAAGGAAACGGAGGTGGGATACGCCAACGGCTCCACAGCCGCTCCCACGTATGAGGAAGTCTGCACCGGAGGCACGGGGCACGCGGAAACGGTGAAAGTGGTGTTTGACCCGGAAGAAGTCAGCCTTCCCTTCCTGCTGGAGCAATACTACTCCATTATTGACCCCATTTCCGTCAACAAGCAGGGGAATGACAGGGGCGTTCAATACCGCACGGGCATTTATTACACGGATGAGAAGGACAAGCCGGTGATAGAGGCGTCCCTGAAACGGCTTCAGGAGCAATTCAAACAGCCCCTGGCGATTGAAGCCCAGCCCCTCCGCCAGTTTTCACGGGCGGAAAAATACCACCAGCGCTATCTGGACAACCACCCCGGCGGCTACTGCCATATTCCGTCCTTTAAGTTCCAGCAGGCCGCCCAGGCGCGGGAAGCCGCGCCCGCCTACCGGAAAAAATCAGACGAAGAACTGCGCCGCACCCTGACGCCGGAGCAATTTGCCGTTACACGGAAGAATGCCACGGAACCTCCCTTCCGCAACGAATATTTTAATAATGACAAGCCCGGCATTTATGTGGACATCACCACCGGGGAACCCCTCTTCCTTTCCACGGACAAGTTTGATTCCGGCTGCGGCTGGCCCAGCTTTTCCCGGCCCATCAAAGAAGACCTGATTCAGGAAAAAAAGGATCTTTCCCATGGCATGAGCCGCACGGAAGTGCGCAGCGCCACGGGGGACGCCCACCTGGGCCACGTCTTTACGGACGGTCCCAAGGCCCGCGGCGGCCTGCGCTACTGCATCAACAGCGCCTCCCTGAAGTTCATTCCTGAACAGGACATGGAGGCACAGGGCTACGGCAAGTACCTCCCCCAACTGCGCAAGGAAGAGAAGGCCCGGTAACCTGCAGTGGAAACCGCTGCATGAAAATACCATGCTTCCGCCCGGAGCAGGGAAAGGGTAGGCGTCATACAAGGTGAAGAACCGGGCGTTTCATTATCGCCGGACGCCTGCCTCTGGCCAGCTCTGTGCAGCCACGCCCTTGCCTGGGAACCAAAGCGGCGCACCCTCCAACCATGCCGCCGCCGGGAGATGGAAGCCATTCAACCGGCAACAGAACATGGAGGGTTTGGGTGTTGGGGCAATACGACTTGCGGGATGGCCGTTTATCTTCATGCCTTTCACTTGAAATAGCGGCGGCCAAACCCGTTTTGTGTAAAAAAAATAAGTTTTTTTCCTTAACGCTCTTATCCAACCATGAAATTTATTATATTATACTTATAATAAAATTATCATGGATATACATAACATTTTTGCGCACCGGATTTCCCGCACTTCCAAAAAAGCATGGCAAAGGCGCCATCCCTCCCGAAATGCTCCGGGTGGCTCACCCAGCCCCTGCGTCACGGCACGATCTTGACGGGCGTGCCTACTTTAACGGTTTTAAAAAGCGGCACGCAGGAGGAGCGGGTCATGCGGATGCATCCATGGGATTGCGGCGTCATGAAAACGGGACCCACATGCATGCCGATGCCCCCGTCCGTCAGCCGCATGAAGTAGGGCATGGAGGCATCATACAAATTGGAAACGTGGTGGACCGCCTTTTCCGTAATACGGAAATTCCCTACGGGAGTCCGGTGGGAAGGCATGCCCAGGCAGACGGGGAAATCCATGGCCACTTCATCCCCCACCATGAGCTGCCCCCTCTGGCGGGCTCTGCTGATCACCACGCGCGTGTTGCCGGACGTGGCCTTCTTCATGATGTCCGAATTCATCCACTCGTCATGAACTTCCGTATAATCCACTCCGGCCACTACCACCCTCGTACGGGGTCCGTAAGAAGTCATGGGCATCGTGGAATATCCGGTTAAAGGCACCATCCGCAAATTTTCTTCCTGCGGTCCTGCACAGGAAGCCAGGGCCAGCACTCCGGCCATGATTGACAAGGTTTTTTTCGCATTCATTACTTTTCATCCCTTTCACAGGATTGGACAATGCCGCGAACTTATTTTCAATGTTTCATGACGCATTCTCCATCATTCCGGCATGAACGGAAGAGATGAAAAATAAAGAAAAAAACAACCTCTCACGCCAGAGGAATATTGCGTACCACGGTAAACAAAACAAGCACGGCCGCTCCCGCAACCAGCACCCTTGCGAATACGGCCCTGTCCCGGATGAAGAACAGCGTTCCCAGCCAGACGAGCGTGGGCACCAGCAGCACGTTGTACCGCAGGGAGTCCAGCCAATGGCCGTGAAGCAGGGCGTGCAACGCCCTGGTGGAGCCGCAGCCGTAGCAAAGAAAACCCGTCGTTTTATAAAAAAGGCACTCCGGCAGCCAGCCGGACCGGGACGGGTCACCCGCCAGCAGGAGCACCGCGCACGCCGCAGCCAGCAGCGCCAGATACAGGAGGAACAGTTTCATGCCATGAAAAAGGCCTGCGGACATTACTTTCTCCGCAAGCCTTGAATTCACGTAACTGGCGAGGACTTTTAGCGGACCATCGCCGTTCCCGCTCCAATAAGCATGAGGACGATGCTGACGATTACGGCAATAAGGCTCATGGTTTTGCCGTTGCTCTTGTCCGGATATTTGTTGAGGCCGATGATTCCCAGAATAAGGCCCACGAGGCTGCACACAACGGCAAAGACGAGGGCCAAAATGGCAAGTGTATTGTTCGGTTGCTGTGATTCATTCATATTTTCATTTCAGTTTAATTCATATTGGGTGCGAACAGCAGAATGCCGCACGCTATTCGTTCCTATCTAAGCAAAATCGCATGCCTGCACAAGTTTTTCCTGTTTCTTCCGGCAGTTCCGGCCCCCCTCCACCGGCAACATGACGGAAAAGCCCGGCTGCGGCCGGCAGAAAAAGGAATTCCCGGTTCCGGCGCGAACGGGAAAAATCCGCTCCCGTCACACAGAGTCCTTGCCTTATCGGGCTTGGCCTGTATAGTACCCGCGACTGCCAGGAGGGCAGCCGCCTGTTTACAGTTAACCCTCTATTCCGCATCATGACCAAGATTGCCAAGAGCACGTTCACCACGGGAGCCGGAACCCCCGGACAGTTTTATTCACTCCCAGCCCTGGCTGAAAACGGTTATCCCCGGCTGAACCGCCTTCCCGTTTCCATCCGGATTGTTCTGGAATCCCTGCTCCGCAACTGCGACGGCTTGAAGGTGACGGAAAAGGATGTGGACAACCTGGCCTCCTGGAACGCCAAAAACCCCGGCTCTTATGAAATCCCGTTCACCGTGGCCCGCATCGTCCTCCAGGACCTGACGGGCGTACCCCTGCTGGTGGACCTGGCGGCCATGCGCTCCGCCGTGGCCGGACTGGGCAAGGACGCCTCCGTCATTGAACCGCTGGTCCCTGTGGACCTGGTGGTGGACCATTCCGTGCAGGTGGACTGGGCAGGCCGCACGGACGCCCTGGAGAAGAACCTGGACATTGAATTCCAGCGCAATGCAGAACGTTACGAGTTTCTGAAATGGGGCCAGCAGGCGTTCAGCACCTTTTCCGTGGTGCCGCCCTCCGTGGGCATTGTCCACCAGGTGAATCTGGAATATCTGGCTCAGGGCGTCATGGAAAAGGACGGCGTTTACTTCCCGGATACCCTGGTGGGGACGGACTCCCACACCACGATGATCAACGGCATCGGCGTGGTGGGCTGGGGCGTGGGCGGCATTGAGGCGGAAGCCGGCATGCTCGGCCAGCCCGTCACCTTCCTGGTGCCGGAAGTGGTGGGCGTCCATATGACGGGAGAACTCCGGGAAGGGGTGACCGCCACGGACCTGGCGCTGCACGTCACCCAGATGCTTCGCCGCCACGGCGTGGTGGGCAAGTTTGTGGAATTCTTCGGAGACGGAGCCGCGGCCCTTCCGCTGGCGGACCGCGCCACCGTGGCGAACATGGCCCCCGAATACGGCGCCACCATGGGCTTCTTCCCCATGGACAAGCACTGCTCCGAATACCTGCGCCTGACCGGCAGGAGCGAGGAAGCCATCACCACGTACGAAAACTACTTCAAGGCCCAGGGCCTGTGGGGCATGCCCCGCAACGGGGAGCTGGATTACACGGACCAGCTGGAACTGGACCTGTCCGCCATAGAACCCGCCGTTTCCGGCCCCAAACGCCCGCAGGACCACATTCCCCTGGCCTCCATCAGGGACAGCTTCCGCAAGCTGGTCAGCATGCCCGCGGCGGAAGGCGGATACGGGAAAAAGGAATCCCCCTCCGTCAAGGTCGCCATGCACTCCCCCGCGGGCGTTCCCGTTCCGGTAGAAGGCTTCAGCCAGGAAGCGGAATTGAAGGATGGCAGCATCCTCATCGCGGCCATCACCTCCTGCACCAACACCTCCAATCCGGGCCTGATGCTGGCTGCCGGGCTGCTGGCCAAAAAGGCGGTCGCCTTGGGACTGCAAGTGCCTCCGCACGTGAAAACGTCCATCGCGCCGGGCTCCCGCATCGCCTCGGACTACTTTGCCGCCAACCAGCTCCAGGACTCCCTGGACGCCCTGGGTTTTGAAACCGTGGGCTACGGCTGCACCACCTGCATCGGCAACTCCGGCCCGCTGAATCCGGAATTGGAACAGGCCGTCAGGGACAATGACATCGTGGCCGCCTCCGTCCTGTCCGGCAACCGTAACTTTGAGGCCCGCATCCACGCCTCCATTAAAACCAACTTCCTGATGTCCCCCCCCCTGGTTGTCGCCTTTGCGCTGGCCGGACGCGTGGACATTGACTTCCAGACGGAACCGCTGGGCACGGACCGCAGCGGAAACCCCGTCTTCCTGAAAGACATCTGGCCCAGCGCCCCGGAAATCGCGGAAGCCGTCGCCAAATCCCGCAATCCGGAAGCGTACCGGGAGCTTTACACCATCACGCCGGAAAAAAATCCGCGCTGGGCGGCGGTGTACGCGCCGGAAGGCTCCGTCTTCCAGTGGAATGAAAACTCCACCTACATCCAGAACCCACCCTTCTTCTGCGGCTTCAACAGCCAGCCCCGCACGCTGGCGGACATCCGGAACGCGCGGCCCCTGGGCATCTTCGGCGACTCCGTGACCACGGACCACATCTCCCCCGCCGGAGCCATCCGGGAAACCGGCCCCGCCGGGCTGTACCTGCAAGGCATGGGGATTGACAGGAAAGACTTCAACTCCTTCGGTTCCCGCCGCGGCAATGACCGCGTCATGACCCGCGGCACCTTCGCCAACGTCCGCATCAAGAATCTGATGGTGGACGGCACGGAAGGCGGCTACACGCTGTACTTCGGCGACCGCTCCATTCCGGCCCCGGACAAGAAGATAGCCGCAGCCGCAGGCACCCCCGCCTTCATTTACGATGCGGCCATGGCCTACGCGCAGGACGGCGTCCCCCTCATCGTCATCGGCGGAGAGGACTACGGCATGGGCTCCTCCCGCGACTGGGCGGCCAAGGGCACGAACCTGCTGGGCGTCAAGGCCGTCATCACCAAGAGCTTTGAACGCATCCACCGCTCCAACCTGATCGGCATGGGCGTGCTTCCCCTCAACTTTGCGGACAAGGCGGATTATGACCGCATCGCCCCGCTGAAGGACGCCACGTTCTCCATCCTGGGCCTGGAAGGCGGCATTTCCCCGCGCCAGCAGGTCACCCTGCGCGTGCAGCCCGCAGGAGCAGAGGCGTTTGACGTGCCCGTCATCGTCCGCATTGATACGCCCATTGAAAAGGAATACTACCTGGCGGGCGGCATCCTGCAATACGTCCTCACCCAAATTCTCAAATAAACCTCCGGCAGGCCGGACTTTTCCGGCGCCGCATCCTTTCCGGACGGGCCGCCCTTCCCCCGAAGGCGCGGCCCGTCCGGCGTACTCCGCACAACGCACAGCGGGAGAACATGACACAGCTTGATTAGTTCAGTTGAACTAATTCCAAATTCTGCTTGCAATCCCCGCGGGCTGTTTCTAGAACAAACACATGGAATATAGATCTGTCTGGACGGGCTTTCTTGCCGTATTAGCCGCCCTGACGTTCTGCAGCTGTTCGCAGAACGATAAAATGAGACCGCCTGCCGTCTCCTTTAAAATTCAAAAAGCTCCGGTCGTCCCCCGCACACCCGGCCAGATGGGCCGTGAAGTGGGCATCCGCGTCTCCTACATGCCCAAAAACACGTACGCCCGGCGGCATGCGGCTTCCATGCAGCCCCGCTTCATCACCATCCATAGCACCGCCAACCCCAAGGGAGACGCCCATGCCCATTCCCGCTACCTGAACAGCGGCAAATCCCGCAGCCTGAACTGGCACTTCACGGTGGACCAGTTCGGAGCGTACCAGCACATCCCCACCACGGAAACGGGCCACCATGCGGACCACTCCGGGCCGGGGGACCAATACTCCGTAGCCATTGAAATGTGTGAATGCACTACGCACAACCCCGTGGTCATCTACAACAAGACGGCCAAGCTGGCGGCCCTGCTGATGATACGCTACAACGTCCCCCTGCGCAACGTGGTGCCCCATAACTACTGGTCCGGCAAGAACTGTCCGGCCCCGCTGATGACCAATGGAAGGCCCGGCTACAAATGGAGCTGGTTCATCTCCCGCGTGGACTACTACTACCGCTGCCTCCAGGCCGGGAAATAGCCCTTTCCGGCTCCTCCGGCGCTGCCGCGCATGCCGCATTCATGACAAGGCGCCCTCTTTACCGTTTCCGGCGGAGGGTGCTTCATGAAGGGTATGAAAAACATCACTTCCCCCGGAGATACGCACCGGCTGAGCAACGGACTCCCCATGCCCGTCATCGGTTACGGAACCTATCTGGCCCCGGACGGCACGGCGGGCGCCAGGAGCATTCTGGACGCGCTGGAAGCGGGCTACCGCCTCATTGACACGGCCAGCGTGTACGGCAATGAAAAAACGGTGGGCCGCGCCGTCAGGGAAAGCTCCATTCCGCGGGAGGAAATTTTCATCACCAGCAAGGTCTGGAACACGGACCAGGGCTACAACACCACGCTGGCGGCTTTTGACGCCTCCCTGAACCGTCTTGGGACGGATTACCTTGACCTGTACCTGATTCACTGGCCCATCCCCGCCGGTTATGAAGAAGACTACCGGGAACTCAACCGGGAAACCTGGAAAGCCATGGAACGGCTTTACAAGGAAGGCCAGGTAAAAGCCATCGGGGTCAGCAACTTTCTTCCCCACCATCTGGAAGCCCTGATGGAGGAAGCCGAGATCATGCCCATGGTGAACCAGCTGGAGATCAACCCCAGGTACCACCAGACGGAAACGGTCGCCTTCTGCCGGGAACACGGAATTCTGGTGGAATCATGGGGCCCCCTGGCCCGCGGCGGCGTACTGGAGGAACCCGTTCTGTGCCGTATAGCGGACAAGCTTAAAAAATCCGTGGCCCAGATATGCCTCCGCTGGGAACTGCAGCGCGGCATCGTGCCCCTGCCCAAATCCATGCACGCGGATAGAATCCGGGCCAATCTGGACGTCTTTAACTTCTCCCTGGACGGAGAAGACATGGCCCTTATTGACACACTGGATGCCCCCGGCCATTACTCCATCCATCCGGACCATCTTTCCGAGGAATGAGCTCAACGTTCTGCCAGACGCGGGAAGCGCAGGCCTATTCCCTCCGCTTCCTGGCGGACTCCACCAGGCGTTGCCGGGCCTGCTGTCTGGCCCGTAATGCCTGTTCACGTTCCTTTTCCTTCGCCAGAGCCGTTTTCTTTTCGGAATCACGGAGTTTTCCGTAATGCAGGGGATCAAGGTCCGCCTCGGTTTCCGGTCCTTCATGGTGGTACACGGGCAGGCCGTCCGCGGCCAGCGCCACGTGGTAGTAATGGCCGTCCTGCCCCTTGGAATCCCTGCCCTTTTTGTCCAGGCGGGAGAGGATCACGGCATACCCCAGTCCCGGAGCGTTCACCAGCTTCCGCTGGTCATCAAACAAGGCGGCCAAACGCAGGTTGTCGTATTCCAGCTTGATGACGCCGCAGACCATTTTGCCCTCCGTATTCCAGTACATGGCCAGCTTTTTTCTTCCCAGGGAGTTCGGTTTGCACGTCTCGTAAGCTCCCTTGACGGGACGGGCTTCCATGACCAGGGAATAGTCCGTGTTACTGTAGGATTTCGCCTCCCTTGCGGCGATTTTCTCACCCGCAGGAAGCAGGGAGGAAACGGGGCCGCGCATCTCCGTCCGTTCCTCAAGCATGTATGTTGAAGGGGTTAGCAGGCCCGTTCCGGCATCGTAGCAGGCGGAGAGGCTCCCCTGGTCCAGAACCATGTCAAAGCTTTTCTGGACCCGTGCGCTTTCCGGCCGGTTCTGCGGACGGTAATATTCCTGAATGCGGAACGGAGGTCCCTTGATGGCGGAGAGAGAGGTGGTACAGGCCAGTCCGTCAATTTTCCTGTTCCCGGTCAAGGTTCCTCCGGTTTTTTTCCGGGCCGTTTCGTTGTACCGGGGGGAGATGTCCTTTTCCACAGTCGTCCACGTTACCTTTTCCAGCTCTTTCATCAGGAACGGCCAGAGCATCGCGGCCAGCTTGAGGTCCCGCCGTGCCGCAGTACCCGTCAGGGAATTGACCAGAGCCGCGTCTTCCTCATCCAGACGGTTCAGTGGAATTTCCACACGCTTCCGGCCTGTTTTCAGGGCCAGTTTGCTTCCCGTGCAGGATTGGAAGCTGCCTTTTACCACGTCTCCAAGCTTGGATATCCATTCCCGTTCACCCGGAAAGACATATTCCTCCGCCGGGGCGCCAACAGCGCCGCACCATACCAGCACAGCAATCAGAAGCAGTTTCATCGTCAGGGACACAGGGTTGCGGGTGTAGCCTAACACACGGGAACGCCCCGGAAAAAGCTTTTTCCCGGCCCTTCCCTGCTTCCTTGACGGAAAGCTCCTTTCTGCGGCTGCCGGCATTCTTCCGCCGGCAGCTTTTGCTCACCGTTCTTACTGCTTGCGGGGCTTTTTGGGAGCAGCGGCGGTTTTGGCGCTCTTACCGGCGCTCTTGGCCGCAGTGGTTTTCCCCGCGGTCCTGGCAGCGGCGGTTTTGCCCGTCTTCACCGCCTTTTCCTTCTTGTCTTCCGCCTTTGGGGCGGTTTTCTTTGCGGGATATTTCTTTTCCCGCGGCGGGAATTCAAAGCCTATCTTGCCCGTCTTCGCGTTGAAGACCAGATAGGCGTCAAACGGGCGCTTGGTGCGCTGCGAGATGAAGCCCTTCAACAGGTCGGACTTGCCTTCCCCCAGAATCTTCAATACCTGGTCCAACGGGATTTCACGGCCCAGAATGGTCCGGGAGACGGAGACGGGCACACTTTCCTTCCCGATCGTCAGGGAAGGCACCTTCCAGGCCTTGGCCGTTTCCATCACATCGTGTTCCCCCAGGTCCGGAATGGTCACGGAGGCCACCTTCACGGCTTCCTCCGTCCCGGCGGCGTCCTCTTCCTCACGGGCCGGGAAGTAGAGCGTGGCGCGGAATTTGTCATTGAGTTCCAGCCCCGCTTCAAAGGGCTTGCCGAACCGGGAGGTGAACCCGTGGAGGATTCCCGTCTTGCCGTCCACAATGAGGGTTTTCAGTTCTTCATCCGTCATGTCGCGTCCGGAGATGACCTTGCGGATGCTGAACTTGCAGGAACGGCAGGAGACGGCGTCCAGCGTGTTTTTCAGGCCGTGGGCGTGGCAGGACGGGCAGTCCAGTTCGATTTCCGGCAATTCCACCTGCTGCTGGGCCTCCCGGAAGTCTTTCACCCTTTTCACGATTTCCCCGGTCAGCGTCTTGATGCCTTCCATGAAGGAGTCCCGCGGCAGGGCGGCCTGCTCCATCTGCTTGAGCTTGTATTCCCATTCCCCGGTCAGGCTGGGGGAGGTGAGCGTTTTGAGCCCGATGCGTTCCAGCAGGCCGATGAGTTCAATCCCGCGGCGCGTCGCCAGAAGGTCCCTGCCGTCACGGACAATGTATTCCTGGGAAATCAGGCCTTCAATGATGGAGGCGCGCGTAGCGGGCGTACCCAGGCCGCGCTCGCTCATGGCGGCGGCCAGTTCTTCGTCATGCACCAGTTTCCCGGCGCCTTCCATGGCCGCCAGCAGCGTGGCTTCATTGTACCGGGCGGGCGGCTTGGTCATGGCGTTGCGGATTTCAATTTCACGCACCGCGGCTTCCTCACCATCCTGCACGGGCACCAGTTCCTCCTTGCCGGAGGCTCCGGCCTTGCGGCCGTACACGGCCTGCCAGCCCGGCTCCACCAGCACGCGGCCCGTGGTCAGGAAGGCGTCCGTCACGTTGCCCCCGTGGGCGATGACCGTGGTTCTCCGCGTGTCTTCAAAGACGGCGGCGGGGAAAAAGACGGCCAGGAAGCGGGCCATCACCATTTCAAAAAGTTTCTGCGCGTCTCCGGTCAGCTTTTCAATCTTGCCCGTCGGGATGATGGCGAAGTGGTCGCTCACCTTCTTGGTGTCAAACACCCTCCGGTTGGGCTTGATGCGCTTGTTGTCCAGAATGTCCCTGGCAAAGGGGGAGAATTCCGGATCCTGCTCCGCCACGGTGCCCACAATGCCGTACACCTTGCCCAGGTAGTCCTCCGGCAGGTAGCGGGAGTCCGTACGGGGGTAGGTGAGCACCTTGTGCTTTTCATAGCATTCCTGGGCAAGCTGGAGCGTGCGCTTGGCGGAAAAGCCGTAGCGGTTGGCGGCTTCCCGCTGGAGGGAGGTCAGGTCATACAGCAGCGGGGCAATGGTGGTGACGGGCTTCTTTTCCTCCGTCACGGTGCCGGATTTCCCGCGGCAGCGGTCGCGGATGACGGTCGCCATCTCGGAGTCCCAGATGCGCTCCGGGCGGGACTGCGCGTCATCGCTCTTTTTCCAGTCCCGGTCAATCCACCGTCCGGCGTAGGACCCCGCCTTCACGTCGAACTCCGCCCATACTTCCGAGTAGGGCACCGGTTCAAACGCCTGGATTTCCAGTTCCCGCTGCGTCAGAATGGCCAGCGTGGGGGTCTGGACGCGTCCGGCGGGGGTCACGTTGAACCCGCCGCGGGATTGCAGGATGGTGAGCGCCCTGGTGCTGTTCAGGCCCACCAGCCAGTCGGATTCGGAACGGCAGACGGCGGCATTCGTCAGAGGCTGCATATCGGCCTCGCTGCGCATACTGTGCCACGCATTCAGGATGGCTTCATCCGTCATGGACTGCATCCAGAGGCGGCGCGTGGGCTTGGTCCATTTTCCGTAACGGACCATGTTATGGAAAATCAGTTCCCCTTCACGGCCCGCATCGCATGCGTTGACGATTTCCGTGACGTCCTTGCTTTTGGCAAGCTGAAGCACCTTTTTCAGGCGGTCTTCAGACTGCTTGATCGGTTCCAGTTCAAAAGCGCTGGGGATGACGGGCAAGTAGTCGAACTTCCAGGGAAGCGACTTGCCGCCCTCCGTCATGGGCTTTTTCTGCTCCAGCAGGTGGCCCACGGCGGACGTGATGATCGCGCGGTCATTCTGGTAATACGCCCCGGACTTGTCCCGGGTGAATTTTCCAAGCTCCTTGCCGAGCACCCTCGCCAAATCAGTGGCGACGCTCGGCTTTTCTGCTATGATTAAAGTTTTGGACATATTGGCGGCTCGGAAAAGTAAATGTGGTAAACAGTGGCGGCAGCGTTATCCGCATCATGGCGGCGCGTTGCATTTGGAGGTGAATTCCTACTCCCCTACCCCCCATCCCTGTCAATAACCAATTATGTATTCACGGAAAAAGCATCCTTTTTTATGCCGTGAAGCGGGTTTTCCACTCTTTTTTTGCCGGAAAAGCCGCGTTGCCCCCTTGTCAGCCGCATGGGGGCATGCTATTTCATGGGATGATGAAAACGAGCCTTTCCCGCGTCCTTTTTTCCGCCTGCGCCGTCCTGCTGGCGGCCTGTTCCCCCACCCCGTCCGACCGCATCGCGAAGAATATGCCGGCCTATGAACAATTGCCCCCTGAGCAGCAGGTCAAAGTGGCGCGCGGAGAGCTGGAAAAAGGCATGTCTCCCATGGCGGTGCTGCTGGCATGGGGAGAACCCGAGCAGAAAATGACGGGCCGCATGGACGGCAAGAACACGGAACGCTGGATTTACACGAAGAGCGGCACGGGCTGGGCCGTGGGGCTGGGCGGCGGAGGCTTCCGCAGCCGGGATTCCGGCGTGGGAACGGGCATAGGCGTCACAATGCCGCTGGGCAGCCGGCCGCCCGTTTCCTATAATGTCCTGTTTGAGAATGGAAAGGTAACCGGCTGGGAAGCCGTCAGCGGCTTCTGACCCGGAGCATGCGGCATCCGGGGCGGCAAGGCCCCGGCGGTTCCGTATCCTGCCAGGCAGGGGCGGTCCTATCTCCTGGCGGCCTTGAGGATGGCTTCCACCAGGCCGTTGATGTCGTGCGTTTTTGCCGTAATCGCGGGAGCGTGCCCCAGTTCCTTCAGGGTGTCCGTGGTCACGGGTCCGATGCTGGCGGCCTTGCAGCCGTCAGGCCAAGGCAAACCCAGCCGGAAAAAGTTTTCCGCGGTGGAGGAGCTGGTAAACGTCACGATGTCCGCGCCCCGCTCACGGAAAGCCGCCTGGGCGCCCGCCACATCCTCCGTTTCCGCCTCCGTCCTGTAGGCAATGCATTCATCCACAATGGCCCCCAGGGAGGTGAGGCCGTCATAAATCACCCGGCGCGCTTCCTCCCCGCGGACCCACAGGAAGGTGCTGTGTTCGATGCCGCCTATTTCCTTGCGGGCATCCTTGAAGGCTTTCACAAGGCCTTCCGCCACGTATTTTTTAGGCATCACGTCCACGGCCAGCCCGTATTCCCGGAGCTTGGCTTCCGTTCCCGGCCCAATGGCCGCAATCCTGGCCCCGCCGATGCTCCGGATGTCCTTGTACACGGCAAAGAAGGCCTGGAAGAAGCGCTCCACCCCGTTGGGGCTGGAGAATACCAGCCAGTCATAGGTGTGGGCGTGCACCACGCCTTCCGCAAATTCCCGCTTGTTGGCAGGCGGGGCAATGCGGATGGTGGGCATTTCCAGCACGTCCGCGCCCAGCCTGCGCAGGCGGGAACTCAGTTCCCCCGCCTGGGAGCGCGTGCGCGTCACCACGATACGCTTTCCAAAGAGGGGAAGCCGTTCAAACCAGTCCAGCTGTTCCCGCTCCTTCACCACGTCTCCAACGACAACCACGGCAGGGGCCTCCAGGCCCGCTTTCAGGACCTTGGCGGGCAGGGTCTTCACTGTACCCGTAACCGTCCGCTGAAGCCCCGTGGTGGCCCACTGGATGGCCGCGGCGGGAGTGGACGCGTCCTGGCCGAACCCGATCAGGGCCTCGCACACTTCCGCCAGCTTCCGCATGCCCATCAGCATGACCTTGGTGCCCTGCGCTCCGGCGATGCCCTTCAGATCCAGGGAAGATTCCTTTTTGTTCACGTCCTCATGGCCCGTGAACACGGTGAACTGCGTGCAGTACTTGCGGTGCGTCACCGGAATGCCCGCGTACGCCGGCCCCGCAATAGCGGAGGTAATGCCCGGAATTACTTCAAACGGCACGCCCGCTTCATGCAGGGCGTCCGCTTCCTCCCCTCCGCGGCCAAAGACGTAGGGATCGCCGCCTTTCAGGCGCACTACCCTTTTCCCGGCGTTCCCCAGCTTGACCAGCAGAGCATTGATTTCCTCCTGGGGCAGGGCATGGCGGGAGGCGCGCTTGCCCACAAAAATCCGTTCGCACGCGGCAGGGGCCCAGTTCAGCATTTCCGCGGAACTCAGCGCATCATATACCAGCACTTCCGCCGTTTCCACCAGCTCACGGCCGCGGACGGTCATCAGGCCGGGGTCCCCGGGACCCGCTCCAAGCAAATAAACAATACCCTGTTGCATACTGCCATTCAACTCCATCACCCTCTTTTTGGCGACAAGAAACCCCGCCATGTCCGGATTCATTCCATTTATGGCTAAATTGTCACGGAGCATCCGCAAAAGTTTCTTGTTTTTCGAATAAATACAATTATTACGTATCTATGAACATTTCACGTATGCTTGCAGCTACTCTTGCCGCCGCGTTCACTCTTCCGGCTTTGGCGGATATTCCGGCTTCCCGCGTTCCGGCTCCCGTGAAGGAGCAGGTGCAGAAGCAGTATCCGAACGCCGGGGCCATCGAATGGGATTTCGACAACGACGAGGATATTTATGAAGCGGAATTCCGCCTCAACGGCCTGGAATATGAAGTAAAGCTTTATCCCGACGGCACCGTCTGCCTGGTCAAGGCGGACATCTCCCTCCAAAATCTTCCCGCTCCCGTTACAGCGGCTATCGCCCGCGATTTTCCGGGGTACGCACCCCGCCGCGCCAAGCAGATTACCGCCAGGGGCGCCCTGAAGTACCGGGTGGACTGCCGTTCTGAAACCGCCGCCGTCCGCAAACTGGAGCTTTATTATGCCGCAGACGGCAAACTTCTTTCCCAGAAGGCGGACGATTGAACCGGCCGTTCTTCCTCATGTTTCCGTATGACAGAAGCCGGGTGGCCATCCCCCGGAGGCTGACACGGCATCCTCTGGATTCAACAAAGCCTTATGATATAAGGTCAAACTTGCAATGATTGAGTTATTCAATATCGACCTCCTTTCCTATACGGCCCAGGCGGCTGAAACCGCCCCGCAGCATTCCTACACCATTTACTGGATGATTCTGCTGGGCTCCATGCTGCTGAGCTGGCTGGTCAGCGCCCGCATGAAGAGCCGCTTCAGCGAGTATTCCCAGATTCCCATTCCGGTGACCGGGCGGGAAGTGGCGGAACAAATGCTGAAGGACAACCACATTACGGACGTGAAGGTGATTTCCACGCCCGGCCACCTGACGGACCATTACAATCCGGCGGACAAAACGGTCAACCTGAGCGAATCCGTCTACAATTCCAACAGCATTGCCGCCGCGGCCGTGGCGGCCCATGAAGTGGGGCATGCCGTGCAGCACGCCCAGGCCTACCACTGGCTGGGCCTGCGGTCCGCGCTGGTCCCCATCGTCCAGTTCTCTTCCAACATGGTGAGCTTCGTGCTGATCATCGGCATTGTACTGCTGGCCATGGGCGGTTCTCCGTGGGTGCTGGGGCTGGGCATCGGCCTGTTTGCCATCACTACCATCTTCGCGTTCATCACGCTTCCGGTGGAGTTTGACGCTTCCGCCAGGGCCCTGAAGTGGCTGGACCGCTCCCACCTGATGAATTATTTTGACCACGGAAAGGCCAAGAGCGCCCTGTTCTGGGCGGCCATGACCTACGTGGTGGGCGCGCTTTCCTCCCTGGCCATGCTGCTGTATTACGTGTTCATTTTCCTGAACGCGCGCGGCAGGGAATGATCCCGCGCCGTACTCCGAAGAAAGACGGCCCCGGCAACGGCGAAAACAGGGAGGTATTGCGCCGTTGCCTCTGCCTCCGGAAAAACTTTATCCCCCCTCTCCACCGGGCGGTTCCATAACCGCCGCGCAACTGGAAGGGGGACGCTCCCGCCGCGCGGAACCGTCCCCCCCCTTATTTCCTTGTTTCAGTTCCCTGGCGAGTCCTTCTAGAAGCTCCGGGACACTCCCGCGTTTACCCGGTGGTACACCGAGCTTCCTCTCACCTCCAGGCCGTAGCCCCCGTACACGCTCCAGCGCTCATTGCATTGCAGGGACGTGTTGTACTCCGCACGCAAGCCGTGACGTTCCGGGCTCACCGCCCTCCCCCTCCAGCTCATGTCGCTGTACGGGCTGTACACCGTTCCGCCAGGCACGTCCTGCAGGGCGTCCCCCACGTAGGACAGCCGCAGTGACTGCTCCCACGGCCTTCCCTTCCATTCGTCCGTCCTGCCTATTTCCAGACCCACGGGAATGGACAGGCGCCTCAGCGTCGCCCCTCCGAAATCGCGGCCGTAACCGCCCTGCTCCCGGAAGGCGTCCTGACTGCCGTGCGTGAATTCCACCCTCACGAACGGAGTCAGCCTCCACCCTCCGGCATAGTCCGCCGTCCGGGACACTTCCAGCTGCGCCAGCCATGTCTGGTTGTTCCATTTGCCCGTCGAGGACGGCGCTCCGCTCAGGCGGCTGTCCATCTTGTTGTGCGTCTCCGCCCACGTCAGGCTTCCCTTGAAGGTCCAGCGGGCCTGCTTGCTTTCTTCCAGCAGACGGCCCCAGTACAGGGAGCCCATCCGGGTGTCCTGCGTGTTCCGGCCCTGGAAGTCCCGGCTCTTGGAATGCCCGTAGATTTGTCCGAAGGCAATCCCCCAGATGCCGCTGTTAGCGCCAAATCCGCTGTCCGCCCCAACGGAGTAACCGCCCCCGTTGTAGTCGTAGCCGTCCACGCCTCCCCGGCTGCGCTGCCGGGCGAAGTCGCCCAGGCCCATGCCCCAGAGGTCGCGGGAGTGCTTGTCGGCCAGACGGAAGGCGTTCAGCCGGGAGAGGACGTTGCCGCCCAGGGCCGCCGCGTTGGAGGCCGAGCTCCAGAGGGAGTTGAAGGCCAGTTCCCCGGCCAGTTCCGGGTCTACCTGGCTGATGGAGCCTCCGTCCGCCTTCCAGACCAGCTGGAGCTGTTCGGCGTAGCCGTCCCCGTCGGCGTCCACCCACTGGTGGCTCCAGGTTCCCGTGTAGGAGTAGGGGGAATCCACCCGGTCCGTTCCCGTGGCCTGGGAGACGGCACCTTCAAAGTCTCCTTCAAGGGTGTGTTCCGCGTCCGTCAGCACGTGGAAGACGCGGTCCTGCCTCCAGGAGCGGTCCGCGTAGAAGAAGGAAGCGTTTTCCCCCGTGTCCGCCACGCCGATGAGGCCACCGGCTGTGAAGGATTCCAGCGCGGAGAGCGTCAAGCCCGGCCCGAAGCCCCGCCCAGCCTGGAGCTGGTGGCGCATGTCGAAGGTGAAGCCGCGGGAGAAGTCAGCGGTGTGGGCGTTAATGAAGGCGCTTTCCCCCGGGCGCAGGACGGCGTCAGGGCCGGAGAGGGTAAAGATGTCGGCGTTGGCGGTACTTCCTCCGGTGATTTCCAGCACGCCTTTCTCTACGGTCAGGCTTGATCTATCATCTACTTTGCTGTGGTCCAAGCTCCTGCCGAAGACGACGTCATGTTCCAGCACGAGGGTTCCGCCGTAGAGGGTGGTCTGGGCTCTAAACTCATTGTACCGGCTGGCAATAAGGCGGGCCTCTTCCCCCTGGTAGAGCTCGCCGCTGAAGACGATGGTTCCGTTCGTGTCGTGGGCGGTTCCCTCTCCGTCCGTGTAGCGGTTAAACGTAAAAGTTGTTTGACCGTGTGAATCCGCGGTGATGACCGGGTCGTTGAAGCGGACTTCGCGCCCCTGCGCCGCAGCAAGCGTCAGCTGGGCATCTCCCCCAACAATGTAAATGGCATTGGCGATGCCGTTTTCCACGGAGGAACCGGCGCTATTAAAAGTGAAGGTGCCTCCGGTCATGTTGCCGCTGAAGAGCACGTCCTTCGTCAGGGCGTAGAAGTTGAGCTTACTATCATATCCAGCCCAAATAGCTCCCCCGTCCATAGTCGCGTAATTTTCGACAAATAAGGCTCCATCTCTGAAAGTCAGACTACCATTCGCAGCGTGGATAATCGCTCCGCCATGGGCGCCGTTCAATCCAGAAGCTTTATTTCTGACGAAAACGGCGTTGCTTCCTATAGTGATTGAACCTGTGTTGTAAATGGCTCCACCATAGACAAAGCCACCACCCAAGGAGGAAGAGAAGCTTAAATTATCGGAAAAGGTAGCATTGTCTCCTATGGCAAGATGCCCCCCGTCAGCGTTGTAAATCACTCCTCCATATATGTCAGTATCTTGAGAGGTCGCAATCATATTGCTGGAGAAGGTAGCGTCGTTCCCTATGGTCAGGCGTTGTCCGGCATTATAAATCAATCCAGAAATATCCACGAAGGGCGCTCCTCCAATATGGGTATTCTTGTCAAAAACAACACCATTTCCCAGCGTCAGGGGACCGTCTGATGCTATAAATGCTTTTCCGTAACTGCCTCCCGTAAATTGAACACGGCCCGTTATTTCCAGAGAAGAAACTTGGAGTTCCGCTCCCGTGATGGGCTCAGTGAAATTGCTCCAGATGATGGCATCCATCTCCAGCGCTACATTGCCTTGCAGCTGAGTTCCATCATACAGGCTCTCGCCAGAGGCCAGGTTGACCAGGTCTATGGTACGGAACGTATCCGGATCATTGGAACGGAAATTGACGGCAGCCGTCAGACTGCCGGTCAACGAGGAGTCGTCATTGTACAAGACAACGGTATCCCCGGAAGCCAGCACGCCGGAAGCGGCCAGTTCCTGAAGCGTCCCGTACACGTTTCTGCTTGAGTCGGTTGCCTGGGAGGCATCCACTATGAATTCCGCCGCAGATGCGGAAGTGGCCAGCGTTACTGAAAACAAAAGATGTCCCAGCAAAAAGCGGCGCAACGGCAATGGAAGAACAAGTCTCATTTTTAAGTAGTGATTAATTTGAAAAGCCGCTAATAGTGTTCTAACAATCTTTTGTCAACCCTATCGGTTTAATAGGAATTTCATGCCGCCATGAAAAACGCATAGCTTATGAATAACCTAATATATTAATAATTAAAACGTTACCACCCACCCCCCCACAAGACAGAGATGGGCTACTCTACTTCTGGTCTTTTTTGAGAAGCGCATTTTTTTGAGATGAATGGGATATTTTTAAGGCTCTCCCGGTCAAGACTCAGCCTTAACAGCGGATAACAATATACCTGTCAATAATCCTCCCGCGGCCTTTGCATGGAGGAAAATAAGCGTGCTCCGGCATCTCTATTCCGGCAGCTTTCAAGAAAAGTTTTCCGCAGCTGGAATCCTGCCCTATGCTTCTTCCGGTTGGTCCGTTTTCCTCTTTCCTGCCGTCAGGCGGAAGAAGAGGGGAACCAGGAAGATCGCCAGCAGGGTGGCCGTAATGATGCCGCCCAGCACCCCCGTGCCTACGGCGCGCTGCGCGCCCGCCGCCGCCCCGTGGGCGAAGGCCAGCGGAACCACCCCGGCGCCGAACGCCAGGGAGGTCATAAGGATGGGCCTCAGGCGCAGCTTGGCGGCGGTCACGGTAGCTTCCATCACGCCCATTCCCTCCCGGTAGAATTCCTTGGCCACTTCTACAATGAGGATGGCATTCTTGGCGGAAAGGCCGATGGTCGTGATCAGGCCCACCTTGAAGTAGATGTCATTGGGCATGTCGCGCAGGAAAACGGCCAGCAGGGCCCCGAGCAGGCCCAGGGGCACCACCAGGATCACGGCCAGCGGAATGGACCAGCTTTCATAGAGCGCCGCCAGCACCAGGAAGACAATCAGGATGGACAGGGAGAACAGCAGGGTGGCCTGGGAGCCTGCCAGCTGTTCTTCATAAGACTGCCCCGTCCATTCAAAGCCTACGCCCTGCGGCAGGGAGGCGGTAATCCGTTCCAGGGCCTTCATGGCGTCTCCGCTGCTTTTGCCGGGCGCAGCGGAGCCGTTGATCGTGAAGGAGGGATAGTTGTTGTAGCGCGTGAGCTGGGGGGGGCCCGCCGTCCAGTCCAACCGGACGAAGGAGGAGAGGGGCAGCAGCTTCCCCTGGTCATTGCGCACATGCAGGTCTTCAATGTCATTGCCGTTCAGGCGGCTTTTCCCGTCCGCCTGGACAATGACGCGGCGCACCTGGCTGCCGTGCATGAAGTCCCCCACGTAGCTGGACCCGAACATGACGGCCAGCGAGTTGCTGATTTCCGTGATGGGCACCCCCATGGAGAAGGCTTTTTCCCGGTCAATGGAGACGTGCAGGCGCGGCGTGTCCGCCTGGCCGGAGAAATAAACGCCCGCCAGGTTGGGGTCCGCATTGGCGCGGGCCAGAAGTTCGTCACGGGCTTCCACCAGACGGTCATAGCCCAGGCCGCCCCTGTCCTGAAGGCGGAAGTCAAACCCGGAGGTGTTGCCCAGTTCCGGCAGAGCGGGCATGTTCAGGGCCATGACGAGCATCTGGCGGTCCCCGGCAAAGCGCATGTTGACGCGGTCAATGATTTCCTGGGCGGAGTTGCCCGGCCCGGTGCGTTCATCCCATTTTTTCAGGCCGATGAACAGGATGCCCATGTTGGTGCCGGAGCCCATGAAGCTGAAGCCGCCCACGGAGTAGGCGTATTCCACGGGTTCATGTTTCATCAGGTAGTCCTCCACCTCGCGCAGACGGGTGCTCGTCTCCTCCTGGAGCGTTCCGGCAGGAAGGGCCACCATCGTCATGAAGTTGCCCTGGTCTTCTTCCGGCAGGAAGGAGGTGGGGAGCGTCATGTACAGGTACCCGGCCCCCGCAATGATGAGCACATACAGGAACAGGGAGCGCACGGGGCGCTTGATAATTCCGGTCACGGCGCTGCCGTACCGGTCCGTGGACCGGTGGATTGTCCTGTTGAACCATCCGAAGAACCCCTTCTTCTCCTGGTGCTCCACGGAGGAAGCTTTCAGCATGGCGGCGCAAAGCGCCGGAGTCAGGGAAAGGGCCAGGAAGGCGGAGAAGGAGATGGAGACAATGAGCGTTACGGCAAACTGGCGGTAGATGTTGCCCACTGCCCCGCTGAAGAACGCCATGGGGACGAAGACCGCCACCAGCACGGTGGTGATGCCCACGATGGCGCCGCCGATCTGCTTCATGGCCTTGACCGTAGCGCGCCGGGCATCCAGCCCTTCCTCCATCATGATGCGCTCCACGTTTTCCACCACCACAATGGCGTCATCCACCAGAATGCCGATGCTGAGCACCATGCCGAACATGGTAAGCATGTTGATGGAGAAGCCGGAGAGCCACATCACGGCAAAGGTTCCCAGCAGGGCGACGGGAACGACGAGCGTCGGGATGAGGGTGGCCCGGAAGTTCTGGAGGAACAGGAACATGACCAGGAATACCAGGATAATGGCTTCCACCAGGGTGGAGATGACCTTCTGGATGGAGATTTCCACGAAATGGGTGGTTTCATACGGAATCTGGTAGGAGACCCCGGCAGGAAAATCCCGGGCGAGTTCGTCCATCTTGGCCTTGAGCAGGCCCATGGTTTCCACGGCGTTGGAGCCCGGAGCCATCTTGATGGCCATGCCGGTGGCAGTCTGCCCGTTGCAACGGGAGAAGAACGCGTAGCTGTTGGCGCCCAGCTCCACCCGCGCCACGTCCCCCAGCTTGACGGAAGAACCGTCTGAAAGAGTCCTCAGGGCAATGGAGGCGAATTCCTCCGGCGTGCGGAAGGCTTCCTCCGCCACCACGGTGGCATTGATGGGGGCGGAGTCGGAAACCGCCGCTCCGCCAATGTCGCCGATGATGATGCGCTCGCTCTGGGCGGCCACGGCGGTCACAATGTCCGTGGGCGTGAGCCCCAGCGCTTCCAGCTTCTCCGGATCAGGCCAGATGCGCATGGACGTTTCAGCGCCGAACAGCTCCACGCGCCCGACGCCCTTCACGCGCTTCAGTTCCGGGATGATGCGGGCGGAGGCCCATTCCCCCAGCTCCGTATCATTCAGGGCCCCCGTGGAGGAAAGGGAGATCATCGCCTGAATGTTGTTGGAGGATTTTTCCACGAACACCCCTTCCCTCCGGACGGATTCCGGCAGGCGGGATTCCACGATTTTCAGGCGGTTCTGGACTTCCACGGCGGCAATGTCCGGGTCCGTCCCCTGCTCAAAGGTGGCGATGATTTCCACCATGCCGCTGGAGCTGCTGCTGGCGGACATGTACAGGAGTCCCGGCGCGCCATTGATTTCCCTTTCAATGACGGCGGTGACGGCTTCTTCCGTGTCCTGGGCGGAAGCCCCCGGATACGTGGTGCGCAGGGAGATGACCGGCGGAGCGATGTCCGGATACTGGGCAATAGGCAGGCTGGGAATAGCCAGCAGCCCGATCAGGGAAATCAGCAGGGCTACTACCCACGCGAAAATGGGGCGGCGTATGAAGAAGTCAGGCATGGCGGTTTATTGCTGGGAGTTGGATTGCGGCTGGGGAGCGGCGGCGCGGACCTGCATGCCGGGCCTGAGGGACATGATGTGGCTGACCACCACCTTGTCCCCGTCCTTGAGGCCTTCGGAAACCAGCCATTCCCGGCCATTCAGCGTATCCGCCTTGACGGGGCGCATTTCCAGCACGCCGTCCGGCCCCATCACAAAGACGGAGGCGCCCTGCGCGGTGCGGATGACGGCGTCACGGGGAATGGCGAACACGTTGTCGCGCACCGCCTTGTCAAACACCACGCGCACATAGGCTCCGGGCAGAAGCTCATAGTCCGGATTGGGGAACTGGGCGCGCATTTCAATGGTATCCGTATTCGGGTCCACCGCCATGTCGGAAAAAATGATCTTGCCGGAGTGGGGGTATTCCTCCCCGTTGGAGAGCAGCAGGCGCACCTTGATGTCCTCCAGCGGCACCCCCTTCCACAGGCCGGACACCACGGCCCGGCGCAGGCTGCTGTACTGGGTGGCCGGCTGGGAGAAGCGCACGTAAATGGGGTCTATCTGCTCAATGGTGGTCAGGTGCGTGAATTCATTCTGGTTGGCGAACGCCCCTTCCGTCACCAGCGCGCGGCGCACGCGTCCGGAGATGGGAGCCTCCACCCGGGTGTATTCCAGATTCAGGCGCGCCTGCTCCAGGGATGCGGCGGCGGCGGCGTATTCCGCCCTGGCGCGGTCTTCCTCCGCCCTGGCCTGCTTGTGCTCGCGCACGCTGACGGCGCCTTTGGCGACGAGGGAGGAGTAGCGCGCGGCCTTGTCCTCCGCATCCGCCAGCACTGCCCTGGCGCGGGCCACCGTAGCCTTGCATTCATCCAGAACAGCTTGAAGAGGAGCGGGGTCTATCTTGAAGAGAAGATCGCCGGGCCGGACCGTCTGCCCTTCCTGGTAGCAGCGTTCCTGAATGATTCCGGTCACGCGGGCGCGGACTTCCGCCTGCAGGTAGGCCTCCATGCGGCCGGGAAGATTAACGGTTACGGGAACCTGCGTGCCGCGGGCCGTCAGCACGGCCACTTCCGGCACCATGCCTGTGGGAGGCCCCGCGGCCTGGTTTTCATCCCCCTGGCGGCAGGAGGACAGAACCGCCAGGAGAGAGGAGCAGAGAAAGAGGAGACAAGTCGTTTTCATAAGCAATAATACTGTAATTAAGCCTCAAGAGATCCCGGAACCGCATTTCCGACAAGACCGGAGATTTTTCAATTGCCATATGATGTAAAGTATCCCATAATGGGAGAGTCAAGAGGTAATGAAAAGATTAAGAGGGACGGCTTTTTATCATTTGCTGTAAGCCATTGACAGAACAAATTAAATGAAGACACAGAGATTTCGTCTTCATAAAGATTTCTTTTACATGCGGAGGCCGTTCCTGAGGGAATGCTCCTGAAGAAAGGAATCCGTTTCCCTCCAACCGCGATACAGGATGGACAAGCAGAATTTACTCACCATCGGCAGCCTGTCCAAGCAGACCGGCGTGCACATCAAATCCCTCCGGTATTATGAGCAGCTGGGCATTCTGCGCCCGGCCCATACGGACCCGGATACCGGGTACCGCTATTACACCCTTTCCCAGATTCCTGTGGTGGACGCCATCCGCGCCTGTATCTTTCTGGACATTCCCCTGAAGGAGTTCACCACCTTTCTGACCAAGGACCAGCAGAGGATCCACTACAAGAAACTGATTTCCCACGGCACCATGCTGGCGCACCAGAAGATCAGGGACATTCAGGAGAAACTGCACCTGCTGGAAAAATTCCAGAAGCAGATGGACCGGATGGAAGGCTTTCAGTACAGCGAGGGGCAGACCGTCCACGCGCTGCCGGAAAAATACTGCTGGGCGGTACCGTATGCCGGAAAACAGCACAGTCCGGATTACAATATCCTGATCACCCGGATGTTCCATGACATCAGCCGCAATGAGCTGCGCCTGGGCGCGGAAGCCGGCCTCCTTTCCTTCCACCGGAGCTCCGGAACGGAACAGTTCCTGTACGTGGAGGTGGAAGCGACAAAGAAAGACGCCCGGCAGCTGAAGGAAATCATGCGCCTTCCGGCAGCCGCCTTCCTCTGCGCCATCACGCAGGAAAGCGGCATCGGGAAAGCCCCCCTTGTCTTTCCGGAACTTTTCGCACGGGGGTATGATAAAATCATCATGGAAACGGAGTTGTTTTCCGGAGATTACGATGTGGCGCACCCCAAATTCGAACTGAGGTGCTCCCTCCCCCCGGAAGAGAAGTGAAACGGAAGGATTCTCCCGGAACAGGCAACGGGTTAAGGAGATGTAAAAACGCGGCCTTGGCATCCGGGGTTCCCGGTCCGCGCTCCTGCCGCCCTGCGGGAGAGCCGGAACGCCCGTTCAGGCTCACTGGCACGGAGTCTCCGGAAGTTTCATGAAATGGCATTGCATTTCCCCATTCAGCATATAAAATAATGGGGTGGCACATTGCGACACTAAACAACCGGACCTGAAGGAAAGCGCCGTCAAGGCTTACAAGGCCATGTTGCTGGCGCGGGCTTTTGACACAAAAATTTCCAGCCTGTATAAAGCGGGCAAAATCACGGGCGGCGTTTACCTGGGCCGCGGCCATGAAGCGATTGCCGCCTGCGGAGGCGTTTTCCTGACTTCCGGGTATGATGTGATCGCCCCGTTCATCCGGGAACAGGCGGCGCGCATCACCTGGGGGGAACCGATTATTGAAGCGGCGCGCTCCTACCTGGGCTCCGCCCTGGGCTACATGAAGGGACGGGACGGGAACGTGCACCGCGGGCTCCCCGCGGAAGGGTACATGGCCCCCATCAGCCATCTGGGCAGCACGGTTGCCTTCGTCATCGGCTGCCTGTTCGCCAAGCGCCTGGACGGCAAGCTGCCCGGCCCCGTGGGCGTAGCTTTCTGCGGAGACGGCACCACCTCCACCGGGGCCTTCCATGAAGCGGCCAACATGGCGAACGTGGAACAACTGCCGCTGGTGCTCGTAGTGACCAACAATCAATTTGCCTATTCCACGCCCAATGTCCGGGAATTCGGGGAAGCCTCCCTGGCGGACAGGGGCCGCGGCTACGGCTTCACCGTGCATGAAACGGACGGCACGGACTTCATGGCCACGCTGGAGACGTTCCACGCCGCCGTCAGCAACGCGAGGAAAGGCCTGGGCCCCCAGTGGGTGCTTGCCAAGACCCTGCGCATGTGCGGCCACGGCGAACATGACGACGCCTCCTACATCCCCCGGGAGCTGAAGGAAGAGTATAACAAGAAAGACCCCGTGGTTATTGCGGAGCGCCAGCTTCTGGAAGCCGGGTGGCTGACGCCGGAAGAAGTGGCGGACCTGAAAAAGCAGTATGCAGATGAAGTGCAGCTGGCCGTGGCTACCGCCCAGCGGGAGCCGGAACCGGACCCCTTCCGGGAAGACTGGAACGCCACGGTATGGAGACCTTATTAAGCCTGCAAACGGAATATTCCCATGAGCGTAACATACATTGATGCCATTCACGACGCCCAGAAAGACCTGCTGACGGAAGACAAGGACGTTTTCCTGTACGGACAGGACATAGGCGTTTTCGGCGGCGCTTTCAAAGCGACCAAGGGCCTCAAGGAGCTGTTCCCGGACCGGGTGATTGACGCTCCCATCAGTGAGGACGCCATGGCCGGCATGGTCACCGGGGCCGCCGTCATGGGCAAGAAGCCCATTATGGAAGTCCAGTTTGCGGATTTCAGCACCATCGCTTTCAACCAGATCGTCAACATGGCGGCCACCCATTACTACCGCACGGGCATTCCGGCCAATATCACGGTACGCCTGCCCTGCGGCGGAACGCCCGGCACGGGCCCCTTCCACAGCCAGAGCCTGGAAGCCCTGTTCGCCCATTATCCGGGCCTGCACGTGATGACCCCGGCCACCGTGGCTGATGCCTACTGGATGCTGCGCCAGGCCGTGGAAGTGCCTGATCCCGTCATCTTTCTGGAGCACAAGTTCCTGTACCGCTGGCTGAAGGCGGAGGACAACTACCGGGAAGCCCCGGTCGTCCCCTTCGGCATGGCCCGCATCGCCCGCACCGGGAAGCACGCCACCGTAGTGGCGTACAGCGCCATGGTGCCGGAAGCCGTGCGCGCGGCGGACCTGCTCGCCAAGGAGAGCGGTTATGAAGTGGAAGTAGTGGACCTCCGCACGGTGCGCCCGCTGGACATGGATACCGTCATCGCCTCCGTAGCGCGCACCGGGCGCGTCCTGGTCATCGGGGAAGACTTCCCGTGGGGAGGCGTCACGGCGGAAGTGGTTTCCCGCATTGTGGCGGAGGGGTTCCATCTGCTGGACGCCCCGCCCCAGCGGCTCAACGCCAAGGACACCCCCATTCCCCAGCACCCCAACCTCTGGAAGGCCCACCGCCCCACGATGGAATCCATTGCGGCCTCCATCCGTCACCTTTTATCCATCTGATACAACCCAGTTTCCACCATGCCTAAAGTACCCATTCTGATGCCCCAGCTCGGGGATTCCATTGCGGAAGCCACCGTGCTGCGCCTGCTGGCGGCCCAGGGCGCCACCGTAGAAGCCGACCAGGAAATCTTTGAGGTAGAGACCAACAAGGCCACCATGGGCGTCACCACCATGTGCGGCGGCGTCCTGAGCGAAGTGTTTATCAAGGAAGGGGAATCCGTCGTGGTCGGCGCCTGCATGGCCATGATTGACGCCACGGAGGAGGAGATTGAGCGTTCCGGGGCCACCCCCGCCGGTGAATCGCCTTCCCTTCCGGCCAGTCCGGAATCCGTGCCCCAGCCCGTGCCCGCCCCAGCCAGCCAGGAGGACAAGCCCGCCGGGGTGCACTTCGGCGTGACGGGGGAATCCTACCAGGAAAACGGCACGGACCTGAAAGTCCAGCCCAGCGTGCGCGGCCTTCCGGTGCCCGCCGGCATGAAGGGCGCGCATTACATGTCCCCGCGCATGAAGGCGCGCATGGATGAACTGGGCATGAGCGCCTCGGACATTGCCTTCATTTCCGGCTCCGGAGCCGGAGGCCGCGTCACCATTGACGATCTGGAAGAATTCCTGGAATACGTAAGCCAGTGGCCGCACCGCAAGGCCTCCTCCATGCGGCTGGCCGTGGCGGACGCCATGCGCCGGAGCTGGACGCGCCCCCTGGCCTCCGCCGGGCGCCCGGTCTTCATGGACCCCCTCATCAAGCACAGGCAGCATTCCCCGCTGCGGCCCGGCATCACCCTGTACTTTGCCCGCGCCCTGGCCCTGGCCCTGGCGGAAAGCCCGGAATGCGCCGGCTACCTGGTAGGGGAAAACATCCTCTCTCCCAAGACCATTGACATCGGCATCGCCGCGCAGGTGGCGGACGGAGTCATGGTACCCGTGCTCCGCCGCGTGAACGAACGGACGATGGAAGAGCTGCTGGAGGACTACAACCGGCTGATCGCCCAGGCGCGCCGCCGCAGGCTGGCGCCGGAAGACAGCACGGGCGGCATCGCCACGGTCACCAACTTCGGCGGCTTCGGCCTCACGTTTGCCGCGCCCATGCCCATGCCCAGCGAATCCCTCATCCTGGGGGTGGGGGCCGTCACCAAGACTCCGGTCTGGAGCGACGAGGTGGAGGCGTTCATTCCCATTTCCAAGGCCAACATCGTGGCTACGGGGGACCACCGCGTGGTGGACGGCGCGGACATCGGCCGCCTGCTCATGCGCGTGTCGGAACTTCTCCAGCGCCCGGAATACCTGTAACCAGCCTCCCGTTCCCGCACGCTTCACGCCGCATGACGACCAACCCGCCCGTATTAGGCCTGGTAGCCGGAGACGGCCTCTACCCGGAATACATTGTCCGGGGGGCGCGCCGCCGGACGCCGGAGCTGCGCATTGTGGCCGTGGGTTTCAAGGGGGAGACCAATCCCGCCGTCATCCCCCTGTGCGACGTTTACCGGGAGTTCAGCGTGGGGCAGCTCACCAAGCCGTTCTCCTTCCTGAAAAAGCACGGCGTGCAGAACGTCATCATGGCCGGAGGCATCAACCCCAAGAATATTCTTTCCCTCCGTCCGGACCTGCGCGCCCTTTCCGTGCTGATGCGCATGCCGGAGAAAAACGCGGATTCCCTGCTGGGAGCCGTCATCACGGAGGCGGAAAAGGAAGGCTTCACCATCCTGCCCGCCTTCACGTACATGGAAGAGCACATGCCGCAGCCGGGCCACATCGCCGGACCGCGGCCCACGCCCGAACAATGGGAGGATGCCGTCTTCGGCATGCAGATGGCCAAGGAAATCACGCGCCTCCACATCGGCCAGTCCGTCATCGTGCACCATGGCACCGTGGTGGCCGTGGAAGCCATTGAAGGCACCAACAACTGCATCCGCCGCGGCGGCGAGCTGGGCAACGGCAAACCCGCCACGCTGGCCAAAGTAGCCCGCCTGGGGCATGATATGCGCTTTGACATACCCACCGTCGGCCCCGTCACCATTCAGACGTGCGCGGAATGCGGCATCAGGCAAATCGCCCTGGAAGCGGGAAAAACCATCCTGCTGGAACGGGACCGGGTGGAGCAGCTGTGCAAGAAGCATAAGATCAGCCTGCACGCCCTCCAGCTTCCGGAAGAAGGCGCCCCTCCTCCGGCAAACCAGCCTTCATAGAAATCCCCCTGCCCGGGAAACCCGGACAAGGGGAAATCATTCCGCATACGGGATGCAGAATAAAAAACGGCTTATTCACTCGCCGGAATTAAGCGTCTTTGTCCTTGTGCATCATGGATTTGGTCTTGTCACTTACACCGGAAGCCATATCCTTGACGCCTTCCTTGCCCTTTTCGTAGGCATCCTTCATCGCCTGCTTGCCCTCTTCCATCTTTCCGGAAGCGGCATCCTTCATTGCCTGCTTGTCTTCTTCCATTTTTCCGGAAGCGGCATCTTTGGAGCAACCGCAGCCTTCATGCATATGGTTCATATGATCTTTGGAGTTACACATAATAATTAAATGGTTTGTTTTTTATCGTTTGAATTAACCGTTTTTCGCAGCGTCGCCAATGGCTTCGGCCTTATCGGCAGCCCTGTCAGCCGCATGGTCCACGGCTTCCTTGCTGTCCTGGTAAGTATCCTTGACGGCTTCCTTGCTTCTTTCGTAAGCGCCCTTCATCGCTTCCTTGCCTTCCTTCATTTTTTCAGAAGCGGCATCCTTGGCGGCTTTGGCGCCCTTTTTCATGTGGTCCTTGGCTTCGGCCATGTCCTTGTCACCCTTGGTGCAGGAACCGCTGTTACAAGCGCTTTGGGCCAGGGCCACGACGGGAACTGCAACGGCTACCGCTGCTATAGCATATATCAATTTTTTCATGACGTTGTTCTATTTGGATTCATTCCAATAGACCCTTTCTTCATGAAAAACTATGAATACAGTCGTGTCATTCTGCGTTCACTCCTGCAAATCAAAAGCCATAAACGCGGCAGAAGCAACGCAGTCCCGGCACGGAACGCGGCCTTCTTTTTTCAGCTCCCTGCAATGGGAATAACCCAGCTTTTCCACAAACCGCCGCTTCAGCTCCTCCCTTGACTGCACGGGCGTGCACAGGAGGGCTCCATACAAGGCGCCGCATACCCCGTCAGGCGCTCTTCCCGTGCCGCACGCGGAGACGGCTTCCAGCAAATCCTCCCTTCCCAGCGCCGCGCAAACGGCCTGGGCGCAGTTGTGGCGCCAGGGTTCCGTGCGGAAGGTGGACAGCGCCTTTTCTTCAACGTTCATGCCCCCACTGTAGGCCCGGCCCCCTTCCGGGTCAAGAGCCCCGTCCTCCCTTCCATCCGCGAACTCCGCCGCCATATTCCGGATGGATTCCGGGGGCGGAGAATATAAGCCGTCCGGGAAACCGCCGGAAACGGCATTCACTTTCCGGCAAGACGGTGGCTGGCCTCCAGGCGTGCGGCCAGTTCTTCAAAGGGAATGGTCCTGTCCAGACAAAGGCTCACCCAGCTTTTCTTATTCATATGGTAGGCCGGAAAACGGCTGCGATGGTCCACAAGGCCGTCAAGCTCTCCGGGACAAACCCGCAAATTCAGCACCTCAACCCTCTCTTTGGAACTGCCGCCCAGCTTCAGCCGCGGCACAGCCAGAAAAACGGCATACCATTTTTCCGTGTCCTTCCGGCGCACAATGGCGCTCCCCGGCGACTTGCGCCACAGGAATTCCAGTTTGTCCCCGTAAACCTCCCGGACGTGAGCGACGAGGCTGCGGGCAGGATCGCCGTGGAAGAAATCAGGCTCAAAGCAGCATTCAGCCACATGCCACAGTTCTTCCTCATATTCCCTCCGGAGCGCCCTTTCCTGCAACTTGTCTGCCGCCTCCCGGGCTGAATGACGGATGTCCCTCCCGTCTGCATCATGCATTGCCACGCAGACGGAACCGTCCGCGTGTATTTCAAATTCCATGCGGCGGCGGCCATTCAGCAGTTTTGTCCGGTACAGAAAACCGTTTTCTCCGCGAACGCAGCCGAAGGGGAGCAGCTTTTCCTCACACAGTTTCCTGTCTCTGAAAACGCGCTCCACGGCTTTTTCATACCAGGTTTTCCGGGGAATGCGGTGAAAGAACATAGGAGAAATGGAGTTGAAGGCGGCGCAGGAATGGAGAAACGTCACCCGCACCCCTTGCGGACGTGCAGGACCGGGAGAAGCCATGATAAAACCGCACAAGAAC
Source organism: Akkermansia muciniphila (assembly GCF_018709685.1). Taxonomy (GTDB): domain Bacteria; phylum Verrucomicrobiota; class Verrucomicrobiia; order Verrucomicrobiales; family Akkermansiaceae; genus Akkermansia; species Akkermansia muciniphila_E. The sequence goes on from NZ_JABDHQ010000008.1 coordinate 86,265, forward strand.
GGTACAAGCCAAAAAACCTGCGCCTCCTGTCCGGGCACGCACCGGAAAAGGCTTTACCGTCCCGTCAGCAGGTACCACACAAACAGGCTGTTATGCTTCACGTACCGCTTGAGCAGTCTTCCCGGCTCCCGGTAAATGCGGTACAGCCATTCCAGGCCGTTCCTCTGCATCCAGCGGGGAGCGCGTTTCACCGTTCCGGCATGGAAGGCGAACGCCGCGCCCACGCCTACATAAACCGCCGGGGGCAGCAGTCCCTTCTGCTCCGCCATCCACCGTTCCTGCTTGGGACAGCCCAGGCCCACCCAGACCACATTGGCCCCGCTTGAAGCGACGGCCTCCCTCATGGCCTTCCGGTCTTCCTCCGTCCAGGAACGGAAGGGCGGGGAATAGACGCCGGCCAGATGAAAAGCGGGATGCTTCTCCTTTAAGACGGCGGCCAGAACTTCCAGCATTTCTTCATCCCCGCCCAGCAGAAAATGGCGCAGCTCCGGATAAGCGGCATTCGCCCTGACCAGCGCTTCCATCAAATCCGGCCCGCTTACGCGTTCCGCGGCCCTTTCTCCGGCGGAAAGCCCCCGGTTCAGCTTCCACACCACGGGCATTCCGTCCGGGCAAACTACGTCCATCTTTTCCAGCACGGCTCCGTAATCCGGGTCGTGCACGCCGAGGGTCATCACGTGCACATCCGCGGCGGCGACCAGGCACGGGACCTGCGCTTCCCGCGCATGCTCCGCCAGGACGCGGCTCATTTCCTCCACGGAACTGACAGCCACGGGAAAGCCGAACACCTTCCTGGTCTCGCACGGAATCCGTCCGCCGGGCTGGTCAGGATCGTTTGGAGGAGTCATGGCCTGATGGGAATGAAAGAGGAAATTACGGCAGGGACAGCCTCAGGCCGTCATAAGCCGGAATAACGTTCTCCGGCAGTTTGCCGGAAAGAATATGGTAATCCATGTCATGGGACATGTGGGTCAGCACGGCGCGCCGGGGCCGGATGGCGGCAATGGCGGCCAGGGATTCCTCCAGGCACAGGTGCGTGGGGTGCAGATGGTAGCGCAAGCCGTCAATAATCAGCAGGTCCACCCCTTTCATGGCTTCCAGGGAGGCCTCCGGAATGCTTTTCACATCCGGCATGTACGCCAGCCGCTGCCCTTCCGCCTCCAGCACGTAGGCATAAGTCTCCACCCCGGCATGCATGACGGGAAGAGGCGTCACCAGAACACCGCCCACGCGGAACGGCTCCGCCACCTCGTGAGGTTCCGGCCTGACGTAGCCGCTCCGGGCCGTTTTCGGTTCAAACGCCCAGCCGTACATGGTCCGCAGGGCCTCCATCGTCTGCGGGGAGGCATACAGGGGCAGGCCGCCGGACCTGCGCCAGCAGAAGGCGCGCAGATCGTCAAACCCGCCCACATGGTCCACATGGGCGTGCGTGTACAGCACGGCATCCACGTCCGTAATGTTTTCCCGCAGGGCCTGCTGGCGCAGGTCCGGGGAGGAATCCAGCAGAATGCGGGTGCCCGCGGCTTCCACGTAAATTGAGGAACGCAACCGCTTGTTCCTGGGATCCGGCGATGTGCAGACCGCACAGGAGCAACCTATCTGGGGAACTCCGGTGGATGTCCCGGTACCCAGAAAGAGAATGTTCATCACAGAGGTCATGATTGCGTTTAGAGCGAATGATGCCATAATGCATTCAAAATCCAAAGCCCGAATGCTTACATTGCTGAAAATTAGAAACCTGGCCCTCGTGGACCAGCTGCTCTGGGAACCCAGTTCCGGCTTCATCTGCATCACGGGGGAAACGGGAGCAGGGAAATCCGTCATCATCGGCGCCATACGCCTGGCGCTGGGGGAACGCGCGGACAAGACGCTTATCCGGTCCGGAGAACAGCAATGCAGCGTGGAAGCCGTCTTCCACCTGCCGGACTCCTCCCCGGTGCACGCCATCCTGAATGAACACGGCGTGCCGCCCTGCGAAGACGGCAACCTGATCATCAAGCGCATTATTTCCTCCACGGCCAACCGCCAGTTCCTGAACGACAGCCCGTGCACCCTGAACCTGCTGCGGGAGGCGGGCGCCTGCCTAGTGGACATGCACGGCCCCAGCGACCACCGCTCCCTGATCTCCCAGGAAAGGCAGCTTTCCCTGCTGGACGCCTTCGGGGAACACGCCCCCCTGGTGCACGCCTATGCGGACGCCTGGCGGCAGTGGCAGGACGCGCGCCGGGCGTATGACGACCTGGAACACGCGGAAGCGGCCACGGCGCGGGAAATAGAATTGCTGCGCCACCAGGTGGACGAGATAGACGCCGCCGCCTTCACGCCGGAGGAAGTGCCCACGCTGGAGGAACGCTGGCAGCGCGCCCGCAACGGCACCAGGCTCCAGGAACAGGTTTCCAGAATGCTTGCCATGCTGGAGGAAACGGACGTTCCCGGCCTGGCCTCCCAGTTGAGGGAACTGACCAGGGCGGCCCATGAACTGGAACGCATGGACGCCTCCACCGCCGCGTGGCTGGCTCCGCTGGCGGAAGTGAATCTGGAGCTCAAGGAGATCGAGGGGCGCCTGGCGGATTATTCCTCCGAGCTGGATTCCGATCCCCGGGAACTTTTCCAGCTGGAGGAACGCATCAACCTGCTGGAATCCCTGAAAATGAAATACGGCCCTTCCTTTGAAGACGTCTGCGCCCGCAGGGAGGAGGCGGCCCACCGCCTGGACCGCATCGAACACCGCACGGAGCGCCTGGAAGAACTGAGGGCCTCCATGGCCGTTCTGCGCAAGCAGGTGGACGCCGCCGGACAGGCCCTGACCAGGGCGCGGCAGGCCTCCGCGCCCAAACTGGCTTCCTCCATCGTCAAGCATTCCCGGGAACTGGGCTTCCGCCAGGCCGTCTTTGAAGTGGGCCTGTCCCCCCTCCAGGAACCCGGTTCCCAGGGAATGGAAACGGTGGAATTCCTGTTCGGCCCCAATCCGGGGGAACCCTCCAAGCCTCTCCGGCTGATCGCTTCCAGCGGGGAGCTGGCCCGCATCATGCTGGCGATTAAAAGCGCGCTGGCCCACAAGGATTCCACCCCCCTGCTGGTGTTTGATGAAATAGACGCCAACGTGGGCGGTGAAGTGGCGCGGGCCGTGGGCTTCAAGATGCAGCAGCTCGGGAACAGACACCAGGTCATTTCCATCACGCACTTTCCGCAGGTGGCGGCCCTGGCCTCCCACCACTACCTGGTCCAGAAGGCTTCCGCGGGCAACCGCACCATCTCCTGCCTGCGGGAGGTGAGCCATGAAGACCGGATAGACGAGCTGGTCCGCATGCTGGGCGGCGGAGGCGACCACGCGCGCACGCTGGCCCGGGCTCTCCTTCAACCCGCCTGAACGGGCGCGTTAAAGGGGATAAAACCCTCTCATTTTTCCAGACGGGGCCTGAAGCCGCGCAGCCGCAGGGAATTGAACACCACGCACAGGGAGCTCAGGCTCATGGCTCCGGCGGCAATCATGGGGTTCAGCGTAAGGCCGAAGGCGGGATACAGGCACCCGGCGGCCAGGGGAATGCCGATGATGTTGTAAAAGAAGGCCCAGAAGAGGTTCTGCCTGATGATGTGCAGCGTGGAGCGGCCCAATTGAAGGGCTTCCGCCACGCCCACGGGATTGCTCTTCATCAGCACGATGTCGGAAGACTCCATCGCCAGCTCCGTTCCGGATTTCATGGAAATGCCTACCCGGGCGCAGGCGAGCGCGGGGGCGTCATTCACGCCGTCCCCCACCATCGCCACCTTGTCCCCCCGTTCCTCCATTTTCATCACATGGGTGGCCTTTTCATCCGGCAGCACGTCGGAAATGACTTCATCAATGTGGAGTTCCCCCGCCATGTGGCGGGCGGTGGCGGCGTTGTCCCCCGTCAGCATGACCACGCGCAGGTTCATCCGCTTCAGATTGTCCACGGCCGCGCGGCTGTCCGGTTTCAGGGAATCCGCCACCATGATCACTCCGGCAGGACGGTCTTCCCTGCCCACATAAAGCGGCGAGGCTCCCTGCCGCATGAACTCCCGCAGGCGCGCCTCCTCCTCACTCCATGAAATCCCCCTGTCCTTCATGAAGCTGAGATTGCCCACCGCGTAAGACACGCCGTCCACCGTACCGGAAATGCCGCGGCCGGGGACAATGGACAAATCAGCCACCGCGCGTATGGGAAGGTCCAGCAGCCGGGCATGGTCATAAATGGCTTTACCTACCGGATGCTCGGAGCCCTGCTCCAGGGCCGCCGCCATCTCCACCAGTTCATCCGCATTCATGGAATGTTCCGGCAGAACGGCCACCACCCGGGGCTCCCCTTCCGTCAGGGTGCCCGTCTTGTCAAAGACGACGGTATCCACGCGGCTCAGGGCCTCAAGGGCGCTGGCGGACTTGCACAGGATGCCCAGGCGCGCGCCCCGCCCCGTACCCACCATGATGGCGATCGGGGTGGCGAGGCCCAGGACGCAGGGGCAGGAGATCACCAGCACCGCAATCGCCCTGGCCAGGGCAAAGGAAAAGCCCTCTCCGGCCACCAGCCATGCGACAAACGCAATGAGCGCAATGGCAATCACTGTGGGGACAAAGAAATAGCACACCCGGTCCGCCAGCCGCGCAATGGGCGCCCTGGACTGGCTGGCCTGCTCCACCAGGCGGATCATGCGGGCCAGCGTGGAATCCCTGCCCACGCGCTCCGCACGGATTTTAAGATACCCGGCGCGGTTGAACGTGCCGCTGATCACCCGGTCCCCGGCCGTCTTGTCCACGGGCATGCTTTCTCCCGTCAGGTCGGATTCGTCCAGCGCGGCCTGCCCTTCCTCAATGAGGCCGTCCACCGGAATCCTCTGCCCGGTCTTCACCACCACCAGGTCCCCGGCCCGGAGTTCATCCAGCGGGACGGCGCGTTCCGCGCCGTCATGCCACACCAGGGCTTCCTGGGGAACCAGCTTCACCAGTCCCTTCACGGCGGCGTTCGTCTTTCGGTAGGAGCGGCGTTCCAGATACTTCCCCAGGGAAATGAGGGTGACGATCATGGCCGCGGACTCAAAATACAACTCCATCCCGTCCACATTGGCGCCCTGCCACAGGCCCGCAATCAACAGAAACAGCCCGTACAAAAAGGCGGACCCCGCGCCGATGGCGATCAGGGAATCCATATTGGGAGACAGCGCGGCAAGCTGGCGGACGCCATTGATCAAATAATGCCGGTTCAGCCATAAAACCGCCCCCGCCAGGACGCACTGCGCCCACAGATTCAACCAGAGCCCCCAGCCCCCTCCCGGAACGGGCCAATGCCACATAGGCCCCATGGACAGGTACATCAGCGGGACCAGCAGCAGAACGGACCAGACAAGGCGGGAACCGCCGTTTTCCTCCTCACGGGCCTCTTCCTCAGTGCCGGAAAGCGGTTCTTCCCGCCAGTCCGCCAGATGGAAGCCAGCTTTCTCCACCACCTTCGCCAACCGGTCCCTGGCCGGGGAATCATGCTCCCGGAACACAACGGCCATGCGCCCCGTCAGCAAATTCAGCTCAACGCGTTCCACACCCTCCAATTCCTCCACGGCGTGCTCCACCTTGGCGGCGCAACCCGCACAGTGCATGCCGGAAACCAGATAATTCCTTTCTTCCATTATCGTTAAAATCAGGGGTTGAAATTGCGGAACCAGACAAAGGCCCCATGTTGTTAGAGAACACTAACACATCAATCCGGTTTCTCAAGCCGCTTTCACGGCTTCACCTTTTTCCAATAAAAAATGACAAAAAAACACCCGCTCCTGCGTAACAAGAAAAACAATTCTATTTTTCCATGAATATTACCTCCCTATTACGAGCGACGGCCTGCGCGGCCCTGCTGTCCACCCCCCTCCACGCCCAGCTCTACTCCCTCCACGGGGACGGCGTCAAGAAGGCTGACCGGGTGGTGGAAAAAGCGGATTATTCCGGTTATGAACTCGTCTGGCACGACGAGTTTGACAAGGACGGCCGTCCGGACCCGGCCAAGTGGAATTACGAACACGGCTTTGTCCGCAACAAGGAGGCGCAGTGGTACCAGCCGGAGAACGCCTATTGCAAGGATGGAATGCTGATTATTGAAGGCAAAAAGGAAAAACGCGCCAATCCCCATTACGATCCGGCGGGGAAGAGCTGGCAGACCACGCGGAAGGAGGCGGACTATACCTCCGCCTCCCTGACCACGCGCGGCAAATTCTCCTGGCTGTACGGCCGCTTTGAGATCCGCGCCAAATTCAGCCCGCGGGAAGGCATGTGGCCCGCGTTCTGGACCATGGGAGTCAAGGAAGGCTGGCCCATGTGCGGAGAAATAGACATCATGGAGTATTACCAGTCTACTTACCTGGCCAACCTCTGCTGGGGTTCCCCCAAAAAACATGTGGGCAAATGGAGCACCACCTATACGCCCCTCAAATGGCTTCAGGAAAGGCACCCGGACTGGGCGGACAGCTTCCATGTCTTCCGCATGGACTGGGATGAAAAGGAAGTGCGCCTGTATGCGGACGACATTCTGCTGAACAAGACCCCCCTGGACAATATCGTCAACGCCACTTACAAGGAAGTAGCCAACCCCTTCCGCCAGCCTCATTTCATTATCCTGAACCTGGCCCTTGGCGCCACCGGGGGAGACCTCAACAAACTGCCGCTGCCCCAGAAGTATGAAATAGACTACGTCCGGATTTACCAGAAAAAGGACTCCCCCCACAAGGGAACCATCCCGGCCCAGCCGGAAAAGAAACAGCAGGCCTCCCGGTAAAACCGTTCCGCCTTAATAAGACAGGGGCGTGCGGGATGGACGGAAAGGGCAAGGTAAAAGGGATTCCAGCGGCCCCGCGCCCATAAGGTCCATTTGTTCCTCCCTGCCTTCTCTTGGAAAACCCCTGCCTCCGGGAACGGGGGCAGGCCGTTATTCCGTAGCCTTTCCCTTGAGAACCAGGAGAATGTGTTCCGCCATGAGGGCGTGCCCCTCCGCATTGGGATGCACGCCGTCCACCAGCAGGCCGTCCTTGTCCTTCATCACCTTGTTGAGGTCGATCACCCTGGATTTGGTGCTCCTGGCCACCTGCCGGATAAGAGGGATGATTTCCTTCTCAATGCATTCCCTGCTGATCCCGCCTTCCCTGGCTTCCTGGGAGGGGATGGGCAGCAGGCAGTAAACCTTCAGTTTGGGATTCTGCTTGCGGAACTCCGCGATGATCTCCTTGTAATTGTCCACGAAATCATCCTTGTGGCTCCAATTTACCTTTTTGCTGTCATTGGTGCCCAGGCCGATGAGCAGCACGTCAGGCTTGAACGCCAGCGCGTCCCGATAAACCTTCTCCCGCGTGATGGGGCGGTCTCCCCTGAATAGCAGGCACCGGGCGGAAATGCCGAAGTTCCCCACTTCCGCCTTCTTGTCCAGAGCCTTCGCAATCCGGGACGCCCAGCAGTCTTCCTTCCCGACCCTCATCCCGGCGGTGATGCTGTCCCCCAGACAGGCCAGCTTCACCGCAGCGGCGCAATCCACCGGCAGCAAAGCGGCCAGCAGGCCTATCCATAATAAGACAATGAACTTTTTCATGGAGTAAATATTACAATGAAAATGACTTACTGGAAGCGCCTTCAAATGTAAAGCCCGTACACCGGGCCGCTTTCTGGTCTTTTTTCACGCGGCCCCGGCATGAAAAAGCCCCGGCCGGGAAAACCGGCGGGGCTTCTTGAATACCAGGAAAAGGGAATGTTTCAGTTTACGCGGCCCAGGTAGGAGCCGTCTTCCGTTTTCACGGAGATCTTTTCACCGGGCTTGATGAAGAGGGGCACCTGCACCACCAGTCCGGTGGTCATTGTGGCGGACTTGTATACGTTGTTCGCGCTGTCGCCCTTGACGCCTTCCGGGGCTTCCGCCACTTCCATGGTGATGGCGGCGGGAAGTTCCACGGAGACAACCGTTTCATCCGTGAAAAGCAGGATGTAGATATTGCCTTCCATCAGGTAATCCTTCACGGGCTCCACGATTTCCGGAGACACGGTGATGTCTTCGTACGTATCGGGATTCATGAAGTGGTAGCCCATGCCGTCAATGTAGCTGAACTCATATTCCTCACGGGCGAGGTTCACGCCTTCCAGGGATTCGTTGGAAGTGAGGCGAAGGTTGTACACCTTCTTGGTGGAAATGCTGCGGATGCTCATTTGCACATAGGAAGCCATGCGGGGGGGGCACTTGTGCTCCATGCTGACTACAACGCAAACGTCATTGTTATGATTAACCGCGTGTCCCTTGCGAAGATTGATTACGGGTACTTTTGCCATGCGGCCCGTACCATACCATGTTTTCCCCTCCCGTCAAGCTGAAAAAACGCGCCAAACCCTTGATGCGCTTGGAGAAAACGCCTTTTGCACGGCAGCAAAAACAAGCGGAAAAACGCCGTTCTCACCGGCTGAGGTCCTGCTGGAACAGGACCTTGATGCCGCTGGAATTCAGCACGGTGCGCCCGAAGTTGAGATCCTCCACATGGAGGGCGACCAGGGAACCCCGCGCCGCACAGGGCAGGAGCGGATACAGGAAGTTGACGTTCATTTCCGCGGCATACAGCACGTCCAGGCATTTCTTGAGGTCCGCGGGGCCGTGGCGGAGGACGGCCACCAGCACTTCGGATTCCGTGTAGCAGATGCCTTTTTCCAGAAAGATTTCCGACGTCCGCTCCGGGTCGCTGACGATCAGGCGCGCAATAGTCGCCTCATGGCAGTCATGCATGCTGAAGCCCAGGCAGAAGATGCCGTGCATGTCCAGCAGGCCCAGGAGGGCGGACAACGCCCCCACCCGGTTCTGGAGCATGATGGAATATTGCTTTATCGCATTGCCGGGGGCTTTGATGGATTCATCCTTCATGACAATAAAGCAGGGAGTCAGGTTACTATTTAACGTATGTCTTAAGCACGCGCCTGATGATGGCAAGCGCCTGTTGGACTTCCTCTTCACTTACGTTCAGGGGAGGCAGGAGACGGACGGTTTCCGGACCCGCGGGAACGGAAAGCAGGCCTTCCTGCCGGAGGGCTTCCACTACCACGGAGGCAACGGTCTTGCCTTCCGGCGCGTCCACCATCTCCGGGTTGAGGCCGATGCCCAGCAGAAGGCCCAGGCCGCGCACGCCCTGAACCACGGGCAGGTTCCAGGATTCTATTTCCGCGCGGATTTCCGCGCCCAGGCGCTGCGCCCGTTCCGGGAGGCCCTGGGAGACTACTTCCCTCAGCACGGCCAGGCTCACGGTAGTGCCAAGCGGATTGCCGCCGTACGTGGAACCATGGGAGCCGGGGTCCATGATGGAGGCAAGCTCCGTGCCCTGGTCGTCAATGGCGCGGTCGGAAATCCAGAAGCCGCCGATGGGGAAGCCTCCTCCCAGCGCCTTGGCCCAGGAAATGCCGTCCGGCTCCACGTCAGGCGCAACGGCGCGCCATCCCATGATGTCGCCGCAGCGGCCAAAGCCGCACTGCACTTCATCCATCAGCAGAAGCAGATCATGCTCCTTGCACAACTGTGCCAGCCCGCGCAGGAATTCCGGGGTCACGCAGTTGACGCCGCCTTCACCCTGGATGGTTTCCAGCATGAAGGCCACGGTTTCCGGGCGAATGGCTTCACGGGCCGTTTCCAGGTCATTGAAAGGCAGGTGGCGGAAGCCCGGCAGCATGGGGTCAAAGCCTATCTTGATTTTATCCTGCCCCGTGGCGGACATGCTGCCCAGCGTTCTTCCGTGGAAGGATTTGTTGAACGTGAGCACTTCAAAACGGGGCTTGCCGTCCGGCTGGGGCTTCCGGTGCCCGTAGCGGCGCGCCACCTTGATCAACCCGTCATTGGATTCCGCTCCGCTGTTGGCAAAAAAGACTTTTCCCGGACGCTCCACGCACTTGGTAACGATGAATTCCGCCAGATCCGCCTGCTGGGGAATCTGGTACAGGTTGGAGCAGTGCACCAGCGTGGCCGCCTGCTTCTGCAGGGCCTGCGTTACCGCGGGATGGCAGTGCCCCAGCACGCAGGTGGCGATTCCGGCACAGAAGTCCAGATAGCACTTCCCGGTGCTGTCCCACAGGCGGGAGCCTTCCCCGCGGACGGCAGCCATGGGATAACGGCCATAGGAATGAAGTACGTACTGGTTGAGTTTTTCTTCTGTGTTCATAAGCTAAGGTAATACGCGTGTAGTTTGCGCTTCTGGCCTCGTCTGTAAATGATTTTTTTGGGAGCCACGTCATGATTCTCACATTTTGCCGGGCACGGTGGTCATACTTCTGTTCCGGAGGGGGAAGTTCATTTTTTCTTTTCTTTTATTCTTTTGCCTTCAGAATGAAATAAATCATCAACACCGATTCATCATGGCCCGCTTTTTCAACGTCAAAGGATTTCTGGAGGAATTCAAGGCATTCGCCCTGAAAGGCAACGTGATTGACCTGGCCGTGGCGGTCGTCATCGGCGCCGCGTTCAACAAGATTGTTTCCGTCTTCGTCTCCAGCATCATCACCCCCATCATCGGGTACCTCACCTCCGGCGTAAACCTGGCCTACCTGACCTTGAAACTGGGAGATGTGGAACTGAAGTACGGGGAGCTGCTCCAGGCGACCATTGACTTCGTGATCATTGCCTTCTCCGTCTTCGTGGCCATCAAGCTGATCGGCACGATGAGGCGCAAGAGCGAAGAAACGCCCGCGGCCCCCGCGCCCAAGCCGGATGACGTCGTCCTGCTGGAACAAATCCGGGACATCCTGCAAAAGCAGGCGGACGCCAAATAAGCCGCTCATCCGGTCCATGCCGGTTCCCGGCGGAACCGGCACATTTTTCCTCTTTACTTGTTCCCTTGCGGGCGGGAAAGTGGCGGCATGATTTCCCCGCTGCGCTCCCTGGCCTGTGTCCTGCTGCTTGCCCCGTCCCTGCTCACGGCGGGGGAGGCGCAGCGCTTCGTTCTGGAACATCCCTACCCCGTAACGGAAATACGCGAGCCGGACCGGAACGCCCCCGTCACCAGCGTCATCCTGATGATCGGGGACGGCATGGGCATCCATCACCTTTCCGCCGCCTGGGCGGCCAACCGGGGCCGCCTGTTCATTGAGAACTGCCCGGTCACGGGCATTGCCAAAACGTGGTGCGCTGATAAGCTGGTAACGGATTCCGCCGCTGCGGGAACCGCCATGGCCACGGGAACCAAGACGCTCTACAAGAGGGTGGCCGTGTGCCCCAAGGGCAACAGGCTGGATTCCCTGGTGGACAAGGCGGCGGACATGGGCAAATCCACCGGAGTAATCGCCACCTGCGAGCTGAACGACGCCACTCCGGCCGCCTTCTGCGCCAACAATGAACAACGGTCGGATTCCTACGGCATCATAGGGGATTATCCCCGTTCCCGCGCTGACTTCATTTTTGGCGGCGGGAGCAAGTATTTCACGCAAAGACCGGACGGAAGGGACATTTTCAAGGAGATGGAGGCGCAGGGCTACCGGGTCGCCCGCACCTGGGAGGAGGCCGCCGCGCTGCCGCCCGGAAAAACGCTGGCCGTCACGGCCCCCGGCAACCTGCCCCCTCCCTCCAAACGGGGAGACGTTCTGCGCCGGGCCACGCTGAAGGCGCTGGACGCCCTTTCCCGGAATCCCAACGGATTTTTCCTGATGGTGGAAGGCTCCAACATCGACAAGGCCGCGCACAGCAACAAGCTGGAGGAAATGATGGAGGAGCTCCTGGATTTTGACCGGACCGCCGGGGCCGTGCTGGACTGGGCCTCACGCCATCCCGGCACGCTGGTCGTCATTACGGCGGACCATAACACGGGCGCGTTCGCCCTCACGGGAGGCAACCGGGAGAAGGGGGAAATAACAGCCCGGTTCGGTTCCGGCAGCCATGACGGGATAGCCGTTCCGGTTTATGCCTTCGGCGCGGGAAGCGGGGCTTTCACGGGCATTTATGAAAATACGGACATCTTCCGCAAGATCATGGAAGCCTTTAAAAAAGGGGCGCCCGGGGTCCCAGCCGCACGGCAGGACATCTGAACGGTCCGTTCCGCCCTCCCCTGCCCGGCTAGGCCCCGTTCCGCCGCGGCTCCTCCATGTGCCGGGCCACCAGTCCGGCCCCTACGGTAGCCAGGCCGCCGATCAGGAACACGGCCTGCGGCCCTCCCGTCTTCATCCAGATCACGCCGCCCAGCACGCCGTAAGCGATGGAGGCCACGTGGTTGATGGCCAGCCCGGTATAGATGCTGGGGGTGATGTCCTCCGGCTTCTCGCAGATGCGGGCCACGTAAGTGCTGCGGGCCATGCCCAGGGCAAACAACAGGTTATCCAGCACAAAACAGGCGGTCACCACCCCCACAGCCCAGTGGAGGGGCAGCAGCTCCGGGGCAAAGGCGTACGCCAGGCACAGGAGGGACAGCGCCATGCTGTCGAAAATCGTCACCTTCCTCTCCCCGTATTTCTTGATGCTCCAGCCGATGAGAGGCTGGGTGCCCAACCCGATGACACCGGCAATCAGCAGGGTTTTTCCGATGTACCCGGGCGGCTGGCCCAGCGTGCTGACCATCAGCCAGAAGCCGAAGGTCAGGTACAATTGCTTGCGGATGCCGTGCAGGATTTCCAGCCCGTAATAAACGGCGTACCTGCGCTTGAAGACGAAGCACTGACGCCATCCGCGCCGCTGCGGGAAGACCGGCGTTTTCACACGGCTCAGGAACACGAACGCCAGCAGGCACACGCCGCCCGTCACGAAGAAGTCCACGGCAAAGGACTGGTTGAATTTCCACTTGATCCAGACGCACAAGGCGCCCAGCAGCGCAGCCGCCGTCCCCAGCGCCTTCATCTGCCCCAGCCTCAGGCTGCGGTTTTCCGGGCGCGCCGTATGAATGACGATGGTGTCAACCATCCCCATCAGGACATGCTGCCCCAGGCTCACCGTCAGGATCCACGCGGAAAGCACCCACAGGCTGGTTCCGGCACTGCACGCGGCCAGCGCGTACATGCCGCCGAACATCAGCAGGCACGCCACCCCGGCCACGCGCACCTCATTGAACATGAACAGCAGGCTGACTACAAACAGGGAGAGGATGCCGGGCAATTCCCGGGGGAGTTCAATAAACCCGCGCATCTCCACGTCCAGGTGCTGGGCGTCACGCAGGAAGTTGCTGAAAATGAGGTCATACACGCCGCTCCCGAACTGGCCTAGAAAAAGCGCCAGCAGCACAAACACCATCGTCTTCCTGACAGGCGGGGAAGCGGGATTACTCATAGCGCCGGGATACTCTCACAGGAGCCCGGGCGCGGCAACCGCTATTTTTACGCGGCGGCTTTTCTTCCCGCGGAGGGAAAAAGACGCCACAGGGAAGAATTTTTTGGCTGAATGCCGCGTACTTAAGCTATGATTCCCAGACATCTTTTCCCTGCCATGACTTTCTGCTTATCTCCGTTCTGCTGGGGTGCCGCATCCGCCCCAGTTCAGGAAACGCCCCACATCATTCCGCTGCCCGCGGCCATGCAGGTTAAAACCGGGGAACCCGGTTTCTCCCTGAAAGAAGGCGTCAGGCTGCCGGAGGGGCAGCCCCTCTCCACCCAGGCGGAACGTATTTTCAAGGATAACGGCATTAAAACGTCGCTGGTTCAATCCGGAGCGGACGTCGCCTTTACGGAAGACGCGGCCCTGGGCGGGGAAGGCTACCGCGTTGCCGTAACGCCGGATTCCATTTCCATTGCCTCCGGAGGCCGGAACGGCGCCCTGTACGCTCTTCAAAGCCTCATGCAGAGCATCGTCACGGACGGGAACGGAGACCACGCCCTTCCCCACATGGACGTGAAGGACCGGCCCCGCTTTGCGTGGCGCGGCCTGATGATGGACAGCTGCCGCCACATGATGCCCGTGCGGGACATCAAAAAGATTCTGGACCTGATGGAGAGGTACAAATTCAACACGCTGCACTGGCACCTGACGGACGACCAGGGATGGCGGCTCCCAGTTGCCAAGTACCCCCGGCTGACGGCCGTCGGCGGAGCCCGCGCGCAGTCCCCCGTCATCGGCAGCCGCAACAAGCCGGACGGCATCCCCTACTCCGGCCATTACACCGCGGACGAAATCCGGGAGGTGGTTCAATACGCCAGGGATCGGGGCATCACCGTCATTCCGGAAGTGGAGCTGCCGGGCCACGCCTCCGCCGCCATCGCCGCGTATCCGGAACTGGGCAACACGGACATCCCGGGCTTTGCGCCCCAAGTGCAGGAAACCTGGGGCGTCCACCCCTACACGTTCGCCCCCACGGAAAAGACCTTCCGCTTTCTGGAAGACGTGATTGACGAAGTGTGCCTCCTGTTCCCGGACAGCCCCTACATCCACATCGGCGGGGATGAAGCGCCCAAGGACCAGTGGAAGCAGTCCGCCGCGGCGCAGCAGGTCATGAAGGACAACGGCCTTGCCAATGAGAACGAACTCCAGAGCTACTTCATCCGCCGCGTGGAAAAAATGATCAACAAGCACGGCAAAAGACTCATCGGCTGGGATGAAATCCAGGAGGGCGGCCTCTCCCCCACCGCCACCATGATGGTTTGGCGAAGCTGGATGCCGAACAGCGCCCGGCACGCCCTGGAACAGGGCAATGACGTAGTGATGACGCCCAACAGCCATCTGTACTTTGACTATGACCAGGGCCCCGGCAAGCCGTCCGCCCCGGAATATGAAACCATCAACAATGACAACCTGGCCTGGCAGCGCGTGTACTCCCTGGAACCCGTCCCGCAGGGCACGCCCAGGGAACGGGAAAAACAGGTGCTGGGCTGCCAGGCGAACATCTGGACGGAATACATTCCCAACCTGCCGAAATGGGAATACCACGTCTTTCCCCGCGCCCTGGCGCTGGCGGAAGTGGCCTGGACGCCGCGGGAACTGAAGAACGAGAAGGATTTCAAAAACCGCATGGAACGCGAACTCCCGTTCCTGGACGCCCGGCGCGTCAATTACAAGCGCCCGGACAACGGGGCACCCGCGCAGCCGGACGCCGTCATTACCCGGGAACGCCGGTAAAAACGGGAGGAACGCCCTGCCGGGCCTCCTTCCGGAGGCCGCATTATGGACTAGCCAACCTTCACGAAAACCAGTACATTGGCGGCATTATGAATTTGGAACTGCTTCGTCAGGTTTGCGTAACTCCGGGCGCTCCGGGGTTTGAAGACAAAATCCGTGATTTTATCATCCAGGAAGTGGCCCCGCTGGTGGACGCCGTGCGCGTGGACAATCTGGGCAGCGTGATTGCCATTGTAGAAGGCAAGGACACGGAAAAAACCATGATGGCCGCCGCCCACATGGATGAAATCGGCTTCATGGTCCGTCACATTGACGACAAGGGGTTTATCAAATTCCTTCCCCTGGGCGGTTTTGACGCCAAGACGCTGACGGCCCAGCGCGTCATCGTCCACGGCAGGAAGGACCTCATCGGCGTCATGGGCGTGAAACCCATCCATGTGATGTCTCCCGCGGAACGCACCAAGCTGCCGGAAGTGACTGATTTCTTCATTGACCTGGGCATGAGCAAGGAGGAAGTGGAAAAATACGTTTCCGTGGGCGACTCCGTCACCCGTGAACGCGACCTGGTGGAAATGGGGGACTGCGTCAACGTGAAGTCCCTGGACAACCGCGCCGGGTGCTACGTGCTGATTGAAGCCCTCCGCGCCATCAAGGCTTCCAAAAAGAAGCCCTCCTGCAACTTCGTGGCCGCCTTCACCGTCCAGGAGGAAGTGGGGTTGAGGGGCGCCCAGGCCGGCACGCTGGACATCCAGCCGGACTTTTCCATCGCGCTGGACGTCACCATCGCCTGCGACATTCCCGGCACCCCGGCCCACGACCAGGTCTCCCATCTGGGGGCAGGGGCCGCCATCAAGCTGTATGACGGCTCCGTGATTGCGGACCGCCGCATGGTGAAGTTCATGAAGGCCATGGCGGACGCCAACAAAATCAAATGGCAGGTGGAAATGCTGCCCGCGGGCGGCACGGACGCAGGCGCCATGCAAAAGTTCGTACCGGGCGGCTCCATTGCCGGGGCCATCTCCGTTCCCACCCGCAACGTTCACCAAGTCATTGAAATGGCGCACAAGGATGACCTGGACGCTTCCGTGGCGCTCCTGACCGCCTGTGCCATGAACGTGGACAAATGGGACTGGTCCTGGAACTCCGTCAATGAATGCCCCGCAGAAAAACCCGCCAAGGCATCCAAGACGGCAGCCAAGCCCGCCAAAGCCGCCGCCAAAAAGAAAAAGGCCAAATAACACGCCTTACCATTGATTCATCACACCCGGCAGGCCGCCCCGGAAACGGAGGCGGCCTGCCTTGTTTTTGGGCATCTTTCCGCGTTTTCAAGCATTCCGGCAACACGCCGTACCCGGCCCTGCCCCGTTCAGGCAAGGCGTCTCGCCATAAAAAATCCTCCGGTATCCAAAGATACCGGAGGAGAATCAATCCTGGAAAAGAAAGTTACTTGGCGGCGGGAGCGGGAGCTTCCTTGGGAGCGGGGGCGGGTGCCGGAACGGCGTCCACTTCCACTTCTTCTTCCTCCACTTCAACGCCTTCTTCCGGACCGGAGGCTCCGGTCTGCTTCATGGCGTCCTTCAGCGCCTGGCTTCCGAAGAAGTCAGCCTGCTGCAAACGCTGCATGTCGGTCATCATGCCCATGAAAATAGGCAGGAGTTCAGCCTGGCGTGCCTGCATGGCGGCATCCATTTCAGCCTGGACCTTCTGGGCGCTCTTGGAAAGGGCTTCACCCTTTTCATTGATCTTGGCCATCTTTTCAGCGGCCGCGTCTGCGGTGGCCTTGTCCTTCACCGTGCTGAGCGTGGCGGACATTTCCTTCATCAAAGCCAGCATCTGGTCAGCGGCTTCCTTTGCTTCCTTGGAAACTTCAGCGGCCGGCGCAACGGGCGCGGCAGGGGTTTCAGCGGCCGGGGCGGGTGCCGGAGCCGGGGCGTCCTGAGCGGAAGCCATACCTGCAAATGCCAGGGCACATGCCGAACTAATTGTTACAATGCTCTTCATAACGTTTCCGTTGTACAGGTTCATCATGCACCCGTCAATGACTCATTGTGTAACATCTCCCCGTGATGCCGCAGAAAGAGGAATTTGCATTTTTTCTGCTCTAAAAGGATTTTTTCAGTTGCTTCTTTTTAGAATTATTATAAATTCATTCCCGATGACTAAAACCATAGAAAACCTGAAAGCCGCCATTACGGGAGAAAGCACAGCCTCCGCCACGTACGCGGCCTATGCCGCCAAAGCGGGCCAGGAAGGGCAGCCCCTTATCCAGCGGCTGTTTGAAGCCGCCTCCAAGGCTGAATCCGTACACGCCGCCAACCACAACAAGGTTTTGGAAAAACTGGGCGCCTCCATGGACCCTATCGACATCCAGATTCATGTGGGAACTACCGCGGAAAACCTGAAAGCCGCCATTGCCGGGGAAACCCATGAATTCGAAAGCATGTACCCCGAATTCATCGCCGTGGCGGAAGAAGAAGGCCAGAAGGCCGCCGTCCGTTCCTTCACGTGGGCCACGGAAGCGGAAAAGGAACACGCAGATTTTTACGCCGCCGCCCTCAAGGCTCTAGAAGACGGAGACACCAGCGCCCTTCCCAGGCAGTACTGGATCTGCCTGGTCTGCGGGGACACCTTCAAGTCCCTGGAAGGCGTGGACGCCTGCCCCCTCTGCGGGACCAAGGCTGAAAAATTCCTCGTCATCGGATAAACTCCGCCTGAGCACCGGAGGCCATCCATGGCACATGAAAACCGCCCGGAACATTCCGGGCGGTTTTTTACAAGCCGGCCCCCCCTGCCACTTGCAGAAGCGGTCCATGGGAAAAAACCCTACCTGTCTTTTTCCTCCCGGCTCTTCTGGTTTTCCAGGCTCCAGGTTACGCTGATTCTCTCCCCAACCTGTTTTGAACATTTCATTTGGGACTCTTCCCCATGCTTGAACATCAAGTACATGACCCCGCTTTCAGCAATGCCGCAGGCAACCAGTCCCGCAAAAATCATGACGATGCCGAATACAACGGATTTTCTGCACAAGGCGGCAATGGCACAGGCCACGGAAGCCACCGCCAGCAGAATGCCGGCTATTCCCAGCGCTATTCCAGGGATTAATCCGGTACCGGAAAGCGCTCCAAGCCATGGCAGAACAGCGCCTGCCACGGCGCAAGCGACGGCGGCGCTTTTGAGGGTACCGGAACATTGTCCCGCAACGTATTGATTATCCATAAGTTTCATATACTCTTCCCGGATTGTTTCTGTCAACCATAACCGTAAGGCCTGCCCTTTTACGGCTTCCCGGCGGTCATCCCTCCTCACGCTGTATCCGGATTTGCTTCCGGCATTCCACGGGAGGACCTTGGCCACGCTTGTTCACCATATAATTACATGCGCTTTCAGCGACTCCGGCAGCAATCAATCCAGCAAAAATCATCAGGATTCCAAAGGCAAAGAATTTTCTGCATAAGATAATGGCGGCACAGGCCACGGAAGCCACACCCAATGCCATGCCGGCCGCCCCCAATACCATTCCGGGAATATAACCGATGCCGCAAGCGGCAGCCATCCATGACAGTGCCAGGGCAACTATCACACAGACAACGGAAGCTATCTTGAGGCCATCGGAGCCCTGCCGCCCAACAGGTTGATTTTCCATGGTTTCCCTATGCTACCTCAGAATTACCATTGTCAATAACAACAGGGAAAAGGTCTTTTCCTTTTACGTAGAAAGAGCACGCCGGAAAAAAGGCCCTCCATATTCTGCTTGAGCATCACTGTGAAACCCTTACAATGGCGCTCCCCTTCAAGCAGGAAGAATACTTTATCCTTTCTTTGCGATGACCCCTCCCCATGCACCCACCCGTTCCGTAGAACGGTACGCGGACCAGCCAGGCGTTCTTTCCGCCGTCTTCCAGGCTCTGCGCGCCGCGTTCTTTCCGCGCCGCATGCGCTGCCTGTGGGCGGCCGGCCTTGCGGCGGCCCTGGTGGTGAATCCGTATGTACTGAATGACGGCCAGAGCGTGCTGATGAGCTGCATGGGCATCGCCTGTTCCGCCTCCCTGCTCTGCGGCATTATCCTTCTCTGCCTGAAATACCGCTTCACCGCGTACGTGGTTCTTCCTGCCGTCATCCTGTTCAACGCGGGCCTGTACATGATGCAGATGCGGTACGGGCTGACCCTGAACCTTTCCGTCCTCTCCAGCATGGCGGAAACCAATTTCCGGGAAGCCTGCGCTTTCTGCACCGCCGCCACCGTCACCGGGGCCCTGCTGCTGGCGGGTTTCATCTACCTGGCCATTTACTGGAGCCGCCGCTCCCTGCGCCAGAAAGCCACGTGGGGCGCGCTGGCCTGCATCTGGGGCCTGTACGGAATTTTTCTGCTGCTGGGCATTCCGGCCACCTCCTACAGCTCCGAACCCCTTTACCTTTACTACACCTCGGACAAGGCCAAGGGCTGGCCCCTCGTGGACTTTGTGATGGCGTACAAGCTGGCGGACGAATACATCACCCAGGACGCAAGCAGCTTCAATGAGCTCCGGAACCTGCCGTCCTGCGCGGAACCCCTTTCCGGGTGCGATGCGCCGGACGATCTTGCCGTGGTGTTCCACATGGGCGAGAGCGTGCGCGCGGACCACCTTTCCCTCAACGGCTACCACCGGAACACGATGCCCCTGCTTTCCCGGGAACCCAACGTGGTTTCCTTCCCCCATGCCACCTCCTTCGGCATCGTGACCCGGATTTCCGCCATCGGCATGTTTACGGATGCGGAACTGTCCCGCCGCCGTCCCGCCCATTCCTCCTTCATTGACCTGTTCAACAAGCACGGCTTCCGCACCGTCCGGATCATGGACCTGTGCGGAGACTCCATCCATGACTATTCCCTGGGCATCCTGACCCGGAACTGCCGGGAACGGAAACAGACGCCGCCCCTGCACCAGACGCCCGGAATGATGCAGGAACGCACCTCCCTGGTGCTGGAGGAATCCCTGAAACAGCATGGACGGAACAAGCAATTTTACGTCATTTACAACAACGGCAGCCACATGGCGTTCAGTTATCCGGAGCAGGCCGGGCGCTTTACTCCGGCCTCCTGCAACATGGATGACCCCAAGGCCCATCTGGAAGAAACCGTCAACGCGTACGATAATTCCATCGTGGACCTGGACGCCTCCGTCCACCGCATGATTGCGCGGTTGAAAGACAGGCCTGCCATTTATTTTTATTGTTCCGACCACGGGGTAGCCCTGGGGGAAGAGGGGAAAATGTTCCAGGGGCACGTACTGCCTCCGGTTTACCGCCCCGCGATGTTCGTCTGGTATTCCGACGCCTTCGCCTCGCGCTATCCGGACATGGTGCGCGCCCTGAAGGCCAACCGCCTGAAAGCCGTTTCCCACGACCACATTTTCCACACTCTTCTTTCCCTGGCTTCCATCCGCTCGGAAGTCGTCAGGGACGGCCTGAACCTAGCTTCTCCAGACGCCCGGGAAACCCCGGCGCCCCTCCAGCCCGAAATGCTGGCGGAGTGGCTGGCCGCACCCGCGCAGCAACAGCCGCCCCGGTAAAAGAGAAAAGGGCGGAGAAGGCTTGCACAGCGCCCATCCGCCCGGGGCGCCAAACGGCCGGAGGCCCTACCGAACCTTCACCCGGAGGGGATTCCCGATGCACTCGCGGACACGGCGCGCTTCCGCTTCCCAGTCCGCGGCGGATTTGACCGGGGAGGCCTTGTCCCAGACGGCCCCCATGTACCAGTCAAAAGCCTTTCCGTTCCCGATCTCCCGGGTCCAGTAGGTGCACCCCTCCGACTCCACTGCCCGGCCTTCCGGCAGCCACGGTACGATCACCGCGGTTCCAAAGCGCCCGTCATTCTTCCGGGGATTGCTCCACGCAGTAATCAGCCCTCCGTTCTTCCGTTCCGCCGCCACCGTTTCATAATTGTTCCTGCCCTTTCCGGTATCCATTCCCACACCCGCCTTAACCGTTTCAGCTCCCTGAATGGACAGGGTGCTGCGGACTTTGGAAAAACGGCTTCCCGCATCCAGGGTCACTCTCCGCTTCTCCGCCACGCGCACGCCGCCGCCAATGTTCCACGGCGCATAAACCACCTCAAAGGCCGTCTGGACCGGACCGTTGTACAGGGTGCGGGCGCTGGCCCAGTTACCGGACACATGCGGTTTCCCATCCCTGAACACGGCAATGCCTCCGCAGCCGCGGCCCGGTCCCACGTTATACATGTCCAGGCCGCTGCCATGGTCCCGGTGGTAATCTCCCTTCTTGTAAAATTCATTGATGACGGGAACTCCCGCACGCTTGCTCCACACGTCCGTTCCGCTGGAAACCAGCCCTTCCCCCGCCGGGGCGGGTCTGGCAACGGCCGGGCCGTAAATCCGGTGCGCCGTCAGGTCGTTTTCCCACGCAAAATCATCCAGGCGCTCCGGCACAGGACGGCTGAAACAGACGTCCGCGGGAGGGGCCGCCTTCAGGGAGGAACGGTTCAGAATCCAGAAATCGCGGGCTGTTCCGGGCCGGAAATTGCCCTGGAACAGGAGGGTATCCTTCCTGCCGTCTCCATCCGTATCCACCGCCTGGTGGGGGATCACCCGCCCGTGGCGCACGTCAAAGACGCGCAGGGAAGACGCATTCCCGGAAGCTCCGGACGGCAACGGAACCGCCACGGTTTCACCTGGCCGGAACCTGTTCAGGGGATTCGTGACGGTCACGGTCTTTTTCTGCGGATGATCACGGCCAATGACGTACTTGCGCAGCTCGGTGCCGGCCATCAGGTAAGCGCCCGCGCCGTACACTTCCGTATCCTCCCCGGAATAATGCCCCGGCTTGTCCGCAATAGGCTGCACCCAGCCCAGCGCGCCTTCCGCGTTGACGGAATCACAGGCGGCCTTCCAGGCCCTGCGGATGACGGGAAGGTATTCCTTCGCGTCCAGATACCCCTGGTTCACCCCCCACAGCATCCCGTACATGATAAACAGGGTGCCGCTCATCTCCTTCAGGGGCGGCTCTTCCGGGTCCAGCAGGCTGGCGTGCCAGGAACCGTCGGGCGACTGGCATTTTTTCAGGGACGCCGCCAGGCGCTTGAGCAGGTCCACGTAAAAGGGACGGGTAGGCCAGTCCGCGGGCATGTCTTGAAGAATAAGCGGCAGTCCGGCAATCACCCAGCCGTTGCCCCGGCTCCAGAACATCTTTTTCCCATTGCCCGCCGGAATGGTGAAGTAACGGGAATCCCGGAAAAACAGTCCTTCCTTCCGGTCAAAAAGATAGTCGCAGGTGAGCTTGTATTCCTTGTCCATGAATTCCAGATAACGGCGGTCCCCGGTATAGGCCGCCAGCTTCACGAATACCGGAGGGGACATGAACAGGGCGTCCGACCAGCTCCAGCGGTCCTGGCACCGGGGTGTCTGGAACTGGAGGGAGGCGGAGGAAGGCCGGTTCATTACCTTGTCCAGCACGGCGCGTATCTTTTCCGCCGCGGCGGGATTGCCGTCTTCCATCGCCATTTCCATCCAGGCATGCCCCACGGCGTGATCGTCCGCATGGTAATGCCGTTTCAGGGTTTTCCATTCCTGTTCCTCCCCCGCTTTCCTCAGCAGCGGCAATCCCGGCCCTTCCGGAACGGACAGGCCGTACTGAACCATGCCGGAATAAAAGGCGCCGTAGGTCCAATGCAGCGGCGAGCGCTTTTTGGGATGCTCCGCCTGCCATTCCGCCACCAGTTGGAGATTGTCCCGGATGGTCTTTTCATTCCAGTCCGCAGAAGCGCCGGAAGCAGGATTCCCCGCAGAGAGAAGGGGAAGAACCAGCATCAGGAAGGATTTCCGCCATCCGTTTTTTGTAGAGAAAAAGAAACGCATTTTATTGATACGGAAAAAGCCGTACGGAAATTTCTCCGCAAGGGATGATTCTTCTTTTCATTCTATCCGCTTTCCTCCGGACCGGGAAAGGAGACAAGGGCACATATGGTGCCATGACGGAAAGGAATGCCGCGTTATCAATCATTCCGCACCCGGCATATACAACATGATGTATACTAACAAATATTTAATACATCATTTATACATTTTCCTTGCGCGAAGTTCCTTTCTGTGGTTCATTGCGTTTCAGCGCAGGTAACGGAAGACGGTGAAAATCCGTCGCGGACGCGCCGCTGTAACCGGTAGACGATGGACCGGACACTGACTGCCCAGGCAGCCGGGAAGTCCCCATCACATGTCGCACCGGAAGCCAGAAGACGACCTGATGCCCCCGTATCCCATCCCGCGGACAGGATGAACATACGCACAGGTCCTCATCGTGCCCCTTGTTAAAAATGCACGCATGCGGCGGCCCCTGCCTATGATTTTTCCAGGCTTTTGCCCAGGCTCGCGGATGAACGGTCATCATCCCTTCCAAGCGAGACATCCACCATGGCAACAAGCATCATCAAACGTTCCGGAAAAAAGGAACAATACCAGGGCTATAAAATCGAGGAGGCCATCAAAAACGCCTTCCACAGCTCCGGAACCGCCTACAACCGTTCCATTTATGAAGAAGTGGAGGCCAAGCTGACCCACCAGGACAGCGCGCACGTGGAAGAAATCCAGGACATGATTGAACGCGCCCTGTTCCGGTGCGGATACTTTGACACGGCCAAGACCTTCATCACCTACCGCTTCCTGCACAAAATGCAGCGCGAACAGCTCGGCGGCCTTTATTCCGGCAACACGTACGTGGACTGCAAGCAGACGGTAGAGGAATACATCGGCCAGAGCGACTGGCGCATCGCCGCCAACTCCAACACCACGTACTCCAACGCCGGTCTCATCAACAACACGGCGGGCAAGGTGATCGCCAACTACTGGCTGGACCAGGTTTACTCCGCCCGGGAAGGCGCCGCCCACCGTGAAGGGGACTACCACATCCATGACCTGGACTGCCTGACCGGGTACTGCGCCGGGTGGAGCCTCCGCAACCTGCTCAACGAGGGATTCAATGGCGTGCGCAGCCGCGTGAACAGCCGCCCCCCGCGCCACTTCCGGGAAGCCCTGGGCCAGATGGCCAACTTCCTGGGCATTCTGCAAAGCGAGTGGGCGGGCGCGCAGGCGTTCAGCTCCTTTGATACCTTCCTGGCGCCCTACGCCTTCAAGGACCGGGCGGACTTCACGCGCATCAAGAAGGACATCCGCAGCTTCGTCTACAACCTGAACGTGCCCTCACGCTGGGGGCAGTCCCCCTTCACCAACGTCACGATTGACTGGACCGTGCCGCGCGACCTGCGGGACCAGGCCCCCTTCAGCGGCGGGGAGCACCTTTTTGAAGGGATGGAGGACCCGGGCCTTCTGGCCCTGGCGCGGGAACGCGGCGCGGACAAGCTGACGGAACTGACCTACAAGCACTTCCAGAAGGAAATGAACCTGATCAACAAGGCCTTTTATGAAGTGCTCACGGAAGGGGACAGCACGGGACAGCCCTTCACCTTCCCCATCCCCACCGTCAACATCACGGAAGACTTTGACTGGGAGGGGGAAAACGTGCCCCTCCTGTTTGAAAACGCCGCCAAGATCGGCTCCTCCTACTTCCAGAACTTCATCGGCAGCCAGTACACCGTGAATGAAGACGGGGAACGCGTGCCGGACGAACGGGCCTACAAGCCGGACGCCGTGCGCTCCATGTGCTGCCGCCTGCAGCTGGACCTGCGGGAGCTTCTCAAGCGCGGCGGCGGCCTCTTCGGCTCCGCGGAAATGACCGGTTCCATAGGCGTGGTGACCATCAACCTGGCCCGGCTGGGCTACCTCTTCAAGCAGAACCGGGAAGCCCTGTTCGCCCGGCTGGGCGAACTGCTGGACCTAGCCAAATCCTGCCTGGAAAAGAAAAGGGCCTTCGTGCAGGAGATGTACGACCGCGGCCTGTACCCCTACACCAAACGCTACCTGCCCACCTTCCGCAACCACTTCTCCACCATCGGGGTCAACGGCATGAACGAGCTGCTGCGCAACTTCTCCAACGACACGATGGACATCACCTCCGAAGAAGGCAGGGCCTTTGCGGAGGAAATCCTGGAATTCATCCGCCTGCGCATGCAGGAGTACCAGGAGGAAACGGGCAACCTGTATAACCTGGAAGCCACGCCCGCGGAAGGCACCACGCACCGCTTCGCCCGCGAAGACCAGAAACGCTATCCGGACATCCTCCAGGCGGGACCCGTGGGGCAGCGCTACTACACGAACAGCTCCCAGCTTCCCGTGGACCATACGAGCGACCTGTTCCGGGCGCTCCAGCTCCAGGACGAACTCCAGTGCTGCTATACGGGGGGAACCGTCTTCCACATGTACATGAATGAAGCCATCAGCTCCCCGGAAGCCTGCCGGGACATCGTCCGCAAGGTGCTGACTCGCTTCCGCATGCCGTACCTGACCGTCACTCCGCTCTTCTCCGTCTGCGAGAAGCACGGCTACCTGCGCGGGGAACACCAGTACTGCCCCTTCTGCGATGAGGAGCTGCTCCACCTCCACAGGCATGAATAACCCTTTTCAACCGACCGCCTCGTTTCAAAACCCAACCATCAATACGACAATGACCAAGCAGGAAATATTAAGCAAATACGCACAGGACCGGACCCGCTGCACCGTTTACACGCGCGTCATGGGCTATCACCGCCCTGTGGAAACCTTCAACGCGGGCAAACAGGGCGAGTTCCATGACCGCGTCCACTTTGTGGAACCGGGCCGTCCCTGCCCCTGCTCCGCCCGGACGGAACAGCCGCGGTAATTTTCCCAATAACATATGCGAAGTCAATGGGAACGGGCCGGGGCATAGCGGACATCACGCCGCTCACCTTGCTGGATTTTCCGGACAAGGTGGCCTGCATCTTCTGGCTGAGAGGCTGTAACTTGTTTTGTCAGTACTGTTACAACGTCTCCCTGGTCAGAGGAACGGGCTCTCCTGCCGGAGACCGGACGGACTACCTTGATTTCCTGAGAGATCGGGTGGGATTTCTGGACGGGGTAGTCCTGTCCGGCGGCGAATGCACGCTGTGTCCCGACCTTATCCCCATCTGCCGCGAGATACGGCGGCTAGGCTTCGCGATTAAAATAGACACCAACGGCACCAGGCCCGCCGTGGTGAAAACGCTGGTGGAAGAGGGGCTTTGCGACTACATTGCCTTGGACTACAAGGCGCCCCCGGAACAATACGGCGCCGTCACCGGAAGGCCGGACCTGTTCCCCTCCTTTTCTGAAACGCTGGACTACCTGATCGCCTCTGAAACCGCTTTTGAAGTCAGAACCACCGTCCATCCCGATTTATTGACGGAAGATCACGTCAACAACATCATACGCGACTTGACAAAGCGCGGGTATGGGGGCAACTACTTCGTGCAAAATTTCTACCTGACCCAACAAACACTCAACTCTCTTCCCGCGCCAAGCCGGTTGTTTGACCGGACCCGGCTGGAGGCCGCCTCCATCCCCGTCCGTTTCCGCAACTTTGAGTTCGCCCCGGGAGAAGACTGACCCAGCCGACCATGTTCGACATCCTGCTCAATCACAACACCCTGGTTCTCTTCGGAATCATCTTCTTCGGCATCGCCCTTGGCAGCATTAAAATATACGGCCTGAACCTCGGCCTCTCCGGCGTGCTCTTCGTCGCCCTGGCCGCGGGGCACTACCGCCTGGCCATCCCCAACGGCGTAGGGCAGCTCGGCCTGGCGCTTTTCGTTTACTGCGTGGGCCTGAGCGCGGGCAACCGCTTCTTCTCCGCCATCGCCAAGCAGGGCAGCAAGCTGGCAGTCATGTCCGTGGTCATTGTAGGCGTCTCCGCCCTCTTCACCTGCCTGTTCGGCATCTGGTTCGAGGTGCCCGCGGGAATCTCTTCCGGCATCTTCGCCGGAGCGTGCACCAGCACCCCGGCGCTGGCGGCGGCCACGGAAAGCCTGCCGGGAGCCTCCGGCAGCGGCGTCAGCATCGGCTACGGCATCGCCTACCCGTTCGGCGTGGTGGGCGTAGTCCTGTTCGTCCAGCTTCTGCCACGCCTGCTGCACTTTGACCTGAACAAGGAAGCCAAGGCCATGCACTCCAAGCAGGAGGCCAGCATCATCTCCCGCCTGGTCCGCGTCACGCAGCCCAACCTGATCGGCCAGAACATTGCGGACTGCAAACTGCTGGACGGCCTGCACTGCATGGTTACTCGCGTGGTGCGCAACGACAGGCTGATGCCCCTGACGCCGGAAGACACGTTCCGGGAAGGAACGGAAGTCCTCATTGTGGGCAACAGTGATACGATGCCGCATGACGTCGCCTTCCTGGGGGAAGTATGTGACAACCCCTACCCCATGGACTCCCAGAAGGAGCGCCGCAAGCTGATCCTGACCAACAAGAACTATGCCGGGCGCAAGCTCCGCGACCTGAAAACCTTGCGTACGGACGGCGTGATCATCTCCCGCATCTCCCGCCTGGGCTTCACCTTCGTCCCCACCGGGGACACCACGCTGGAGCGCAATGACGTGCTGACCGTGGTGGGTTCTCCGGAAAACCTCACCAAGTACGGGGACAAAATAGGCCACCGCAGCCAGGACATGAACCAGACGGACCTTCTTTCCCTCGGGTTCGGCCTCTCGCTCGGCATCATTCTGGGACTGGTCAACTTCAGCCTGGGCAACGGCCTGGGCATCTCCCTGGGGATTGCGGGCGGCCCCCTGATCGTCGCCCTGCTGCTCGGCCACTTCGGCCGCCTGGGTCCCATCGTGGGCTACATCCCGCGGCCCACCCGCCTTCTTTTACAGGACCTGGGCCTGGTCTTCTTCCTGGCGGACGCCGGCATCAAGGGCGGCGCAGACCTAGTCACCACCGTAGCCACGCACGGCGCGGCCGTGTTCATCATGGGCGTCATCGTCACCTGCTCCGGCATGTTCGCCGGTTACTTCGTGGGCATGAAGGTCTTCAAGATGAACATCCTGGAATGCCTGGGCGGCATCTGCGGCGGCATGACCTCCACCCCGGCCCTGGGCGCCATCGCCAGCAAGACGGACTCCCAGGCTCCCGTGGTCAGCTATGCCACCGCCTACCCCGTGGCCCTCATCCTGATGACCATCATTGCGAAGGTCATCATCCAGACCATTGGCGGCGTGGTGGGTATTTAACAAGGGCGGAAACAATCCGGCCCAAAAAACAATCTCCTCTACTTTACCACCTCACCAAGGGGTTCCATTCTTTTCCCGAATGGAACCCCTTTTTCATAAATCCTCCGGAGAGGGTAGAAACGAAATAATCCCAGGTCCGGTTCCAGCAGTCCAATCCCTCTCAAAATCAATTGTCTCACCATTATTATGGTATATAAGTAAAACATACGATTATTTTTTCATACTCAAAAAATACATCTTTTTATTGACATTATATCAATTTTCTCTAGCGTAATATTTACCCTTTTAACCTACCCTAAGCACTCTATGAAGAATATCCTCTGGATTTTCCTCTTCAGCATACTCATGCTGCCAGAGAGCCCTGCCGCGCTGGCTTCATCTGAATCAGACATACAGACACTACTTTCTGAGGGACGCTCCTCCTTCATTACCGGTAAAGCCCGGGAAGTCATGCGCAGTCGGCTTGACTCCGGCCCGCTTACTATCGAAAAAATACGAGAACTGATTCATTCTCCACAAGTAGCGTCACTGTGCTACCTGCACCAATTTTTCAATACTGCCGAAGATGGCAAGCCGTTCACTCAGGAGGAACTCAAGGATCAGGTCTTCAGGAAATGGCTTTCCAGCCATCCGGAAGTATTTAAAATGCTCGCCCAATCCGGTCCTGCCAGCAAAAATACCCTTTCCGTTTTTTACCGAATCTGGAATACCAGCGATCAAAAGCTCAATTCTGTTGAACTCAGCATGGCGCTTGGAGCCGCCCTTGTTGCGAACACCTTCTCTCCCGAGGAATGCATCGCCAAATTTAATTTCTCCCGGGATTCCCATCACCACGCCAGATGCTATCCACAGGCAGACACCTTGCAACCCTGGGAATGGGCCATTATATTCCGGGGTAAAGACAGCCTTGAAGACCTCGCATGGGCACAGCAATTCATTGAGGGGAAAAAAATCAAACCGGAGAAAGCCGGAAGCAGATTGCAAAAACCATCAATAACCTGAACAGAATCATGAAATCTATATTAAATATACTCGCTATATTAATGTCCTGCATGTTGGGGATCGCCAGCCAGATTGAAGCACAGGAAGAGAAGTCCCGCCAACCAGACAGACAACAGCAAGAAGTTTCTCCTGAGCAGCAAGAAGAAAACAAGGATATCCCAACCATTACAAACCCTGCTGTTTTTAATGAGAAAGATTTGGATAAGCTTCTGGAAAAACAACGGGAATATGTGAAAAAACATTATCCGGATTACCGAATTGTTGGAGAAGGTCAGGAACAGGATTATTTTGATAGCCGTCACTATTCGGAGTTTGATCTGAAAAACGAAGATGATGAATGGGTCATGATCATCCGATTCGATATCGAAGAAGCCTATCAGGCCTACATGAAAAAGCATCAAAAAGAGATAGAACGGGAAGCGGCCAAACTAATCAAGCAGGGTACCATTAAAATTGAATGATAAGCCGTTTCCTATAAAACAGAAGAAGCAATAACTAACAACCCGGTGTTGGAATACGCACGCCGTCTGTCAAACAGACGGCGTGCGGCCGTACAGGTACTTGGCTTATTTTTCTGGAAAGAATGCTGCCAATAGAGCATGACACTCCTCCGCTTGCTGATAGTGAGCAGCATGGGTCGAGGTCATGAGGCCTCTCTTCTATCCTGAGCATCATCACTAGAGAGAGACGGACTTTAGACTCCATGTGGTCATCATTCAAATCATCGCCGAAAGAGGGAATATATAATCCTGCCAGGAACTTCCCGTCACTTATATAGGCGAACTCCTTTCCGCAGCCGGAGCACACTTTTTGTAATATTCGACATTCCGTTATTTAGAAATGACCATCAGAACCAACTCAACCGGCACAAATACAATTGTGACAAATCTGATTGATCATTTCCCTGGTTGCATGGCAACCGCATTCATGAAATATTATCGGTCTATCAGCAAATTTCCCAGTGATCAAAGCATTGACATAACATATCAGCCGTCGAGCTATGCAAAAGGAGTGACTTTATTATTTTCGTATAAATTTTTGGTTATTCATATCTTCATCACGCCGTAACCTCCTAATAGAAACGAAAACTTACCTGCCCGTTTCCGTCACCTCCATGCAGACGGACTGGAAGGTAGTTTTCCAGTTGATGCGGATTCCGGCGTCCATCAGGTAATCGCCGCCAAGCACCCGTTCATGGGCGTTCGTGAGGGAGCCGTTTTCATCCAGGTTGATTTCCCTCACCAAATACCTGGCGGCAGGGTCCAGGCCTTTCAGGCGCAGGGGCGGCGGGGAATCCGCCAGCCATTTGTCCATCAGCCAGGCGAAGACGACGGCTCTGTTCTTATACACGTACATCAGGGAAGCCACCCGGCTTTCATACGGGGAAGACAGGCGGTACAGGTCCCCGAACTGGACTATGGGACGGATGCGCTTGTATTCCGCCAGCGCCCGTTTGGAAAATTCCACTTCCTCCTTCGTCATGTCACAGGGCTGGAGCTCAAAGCCCAGACGGCCCGACATGGCCACGTCAAAGCGGAATTTGAGCGGCGTAACGCGCTTTGTCTGATGGTTGGGGGAGGCCGTCACATGGGCGGCCATGGAGATGGCCGGGAACAGGTGCCCGATGCCCCACTGCATGAATACGCGTTCACAGGCGTCCGTATTGTCGGACGTCCAAAATTCGTGATGCCTCCGCATGGTCCCGTAGTCCGCGCGTCCTCCGCCGGAGGAACAGGCCTGAAATACCACATCCGGGAATTCCGCCGCCAGCGCATCAAGGATGGTTTCATAGCCGCGCACATAGTCAATGGACAGGTTCCCCTGATGGCCGGCGTCCAGCCGGGAGGAGCCGGGATCGGAGATTTTGCGGTTGCAGTCCCACTTGACATAGGAAATGCCCGGATGTTCTCCCAGCAGTTTCCGCATGGCGTCAAGAATGTAGGCGCGCACGTCCGGGTTGCTCAAATCCAGCAGGTACTGGCTGCGTTCCAGCCTGTTTTCCCGGTGGGGAAGGCCAATCACCCATTCCGGATGCTTCCGGTAAAGTTCCGACCGGGGGTTCACCATTTCCGGCTCCACCCAGATGCCGAAGCGTATCCCCAGCTTTTCCGCCTGGCGCACCAGGCCTTCCAACCCATGGGGCAATTTGTCCCGGTTCACCTGCCAGTCCCCCAGCCCGGCCCGGGCGTCATTGCGCGGGAATTTGTTGCCAAACCAGCCGTCATCCAGCACAAAGAGCTCCACGCCCAGCTCCCCCGCACGCTTCATCATGCCATGCAGCACTTTTTCCGTGAAGGTGAAGTACACTCCCTCCCATGAGTTCAGCAGGGTAAGCCGCTCCGTAGCGCCGCCGCGCAGGCCGTAACGGCGCGCCCAGCGGTGGATGCGCCGGGAAGCTTCCCCCTTGCCGTTTCCGCTGTGCACCAGGATCAGGGGAGGCGTTTCAAACGTCCCGCCGCCATCCAGCAGGTAAGGCGCAGGAACCGCGTCCAGCCCCGCCCCGGCAAAGAGGTAGTGGTACGGGCTGTGCCGGAACCATATGCGGTAGTTGCCGGACCACGCCAGCGCCCCCAGAATTACTTCCCCCGCATCCTCCCGCGCCGGGCCGTCCAGGGAGATGATGAAGCCGGGGCTTCCCTCCTGGGCAGCGCGGGTTCCGGTGCCGGAAACCAGGGAAAGTTCATGGCCCCGCGCCACTTCCTCCTCGCTCATCAGGGATTCGCCGCCCCAGGTGCCGCGGAAGCTGGTGACAAAGTACCGTTCCGCGCGCAGATTCAGTTGTGCGGACGCAACGCGGTGAAGGCGTATGCCTTCCCTCCCCTCGTTCCGTACCACTACCCATTGAAGGAAGGCGTCCGATTCCCGGTGGGAGCGCACGTGAATTTCCACCCTCACGGGGTAGGAAGGGTCTTTCCCGTAGAAGACGGCTTCTTCCCGGTCGTCATCCAGTTCCAGCACCTCCCACCCCAGGCATTCCAGGCGCAGGGAGAGGGCTCCGTCCGCCTGGGTTACGCAAATGGAGTATTCCTCCGACGCATTGGGAAGCCCCGCCACGGAGTCCCCCAGGGCGGAGTACAGAAGGGGCGCGTCCGCGGCGTTTGCCAGGGCATCCGCCGGTTCACGCAGCCGCGGACCGTAATAGGCGCGGCGCACACGTCCCTGTTCATCCTTGAACAGGGTCATCTGGGAGGAACGGGTCAGCAAATGAACGGAGTCCGGCGTCATGGTCAGTGAAAGGGCAAGGATCAGTCTTTTTCCAGGCAGGCGCACGGTGCGCTTGCCTTATCCATTAAGGCCCGTGCCGGACAGGGAAGTCAATGGCAAAATGGAACGGGCTCCGGCCTTCCTTTCCCTACTTCTTCCACAGGCGGGAAGAGGGCCGGAATTTCATGGTGCTTGATTCATGCACAAACAGTTTACTGCCGTTTTCCGGATGGCGCACCACACGCGCACGGCGGTGCTTGACGGCGAACGATCCGAAGCCGCGGAATTTAACCAGAGACCGCTTCCGGACCGTCTTCGCAATCGTGTCCAGCACGGCGTTCAGCGCCTGTTCCGCCTGCCGGGAGGTTACGCCTTCTCCCAGTTCCCGCTGCAATTCCCGAATGAATTCTGTTTTATTCATAAGGCGCCCAGCATGGGATGCCACGTTTTTCCGGTAAAGCGGAGACGGCGCGCCCGCATTCCTGCCACCAGGACCGGACGGGCGGCCCTCTCCCTTCCGGCCCGCAAGTTTCCTCCTTGCCCCCATGCGCCGGACCCATTAAGGTCCGGGGGAGATGCCCTCCCCCGCCGCCGATGCCCCGTGCCCGGAACAAACTTTCAGCGTGACTGCGCTGAAGTGGCATACCTGCGCATGGCTTATGCTTCCCGTGCTGGTTTTCATGGCGGGATGGATGCACTGGTACGCCGCTCTTCCACTCATGTTCCTGATGGCCGCGGGACTGGCTCCCGGAAGGCGCAAGGAACCGCCGGAAAGGGGTTCCCTCCCCGCTTTTCCCCTCTTCACCCGCTCTTCGTTTCTCGTCCTGACCGCGTTCATCGCCCTGATGGCGCTGTCCGGATGGGGGGAATGGGTCAATCAGCACCCGGACCATATCGTCAGGAACGCCTGCCTGCGCGAATTGGTCGCCAGTCCATGGCCCGTCGTTTTTCCGGACGGAGACGTCTTGATTTACAACACAGGCTTCTGGCTGCTTCCGGCCCTGGCAGGCAAAATGGCGGGGTTGGGGGCTGCCCGGGCATTTGTCGTGCTGTGGGGGGCATGGGGCCTCTTTCTTGCGTGGCTGTGGCTTTGCGTTTTCTCCGGCCGCCGTTCCCTGCCGCTCGCCCTGCTGATGGTGATGTTTGGCTCCCTGCTGAATGTCCAGTGTTGGCTGGGGCTGGACCTGTTCCGCCTGCATTACTTCGGCACGGCGGAGCAAATCATGTGCAGCGCAAATGCCTCCATCCCCGTCATGCTTTTCTTCATCTTCCTGGCTTCGGGACGCATGCCCCTGCACTGGATCCCTCTTTTGTTTGCATCCATCGCCTTTTATTCCCCCCTCGCGGCCCTGGGGGGGCTGCCTCTGGCGGCCTGCCAGTGGTTCCGGCAATGGAAAGACGGCCGCGCCTCCCGGCGCATCCTGTTCCATCCCTCCTTTCCGGCAGCCGTCCTGCTGGGGGCGTGCTTCCTCCTTTATTATGGGGCGGTAAACGCGCCATCCTCCCATACGGGCATACGGCCCTTTTATACGCATCCGGGAGATTTTCTGCTCATGGGTACCTCTTTTCTGGTATACGCCCTGTTCTGCTGGCGGGATTTCCGGAGGAATCCCCTCTTCATCTGCACGCTGGCAACCGGACTGATTCTGCCTTTCTTTTACGTGAACGGGGACGTCAACGACCTGCTCTGCAAGGGAAGCGTTCCGGCAATGGCCTGCCTGCTCGCCTTTCTGGCTTCCACCTGGATGAGGCACCCCCGCCTCCGGATGTGGATTTGGCTCCTGCTGGCGTTCGGGCTGGCGCCGCGGTTCAACATTCCCTATTACTGCTGTTCTTCCACCGCCCTCCAGGCATCCCTGGCACCCTCCGCTTCATGCTCCCGGCCTTCTTCCTTCGCCTGCCGGGAATGGCGGCTGCTTACTTATGCGCCGCAGGCGCTCCGTCAGGATGAATGGGGTTCCACCATGCACCATCCTGGGCACCGATGGTACCCCTATTACTCCGGCGCCCCGCAGCCGTGGCTGCGCTTCATCTACCGTTTTTAGCGGAAAAGAGAGCCGGAAGAGGAATTCCGCATTCCGGCTTTCACTGAAAAGAGGCGGACATTCAGGCAGCCTTTCCCTCCTCCTGAAACTTTTTCCAGCATTCCCCGATAACCGCGGGCAGGGATTTGCCTTCTTTGTCCATGTCCCCCTGGCTCACCATCCTTTTAATCACTTTTCCGGAAACGGGGTCCAGAATGATCACGGCGGGAGGACCAAAGACCACATAAGGAGCCCTGGACCCCAGGCAGCCCACGACTTTGCCCGCTTCCTCCGGAATGAATTTGAAGGTGAAAGACCCCGGAGACCTTCCCGGCTCCTGCCCGGTATCCACCATCCAGAAGATGAATTTTTTGCCGGATTCCATCTTAAAGTCGCGTTCCTTGATATGCTTGTTCGTAAAGATGTTGCAGTATACGCACCAGGAAGAGCCCGTCAGGTAGATGACCAGGGGAATCTTTTTTGCGATGGCTTCATTGCGCAGCTTGTCAAAGACCGGACTGCCCGATTCATTCACGGCGGGAGGGGGCGTCTGCTGTGCCAGGGCGGAAACAGGAGCCAGCATGCACGCCATGGCGGCGGCACAAAGCACGGGAACGGCAAACTTGATCATATTCCCATGAAAATAAGCCTCTCCGCAGAGAAGTCAAACTTCAAGATTCCGCCATTGCCTTCATTTGAAGTTCAAGGTATATACATTCGCCATGCGCCATTCCAACCCCTATAACCGCAGGCACCCTTCACGGAACAAATGGCGCCTCATTTTCTGGCTGTCCATGGCGCTCCTGGTCCTGTGCGGCGCCCTGGTCTACTTCCACCCCGCGGAAGACTGGCAAACCGCGGACCGCAGCAGCAGCGGCCTGGCTCCGCTGCCGGAGGAAGAGCCGGAAGCCGTCGTCCAGGTGTATTCGGCACGCGCCTTCGGCTGGCGCAAGTATTTCGGCGTGCATACCTGGATAGCCGTGAAGGAGAAGAACGCCGGCTTTTACACCGTTTACCAGGTGATGGGCTACCAGCTCCCTTCCAGGGGAACCAGCGTTTCCATCACCAGGGACATTCCGGACCGCAAGTGGTTTGGCGCGGAACCGGACCTGATTCAGGAATTGCGCGGAAAAGCGGCGGAAAGAGCCATTCCCGCCATCAGCCGCACGGCGCGGGAATACCCTGAGGCGGATACGTACCGGCTCATTCCCGGCCCCAACAGCAACACCTTCACCGCCGCGCTGATGAGGGAGGTGCCGGAACTGACGGTAGAGCTTCCGCCCCACGCGGTGGGGAAGGATTACCTGCCCGGCGGCATTGCCGGACGGACGGAGAGCGGCACGGGCATCCGCATGAATTTATGGGGCCTGGGAGGGGTCAGCCTGGGCCTGGCGGAAGGGGTTGAAGTCAGCCTGCTGGGACTGAACGCGGGTTTTGACCTGCTGCGCCCCGCCCTCAAGCTCCCCATGATCGGCCGCGTAGGGCTGCCGGACGCCCCGGTGGGCTGGGACTGGTGGAGCATCATGCTGCTGCTTCTGGCGGGAACGTTCATTTTCTTCCGCATGCTCCGCCACATGCGCCAAAAACGCAGGCAGGCGCACCGCATCCCCCACTTCCGCCATCCGCGGACAAAAACGAGCGAGCGCATTTAAGCCGCGTTTCACGGAAGCCTTTTTCCCTTATCCCGTTCCCTCATGCAGGGAAGAAGGGGAATAAAGCGGAAATTCGATTGCCAAGCGGGAATGAAGCTGTAAGAATCCGCGCCATGAACAAGCTCCTGATCCGCTCCTGTCTGCTTGCCGGGCTGGCCTGCGCCGCTTCCTGCGCCTCCAATAAGGAAACGGCCTCTCAGGAACCCGCCCCCGCTCCAGCCGTCCAGCCGGAACCCGCCCCCGCGGCAGAGCGCCCGGTCCCCTGGGCCCCCGCTCCGGTGAAATCCGCCATTCTTCCGGAGGAAGACGGGGAAGAGTCCGCACCGGGCCCCGCTGTTCTGCCGGGCGACTTCCGTCCGGGGCTGCGCACTCCCCAGCTTCCGGATACCCTGCTGTATGACCTGGACGGCAAACTGAATACTCCCACCGCTCCGTAACACGTTCCCTCCCATCATCATGACCGCGACCATTCCCAAAGGCTTCCACCCCGAACCTTTTTCCTACCACCAGG
This sequence comes from Akkermansia muciniphila, assembly GCF_018709685.1. Lineage (GTDB taxonomy): Bacteria > Verrucomicrobiota > Verrucomicrobiia > Verrucomicrobiales > Akkermansiaceae > Akkermansia > Akkermansia muciniphila_E. The sequence goes on from NZ_JABDHQ010000008.1 coordinate 122,798, forward strand.
AGCTTGAACTGGAGATTGACGCCCTTTCCAACGCGGGCGACGGCATCGGCCGCGTGGACGGCTGGGTGGTTTTCGTCCCCTTTGCCCTGCCGGGGGACCGCGTGAAGGCGCGCATATGGCGCAATGACAAGAATTATTCCTCCGCGGACCTGGTGGAGGTGCTGCACCCCAGCGCGGACCGCGTGGAACCCGGCTGCCGGCTGTTCGGTACCTGCGGAGGCTGCCAGTACCAGCATTTTTCCTATGACCGGCAGCTCCTCTGGAAAACCCGGCAGGTGGCGGACCTGCTGCGCCTTCAGGCCGGGCTGGAACTGCCCGTCAATCCCGCGATCGCCTCTCCCCGGCAATACAACTACCGTTCCAAGATTACGCCCCATTTTGACAAGCCCAGGGAAGGCGGGAAGCCGGCCATCGGCTTTCTGAAGGCGGGGTCCAGAAGGGAAGTGGTGGACGTGCCCCAGTGCCCGATTGCCATGGAGTGCATCAACGAGGTGCTGCCGCTGGCCCGCAAGAGCGTTTACCAGGCCGCGGCGCGGTTCAAGCGCGGCGCCACCATCCTGCTCCGCGCCTCGGAGGGGGGCGTCATCACCAATAACAACGCCGTGGCCTGCGAGCGTGTGGGCGACCTGGAATTCCACTTCCTGGCGGGGGATTTTTTCCAGAACAATCCCTTCATTCTTCCGCTGTTTACGGATTACGTGGCCCAGCAGGCGAGCATGGACGGAGAGGAGTTCCTGGTGGACGCCTATTGCGGTTCCGGCCTGTTTGCCCTGAGCCTGGCTAAGAAGTTCAGGAAGGTGCTGGGCGTGGAGGTCAGCGAGACTTCCGCGGACTGGGCGCGGAGCAATGCCCGGAGCAACGGCATTGAACACGCAGAGTTCTTGGCGGCAGACGCCGGGGCCATTTTCGCCCAGGTGGATTTCCCCGCGGAAAAGACCGCTGTGGTCATTGATCCTCCCCGGAAGGGATGCAGCATGGAGTTCCTGAACCAGTTGTTCTCCTTCGGCCCCGGAAAGGTGGTGTACGTTTCCTGCAATCCCGCCACGCAGATACGGGACTTGGCGGAGTTTGACAAGGCCGGCTACGCCGTCACCGCCGTGCAGCCTTTTGACCTGTTCCCCCAGACCAAGCATCTGGAATGCGTGGTCACGTTAAAAAAGAAGATCTGATTGCCCATGCCCACGCTTTACATTAAAACCTACGGCTGCCAGATGAACGAACGGGACTCCGAGCAGGTGGCCCGCATGTTCGTCCAGAAAGGTTATACCCTGACGGACCGGGAGAATGAGGCGGATGTCATCCTGTTCAATTCCTGCTCCATCCGCGAGCAGGCGGAACAGAAGGCCCTGGGTAAAATGGGCCTGCTGTCCAAACAGCAGCACCGCCCGCACGTGGTTTACGGCATGATGGGCTGCATGGCCCAGAGCAAAAAGGATGAATTGTTCAAGGAGCTTCCGCGCCTGGACCTGGTGGTCGGCACGCAGAAGTACCATCGCGTGTTTGAGCACGTGGACGGCATCCTCCGCGCACGCCAGGAACGCCGCATGGATGAACTGCAAACCGCTTTTTCCGGCACCCGCGTGTGCGACGTGGCGGAGGAGGCGGATTCCCAGAACCGGATCAGGGACCACCTGAACCCCGGCGCGCGCTCCACGGCTTACGTCTCCATCATGCAGGGGTGTGAAATGAAGTGCGCCTACTGCATCGTCCCCTACACCCGGGGCACGGAACGCAGCCGTCCCATCCGGGACATTGTGGAGGAAGTGAACATGCTGGCGGACGCCGGAGTGAAGGAGGTGACCCTGCTGGGCCAGATCGTCAACCGCTACGGCAGGGAAATGCCCGCGGCGGACGGCAAGGGCGGCTTCGTCCAGCTGCTGGAGGCCGTGCATGAAGTGGAAGGGCTCAAACGCATCCGCTTCGTCTCCCCCCATCCCATCGGCTTCCGCCAGGACCTGGTGCAGGCCTTCACCTATCTTCCCAAGCTGTGCAGCCACATCCATTTCCCGATGCAGAGCGGCAGTGACCGCATCCTGAAGATGATGCGCCGCCCGTACAGGAATGAAACCTTTCTGGACCTTTGCGCCCGGATGAAGCAGGCGCGCCCGGATTTGTCCATCACTACGGACATCATCGTGGGCTTTCCCGGAGAAACGGAAGAAGACTACCTGCTGACCAGGCAGGCCGTGGAGCAGGTGCAGTTTGACAACGCCTTTATTTTCCGCTACTCCCCGCGCCGCGGCACGCCTGCCGCCGCCATGGAGGGGCAGATTCCGGAAGAAGTGAAGGAGGCGCGCAACCAGGACCTGCTGGCCGTGGTCAATGAAATCGCCATCCGGAAAAACCGGGAACTGGTGGGCACCGTGCAGGAGGTCCTGCTGGAAGGGCCGTCCAAGACCAATGAAGAGCGCCTTTCCGGCCGCACCTCCCAGAACAGGCCCGTGATCGTAGACGCCGCTCCGGACCTCGCCGGGCAGCTCCTCCCCATCCGGATTGAGGAAAGCACGGGCTTTACCCTGTACGGCGTTCCGTGCCCTTCCAGGGCGTAACGCGCACGCCGTCCTCCTCCATCCGCAGGTAAAGGGTTCCGGTCTCCCGCAAACGGTACGCATCTGTCCCATCCGGTACCGGACACGTGTATTCCGTAGTAAATACAACCGTCCGGGCGCCCGTGGCTTTTATCCATGCGGCGCTGCAGACGGGGTCGCGCGGGTGGCGCCCTATCACCAGCACATCCGCATGCGGCACTTCTTCCGCACGGGCCAGAGAGGAAAATCCGGCATTCCCGATGATCAGGACACGCCGCCCCCGGCACGTCCATGCCAGTACCCTGCACCTGTCCTGGTGAATTCCGGTAGGCAACGGTTCCGGCAAATCCGCCACGGCCAGTTCATTCCCTTGCCGGAACCGCCACTTCCGGGGGGAATCTCCGGCCCCGGCTTCTCCCCAGTTCCGGATGCCGGGGTATTCCTCCAGCAGGGTTTCCATTCCCGCACGCTCCGCGTTGCCCCTTCTGGTGGCCAGCGTCCCGGCAGGCTGGATGCCGCGCGCTTTCAGCACGGGAATCAGGGCGTAGCGCACCATGCCTTCCGTTCCGGAATCCACTACCAGCGCCGGATTGGAGACCGCCATGGACCAGGCATCATTTTGCAGGGGAACAATAACGGCTTCATTTTCTGCGGCAGGCGTCAGGGAGGGAAGGTAACTGCACGGCAGGGAGGCTACGCCTCCGGTCACCGCCAGCATGGCTGAAGCCAGGGAAGCCGCCGCCGCATTGCAAACGGCCAGGGCTCCCGGGCACCAGGAGAGCATCAGCCCGGCCAGGGAGACGCCCATCAGCGGAAAAACCAGCACGCTCAGGCAAATATTGGCCAGGGGAGCGTACAGATTCCAGGTGCCGAAATGCCAAGCCGTCAGCGGAATGGACATCAGCCACGCCCCCACGGAGACAAGCAGGGCGCCCCTGGCCGCCTTTTCCAGCCGCACCATGCTTCTTTCCCGCAGATTGTAAATCCGGACAGGGATGAACGCATCCGGATACCATACGGGTTTTTCCCGGCGGAGCCACCAGGCAAGACAGACAATCACGGCAAAGACGCAGAAGGAAAGCTGGAACCCCGGCTGAAAGACCTGGAGCGGGTCCATCAAACACAGGATGATGAAGGCCAGGGCCAGAATGTTGGCCGGATGCGCCTTCCGCCGCAGAACGGGAGCGGCCAGCCAGACGGCTGCCATGATGAAGGCCCGCAGCGCGGAAACGGACATTCCCGTGACAAAGACATACAGCGCCAGCAACAGCAGGCAGGCCAGCCGCGCCGCGGCGGGGCGCACGCGCAGCAGCCGGAGCATTCCCAGAACCAGCAGGGCCGCCACGCCCACATGCATGCCGCTGACGGCGAAGACGTGCATGCAGCCGCTCATCAGGAACTTGGCCATCGTTTCCGGGCTGGCGTCCGTCTTGTCTCCCAGAACGGCGGAGACCATCACCTGGCGGGCTTCATCACCGGGCGGCGCGCCCTCCCTCAGTAGCTCCCCCGCCCCTTCACGGAGCCGCAGGGAAACCGCCTGAATCCGGCTACTCCAGCCTCCTTCCCCCAGGCTGGAAAATTGGTCCAGCCGCACTCCGGCGGCAATGCCGCGCAGGTATCCCCACCGTTCCCGGTCAAACATGCCGGGACCGCATGGCGGCAGCAGCGGATACTCCTCTCCCTCCACCCGGTAACGGCGCCCCGCAGCCAGGGGACACGCCCCGTCCGGAGCGGAGACGGTGTAAAACCACCGGGAACCGTCGGGACGAAACAGCGCGGACCTGCCGGATACGGAATAAACGGCCCCCTCCGCCGTAAAACGCCGCCCCGCTTCCACGGGGACGGCCCGGTATTCCTGGTCATAAGACAGCAAGGACGCCCCGGCCCAGATGGAGAGGGCAAGAGCCAGCAGGCCCATGCCCGGAGTGCGGAACAGGCACGGCAACCCCGCCAGGCACACGCAGGGAACCCAGAACCAGGGAGAGGCCGCTGCCGCGGCGCAGGCGCACAGCATGGCCAGAGCCGGAGCCAGCAATGGCGCGGCGGCCATCATCCGTTCCGGCCACGGACGCAGCAGACGGCCGTCTTTTTCCATGCAGGCCAACGCTTACGGCATGGCATCCGCGCCGTCCGGATTCAGGGGCAGCACGGAAGGCAGAGGAAGAACCACGTTGGCAGGCAGCGGGGCCTTGCGCTGAAGCACCTTGGGGGCCAGCGCCTCGCTCGTTTCATAGGCGCCGCGGAACATCTCCAGCTTGGCGTCCAGGTTGTCAATGTAATGCAGGGCTACCGCCTCCGGCGTCTTGGGGAACACGGGGGAGCCGAACGCCAGTTCCCCGTGATGGGAGGCGATCAGGTGCAGCAGGTGCATGCGCACGTCCGGGGAGGCGGGGTCCAGCGTTTTCCAGGATTCCGCTTCCGGAAGGGCCATGATGCGTTTCCACAGATTGTTGACCAGCTCAATTCCCAGCGGAATGTGCCCCAGCAATTCCCCGGCTTCCGAATACGGCATGGTGAAATCCTCCTTGGGGTAGCAGTTTTCCCACAGCTTCCCACAGTCATGGAACAGGCACCCGGCTAGCAGAAGGTCGCGGTTCAGCTCCGGATTTGCCTGGCAGACGGCGGAAGCCGTGCGCATCATCCCCGCCACGTGCTCCACCAGGCCGCCGCGGCGCGCATGATGGTAGGACCTGGCGGCGGCGGCGCGCTGAAGACGTTCCCCGAACTGGTCAATGAACTCAATGCACAGGGCCCTGATGCGCGGGTCGTTCATGCCCTTGATGAGCACGCAAATCTCCTTCAGGTCCGCCTCCTGCTTCTTCTTCAGGGTTCCGGAGCCGGCCAGAAAACTTTCCTTCTCCTGTTCGTCCAGCGGACGCACTTCCAGATCGGCCGCTTCCATGCCGAAGCCCCCTTTGGTCCACTGGCCGCGCAGGCTCACGAACGTGCGCAGCGGCAGGGCGGCCAGCGTGCGGAACCAGGGCTTGTCCTCCCATACCTTCAGCCCCATGGTCCCTTCCGCATCCGCAAACGTCACGTCCAGGTACGGCTTGTTGCTCTTGGTCATTTTCTGCGCGCACTGGGCAACCTGGGCAAAGGCTTCCGCTTCCACCTGGCCTTCCGCGGCCAGTTTGGCCAACTCCATGAGACTGACTTGTTCCATGCGGTCCATCTTGCCCCGCTTCCCCGCATCCGTCAAGAAAACGCCGGAAAAGGAAAGCGGAACGGCTTATTTCTCCACCACGCCCAGCTCGGCCACCGCCACATGGCTGCCTTCCAGCACCCGCTTGCCCACAAAGCGCAGGTAGCGCGCCCTGACGGGGGCCTTCAAATCAATCCGCTGCGGAACGGGATTGGCCCGGATGTTGGAAAACTCCCCTTCCGCCACGGGAACGCCCCAGTCCTTTCCGTCCCGGCTGAGGTAAACGGCATACTGGTCAATCGTTCCCCTGGCTGAATCCCTGCGGGGCGTGTAGATCACCGCGGCCGCGTTCACCTCACGGCCCATGTCAATGTCCAGCGCCTGGGGCGGCGGCAATTCCCCCTGGGCAGCATGCGTATGCCACAGGGTAGCGGGGTCCCCGTCAAAAGCCAGTTCCGGCGCAGAGGCCTTCCTCTCCCCGGCCAGTACTTTCCAATCCCGCACAGGCACCGGAATGACGCTGGCCGCCACGGAGGAAACCTTGCCGCGGTATTCGCTCACCGCCTTTACCGTTCCTCCGGAGGGCAGCATGAAGGGCTTCTCATAAACGGGGGAATCCGGGCTTGGATCGCTGCCGTCCGTCGTGTACCGGGTTACGGTTCCGGCGGCAGCCGACAGCGTCACCTGCCCGTCCCGGTCTCCCTTGATTTCCGGGGCGTGGAGGAGAACCGGATACTTCCACAGGGAAACTTCGCTTAGGGCCGGAACGGCCTTGGAATCCTCCACAACCACGCGCACCTCATCCGTCGTCACGGGCTTCCCTTTCAGGATGACCCGCGCGCCCACGCTGGAACCTTCCACCCACTTGACAAACCGGCCGTTTTCACGCACGTCCACGCTGAACTTGCGTATCCGCTGCCCAAGCTGTACCGGTTCCGCAAGGCGGATAACGTCAAACGCGGACATTTCCGGCAGTTTCAGCGTAACGGAGGGCTGGGCGTCCTCCGGGCCTGCCGCCCAGTACGTGGTCCGTTTCCGGTCCAGAACCCATTTGGCTCCGTAGCCCTTGATGGCGGAGGAAGCTTGCGCCCGCGCTCCGGAAGCGAAATTGCGTGAATACAGTTCATCCAGCAGGGCACGGAACCCGGCCAGGGACTTTTTATCCTCTTCATGAATTCTCCCCCGGCGGTCCGGAGGCACATTCAAATTCAGGTTGGCGCCCCTTCCCACACTGTTGAAATACAAATTCAACAGGTTTTCAGGCGTCCTCACCCGGGAATTCTCATGTTCATGCCAAAACCAGCCCGGGCGGATGGAAACGTCCACTTCCGCCGGAATCCAGTACTTCCCGTCCACCGTGCCTTCCGTTCCCAGCTGGTAGCGGACGGTTCCGGGAGCCGGTTCCGTACCCGCCTGGAGGGGAACGGGCGTGTACGTGGCCCAGCAGGGGTAGCCCGCATAGCCGCTTTCATTCCCCACCCAGCGGAGGTCCGGCCCCACATCGGAAAAAACGACGGCACGCGGCTGGCGTTTCTTCAATTCCCCCCACGTTGTCTTCCACTGGTAATAGGTGCTCCTGTCAATGGAGCGCTTCTCCCGTGCGCCGCCGTAATAGCCGTCACCTCCGTTTGCTCCGTCAAACCAGGCCAGGAAAAGGGGGCCGTAACCTGTGGACAGCTCCTTCAACTGCTCGCGGTACATCCTGATGTATTCCGGCGTGCCGTAGGAGGAAGCGTTGCGGTCCCAGGGAGACAGGTAAATGCCGAACTTAAGTCCGTATTTTTTACATGCCCGGGAAACATCCTTCACCACGTCGCCCTTTCCCTGCTTCCAGGGAGAGGAGGCGACGCTGTGCCTGGTGGTCCGGGTGGGCCACAGGCAGAACCCGTCATGGTGCTTGCAGGTCAGCACCACGCCCTTCAGCCCGGCGTCCGCCAGCGTTTTGACTAGGTCGTCCGCATCAAAATCGGAAGGGTTGAACAGCTCCGGCTTTTCGTCGCCATAGCCCCATTCCTTCCCGGTAAACGTGTTGATCGTGAAATGCACGAAGGCGTACATCTCCATGTCATGCCAGGCCAGCTGCCCCGCGGATGGAACGGGCGCTAGCGGAGCCAGGGCGTCCTTTGCCGCGGCCTCCGGAAAACATGCGGCAAACAGGAAAGCCCCCAGCGCCGCCGCTGGAGTTAATTGGCTTAATCTCTTCATAAAAATACTTAATGCGGTTCCGCATCATCTACGTTTCCGCCGTATTTATTCTTTCCGATAAAGTCATGCACCGTCTTTTGTCCTCTCTTCTCCCGCACGGCATGCTAAACTTTTGATCCATTCAGCAACCACCGCCATGTTATATCTCGGATGCCACCTCTCCTCCGCAAAAGGTTACGAAGCCATGGGCAAGGTAGCCCTCTCCATTGGCGCCAACACCTTCCAGTTCTTTACGCGCAATCCCCGCGGAAGCAAGGCCAAGGCCATTGACGGTCAGGATATTGCCCGTTTCCTCAAACTGGCCGGGGACAACAGCTTCGGCACCCTGCTGGCGCACGCCCCCTACACGCTGAATCCCTGCTCCGCAGACCCCAACGTCACCCGCTTCGCCGCCCAGGTGCTTCAGGAAGACCTGGCGCTCATGGAGCATCTGCCGGGCAACCTCTACAACTTTCATCCCGGCTGCCACCTGGGACAGGGAGCGGAACGCGGCATTGAACTGGTAGCGGAACAACTGAACGGCGTGCTCACGCCGGAACTGACAACCACCGTCCTGCTGGAAACCATGTCCGGCAAGGGAAGCGAAGTCGGCAGGACCTTTGAAGAACTGGCCGCCATCATGGAGCAGGTGGAACTGAAGGACAAGCTGGGCGTCTGCCTGGACACCTGCCACGTTTACTCCGCCGGGTACGACATCGTCAACAGCCTGGACGCCGTGCTGGAACAGTTTGATTCCGTGCTGGGCCTGGAACGCCTGCATGCCATCCACCTGAACGACAGCATGACGCCGTTCTCCTCCTTCAAGGACCGCCATGAAACCATCGGCAAGGGGAGCCTGGGAGAGCAGGCCTTCATCAACATCATCAACCATCCCGCCTTGCGGGAACTGCCCTTCTTCCTGGAAACGCCACGGGACGACGCCGGACACGGCGAGGAAATAGCCTGGCTGAAAGAGCATTACCGCGGCTGAGCGCAGTTCCCGGCAGGAACTTCCCGGACCAGCCGGGGTGCCCGCGATGGAGAAAAAGCTTGCATGCGCGCCGGATACGGGATACACAAGGCCCGTAAATTAGTTTAAACTAATTCCAATATCCGCCTTTCACGGCGGACACTCTCCCGGTTTTATGAAAGAAATGCGCATCGCAAAAATAATAGGGCGTGAAATCCTGGATTCACGCGGCAACCCCACCATTGAAGCGGACGTTTACCTGGAAGGCGGAGCCGTAGGCACGGCAGGCGTCCCCAGCGGAGCTTCCACCGGAGAACATGAGGCCTGGGAACTCCGGGATGGCGACATGACCCGGTACCAGGGCAAAGGCGTCACGAAGGCCGTGGACAATATCCGCAATATCATCGCTCCGGCCCTGATTGGCCTGGAAGCGACGGAACAAACCACGGCGGATGCGCTGATGCGCTCCCTGGACGGAACCTTCAACAAGGCCAAACTGGGCGCCAACGCCGTTCTGGGCGTTTCCCTGGCCCTGGCGAAAGCGGCGGCGGCCCAGCTCCGGCAGCCCCTGTACCGTTACCTGGGCGGCCCGAACGCCAAGGTTCTGCCCGTTCCAATGATGAACATCATCAACGGCGGCGCCCATTCCGACGCGCCCATCGATTTTCAGGAATTCATGATCGTCCCCGCCGGAGCCCCCACCTTCCGGGAAGCGCTGCGCTACGGAGCGGAAGTCTTCCATGCGCTGAAATCCGTTCTGCACGCGCGCGGCCTTTCCACCGCCGTGGGAGACGAGGGCGGCTTTGCCCCCAGGCTGAATTCCGCGGAAGACGCCCTGGACTGCATCGCGCAGGCCGTAGACAAGGCCGGCTACCGTTTCGGGGAGGACATTTCCATCGCCCTGGATGTGGCTTCCTCCGAATTTTACGATGCGGAATCCGGCCTGTACGTCTTCAAGAAATCCGACGGCAGCCGCAGGACCGCCGAAGAACTGACGGATTATTACGTGGAACTGAAGAAAAAGTACCCCATCGTTTCCATTGAAGACGGCTGTGCGGAAAACGACTGGGACGGCTGGAAAACCCTGACGGAAAAACTGGGCGGAAGCACCCAGCTCGTCGGGGACGACCTCTTTGTCACCAACGTGGAATTCCTCAGGAAAGGCATCCATCTTGGCGTCGCCAACTCCATTCTGGTGAAGGTGAACCAGATCGGTTCCCTCACGGAAACGCTGGACGCCGTGGAACTGGCCATGGGCAACCGCTACACCGCGGTCATTTCCCACCGTTCCGGAGAAACGGAAGACGCCACCATTGCGGACATTGCCGTGGGAACCAACGCCGGCCAGATCAAGACCGGCTCCCTGAGCCGTTCCGACCGCATGGCCAAATACAACCGCCTCCTCAGGATTGAAGAGGAGCTGGGAGAATCCGCCCGTTACGGCAACGGATTCGGCCTGTTCTAATCCCCTTTGCCGGAACTGGTTAAAGTAATCCCAATCCCCGCGCCGCCTCCCGGCGGCCGGGGATTTTTCATTCTCCGGGGCAACTGCAACCTTTTCTTTGGGACAAAATATGCAATGCTGGGTTTTCAGATTCCGTTTTGTTAAAAAGCCCAGTCCAGTTCCCCGCCATGTCCTTCAGCCCTTCCCTGCCCACACGTCCCTTACTGTGTGCGGGGCTGGCGTATCTGGCGCTTCCCGCGGGCCTCTTCCTGTGGGGATGGCTGCATCCGGCTTTCTCCGCGCCGCTATGCGCCGGGCTGGCGTACGGACTGTACGCATGCGCCCGGAAACTCCCGGCGCACCGGCTCCCGCTGACGGGCCGCGGGCTGGCCGCGCTGGCCGGGCTCACCATGGCATGCCTGCTGCTGGTACTGCTGTGCGGCTTTACGGGCCACTGCCAGCAGCACGCGGACTTTGCAGTCCGCAACGCCGTTTATGAGCAGCTCACGGCTGGCCCGTGGCCCCTGCTCATGCCGGACGGCGGCCATTTCATCTATTATCTGGGCCATTGGCTGCCTCCGGCTCTGGCCGCCACCTTCTCCCCGGCGCCATGGTCCCCCTGGCTGCTGGCCCTGTGGACCTTCCTGGGGCTGGAACTGGCTCTGCTGGCGGCAGCCGCGCGCTGGGGCGTCCGCAAGACAGCCTGGTGGGCGCTGATTCTCTTCTGCCTGGGGTCTCCGGCCCCTGCGCTGGACTGCCTGGGAATGCCCCTCTCCTCCCTCTTTCCGGAATACCATGCACAGATGGTCCTGTTCATCGGCATTCCCGCGCAAATCTTCAACACATTCAACCATGCGGTTCCGGTCCTGCTGTGCGCCGTGCTTATTCTGACCCGCTCCCTGCCTGCCGCCGGATATTATTTCATGGGCGCGCTCCTGCTGCCGTCCTCCCCGCTGGGCGCTCTTCTGTTCCTGCCGTACATGGTGGAAGAAACCCTTCTCCGCCGCTGTCCGGCGTGGAAAGAACTCCTCCTCCGGTTAAGGGTCCTGCTTCTCCACCCGGTTTTCTGGACAGCCGTCCTGTTCACCATGGTCATGGCCGTCTTTTACGCTCATCTGGACGGAGGAGGGCAGTTCTCCTGCCTATTTGCCGGGCCGTATGCGGAAATCTACCACTATGGGCAGCGCCAGCTCCTGCTTTACCCGGACTCCGTCAAATACGCCAGCTTCCTGCCTGCCCTGGCTCTGGGCATCCTGCTGCCGGGGGCCCTGCTCTTTCCGGCGTGCCGGAAACTATCGTGGTATTACATCACCCTGGGAATGATGGCATGTAGTCTTTTTTTCCGCACGGGCATCATGAACAATGAACTCCTGTTCAAAGCCCCCGCGGTTCTCTACCCCTTCCTCTCCCTGCTGTTCCTTCACGCCTTCCGCAAAGGGAGCCCGCGGTTCCGGACCGTGCTGGCTCTTTACCTGGCATGGACGGCCCTGCCATCCCTGGCGTGCGTGGCGGAAAAAACGGGCACCTTCTCCACCCGCACAGCCATCATGCGGGAGCACCGGCAGGACCAGGAGGGAGGCATGCTTGACCATCCGGGGGAACCCACCTGCCGCCAATTCAGAAAAAAGGACGGGCACCCCCTGCCCGCATGGCTGTTCAAATCCGTACCGGAGCCGTGACCACACGGAAGCTGGAGTCAATCCAGCCTGATGCCGAAGATGTCCGAAAGGGAGCCGGAATCCCCTCCCAGGGAATCCTCCCCTTCGGGAGAGGAAACCGGAGCAGACGGAATCAGGGCGGAGGCCTCCATGCCGCGCAGCGTGAACAGCAGCTCAGGTTGTTCGTCCAGCATCACGCCAAAGGCGTATAACACTGCCGCCGCATGCTTGCATAAATCCGCCCAATCCGGGCACGAGCAGGAAAAATGCCACTCTTCCGGCCTGGGAAACAGCCCCCCCTCCGGGCTGCACAGGATTTCCATCAGCTCCGGAGACACATTTCCTTTCAGCAGGTCAATCCAGGAGCCGACATGCCCGGCGCACCGCCCGCGGAGCCGCGCCAGCGCCTCTTCATCCGGCGGTTCCGCTTCCACGCGCACTTCATACAAATGCTCTCCCATCACCAGGGCGTCCATGCGTCCGGGAGCCGCTTTCACGTCCAGAACACAGCCATAACGCAAATACGTACGCCCCGGAGCCAGCCGCATGCCGTACACTTCGCACGCGCCCAGGCTCTTCATCCACTCCTTTCCCCAGAACTTCTTGGCCAGATTGCGCCCGGAAGCCGTTACGGGATGCAGTTCCATCCCTTCCGCGGCCAGCTCCGCCGCCCTGGCCTCCGCGCGTTTCCGCAAATCCTCCCGTTTGAGAGGCTTGTCATCATCCATGCACACGGAATAACGGTAACATATGCACCCTCTCCGCTACAGGGAAAAGGCAGCCATGCGCCGTTTCTCTTGTTCTTCCGGCTCCATTCCGGTTTTCTCCGGCACACGGATTCTTTTTCCGGTTCTGCGGAATCTGCCTCCATTACCCATTTCAGGCTTTTAAAACGGAAGCTCCTGGGGCACAACATGTGGGTCATGTGGAAAGGCAGATTTTCTAAACCCACCGCTGATCTGGTTCAACGCTACGGCGAATCCGTCTCCTACGACTGGAGGCTTTTCCGCCAGGACATTGCCGGATCCATCGCCCATGCGCGGGCACAGCTCAAGGCAGGCCTGCTCACGCAGGAGGAATTCAACGCCATTGAAGCCGGGCTTCAGGACATCCTGAAGGATATTGAGGCCGGGAACTTCACGTGGAGCCGGGAGCTGGAAGACGTGCACATGAACATTGAAAGCGAGCTGACCCGGCGCATCGGCGCTCCGGGGGCCAAGCTGCATACGGCGCGCTCCCGCAATGACCAGGTGGCCACGGACACGCGGCTCTACTGCCGCGCGGAGATTGATGAAATCCTGGAAAAAGTGCGCCATTTACAGCGCGCGCTGGTCATGAAGGCCAAGGAGTACGCGGACGCCATGATGCCGGGCTATACCCACCTCCAGCGCGCCCAGCCCGTCACGATGGGCCACCATCTGCTGGCTTACGTGGAAATGCTGGACCGGGATGCGGACCGCCTTGCGGACTGCCGCAGGCGCCTGAACGTTTCTCCGCTGGGTTCCGGCGCCATTGCCGGTTCCACCATCTGCCTGGACCGCTGCGGAATTGCCGCGGAACTGGGTTTTGACGCCGTAACGGAGAATTCCATGGATGCGATTGCGGACCGGGACTACATCATGGAGACCCTGTTTGACCTGGCCGTGATCGGCGCCCACCTTTCCCGCATGAGCGAGGACGTCATCCTGTGGTGCACGGCGGAATTCGGCTTTGCAACCCTTTCCGACGCCCACACCACGGGCTCCTCCCTGATGCCCCAGAAAAAGAATCCGGACGTGGCGGAACTGACCCGCGGCAAGACGGGGCGCCTGTACGGCAACCTCACCGCCGTGATGGTGGCAGTCAAGGGCCTCCCCCTGACCTACAACCGCGACCTTCAGGAAGACAAGGAACCCCTGTTTGATTCCATTGACACGATCAAGCTGGCCCTGGACGTCAACGCGGAGATGATCGCCGCCATGACGGTCAACACGGCGCGCGCCCTGGAAGCGGCTTCCGATCCCATGCTGCTGGCTACGGACCTGGCGGACTACCTGGTGCGCCGCGGCGTTCCCTTCCGCAAGGCCCACGAACTGGTCGGAAAGGCCGTCGCCATGAGCATTTCCACGGGCACGCCCCTCAACCAGTTGAGCGACGAACAGTTCGCCTCCATTTCAGACGCGTACGGAACAGACGCGCGGGACGTATTTGAATTGACAAAAGCGTTCGCCCAGCGTACCAACCCCGGGGCTCCCAATTCCGGGAATACCCGCCGCCGCATCGCCAGCTGGGAAGACATTCTTTCCAAATAACACTGCCTGCGGAGGGCGGACGGAACGGAGAGCCCGCCGTCCGTCTCCGCGGCGCGCCTCCGTGCGCAGGACAGGGGACGCCTCCATCCCCCCGGCTGCGGCGTTACACCGTGGCCGGCCACCCTCCGGCAGCCATGTTCAAACCTGCTCTCCTTTCCTCTCTCAAGACCTATACCAAGCAAACCTTTCTGGCGGACCTCTTCGCAGGGCTGACCGTAGGCGTGGTAGCCATCCCGCTGGCGATGGCCTTTGCGATTGCATGCGGGCTCTCCCCTACCCAGGGCCTCGTCACCGCCATCGTGGCCGGGTTCCTCATTTCCCTGTTCAGCGGAAGCAAGTACCAGATAGGCGGCCCCACCGGCGCTTTCGTCATCATCATTATGGGCGTGCTGGAACAGTACCACGTGTCCGGACTGCTGGTGTGCACGCTGATGGCGGGCCTCTTCCTCATCATTTTGGGTTTCTGCCGCATGGGGGCGCTCATCCGCTTCATTCCGTTCCCCGTCACCACGGGATTCACCTCCGGCATTGCCGTGGTGATTTTTTCCACGCAGATCAAGGACATTTTCGGCCTCACCATTACGGAAAAAATCCCCGGCGACTTTATTGAAAAATGGGCGTGCTACTTTAATTATTTCCACACCATCAACTGGGCGGCGCTGGGACTGGCCGCGGGAACCGTGGCCATCACCCTGCTGAGCCGCCGCTTCTGGCCCAAAGTGCCGGCCATGCTGGTGGGCATGCTGGGCATGACAGCCGTTTCCGTGGTCTTCTCCCTGCCCGTTACGACCATCGGCCAGGCCTTCGGCAGCCTGCCGAACACCCTCCCCCTCCCCTCTCTGCCCCACATCGAGTGGCACAATCTGGGGGCGCTGACGGCTCCGGCCTTCACCATCGCCCTTCTGGCGGCCATTGAATCCCTGCTGAGCGCCTCCGTGGCGGACGGCATGACCGGAGGACGCCACAAGCCCAATATGGAGCTCATCGCCCAGGGCATCGGCAACATCGGGTCCGCCCTGTTCGGCGGCATTCCGGCCACGGGAGCCATCGCCCGCACCGCCACCAACATCAAGGCGGGGGCCAAAAGCCCGGTTTCCGGCATGATTCACGCGCTGACCCTCCTGGCCATTCTGATGGCCTTTGCCCAGTACGCGCAGCAGATTCCCCTGGCCGTGCTGGCGGGCATCCTGACGGTGGTATGCTACAACATGAGTGAAATTCACACGTTCAGCCGCCTGCTTAAAGGACCGCGGCAGGATGCGGCGGTGCTGGTAATCACGTTCCTGCTGACCGTTTTTGTGGACCTGGTCGTAGCCGTGGAGGTGGGCGTGGTGCTGGCCGCCCTGCTCTTCATGGGCCGCATGGCCCAGATCAGCGACGTCTCCGCCATCAAGAACGAACTGCTGGACAATGACGAAGAAGACGACGAAGGCCGCTCCGCCGCCAAGCTGGACATTCCGGAAGGCGTGGAAGTTTTTGACGTGAAAGGCCCCTTCTTCTTCGGCGCCGTGGAACAGTTCAAGGACCAGGTGCTGGAAACGCTGGAGCATGACACCAAGGTGGTCATTCTGCGCATGCGCCTGGTTCCCGCGCTGGACGCCACCGGGCTGAACGTCCTTTCCGACTTCTGCCACCAGTGCCGGGAGCACGGCTCCACCCTGCTGGTCTGCGGCGTGCAGCCACAGCCCCTGGACGTCATCCGCCACGCGCCCTTTTACCGGGAGCTGAAGCGCTATAATATCTGCGAGAATATTGATGCCGCCCTGCGCCGCGCCCGCAAGATCATCCACGGTCCCGCGCCAAAGCACCTGTAAGGGCGGCTATTCCCCGCGTCCGGCCAGGTAGGACGCGCCCCATTCATTCATGGCTTCCAGCACGGGCAGGACGCTCCTGCCGAAAGCGGTCAGGGAATACTCCACCCTGGGAGGAATGACGGGGTACGCCTTGCGCTCCACCAGCCCGTCCGCTTCCAGCTCCCGGAGCTGCTGGGTGAACATCTTGGTGGTAGCTTCCGGAATCAGCCGGTGCAGCTCGTTGAACCGCACGGGGGCCTTCTGGTAAAGGTGCCAGAGAATCACAATCTTGTACTTTCCGCCAATCAGGGAGAGCGTGACGCCGCAGGGGCAACGGTAAGAAGAGGAAGGCTTTTTCATGGTTACAGTATCTTTTTTGATACTATATTACAAAATAGTGCCTACTTGTCAAAAACTCCCTGTCCTCCTATGCTGGCGGGAATTCCAATACACACAGCCATGAAATTGACCATTGACCGGGACAAGTGCATCCATTGCCATTTATGTGAACAGGCCTGCTTCCTCACCCGCTTCTGCGGCTTCGATTCCCTGGAGGGAGCGGCGGAACAGCACTGCATTGACTGCGGTCATTGCGTAGCCGTCTGCCCGCGGCAGGCCATCACCCACGCCAGGGTAAAAAACACGGCGCCCATCGGCCCCATTCCGGGTGAAACGGAAGTGCTGAACCTGCTCATGAAAACCAGGAGCGTGCGGCATTTCAAGCCAACTCCCGTCAGCCGGGAAGTCTGGGACAGCCTGCGCCGCGTGGCGGAATACTCCCAGTCCGGTCTGAACGCCCAAAGCATCACCCTGACGGCCGTGGAAAACCCGGAAACCCTTTCCGGCGTCAGAAAAGCCCTCCTGCGCATGTACGGCAAACTGGAAAGGCTGGCCAATTTTCCCGTCACGCGTTTCCTGGCCCGGTTCTTCATGGCCCCGCAGGACTACGAAGCCGTACTCTCTGAAAGCGCCACGCAGCCCCTGCGCAGGCAGGCGGCGGAGCGGGGGGAAGACCCTGTTCTGTACGGAGCCCCGGCACTGCTCCTGCTGACCGGCCCGGCGTCACAAACCGCGCGGGAAGACGCCACGGTCCTCTCCCAGAACATCATGCTGGCCCTGACGGCGCAGGGGCTGGGAAGCTGCTACATGGGCGGCCTGGTTCTGGGATGCAGGGCATTCAGGTACAAGCCTCTTCTCCGCTCCCTGCACCTGCCGGAAGGCCACGCGGTGCACCAGGCCCTTGTCCTTGGCACGCCAACCATACAGCTCAAGCGCATGCCGGAACGCAAGCGGCGTGAAATCAGGTTCCGGTAGGCTTTCCGGTCAATGGTTCCTTTCCTGCTCCTCATAGCGGGAAAGGAGAAAATCCAGGTCTTCCAGCAGGGTCTGGCAGGAACGGTCCCACCGCTTCCTTCCCTGGAGGGCCATCACGCATTCCTTCCTTCCGGTAAAACAGTATTTGGTAATGCCGTGCCCCTGCAATTCCTCCACCTGTTTTTTCAGCTCACAGGCAAAAAACAGCCAGAACGGCACGCTGCGGGCGATGTCCGCCACACTGACCGTCATGGGAGGGGTTTCCTCCTTCAGCTCCCTGGCCAGGTGCTCCAGGCCCACCTCCTTAAGCATGCGGCGCAGGCGGGCGTACAGTTCGGAAACCCCCATCACGGACAAATCACACTCATGTTCCAGATAATACCGGACGGAGGCGATCAGGTCCTCCTTGAACGGCAGGGTGGTTCCAGCCCGCCGGGCGGCATGTTCCAGGGCATCAGCCAGCCACTGGTCCCCATACCCGGCGATCAGGCAATCACCAAGCTTGAGCAGCGGTCTGTTGTTTCTGAAGCCGATCATAAAAGGAACTTAAAGGATGGGAAGCTTGCGCTGGAGGGGGTCAATCAGCGTCTGGTGGCGCATCTGCGTGATCTCCTGAATGAATTCCTCCACATTGGAGAACTGGCGGTACACGGACACATAGCGGATGTAGGCCACGGGATCAATGGCGTACAGTTTTTCAATCACCTTCTTGCCGATCTCGCTGGAGGGGACTTCACGCAGATGGTCGCGGTGCAATTCGGAAATGATTTCTTCCACGGCGCGGTCCAGGCGGTCCATGCTCACGGGCCGTTTTTCACAGGCCTTCACCAGCCCGCGCAAAATCTTCTCGCGGTTCAGGGCTTCCCGCAGGTTGTCCCTCTTCACCACGCGCAGTTCCGTGCGCTCAATCTGCTCATAAGTCGTGTAGCGGTAATCGCACCGCAGGCAGACGCGGCGGCGGCGGATGGTCGTCCCGTCCTTGGACATACGGGAGTCAATGACCTTGTCCTCCAAATGACCGCACTGAACGCATCTCATGGCACGACCATACTACTACATAACGCATCCATAAAGGAAAAAGTACGCCAAATATGGTACAGAGGCCTTCATGATCAGCTTTTTCGGAACACGGCTTCCTGTGAATAAACAGGGGGTTGAAACAGCGCCGTCCGCGCTGCTGCACGGATTCCCCGCCATGCCGGAATTGTGAATAAGCGGCGCCCCGTAGACTCTCCGGCCCCGTCATGAAGACGCATTTTCCTCCCTCCGGGACGGAAAAGAGCTGCCGGGGAGAAGGACCGCACGAGGCTTCTTCACGCCTGTCCGTTACGGATTCACCGTGCCGCCCTGGTTGACGATGCTGCCCGCGGGCAGTTTAACGCCATTCAGATTCAAAACGGCGCCGTCCTTGACGAGTATCCTGCCCGGATTCAGAGCCTGCCCCTTCATCTCGTCCAGGGACATTTCCACCTTTCCGGACAACGTCCAGGAGCATTTCAGGGAGGCGGCCTGCACCCGCTTTAACACGACGCGGGCCATTCCCGCCTCTTCCGGGGCGCCTTCCGCGCGGAGTATCCGGATATCCGCCTGCCCGGACAAACGGACGGGAAGAATTTTCCCGTCCAGGCCGCCGGCAGGCGCCAAGGGCTCAATCACCACGGCGGAGCCGCCCGGAATATGCCAGGACTGGCGGCCCGCGAGCTGTACATTAGTCCTGAGCAGCAAATTCTTCCCTTCCGCCAGGCGGATGCCGCCCGGCCCCAGCACCAGACGGTCCCCGGAAGCGCCCGCACTCTGAATAACCACGGTATCAACGGCGGTATCCTCCACACGGATGCCGAACAACTTCACCACGCCCGATACCAGGCTGGGCTTTACGGAAGAAGCCACGTTCCAGACGCACACGTTCGTGCCCGGTATTTTCCGGTTCATCCAGGCGTCCGGAGAACCCAAGGGAACTTCATAACGGCCGCTGCGGACGGAACCGGCATCCTTCCCGGCCAGCCGGGCCGCTTCATAGGCAAAGCGCGCGCCTATGCTGATCTGGGATTTGCCGCTGTAATGCACCCCCATGTTGTCCCCGGCGGTCAGCTTGGGAAGATCACGGGTAGGGACATACCCCAGGGACGGCCGCGAAGAGGCCAGCTCCTTCATGAGCCGGTGGGTGGTTTTTCCCTGGACCTCCGTATCACGCCCTTCCAGCCCCCCGGTGACATTGCCCGTCTCCGGATCATTCTCATTTTTGCTGCTCCAGTTGGCATTCTCTCCAATGACGGCTTTTTGCGCGGCCAGGGCGGACGTATCCCCATACGGTTTCAGGTCTGCCGCCAGATTGCCCAGAAGTTCCATAAAACGGGAGGCGCTCTCCGGAACGGAGCCTCCGCCGTTGCTTTCCCCCTGCAAGTACAGCAATCCGGCAAACTCCACCCGGGAGTGCCTGGATTTGTCCACGGCGGCGCAGGCATTCTTAACGGCCTGCACCAGCGCCTTGTAAGCCTGTCCGTTCCTTTGCCAATGGGAATTGTCCCCTCCGTCACGGGAGGCTTTCACAATGGCCACGTCCGCATCCCTGAACCAGCCGTTCTTTTCCAACGTAAAGGCAAACCCGTACTCCGGGCCCATGCACATGCTGCCGTTATAGCGCGGCATCGCGGGCCGGACCTGTTCCCAGGACGTGGAAGCGCCGGGGAACACCCCTTCCCTCTGGCCGAAGTTTTCATGCCAGTACAGCGTCTTCCCCGGTTCATACTTCTTCAACAGCTCCGGAGAAGCGGGACTGCCCTTCACTGCTCCCAGGGAATTGGATTGGCCCGTCAGCAAAAAAATCTTCAGCTCTTTTGCGGAACATGCCGAAGCAAGGCACAGGAACAGGAAGGGCAGGAAAAATCTCATCCGGGTTAAAATTGCTTATGGCAATTATAACTGCCGGAATTTTCCTTTCAATCGTCAACTGCCGGCCATGGACATAAGAAGGCGGGTGGTGAAAAAAGACCAGTTCAGTTCCTGCGGCGGCGGAAGGCGAGAACTGCCAGGGACAGCAGGCTGAGCGTCGCCGTGGAGGGCTCCGGCACACTGAGCATCATATCCGTCTTCGCAACGGTATAGGCTGCCGGTGCATGCCTCCGGATTGCCGAAATACAGCGTTATGGCCCCGTCCTGGGTGTCGGCATAGCCCGTGTAGGTTTGATCGCCGTTGACGGCCGTGACTGCCAGGTCCGCCAGATTAAAGGGGCGGTGCTGTTCCCCTCACTGAACGTGAAGGAGAAGAAATCGTAATCGCCCAGCAGGTCCGGACCGAACCCGCTCAAG
>NZ_JABDHQ010000009.1 GCF_018709685.1 Akkermansia muciniphila
GCTGCCTGCGGCGGCGGCCATGGAACGGGCCGCCCGGGAGCTGTTACCGGATTGAATGTCGTTTCTGACGGCTTCCCTCAGGTCGCCGAGCTGCGTGCCTTTCGGCGCGTTGCCGCGGTTGTTCCAGAGGAGGTTGGCTCCGGCTTGCGAGTTGGCCGTGTTGGCCGCATCCAGGAAGGCGTTATCCGTCTTGACCATGCCCGTGACGACGATTTTGCCGCCTTCTGCCCGGATGCCGAATTCCTGATAATAGAAGTCGAAGTAACCCGAGGGGTCGATGGTGGCTCCGTCCGCGGTGACCGTTCCGGCTCCCGTCGCGTCCACGAGCGTGAAGTTGAGGTTGGCCGTCGGGTCCGCCGGGTCGTCATAGTCTCCCAGGCTTCCCAGGGAAACGGTGGTGCCATTCAGGTTGACGTCTCCTGCCTGCACCGTGATGACGGGGCTGGAGAAGAGGTCGTCCCGGTTGGTATTGATAACCAGTTCCAGATGGGAGTTTTGCAGGTTGAGTCCGTTGGCAACGGTGAGCGTCGTGTTGACTGCTCCGGTTCCTTCCCCTACCGGGCTGAGGCGCACATGGGCGCCGCTTCCCGCCGTGAGGCTCTTGTAGGTGACCGAGCCGTTGCCGCCTTCCGCTCCCATCAATTCCAGCGTCCCTTTGGTGACGTTGAGGACCTGGCCGATCGCACCGTTCCCCTTCAGGGTCTGCGTGCCCGTGCCGTTCATGGTGATGCTGCCTTCTCCGCTGAGCGCGCCTTCATACAGGGCATTCCCGGCGGCGGTGATTTCCAGCGCGGAGCCGTTGTTCAGCGCGCCGCTTCCCGTCAGGCCGGAGATGGTGTTGGCCGCGTTGGCGAGTTCCAGCGTTCCGTTGCCGTCCAGGTCCACCTGCACGCCGTCGAGTTTGGAGGTACCGTTGAGCGACAGGGAGGCATTGTCCGCCACCTGAAGCACCCCGGCTCCGGAGACCGTGCTGTTGGAGAGTTCGGAACCTGCTCCCGTGAGTGTGAGCGTTCCGTTCTTCCCGACGGTGAGGTTGCCTCCGTTGCCTTCATCCGTGAGCGTTCCCGCTTGTGTCTTTCCGGTGATGTCCAGGGAAGAGAGGTCACCGGCGTTGGTGGAGTTGAGCTTGATGGAGCCTACGTCCGCCGTTCCGGAGAGCGTAAGGCCGCCGTCCTGCATTTCCAGCGTCCCGCTGGTGTTCAGGGCTCCGGCAAGTTCCAGGGAGCCTTCTCCCGCCTTGGTGATGTTGGCCGTGCCGCCATTGATGGTTCCGGAGTACTTCGTATCGGGGCCGGACGTATTGGGATCGGTTCCCAGCAGTTCGTTGTTCAGGATGACGGAGGCCGTCTTGTCGTTCGTGCTGGTGATGTTGATGACGCCGGAGGCCGCTCCGGAGAGGTTGTTGATGGTGAGGCCGTCAGCCGTATCGTCCACGCCCGGGAGGTTGAGGGCCAGGTTGCCGTCCACAATGACCGCGCGGTACGGGTCCAGTTCCGAGTTGCTGGAGACGGTTTTGTCTTCGCTGCCCACGGCGTAGATTTGCGTGGCGTCGCCCGTGATGCCGATGGAGCCTCCGTTGATGCCCGTGACGGCAAAGCCGAGGGTTTCCAGCAGCGGGTTGAAGGTGGCCGTGCCGTAGCCCAGAGCTCCGTTGGTGAGGTTGAGCCACGCGGTGCGGTCCCCCGCTCCCCAGCCCTGCATGGCGTTGATGAGGTCGGCGGAGAGGGTGAGGGTGAGCGTTTCAATTTCCAGCTGCGTTCCGTCCGCGTCAAACTGAATCATGGAAGTGCTTCCGGCCAGGTCCTGGGTCTTGGAGACATTGCCTACGCCTACGACAAGGCCGGCGCTATCCAGGCTGGCCGCGCCGCTGATGCCGCTGATGACCGTTCCGGCTTCCGTGACGCTGATGGTTTTAAGCGAGGAGCCGGAGAGGCCGCCCAGAGAAATGGAGGTGACACCGGAAGCCGCGTTGACGGTGACGTTTTTGGCTCCCTTGTGGTTGTTTCCTCCCGTGAGGGCGCCTCCGGTGATGTTAAGCGCTCCCTTGTAGCCGTCCGCCGTGAGGGCAAGCGTGCCGGAGTTGAGCGTGACAGTGCCCGTATAACCCGCGCTGGCGTTGCCGAGCGTGAGTGTGCCCGTACCGGTCTTCAGAAGACTGCCGGAACCGGTAATAGCTCCGTTGAGGGTGATGTCCCCGCCCGTGGTATCCACGGTGGCGGTCTTGCCGGAAGCGGCGTTAAGCGCTACTCCGGCAGAGGTTGACCAGGCTGCGGAGGAGTTGAGCGTCCCTTCACCCAGCGTAAGGGTTCCGGAAGCGCCGGTGATGTCCCCGCCCAGCGTGAGCGTTCCGTTGCCGGTCAGCGTAATGCCGGAGTTGGAGTCGTTTTCCAGGCTGATGCCGCCCAGCACGGCCGTTCCGCCGTTGATGTTAAGGTTGCCGGCGAGCGCTCCCTGGCCGTTGGCCCCGCCCAGCTTGACGCTGGCGCTGGTAAGCGTGACGCCCGTATTGACGTTGACCGCGGAGGCCTGCGTGTTGCTTCCCATTGTGCCGCCGCCGATCTGCAGCGTAGCGATATCAAGGTCTTTCTTCAAGTCCAGCGTAACGCCGTAGGTGACGTCAATCAGGTCGGCATTCAGCGTGCCGTTGACCGTGATGGTTCGGTTGGCCGTGGCCGCTCCGTAGCCGGAGAGAACGATGCTGCCTCCGGCGTTGGAGAGCGTGCCGTTGAGCGCGTCATTGCCGTTGGCCGCCTTGATGAGCAGGGAGCCTCCGTCCGTTTTGGCGAGCGTGCCGCTGATGTTTTTGAGTACGCCGGAGAGGGCGATTTCATTGCCTCCAGAGAGGTTGAGAGTAGCGCCGCTGGCTACCGTTACGGTTCCGGAGAGGATGGTGGTGTTGGCGATGTTTTCCAGTGCCACGGCACCATTCCCGGAGATGTTCCAGTTGAGGGGAAGGTAGCTGCTCTGCCCGGCGGTATCTACCGTCAGGGTGGTGCCGGTTCCGGAGGCGGCCAGCTTGACGGCGTCTCCGGCGTTTTTCTGCACCATGGTTTGCGTGAGCGTCACGTTTCCGGAGGCTTGCAGGGTGCCGCCGCCAAAGATGATGGAACCCGTTCCCAGCGCTCCGTCCGCGTTGATGTCCACAATGCCCCCTTCCAGGGACGTGGAGCCCCCGTAGGTGTTTGTATTGCGGATTTGAAGGGTGCCGTCCCCCCTCTTGGTCAGGATGGTGGTGGCGCCCGTGATGTGCCCGTCTCCCTGGAAGATGTAGGTGTTGTCCGCGCCGCTGTTGCTGACGACGATGGAGGACGGGGCTACGTCTCCCGTGATGGTGACGGTTTTGTTGGCCGCCGTGTTGTCAAAGAGCAGGGGCTGCCCGTCCGTGGTCGCCGGCGCGGAGCCGCTTCCGCCGTAGGTCCAGTTGCTCACGTCGGCCGCGCTCCAGGTTCCGGCGTCCGCCGTTCCGTTCCAGGTGAGCATGTCCGCGGAGGATTCGATCTTGAGCTGCAGCGTTTTGCCGTCCGCGGAGAGGCCCAGCGTGTAGGTCAGTTCCGGATGGGCGTCATTGATGAGGTCCCCGATGTTGAAGGAGCCCAGCGTGAGGGTTCCGCTTCCCACCGTGAGCAGGGAGTAGTCTCCCGCGTCGGTGAGCGTGTCGTAGTTGTTCAGGGTGACGTTGTGCGTTCCGGTGAGCGTCAGTCCTCCGGTGAGCGTTACCAGGGCGTTTCCTCCCGCCGTCAGTCCCGTCATGTCAAAGGTGAAGGCGGAGCCTGCGGCCATCGCCATGTCTCCGGTGACGTTGAGGCGCGAGTAGCTTCCAAGCGTGAGGCTGCCGATGGAACCGCCGTTGCTGGTGATGGCCCCCGTGGAGAGCGCGTCCGCCGTGCCGGCTTTTACATTGACTGCGTTATTGACCGCGTAGTTGCCGATGTCCAGCGTGGCTCCGGAGGAGATGGAAACCGTGCTGGTGCCAAATGCCGTGGCGCTTCCCGCCGTGAGTGTTCCGGCTTCCACGTTCGTCGCTCCCGTGTAGGTGTTGGCCCCGCTAAGCGTGACGTTGCCCGCTCCCTTTTGCGTGATGGTTCCGTTGCCGCTGATGGCGTTGGCTACCGTCCGGTCCCCGGTCACCGCATACGTGAGGTAGGCGTCCCCATTGCCGCCGAGCGTGACTGCTCCCGTTCCAAGCGTTCCGGCTCCCGTCAGCAGGACCGTTCCTTCCTTGATCTGCGTCTGGCCCGTATACGTGTTAGCCTTCGTCAGTTCCAGTATGCCGTTCCCTTGCTTGGTCAGGTTGGTGCCGTTCTGTTCCGTGGCAACGACCAGGTCCAGTTTCAAATCAGACGTATTAACATCATCCAGCGTGAAATTGCCCCGGGCAATGTCAAAGATGGCAGTGCCGCCGCGCAGAGTCATGGCATTAATAGTGCCGCCGGTGGGGCCTCCCTCCGCTACGGAGAAAGAACTCATTCCGGTTGCCGACTGCTGCGTGATGATATAATTGGTGCCGCTGAACAGATCAAAGCCGTTTTCAGCGCCGGTAAGGTTTAAAACCACCCGGCTGTTGTTGAACACCATCCTGGTGTTGGCCATCGTCGTATTGCCGCCGGTAATATTCCAGGTGCCGTTGTTCACGGTCAGCGTGCTGAAGTTCCCGTTATTGTTGTAGCCGAACGGGTCGCCCGCCGTGGTATTCAGCGTGCCGCCGTTCACCATCAGGCTCCCGTAAAGGATGGATTCTCCTCCGCCCCCGTTCTTGCCAAGGTTCAGGACTGCGCCCTCGCCCACCGTGGTCAGCGCGGTTTTCGTCTGGGCCGCGGAAACCGTCAGGGCCGTTCCGGCTCCCGCCACCTCCAGATTAATGCCGGAGCCGTTGGCCAGATTGGTCCCCAGCGTGTTGGCCCCGCCGGAGACAAAGGCGATCGTGCCTCCGTTAATCGTGGGCATGGTGGCTCCCAGGATATCCGCAATTCCGCCCGTTACGCCGATTTCCAGGCGCCCCGTCCTGTCCACGGTCACCGTTCCGGTCCCCAGGGCCATGTTCGCCTTCACGGCAACGGTTCCTTCCTTGATGTTCACCGCGCCGGAATAATCGTTATTGGAGCTGTTGAAGGTCACCTTGCCTTCCCCCAGCTTGGTCATGGCGCCGTTTCCGGAAAGCTTGCCTCCGTTGTTGGTCAGCTCCAGATCCTGCCCCACTCCGTTGTTGAAATAGATGGCCTTGGCATTCATGTCCCCCGTCAGGGAAGCCACTCCCGTGTGCGTTCCGTCAAACAGGTAGGTCGTTGTGTTGTCCACGGCGCCGATCGGATTGCCGTCCCAGACCACCACGCCGTCCGCCATGCTGACGGAGACGGTCACCGTCTTGTCCCCGGTGTTCACGTTAAAGGTCCCCTGGTACAGGCTGGCCAGCGTGCCGGTCAGGGTCATCGTCCCCGCATCCGCAAAGTTTCCGGCCGTCAGGTTGTCCCAGGAAACCAGGGTATAAGTTCCCGCGGTGATATTCCCGTTGATGTCCAGGCTTACGCCCGCATCCGCGCCCAGGGCCAGGCTGCTCACCGTGAGCGCTGCTCCGTCAGCGCTCAGGGCGTTCCCTTCAACCGCCAGTGAGGCGGCGTTCAACGTTCCGGTCACGTTCTGCTTCCGCAGCGCCGTCACCTTGGCGGTGGAGGCGTTCAGCGTTCCGGTCAGCGCCGTATCCGCATTCAGGTAAAGGTTTGCTCCGGCAAGGTTCAGCGTTCCGGAAAATCCGGATACATCCCCGCCCAGCGTCAGCGCTCCGGCATTGTTGCGGGTAGTGACTGCCAGCGTTCCCGTTCCACCCAGGCCGCCGAGCATCTGGAGGCTGTCCCCGCTCAAGATGGTCGCCGTTCCAGTCCCGGACGTTTCCACGGACACCTTGCCGTTGAGGTTCACGTTTACGGTGGCTCCGTTAAAGATGCTCAGCTTCGTAGCCGCATTCGTCCCTTTCAGGGTGATATCCCCGGCCAGGGAGACGCCGCCCGTCACCGTATTGGAATTCAGGTTGCTGAACGTCACGGTAACGTCTTTTCCATTGCCGCCCAGTGTTACGTTGCCCTGCCCCCACGGGGTCAGGGTCTGACCGGAAACGACGGAAGCGTCCCCGATATTGTACGTCAGCTTGATCAGGTTGCCGGTTCCGGCTATTTCCGTGTCGCCGTCATAGGAATTCTTCACCCAGCCCGTTTTAAAACTCCAGCCGTTTGCCCCGGCATCGGAAACGATCTTGAGACCGCCCGTTCCGGTGAGCGTGGATGAAACAGCAGTGTTGTCTCCATAAATAGCGCCCCCGATGGAGACATATCCGCCCGCGGCATCCAGAACGATTTTCATGTCGAAATTCGCGCCGTTTCCATTGCCGTTCCTTACATGCAGCGTGGAGCCGTTCCCCATGGTAAGGGTTCCGGTGCCCGTCACCTTGTTCGAAGCACCGACTACATCCATTACGGTATTTTCCCCCAGCGTAATGTTCAGGTTGGAGCTCCACGTTCCGGCATTGTCCGCAAGCTGCACGGTCCCCTGTTCCACCACCAGCGTTCCTCCTCCTGAAGCATTGAAGGAATTGAGGCTTAACGTCAAGGTTCCGGTCCCCGTCTTGGTGACGGTGCCGTTGATTCCTCCGTTCAAGGTGGAATTCCCCGCTCCAATGACCAGGGAACCGGATCCGCTGTTGGTCAATTTACCCCCGTAAGTGCCGGCCGCCAGCAGCAGGCTGCCGTTCCCCGTGCGGGTGATGGTACCCGCCCATCCGGGCAGGGAGGCCCATGTTACGGCATTCCCGTTCGTGTCCACCAGAATGGAGTTGGAAGCCAGAGCATCCGTCTTGATCTGGCCGGAAATGTCCGCCGTCATGCCCGCGCCGTACTTGAGCGCGCCTCCATTAAAGATGATGTTACCGGTGCCCAGGGCTCCGGCATGCTGCATTTCCACCGTGCCGCCGCCCAGCAGAACTTCTCCGGAAAAACCGGCGTTGTCCGTGGCGATGGACAAGGTTCCGGCGCCGGTCTTCTGGAGCTTGGAGCTTCCCGCAAGGGAGCCGGTCCCCGTCCACGTGTAGTTGGTCGTCTCCGCATTGACGACGATCAGGCCCGGATCAACCTGTCCGGAGATGTTTACGGTCTGCGGCGCATTGCCGGCCACGTCCCCAAAAACGACTCCGTTGCCGTTGGCAAAGGGCAACCCCGCATTCCAGGGGGAATTCCCCGTTCCTCCCACTGTCCACGTATTGTCTCCGCCGCCTGTCCAGGTCAGGGACGTAACCTGCTCCACGACAAATTTCAGGACATTGTCCGTCGTGCTCCAGTTGCCGATGTATTCGGTCCCCAGCAGAATGGTATTGGCCAAATCCCCGGTGATGCCGCCCGTGGCATTGATCAGATTGTACGTGCCTGCGCTCCAGCTTACGCCGTCACTGTTCGCCAGCAGCAGGCTTCCGTTGACCGTCAGCGCGCCGTTCAGGGCCAGCAGGGGATTGCCGTTCACCGTCATGTGGGTGGCGTCAATCTGCACGGCTGCGCCCAGGTTCAGGTTGCCGGTCATTGTATTCTGCCCCGCCAGGGACAAGACGCCGGAGGCCATGGTGAGCCCGGCATTATTGTCTACGGCGGAGACGTCCAGGCTCACGCCGGAGGCAAGGGAAAGCCCCTGGTAGCCCGCGGAAATGCCGCCGATGGACGCATTCCCCGTCACGGACAGGTTCTTGTTGGTCCCCATTCCGGAGGCATTGCTGACAATGAGGGTGCCCCCCTTCAACTCCACGCCGCCCGTGAAGGAGGAGGTGTTGGCCAGGGTCAGCATTCCGGAACCGTCCTTGACCAGGCGCCCGGTTCCGCGGAATGCATTGTCATTGCCCGTGGTCATGTTCCCTGCCCCGGTAATGGTCAGGGCGCCGTTCAGCTGGATATAATGAGAAGCGTCCGCGGTAATCGTCATGGTGCTGGCGGCATTCACCACCTCCACGGTGCCGCCGCCTGCCGCTACCGTCAGGCCGTTCCCGAAGGTTCCGTCAGTTGCCTTGGTAATCTCCAGGCGCCCGTTGTTCAAGGTCCAGTAATCCGTGTTGACGGCCATGGAGCCCAGCCCCGCGCCGTCATACGTATATTCCCCCACGCGCAGCACGCCGCCGTTGGTGACGGTCACCCTGTAGCGCGTATAATTGTCCCCTGCCGGGCTGAGACTGGCTCCCGGAGAGCTCAAATCCAGCGTGGCGTTGTCGATCGTCAGGGTTTTGGATACGGTGCCGCTCCCCACTTTCACGGTAGCCGCCGTTTCAATCTTGAACACGCCGCCGCCGGTAAGGGTCAGGCTGTTGTTTCCGATGTTGAATGCCCCTTCCGCCTGGGTGACGGTCTTTCCGGCCTCAATGGTCAGTGTCAGGTTATCCGCCCCAATCGTCGTGGTCTCATTCCAGGTAACGTCCGTATCAAAAGTCTGGTTGGCCGTAATGGTGAGGGGCTCCGCATGAACGGATGCCGACAGAACGGCGCAACAGGCAAGAAGAGCGGACAACAACTTGAGGGGTAAATGCAGCTTCATAAAGAAAACAATTAATTATAAATATATTGAGAAAGACGTGGTCTTTTAGCAGAAATGAGACATGCTATTAGATGAATGAAATATCGGATTTGAAATCCGGTGTCAATCTGGAAGTGGGGTTTTCAAAGCTTTACCTTGTTTTCCTTTCTTCCAATTATTTTGGTTTGTCCCTCCAATCAATCCATGCAATTCGGTAATAAATCCCATTTAACGCATCGGAAAGTATATTCCCGTGAATGCCTTATCGTCCTTTCCGGCTGCCGGCCGCACAGCATTCCCGCCCCGTCCGGATTTCAAATCCGCCTTGGTTCATGGATGTTTTTTTCCGGCATCAGGTTCCTTTTCCTTTCCATCATTCCGGCTTTTCCAGAAGTGGCTGGGGGCGCCAACTGACTGGTCCGGGCGGGTTCTGCGGCAGGAGCCGCTTCCGGGGTTCCCAGGGAGCCCTCCGGCACGTTCCATGAAAAACAATATCCTTCCCATAAAAAACATGCTCCCGCTGCGGCTGTATTTTTCCGCTATTCATGGATGCCGGGAACCGGAATGAGGGCGCCTTTCCTACTTGCCCTCCGCACCTCGAATTGCTATCATGAATGGAGCGAGTTTCCCCACCTATTTTTCTCATGGCCATCTTCGGTTCCTCCAATCTATCCGACTCCGGCGACCTGCTGATTTTCAACAAGGCATCCCACAAAACCCTGCTTATGCTCGAAAAGGAACTGGGCAGGGAGCGCATCACCTACCTGGTGGAAGAAGGCCTGCCCCCGGACACATCCATCGCCGCCCATCTGGAATCCACCAGGGCGGACGGCATCCTGTTCCAGGCGGGCTCCAGCGATCCTATCGCCCTGCGTGCCGCCATCATGGAGCGCATTAACGCAGGAAGGCGCGTGGTGTTCCTTCCCGGCCCGGTGGCGCACATCAAGGGCTCCATCAGCCAGATTCCCCCGCGGGTCATCAAGGCCCTGGAAGCGCTCCACATTTCCCCCGTACCGGTTTACGTGGGCTTTTACACCAGCTCCGTGCTGGATGCGGAGGCGGATACGGACGTCCAGGCGGATATCCAGATCCATATTCTCCCCAAGCTGGCCCCCGGCGCTGAAATGGCGCCGCGCCTGACCTCCGCCTGGCTGGAATGTTCCGCCCAGGCTTACGCCACGCTGCCCCAGCTTCACGGCTCCCTGTCCGCCCTGCTGTTCCGCAGCCTCAAGCAGCATTCGGACTGCCGGGTCATTGACGGCATTGACGACACTACGCTGACCTACGGCCAATTGCTGGCCATTTCCGTGGCCTTTGCCAAGCGGCTGAAAAAGATCACCTCCAACCGCCGGGTGGGCATCATCCTGCCGCCCGGCAAGGGCGCGGCCATTGCCAACCTGGGCTGCCTGTTCGCCGGGAAAACGCCGGTGAATTTCAATTATTCAGCCTCGGAAGGTGCTTTTGCCAGTTCCGTAAAACAGTCCGGCGTGGACTGGTTCATCACGGCGGACACGTTCATGCGCAAGCTTCAGAATTTCCCATGGCCCCCCCAGCGGGACCTGATCTTCATGGAAAGGGAAATTCCCCTGCTCAAGAGTTCCGCCAAACGCTGGGGCCTGGCCATGAAGTTCCTGACCGCCGGGTTCATGATCAGGAAGCTGGGGCTGGACGCGCCCACGGGCGCGGACGAGGCCGTGCTGATGTTCACCTCCGGCTCCTCCGGAGAACCCAAGGGCGTGCCGCTGACCCACCACAACCTGCTTTCCAACATCTCCCAGTGCTCCTCCCGCATCACGCTCGCGCCGCAGAGCAGGTTCCTGGGGAGCCTGCCCGTGTTCCACTGCTTCGGCATCACCATCGGCCTGTGGTACCCCATGATCGGCGGGTATGACATGGTTACCTACCCCTCCCCGCTGGAAGCCAAGCGCCTGGGCGCGCTGATCAAGCAGTACGGCATCAGCCTGGTGGTCACCACGCCCACCTTCCTGCGCGGCTTCATGAAACGGTGCGAGCCGGATACCTTTAAAACCGTGCGCTACCTGATTGTGGGCGCGGAGAAGCTGCCGGACGATCTTTCCGCCGCTTTCCGGGAGAAATTCGGCACCATTCCGTGTGAAGGCTACGGCCTGACGGAGGCCTCCCCCGTCTGCTCCGTCAATTTCATTGACCCGGCTCCCTCCAACGCCGCCGGAGACTTCATTCCCGGCATGAAGAAAGGTTCCGTGGGAGCCCTGCTGCCGGGCATAGCCATACGCATCACCAGCCCTCATACGGGCCGCGTGGTGCCTGTCACCACGTCCGGCATGATCTGGCTGAAAGGGCCGAATATTTTCCCCGGCTACCTGGGAGGGCCTGAAGCGGACCGGGACATTTTCGTGGACGGATGGCTGAAAACCGGGGACATAGGTTCCGCGGACGAATTCGGCTTCCTGAAGATTGAAGGCCGCATTTCCCGCTTTTCCAAGATAGGCGGGGAGATGGTTCCCCATGAAGCGCTGGAGGCCGCCATCATGAACATCTGGAATCTGGACCCGGCGGACGAGGAACGGCGCATAGCCGTCGTCACCATTCCGGACCCCGTGAAGG
Organism: Akkermansia muciniphila; assembly: GCF_018709685.1. GTDB lineage: Bacteria > Verrucomicrobiota > Verrucomicrobiia > Verrucomicrobiales > Akkermansiaceae > Akkermansia > Akkermansia muciniphila_E. The sequence goes on from NZ_JABDHQ010000009.1 coordinate 11,119, forward strand.
GGGAGGCCGTGGCCCTGCTCACCACGCTGGTGACGGACTACGTGCACCAGGCGCGCACCCTGATCAGGCACGGCCTGATTGACCAGGGGCTTCCGGCCCTGTGGTGCCCCAAGGAGATTATTCCCGTGGAGCGCATTCCGGTGCTGCCGTCCGGCAAGCTGGACATCAAGCAATGCAGGATGCTGGCTTATGAAGCGCTGAACATCCCCTTTGAACCATAATTTATGGAATTCCCGGAGGAAACGCCCGCAGCCCCCAGGCCCATCACGGTTAAACAGCTTGTCTACCGCCTGAGGGATACGGTGAGCATTGCCGTGGGCACCCAATGGGTGGTGGGGGAACTCAGCAACGTGAAGCACCACACCAGCGGCCACGTTTACTTCACCCTGAAGGAACAGGGGGCGGAAATCTTCTGCGCCTTCTTCAAGGCGGCGGCCTCCAAATGCCCCGTACGGCTCCAGGAAGGGATGAAGGTCCATGTGCTGGGGAGCGCCACCGTGTATCCGGACAGGGGGCAGCTTCAACTGGTCATCAGGCAGGTGAAGGCAGCCGGACAGGGGGACTTGCAGGCCCGTTTCCTGGAATTGAAGGAAAAACTCCAGCGGGAAGGATTGTTTGACGCGGAGCGTAAAAAAGGCATCCCCGCCTTCCCGCGCGCCATCGGCATCATCACCTCCCCCACCGGAGCCGTCATCCAGGACATACGCCATGTGCTGGAACGCCGCGCCCCCTGGGTGAAGGCCTATCTGCTGCCCGTGCGCGTGCAGGGGGCCGGAGCGGAGCATGAGATAGCCGCGGCGGTCCGCGCCTGGTCCCGCGCGGCCCTCAACGGCCTGCCCCCCGTGGACGTGCTTATTGTGGGCCGCGGCGGCGGCTCCATTGAGGACTTGTGGAATTTCAATGAGGAAACGGTAGCGCGCGCGATTTACGAATGCACCGTTCCCGTGATTTCCGCCGTGGGGCATGATACGGATTTCACCATTGCGGATTTTGTGGCGGACCTGCGCGCGCCCACCCCCACCGCCGCGGCGGAACTGGCTACGCCGGACGGCCCCGAATGGCTCCGGAAACTGTCCAGGATGGAGCAGGCCCTGCACGCCTCCGCCCGGCATTCCCTGTTGCGCTCCAAGCTGAAACTGGATGTTTACCTGCGCGGAAAACTGCTGGATGCGGATTCCCTGCTTTCCCCCTATGCCCAGCGCCTGGACGACATGGAGGAGACCCTGCTGAATGCCTCCGCCACGCGCATTTTCCAGAACACACTCCATATCAATCAACTGGAACACCAGTTGCAAATGCGCCACCCGGCGCACCGCAACCGGGAACGCATGCAGCTCCTAGATTCCCTCCGGGCAGGATTGGCCCATGCCGCCGCCGCGCGCATGGCTGAGTTTGCTTCACAACTGGCTCTTCTTCAAGCCCGGGTGAATGCCCACAGCCCGGAGCAAACGCTGCGCCGGGGGTACGCCCTGGTGGAAAACGGGCAAAAACAGCTGATTCGCCAAACGAGCCAGGTCCAGCCCGGGGAAAAATTAAAAGTCCGTGTCTCCGACGGTTGTTTTTTTGTCAAGGATGACACATCACAATAAACTGTCCACAAACGCCTAGAATCGCATTCTTTGCACTCAATCTAACAAATTGTGTTTTTTCTGGATTTTACAGGAAGTGAGACCTATCCTAATAGAAGCCTGTCACTGCTCCTATTACCCGGTCCCATAACTTCTGTACATATGCCTTGTAAAAACATCACCCGTTACACTTACGAAACAACAGCCTTCCAGGGCTATCGGTTGGCTATCTGTAAGAACAAGCGTTTGTTCACTCGTTATTTCTCCGATTCTCAATACGGGGGCGCTGACGCGGCGCTTCAGGAAGCGATGAGAGTGAGAGATAACATTTTCAACCTTTTTGAGCAGGGCAACCTTACGGTTAGCCAAATTTTCGCAAAATATACAGTGCGCTCACGCCGGCAGTCCGCTGCGGACCGCCGTGAAAAAATGATCCACGGAAAGAGGACTCTTCAAAAAGCCAAAGTCCGCGGCTAGGGAAACTCATTGAAGCTGTTTCCCGGCTTCAATGCCTTTGCTGAATTATACCGGAAAAATTACATTCGGTAAAATGCGGCTCATGCTTCTATTCCGGCAATAATACCGCCCCTGCTCCCGGTGAGCGGCCCCTATGGGCATCCGCCGCAAGGAAAAGACGGAAGCATCACCCTAGGGGACGTTCTCCCCTTCCTCTGCGGTGGAGAATGCGGGAATGCCTGTTGCCGGAACGTCTTACAGGTAGGGGGCAGCTTCCGCGCCATATGCGGGAATTTCCATCTTTGCCTCTGGACATTCCTTTCCGGTGAGGGTAACGGAAGTTCTGTTATCTGCGGCGCCGGCGGGAGGCGGGCTTTTCCGGTTCTTCAGCCGGAGCTTCCCCTATTTTGGCCAGTACCCTGCGCGCTTCCGTGGTCCTGTTCTGCTTAAGGCACACATTCGCCCAGTTCCGGTGGATTTTCTTGTAAAGCTCCTGTGACTGGATGGAGGCCAGATTGCTCTGGAGCCTGGCCTGGTCTTCCGCGCTCAACGCGTCCCACTCTTCCACCAGCTTTCCATACTGCGCTTCCGAGAGGGCCCACTGTTCCCTGCCGGCGCTTATCTCCGCCTGAAGGTTCAGGATGACGGGCTGGAGGGCCTGGACAAACGTCGTGTTTTCACGAGCCACCTTCATGGCCTGGTCCAGATATTTCATGGCCTGGTCATAATCCCGCGCCTTCAGGAAAGCCGCGGCAACGTTCACATCCTCATAAGCGCGTTTCACCAGGGCCTCCGCCTGTCCGTATTTTTCAAGCTGGGTACGCAGGGCGGCAATGTCCTGGCTCAGGCTGGAGCCGCTGAGAATGCGCGGCGCATCCACGCCCAGCGTCATGGCGGTTCCTTCCGCACGGGAAAGCAGGAGGCTGGCCTCCTTTAAATCCCCCATCTGCATTCTGACCCTCGCCAGGGCCAGCATGGTCTCCGGCGTGCAGTCCATCTCCGTCTCCGCGGCGCGGAAGCAAATCAAGGCGGCTTCCAGCTGGTCAGCCATGGCCTTCAGCTCCGCCTGGGAATACTTCCGGCGCGCATTGAGCGGCATATTCAGCTCATTCAGGATGATGCGTCCCATGTCCGGGCTGGCGGTAAGCCGGAATTTGGTGAGCAGTTCCCGGGCGATGACGCTCCCCGTGGTGCCGGGCTGGCCCGTGGCCTTGTCCGGCAGGGTATCCTGGAGCAGGAGTATTTTCACCATGCTCTTCACATCCTCCGGCTTCTTCAGCCTGCTCCTCATCACGGGAGAAACGGCCTGCTGGCACAAGGAGGAAAAACGCTCAAATTTGGCTTGGTCATACGCGTAATGGGCCAGCGGTTCCAGGCATGCCAGACGGATGGAAACCTGGTCCTCCGGCGTATTCTTCAGAATCACCTCATAAAGCTTTTCCGCCGTGGCGTCATGCTTGCGGGCGGCAAACTCCCGCGCCCAGTTCAGGCTCACGCCCAGAAGGCGCCCCCTGTCCTCCGCCGTCATGGAGGCGGAATCGGCCAGCTTCTTTTCCAGCAGGGATGCCAGCATGGGTTCGGACTCCTTCAGCATGCCGCGCCTGTCCATTTCCACCGCCAGGAGCCACGTAAAGGAATCCCGCGCTTCCGGGGAGTTCATCCATTCCACCTGCTTGTCCACGGAGGCGGCCAGCTGCGCCAGCTCCGCATCAGAGCCGTTCCAGGAGGCCAGCATGCCCTGCAAGTGCCCCATGGCCTGGGTCTGGCTGTGCACCTCATGAATGGTCGGTTTGAACCATCCTTCAATCGTGGGCCAGTACTGGATGTATCCGAACCAGAGGCCCCCCAGCACCACCAGAAAGAGAACGGGCTTCCAGTAAGACTTTTTTTTACGTGAGGGACGGTAGGGTTTGTTGGAAAAATGGCGCTCGGAACTCATGCAGGCATTGAGCCAAAAAGACGGCACAAATCAAGCAAAATAAACATCTCCCAACGTCTTACGGGAATCAGTGAAAGCTAACGCCGGGAAGACCTGGAGCTTCCGGATGGCCTCCGTCCCGGAGACTCCATGCGCACGCGGGGGAAGCCGGATTCCTTCCAGCAGGCATCCCCTTTCTCTTTCATGCCCAACTCATCATAGCAACGGCCCAGCTGCTTGTAATTTTCCGACCGCTGTTCCCCTTCCAGCATGGGGAGCACCGCTTCAAAGGCTTCCACGGCTTCTTTCCACTGCTCCCCGTCGCACAGGGCGTACGCCTTGCATAAGTAGGACTGGACCAGCAGGCTCTGGCGCTCCGGCCCTTCTCCGCATTTCAGCAGGGAATCCACCGCTCCGGCGTAAGCGTGCAGGGCGCTTTCCCGGTCCCCGGACATATCGCTGGCAAGGCCCAGCGAATAATAAACGCGGCCCAGGGACAGAGTGTCAGAGGCAAAATGGGATTCCCGAAGCTCAAGGGCCTTTTTCAGGTTTTCCCTGGCCTTGTCTCCCTCACCGGCATCCAGCCACGCCTTGCCCAGCCCTTCCCGGGACTGGGCGGAAATGACGGGGGAAGAGGCGCTGTTATTGATAGCTTTCTGAAAATCAGAGCGAGCCTCCGGAGCGGCCTTGCGCATGATGTTGACCCACCCCCTCTGGTCGTACAGCCCGGCCCAGAATGCATGGTCCGCCGGCAGCACGCCGCGGGCGGCGCCTTCCGCCTGGTAAAGATAAGCCAGCGCTTCCTCATAATTCCCCTGTTCCGTGGAAATGCGCGCCAGGCCGCGCAGGGCGTTGAGGCAGTCATTCAACAGGTAGGGGGCGTTTTCCGAACCGGAAAGGCCCTTTAAAAACAATTCCCGCGCCTCTTCCTTCCTGCCGGCTTCCAGCATGGCCTCCCCCATGCTGATGCTCGCCAGGGCCAGGTCACCGGTCGTCTTGTCCGGCTGGGGACACAGGGCCAGGGCCTTCTTGAAATACGCGCGGGATTCCGGAATGCGCCCCGTGGTGCGGGCCAGCCTGCCCTGGGCGGCCATCAGCCTGGACCTGACCGGAAGGGCGTCCGGCCCCAGATGGGCGGCGGCATCCACGGCGCGCTGAAGCAGGGTATTCGCCTCATCATTCCTGTTCAGCATCTGGTCAATGGAGCTCATGGTCTGGAGGGCCTTCACCAGTTCCGCGGCCATTCCCTCCTTTTCATACCCTTCCACAGCCGTTTTCAAATAATCATAAGCCGGAGAATACCGGTGCACTGACAGAAGGGCCTGCGCCACGGCATCCGCACGGGGCGCCCATGTGCCGTAACGCCCCGCGGCGTAGCCAGCGTCAATCAGTTCCCTGGCCGTGGGCAGCGCGCGGTCCACGCCGTCCCGGCTGATCAGTTCACGGGTAAGGCCCCAGGCCGTCTCCGTGCGCAGTTCCGGATCCCTGATCCATGCCAGGCGTTCATCCCGGTTGTCCAGAATGCCGGCCAGGCTTTCACGGGAAGCAAACACGTCCGCCATGAAACGGGATAAATTCTGCATGGCCTTTTCATCACTCTTCTGCACCACTACCGCAGGGGTAGCCAGCATCCCTTCATCATGGCCTATGCGGTACGCCATGTGGTACGTCAGGAACTCCAGCAGCATCACGAGCACGCACAAGCACAGGGCAATCAGCCACTTGGTGCGCGGGGACAGGGGTTTCAAAGGAGAAGAGACCTGCATAACAAGTGCATAACGTTACCGGGAGCGCTCTGAATTTCAAGCTTTTTGCATGGAAGGAGCTCCTGCGCCCTTCATGAAGGCAGCAGGAAAACCTCCGTCAGCCGTTCCCTGTCAGCCATCCGGAGCAGGAGAAGCTGCCGCTCTCCGGCTTCCACTTCCGGAAAAGGCAGCGGCGATTCCGGTCAGCCGTTCCTGCGCCTCCGTTCGGATGCCCGGTACAACTGCCAGGCATTCCATAAATTATGCCACAGCACGTAAAACGTGGGTCCCAGCGCGGCAATGGGGCTGGCATACGTCAGCGCCAGATAAATGGACAGCGTTGTATTCTTCTGCCCCAGGGCCTGGCTGCCCTCCGCGGCGCGCGTGCGCCCCCCCAGCAAATGCCCCAGCCCGAAGTTGAGCCCGCAGATCAGCAGGGAAACCGCGCCGATCTGCTCCAGCACGCGTTCCGAAATGCCGTCACGGGAGGAAATGTCATAAGAAGCGTTCGCCGCGATCAGCACCAGAATCACCACCCAGATGCCAAAAGTGACGTCCTTCAGCTTCCGCGGCCACGCAATGGCCCGCGGATAAAAACGCCGCGCCGCCAGGGCCAGGACCAGCGGCAGCAGCATCACCAGGGAAATATTCTCGGCCACGTTCAGGTAAATCTCAAAGCCCCCCTGCCCCACGACCGCCGGAAGGATGAAAGGAAGCAGGGCGCAAATGACGCCATTGGCCAGCAGGAGGGCGGTCAGCATGAACTCCACGCTGCCTCCCAGCAGCCCCATTACTACCGGAGCCGCCGTGGCCGTGGGCATGATGCCCACGAAGAAGGCGGCCTCCGCCAGATACCCGTCCCCAAAAACGAGGCGGCATACGCCCCAGGCCGCCACGGCCACGAGCAGGTTGGCCCCCACCAGAAGCCAGTGCGTCCGCTCCGGCTTCATCCGCTTGAAGCGGATGCCCAGGAACGTCACAAACAGCATGACGATCAGCATCCACTTGAACGTCCAGCCATACACGTGCAGGCCGGGCATCATGTACCCCGCAATAAAAGCCACTACAATGGCAAACGTGCGGATGAGGGACTTGAACATGTGGAATGCGGACGGCAGTGAAACGGTTACGCGGGTTTTCCGCACAAATGGATCAGGCCGTCCACCTGGCGGACAATCAGTTCAAACAAATCCTGCACGCTGCCTTTGGGGACCCGGTTGTTCTCCATCAGCTCCATAATCATCCGCAAACGGGTCAGCAGGCCGATCATGATGCTTTCAATAGCCAGCACCGTCCAGAAAATCTGGTACGTGGAAGCGTCCGGAAACATGGTGCGGATGCAGTCATGCAGCCGGCGGCGGATGGGGGAATACACCTCCTTGATATACTCCACTGCTATCTCCGGAGTCTGCACATGGCAGATGCCCAGCAGGCGCAGGTAATGGGGAAAATTGCCCAGGTCTTCCAGCTTCACATGCAGAAGGCCGTGGAAGGAAGGGTAAACATAGGCATGGGCCAGCGCCCGCACCGTGCCTTTTTCCATGGCGTCATCCATCATGGAAATCCGGAAATCCCGCGCCTGCGGCGCATACTTCATCATGACCGCCTTCCAAAGCCCCTCCTTGCCGCCGAAATAATAATTGGCTGAGGCGATGTTGACGGAGGCCTGCTGGGAAATCATGCGCATGGAAGTGCCCGTATAGCCGTGCTCGGCAAACAGGCACTCCGCCGCATCCAGCAATCGTTCCTTGGTTCCTTGCTGTTGTTTCATGGGGGGAGTAGGTGGGGAAAGTCTGGATTACCGGTCAACGCGCGCGGCGCGGACCTGGAGGGAGTGGTTGTGGGCGTCCAGCCCCTCCACCCTGGCGAACTCCGCCACATACGGGGCTGATTTAAGCACGGAATCCCGGTTCATCCGCACCACGCTGGTGCGCCGCTGAAACTGGTCCGCCCGCAGGCCGGAAAAGGACTTGCCGGCCCCTCCGGTGGGCAGCGTATGGCTGGGCCCTGCCAGAAAATCCCCGCAGGCCACTGTGGAAAGAGCGCCGGTGTAAATGGCGCCCGCCGTGCGGATGCCGTCCAGCACGGCGTCTTCATCCCGCGTGACGAGCACCAGGTGCTCCGGGGCAAAGGCGTTCACCAGATCCACGCCCTCCCGGATGGAAGAGACCAGAAAACCGTAAGCGTGCTTGTCCAGCACCTCCCGGATAATTGCTCCGCGGCTCAGCAGGGCGGCCTGGCGTTCCACCTCCGCCTCTACCTGCTCCAGCAGCGTTTCCGACGTGGTGACAAACACCACCACGCTGTCCGGGCCGTGTTCCCCCTGCGCCAGAAGATCGGCAGCCAGAAACTCCGCATCCGCGGTATCATCCGCCAGCACCATCACTTCACTGGGGCCGGGCAGCAAGTCAATAGCGACGGCTCCCACCAGCTGGCGCTTGGCCTCTACTACAAAACGGTTGCCGGGGCCGAAAATCTTCTCCACCGGCTTCACGCTCTCCGTCCCCAGCGCCAGGGCGGCGATCGCCTGGGCACCGCCTGCTTTAATAATCTCCGTAGCGCCGGAAGCCTTCAATGCGTATAAAAGAGCGGGATTCACCCGTCCGTCCGGCCCGCAGGGCGTAGCGGCCACAATCTCCCGCACGCCGGCGGCCTGGGCAAAACCGCCCGTCATGATGGACGTGGACACCAGGGGAGCCTTTCCGCCGGGAATATAAATGCCCACGCGGTCATACGGCAGGAAGCGCTCCGCCACCTCCACCCCCTGGGCGTTCACGCCGGACCAGTCCTGCCTGCGGCTGCGGTCTGAAAAATAATGGATGTTGGCCAGGGAGGCGGCAATGGCCTCCTTCACGGAATCCTCCACCGCGGCTTCCGCCTCCGCCAGCTCTTCTTCCGTCACAAACAGGGAGGAAGGGTCCAGCTCCACCTTGTCAAACCTGGCGGCGTAATCAAAAAGGGCCTCGTCCCCGCGCGCGGAAACGTCCCGGATAATAGCGTTCACGGTATCCCTTACGGAATCCTCCGGGAGGGCGCGGCGGTTCATCCGGCTTTTCATCTCGTCAAAACAGGTGTCGGAAGGACGGTAAATTTTCATAAAAGATATAATACGGAAAAATGAGAGGAAAGTTTCACAATCTTTAAGCATGCAGTCAAGCCTTCTGTCTTCTTTGATTTCCAAAGGCGCTCCATGAATCCCCCGGACAAAAAATCAAAAGACCAAACCATTCTCCCTTGACCGGCACAAAAAACAGGCATAGCCTTTCTTTCGCAAACATTTGGCCGAACGGCCCACTGTCATGAACATTCACGAATATCAAGCAAAACAACTCTTTGAGCGCTTTGGCGTGGCTACCCCCAAGGGCATCGCCGCCGCTACCGCCCAGGAAGCAGCACAAATAGCCCGGGACATGGGCGTCTCCCAATACGTAGTTAAGGCACAGGTACACGCTGGCGGCCGTGGCAAAGGCACCTTCAAAAACGGTTTCAAGGGCGGCGTGCACGTCGTTGACTCCGTGGAGGAAGTGGAAGATGTGGCCGGCAAGATGCTCAACCAGGTTCTGGTTACCAAGCAGACCGGGGAAACCGGCAAGCTGGTCAGCAAGATCATGGTGGCGGAAGCCGTGGACCTGAAAAAGGAATGCTACTTCGCCATTCTCCAGGACCGCGCCCGTGAATGCCCCGTCATCGTAGCCAGTACGGAAGGCGGCATGGACATTGAAGAAGTGGCCGCCACCCGGCCGGAAGCCATCATCCGCGAACACATTGACCCGGCCCTGGGCATCCTGCCCTTCCAGGCTCTCAAGATCGCCGTGGCCCTGGGCCTGACCGGCCCCCTGCTCCGCCAGGCCACCAAGCTCATCACCAACGTTTACAAGCTCTTCACCGCCCTGGACTGCTCCCTGGTGGAAATCAACCCCCTCGTGGTCACCACGGATGACCGCGTATGCGCGCTGGACGCCAAATTCAACTTTGACGACAACGCCCTGTACCGCCACCCGGAAATCATGGAAATGCGGGATGAAACGGAAGAAGACCCCCGTGAAGTGGAAGCCGGCAAGTATGACCTGAACTACATCGGCCTGGACGGCAACATCGGCTGCATGGTGAACGGCGCCGGCCTGGCCATGGCAACCATGGACATCATCAAATACTACGGCGGGGAGCCCGCCAACTTCCTGGACGTAGGCGGTTCCGCCACGGAGGAAATGGTAACCAACGCGTTCCGCATCCTCACCAGCGACAAGAATGTGAAGGCTCTTCTGGTCAACATCTTCGGCGGTATCATGCGCTGTGACGTCATCGCCCAGGGCATTGTGGCCGCGGCGAAAAACATCGACATGAAAATCCCGCTCGTCGTCCGCCTGGAAGGCACCAACGTGGAAATCGGCAAGAAAATCCTCGCAGACAGCGGCATTGCCATCATCCCTGCCGACAACCTGGACGAAGCCGCCCAGAAAGCGGTGGCAGCAGTCAAATAACCCTCACTATTTATTACGACAATGACATCTCTCATTGACAAGAACACCCGTCTGGTCGTGCAAGGCATCACCGGCAGCGCCGGCGCATTCCACGCCAAAAACTGCATGGACTTCGGCACCAACGTCGTCGCCGGCGTGACCCCCGGCAAGGGCGGCCAGCTCTTTGAAGGCAAGGTCCCCGTCTTCGACACCGTGGCGGAAGCCAAAAAGGCCACGGACTGCAACGCCTCCATGATCTTCGTTCCCCCGCCCTTCGCTGCGGACGCCATCATGGAAGCCGCGGACGCGGGCGTGAAGCTCATCGTCTGCATCACGGAAGGCATCCCGGTGCAGGACATGCAGAAGGTAAAAGCCTTCCTGAAGGACAAGGACGTGACCCTCATCGGCCCGAACTGCCCCGGCATCGTCAACCCTGCCGCCAACTGCAAGATCGGCATCATGCCGGCCTACATCTTCAAACCCGGCAGAATCGGCATCGTCTCCCGTTCCGGCACGCTCACCTATGAAGCCGTCTGGCAAGTCACCAACATGGGCCTGGGCCAGAGCATGTGCATCGGCATCGGCGGCGACCCCGTCCACGGCATGACCCAGCAGCAGGCTGTGCAATTCTTCACGGAAGACCCGAACACGGACGCCTTCATCATGATTGGCGAAATCGGCGGTTCCGAAGAAGAAGAAGCCGCCGAATGGATCAAGAACAATTGCAAGAAGCCCGTCGCCGCCTTCATCGCAGGCGCCACGGCTCCCAAGGGACGCCGCATGGGCCACGCAGGAGCCATCGTGGCCGGAGGCAAAGGCACCGCCGCCGCCAAGCAGGAAGCCCTGAAGGAAGCCGGCATCGTGGTGGCCAAGACGCCCGCCCAGATGGGCGCCGCCCTGGCGGAAGCCATGAAGAACAAGGGCATGTAAGCCTCCCTTTTCATCAACTCACTTCCAAGCGCCTTCCCTCACCGGAAGGCGCTTTTTTCATGAACCATTCCGCGTTGATACCGGAACGCCGGTTTGACTTGACCTCCGTCCGGAGCTACTCTTCCCGCCAAGGCCTATACTATTCAAAGGAGCAGTCATTCAAGCAGCCGTTATGAACATATCCGTTATCGTGGGACATCCCTACAAGCACAGTTTTAATGCAGCGATTGCCGCAGCAGCGGCAGAAGCCTTAAACGAACGGGGGCATCACGTCCTGTTTCACGACCTCTACCGCGAACAATTCAACCCTGTCCTGTCAGACACGGAACTGGTCAGCGACGTTCCGGAAGATACGCTGACAGCCCTCCACCAGCAGGAAATCAGGGAAGCGGACGGAATCGTCATCATCCACCCCAACTGGTGGGGCCAGCCTCCGGCTATCATGAAAGGCTGAATTGACCGCGTACTCCGGGAGGAAGTGGCCTTACCTTCCCCAAAGGCGACAATGGAGGTCGGCCTGTTACAAGCAAAGGCGGCACTTGTTTTCAATACCTCCAATACTCCGGGGGAAAGAGAGAGGGACATCTTCGGTGATCCGCTGGAACACATCTGGAAAGACTGCGTCTTCGGTTTTTGCGGCGTCCACATCTTTGAAAGAAAAATGTTCCGCATCATTGCCGACAGCACTCCGGAACTGCGCCGCAAATGGCTGGAAGAAGTAAAGGAAACCGTGGCGGAATATTTCCCTGCACCATAAAGAAACTCCCAGCATTTGCCAGGGGAACTTGGAAAAAGCCGGAGAACCATTCCCTTCTTTTCCATGGACGAAAACCTGCCGTGCTGAAAGAAACAAGGAAAAGGAAAACAATTACGCCCGAGCCTCCAGACATTGCCGGTACGAGAAGAATCCCAAGGAGATGGACACTTCTTTACCGGGCCATCCAGACACTATAGCCTTTTCCTAATTCCCCGGACCGGCTACACAAACCTGTGGAAACCATACGCCAGAGAGGGCAAAACAAAGAGTGTCTTGTTACCGTGATTCCCTCGTAAGGAGTTCCGTCCTCACTATAGCCATCAACAAATCCAACGGTCGCTCTCGCCGTCTCCAATGCCCGGGCCTGTCGAGCATATGAGCGTATTGGACGGCTCCTCCTTCCAATGCCTCTCCCTCGGGAGACAAAACTGGTACATCCAGTATTCGCCTAACTCATCGGAATCAGATAAGGAGTCGTAAACTCACGGCGCACAGTGTACGACTGGAAGCCATATTTGGGGTAATACTCCTTATGCCCCAGAACAAAAACCTCCAGAGAGCCCATGGCCTTCAACCGTTTCACCCCTCTCTGGATCAACACACCCCATACCCTGGAGCTAGTATTCCCGCACCACGGCAAGAGGAGCCAGAATGTGTAATCATGCCCGGTTCATCCCTGCCCCTGAAACTGGTGCAGCCCACAAGCTTGCCGGAATGAAGCGCAAACAGGAAAACATGGGGTTCTGCCGTTGGACCTTCTAGAAGTTATTCAGTTAACCTAGCTTCCTTATTGTGGCCAAAAGCGTCGCAATGAATTTGCCGGATGGGTTCAATATCCGCAGAAGTGGTTTCAGCAAGATGGAAATCGGCAAGGTTCATACTCAAAGAAGCTTCCTGGCTACAATAACTAGGCCTGCCAAGCGACCTCAAATTTCCCGGAACCCATTCCCGCAGGTGAACAAATATTCCTGTTGCTTTTCCAATACGTAGTAGTACCAGCTTCCCGTGAAAAAACGGCACTGACCTTCTGACGAATAGGACATGCTCGCAGGCAAGTACAGAACTCCGTAGAGTAATCTTTTCAAAAAACCGCATCACTCCCATATTGCAAGAAATGAAAAAAGCTTGACTAAATCAGGCTTTCCAACAGTTAGCATGATAAAAATGCTGGCGGAGCAGATTGCATTTCAATAATTAATAATCAAAAAAATCATAATTTTGTGCATTAACTTATACCCTTGTTTTATCCAATGAGTTCCTGAGAGATGCAGATTATAAAATTGGCTTTAGGTTGTAAAAATTGAAACGATATTTATGAAATCACACGAGGAAGAATTACATTCCTAGCTTTTCTCTTTCTTTCTGAACCAATTTTTCTTTCTGATCTAAAGAATATTTCCAAGTGAGACACTTTCTATTATAATTATCCGCTTGAACATTTAATTCGATGCTAATATCGTAAATTAATCTTTTATAAAGGTTATTGGCATTAATTCCCCATAGAATCATCATGGCACGATTTTTTCTAATTAATTCCTTAAGGTACTGAAGTAGCATAGGTAACTCCGTGTGGAATTTTTCATTCCTCAAAAAAGGAATATCCAAAATATTGTATAGCGATTGTATGGGATTTTCATTGATTTCCTCATCAGAAGGTACTTGACTGTTAATTTCATCAAGTTCCAAATCAATACATTGAATAATTTTATTATATTTTATTTTTGATGAAAATCTGGAATTCTTTAGAATCAAAAGCTGCTGTTTATAATTATGTAAATCATCTTTTAGTGACATTACCAATTTTTGCGCGATAACAATAATTTCAGACTTAGAATAATCAAAATATGGAACATCTGGTAATTCTGTTATAAATTGTTTTTGTTTGATAATAGATAAAGAACGTAATTTTTCGACAGATTTTATAGAGATTTTTTTGGCATCCAACAACATTTGATTGAAATCAGAACGATAATTACTAATAGCAAGATTCAATTCTCGACATTTTATATTGTTCGTAATTTTACGTCCTCCCATGGCTCCAGCGATTCCTCCAATAATTCCTCCAATTGAAGCTCCAATTACATTACCAAAACCCGGAAAAAAACTACCTAAAGTTCCCCCAAAAACGGCTCCAGCTTTAGCTCCACCCAGTGCCCCTAACCCGGTACCACCTACATCCAATAGAACATTTTTTAGGGAATTTTCCATTGAAGTTTTATTATTACTGATTAAGCGTATTTCACGAGAACCTGATACAAAGAGAGTTATAAATGGAAAATGTCCAGTGGGATCAATATCAAGATCGAAATCGAAGTTTTCTATGTCCGAAAACGTCTCCGAAGTATGATGAATCCAGGAATGGGTTATTTCAGAAATATGCTGATCATAATTCATCATTGGCAGCAGGAAATCATGCATGGTTGTATGTTGCAGGAAAGCTCCTATAGCCTTCCAGCCATTTTCATGAGCTGTATTCATCAATGTTTGCAGGTGAAAAACATGGTTGTCACCATATAAATAATAACTTCCAAAGTTTTTTAGGCATTCGATAATTTTATCCGAATCATGGAAATTAGTAATTCCTTCTGCCAAGCTTGCTTTTAGAGAAGCTATGTTCTCCATGACGGCTTGAGAGGAGTGGTCAGTTATGGATTCCAAAGCGTAAAATGTAAAGTTTCCTATCTGCTCAGAAGGAAAAATGGATAATATAAACTGTTCTGTTCCCACAAATGCAAGAGGATTTTTATCCATCAAAGAAATTAGTTTGCTAATAATATCTTCTCCTGTTTCGTTGTTGTTAGGAGGTAATGGAATTGGAAAGGGAAGATTTTTAACTTTTTCTTCAACTTTTCTTATCGTATCATTTGTAGATTCATAGTTTTCTATTTCAACAATAAATTCATTTTTCAGATTATTGTCGCATCTAATAAAATCTGGTCTGGATGACATGAGTAAATTTTCATATTTTAACTCGTCAGGACGTATATAGATTCTATAATAGACAATTCTTCCGATAATTATACAAATAAAAAGTGAAACCGCCAATAGTAATATTATTTCTGAAGTAGTCATTTAATTGATAATAAATTAAATAATGTTATGTAAATAAAAATATTTGATTCCAAATATTTATTAATAATTCACAATATTTTCTATTTTATTTTTTCTTTCTGGCCAATATATCACATTCATGTTTCAATTATTTTTGTCTTGAGATTACTATATCTGGAAATTTTTTAATAATCAACTAAATTATACATAAAATAAATAGAAAATATGTATAGATGAGGAGAAAGTGTAAGCATAGCCTGTTGGATCAAATAGAATGAGCTGTAGGACAAGAAAATTATAGTTCCTATATGAAGAAGTATCCCATACAAACCCACCACGCCGCCTTAAGCCGTTAGATGGAAACCTCGAAAAGAGAGACTTCAACTGGAAGTGTAACACCTATTGCCGCTCCTTCACTTCCTATGCCAATACCCGCAACAAGTCGCTTCTTAGCTGGACAACTCCGCCATTGTCATAGCGGATATTATTGCAAGATAAAAAACTAATGAATGATTCTTCGTCACTTCCATCGGTATTGGTGCCATATCTTGTTCCATTTACGGTCAAACGAGCTCACAGGCAATCAATCCGACATCATACAATATCCCGCAAAATTCAACTAAAAGCTTACTGCTATAAACTTTTCAAATCATTTCAGACGGTAACAACAGCACATTACCCCTTTTTTGAAACAGCATCCCATATATTAACCATCTTTTGGTCCACTTTCTTGGTACATTTAGAAATCTGTTTCCATTCAGCAGGATTCTGCATATTGAAACGAGCATACCAATAAGGAGACCTCTTTTACGTAAAAATTCTATATTCTGATGACATAAAAAAACTATTCACATTCCATCCTGTCATGTACAATTCTAGGCAACATTTAATTCTCTGATTTATAAAGAAAAAAGAGTCTGCATCGTTGAAATGCAGACTCTTAAAAAATGAAAGGTTTTGGCGGAGCGGGAGGGATTCGAACCCTCGGTACCGGTTTTGCCAGTACGTTCCTTTAGCAAAGGAGTGCTTTCAGCCTCTCAGCCACCGCTCCGTCTTGGGTAATGTGTGGAAAAGAAATTACACACTTCCCAAAATGAAGTCAATACATAAATAGTACAGGCAGGAATTACTCCGGGCAGGCATATTGGCAGGTCGGTTGCTTTTCCCCACCGGGTTTCAGCGCCACCTCCCACTGGAATTTCCCTTCCGGGTTCAAGAGACGGACAAACGTCCTCCCAACATAAAATCAACCGGAAGCCGTTTTTCACCTGCAAATGTAACCCCGCAGGAACATTCAGCGACCGGACCATGGGAAAACAAGGGCCATCAGTTCCCCCACGGCGGCGTGGACATGGTGCAAGCGGTCCGGAAAACCTTTTTAAACCTCGCAATGCTCTGCGATCACTTCCAGAAAATCATCCAGATACTTCGCGGCCTTCTGCTCCCCGATGCCGTGGACGTTCATGGCTCCCCGGCGGGTGGTGGGTTTCAGCCTGGCCAACCCTTCCAGGGTGGAATTGTGGAATACGGCATAAGCCGGAATACCGGCTTCACGGGCCAGCTCATTCCTAAGCTCCTTCAATTTCAAAAACAAATCTTCGTCAAACTCGCCCAGGGACGTCAAATCCCCCGTGGAGCGCACCCTGGTCTGCCCTGAGGAGGCAGAATCTTTTCCCCTGCGGGCAAAAGGCCAAATCATGGAGGCCACCTTCCGCCCCATCATTACTTCATTACCTTTCGGACTCAGGGTAATCAGGGGACGGTCCGCCTCTCCGCTCATTTTGGTCAGGCCCGCCATCTGCATGGCGCGGAACAACTGGCGGATGTCGTCCTCGCTCCACCGGGCAAGAATCCCATAAGTGCTCAACCGGGACAGGGAGGTTTTCAAAAGTTCCTGGGTTTTCGATCCCTTAAGCATCTGAATGATTTTCGTCTTCCCCCATCTTCCCTGCCAGGAGCCGTCCCCCATGCGCACGGACGCGCGGGCAATTCCGCTCAAGGCCTGGCGGACTACCTTGTTTTCCTCCTCACCCAGGGACTGGCCCTCCTCCACACCCAGCGTCATGCACTGGTCACACCGGCCGCAGGGGGCGCTGTCCTCTTCTCCGAAGTAATTCAAAATCCACTGCTGGCGGCAGCCGGAGGAATAAGCGAATTCCGTCACTGCTTTCAATTTTTCCCGGTCCCTCACCTCCTTTTCCCGCAGAGACTGTTCGTCCAGAGGAATCTTCAAGCCGCTTACGGAGGGATCCGTCACTCTGGTAAGCTTCACCCGCTGTCCCGGAACGTCATGGCGGCTGATTACTCCATTGCGCATGAGAACGGACAAAGCCGCGCCCACCTGCATGGCATTCCGGCATTTAAGGCGTTCCGCCATTTCCTCCAGGGACCACGCCACATCATGGGTCTCCGCACTGCAATGCTTCCGCAACAGTTCGTACAGTTCCACAATCAGCGGAACGCCGGGATTCACCCCTTCAATGAAAAACTCTTGGGTCCGCAAATCCGCATGGTTGAACAAAAGCTCGCAATAGGCGTCATCTCCGTCGCGGCCCGCGCGGCCTGCCTCCTGGTAATAGGCCTCCACGCTGCCGGGAACCTCAAAATGGGCTACGAACCTGACGTCCGCACGGTCAATCCCCATGCCAAACGCATTCGTGGCAATGACAATGTCCGCGTGGCGGTTCATGAAGACGTTCTGGGCTTCTTCCCGCTGGGCATCCGTCATGCCCGCATGGTAGGCCGTCACGTTCAGGCCAAGGTCGGAAAGGGCCTCATGCACCTGCTCCACCTTCTTGCGGGTGGAACAGTAAATAATTCCCGTCTTATGGAGCTTTACCAGCTCATACAGCCTCTTGTACTTATCCTTGTGCGTATCGCACGCCGTAATGCGGAAATGCAGGTTCTCCCGCGCAAATCCGCGTACGATCGTCACCGGATCATCCAGCTTCAAATGCACCAGAATATCCTCCCGCACACGGGGAGTGGCCGTGGCGGTCAGGGCCGCCACCTGGGGCTGTCCCATCGCTTCAATCGCGCGCCCCAGTTTCAGGTAATCCGGGCGGAAATCATGGCCCCACTGGCTCAGGCAATGCGCTTCGTCAACGGCCACCATATTGATATCCACCTCCGCCAGAGCGCGCATGAATCCCTCATGGCCGAAACGCTCCGGAGCCACGTACACCAGCTTGAACGCCCCCTCCTTCATGCCGGCAAGGCGCTCCTTCTGCTCCGGGAAGCTCAGGGAACTGTTAATCATGGTGGCGGGAATCCTCCTGGCCACAAGGGCGTCCACCTGGTCCTTCATCAGGGCAATCAACGGACTGACCACCAGGCAAACCCCGTCCCGGCAAAGGGCCGGAAGCTGGTAACACAGGGACTTGCCCCCGCCGGTGGGCATCACCACTAATACATTGCGGCCTTCCATGATGGAAGAAACCACGCGGTCCTGCCCTTCCCTCAAACCGGAAAAGCCGAAGTGTTCCTTCAATGCCTCCATCGGCGATCTGATCACCTTGAATCCACTCATTTTCTCCGTTCAGTGTGCCACAGGCCATTCCGGGACGCAACGCCTTTCCCTTTTTCCGGCCCCCGGAGTTAACGGACTGTGCATGAAAGGGTCATTTCCCGCGAAAAGAAAAAATGAGATTTTTTTCTCAAATCATCTTACAAACATCTTGACTTTCCCGAAGAAAAACCTATATTTCTTTCACCGCTTACGCGGTACACGACGCAAGTCAAAGCGCCCGTAGCTCAATTGGATAGAGCGTCTGACTACGGATCAGAAGGTTTGGGGTTCGAATCCCTACGGGCGTGCCACTTGCATCACCATCGGTAAATAAAATCACTCC
Organism: Akkermansia muciniphila; assembly: GCF_018709685.1. Lineage (GTDB taxonomy): Bacteria > Verrucomicrobiota > Verrucomicrobiia > Verrucomicrobiales > Akkermansiaceae > Akkermansia > Akkermansia muciniphila_E. The sequence goes on from NZ_JABDHQ010000009.1 coordinate 29,855, forward strand.
TGCCTGAACATCATGGCGGGATTTTTTGTCTCTACCGATACATACATATGGGGGCGCCATGGTTTCGACTGGAAGTCTGAGGTGCTGGCTGCATGTGAAGGTTAATCGGCTGGCCTTCTAAAAAGCCGATTAAAAAAATAAATGCAGAGTCTAACGACCTTGCTCTGGCTGCCTAATTAGTTCAGCCGCGTCAGAACCTCAACGCCTGCTAGAGGGGACGACGAATATTCAGCAGGCTGGTGCAATGCGGGGTTGCCGCGCAACGCACGAGACTTCCACAGGCAACTAGCGAGCTTGCCTAGTTGGCGCATGACGAAGCAGCCGCGAAAGCAGCAATATGCGTCTGAACATGGAGATGCCGGCATCAACGGCCTTCAGGACACGGGTTCGACTCCCGTCGCCTCCACCATTTCAAAACAACCGCAAGCGTTTGAAACAGAACGCTTGCGGTTTTTGTTTCCGAAAATCGCCGCATAAAAACTGCCGGCATCTTTTGGTGTTTCCACCATTTAACAGTTCCAACGGGGAAAACTTCTCTGCTCCAGTACAAAGACATTGAAACACGGTTTGTTTAATGGAGCAAGGGATCAGAATCGGAATATTCCGCTGGCCTGATGGCGGCGCTTTTCTGTAAAAGCCTCCCAATTCCTTCCGCTCCGGGGACTGTTTCTTTCCCGGCGGTTTCAGCACCTTCCGGCACTGAAGAACCAGACTGCCGTGCACACTACATGATGTCTTCTTCCCTTAAAAACCGGAACCCCGGGTAGTCCATCATCAAAAAGATTTTTCCTAATAGGCAGCGGCCTCACACGTTCTTCAATTTTCCCGTGTCTTCTTATGAAGAGGCGGCCACAACCGCATGTTAAAGCAAATCCAGTTCGGCAACAGCCGCTTTGCGTGTTCCCCCGGCGCCCTTTTTAGCGCTGAATTTGACGAATCTGGCTTCAACGGGGGCAAAATTGACCTCCTGTTCCACCGGGTTGTTGACGATATTGCCAAAACGGCCTGAAGCAGCCGGATTTCCCCACGTTTTTCCGTCTCTGCTGAGGCGAATATCATACATTTCAATATGGCCCGGCCCTCCCTCCGCCACAGGCGTATAAATCAACCCGGAAATTTTCTGCAATTTTCCCGTATCAATAATAATGTCACAGCCTTTGGGAGGCAGTCCCACTTCCACATAAGTATCCGTTTTCCCGTCTTTCAGCCGCTCCAACTGGGCCGCGGGAAGTTTTTTTCCGGCCACGGTTATTTTCCATTCCTTCCTGTCCAGTTTCCGAACGGATTCCACGTTGTCCTCCGTTGGGAAAGGAGCCAGATAGTACAAGGACAAATTGCTGAATGAAATGGATTTGCGGGAATCCAGAAACCGTATCTTCAATCTGCCGGCCTTCACCGCCTTTGGCAGCCTGATCATTTTACGGAACCCGATGGTGGTACTTTCAGCCAATGGCTTCCATTGGCCGTCCAGCCACGCATCCACGGCAAAGCGCTCCACACGCTGGCCATAGTCACGTACGTTTTCCTGCAACTTGATTACGTTGAACTCCTGTTCTCCATGCAATCGGATTTCAACCTCCGCCCGGGTTGAACCATCGGCAGTAGCCCAGCCTGTAAAGGGATTGCCGTCAAATAAAAGCCCGGATTCCGAATTTCCGGCCCACCCGGAAAGAGCTTTCGCCCGGGCTCCCCTGGCCAAGTCGTTTTTTTTCATCTTTCCAATCACCCTGCCAAATTGAATCATCCTCCTGGCGTCCGCCTCCGGAATGATTCCTTCCTTATTGGGAGAGAGGTTGGGAAGAACGTTGGAGTTTTGTCCCACGGTTGAAAAGTAACAGTCCACCAGGTAATCAAGAGATTTGATGGTTTTGTCGTCGCGTTCATGGTAAAACCACCCTCTCCGTATGGGAAGACCTGCCCGTGAAGGGTACCAGACGAGCCGCTTTTTCCCCGCCAGGCTGTCAATGGAACCCAGATTCCTGTCTTTAGCCCGAATCCCCACATCATTTCCGCCAAACAAGCGCGACGAGGCCGTAACCCCCTGAATGCACCATTCCGTTTCCCGTCCGCGCCCCATCTCATTTCCGCCCCAGCGGACATCGGGAGCCGCCCCGGAAAGCAGAACGTCCGGCTGCAATTCCCTGGCCTTTTTAAAGATTCTCTCCCAGTCGAAGGGGGTCTGTTTCCCATTGACTTTGCTGTCCACCCCGGCGCCGTCAAACCATAAAAGATAAACGGGACCGTAATTGGTCAGCAGTTCTTCCAGTTGTTTGATGTAGAAATCATTGTATTTTCCCGTCCCAAAGCTTTTTTCATGCATGTCCCACGGGGAAAGGTAGATGCAGAATTTCATGCCCAGCTCCCGGCAGGCCTCGGAAACTTCCCGGACCAGGTCTCCTTTTCCTCTCTTGTAGGGAGAACGGGAAATGTTGTGATCCGTCCATTTGGTGGGCCACATGCAGAATCCGTCATGATGCTTCGCTACAAAGATCACTCCCGTTACGCCGGCATCCTTGAACGTTTTTACCCAGGAACGGGCGTCCAGCCGGGAAGGATTGAAAATTTGAGGCTCCTCCTTTCCGGTTCCCCATTCCGCTCCGGTAAACGTGTTCATGCCGAAATGGATGAAACCCAGCATTTCCCGCTGCTGGTAGTCCAGTTGCCGGCCGGAGGGCCTTACCTTGACCGCCATCTCCACCAGCTCTTCGCGGGAAGCCTGTTCCGGAACCATGACGGACACGCCTTCCTTCCCTTTTCCACACGCGACGACCGGATACCCCAGCAAACCACAGAACAACACGACGCGAAGTTGAATAAAGGCAGTCATTTTTTTTAAAATCAATAAGGGTATTTTTAGCCGTATATTGATAATACTCTGTTAACAATAATAATCTTTCATCCCCTTCCGGGCCATTCCATCATCCGGGCTGGAATGGGCAGGCCTTCTGGCGTCCAGACGGCGACGGTTCCGTATGGGGTTGCCCGTCAAAGATTCCCGGGGAACGCGCAGGCAGCCTTACGCCGTTTGACGAGTGCCGGAGGCCCTTTGGAATTGGAATCTCAAATTGCCGCTCAAATAAAAACTCTACTCTGAACGAAGCCGTGAAGCGGGCCTCCAGCAAAGGTTTATCCGTGGCAGGAGGGATATTGAGCGCGGCAAGGAGAATGGGAAAAGGGTTGTCAACAGAGGTTCATTTGAAAAGATAATGACGCCTCAAGCATGAAGGAATCGTTTTCTCTATAAGCCACAGAAAAATCGGAAGACCTTTAAAGAGGGGGCTCATTGATGGAAGCGGACCGGGAAAAGGCGGCGGCAACTATCTCCTTTTCCTGCTCGTCAGTCACCGGCTTTCTCCGCTTCTGGGCAAAGACCAGGTATTCCCAGCCGGGGTAATGCCGGACCACCTGCCGATGAAGAAAGAATGCTCCCGCAAATATCAGGACTGCCGCAATCATGGGAGAAGGAAGTCCCCCAGGAAGGATTCTCAAAAGGAGCGGCATCAGCCAGGGAAGGATCAGGCAATGGACGGCATAAATGAAGAAGAAGAGGGGAGCGCATGCCCGCGCCACGTTACGAAAGAACTTCTTTTCCGCCAGCAGAACGCACAGGGAGCCCAGCCCCAGAATCCCCGGAATCCAGCAAGGGATGGTGTGCAGGGTTTCCGTGGAGATGACGCCGCCATGGTTCATCCACGCTATTGCCGCCCACGCGGGGAGGGAAACGTAGCTTATTTTTTTCAGGAACAGCTTGATTTCGCCAGCGTCAGGGAGGAAAGGCAGAACCCCATCATGAAAAAGGCCAGGGAATCCGCCCAGGGAACCCGTGGAGGGTCGGAAAACAGCGCGTTAACCTCCGGAAAGAGCACCACGGAGAAGAGAACGGCAATCGTCGCGGGGATCAGCAGCTTCCTTTTTCCCAGGGCGAATAAAAGCGGAGAGAGCAGGCTCAGCGCCATCACGTATTTCAGGAACCACAGGGGGCCGTCATAGGGAAAGGTAGTTCCCACCCCCGTCAGCTTCCAGGGGAGGCTGCTCCAGTCCCACGCGCTGGAATGGCCCAGTCTCAAATAAAACCAATGCCTGAAGAGAGCTTCCAAAAAAGCCGCACCGTTCCACGCCAGATAAAATAGAACGTACCTGCACGGGGAATGGCGCCAGTCGAACATTTTCCTGCGTCCCACAAAGTAGGCCGCCGCCATGAACAGAAAAGGCACCCGCTGGAAGAAGAGAGGGAATTCCACACTGTTCCCGGCAGCATGAAAAAGGACAATGAAGAACAGGCCAACCACCCTGCCCAGGTCAAGCCAGCATTCCCTCGGCGGCGTCCCGGGAACGGGCGCCGGACGGAAAGCCTGCGCCCTTTCCGGCTCCCTGGCCAGACTGCATTCTTCAACCATGGACATTTTCTTTCCGAAAAAAGAATCAGAACGGGCTTTTACAATGCGGTTCCACGGCCCTCATGCCGTCATGCAGGCGCACCGCTCCGTCCCTGTCCTCCCGGGAAGCGAACAGGTACAGGGCGTATCCGCCGAATCCGCCTCCCAGGTATTTCTTCGCCAGTTCATCCCCCATGACCGGGAGGGGGGCCATCCCCTCCCGGAGCTGCACGCTATGGTACAGCGCCACTCCCGCGGCCAGTTCATGAACGCTGCGCTCCATCACTCCGGCGCGGGCGATCAGGGAGGATTGGGCAATGCGGGCGTAGTCCCGGCACCCGTCAGCCATTCCCGGCGTATCATGGTCGTGTCCGGTGTGGAAGATCGCCATTTTTCCAGCCAGAAAATCGCCGGTGCTCTTGATGTCCAGCACGGGAACGGCGCCGGACCGCCAGACGCACAGCCCCGTTTCCGCAATCACGGCCGGGTCCTGCCAGCCAACCCCCAGGGCCAGTTCAGACCGGACGGGGTCCCTGCCCTGCAGCATGGCCCAGGCTCCGCTGCCTCCCAGCCCGGCCCGGAGTTCATAAGGCCAGTGGTCCAGGGAGACAAACGGACTGATGGCGCAGTTGACAATGTACGCCCCCTGCCGCGCATGCCTGGGAACGTCCAGCCAGCCTCCCGCAAAATCCACGCGCAGGGGCACGCTGAGCGGGGCCTTGATTCGGTTCACCAGCTGGGTGGTGGAAATCTGTTCGGAACAGGGAGGCGTCTTGGGGAGCACTACATACCGCGCACCAATCCTTGCGCACAGTTCCCTTTTAAGGTCACCGTAACAGTCATCTTCCGTAACGGCCAGGATGTCGGGCCGTTCTTTCAGAAAAACGTGCTTAAAATCCATTCCCGGTTCCGGATTTTCTCCGCAGACCACCTTGTCCACCATGCACAGGCTTTCCAGAATCACTTTTTTATGTTCGTCCGGAATGGACGGTTTTCTGCGCTTGCTTTTCCAGAGCACCTGCTCGGAGGCGAAGGAGACGATAAGGAAATCCCCCAGCGAACGCGCTTCGCGGAAGAACTGGATATGGCCGGCATGAATAATGTCGTAAAATCCGGAGACGAATATTTTGGTAGCCATCGTTGAAATGTATGAAGGTTGGGTTGTTGCTGTCTGGTGGGGAAAAATATTAAAACGGAGCGGCGGGAACCGGTGCAGGGGAGGAACCGGCCTCCCATTCCAGCGCCATTGTTTCCAGTTCCGGGCTCCCTTCCACATAGTCCTCAAACAGAACCGGATATTCCGGCAAAAGCGGCGGGAGGTCTTCCGGGACGTTGATTTTATGCCGCCTTCCCAGTTTTTTCCTTGCCAGGGACTGGAGTTCGCAAAAAGCCATCGGCACCAGGCTGGCGTTGGCGGGCAGGTTCCAGAACCTCGCATCGTCGCTGACAATGATGAATTTCCTGCCTTCTTCCCTGCCCCAGGCAGCCAGCAGGTCATCCATGTTGCCGGGAAGCCGGCCGAAACATGAAACAAGCGTGCAGGGAAGAGAGGGCGCCTTTTCTTCCCTTCCGGAGGCGGCAGCCGGCCTTGCCGCCTTCTGCCGTTGTTTCTCCCGGATAAAAATCCAGGGCAGAACAGAGATTATTTTCCAGCAGCGTTTCATTTGCTTGCGGGGTTCATTGAGAATGCGGTGGAGAAATTCCAGCCGGCACTCCACCATCCAGGCGGGGGCCCTTCTGATATGCCGCCCGGAGGCGAAGTTAAAGACGGCGCCCACGGCCACCATAATTCCCCGCTGAAGATGGGGGCACAGCCTGTTCATGAATATTTCCTGCTTGGGGGCTCCCAGGGAAACCCAGACGATGTCCGGCAGGTATTCATTAATGCGCCCGGCAATAGCCGCGTAGTCAAATTCATCCACGGAGCAGAACGGCAATTCCTCAAAAGGCATGTGCCTCACGCGGGGGTCTTCCCGTTCCAGGGTCCGGCGCAGGGCGTCCAGCGTCTCGCGGTTTCCTCCCAGGAACATCATTCTGTATTTTTTCATGCCGATGGCGTCGCTGAAAATCTGGGCGCCGCAGTATTGGGGCCTGTCCGCATGCAGCAGCCATTTCAGGTAGACGGGCACCCAGCCGCTGTCGCATATGGTCAGGAGCGCCCCGTTCAGCACATTCCTGTATTCCCGGTTGCGCTGCACCTCGGAAAGCACATGCCCGTCCGCCACGCAGATGTACCCCGCGCCTCCGGAACGGAGCACTTCATCCATGCGCCGGAAAACGCGTTCACGGTCAAATTCGTATCTGATGTTGAAATAGGTCTCCATACGGTTTTCGCTCATGGCCGGTGTTGACGGTCCTTTAAAATTTCGCGGTAAATGCCGGACATCCTTTCCGCCTTGCGGTTCCAGTCCAGCTCCCTCTGCCTGGCGTCAAACGCTTCATCCATATCCCGCAGGACCTGCCTGTGATGGAAAAAGAAGCGGATGCGTTCCGCAAAGTCCCGGGCGGACTGTCCGGGACGGGTCAGGGGTATCTTGCGTCCCACGGTTTCATCCACGATGGTTCCCATGCCGCAGGTATCAAAGCAGAGCACGGGCAGCCGGTTCATCAGGGCTTCCACAAGCACGGTTGAAGTCGCTTCCATGATGCTGGTAAAGAAAAAGAGATCGCTCTGCCGCATCATGGACAGGATTTCTGCATTGGGTACAATTCCATGCCATATGCACATATGGGAAACTCCCAGATTTTCAGCCTGTTTTATAAACCGTCTCCCCTCTTCAGAAGGGTTTACGCCACATATATGGAGACGCAATCCCTCACAGTCCTTCAACAGGGCAAGCGTAGAAACGGCCAGATGAAGCTGTTTCCGGAAATCTGCCTTGCCCACCCACAAAAGGCTGAACTTTCCCTTTTCATGCAGGATGCGCCGCCCGGAAAGATTGAGCCTGCAACCGGTTTCATTAATCACCACGGCCTGTTTCCCATAAACTTCTTCTATCCTGTTTTTCACCCCTTCCACTGCGGCAACAAGGACGGAGGACCTGGCAACCGCCCGCCTTACATGAGGCTGCCATCTTGACTGGAAGGAATTAATGGCATTTTTCACCCGCACGAAGATGTACTGCCTCCATCCCGCACAGCGTGCATAGACGGCAGGCACGTTTTCCATGCCTCCCACCGGTCCCCAAACATAGGGCACGCCCTTGATTTTCCAGAGCAGGCCCGGCTCCCTGAACCCAATCATGTTCAGCTGGTGAATCAGATCAATGCGGTTATCCTTCATGATTTGACGCGCCAGGCAGAGAGCTCTCTTCTGCCATTTTCTGTAATGGTAGTAAAAACGCCAGTCCCCCTGGTTCCAGCACATCCGGCGTACCTTTTCCGGCACGGAAAGATAATGGAATACGATGTTTCCCGCCTGGGGGAGGCGGACGAGCTCCCGTTCTATGTTTTCCCGCCATTCCCCCTCCGTAATCACCTGCACCTTGCAGTGCCTGGCCAGGTGGATGACCCAGTTCCACCCCATGCCGGGTTCGCTGCCCCAGTCCGGGTTGACGGCATAAGCGTTAATCAGAATTTGCATCATGGTCTGTCTATTTGATGGAATCAAGGTAGTTCCGGTGCCTTTCCTCTTCTTCCGGAGTGGAAAAGCGGCGGCGGATGACCCTGGCCGGATTGCCGCCTACCACGGTCATGGGCGGCACGTCTCCGGTCACAACGGCTCCCGCCGCGACAATGGCGCCGTCTCCCACGCGAACGCCTCCCAGGATGACGGCTCCGTGCCCAATCCACACGTCGCTGCCGATGACCGTCATGCCGTCCTCCCAGTTCCGGGGGGAATCCCAGACGGCGCATCCGGCCCGGTTAAAGGAATGGTCCCTTTTTCCGATGAATGAAACGCGGGCGGCGCACAACACGCTGTTCCCAAAACGTATATCGCAGGAGACATGGCAGTATGGCCCCAACTGCACCCTGTTCCCGAAAATGATCCGTTTGTGCGGGGAATTCAGATGCACATGCCTTCCTATCCTGGTCATTCCCTTCACGGTGACCCAGCGTTGAACCAGGCGGAACCGTATGAAACTACGCACTCCGTTGGCCAGGGAACGCAGAAACAGGATGGGCCGGGACCTGCCCGGAGCGGCATTGGCGGGATCATTCATCATAAAATATGTTCCATGAGATGGTTGACGTATTCCCGGAATCCGGCAGGCATCAGGCATTCTTTCAGGCGCAGAGGGGACGGGCTGCCGCCGCGGTCCAGGCAGGTTTTCCGGAGAAGAGAGGCCAGCCCCTTTTCGTCTTCCGGATCAAACAATTCCCCGTTCCAGCCCCGGCGGATCAGGCAGGCGGAGCCGCAGCGCCCGGAAACCAGGCAGAAACACCCGGCAGCCAAGGCATCGTTGACAACCGCTCCAAACGGTTCCACGAGGCTGGGAAGGACAAAAACATCGGCCAGATTGTACCAGGCCGCCAGGCGTTCGCCTTCCAGCCAGCCGGTAAAAATGGCGCGGACCTTCAGCCGGACGGCCAAGTCCCGCAAGGCCGTTTCCAAGCTTCCCGACCCCGCAATCACCAGAACGGCGCCCTCCGGAAGGGCCGCAGCCGCCTTGACCAGGCATTCCAGATTTTTTTCCGGAGCCAGGCGCCCCACGTACAGGACCACCCGTTTACCGTGCAGGCCGTATTCCCGCTGCATGGAAAAGCTCGCGGGAAGCGCTTCGCGGCATTGCTCCCGGAATGCCCGTTCATCCCTGACAATCGGAAAAAAGACGCCCTTCCCATAATGTTCCCGGTACCAGCGGCAGGCCTCCATGTCCGGGAGAATCACATCGTCCATCACGGGCATCGCCGCCTTCCGCGCCAGCGCATGCATGCGGGACAGTTCATTTCCGCGGATCATGTCCATGCTGTCGTCGCAAATGCTGATGATTTTGAATTTCCAGCGGCAGGCCGCGCGCAGCAGGCATACCTCCAGCGCCAGAATGGAAAACTCCGGAACGATCACCAGATCGGGCCGTCCCTGCCGCAGGATGCGCGCAAGGCCGGAGGGGATGCGCCTCCCCGCCACGCGAACATGGTTCAGGTAATGGGGGAGGAACGCGCAACGGGCTTCCATTTCCGGCCTGTTGTAGTGGTGATCCGGAGAATTTTCATATTCAAAAAACGCCTCCATCTCCCCCATCCGGGCCAGCGCATTGAAAAAATCAATGCGGTAAGGCGCCAGGTATTGATGAAAAACCATCAGTTTGCGTTTGTTGCCGTTCATGGTTCAGTGCCTTTTCCTGTAATGTTGCCACGCTTGCCTGAAGAAGCCGGAGGCCGTCTCCCGGACGCCCGCACACCGGAGGGAAAACCGCAAGGGATGTTGAACTGCGCCGCACAGCTCCAGCAGCTCTTCATCGGAACATTGGAAAAGACGGCTTAAACAGCATTTGAGGAAGGGGATTCCGTGGCGGCGGGAATGAAAGGGTATGACGTGCACTCCCTGGCAGCCGCCCAGAAGCTCCCTTTGCCTGCGGTCAATGGGAGAAAACAGGGAGTGGAAATAATAAACGGGGGTCTCCGCATGCAGAAAGGGGGCCAGGCGGTAAAAAGGCGCCCGTTCCGGGTCGTTCCCGTACCGTACCAGCAGGGGGTTGATTTGGGCGGCGTCTTCCATTTCCGTTTCCGGAGCAAGGTCAAAATAGCCGTTGAAGGAGAAAACGCGTTCCGCGTGCAGCAGGGAGCCGAAGAGAACGGCGGCATAGCCTCCCGAGGAACTGCCCACCATCGTTACCCGGCAGCCTTTCGTCTCGTTTTCAAGCCACTTCAGCACCTTTCCCGGTGAGTTCAGGCGGCTGTTGATGCCGCCCAGGTACCACTGCTTGAAAACATCCCGGATGAAGATGTGCCTGCCGCAGCCCGGAACCCTGGTTCCGAACCATTCAAACGTATTCCGCAGGGTGACCCGTTCATGGAACCGGGCGCGGTTGTTGGGAAAGTACAGGTCGTTGCTGCTGAAATAAACGGCGCACCGCGAATCATCCCCCTCCGGAGAACGCTCCATGAGGTAATTGTCACGGGTCCGGTACGTCTCCAGCACCTCTTCGTCATCCGTCTGGAACACCCAGTCTATTTCGTTGCTGTCCATAAGAAAGGGAGGAAAACTCGTACATGCATGCAGATCATGGCCCTGCACGCGGCCAGCAGGCCGTCGTGCCTGCGGACGTAGTGGAAGTAATACCTGGGCTGGGCATTCCCCAGCGGGGAATACAAATTGTGGAGCCTGCGCATCAGGGGCACCTTCCGGTCCGTCCAGGAGACGGCTTGTTCATGCCGCTCGCAGGTTCCCAGGCAGGCGGGGGCCACCCGCAGCTTTATTCCGCGTTCGCGCGCCGTACGGGAATAGTCGTAATCCCCCAGCGCGTGCAGGTAGAACCCGTCCAGAATGCCGATGCGCTCCACCACCCGCCGCGGCACCCACAGAATGTTCCCGTGGCATAATTCGCATTCCCTCAAGGTTCCATCCGGAATAACGGGCTTCCCGGCCGCCGTGCCTCCATAAGTCCACTCATCCGTGCCGGGATGGCAGGTGGAGCCGCAGATGACGGCAGCGTGTTCCATCCGGCGGGAGGCTTCCAATAGATGGCTTACGGCAAACGGATGCAGCATGGTATCATCATTCAGCCAGAGGTAGAAATCCGCATCCTTCTTCAGGGCGTCCTCCCATGCCGTCCTCATTCCCCGGTTCCAGAACAGGGTTCCGTCCCCCCTGATGACGGAAACGGAGGGGTAAGCCCGCCGCACGGCGTCTCCGGTGCCGTCGGAGGAACCGTCATCCACCAAATGCACGGAGGACTCCAGCCCCGCTTCCGGCAGTGCGGAGAACAGGGCGGAGAGGCAGCGGAGCGTTTTTTCCCTGCGGTTGTGGCACGTCATCAGGACCGCAAGTTTTTTCCCGGAGGCAGCGTCAGTTTTCATGGAATGCGTATGGAAGGGAGAGGGTTGGAGGAACGGCGGCGGAAGATGCTTTGCACCCATTCGTGAAGCTCGCCGTCCGTCATGGCCCGGAAATGGCTGGAATAGCACATGGCGATCATCATCCACAGGGAGATGTTCATGATATCCAGATTGAAGTTGGTATCCTCCAGCCATCCCCAGAGCCAGCGGAAGGCCACGAACACCCCCAACAGCTTCATCCAGCGGTTGCCGGAGCGGTAAATGGCCAGGTAGGAGGCCTGCCAGTAAAATCCCGTGTAAAGGAAGAGCCCCGCCACCCCCGTCCAGGCGAAAATGTTGAGGAGGACAGGCTCGCACCAGGCGCGGCGCTTCTGGTCATGGTAGGACTGGCGCTCATCCTGGGACATCTGGAAACTGGTTTCATAACCCTGCGCCGGGGTGCGCCCCAGCAAAATGCAGCCGTCCTTCAGGGAGGATGAGGCCACCTCTTCAAAGACAATGCTGCGGGAATCCGCCAGCAGGTCGTCCTCCACGGATTTTCCCGCCGCTCCGGCGTAGGAGCCGACGTCCAGAACATTAAAGACGCCGCCCAGCCCGAGGGCGAGAAAGAGGGAGGGAATGAAAAACAGGGCGTACCGCATCATCCTGTAAAAGCAGTCCTTGAGCAAATCCCTGCCGCAATAGACGGCCAGCAGGGACAGAGCCACCAGCGCCTTTAGAATCTGGCTCCTGGCCCCCATGCTGACGCACACCATCAGGCATGCCATGACCAGCACCACCAGCTTCCATTTCCGTGGCAGCAGGGGCAGCCACGGCACCAGCATCAGCAGGGGATTCAGCAGGGAGGCGTAAAAATCCGGATTGAGGGTGAACAGGAACAGGAAAAAAACGGGAATGAACACCTTGAACCAGACGGACAGGACCTGCCGCGTCACCTCCGGCAGGCTGAACACGTAAACCAGCACGGGAATGAAAAGCGTGGGGCCATTCGTCACGAGGGCCCGCGCGGACCAGTACCCGTCCACGGCAAACACGCCCCGCACGCAGCAAATGAATACCCACAGGAAATAAATGGAGAAGAGGGGATAGACCGGAGCGTCCTCCCGCCGGAAGTACTTCCGCATGATCACGAAGGACACCGCCAGCAGGAGGGCTGAAGAAAGGGAAATGGCCTGTTCCGTACAAACCGGGTGAAGGACGGCGGCGGACGAGTACATGGCCAGCATGATCATGGCCTTCACCAGGATGACGAAGGGGAGCACCACCCGGATGCTTGAAGGAAGGCGGGATTTCCCGTCAAGGGGCCGGCCTTCATTCGCCTGAAATGAAAGGTCCGTATTACGCATGCGCGCTCCTTTCCATCACCGGGGAATCCTGCCCTTCCTCCGCCCTGCGGATGCGGCGCGCCGGATTTCCCGCCCATACTTCATTGGGAGGAATGGAACGCGTCACCACGGAACGGGCTCCTATAACGGCGTTGTCCCCGATGGAAACGCCTTTCAAAACGAAGGTTCCGGCCCCAAGGAAGACGTTGTTCCCGATCCTGACGGGAGCGCACCGGCGCTGAAGCCTGTCCTCCGCCCCACGCCTGGCTTCCGGGTCCAATGCGTGAAAGTCCGTATCCATGATGTGGACGCCGAATCCGGCCTTTACATCGTCGCCGATGGTCACAGACCGCGTGCAGATGATCACGGTATTGCTGATGCCCACCCGGTCGCCGATGCGCAGCACACCGTCCCGGTCCACGGAAATCAGGCACCGCTGGGAGGAGCGGGAAACGCCGTGGGAGCCGTTCCTCATGGTAAATTCCCTTCCTATGCGGCACGGCACGGAACGGCGGCGGCTTCCCCTGGATATCCTGACGTCCGGAATGCCGAACGAACAGAGGCCGGGGCCGCAAACCGCGTTGCCGGCATACAGGAGCCACCTGGCATACCCATTGTGAAGCGGGTGCGCGCAGACGGCCCAGCAGCGGAGCACGGCTTTCCTGGCCAGGTAAATCAGCTGCTGCATGCGGCGCCCTCCCTTCCCTTTCCTTCGTCCTCCTCCGTCTCGTTCCCGGCCTCTCCGGCGATGCTCTCGTAAATGCGCTTCAGTTGTTCCGCATTCGCGGAACGGTCATGGCTCGCCAGGGAGGCCTGCCTTCCGCGGAAGGAAAGACGCCTGCACAAATCCATGTCCCCGAACAGGCGGCACACCAGCATGGCCAGCATTTCCGTCTCTTCAAACCTGTACAGGAAACCCGTTTCCCCGTCGGACACGGAATCCATCATCCCCCCGGCATAGGACGCAATGCAGGGAGTGCCCACCATCTGGGCTTCCCCCAGTGAATTGGACTCATTTTCAATCATGGATGGGCAAACGAATACATGCGCCTTCCGGAATTGGCTGCACATCTGCTCCGCGTCCAGGCGTCCCAGCCAGCGGAAACGGTCCCGGACTCCAAGCCGTTCCATCAGGTTTCCCAAATAACGGGCGTAGCCGTTCCTGCGCCACGCAGGGATTGACAGGATGTCCGGTCCGACAACCTTTACCCTGGCGTCAGGATAATGCCGCAGGACCAAGGGAAGGGCTTCCACCACCTTGTGCAGCCCTTTCAGGGGGTAGTGGGACTGGCTGAGAAAAATCGTATGCCTTTCGCACGCTCCGGCATCCCATTCATGACGGTAAAAGGGTTCCCTGAGCGTGGGCTGGAGAACATGGTACCGCGCCGCGGGGTTCATGGCCCATGCGTGGGAGCGGTCCCAGGCGGTACATCCGATTACATGGCGCACCTTGCCGAACAACTCCCGTTCGTATTTTCCGCGCGCCTTGATCTTCCGCTGCTGGGCAAAAAGCGTGTCGCGGCGCAGCAGATCGCGGAAGGTAACGGATTTCACGAGTTCCCGGGTAGGAATGCCGCCCAGATAGAACCCGGCGCAGACGGAAGACAGCCCCTGGATGGAAACGGCCGTGCGTTCCGCCCCGCAGGCCTGCACCCAGGCCAGGGAGTGCGGATATTCGGAACCGCGGATATGGACCACGTCCGGTCCGAATATGTCCTTGATTTCCCGGAAACAGGGTTCCAGTTCCTTCCTGTAAACTCCCATGTCGGCAGGGGCGGGAACCAGGTAATAGGTCATGGCCTCCCCGTCCAGGCGGCGCAGGGTGCGCCCCGGGTAAAACATGACGGCGGCCAGCTTTAAATCCGGGGCGGCCTTCATCAGCTCCTGCGCTCCCGCGTACATCCAGCCTCCCAGAACCGGCTCCGGAAGCCCAAGCATCCGGCAAGGTTCGGGAAACAGGATATTGGACAGCCAGAGCACGTTCATCCCTTTTTCCGGAGCGTTCATGTTCTTCACCAGTAGCACCCTCCTTCCACACGGCTGGCGTGGCTTACCGTCTCTTCCCTTCCCGGCCTGGCCCACGCGTCGTTGAAAAGCCGGGAATAATCATACTTGGGCGCGCCGGGGTCCGCCCCGTAGGCCGGGTCTTCCCACCGCCTGCCCCGCAGGCCGAACAGCAGTTGAAGGGCCCCCCCGAGATGCACGGCCTGCCTGCCCCGCCTCTTGACATGGGCCGCCAGATGAAAGCCGTAAGCCCCGCATCCGATGAGGCAGACGTCGTAATCCCGGCGGTCCATCTCCCCCTCCATCCATGCCAGGGCTTCAAACCAGTCGGCAAAACGGTCCGGCCCCGCGCCCATGCTCTGGACGGCGGCCAGCGTCTCCAGGGAAAAGGAAGGAAGAACCTCCGGGTTTTCAAAAATCCTTTCCCTGTTCCGTTCGTATTGGAGCGTGATGCTTTCCGCAAAAGGATGAACCACCAGCACCTTCCTTCCCTCCAGGGCCCTGCTCCATGGCCGGGAAGACCAGTAAGGCTCCAGATTCAGCAGGCGCACGCGGGGAACGTCCCGGATCATGGGCATCACCTCCCGTTCGTACGGAAGCCAGCTTCCCAGGATATCCAGTTCCTTCATGTCGCGGAGAATCAGCTCGCAGAAGCGGGAGAGGCATTCCGGCGTGGCCGGGAAAAAGCCGGACCACTCCCGCATCTGCCTCATGATATTTTTATTCCACCACCACTGGTCCCTCCTGCCCGTGATGTAGTCCAGCGGATTCCTGCCCGCCTTTCCAATTTCCAGATAATTGTGCAGGCAGGACATTTCCGTGCAGCCAAACCGCCCCACCATGGCGGGACGGCCGGAGCGGAGAAGACGCTCAATCATCGCGGATGCGGCATCCGCGTCCAGCTCGCAGGAAGGGGGGAGCATCTCCTCCCTCACGGAACAGCGGTCAAATACGCGGCGCAGCAAGTGCAACCCCTGATGCATCAGTGAAGTCATGGCATGAATGGGTTTAATTGCGTCCGCAGGTATTCTCTTCCCGGAGAAAGCGGCGTTTCATGGCCCGGAGTTCCAGCCGGCTGCGCCACGTCTTCCAATTCCTGGCGGCATTCCTGATTCTCGCGGAGCAAGGGAGCTTTTCCTCCGGATCAAAAAAACCCCTCCCGGAAAAATCCACGGATATGCCGTGCCGTTCAAACAGCTCCGCCACCGGCCCGTACCACTTGCCGTGAATAATGCCCGTAAAAATGTAGGGAATGATCTGGTATCCCTCCCGGGAAAACAGGGAGGGGTCCACCGTCAAGAACTCCATGCGGGAATACTTAGCCCTGCGGCTGCCGAAGCATTCGAACTTCCAGGCGGACTCCTCCTTCCTCAACAGGGAAAGCAGCGCCTCCCTGCGCCACAGGGCTCCCTGGCAGCACGCGTACCAGGGGTAATCCGGGTCACTGGTGTAAAGGCCTTCATACCGCGAAGGCTCGCGGGCCGGAATTCCCTCCGGCGTCAGCTGGATGCAGGGAATTTCCGGATGGGAGCGCATCAGCGCCGCGTACCTTTCCACCGCCTCGCCGTCCACCGGCCCCGTCAGGAAGTAATCCTCCTGCATGTACAGCACCGTGTCCGTTTCCAGGGCCTCCAGGGCCCATTTCAGGCATTCGCTCCACGTGGCCCTTCCGCGTCCCGGAATCATCCGGCCCGCGCAGCTCCTCAAGGAAACGACGTTCTTCTCCGGACCGGAGTAGGTCTTGTACTCCGTATTCAAGCAGACCCGGGCGGGGCAATCGGGCCAATAGAGGGACCAGAGCCTGAAGAAAGGCTCCCAGCAGTCCTCAAAGGAATCACAGGTATTGACGAGAATGGAATAGGATTTCATGGAATTATTTGGAAAACTGAATTTTCCTCCAGGCGCTTTTCAGGAAAAAAACAAAGGCGCCGCGTTCCCTGCCGCCCAGGGAAAAAACCCAGAGGAAAAGGAGGAAGACGACCAGGAGAGAGCAGGTGCGGAGCAATACCGGAACGGGAGAAAGCGACGCATCAAGCCGGGACAGGAGGATGCCCGCGGCAAACGTAGCCGCGCTGGGGACAAGGCACGGCGCCAGCACCTGGAAAGAAAAATCCCGCAGGCTGAGGCCAAGGCGCCGCACGCAAATGGAAAGGGCCAGCAGCCCCCCGGGCACGGTGACGAAAAGAATGGCGGCCACATACATCATGAAGGGAGGCCATCCCATCCGGTAGAAGCCCCACGTAGCGCCCAGGAAAAGAATTCCGGACCCGGTTTTCACCAGCGTGTACAGGCGGATGTTCCCCTCCGCGTAAATGGCGGACCCCAGGCTGAGGAAAAGCTGTTCCAGCAAGGTCCTGGCAAGCTGAAGCCTGCAGAACAGGACCGCCCAGGCGGGGACGGAATGAAGCCAGAGCGCCAGGAGCCCCGGAGCCTCCAGAATCAGGGGAATGGCGAAAACCGCCATGAGCAGGTAGGCGAATTTGCAGCCGGACAGGGAGGCACGCAGCATGAGGCCGCGGTTGCCCGCCCCCTCGCTTTTTGAAATGACCGGATTCAGGGCCTTCAGCATGGTCCCGGAAAAAGCCATCGTTTGCCCGTTGATCTGCTGGGCGACGGCCTGCGCCGCATTGAGGGCAACGCCGAAAAAGTGGTTCAGCACGATGCCGACGCCGTATTCCGACAGCATGCTGCTGGCGGAAACCGTGAAATTCCACCCCGCAAAGCTGCCCATTTCCCGGAAAACGCCGCGTTTCCAGTAACGCCGCGGCGCAATCACGCACTCCGCATAGTTCCTGCGGCAATAAACAAGCATGGCCGTCATGGAAAGGATGGAAATCCCGGCCATCAGCACCCCGTACAGAACCAGCTTGTCCGCCGGCACGTGAACGACCGCCAGGGCCGCCCCCAGTTTCAGGAAAGATTCCAGAACGCCTATGACGGCGAAATACAGCATGTTTTCATGGGCGTTCAGCATGGCTTCACAAGGAACGCCCAGGATGCCGAACACGGTGCTGGCGATCATGGCCCAGTAAACGCACCGGGCGGCAAAAACCCGGTCCTCCGGAATATTGAGAACATGCCCGAACAGGAAGGGAGCCGCCGCATACAGCAGGATTCCGACCGCCACGGCGATGGCAAGATGGAGCACCACGCTGATGTTGAACACGATTTTCTGCTTCTCCGGGTCCCCTTCCCCCTCCGCGTAGCTCATGAAGCGCTGGGTAGCCGCCGCCATGCTGGCGTTCAGAAAAGCCAGCATGGCGATCACGCCCGCCACCATGTTGAAAATACCGAAGTCGTCCACTCCCAGGGCATTCAGGACAAGGCGCGTCGCGTACAGGGAAATGAACATGGTGATGCCCATTTTCATGTACAGGAATCCTGTATTCCTTATCACTCTGGAAACGGTGTTCATGAAACGGCGGAAGAAAAAGACTGGAGGGCGAATGCTGGAGAAAAGGGGCGGATCAATGGTTCTATCCCTCGGTTTTGGAATACTCGTTGTAATAATGGAAACGGGAATTTTTGAAATTCTCCGCATTGAGGATAAAGGCGACGGCACGGAATTCTCCCTTGTCCGCCAGCCCCTGGATGGCGGGAACGTACTGCTTCTCAATCATGCCGCACCTGACGACATAAAGAACCAGGTCCGCATGGCGCGCCATGAGGGAGGCATCCGCCACGGCCTCATAGGGGCAGCCGTCCAGGATGATGCGGTCATACCGGGCGCGCCAGTACCGGAGCAGCTCTTCAAAGCGGCCCTGGGTCAGCAGCGCGACGGGGTTGGGGGGAACGGGGCCTGCGGTCACCAGGTCAAATCCCGGGAACTTCCTGCCGGATTGCAGGACGGAATCCGGAGAAGCCTGCGGATTCATCAGCAGGTGCACGAGGCCCCTGCTGTTCTTCCCTCCGTAAATGGCGGAAAGGGAGGCCTTGCGCAAGTCCCCGTCAATGAGAAGGACTTTTTTTCCGGTCTGGGCATACGCGGCGGCCAGGTTCAGGGCCGTAAACGTCTTCCCCTCTCCCGCCCTTGTGGACGTCAGGAACAGCACCCGGGAAGCTTCCTCCGGGTTGGGCAGCAGCATCAGTTCCGCATTATTGCGGAGAATGTGGAAGCATTCTTCCATCAGGGAGCGGCCATTCATGACCACCAGGGGCAGCTTCGCCCGCTCTTTTCTGGAAAGCAGGGGCAGCGCTCCTGCCAGCGGCAGGTCCGTCAGTCCGGCAAGGTCCTTCTTGTCCCGCACCTTCGTATTCAGGGCGCTTCCGGCCAGCAGGGCCAACAGGCTCACCAAAGCGCCCCCGGCCATGCCGCCCACCGTCATCAGGAACAGTTTGGGCGCTACGGGGGCATTGGAGCCGAACGCAGGTTCCAGAATCCGGGCGCTTGGTTCCGTGGTGGCCAGGGCCAGGGCGTTCTCCTCCCTCTTTTTCAACAGCATCAGGTAAAGCTCCTCCATGACCTTCTGTTCCCGCAGAAGGGGGACCAGGCCTTCGTCCTTGGAGGCCATGTCCGACAAAAGACGGTTGAGTTCATTCCGCTCCTTTTCCAGTTCGCCCATCCTCACTTCCAGCGCATTGCAGTAATTGGCGATGGAACGGCCAATGGACTCGCGCATCTCCTTCATGTTCTCCGCCAGGGAGGAGACCATGGGATTCTGCCTTCCCGCGCTGGCGAACAACTTTTTATGCTGGAGGAAATTGTCGTTGAAAAGTTCAATCTGCTTGGCAATTCCCGCATCCTGGATGCCGATGTTGGCGGGAATCATGTCCTGCTCCCGGCTCCGGTCCGCCAGCAGGCCGGCAAGCACCTTCACCTGGATCAACTCCGTCCTGGTGGAAAAAAGTTCCGTCCCTATCTCCTGCACCCTGTGGAACGTGGCATCCAGCGTCGTATTCATGTCCTTGACGATCCGGCTGTGGCGCTTGTAGTCAATCACCCGCTTGTCTACGCCGCCGAGCTGGCCGCCGAGCTTTCCAATGCGCTTGACGATGAAATCCTCCGCCCGTGAGGCGGCCATTTGCTTCTCCCGCCGGGAATGGTCATTGTACATCTCAATAAGGTAATTCAGGGCGTCTTCCGCCTTCTGCGGATGGGAAAGCTTCAACGTCAGCTCCAGCAGGCTGCTTTCCTTGGAATCAGGCCGCGTTACGCTCAGCCGGCCCAGCATTCCGGCGGTGGCTTCCTTCACGGAAACGCGCTCCACGAAAATGGTCCTTCCCACGCTGCCGGAAGAAAAATGAGAAGTAGTGCATATTTTCACCGTGGCGAAGGGAAGCTTCAGCGGAACGCCGAACTTTCCATGCAGGACGTTGTCCGCGCCCTCCTTCTCACGGCAGGACAGGGAAAATTCCCGGCCGTTCAGCGGAGTAACCGCCAGGGAACAGGGCTGAAACTCCCCCTCCCCGCTGAACTCCGCTTTCAGGGGAGTGGTATGGTAAAGTTCCACTTTCCGGATATTCCGCTTTTCCCAGTACGAGACGTCGAGCCCCAGCCCTTTCACCACACGGCCCATCACCTCCGAGGATTTGACCACATAGCTCTCATTCGCAAGATTGGCCTCCCCCGCCTTGAACCCCAGGTCGGAAAGGATGATTTCCGAAACCTGGGCGTTTTTCTGCTTGTCATCCCTCAGCATGATGCGGGCGGTCTTCTGGTACAAGTACCCCTGACGGGCGGCGATGGAATAAGCCAGCCCCCCGCCCAGCAGGGCGCACGCCAGAATCCAGGGCCAGCGCCTCCTGGCCGTGGAAAAAATAAACCGGAAGGAAAAAATATCGTTATCCTCAGGCTGTATCACTGAAACGGGCATGGAAGGAAAAATCGGATGAAGCGGCTTACAGGCTGATGGCGATGACGGCAATAAGCAGGGACAGGCCGGAAAGTCCCCAGGCGTAATACTGGGCGCTTTCGCTCCTCATGTTGATCTTGCGGTCTGACGGAGTGACATAAATAATATCATTCTGCCGGATGTAGTAATAAGGGGAGGAGAAAATGGACTTGCTGCGCAGGTCCAGCTTGACGATCTTCCGGTCATGCTCCATTTCCCGGATCAGCATGATGTCCCGGTTGCCGTCTATATTCAAATCTCCCGCCCGGCTGATGGCGTCAAAAATGGTGACGCGCTGGCCGTCCACCTGGTAGGAGCCGGGATGATTCACTTCCCCCAGCACGGAAAACTTGAAATTCATGATCTGGACATTGACGGAAGCGTCCTTGATGTAATCACTGTTGCGGAGCTTTGCGGAAATGTCGTGGGCAAGCTGGGAGCACGTCTTCCGGGCCGCCTTCATCCTGCCGATGACCGGCAGCACAATGTATCCCTCGTCGTCAACCAGATACCCTTTGGGCCTCGAGTTGCCGGTGTTGTTGGAAATGGAATTGCCCATTTCCGCCATGATGAAGGGAGTAGTGAGTTCCGGCTGCTTGCTGCTGACGGAAATGTAAAGCTGATCGTCCTTTTGAATAGTCGTCTGGTACCTGGTGACTATGTCTTGCCGGGTCTCGCCCGTAATGTCCTGGATATAGAGGACTTCTTTGGGATTAACGCAGGAGGCCAGCAGCACGGCGCACACAGCCAGGGAGGCCAGCCGGAAGATTCCGGGAGAAAAAAGGGAGAGACGGTTCATGATCATGAGGTGCAGGAATATGGATTTAAACAAAAGGGCAGTCAGGACTCTTCCAGCTTGGACGGCAAAAACACAGGCATGGAAGGATCGTTCCTGACGAGAATGCTGCCCGATATGTTCCTGAAAGCGTCCTCGCACTGCCGGATGTCCTTATGCGCCAGCAACCGGACCACGGTTTGAAAAACGATCCTGGCATCCATAAGGAAGGATACCTTCCGGGCATAAACGATGTCATAGCACAACCGCCTGTAAAACGGGATTCCGTTTCTCCCGTATACCTGGGCCATGCCGGTCAATCCGGGCCGGACGGAACAACGCGTCATGCGGCAGCGGCCGGTGAAAACCTCCAGTTGCTCCGGGATCCAGGGCCGGGGGCCTACAAGGGACATGTCTCCCTTGAGAATATTGATCAATTGGGGCAGTTCATCCAGGGAATAGCGGCGTAAAAAAGTTCCCAGCGGAAAACACCTCAAGTCATCCGGAAGCAGGAGTCCTTCCGCATCACGGGCATCCGTCATTGTCTTGAATTTAAAAACACGGAACAATTCTCCGCGGTACCCGACGCGCACCTGGGAAAAAAACGGAGACTTTCGCGTATGAGCCAGGAGTATTATGGATATAACGGCCAGAAGAGGCGATACGATTACCAATGCCCACAAGGAAATAATAATATCCAATACTCGTTTTCCAAAAAATTGATACATGGTTCCGGCCGCAAACTACCGGATTTCAAATCCGTTCTTTCCACGTCCAGGTGAAAACGTTATTCATCAATGGTTATAAAACACTTGCATGATGATAAAATTACCCTCCATGCCTGCTTATGGAAGCCCGGTTACCTTTATATTCAGCCACAAGTAACTGATCCGCATGAAAAAGTATTAATTTGCCATTGACGGCGGATTTGAAATCCGCACTTTTCATGACCGCAACAACAACAAAACAGAAAAGAGAAAATATCTCCGTTCTTGAAAAAGGAAGCCGTTTTCCGCTCTTACAGGAACAACCAGAATATTCCGGCACCATTATTCCGCAGTGGTACAGAAACGCAATGGCAAAACAGGAAAATTAAGGGAAAGTAAACCGGAATTTCCGCGAGCCGGGAAATTCTTCCGGAAAAGAATGGCCTTCCGAAGAAATGCATTTAACGCTTCTTCAGGACATGCGCCAAAAAGGGTATTCCTTCACGGATCAGGAACCGTCTGAACAGGCCTCAAGACAAAAACCGCGCCTCTAATGGGGCCAGAGGCGGAATGGCATTCCCTGCCGGAGTTGAACCGAGCCTTTGCCGTTGGAGAGACGGCCTTCCTGACCGCTAGAAGAAGGGAACATTACAGCCGGAATAAAACAGCCTGCTTTTCACAAGCCGCTGGAACTGGCATAGCACTTTCCCGGAAAGAGTCAATGATTTTACCGTATATTTCCTCTTTTTAATCAAACACGGGGTTCCAGCAGGGATCTTCCGCTGCCTTAAAACACAGAAGCGCCTGTTCCGGGGTATTCTTTTCCAGAGCCATGGGAGGAAGCTCATCCCGGCCGAACCAGCGGCTTTCAGAGGTTTCCAGATTGGGGCGGAAGGAACCTCCCTTCTCTTCGCATAATACAAAGATTTTACAGACCCCATAGGCATAGGGAGGCGGATTGTGCCTGTTGCGGTCATGCAGGGCTACCAACCGTACCGCTTCCACTTCCAGTCCGGCTTCTTCCCGTACTTCCTTGACCGTATTATCCCGTACGGACTGGTTCACATCCACCCAGCCGCCCGGCAGGGACCACAAGCCGGAACCTTTTTCCTTCACCATCAAAATTTTACCTTCCCGGAAAATGGCCGCACGGGTATCCATTTTCGGCGTTTGAAATCCGGTTTCACTACAAAACAATCCCCGGACCGTATCCATATCCAGCCCGGATTTGGCGCTCATGATTTCCGCGGCAATTTCCCTCAATCGTTCGAAACGTTCCAGATCATAGGGGTCTTTCGCATACGTTATCCCCGCCTGGGCCAGGAACTGAAGTTCCACCGCCCATTCCAGCCATTTGGGCGGCAGCGCGTTACGAATCGTTTCACCAGCGTCATCCATGCGTCCACTTTATCACGGGAGGCTGTTCCGGCGAACCTTATTTTCCATCCGGTGCCTTTCCCTGGCGGATTGTTCAATTAAGCCTTCTGGACCATTCCCCGCTCCCATGGCAGATTTCCCCGCATCACCTGCATGATTGATTCATCCAGTCTTTCATGGACCAGGGTACGGGCATTCCCCAGGTTTGCCGTTCCGCATGAAAAAGGCGCCTCATGACGAACAAGGCCCCATGGGGCGTTGATCATTTTTCCCCTTTGCTTCCGGCAGCGCCACGGGTTCCCCCAGGAACCGGGGTTCACGCCTCCACAGCCACAAGTCCAGCGTCATCCAGATGCGCGCCGCACGCTCCCTGAACCAGCTTTTAATGCGTGAACGGCGGTTGGGAACATCCGGTGCGCTGACGGCCCACGCTTCCATTCCCTCATGTCCGGCAATCGCCAGGGCGCGTTCATTGTGAAAGCCCTGGGAAACGACGATCATGGTTGAAACGCCAAAGACCTCTTTCATTCTCACGACGGAATCCAGCGTCCGCAGCCCCGCAAAGTCACACACAATCCGGTCCTCCGGGACGCCGCGCTCCACCAGGGCCCGCTTCATCCATTCCGGTTCATTATAGGCGTGGGAGCTGTTGTCCCCGGAAACGACGAAAACCGCCGCCTTCCCGGCCTTCCAAAGTTCCGCCGCCGTATCCATTCTATTATAAAAATATCCGTTGGGGCCGCCCATGAACGTAGGGGAGCACCCCAGCACCAGCGCAGGCGCGCGAACGGGCACGTCTGCGGAGCGCTCAAAAATCCTGCCTTCGGAAGCGGAAAAAATGTACCACTCCGACGCGGCGGACAATAAAACCATTCCCACAAGAACGCCGCCCGTTATCTTCAACGCCAGCAAGACCGTTCTTTTTCCCCTTCGGCATGGACTGTCCGGCTTCCCAAACCGGCATCTATTGAAAAACTTCATAAGCAGTATTCAGATTTTCCAGCCAGGAATTACCTGCTTTTCCCACTTTCCATTCTTTGTCCGGGCACTCTTTTCACCCAGCGTCTTTTCCTTGTTTCCCGCATCATAAGCAGAACAATGGAACATAACCAACTTTATTTCTTCTTCAAAAGGGGATTCAGAAGTTACTGAGGCTGCCACTCAAAAATCCTGATGGAATGCCATGAACAAAAAAGCCCGCTGGCAGCGGGCTTTTATCTACATAGATTTGTAATTTGTATTTAGCGGAGTACCCCCGACCGGACTCGAACCGGTACGTCCTTGCGGACAACAGATTTTAAGTCTGCAGCGTCTACCATTCCGCCACGAGGGCATTTACCGGACGGCACTCTACAGGAATGCCACAGGGATTCAAGCACGAATCCCTGTGGCATTTAAATCCTAGCCGCAGACTTCCACGACCATGCTGATTTCCACCGCTACGTTGAGCGGAAGCGCGGACACACCTACGGCGGTGCGGCTGTGGCGCCCTATTTCACCGAAAGCTTCCACCAGCAGGTCGGACGCTCCGTTGAGCACTTTGGGATGGTCGTAAAAATCGGGCCCGGCATTCACGAAGCCGTTCACGGCCACAATGCGGGAGACTTTTTCCAGGGAACCCACCGCCTGGATAATGACCGCCAGACGGTTCAGGATAGCGGCGCGCGCGGCGGCCTGCCCTTCTTCCACGGTTAAATCCTGACCTACCTTGCCGAAGTATTTGTCCTCACCGTTGACGGAGATGCCGCCGGAGAGGTGAAGCAGGTTTCCCGTGCGCACGCACTGCACGTAGGAGCCTACGGGAGCGGGGGCATCATAGATGGCATAACCAAGGTCGGAAAGGCGTTGACGTATTTTATCCATAATCTAGAGAATTTGACAAAGGTTGGATTTGAAGAATGCACCGGAATTATTTGCATTTCCAGATGCATTTCATGACATTTTGAACAATTTTCAGCCTGTTTGCACGTAAAATGATTGCCATCTACCTCATTTAGTTGCTATTGAAACAACCCGTACATGATGACCGACGAAACTCCTTCCACAGACCCCAAGCAGCAAATTCCGGATCTTTCCGGCCTGGCCGATTTCCAATTCGGTCCGGCCTGGGCAAGACCGGGTGCCCGGCAGGAACGTGCCGCGTCTTATCCGGAACGCAGGTCTGGAGACAGGCAGGGAGGCGACCGCCGGCCGCGGCGGGACAGCCGTGAAGGAAGGCAGCCCCGCGGGGAACGCCGTTTTGACGGTCAGAGTGGCGAAAGAAGATTCAACCGGGATGACCGCACCCGCGGTTCCTTCCGCCCGCGGCGCGACGGAGACCGCCGGGAAGAAGCCCCCCGCCCCCCGATGCCGGAACCCGCAGAAGGCCTGCGCGTGGAGCTGCGCCCCGTGGATTCCGGCCTGGCCGCCCTGCACCAGGAAGTGCAGAAGCACCGCCGCACCATCTCCCTGCTGGACCTGGCCAAGGTAGTCATGGGTTCCTATGACCGTTACGACCTAGTGTTCATGAAGCAGGAGAACGGCCCGGACCTGTACCACTGCAAGCACGGCGACGGAGCCTGCTTCATTTCCCGCCAGGAGGCCGTCAAGCACCTCTGGCAGTCTTCCTGGATGCCCAAGTATTATGAATCCGTGGAACAGGAAGTGGAAGCGCCCAAGGGCGATTTCAAGGCGATTGCCAAGTGCTCCCTGAATAACGAACTGGTGGGTCCCGTCAACTGGCACGGCTACCAGTCCGCCCTGATGAACCTGCACCGCACCAAGTTTGCCAACATGCCTTTTGAGGCGTTCCGGTCCAAGATCGTGACGGACAAGAGCGAAGAAGCCGTACAGGCCTGGCAGGACGCCGTCTCCAAGCGCACCGCCTGGAAGCCCGTGCGCGAAGGGGCCGCCGAGGTCCTTCTGGAATCTCCCGCCGCCGTAGAGCAGGATTTTGAGTCCAACCACTTTGAGGATTGCTATGACGTCACGGACAAGGTGTTCGTCAATGGAGCCGTGAAGAAGAATCATCTTTCCCCCGGCCTGTGGGCGCACCTGGTCCAATTGTCCGGCACCACGCGCCGCCACCCCAGCATGCTGATCCCAAACCTCTGCCACGGACTGGCGCGCCACCACATGCCCATTTTCAAATGGAAGGGCAACCATTACACCGGTCCGGCGCGTCCCAAGGCCATGGAGGAAGGCACCGTCCTGTCTGATTCCCTGATGTCCATCGCCACCTGGGCGGCCAGCAATCCGGGCAAGGGCGTGGACGCCATGCTGAAGGAGCTGGCTCCCGTTCCGGACCCGGAAAAAGCCACGGAAGAGGAAATGGCCCAGGCCACGGAAAAACAGCAGAATCTGGTCCGCGACCTGTTCTGGCTGTCCGAACAGGGGTACATTCTGGTTTTCTCCAACAACACCGTCAGCCGTCCGAAGTCCGTTCCGGCCCAGGCCCCCTCTCCCAAGAAGGCCGCCAAGGACAAGCAGAAACCGGAACAGAAACCGCAGGACAAGCCTGCGGAAGCCGCCGCAGAGCAGAAGGCCGATATTCCTTCTTCTGAACCTCCCGCAGCCAAGGAGGAACCGGCTAAACAAACTGACACAATAACGGAACCCGCAGAAGCTCCCGCCGCTCCCGCGGAGGAAGAGGTTCCTGCGGAAAATGTTCCGGAAGCCGCCGCAGTAAAAGCCTGACGCGTTTTCCGAATTTCCCCGTCATACAGTCCGCAGGATTATCTTGATTCTGCGGACTTTGTCTTGTAGAAGAGAAGGAAATCAACAGGATTTTACATATGATCAGTACAACAATGGCAACCGCTCTTAATGAGCAAATCAAATGGGAAATGTATTCAGCCAACCTTTATCTGGCCATGTCCGCGTACCTGCAGGACGCCGGCCTGACGGGGTTTGCCCACTGGATGCGCGTCCAGTACCAGGAAGAAACCGCCCATGCCTTGAAATTTTACGATTTCCTGCTGGCTCGCGGAGGCCAGTTTACCATGCTGTCCATAGACGCCCCGGCCGCGAGCTGGTCCAACATTCTGGAAATGTTTGAAGAAACGCTGACCCACGAACAGGAAGTCACGCGCCGCATCAATGACCTGGTCCGCCTCGCCAAGGAGGAAAAGGACTTCGCTACGGATATTTTCCTTCACTGGTTTGTCAGTGAACAGGTGGAAGAAGAAGAAACCGTCAAGGACATCATCAGCAAACTGCGCATGATCAAGGGAGAAGGCCAGGGAATGCTGATGATGGACAAGGAGCTGGGCGCCCGCATCTTTACGCCTCCCCCCGCCAATTAACTCCTTCAGCCGCTTTCCCGGCCATTCTCCGGCATGTTTTTCCCATGAAAACGCTTTTCCGGAGAATGGCCGGCAGAATAGTCCGGTGATCAGGGGCGTATGGACATCAATATAAGGGAGGATGCCGTTACCGTGTTCATACATGTTGGAGAAAACGCGGCGCCCCCTATCCTTCCGTATTTCCTCACGAATATGCCTGCGTCACGGCACAGGCTTTTTCGCCATAGGGTAATACACGGGAAATGGAACAGGACGCCTGCTTTTGGATGAAGTCAAACGCTGGGCAGATCATGAAACCTGGAATACCCGGCACTCATGGTATTGGAGAATAACGGCATCGGCAGAAGGGTTTACGAGCGTAAACATTTGATAATAGCATCCCGGACAATGCGCCTGGGATGTGTACTGACTTTTTATTGTAAAGATGAATGATTTTGAAACAGTCCTGGTGAGCCCGGAGAAAAACAGCCTCATTCCGGAGGAGGACAACTGGTTCGGCCCCCTCGTCGGGACCTGGGATATTGAATGGGTGGACGGGCACGGCACGGAGCACGAACGCCACGTGAAAGGGGAATGGATTTTTTCATGGATTCTGGAAGGCATGGCCGTTCAGGATGTGTTCATCTGCCCTTCCCGGGAGGCCCGGAATATCAAAACATACCCGGACGCCGCCTACGGCACGACGATCAGAATTTACAATCCCCAGCAACGGACATGGGACATTTTTTACGGTGCGGCCGGAGAAGCCACGCGGCTGGAAGCGAGAAAGGAAGGCAGCCGCATTGTCCTGACGGAAATTACCGGGCAAAAGATGAAATGGATTTTTTCCGAACTTACGGAAAATACGTTCCATTGGAGAAATATGGCCACGGAGGACGGGACGCATTGGTTCCTCCAAGGGGAAGCGTTCGCCTCCAGACGTATCTAGAACACGTTTGTTCACCGGGCATGATTCAATGCCGTCTTTCCCCTTTCCGCGCCCTTCCAGGCCCGTTTAAAGGGGTTTTCGTCTTTACGCCTTGTCCACGGCACATGAAGCGGTCCGCCGTAAAAACGTGCCATGGCCGCTGATGCCCGGCAGGCATCCATAAGAACTTCCCAGGAGGGAGATACTGCTCCCCCCTTTTCCGGCACTCCGGCACCGATGGAAAGGCCTCTTTCCAAAGGCGGCAGCATCCCGTTTTTCCTGCCGTCCGGCCTTATAAAACTTTCTTGAAACAGGGCGCCATTTCCCATGGAGAGCCCTTGTATGAGGCCTCTTTCCGGTCCGGGCTTGTCATACTGGCGCGCCTTTTTATGCCAGATTTATGCCGGTTTCCCGACAGTTCCGGAAAAGACTTTCATTCATCAACAGCTTACGCCTATTTTTAACATGTTATTCACATTCTATCTTCAAAATACAACCATTCTATTAACAATCAACATATTGTATTCCAAATACCATCAAAAGGCTTATTATCTGCAAATGTAAAATTTTAATAAAAATTTATATTTTTGACTTGCCCGAGGAAGGTCCCGGCGGTAGGTTGGCCGAACCGCCGCCAAGCCTGCGGACGGCACCGTCATCAAACCTACCCCCCGACATTCACAACGACCATGAGCTCCATTTCCGAAGAAGCAAACAAGCTGGCGGATTTCATCCTGTTCACGCAGCGTTCCTGCATTCTGAATCTTTCTTCAGAATTGAATGAGGGCAAGGTTTCCTACCCCCAGTTTTTCCTGCTGACTTACCTGGCCAGCGAGGATTTTCTGAGCATGTCCAGCATAGCCCAGAAAATGGGGCATTCCACCGCGGCGGCCACCGGCATGGTGGACAAGCTCCAGGAGATGGGCTACCTGAAGCGCATGAGCGCGGCCAAGGACCGCCGCAAGATCATGGTCGCCATCACCCAGGAGGGGCGCGACCTGGTGGACCGCATGCGCCAGAACATCGTCCGGGACCTGGCCGCCCTGATGGCCGGAGCAGATCCGGACGCACGCCAGACGCTTGCCGATACCGGGAAATCCATTAAGAAGCGCCGTCTGGCCTGATTTCAGGCTTTCATTGGTTCTTTACCGGGAAAAGGCAGCCGGTTTTTACTGGTTCAGGCGCCCTTTTTTATCAGTTCTCCGGCGTTTAACTGTTTTTCCCAGTTGCGGCAAGGACTTGCGGCGCTCCGGATGGTATCCGGTTTACGGTGTTTACACGGGCCGGAGTCCCTTGTTCCCAACTGTGCTGCCATCAGAAGTTACGGCGGAAGGCCGGCATCCCGCGGCTTGAACAAAAACAGCCAGCCGGAAGCGGAGGCCCACGACCTTTGATGCCTGAATTTCTTCCGCAGCGCGGCAGAGGGAAAATTCACCCTTCCTAAAAAGACTTCCGGTGGAGATTGTTTTTGCCTGAATTGGGGCGGCATGCTAAATACTGTCAGTCACGAATGCAATAGACCATGGATCTCCATACTTATTTACGCAATTTTCCGGACGCCCAGGGCCGCTTTGGCGAATATGGCGGCGTTTACCTGCCGGACGAGCTTGTTCCCGCTTTTGAAGAAATCACGGAAGCCTACCAGACGATCGCCCATTCCGCGCAGTTTATTAATGAATTGCGCCGCATCCGCAAGCAGTTCCAGGGCCGTCCCACTCCGGTTTACCATTGCGAGCGCCTTTCCCGCCACCTGGGAACCTCCCAGATTTACCTGAAGCGGGAAGACCTGAACCATACGGGCGCCCACAAGCTGAACCACTGCATGGGGGAAGGCCTTCTGGCCAAGTACATGGGCAAGAAGCGCATTATTGCGGAAACGGGCGCCGGGCAGCACGGCGTGGCGCTGGCTACGGCCGCCGCCTTTTTCGGCCTGGAATGCGAGGTTCACATGGGCGCGGTGGACATTGCCAAGCAGGCTCCCAACGTCACGCGCATGAAGATTCTGGGCGCCAAGGTGGTGCCCGTCACGCACGGCCTCCAGAGCCTGAAGGAAGCCGTGGATTCCGCCTTTGATTCCTACCTGAACAATTACAAGGATTCCATTTACTGCATCGGTTCCGTGGTGGGTCCGCACCCCTTCCCTCAAATGGTGCGCGATTTCCAGATGTGCATTGGCGTGGAGGCCCGGGAACAGTTCCTGGAAATGACGGGGCTTCTTCCGGACGCGGTGTGCGCCTGCGTGGGCGGCGGCAGCAATTCCATGGGCATGTTCACCGCCTTCCTGGGAGACCCGCTGGACATTTACGGCGTGGAACCGCTCGGCAAGGGCCCCACGCTCGGGGATCATTCCGCTTCCATTTCCTACGGGAGCAAGGGCGTCCTGCATGGGTTCGAGAGCATCATGCTTCAGGATGAGGACGGCAATCCCGGTCCGGTCCATTCCGTGGCCAGCGGGCTGGATTATCCTTCCGTGGGGCCGGAACACGCCTACCTGCACGACATCGGCCGCGTGAATTACGTCACCGCTACGGATGAAGAAGCCGTGGACGCCTTTTTCAAGCTTTCCCGCTACGAAGGGATTATTCCCGCTCTGGAAAGCTCCCATGCCATTGCCTACGCCATGAAGTGGGCCCGGGAAAACAGGGGAGGCGCCATCCTGGTCAACTGCTCCGGCCGCGGAGACAAGGACGTGGATTACGTCGTGGAGCATTACGGCTACGGGGAAGACCGCCAATTCCCCGCCTGATTCCATCCCGTACCTCATTTGCAGCGGACGGAGAATGTCCCAACCCTCCGTCCGCCCCCCTTCCGCAAGGCCCCACTGCCACGCCCTTTCATGAAAGAATTGTCCAGCCTGGTTCAACGGAGTTTTCACGCCGTTCCTCGGGAAGAAGATTTCCAGACCCTGGCTCTGGGGGCGTCCGGGCGCACCATTGTCCGCATCCGGCTTGACGGCCGCACCTGCATAGGCATCCGCTGGGGCAATGACCGCGCGGATAACGACTCCTTTATTCCCGCGGCCCGGCACCTGCGCGCCCATGGCGTCAGCGTGCCGGAGATTTACGATTATGAACCGCTCGGCCCCGGCTGCGGCGCCGCCCTGGTAGAGGACCTGGGGGATGCCAATCTTCTGGGCTTCCGGGGGGACCCCTGGCCCACCCTGCGCCTGCGCTACATCCGGGCCATGGAACAGCTCCATCTGCTTCATGACTGCCCGTTCCCGGAGGATTTTTCTCTTCAGCCCGCTTTTGACGAGGCCCTGTACCACTGGGAGCAGGCCTATTTTGCGGAACATTTGCTGGGAACCCATCTCGGAATGGAGACGGCCCCCTTCCTGAACCATCCGGCCCTGAAAGAACTGGCGCAGTTCCTGGCCTCCCTTCCTGCACGTCCCGTCCACCGGGACAGCCAGTCCCAGAACGTGCATATCCACGCCGGAAAGACGTGGCTGATTGATTTCCAGGGCATGCGCGGCGGCCGCCCGGAGTATGACCTGGCTTCCCTGGTTTATGACGGTTATGCCCATCTGTCCCCCGCACAGGCGCAGGAGCTGCTCCGGGAGTGGGAAAGGATTACCGGCCGCCCCCTGGACGAGCGCATTTTCCGGGCCTGCGCCCTGCAGCGGGTCATGCAGATGCTGGGGGCCTACGCCAACATCGGCCACAACCAGGGGAAAACCTGGTACCTCGCCCAGATTCCCGCCGGGCTGGAACACCTCCGGAGGCTTCTGCCCGGCTCCACGCTTGCAGAACCGCTGGCGGCCATGTTAGCATGATTTCTCATTTCGTACCCTGATGACGCTGACTCCCAGATTCCTGCTTGTTCTGTCCCTGTTCCAGATATCCCTGGGCCTGGGCTGGATTCTGGGATACGTGTTTCTCCCCCCCACCGTTTTTTGTTATGAATGGGCGGCGGAACGTTCCCTGGCCGGAGAGTACCGGCATGTGCATCCGGAAGGGCTGAATGCGGAAGACAGCATCGTCCTCCAGCCTTACGATTATTTCAACAACGGGCAGACGGCCCAGCTTCCCGTGGTTTCCCTTCACCGGGAATCCTCCCTGAACAGCTTTGCCACGTATCCGCCCAACCCCATGGATTACACGGTGCTGTTCCGCCACCTGTACGAGCAGGGGGCCAAGAATGTTTACGTGATGGCCCCCCTGGCCTGGGACGAGGAGCCGGACAGCATCGTGAAAGCCGCCGTGGGGTATGAGCTGGACCGCTTTCCCCACAAGGCCCTGGGGCGGCAGATGAGCGAGTCCTCCCGCCACGCGCCGCTGCCGCCGGACTGGAAGAAGCTGGCCGTTCCCGCCGCCAACATCGTCGGGAAGGCGGACCGCTTTCCGCGTGCGGACAGACTGGTGGGAGAATCCCCCCAACTGGTGACGGCAGCACGCACCCTGGGCACCATTGTGGAAAATAATGACCTGTTTTCCCCTGCCCCGGAAGACCGGGTGTCTCCCCCTCTTTTTGTCCGCTGGGGCGGGGACATCATCCCCACCCTGCCGCTGGTCGCCGCCCTAAATGCGCTGGACCTGAAGCCCGGCGACGTGAAAATCATCCCGGGAGAAACCCTTTTCCTGGGCAATAAGCGTTCCATCCCATTGGACGAATACGGCCGCATTCCGCTGGCGGAGCACAGCAGCCCCACCATGCTGGACACGAAGGAGGTGATCGTTCCCGTCATGTCCGGCCTGCGCCCGCCGGATACCACCGCCGTCAGAAAACTGCTTTCCTCCGCGGACGCGGTCATCGTTTCCGAACCCTCCGCCCTTTCCGGGACTCCGGACGCGCAGGCCCTCCTGTCCGCCCAGACCATCCGCAGCATCATGGGCTCCCTGGCTCCGGCCCCTCCCGTCCTGATTCCGGCGGCTCCGGCCTGGGTGCAGTGGGTCATCGTGCTGGATGTCCTGCTCCTGGCCGTATGGGCCCTGCGTTTCCAGCGCCGCGGCCGCTTCATCATCTGGGGTCTCTGCATGCTGGCGGCTCCGGTTATCGCGTGGTACCTGTTCTCCGTGCATGATACCTGGTTCCCCGTCATGACGCCCGTCACGGGGGTGCTGTGCGTAGCCTTGGCGGGGTGCCTGTTTCCGTGGCTCGCGCCTCCCTCCGGGAGTGCGGATGAAGAGGAGGAGGAAGACGGCGGAACGCCCCCCGCGGACGGCAGCGGAGCGGGCCACGTTCTCCCTCCGGACAACCTGTACCAGGAACCCAACGAGGTGCCTATCCCCCATCATTCCAAAAGATAACATCCCTCTCATGACACAGCGCAAACACATCCTTTTCATCTGCACCGGCAACACGTGCCGCAGCCCCATGGCGGAAGGCCTTTTCCGCAAGCTCTCCGCCGGCCACCCGGAATGGAAGGCCGGTTCCGCAGGAACCTCCGCATGGCACGGGCAGGAGGCCAGCCCGGAAACGCTCCACGTGCTGGAGGCGCACGGCGTCAACCTGTCCTGCCATGAAAGCCGCCCCGTCACACATGAACTGATGGAGAACGCCACAGCCGTTTATGCCATGACGGAGAGCCACCTGGCCGCGCTGCTTGCCAATTTTCCCGAGCATGCGGATAAAATCAGGCTGGTCACCTGCTATACGGACAACCGCAGCATCGCAGACCCGATCGGCTGCGGACAGGCCGCCTACAACAGCGTGGCGCGGCAGTTGACAGCCGCCATCCAGGCCATCATTGCCCGGATGGAGCAGGAAGCCTGACCATCCTTTCCCCTTTTTTCCGCCGTGTCCGCCCCTTCCATACGCATTGACCTGTCCCGGCAGGAGCTGGCGCTGGAAGCATCCGGAAAAGTGCTGTTCCGGTGCCCCGTTTCCAGCGGAAAAGCGGGAACGGGGTTTGAAGAGGGCACCGGAAAAACGCCCACGGGCCGTTTCCGGATCTGCCGGAAAATAGGAGACGGGGAACCGGAGGATACCATTTTCCTCTCACGCCTTCCGGCCGGCCGCTACCCCGGCGCCATTCCGGAGGGCCTGGACGAACATTCGGACCTCATCCTGTCGCGCATCCTGTGGCTGGACGGCCTGGAGCCGGAAAACGCCAATACGCGGGAACGCTACATCTACATCCACGGCACCAACCATCCGGAACTCCTGGGAACGCCGGAATCCCACGGCTGCATCCGCCTTTCCCCCGCGGACATGCTGGCCCTTTTTGGCCTAGTGGAAGAGGGAACCGCCGTGTTCATCCTGCTCTAAACCATTCTTTTTTAGAGATAATCTAAAAAAGTTATTGGGCAAAACGGAAAATAATTGAACAAAGGAGCGTTTGGGATGTATAAATCATGAAGGTACCGGAATTTGGCTGCCGGCATCTTGTTCCATTAAAAACCACTCATCCCCAATCAATCATGGACGATCCGGTCTTATTATCCCGTATTCAATTCGCTCTCACCATCATGTTCCACTACATCTTTCCGCCGATGACCATCGGCCTGGGGGTGGTTCTGGTAGCTTTGGAAGGCCTCTGGCTGAAAACGAAGAACGAGCTTTACCACAAGCAGGCCAAGTTCTGGACCAAGATTTTCGGCATCATCTTCGCCTTGGGCGTCGCCTCCGGCATTGTGATGGAATTCCAGTTCGGCACCAACTGGGCGGATTATTCCCGCTGCGTGGGCGATATTTTCGGCAGCCCCCTCGCGGCGGAAGGCATTTTCGCCTTCTTCCTGGAATCCGGCTTCCTGGCCATCCTGCTCTTCGGCTGGGACAAGGTGGGGCCCAAAATGCACTTCTTCTCCTCCTGCATGGTCGCCCTGGGCGCCCATTTCAGCGCCATCTGGATCATCGTGGCCAATTCCTGGATGCAGACTCCCGCCGGGTATAAGCTGGTGGAGGTGAACGGAAAAATCCAGGCCCACATCACCAGCTTCTATGACGTGGTCTTCAACCCCTCCACCGTGGACCGCCTGACGCACGCGCTGGCCGGATGCTGGCTGGCGGGGGCCACGCTCGTCCTCAGTGTTTCCGCCTGGTACATCCTGAAAAAACGCTTTACCGGAGGGGCTGAAAAGAGCTTCAAGGTGGCCCTGGTCATCGGCCTCATCGGCGTGGTGGGCATGGGCATCACGGGAGACTCCAGCGGTAGGGAAGTCGCCATCCACCAGCCCGCCAAATTCGCCGCCATGGAAGGCGTGATGGAAACGGGCGCTCCCCTGCCCCTCCACCTCGTCGGCTGGATGAACCCGTCCACCCATGAAGTCACGGGCATCTCCATCCCGTACCTGCTGACCTTCCTGACCCATCACGACCTGGATACGCCCATTACGGGCATGAACGACATTCCGCAGGACGAACGTCCGCCCATCCTGCCCGTCTTTTACTCCTTCCACATCATGATCCTGATCGGCTGCGCGCTGGCTGCGCTGTTCCTGGTGGGGATATGGGGCTGGAAAAAGGGCTGGCTTTTCCAGAAGCGCTGGCTTCTCTGGTGCTTCGTCTTCTCCGTGCTGGGGCCCCAGATCGCCAACCAGGTGGGCTGGGCCGTGGCTGAAATGGGCCGCCAGCCGTGGATTGTGTACGGCATCCTGAGGACGGAACATGCCGTCTCCCCCACCCTTACTCCGGCGGAAGCCCTTTCCTCCCTCGGCATGTTCGGCGTGATTTACACCCTGCTGCTGGCCCTCTTCCTCTATCAGATCACCCATAAAATCCACAAGGGCCCGGACCAGGAAGCGGAAGAAGACGACGGAACCGGGGAAGGCAAGCTCCAGGTTCCCTTCATTAAAGACTAATCCCCCACCCCGTTAAAACCATGTTGGACAATCTCACTCTCACAGACCTGCAAATCATCTGGTTCATCCTCGTCGGCGTGCTCTTTTCCGGCTACGCCATCCTGGACGGCTTTGACCTGGGAACAGGAACCCTTCAGCTTTTCATCAAGGGAGATGAAAACAGAAGGCTCACGCTGAACGCCGTCGGCCCCGTATGGGACGGCAATGAAGTCTGGCTCATCACGGGCGGGGGCGCCCTCTTCGCCGCCTTCCCGTACGTGTACGCCTCCGTTTTCTCCGGGTTTTACCTGGCCTTCATGCTTCTGCTGCTGACCCTGATCTTCCGGGCCGTCTCCATTGAATTCCGGAGCAAGCAGCCCATGAGGTGGTGGCGCAGGGGGTGGGACACCACCTTCTCCATCAGCAGCCTCCTGGCCGCACTCCTCATCGGCGTAGCCATGGGGAACGTGACCAAGGGCATCCCGCTGGACGACCAGGGCAATTTTACGGGAACCTTCCTCAGCCTGCTGAACCCCTATGCCGTTCTCCTGGGACTGACGACGGTGGCCCTGTTCGCCATGCACGGCGGCATTTTCCTGCTGATGAAAACGCAGGGGAATCTTCAGGGTCAGATTAAAAAACTGCTCAAGCCCTGGATCATCATCTTCACGATTCTGATCATTCTTCACGGAGCGGCCACCCTGCTGTACGTGCCGCACGTAGCGGCGGCCCTGGAACGCTCCCCCTGGATTTACGGTATCGCGGCCCTGGCGGTCATTTCAATCACGGCCATCTGGATCTTCATCCACAGGAACCGTCCGGGCTGGGCCTTCATCGCCTCCTGCTCCACGATGGGCTGCATGATGGCCCTCTTCGGGGCAGCCATGTTCCCCAACCTGCTGTACTCCATGCCCAATCCGGAGAACTCCCTGACGCTCGTCAACGGCTCCTCCACGCGGGAAAGCCTGGTGGTGATGACGTACATCGCCATCCTGGGCGTACCGCTCGTGCTGGCCTACTCCGCCGCCATTTACTGGGTCTTCCGCGGGAAGGTCCAGCTTAACGAACACAGCTATTAATGCCCTGCGGGCAGAGAATAGCGGCCAGTGAACAGATAACAGTTTTAAATCCCGCCCTTCTGCATGAACGCCTCCATCTTTTCCAGACTCGCGCCTGAAGAAATCACGGCGCTCCATGAAGCATGGAAGAATGATCCCCTGTCCGTAGATCCCCTGTGGGCAGCCTGGTTTGAGGGGTATGAACTGGGCAGTGGCGGCGCTCCGCAGGAACACGGAGGCGCAGGAAGCGGCACGGACGCCTCCCCCTACACCGTGCCGCCGGAAAGCGCGGAATGCCGCGGGCGCGTCAACCAGCTCATCCGCGCGTACCGGGTCATGGGGCACCAGTGCTCCCACTTCAACCCCCTGGCCTCCCCGGACAAGGCATGCACCCCCGTCAACCTGGAGGAAATGGGATTCCGGGAGGAGGACATGGACCAGCCCGCCAACATCGGCACGTTCATGGACGGCCGGACCTTCACCCTGCGTGAAATCATCAGCCACCTGCAAAAGACCTACTGCGGAGCCATCGGGTTTGAATACCACCACATCGACAATCTGGAAATCCGCTCCTGGATTGAAGAAAAGATCAAGCTCCGGGCGAACGGCGTGGATTACGGTCCGGAAGTCAGGCGGGACGCCTTCTTCCACCTCTGCAAGGCGGAACTGTTTGAGGAATTCCTTGGGAAGCGTTTCATCGGGGAAAAACGCTTCTCCCTGGAAGGAGGGGAAGGCGCCATCGTCCTGCTGGACGCGCTCGTCAAGCGGTGCCCCGCCGCCGGCGTCTCCCACATTGAAATGGGCATGGCCCACCGCGGGAGGCTGAACGTGCTGGCCAACATCCTCCACAAGCCGCTGAAAACCATCTTTCACGAATTCACGCCGGACTACCTGCCGGAATCACCCATCGGCAGGAGCGACGTAAAGTACCACCTGGGCTACGCCACCAGGCGCCACGTGGACGGGCGGGAACTCCACGTGCGCCTCTCCTCCAATCCCAGCCACCTGGAAGCCGTCTATCCCGTGGTGGAAGGCCGGGCCAGAGCCATGCAGCACAATCTGGAAGACACGGAGCGCAAGCATGTGCTGCCGCTGGTCCTGCATGGAGACGCCGCTTTTGCGGGACAGGGGCTCGTCGCGGAAGTGCTGAACCTCTCCCTGCTGAAAGGCTACCGGACGGGGGGCACCGTGCACCTCATCATCAATAACCAGATCGGCTTCACGACCGGCCCGGACGAGGCCCGCTCTTCCCGCTACGCCACGGACGTGGCGCAGATGCTCCAGTCCCCCAT
Source organism: Akkermansia muciniphila (assembly GCF_018709685.1). Taxonomy (GTDB): domain Bacteria; phylum Verrucomicrobiota; class Verrucomicrobiia; order Verrucomicrobiales; family Akkermansiaceae; genus Akkermansia; species Akkermansia muciniphila_E. Next base: position 68,453 of record NZ_JABDHQ010000009.1, read on the forward strand.
CCTCCATATCAACGGGGAAAGCCCGGAGGACCTGATCTGGGCGGCGGAATTCGCCCTCCAGTTCCGCCAGCAGTTCGGGCGGGACATCATTCTGGACATGTACTGCTACCGCCGCCTGGGACACAATGAAACGGACCAGGCCGCCTTTACCGCGCCCATGCAGACCAAACGGATTGAAGCGCGCCCCACCGCCGCCGCCCTGTACGGAAAGGAACTCAGGGAGCGCGGAGAACTGACGGAACAGCAGGAGCATGACATCCGGGAACACATCTGGAACGGGATGGAACAGGCCTTGCAGCAGATGAAGGAAAACCCGGCGGACTACATCCTTCCCGCCACCTCGCAGGATGCGGATGAAACGCCCATCCCGCGCACCAGCGTGCGCACGGGAATCAGCCCCGAACTGTTCCAAAACGTCGGAAACATCCTGACGGAACTGCCGGACGGCTTCACGCCGCATCCCACGCTGGAAAAACGCTTCCTCTCACGCCGCCGGGAGGCCTTCCGCGAAGGCGGCCTGCTGGACTGGGGCATGGCGGAAGCCCTGGCCTGGGGCAGCCTGCTTACGGAAGACCACCCTATCCGCCTGTCCGGCCAGGACTGCCAGCGCGGTACCTTCTCCCACAGGCACGCCGTCCTGCACGACTTTAACGACGGCTCCCTGTACACGCCCCTGGAAAAACTGAACCACGGCACCACCACATTCCGCATTTACAACTCCTCCCTGTCGGAAGCCTCCGTCCTGGGCTTTGAATACGGCTACGCGCTGGACAGCCCGGACGCGCTGGTGATGTGGGAAGCCCAGTTCGGGGACTTCGCCAACGGGGCGCAGGTCATCGTGGACCAGTTCATTGCAGCCGCGGAGGCCAAATGGCACCAGAAGAACCGCATCGTGCTGCTGCTTCCCCACGGCTATGAGGGGGCGGGCTCAGAACATTCCAGCGCCCGGATGGAGCGGTATCTCCAGCTCTGTGCGGATGACAACATGCAGGTCATCAACCCCACCACCCCGGCGCAGTATTTCCATGCCCTGCGCCGCCAGGTGCACCAGAACGTGCACAAGCCGCTGGTCGTCTTCACGCCCAAAAGCCTGCTCTCCCGTGCGGAGGCCGTCTCCCCCCACCGGGAATTCCTGGCGCCGTCCCGCTTCCATGAAGTGCTTCCGGACCCGGACGCTCCCGCGCCGGATCAGGTGACGCGCGCCATTTTCTGCACCGGGAAAGTTTATTATGACCTGGCCGCCTACCGGAAGGAGCGGAACATTTCAGATACCGTCATCATCCGGCTGGAACAAATCTACCCGCTGGCCCAGGAACAGCTTACCTACCTGCTGGCCCCCTACCAGAAGGTGCGCGACTTCGTCTGGTGCCAGGAAGAACCTTCCAACATGGGAGCCTGGGGCCACCTGCGGAACAGGCTGGGGCGGCTCTTCGCCACCTCCTTCCGCTATGCAGGCCGCCCGCCCATGGCCTGTCCCGCGGAGGGAGCCAAGGCCCTGCATGCCGCCGCGCAAAAAAGACTCATCGCCACCGCCTTCGGGCCGCGGGCGCAATCCTGAACCATCCTTATCCCATGAGCGACATCCTGATCCCCAACTTCGGAGAATCCATCACCACCGCCACCGTGGCCGCGTGGCACAAGAATGCCGGCGACCCGGTAGCCAAAGGCGACACCCTGGTGACGCTGGAAACGGACAAGGTTTCCACGGACCTGGAAGCGGACGAAAGCGGCGTGCTGGAAATCCTGGTCCCGGAAGGTGCGGAAGCGCCCATCGGGGCGGCTCTGGGCCGCATCTCTCCAACAGCCGCGGCCCCTGCCGAACCGGAGAAAGAAGCCCCCGCACCGCCGGAACCGGAGAAAACCGCCGGGCCGGAAGCACGGGAGAAAACCGTTCCCCAGAAGCCCGCCCCCGCAACTGAATCCCCGGAACAAAAGCCGGAAAAGGAATCCTCCGCCCCGGAACAGGCTCCCGCCGGGGAGAACAGGGGAGCTGAAAAGAAGGCTTCCCCGCGTTTCATCAGGAAACCCATGAGCCCGCTGCGCCGCACCATCGCGGCCCGGCTGGTGGAAGCCCAGCATCAGGCGGCCATCCTTACCACCTTCAACGAGTGCGACATGTCCGCCGTGATGGAGCTGCGCAAGCAATTCAACGCAAACTACCGGGAACGGTACGGAACCAAGCTGGGCTTCATGAGCTTCTTCATCAAGGCTGTGGTCAAGGCCCTCCAGGAAGTCCCCCAGGTCAATGCCAGAATTGACGGCACGGACATCGTGGAAAACCTGTACTACGATATTTCCGTGGCCATCGGCACGGACAAGGGCCTCGTGGTCCCCGTGCTGCGGGACTGCGACCGGAAAACGCTTCCGGAGCTGGAACTGGAGCTCGCCGCCCTGGCGGAAAAAGTGCGCCAGGGAAACCTGTCCATGCAGGACCTGCAAGGAGGCTGCTTCACCATCTCCAACGGGGGCACGTACGGTTCCCTGCTCTCCACTCCCATCCTGAACCCGCCGCAGAGCGGCATTCTGGGCATGCACGCCATTCAGGAACGCCCCGTTGTCCGGGATGGGCAAATCGTCGCCCGGCCCATGATGTACCTGGCCCTTTCCTACGACCACCGCCTGGTGGACGGCAAGCAGGCCGTGCAATTCCTCATTGCGGTGAAAAACGCCGTGGAGAATCCGGTGTTCGAGCTGTGAGGACCGGAGAGAAAAAGACTGAATACTAAAGAGGAAAGGCTGAATGTCTTTCCTGTTTTACAGAGGCTCTTCGGAATCAACATCCCTTCATTCCATGGAACGGGAGAACCACTCCTTGCCATAAGCATGGATATGACGCTCCAAATCAGGATTAGTGATTCTGTTACGGATAATCAAGTCCACCTCCACAGGCAGGTTCAACTCCGTGAGACGCGCCTGGAGAGTCAAAAGGACGGATAAATCCAGTTCTTCACCTTCCACAGGGCAAGATCAATGTCAGACGCGGGCTTCCACGTTCCCAGGGCGCGGGAACCGAATAAAACGGCTTTCCTAACCTGCGGAGCCTGTGAAAGAACTTCCCGGATGCCTGAGCGCACCCTGGCCGTCAGGCCATCGCCCAGTTCCCTTTCTCCGCCGTTATGTTCAGATTTTCCACACATTGGGCCAGCATGGGAAAGAACTGCTGCTTAATCAGGGAAACCGCCTCTTCCGCGATGGAATCATCATAAGTATGCACAAACAAGCTGCGGCTTTCCAACGCCTGAAGCCAACAATCAATATGACCTATCAAGCCTGCGCCGAACGCCTGCCTGATGGCTTCGCGGGGGCTGTTGACGCTGTAGCCGTCATAAACCAGCTTATCCTTCAGCGTTTTCCAGCACAGCTCAAACGTAAATTCATAAGTCTGCACCAGTCCGGCCATTTCCAGTTCATTGTATTCCGGCAACGCGCAAGCATGGCGCAACCGGGAAAAAGCCTTATTCAGGTTTTGAAGCCTTTGTTTCCAGCGCAGGTTATCGTTCATCTTTTTAACGGCACAGGAATGGAGAAAAGAGCCCCGTTCCGGGGCTCTTCCCTTGAAAGCCGTTTACATGTGGATGGCTATTCCCTCGGAAGCCAGCATGGATTCATGGATGGCCTCAGACAGCGTGGGATGGGCGAAGATGGTGGCGTGGATGTCCTCATCCGTCAGTTCCGCCTGGATGCCGACGCCCAGCGTGGCGATCAGTTCCGTGGCTTCCGGCCCCACGATGTGGGCGCCCAGCAGTTCGCCGTTTTTGGCGCCGTACAGGGTTTTCACGAAGCCGTCCGTCTCTCCGGCGGCCACGGCCTTGCCGATGGCCTGGAAGGGGAACTTGCCCACCTTGTATTCCACGCCCGCTTCCTTGAGGGCGCGTTCCGTCTTGCCTACGGAAGCCACCTGCGGATAACAGTACGTGCAACTGGGGAAGAAGCCGACCTGCCTGGGCTGGTAGTCCGGATTGAACATGCCTTCCACGGCCTGCACGGCTTCAAAGGTGGCCGTATGCGCCAGCAGCACGCCGCCAATTACGTCGCCCGCCGCGTAAACGCCGGGAATGGACGTGGCGTAGCGGTCGTTTACCTTGATGAATCCCTTTTCCGTCAGCTCCAGGCCGGGAGCGGCGGGAACGACCGGCTTCACGCCGATGGCCACCAGGCAGACGTCCGCCGTGATTTCCTCTTCCTGCCCCTTGCTGTTTTTCACGTTGGCCTTGACCTTTCCGTCGCAGGTTTCCGTGACCGATTCCACGGAGGCTCCCGTCATGACCTTGATGCCCTGCTTCTTGAACGCGCGTTCCAGCGTCTGGCAGGAGTCGTCGTCTTCATTGGGAAGCATGCGCGGGAGCGCTTCAATGAGCGTCACCTTGGTGCCGAAAGAGTTGTAAATGTAGGCGAATTCCGTGCCGATGGCGCCGGAACCGATGATGATCATGCTTTCAGGCCGCTTTTCCAGCACCATGGCTTCCCTGGAGCCGATGATGGTGGTGCCGTTCAGGGGCAGGCTGGGCACCGTGCGGGTAACGCAGCCGGTGCTGATCAGGATGTTCTTCCCTTCCAGGACGCTCGCCGTTCCATCGGCGGCTTTCACTTCCACCTTGCCGGGAGCGATGATGGAGGCTTCCCCCGCAACGGAGTCGATCTTGTTTTTCTTAAACAGGAAACCCACGCCTCCGGCCAGGCGGTCGCTGACCTTGCGGGAACGGCCGATCACTTCGCTCCAGTCCACGCTGACGCCTTCCACCGTCATGCCGAATTCCTTCGCCCGGCTCGTCACGGTCAGGTAGGCCTCCGCGTTTTTCAGAAGCGCCTTGGTAGGGATGCAGCCCCAGTTCAGGCAGGTTCCCCCCACCCGGTCGCGTTCCACGCACACCACGGATTTTCCCAGCTGGGCGGCGCGGATGGCGCCCACATATCCGGCGGGGCCTCCACCAATGACGATGAGATCATATTGCATGAAGATACTATAAAGGCTTCCCCCCTTGCGGGTAAAGAAGGAATATGAACATGGGCCGGCTCAGGGGAACGCCCCCAGAGAACAGTTAATAGGTAATAGTTAACTATTAACGGGCAACAGCACAACAACTATTAGCTAATCACTATTAACTCTTAACTATCATTGCTTCCCTTCACCCACTCCACCAGGTCGCGCATTTCCGCGGCAGTGTCCGCGTACAGGCCGTCCGCATAGGTTCCGTGGTCGTACAGGATTTTCCCGTCCACCATGGTGAACACGCAGTCCTTGCCGGAAGCGGCATAAACGGCATGGGACGCTTCGTTGAAGATCGGGCAGAGGTTCGGTTCATCCAGGTCCAGGGCAATCATGTCCGCGGGGGCTCCCGGAACCAGCGTTCCCAGCCCCGGCGTCCGGAAGATGCGGGCGCCCTCCGCCGTAGCCATCTTCAGCGCCTGCATGGCGGGCACCGCCGTGGCGTCCCCGCTATATCCCTTGGCAAGGATGGCGGCCAGCTTCATCGTTTCAAACATGTCCAGGCTGTTATTGCTGCATGCCCCGTCCGTCCCCAGGGAGACGGAGATGCCGGCCCGCAGCATGTCCCGCACGCGGGCGAAGCCGGAAGCCAGTTTCAAATTGCTGACCGGGTTGTGGGTGATCGCCGCTCCGGAAGCGGCTACCAGTTCCAGTTCCCCGTCCGTCACGTCCACCATGTGGGCCAGCACGGTGCGTTCATTCAGCAGCCCCATGTCCCGGGCATAGCCCACCGGGCGCCTGTCCCCGTGCAGGGAGCGGCACTGCTCCACTTCTCCGGCGGATTCGGACAGGTGGATGTGCAGCATCAAATCCAGTTCCTCCGCCAGCTTCATGGAACGCTTCAGCACGTCGTCACTGGTGGTGTACACGCTGTGCGGCATCAGGGCCACCTGCACCCGGCCACGGCCCGCAAAGCGCGCCGCCTGCTCCCGGTACAGGGCTTCCGCCGCATCCCAGCCGCCGTATGCCGGGGAAGGAAACGCAAAAAGAGCCTCCCCGCCCACACAGCGCATCCCCATGCGCTCCGCCTCCTGAAGCACGTTGGTTTCCAGCAGGTAGGAGTCCACAAAAGCCGTCGTTCCCGTCCGCATCATTTCATACATGCCCAGCCGCGCCCCCAGGGAGACAATTCTATCCGTCAGGCGGGCTTCCACCGGGAAAATATGCCCGGTCAGCCACTCCATCAGCGGCAGGTCATCCGCAAAGCCGCGCAAAAAGGTCATCGGAACGTGCGTATGGGCATTGACCAGCCCCGGCATCAGCAGGGCGTTTCCCAGGTCCCTGCGGGCGGCGGGCGTCCATCTGGCTTCCAGCTCCGCGGCGCTTCCCGTTTCCAGAATTTTCCCGTCCCGGACGGCAACGGCCGCACTCCCCTCAGCCGCGGCCTGTTCCGCGCCTGTCAGCATACGGGAAGCGGTCACCAGCAAATCACACGCTTGTTGTTCCATGCCGCTGAATGTACTCCACCGGGTCCGTTCTGGCAACTTCATCTCCCGGTACAAGAGGATTTACCGCAATCAGGGCATTTCATGTTTGACTTCAAAACGGAAAACTGCCAAGAATGAGGGACCGTTAAATTCACCATTTATTCCATATGAACAAGACTATACTGTTAGGTCTGGCCCTTGCGGCCTCCGTGTCTGCCGCCAATGCCTACCACGCCGACAAATACGACGGCCAATTCGGCATGTCCCTGGAAGGAGCTTACGGCATCGCCACCAAGGATGCCATGCCCAACGTGGCCGGCGGCAATCTGAGCATTTTCAATTATATTGAAACCGGCAGCATTGTTCATCAGATTTCCCTGAACGGCGGCATTCTGGCAGGCTCCCACCATCCCAGCGTGCATGACCTGGGCATCAGCGGCCCCTATACCGCCAGCGTCCGCTCCACCTACGTTCCGATGATGGCCGGCTATACGCTGAACCTCCCCATCGGCGATTACACGATGTTTTATCTGGGCGGCAAGGCGGGCGCCACGTACGGAGACATTAAGACCACCATCCACGGCCTGGAAGACGGGAGCCGCTCCCACACCATTTCCACCACCAAGTTTTCCTGGGCGGCCCAGGCCGGCTTCAAGTTCAGCATTTCCAACAGCGCGGACTTCCTGATCGGCTACGAATACTACCAGATTCAGGGCTACAATGATCCCGGCTACCACACCATCAAGCTGGGCTTCTCCTGGAACTTCTAACAATCATTGAGTTCATCACTGCCTCACGGCGGCTCCGTTCACCGCGGAGCCGCCTTTTTTTGCCGGGAACACCGCAGCCCGTGCGGCAACTGAATTCCCATGCGGACGGCGGGGCTCCGTGTTTTAAAGATTTTGGTTGCCGCAGGGCATGCGGCTCTCCGGACGCAAGAAGGCCGCTCCATCCTTTGGGAGGGAGCGGCCCCGGAAAGGTCAGGATTTCAGAGAATCCTTATTTGGCAGGCTTGAACGGCTTGGGCGAGGCATAGACTTCATAGTCTTTAATGCGGCCGTTTTCCCGGTTCTGGCGCGGCAGGTAGCGGAAGCCGGAGAGCTTCTGCACCTTGCCCAGGTCCAGCACGATCATGTGCGGGTGCGCGGGGTTGTCCCCCTGCCACTTGGTGTGCCAGTAGGTGGTGGGCTGGTTGTCCATCACCAGGCCCGCCTGGGCGGCTTCACCCGCCGTCTCATGGGAGTCCGCATAAACCACGGACCACTGTTCGCGGGGAAGCAGGTTGCCGGAGGCATCCAGGAAGTTCAGTTCCGCAATGGCGGCATGGGGGCCGTTGTCATGGGCGTTTTTGCTGACGAGGGCGATGTAGCGCGCCTGGATGGGAGCGCGGAATTTGATTTCCTGCTGGTCCGCCCCCTTGGCGAAGGTTCCCTTGTGCACGAGCTGGCTGGCGGCAGGAGCCACGGGCTTGCCCACGCGGAAGACGTCCGCCATGGCGGGGTCCTTGTTGACTCCGTAAATGGCTTCCTTCACGCCTTTCACCGTGCCGGAACCGCCGTCCACGTCCAGCACCACGATTTCATTTTTCCCGGGTTTGAGGTATTCGCCGGGGCAGTAAAGGGCCTGCTGGGAGCCGATGAACCAGAAGCGGCCCAGATTGTGGCCGTTCACCCACACGACGCCCTTTTTCCAGCCGTCCCGCATGTCCAGGTAGGTATCCTTGGGGTTGGAGACGTTGAAATACCCCCGGTGGAACACGGGCTGGTCGCCGCCCGGCTTCTTGCCGGAGAAGGACAGCAGTTCCACCCCCTTGCACGGGAGGTTGTAGATGAGGAAGTTTTCCAGCTTCTTCCCGTCCAGCGTGATGGGGCCGCGGATGCCCTTGCGTTCCCCCTGGATTTGTCCGCCGAAGTTGATGCGGCCCATGTTTTCCACAAAGATGTCCACCGTGTGGAGGCCGGCGGGAATGACCACGTCGCAGGCGTCCTGCTTGTAGCGGCGGTCGGCCGCCCCCTGCCTCTTGCCGTCCACGTAAACGATGGCGCGGTCCTGCATGTTGTTCATCTTCAGCTCACCCTTCACCGGGCCGTTCACCTTGGTCCGGTACAGGATGAAGCCCAGGCTCTGCCCCAGGGCTTCCATGTGCACGGGCTCCTTGCGGATGACGGGCTGCGGCAGGCGGTTGAACATCCCGGCCTTCTCCGTAAACGTGATGGGCGGCAGCTCCATCATTTCCGGCTGGGCAGGCGGTTCCGGGAGCTTGTACGTATCACCGTAATAGTCCTGAATGGTCTGGCGGAAGACGCGGTAGCGGTCCGTCAGGGTGCCGTTTTCAGAGATGGGGGCGCCGTAGTCGTAATTGGTCACGTCCGGCGTGTAGGCCCCTTCCCAGTTGGCCCCGTTCATGAAGCCGAAGGAGGTGCCGCCGTGCGCCATGAAGAGGTTGGGGGAGACGTTGTTTTCCAGCATCCACTTCAGGTCGCGGTTGAAGCCTTCCGTACTGCCGCCGTTCTTGGGCTTGCCCCAGTGGTCAAACCAGCCCACCCAGAATTCGCCGTTGATGCGGGGCGTCTTGCCCTTGTGCTTTTCCAGGTTGGCAAAGGCGCCCTTGGCTCCGCCGCCGAAGTTCATGGCGGGAACGATGCCGGGCAGCGTGCCGTTGTTGATCATCCAGTCGTTCGGGCCGTCCGAGGTAAAGGGCACCACGCCCGGAAGCTCCTTCTGGATGACTTCCAGGTGTTTTTTCACGTAGTCCTTGTCGGAGCCGTAGGAGCCGTATTCATTTTCCACCTGGGCCATGATGATGGGGCCGCCCTTGGTGATTTGCAGCGGTTCCAGCATGGAGCAGACTTTCTTGAGATAAGCCATGGCCGGTTCCAGGAAGCGGGGGTCCTGGGAACGGACCTTCAGGTCTTCATCTTTCAGCAGCCAGCCGGGGAATCCGCCGAATTCCCATTCCGCGCACACATAGGGACCAGGGCGCACGATGACCCACAGGCCAGCTTTCTGCGCCTCCTTGATGAATTCCACAAAGTCCAGATTGCCGGAAAAGTCCCACTTGCCCGGTTCCGGTTCATGCACGTTCCAGAACAGATAGGTGCAGACGGTGTTCATGCCCATGGCCTTCATGCGCTGGAACCTGTCCTGCCAGTGTTCGCGCGGCACGCGCGGGTAGTGCATTTCCCCGGAGATGATTTTAACGGGTTTTCCGTCCATCAGGAAGTTTTCCTGGTTGGTGGCAAAGACATGCTTGGCGCCGTCATTGGATTCCGGCAGGGGCATGGGAGCGGCCATACACAGGTGGCCGGCCAGAAACAGGGCGGAAAAAAGTGATATTTTCATGATGATGGAGTCAATATACGGTTTTAGGGAATAATGAAGGGAATTATGATGAAAAAACCGCCTCCTTTCAATTTAAAAAGAGGCCGGAGAACTGGTTTTATTACGGGGCGGCATCATCCGGTCTTTCAAGGCGTATCACCTGATGCCTTTCTTCAAACGGAACGCCGCGGCGCCGGGCCTCCTGCGTTTCCCTCTTCATTTTTTCATCCACCCAGTACAGGTGGGATTCCAGCGGATTGTAAATCCTGGGGGAACAAAACCGCGTGGGGGATTCCGGCCAGCGTATCCAGCGCCAGCAGGCGACGTATGTGTAGGGCTCCCGCCAGCCGGGAATCCAGACGCAGAGTTCATGGATACGCTTTTGGGCGCGGTGAAGGGCTTTCTTCAAGGCAGCGTCATCCGGGGCATTCCGCTCCGCGTCCAGGGCCGCATCCAGTTCGGCGTCCGCCACGGCAAAGATATTGTTCGTGTTGCCTACGGGGTTGCCGCGGGCATCGTACGCCAGTTCGGAAGCAAAGGTTTCATGCAGCCGGGGAAACGGCGTCTGGAGCGGCCACGCCCACAGGGCGGCCTGGTACCGTTTTTCAAATACCTTCCGGGAACAGACATTATAGGTCAGGGGATCCAGGCGCAGGTCCACCCCGCATTTCAGGGCCTCCTGCCGGAGGATGGAACAAACGTTGGTCATCAGGGTGGAGGAGTCCGCGAAGGTCAGCTCCACCACCAGCCGTTCCCCCCGTTCATTTTTCAAAACACCGTCTTCCCCCATTGTCCGGTAGCCGGCGCGGGCAAAGTATTCCATGGCTTTTTTCTTGCCGTATTCCGGCGCTTTCAGCGGGAGCGTCAGATCGCCGTACCCCTCCATATAGGACCCCAGCCTTCTCATATTCCCGCGGAACAGGGTGTCAATCACCATGCCCATATTCACGGAATGCGCCAGCCCGCGGCGGATGTCCGGATTTTTCAACAGCTTGTCCGAGCAATTCAGGTACAGGCCGTACGGAGGGCAGGCATAGCCGGCTTCCAGGCTGTATTTGTCTATGTAGCCCTGGTGTACCTCCGGCAGTTCCAGCCTGGTTTCCCATACTTCCGGCTTGCGGACGTTCATCATGTCCAGCTCCCCGCGGCGGAACATTTCAACCGCCTTGTTTTCCAGGTTTACAAATACATGCTCCACCTGGTCCGCATTGCAGGAATAGCGGTAGTATTTCCTGTTCTTCGCCCACCAGTTCTTTACGCGGGCCAGGGTGATGCGCTCGCCTATCCGGATTTTTCCGGGAACCACCACGTAGCCCCCCGTATTCGGCGGCGCCTTCCACTGGTAGCGCTCCAGAAACAGGGAGTTGAAATCATGGTAAAAACCGGGATGGGCCGGATGGAAATCCACACAGGCCATGTAGGGCAGCAGCGGCCCGGGGGACGGCAGCGCCAGGGCAATGACGGAATCCCCGTACACCGTAATCTGGTCGTACGTGGAGCGGAACAGGGTTGTCCAGAACGGGTCCCGAGCAAAGCCGGACGTGCGGAGGCAGATATTCAGCAGGAAGTCCTGCGCCTTCACGGGACGGCCGTCCGAGTATGTGGCTTCCGGGTCCAGATGGTAAAAAACGGTTTTCCCGTCCGCGGATACGGCCCAGCGGTCCGCCAGCCCCGGAATGGGCCGGAAGGTTTCCGGATGCAGCCCCACGAGGGGAAGCCACACGTTGTCAATGGCGGAGTAGTTGAAAAAGTTTTCGCTTCCCGGCCCGAACGCCCGCAGGGTTCCGGGAAACGGCGTATTGATCCACAGCCGGACCTGCCCCCCTTTTACCGCGCGGGGATCGCCCACGTCCGGCTCCTCCATGCCGGTCTGCCATTCCAATCCCGCCGGAACGTCTTCCAGCGGAAGCAGGCGGATATGGTCTTTCAATTCCAGCCTTTTCCTGATGCGTTCCACGGAACGCTCCTGTTCCGCCAGTCGCCGCCCGTCCCCTGCCCCGCGGGAGACGGACAGCAGGCTTTTCTTCCGTTCGCCGCCTGCCAGTTCCCGAAGCAGTTCCCGCTCCACGGACCTGTTCCAACGTTCTACGAATCCGTCAAATACGGCGGGCATTCCCCTGCCGTCCGCCTGCGCGGAGGCTCCATGCCAAACGTCCGCCTCCCGCTGGGAGAAGTAAAGGACTCCCCCCAGAAAGACGGCGAGGACCAACGCCCCCAGTATGGACACCCAGCGCAACACAGCTCAGATTACCGCCGCATGTTAACCGATTCCGGAACCTCCGGAAAACAAAAAGCCCATCTTCCGCCCGTGGCTGTTCCCTTCGCCTGAAACAGCCCGCAAGACGGAAGATGGGGGTGCAATCAACAATTAGTCCTGAAAAGCAATTAGAATTCGACCGTCACGCCGCCGAAGACGCCCAGTCCCCGGGCCTGGCGGGGGCCGAAGTTATAGTCATTCGTGATGATGAAATTCTGGTCAAACAGGTTTTCCACCCGCACATGGAGGGCTACATTGTCCGTTACCTGGTATCTGGCGAACAAACGCGCCGTAAAGAAGTTGTCCAGCCGGGCATAGTTGTAGTCCGTGCGTCCCATGGCGGACGTTACGCCGAAGCCGACCGTCAGTTTTTCAACCGGAGAGGTGTAAACCTCCGCGTTGATGGTGTGGCGGGCGGTATTGGCCATCTGGACGGTTTCATAGTTGCCGATGGAATCCCGCTTGGGCATCGTGAAGGTGTAGTTGGCATAATAGCCGCTGTTCCACGCATCCTTGAACTGCCCCTTGAACGCTACTTCCACGCCGTAGGAAGTGGCATGGGAGAAGTTGTCGTAAGTCGTGTAGGAATCAGGCCAGGTGCCTACGCTCTTGGTGCCGATTTCATCGTTGATGCGGGTCCAGAACCCGGTTACGGAAGCGTAATGGTTGTCCGCCAGGCGCTGTTCCACGCCCAGGTCTCCGCCCAGGGATTTGGATACGTCCAGGTCCGGATTGCCCACGTAGCCGTAATTGGCGGCGTACTGTTCAAAGTAGGTGGGAGCGCGGAAGCCGGAACCCACGGAACCGAAAATGCGGGTGGGGGAGTCCTTGCCCGTCACCTTCCAGGAATTGGAGTAACGCCACGTGAAGTGGTTGTTCCAGACGGAATCATGTTCCAGGCGCAAGGCCACGCTAGCGTCAAAGTTGTCCGTGGGCGCCCACATCTGTTCCGCAAAGAAGGCAAGCGTGCTCTGCCATTCATCCTTGGCCACGTAATTGTTTTCGCTCATGTAGTCGGAACGGTCCCAGGCCATGCCGGCGACTGTCTGCCACTTCTTGTTCCATGTCAGGGCATTGCGCCATTCCGTCTGGAAGCGGCGGTTGCGCATCACGTTGGGTTGGAAATCGAAGCCCGGCGTGTGCGTGGAATAGTCCATGTTGTAATGCCCTACCATGAAACTGGTGGACCACAACTTGGTGATTTCCGCATCCACGCGCCCCGTTACCAGGTTGCTGCGGTTCTTGTCTTCCGTGTTGTACAGGTGGGGATCCGTCACGGCGGGCCACTGGTCGTAGTCCACATAGGGCGTGGGGTATTCAAAGTAGGAATCCAGGCGGCGGTAGGTAAAGCCCACCTTCACCTTGTCGTTGACGTCATAACCCAGGCGCACGGCTTCCTGCCACTGGCGGAAGTCGTTCATGCCTTTCCGGTTGTCATAAATGGCCGGATAAATGGTAGGATCATTTTCCGTGGATTCAAACCCCACGCCCACAAAGTAGGAAAGCTTCTTGATCTTGCCGGAGGAAGTCGCATAGCTGTTGAAGGAATGGAAAGAACCGGCTTCCGCAAAAATCCTGGTCACGGGATCGCCTTCCCCTTCCGGAGTATCCATGGCAACAACGCCGCCAATGGCGCCGGAACCGAAGACGGCGCCCTGCGCTCCCTTCACCACTTCCACATTGCCCACGGTAAAGAGGTTGGTGATGCCCAGCAGCTTGTTGCCGGACATGTTGACATCACTGATGCGCATGCCGTCAACCATGGTCAGGGTGTAGGTTTCCTTGTTCATCCCGCGGATGACGGTGTTGCTCACGGAACCGCGCTGCCAGGTGCCGCCGCCGTCCAGCGTGAAGACGCCGGGCGTCTGGGAAAGGGCTCCCGTCAGGGTTTCAATGCCCGCCTTCTGGAATTCTTCCGGATTGATGACGGAAACGGATACCCCGGACCGGTTGTACGGCACGCCCACAAAGTGGGACGCCATGGTCAGTTCCGGCATGACCTGCATGGTTTCCGTCCTGGTAGCGGGCGGGGAGTCTTCCTTTTTAGCGGACTCGGCAAGAGAGGACTGGCCTGCGAATGCGGCAAGGCCAACGGCAATAGCGCCCATCTGAAGGGCTTTTTTCGTATAAAGCATGGTTGTGGTGCCTTACGTTCGGTAACTCGCCGAACAGTTGGACAACCCCACAGGCTGGTCTTCTGGCTTGCGAGGCAGGCTCGCTTACAGTGGCGGTACCGCTCCGGATTCTCACCGGTATTCCCCATCTATTTCCTGCCCGGCTACGGGCATCCCTGAGGTCTGTAACCCTTACCATAAGGGTTCATGGGACGGATGAAATACCAAAGGGGCCGGTATGACAAGCCAAAAAGAATTTTCTTTGAACATTCCGCGGCTTTGGGGGCGTTTCTTCTTTTCAGCCGCCGCGCGCCATCCCGTTTTTCCAAACGGAGCCCTCCATTTTTGTCTTGTCACCCCCGGCGCGTACAGGACATGATGCGCCCATGACGCGCCTTAACCCTTCCTTCCCGCAACGGGGAAGGATTGCCGTTTTCAGCGGAGGTTCCAGCTTCCGGAAAAACCGTTCCTTCAAGGCGTTTCCTTCCTTTTCCCGGCACAGGCGCCATCCCGGAACGCCGGCCTCAATTACTACGGCATGAACAGTTTTTCACACGGAGGGGATTTAACATCCCTGGCGGCGGCCGCCGGACGGCCCGAACGGGAGATTCTGGATTTCAGCGTCAACCTGAGGCCGGAGGGAATGCCGGAATTCATTACCTCCTCCCTGTGGAAGGCCATGGATGCGGCCGCACCCTACCCTTCTCCGGACATGGCGGAGCTGCGGGAACTGGCGGCGGACCATTACGGGGTGCCTTCCGGCTGCTTCGCGTTCGGAAACGGAGCCAACGAACTGATTCACGCCCTTCCGCGCGCGCTGGAGCTGAAACGGGCCGTCATTCCGGAACCCGCTTTTTCCGAATACAGGCTGGCCTGCCTGCGGCACGGCACGGACATTCTTTCTCCGCGGACGGAAGAACGGGATTCCTTCACGCCCTCTCCCTGCCGGCTGGCGGAACAGGCCGAAGACGGAAACGCCGTTTTCCTGGCGAATCCCTGCAATCCGTCCGGCAGCCTGCTGGACGTTCCGGCCCTGCGCCGGGCTGTGCAGTCCCGCCCCGGAGTCATCTGGATTATTGATGAATCCTTCATGGATTATGCGGACGGAACGGAATCGCTCCTCCGTGAGGCGGCAGAGCTTCCCAATCTGGTGGTCCTGCGCTCCCTGACCAAATTTTACGGCATGGCTGGCGTCCGGTGCGGCTTTTCCGTCTGCGCCGCTCCGCTGGCGGAACGGCTGAGGCAGTCCCTGCCCTCGTGGAACGTGAACGTCTTTGCGGCGGCGGCTGTGCGGGCCGTGCTGGCACAGCCGGCTTCCTGGGCGGACGGGGAACGCGCCCTGAACCGGGAACGCCGGGAAGACCTGTTCCGCAGGCTTTCCGCCCTCCCGGGCGCCGCCGTGCTCCCGTCCGGGGCCAATTTCCTGCTCTTCCGCCTGGCGGGGGCGCCTTCCGGCCTGGCCGCCCGGCTCCTGAAAAACCACGGCATCGCGCTGCGCGACTGCTCCAACTATCCGGGCCTGGAATCAGGCGGCTGGTTCCGCTCCGGCGTCCGCACGCCGGAGGAGCACGCCCTGCTGGAAAAGGCCCTGCGGGCCGAACTGAAAGGGGATGGCCCCGCCATTCTCCGCAAACTGCCCAAACCGGCCCTGATGGTTCAGGGCACCTGCTCCGATGCGGGAAAAAGCGTGCTCACTGCGGCCCTGTGCCGCATTTTTCTTCAGGACGGCTACCGCGTGGCCCCGTTCAAGGCGCAGAACATGGCCCTCAACTCCGGCGTGACCGCGCTGGGAGAGGAGATGGGCCGCGCCCAGATGGTGCAGGCCCAGGCCTGCCGCATTGACCCGGATGCCCGGATGAACCCCATTCTGCTCAAACCCCATTCCAACACCGGGTCCCAGGTGGTCGTGATGGGGCGCGCCGTGGGACACATGGAGGCGCGGGAATATTTTACGGCCAAAAGGCGCTTCTGGCCGGACGTGCGCAGGGCGTACGATTCCCTGGCGGAGGAGTACGACGTGCTCTGCCTGGAAGGGGCCGGCAGCCCCGGAGAAATCAACCTGAAATCCGCAGACGTGGTGAACATGAACATGGCCCGTTACGCGCGCGCCAAAGTTCTGCTGACCGGGGACATTGACCGGGGCGGCGTGTACGCCTCCTTCTTGGGAACGTGGATGACGTTCGCTCCCTGGGAAAAAGAGCTGCTGGCGGGCTTCGTGGTCAACAAATTCCGCGGAGACCCGGAACTGCTTTCCCCGGCGCACAACTACATGCTGGACCGTACGGGCAAGCCCGTGCTGGGCGTCATCCCGATGATACGGAACATCAACATTCCGGAAGAGGACCGGGCCTCGATGCCCTTTGAACAGGACGGGCATGCCAAGCACGCGGACTGCCTGGACGTGGCCGTGGTGATGCCTGCTCACGTCTCCAACTTCACGGACTTCGCCCCGCTGGCGGCGGAGCCGGACGTGCGCCTGCGCCAGGTGCGGACACGGGAGGAATGGGGAAATCCGGACCTGGCCATCCTGCCCGGCACCAAGAGCGTGGCGGCGGACCTGGCCGGGCTGCGCGCCGCCGGGCTGGAAGAGCCCATCCGCCGGCACGCCGAACAGGGAAAGTGGATTCTGGGTGTCTGCGGCGGCCTGCAAATGCTGGGAACGGACATTCTGGACCCGCTGCACATGGAATCCGCAGAGGAACGGACGCCGGGACTGGGGCTGCTGGAGCTTTCCACCACCTTTGCCGCCGCCAAGACCCTGCTCAACGTGCGCAACGCGCGCACGCCGCTGGCCCCTCCCGCCGCTGGCTATGAAATCCACCACGGGGTTACCCGTCATCAAGGAAGCTGCGCCCCCATCATGTTCCGGGAGGACGGCTCCCCCTGCGGCTACGGCAAAGGCCGTATCTGGGCCACGTACCTGCACGGCGTGCTGGACGGGGATGAGTTCCGCCGCGCGTTCATCAACATGGTCAGGGAGGATTCCGGACTGCCCGCCAATCCCTCCCTGCACTTCTCCTATGACCTGGACGGCGCGCTGGACCGCCTGGCGGACGTGGTCCGGGAGCATCTGGACCTGAACGCCATTTACCGTATTCTACAACTGAAACGCTGACCCATGCTCCCGTGCCCGTTCATCCTGCCTGCGGCCCTTCTGCTGGATATTCTGGCGGGAGACCCGCCCAACAGGTTTCATCCCGTCTGCCTGATCGGCTGGTGCGCGCGCCATATGGAACCCTTGGCGCGGCGGCTGTGGGGAGGAACGTTCACGGCGGGAATGGCGGCGGCTTTGGGAACCTGCGCCGCCGCATGGTGCGCCTGCGCGGCCTTCCTCCTTCCCTTTTCCTTCTTCCCTTCCCCGCGGATTCTCTGGATTCCCGCCGTTCTGGTCATTTACATCTGCATGGCCCCGCGCGGCCTGGCGGAGCATGCGCGGCTGGTGGCGAACGCCCTGCGGGCCGGGAACGACGGCGCGGCGCGGCACGCCGTCTCCATGATCGTGGGGCGGGACACGGAACGGCTGGACCGTCACGGCATCGCCAGGGCGGCCATTGAAAGCGTGGCGGAAAACCTGACGGACGGAGTCTTCTCCACCTTGTTCTGGGCCACAGCAGGCTTCCTGGCAGGGGGCGCCTCCGGAGCGGCCTTCGCCGCGCTCACGCACCGCGTTTTCAACATCCTGGATGCCATGTGGGGAAAGAAAAACGACCGGTACAGACACTTCGGCACTTTTGCCGCCCGTACGGACGATGCGCTCAACTTCATCCCCGCGCGCCTCATCCTGCCGTGCATTTCCCTGGCGGCCCTGCTGGTGAAAGGAGCCTCCGCCCGGAGGGCGCTCACCACGGGCTGGACCTTCCGCCGCGCCCATGCCAGCC
The DNA here is from genome assembly GCF_018709685.1 of Akkermansia muciniphila. GTDB lineage: Bacteria > Verrucomicrobiota > Verrucomicrobiia > Verrucomicrobiales > Akkermansiaceae > Akkermansia > Akkermansia muciniphila_E. The sequence continues at coordinate 86,437 of NZ_JABDHQ010000009.1, forward strand.
CAAACTCCGCCTGGAGCGAAGCGGCCTTTGCGGGCGCGCTGGGCCTCCGCATCGGCGGCCCGGTTTCCTACAAGGGGATTCCCGCGGATTACCCCTGGATAGGGGACGGACGGACGGAAGCCACCGTCAGTGACCTGGCCCTGGCCATACGGCTCATGTGGATGACTGCCTTGATGGGCACACTGGTCTTCTCCCTCCTTCTTCTCTTCATCCCACGCTTCTGACCATCATGAACAAACTGCATATCCCCCCGCTGGACGAACAGGCCGCCAAAGCCGCCCTGGAGCATCAGAAAATACTGGCCAAGCCCCCGCTCGCCCTGGGGAAACTGGAACCCGTGGCCATCCAGATTGCCGCTATGACCGGCAATCCCGCGCCGCGCCTGAAGGACAAGGCCGTGGTCCTCTTCGCCGCGGACCACCACATTGCCGACCACGGCCTCAGCCTGACGTCCACGGACGTCACCTACATCCAGACCCGCAACTTCCTTCAAGGCGGCGGCACCATCAACGCCTTTACGCGCAACGCAGGAGCCCGCCTCTCCGTGGTGGACGTGGGCGTGAACTACGACTTCGGCGACCTTCCGGGGCTGGTTAAAAGAAAAGTCATGCACGGCGCCAACGACTTCAGCAGGGGACCGGCCATGACGCGGGAACAGGCGCTGGAATGCCTGCAAGTAGGCATCGACATGGCCCGGGAGGAAAAAGCCAAAGGGCTGGACATCGTGGCCGCCGGAGAAATGGGCATCGGCAATACGACGCCCTCCTCCGCCATCGTGGCCGTGCTCACGGGCACCCCGGTGGAAACCGTGACGGGACGCGGCTCCGGCGTCAAGGGGGAAGTCATCCGTAAAAAAATAGAACTCATCGAACAGGGAATAGCCCTGAACAAGCCCGACCCTTCCGACGCCATCGACGTGCTGGCGAAGATAGGAGGGCCGGAAATAGGGGCCATGGCCGGGCTGATGCTGGGGGCGGCCTCCCTGCGCGTCCCCATCGTCATTGACGGCTTCATCGCCGGGGCGGCGGCGGCCATCGCCCAGGGCATACGCCCGGAAGCGGCGCAGTACTTCATCGGCTCCCACAACTCCGCGGAACCGGGCCACAAGCTCATCATGGACCACATCGGCGTCACCATGTACATGGACCTGGGCCTGTGCCTGGGAGAAGGCACGGGGGCGGCCCTGTTCTTTCCGCTGCTGGACGCCGCCACGCGCGTACTCTCTGAAATGAAAACCCTGCCTGAACTGGACATCACCGTTCCGCGCTGAATCCCCTCTTTCCCTGCACCATGGCCGTCATCACCACCATCCGCTCCGCCTTCGGCTTCCTGACCCGGCTGCCCGTAGGGCCGTGGCCGCTGCAAAACGACCTGAACGGCATCTCCGCATGGCTTCCGCTGGTCGGCATCGTCGTGGGAGGGCTGGCCGGGGGCCTCACCTGGGGGGCCGCCCTGCTCTTCCCCCCGCTGGTCTGCGGGGTCATCGGCTGCGCCTGTTGGGTGGCCCTCACGGGCGGACTTCATCTGGACGGAGTGGCGGACTGCGGGGATGGGCTGCCTGTGGAAGTGCCCCGGGAGCGCAGGCTGGAAATCATGAAAGACTCTCGACTGGGCACCTTCGGCGGCACAGCCCTGTTCTTCAACCTGGCCTTCAAGGGCGCCGCGCTCGCGGCTTTGGCGGCCAGTGGTTCATGGGAGCTGCTGCTCACCGCGTGCGCGCTGGCCGGGTTGCTGGCCCGCAGCCAGATCTTCATCGCCATGCGCTTTCCGGGCGCGCGCCCCGGCGGCATGGGGGAAGCCTTCAAGCAGGGGACGCTCCCCGTTCATGCCCTGGCAGCCGCCGCCGTCACCCTGGCGGCCTGCGTGCTGGCAGGGTGGCACGGGCTGTACGCCCTGCTCGCCGCCCTGGTCGGTTCCACGGCGTTACTCCTGTATGCCCGCCGCCGCCTGGGCGGCGTCACCGGGGACGTCTTCGGCTGCACCGTGGAATGCACGGAATGGATCGTCCTGCTCACCTTCTGCACCTTATGAAAATTCCGCAAAAATGCCGCGTTCCCGGCCTCAACATCGGCTGCACCTCCTTCATCATCCCGGACTACTACGTCCCCGCCATCAGGGAATGCGTCCATTACGCGGATGACATCGCCCTGCTCCTGCTGGAAGCCGGCGACCGCGGGGAGGGACTTATCACCCCCGCGGAAATACGGGAACTGGCCGCCATCGCCGCGGACGCGGGAGTCAAGTGGAACGTCCACCTGCCCACGGACGGAGGCTTCGCCACGGAGGAATCAGGCCGACGCTACACGGAAAACATCATCCGCGCCATTGACCTCACCCGGGAGCTGGAGCCGCACACCTGGGTCATGCACGTGGTTACGGACCACATTCCCGGTCCGGACATGCGCCCCCATCTTACGGAGCGGGAAATGGAACGCATCCTCCGCAGCCTGGAGCAAATCACGCCCCATTTGCCCGCGCCGGAATGCCTGGCCCTGGAAAACCTGGAACGCCACCCGGCCGACTATCTGGACAAGCTGGTCTCCGCCACGCCCCATTCCCGCTGCTTTGACATAGGCCATGTCTGGAAGGAAGGCCTGAGGCCGGAAAAACTGTTGCCGCTCTGGCTGCCGGACATACGCATGTGCCACCTGCACGGACTGGAAAAACGGGACCACAAATCCCTGCACCACATGCCCGCCGCCACGCTGGATGCCATCCTGCACCCCATGTGGGACATCCGGTTCTCCCCCACCATCACCCTGGAAGTCTTCAGCCTGGACGACTTCCTGAACTCCCACCAGGCCATGCTGGAATCCCATGAACGCTACATCTCCAAACACTGACGCCAACACCGCACGCATGACGCTCGTCCTGGGCGGCATCAGAAGCGGCAAAAGCCAATACGCCGAACAAATAGCCGCCGGGTTCGGGGAAAAAATCCTGTACGTGGCCACGGCGGAGGTGTGGCCCGGAGCCGGCTCCCTGGAATACCGCGTGCGCAAGCACCGGGAACGGCGCCCAGCAAGCTGGCTTACGCTGGAATCCCCCCGCCATGTGGCCGCCGCCGTGCGGGAATCCGGCCTGCTGGACCAGGTGGACGGCGTCATTCTGGAATGCGTCACCCTGCTTGCCTCCAACACCCTGTACGCCCAGAAGGACCCCACGGACTACGAACCGTTCCAGAGAGCGCTGATTGAGGAAATAGAGGCCCTGAAAGAACTCATTTCCCGCTCTCCCGCGCCCTGGGTGCTCGTCTCCTCTGAAACCGGCATGGGCATCAGCCAGGCGGACGCGGAAACGCGCCATTACTGCGACGGGCTGGGAATCGCCAACCAGCTGCTTGCCAAAAGCGCGGACGAAGTTTACTTCATGGTGGCAGGACTTCCCCTGGCCGTGAAAAAACGTTAGGGCGTCGGGAGACCAGCTTTTTCCATGCTTCCTGCGGTAAAAGGGGCCAGAAAATAATAGTTTGGCATTCAAGACCATGCGCATTTCCACCTCAAGAAATGCGCCGGGGATTGACCGTGCCGTCCCCCTGTGGTAAGTTGGCCGGGCCTTCATGATTTACGGGAGGCGCTTCCGGGAAGCCCGTGGTACGGGCAGGAAATAGATGGGGAATCCGGTGTGAATCCGGAGCGGTACCGCCACTGTATATTGCACGGCCTAAAAACCTGCAATGAGCCAGATCGCCAGCCTCGAAGTATTTTATGAACCGCCGGCGAGTATTCCGGCATTCAGACCATACACATGTATTCATCCAATACGCTCCGCTTGAACGGAGCAGACTATGATGGTCCGGCCTCCTTGCAGTCCGGAATGTTCAACACTCCTGAAAAAACACCGTGCCACGCCAGACACCGGATGCAGGCAGTCGCTATGACCCTGGCCTGTCTCGGCATGCTGGGAACGGTGCATGCCCAGGATACTCCCAAGGAAGACCTGACCGGCGTTTATGACGCCACTGTAGCCAGAACCGCCTCAGACGCGGACCTGGGAACGGTCTCCGCCACCTTCAACGTGACAGGTTCCAGCAATGTGCGCGGAATCTGGGGAAAGGCTGGCACCCTCAGCATTGATACCGTTGCCGGGGATGCCGAATTCAACGTCTCCTCCACGCGAAACAACGCCTTCGGCATTGATACCTCCTCCGGAGTGAATCTGGACATCGGCACCCTGGCAGGAACCTTCAACATCTCCGCAGCAAACACGAATGCCACGGGCATCCGGAGCTACGGCAAGATACTTTCCATCGGAACCATCACGGCAAATGCCCTCATCTTCATCACGGCCAATTTCTCCTCCAACGGCATCTATGCCTATCAGGGGCGCCTGGACATCGGCACGATGGCGGGCAACATCTCCGTGGAGCTGGGCACCGGAAACTATGCCCGGGGCCTGTATGCCTACGGTAATACCATGGACTACCAGGGCCCGCGCTACAAGGACGTCAACATCGGCACCTTCTCCGCCACCGGCAGCATTTCCGCGGCGACGACCGGCGGCTACGGCGCCAGAGGCATTCAGTCCAACTACGGGCAGGTGAACATCTCCCGGCTGGACGGTCAAATCACGGCAACCTCCGGTTCCAGTGATACAAGCGGGGACTTTTCCGCCATCGGCATTGAAGCCCGGGAAAACATCACGCTGGGCGACATGGGAGCAACAGGAAGCATTACCGCCACTACCAACGGCATGGATGCCTACGGCCTCTTTGCCGGAGAAGAAGGGGGTTACCAGACTCATTCCAACATCACCCTCGGCCATGTGGACGGCACCATCCGGGCGGAAGCCATGACCGGAACGGCCGCCGGAGCACGTTCCACCGGCTCCCTGTCCGTGGGAGACATCAGAGGGACCATCTCCGCCTCCTCCACGGGAATTGCGGAAGCCTACGGGCTGCTGGCGGAATTCTCCCTGGCCACAGGAATGATTAATGGAACCGTCAGCGCGACGACTGCCGGGAACACAGCGGCAGCCCTGATGGGTGGCGCCGGCATTACGACGCTCATCGGTTCCACCGGCGTCATTGAAGCAACGGCAACGGGAGAGGGAGCAACGGCCTATGCCCTGTACAGCGGCTCCACGACGGGCTCCGGCTTCTATACGGAAAACACGGCGGACAACATCACCGTCCATGCCGGAGCTTCCATCACCGGCAGCTGGGAACTGGGCGGCTCCGGCGCGGAAGGCTCCGCGGACACCATCACACTGCTGTCCGGCACGGAAGCCAATCCGGGACTGTTTGACTACACGGTGCAGACGACCATCAACACCAACAAGTCCGACACGGCCACCCACCATTCCTCCGTCACGCTCAACGTGGGCAGTGCGGACAACAAGGCCAACTGGACCATCTCCACAGAAAAAGCCGCAGGCCTGTTCAACCGGGTCAACGTGGGCTACGGCTCCGCCGTCACCCTGACGGGCAATTCCCAGATTCTCCGTGACGGGGCCGTCATGAACAACATGGGCACCCTGTCCGGCAACGGCACGCTCACCATTGCGGAAGGCATGACGCTGCTCAACGGCACGCTGGTGCAGAACGCGGCGGGAACCGCCCTGGAAGTGGGCTTTGACAGCCTGAACGTGAATCTGGACCTGGCGCAAAACGCTACGGTAGGCGCCACGGTGCTCAACACCACGAACTCCGCCTGGGTCGTCACGCTGGACCAGATCAAGGACGGCATCACCGCCATGTACGGAACTAGGGTGGACAACTTCCATCTGGAAAACTACCGCATGAGCTACCGCCTGCAGGGACAGGTATTCCTGGGTGAAGGCGCTCCCATCGTCGTCAAACCCGGAGAAAGCATCTACGTGGGTGAAGGGTCCAAGGTCATCATCGGGGAAAACCTGCCTGAGCACGGCATCGTGCTGGAAGGAGGGGAGGCGGACTTGAGCCAGTCGGACGCCGTCATTTCCTCCGGCGCTGTCAGCGGCGCTTCCGGCCAACTGACGCTGGCGGCCAAGGATGAAAAGGAACAGACACTCAACTGGGAACAATCCGGCACGGTGGGCTACAACGCCTCCGCCGCCGACGGAGGCGCCTTCGCGAACCTCAACGTCACGGCACAGGATGTAAAGCTCGTCGCCAAGGGTTCCTATGCGGCGGAAAACGTCGTCATCAGCAACAACGCCACCCTCGTTCTGGACGGCAGCGACGCCAGCCTGGGCGTAGAAGGCGGGAGCATCCGCCTGGGTGAAGCCTTCGCTCATCCGGACAATCCGGGACATCTGGTGCTGAACGGCTCCACCGTTCTGTCCGGCGTGGAAACCAACAGCGGCTCTACCGTCTCCGGTTCCGGCACCTTCAAGGGGGAGGCTACCTATTACGGCAGTGAAATCGTGATCGGCTCCGGCTCCTCCGCAGGCTACCACAACTATGAAGGCGGCCTGAATGCGTGGGGAGGAGTGCAGGAACTCACGTTCATCGTGAACGGCACGACCGCGGCTGACGCTACCAACGGGGGGTGGGACACCTACTCCCAGATGAACGTCTCTTCCTCCTATTATGTGGATGGGGCGCACGTCAATGTGGTCATCGGCGACAACCTGCTCTTCAGCAAGGAACAAAGCTTCGCCCTGTCCCTGGTCAACCTGGACCCGGACACCGTCATTGATCCGGACGGTTCCCTGTGGGACCTGACCAGCATCGCCCCCACGCTGAAAGGCCGCACGGACCTGGTCACGGATACCAGCTTCACGGTTTCCGGCGACGGGCTGCACCTGATCTTCAACGGCAAGGTCAACATCAACGCCGTGAAAGCCCTGCGCGGAGAAGAAGCCTCCCGCATTGCCAACACGCTGTGGTCCTCCGTCCGGGTGGTGGACAGCTTCGCCCATACGGCAGCCTCCCAACTGGACTTCCGCGGACCGGGCAAGAGAAACCTCTGGTTCTCCGGACTGGGAGACTTCATGAACGTCTCCTCCGTGTCCGGAGCTTCCGGCTTTGACTACAAGGGCGGCGGCTACGCCGTGGGCGTGGATTATGCCTGGACGAAGAACTGGACATCCGGCGCGGCCTTTGGCCAGACCTTCGGCTCCTTCCACTCTGCGGACAAGCAGTTCAAGGCGGACCAGGACGGTCTGATGCTGGCGCTCTACCAGCGTTACCACCGCGGCCTGCGCAGCGGAAACAGCCTGGACATTGACGGCTACTTCACCTATGGCAACATGGACAACGATGCGGACGGCACGCTGGGCGGCAGCCCCACCACCGCCTCCTGGAACGATGACGTGTACGGCTTCGGCCTGAAGGGAACCTGGAATATCCGCCTGGGTAATACGGATGTGCTGAAACCCTTCGCAGGCATCGAATTCCTGCACGGCTCCCAGGATTCCTTCGGAGAACATTCCGGTTCCGGCGCCGCCTGGTACCAGGATGGTTCCGTGCAAAACTGGAGCATCCCCGCCGGCGTCACCTGGCAGAAGCAGATCGCCGTCGGCAAGGGCCAGTACCTGCTGCCGCAGGTAACGGTAGCCTACGCCGGAGACGTCTCCCGCCGCAACGCTTCCGTGAAAACGGATGCCTTCGGCACGCCCTTCCGGGTAGACGGCGTCCATCCGGGACGCCACGCCCTGATTGTCCATGCGGGGCTGAACTGGATCATCTCCAGCGTCTGGAGCGCCGGAGCCTTCTATCATCTGGAACAGAGGGAACACATGACCAACCAGAGCGTTAACGCCACCGTGCGCTACTCGTTCTAAATGTTCTTCCCATTCGGAAACATTCCGGAGGGAATCCACTGCGGATTCCCTCCGTTTTTTTGCGAGGCCCTTATATTTCACAGTAAATTCTTGACTCCATGGCCCTCTTGACGCTTAATTCCACCACTTCACGTGCCGTCGTGGCGGAATGGTAGACGCGCTCGACTCAAAATCGAGTTCCAAAAGAGTGTGGGTTCGAGTCCCACCGGCGGTACCAATAAATAAACCCTGAAAGCATTAAGCTTTCAGGGTTTTCTTTTATCAGTTAATAGCTCTCGGCTAAGAAGTAGAAAACTGAATACAATAATTTCCAGAAGACACACTCGTGTGTCTACATAGATATAATTTCTGAAACTTTTTTTGGAGCACTATATCTATAAATAAAATCATCAGTAATTACATACTTTATATTAAAAATTATTCTACTGTAATTTTCCAATATTCGCCCTCGCGATGTAATTTTACATGCAATAAATGAACCAGTCTTTCTGCTTCTCTGCAAAAATCTCTTACAATATCGTCATGGGATTCCCCTTGTTGAAGATGCCACCAATGATATTCCATTTCCGGAATCAACCCAAATTCATCCACCCCTGTATAGTCCCCAAGTAAATCTGATAAATGCTGAAGCATGTCTTTTTCAGATTCTACTCCTCCTTTCAAACCACAAACAACATCTTGAAGACATCCAAGACAATAAAGCCTAACGGCATCCTTGCCTTTTGGCGGAATTATTCTGGCAGCTGAGGCAAATACCCGGAGATCGTCCTTCAACTCAAAATAATTAATTGAAGGCTCTCCAAAATGCGAACTCAGCAAAAGGAGGGCTTCGTCCATTTCTTCGCCCTGGGAATTATGTAAAGAATCAATTGCCCATTTCACATAATCATTTAAATCTTCCAAAAAGACTCCTTCAAAGGCCAGTACCTGCTTGCTTGTGGGCCGTGCAAGGAGAGCTTCAACCATGTTTTTTTCAATCTTTACCGTCATTTAAATACTCCCTTTATAGATGCAGCTATTCTTCATTATTGTTTCTCCAGTCATTTAATGTAAACCAGTATCTGATATGATGCTCAAAGTCAACTCTTGTAACATGGGAAGCTACACATTAGCCCCCCGGGCAAGTAATCACTTGTTCGGAGTGAAGAAAGGCTCTGAATTTTGATCTCAATTGGGGATACTTTTAAGTTAATTCCCAGAGGAATAGGAACAGCCAAATAACGTCAGTTCAGAAATGTGACTTTACCAGTGGAATTGGACAAGCGGTCTTACCCAGCACTAACTAGCAGTGCTCTTTCCGGAATACAGCCGGAAAGAGCATACAATAATAACTATCAATGAAGAACAGGATAAGGAAATGTTACTTCATAATAATTAATAAGTTTTCCATTTTCATTGAATTTGAATTCAAGAAATTTTAGCTATTCATCATCAGGAATTTCCTCATGCGGAAATGGATAGACTGTCCGTAAATTGCCTGAAAAACTCCATTGCCGCCGCTCCGGGAATGGTAAACTCCGGATAGTCCGCACTGGTGAATAATTTGCGGGCCCCGCGGGGATTGACAGCCTCCACAGTTAGAACAACCTTCTCAATCGCTTCAACGGCTTCCGCCCTATTCTCCGTGGAGGATTGGGCGGCAACCGGGGCCAGCCGCGCCCAGGCCTGAATGGCTTTCCATTCATCAGACAGGACGGTAAGGATCGCTACTACCCCGGAGAAAGCCTCCAGCTGCTCCGCAGATAAATCGCGGGCCCTGTAGCGCTGGTTCTGAATAAATCCTGATTCATCCGGAAAAATGGCGGTCAATATGAATTCTCCCCACTTGCCGGGTTTTGGAAAATAGAATTGAAGCTCCTTCATCATTGTAATATTTCCCTGTTAAGGCTTGCGTCCGGATTGGCTCCATGACGGCCGCCCTGGGCAGACAATCCCGGGGCGGCCGCTTTAAAAGTCTGCGTCACCAGCGCATATTCATCGGAAACCTCCACAGCATCCGTAGGTGCCACAAAAATATATTGGCCGGGATTTCCGGCCTCCAGAAGGGTCAGGGTGGAGGCGTCACCAAGGACTGCCTGGACAGTGCATGCTGCCGTACATGTCAACGCATAGGATGCGCCCGGTATAGTATTTACTTTCATCACGCAGATTTAGTAACGGAAAAAAGCGCAAGTCATCCATGTTAATACGTGCAAGTTCCCTGCCTGGAAAACGGAGAAGGCACAGGCCCCGGCCCGGGGAACCGGCATCAAAAATGACACCACTGATAAGAACAACGTATAAACTTGTTTATTTTAAATATTTTATAAAACAATCTCAACCACTCGCCACATATTGAAAAATAATCATAACTAATTGATGATGAATTAGATTGAACATACCAACAATCCCAACTCCGGCATCGAAAAAGACCAGGAGTATAAAATTCACCATATATTACAGAATGCAAGTCACTTACTTCTCCAATAACATTTATATGAAAATTGACCACGGTCCGGTCCCCTACAATTGGCTCGAATTTCCGCAGGCCAATACGTATATACAAGAATATGACCTCGTTGCCCGCATCTTCATTGGTTGAAACCGTAGCCAATAAAATCAAACAGATGATTCTCAGCGGCAGCCTGGTCAACATTCTCCCCGGGGAAAGGGAACTTGGTAACAGGTTGTCCGTGGGGAGAGAAACCGTAAGAAAGGCCCTGGCCCTTCTGGAGCGGGATGCCTGGATCGCCCCAGCGCGCATCAAGGTGCCGCGGCGCATCCTGAAAACCACGGAAGAAGGGGCGGACTGGAATGTTCCCGCCCATCCTGTTCAGGAGAAAAGGGGCATCATCGGATTCCTGACGCCCCAGCCCCTTAAAAGGCTGGCGCAAAGCGTGCTGGCGGAAATTTATACTATCTCCAAGATTCTGGAGGAAGACGGCATCAGCGTCCGCATCTTTGAAGCTCCCTGGATTTTAGGCAACAACCCGGACAAACGGCTCGCCAAGCTGGTGACCAAATCCGAATGCGTCTGCTGGATACTCCACCGCTCCTCGGAACAAACACAGCTCTGGTTCAAGACGCACAGCATCCCCTGCATCGTACGCGGCACTTCCTACCAGAGCAGCAACCTGCCCTATCTGGACCGTCACTGGGCTGCCACCACGCACCATGCGGCGCAGCACCTCTGGAACAAAGGCCACCGGACGGTCGGCCTTTGCCTGCCTCCGGATCCGCTGAAAGGCCATCAACTGATGCAGAAAGGCTTTTTCAGCTTTACGGCACAGGGCTGGAATCCCGTGCTGATCCCCACCCCGTTTGAAACGCCTCTTTTCTTTGAATACCTCGCCAAGGCATTCAGGGAACATCCGGACATGTCCGCCCTGGTAGCCACACGTGGCAACCAGATTGTCCCCCTCCTTTCCTGGGTTGAAGCCCGCTCCCTGAGCATCCCGAACCAGCTCAGCCTCGTAAGCCTGACGTATGAGCCCTTCATGGAGCGCCTGCTCCCCCCGATCACCTATTATGAGGAAAACCAGACTAAAACGGTCCACAAGCTCATCCGGATGCTCCGCGCCCTGACCTCCGGCAAAAGCATCAAGAGCATTTCCGTCATTCCGGAAATCTACCCGGGACAGTCCGTCTCCGTGCGCCATCCCTCCCCCTCCGCTTAATGCGTTTTCAGGAAGGGCCCCCGGAACATGAAAATGCCGCAAAAAGGGAAAACGGGGGAACAAACGGAAAACGGCAGGAAAAAAGATAAACTTCCTCTCCGGAGAACGTATGAGGAATACCTGAATCATTAATCCACCGCCCTCTCTCCGTCCATGCGCACCTTCATCTTCTTTCTGCTGGCGCTCCTGGCGCCTTCCCTCCACGCAAAAGAAATCAACGTCATCCTCATTGGCGGACAATCAAACGCCACAGGCCAGGGTTATGTCAAAAACCTCCCGGCCTGCTTTAAAACGGATGAACGCGTTCTCCTGTATTATTCCAGATACCTGAAAGGAACGAAACCTGCCGAACAGCTCATTCCCTTGAGCCCGGCATCCGAATCCCCCGACCGCTTTGGCGTGGAATTAAGCCTGGGAACGGCGTTGCAGAAAAAATTTCCTCAGAAGAAATGGGCCATCATCAAGCATGCCTTGAGCGGAAGCAACCTTTTCTGCCAGTGGAACCCCGGAAAGACTCCGCAGGACAAGCCGGGGGAAGAATACGTCAAATTTCTCCGCACCGTCCGCAACGGCCTGGAAACTCTGAAAAAACAGGGCCATACCCCCGTCCTGAAAGCCATGGCATGGCAACAGGGGGAAGGAGATGCCAGGGACATCGCGGGAAAAGAGAATTCCCGAGCCTACGGCAAAAACCTGAACCACCTGATTAACCGCATCAGGACGGATCTGAATGCGCCTGACCTGGTATTCGTTTACGGCAGCGTTCTTCCCGTGCCCATTCCGGCCCGCTTTCCAGACAGGGACGGGGTGCGCCAGGGGCAAAAAAATGTAGCGGAACACGCCCGTACCCCGCTTTCCGTCAGCAATGCCGTCTACGTCCCTGCGGATGACCTCCAGCTGCGCAGCATGGATTTCCACACACCTTATCCCACAGATACCCTGCATCTGGGCACGCACGGAATCCTGACCCTGGGGGAACGCTTTGCCGCCGCCATGGAAAAGGCATGGAGGCAAAAACCCTGATATCCGCGCTCCGGCCTTCCGGACTGGGGACGCCGCCCGGAAGGCCAATAATGTTTGACATCCCTCCGGGCTGCGGATAGGGTCAACTCTGATTTCATCCCCGTTCCGCCCGCACCGCGGAACGGGGCGCGGCAGAACACTCTCTCATCCATCATTACCCATGAACCCACTGAAAGGAGCATGCATCATCGGGCAATCCGGCGGTCCCACTGCCGTTATTAACGCCAGTGCGCTGGGGGCCATCCAAACGGCCCTGCAATGCGAACCGGTCACCCGCGTGCTGGGAGCTGCCAACGGAATTGAGGGGGTGCTTCAGGAACGCCTGTTTGACATGGCCCGGGAAGACCCGGAGGAACTTGAGCTGCTTAAGTACACGCCAGCCTCCGCCCTGGGCTCCTGCCGCTACAGGATGGCTGACCCGGCCGTGGATGATACGGATTACCGCCGCCTGCTGGAAGTGTTCCGGAAATACGGCGTACGTTACTTTTTTTACAACGGCGGCAATGATTCCATGGATACCTGCAACAAGATATCCAAATTCATGCAGCAGTCCGGTTATGAATGCCGCGTGATTGGAATCCCCAAAACCATTGACAATGATCTTTACGGCACGGACCACTGTCCCGGCTTCGGCTCCGCCGCCAAATTCATCGCCACCTCCTGCATGGAGGTGCACCAGGACCTCCGCGTGTATGACAAGGGACGCGTCACCATCGTGGAAATCATGGGCCGCCATGCCGGCTGGCTGGCCGGTTCCGCCGCGCTCGCCACTTATGCAGGCGCCGGGCCGGACCTCGTTTACCTGCCGGAAGTACCCTTCCGCATGGAGGAATTCTGGGAAGACGTGGACCGTATTTACAAGAGGAAAGGAAGTTGCATGGTTGCCGTCTCGGAAGGGGTGCAGTATGCGGACGGCCGCTTTGTGGCGGAATCCGGAGACCGGGACGTCTTCGGCCATACGCAGCTGGGCGGCCTGGGAGCCATGCTTGCGGAATCCGTCAAGCGCCAGACCGGAGCCAAGGTCAGGAGCATAGAACTCTCCCTGCTGCAGCGCTGCGCCTCCCACGTCGCTTCCCGGACAGATATTGATGAAGCGTACATGGCCGGTAAAGCCGCCGTGGAAGCCGCCATCTCCGGAGAGACGGACAAGATGGTCGCCTTTGAACGGAACACGGAAAACGGCCAGTATTCCTGCAGGACCAAACTGACCAGCCTGACGGACGTTGCCAACGTGGAAAAACTCGTTCCCCGTGAATGGATCAATGCCCGCGGCAATGGCGTGGAACAGCCGTTCATTGACTACGTGCTGCCGCTGATCCAGGGAGAAACCGCCATGCAGAAGGAATGTTCCCTCCCCCGCTTCGCCAGGCTCAAAAAAGTGCTGGCGGAACCGGAACAGGCCTAACCTTTTCCTTGGGAAAGCAGGCGCCCGGCTTTCCGCATATCCCGGCGCTTCAACCATGAGGCGCGGCAAGTTTCATTCCGCCTGCCTGCAAACATCCTTTCCCTTTGAGGGATAAGGGTTCAAGAATCCATCTTGAATGAAGAACCGGGGTATTCCATCACACCCCTTTTTTCACTCAAAAGGCTTCCCCTGACTCCCTGTTTTTATTTTCTGAATTGCCACCCGGGGAATATCCGGTTTTTCACGCAAGCGCCCTATTTCAGGGAATCATTTCAGGGGCTGCAAAATGGCAATATACATTTTCAGACTGGGTCCCGTCATTAATCATGTGATGTTCAACGTTTTTCAAACATCGCCCTCCCAGACTTCACAAATTTATTTGATTTCCATATATAAATTTTTGGATAAAAATTTATATCCCATTTAAATTCATTTTCTATTTTTACATTAATTTTTAGGAAGAACGTTTTTTCCGGATATTTTTTCTCTATTTAACTGGCATTCCGCTCCTGTGTTCCGGGCAGCTTCCCCCCTGCACCAAGTATAATCCCATAAGGACGGCAAAGCACAAAAGACGCATCAATTTTTCTTTTTAAGAAATTCCCTATCAACTTCATATGATAAAGACCATAACTGAAAACAAAGTAAACAAGTTGCCATTTTAATTAACCGTAAAAACAACTCTCTGCACTTCCTTATTTTGCAGTAAAAGAAACCGACTCCGGAAAAAAGTCATGTGCCTGTCCCTCCATTCCGTTACCGGCAGGTACTTCACCCTGCTTACAGAAGCTCCCGGCTCCAGTCCCATGAATATGATGAGCCTGGTTTTCCTTTCATACATCATTGTGGAACAGCGTCTTATTTATCCTGTGAAATCAGGTGGCAGGAAACAAGGAAATGAAAAATCTTGCAAACAAGGATGAAAAAAGGCTAAAATGATAAAGAGGTCCAAAATTCGGCACCCTTCTTCCACAGCGCACGAAACAGCCAGGTGCATACTCTTTTTTCCAGCAACCGGAATAGAGACAGCCCGGCCGGTCAATATCCAAATTTTCCCCGCAGGACATGCTTGATTATTTATTTCAACATTTCTATTCCACGCTGGCAATCCTTGCCTTTCTCCTTGTCATCACCATTCTGCGTGCGTGCGGCAAGCAGGGCAGAAGCTGGATTCCCGTCACCACGGCGCCTTTCGGATGCGTGGCCTTCCTGGCCGTCTTCCTCCTGCTGACCGCACTCATCACCTGGATATTCGGCTTTTTCACCGCAGGGTCCACACTGGAGGACATCGCCTTCACCCTGGGATGGCTGCTGGCCGTGGCCGCAGCCCTGGCCGTTATTTTCCGGCTCACCGCCTATTACCTGCGGCGGGATAAGATTGCCAACAGGGGTTACCCGGGAGAATCCCGTAAATTGCTGACTGACCAGCTCCGGAACAAGGGCCTCCTGCTCTTCGTACTGATCGGCGCCATCAGTTGCGCCATTGATATCATCACGGTTCCCTTCCCGGTCCCGGAACTCCCCCCGGGCTCCGCGCTTTCAGCCTCCACCCGCATTCCCCTGCCTCCGGAGATACCCCTGGACGTCCGCATTTCCTCCCGTGTCACCAACAGGTTCTTCGGAGAATGTGATTTTGACCTGACCGTCCGGGAAAAAGACGGGCGCAAACACATCTTTCCGGCCGTCCTGATCAATCCCGGGGGCGGAAGCGCCATCACCATCTACAGGCTGAGGGCGCAGAATAACCGCCAGTATGGCAGCCTGGTCCTTACCAATGAAATAGAAAGCTGCCTGCTCAACCTGGATACCATGCAGATGAAATCCCTGAGCGGCCCCGCTTCCAACTATCCTTTTCCCACCCGGGAAGACCTGCATGGTCCGGACACGGACCTCCGCCTGGAAATCGTGGGGCTTTACCGTGGGCTTTCCTGCACGCGCGGCGTGGAACATACGGAAACCACGCGCGCCAATGTGCTGAAAAACCTGAAGGAGATCCAACCATGACCGGAACGCCCTGAAAGGGGCGTTGACACGGGCTCTTCCGCTACCTTACTGTGGAGCAGTTAAACCAGTCACAGTTATGATCAAAATTACCGCCAAAAGCATTGTCAAACCCGGAGCCAGGGAAGAATTCATCGCTACCGCCCGGGAACTGGTGGAAAAAAGCCGTGCGGAAGCCGGCAATATTTCCTACCACCTGTATGAAGATATGGATGATCCCGATATTCTGACCTTTATTGAAGAATGGAAGGACCAGGCAGCCGTGGACATACATGCGGATTCAGAGCACTTCCAGCGCATCATTCCCCTCCTGAGCGACCTGACGGAGGAAGCCATTGAAATTTCCCTGTACCGGGAAGTGCTGTAACTCCGGGAAAACGCAGTCTCATTCCCACCGGAGAAACACAGTGAGCCCCGTCCTCCCGGCGGAGGCGGGGCGCGGGAAGCTTCGCGTCATTTACCGTCAGAACGCAAAGCAACCACACCCGGACCCCCAGAAATCGGAATACCTGGGCCGCGACGCATTTGCCGCGCCTTCCATCAGCATGAATGCGGAATGCATGCAGCCGTGCTCATGGCAGTGTGAGGAATGCCGGTGCTCCGGCTGGAAAGGCACGCCCGCCCTGGCCGCCTTCTTCGGGTCCAGGGGCGCGCCGTAACCGCCGAACGCCGCAACGGGGGACCACTCCGGCAGTACCGGAATGGGCGCCGGGTCCAAATCCTTGAACGGTCCCGCGGCATAAACAATCCTGCCGTCCATGATGGTCAGGACGGATTCAATCCCCTTGATCTCCTCCTCCGGAACGGTGAAATAATCTTCGCTCAGCACGGCCATGTCCTCCAGTTGTCCGGGAACAATCGCGCCCTTTCTGCCCGTTTCTGAGGAAAACCAGGTGCTTCCCTGCGTATAAAGCCGGAGGGCTTCTTCACGGGAAAGGCAGTCCTCCTCACGGTACATCGGCTCTCCCCCCACGGTCTTCCCGGTGGTCAGCCAGTACAGGGAAACCCAGGGATTATAGCTCGCCACGCGCGTGGCGTCCGTTCCGGCGCCCACGGGAATGCCCATTTCCAGCATCCTGCGCACGGGCGGCGTATGTTCCGCCGCCTCCTTTCCATAACGGTCCATGAAATATTCCCCCTGGTACGCCATGCGGCACTGCACGGCAATGCCGCCGCCCAGCGCCTTGACGCGTTCCAGGTTCTTCTCGTCAATAGTCTCGCAGTGGTCGAAGAACCAGTGCAGCCCGTCAAAGGGAATCTCCCGGTTCACCTCCTCATACACGTCCAGAAAACGGGAGATGCTTTCATTGTACGTGGCGTGCAGCCGGAAGGGCCATTTGTTGGCGGCCAGCAGGCTGACCACTCCCTTGAGCTCGGACTCCATGTCTCCGGGAAGGTCCGGACGCGGCTCCAGAAAGTCCTCAAAATCCGCGGCGGAAAAGACGAGCATTTCACCCGCTCCGTTGCAGCGGTAATAATCGTCCCCCTCTCCCGGCTTGGTCATCCTGATCCACCTGGCAAAATCCTCCTTCTCTTCCCTGGGCCTTTGGGTAAACAGGTTGTAGGCAATCCGCACGGTCATTTCCCCGCGCTTGTGCAGCTCTTCAATCACCTGGTAGTCTTCCGGGTAATTCTGATAGCCGCCTCCTGCGTCAATGATGCTGGTCAGGCCCAGGCGGTTGAGTTCTTTCATGAAGTGCCGGGTGGAATTGATCTGGTGCTCCAGGGGCAGTTTGGGGCCCTTGGCCAGCGTGGCATAAAGAATGGTGGCGTTTGGCCGCGCAATCAGCAGGCCGGTGGGATTTCCCTCGCTGTCGTGCTGGATTTCCCCACCCGGAGGATTGGGCGTATCCTTCGTATACCCGCAGGCGCGCAGGGCAGCCTTGTTGAGCATGGCGCGGCAGTACAGGTGGAGCACAAAAACGGGCGTATCCGGCGCTGCCTCATTGATCTCCTCCAGCGTAGGCATCCGGCGTTCCGCAAACTGGAACTCGCTCCAGCCGCCCACCACGCGCACCCACTGTCCCGGCGGCGTTCTGCGGGCCTGCTCCTTGAGCATGCGCATGGCGTCCGCCAGGGAAGGCACGCCGTCCCAGCGCAGTTCCATATTGTAATTCAGGCCGCCGCGGATCACGTGAAGGTGGGAATCATTCAGGCCGGGAATGACGGTCCTTTTTCCGGCGTCAATCACCCGGGTATCCGGCCCCTTGTACTTGGCCACATCCTCGTCGTACCCCACGGCCAGTATTTTTCCATCCTTGACGGCTACGGCGCGGGCCATCGTGCCGCGTTCATCCAGCGTCGCTACATTGCCGTTTGAAATCATCAAATCGGCGTAAACCTTATCATTGTTTTTCATCGTTTTCCTCATGGTTTGGGGTTGTTCCCGGAACGGTTGCGGCCTGCGTCTTGAAAAGCCAGGGAGACAGCATGCCGCTGATCAGCGGCATGAACACCCAGGTCAGCAGAGCCACCACACAGGCATTGAACAGGAAAAAGGAAAGCCACGCGGGAAGCAGGGCGCGGATGGGCCCTCCCACGGTGACGTTCAGGAGAAAGATGACCAGGCACACGCCCAGATAGGTAGCCGCCGCCGTCTTGTAGCGCGGCGGCGTCATCATCGGGGTGCCCGGCTGGTTCAGCCAGGCGTCCAGGCCGTTCATCTCCTGGATATGGACTTCCCCCTCCGTATGGGCTCCCAGCAGTTTCATCCAGCGTTCGTACTCCGGGGAGGAAACCAGGGCCTTTCTGGCGGCGGCGCTCGCAAAACGGTCCACCACCACATACTCCCCGTTTCCGTCGGAGGGCCGCAGGACGCTGATGCCCACATGCCCGGGACAGCTCAGCACAAAATTGACGAAATCCCGCATGGCGTGCTCAAACTGGCCTTCATGCCCCGGCAGAATATGCCGGCGCACCACAACGGTCACCTCTTCTGAAGGATTCATGGCGTTCATGCCTGAGGTATATTCAGGATTTTTCCTCCGGCGCACGCTCCGCGTCAACGGAAGGCACGCCGGAAAAACGCTGCGGACATTCAGGCGTCATGCTTCACTACCTGAGGGGACAGGGCAGACTGGGGAGCATGGTGAACCATCGTGTAGGCGTACTCCACGCCCACGCCGTAAGCGCCGCCCTGCTGCTTGAGCAGATTCATCAGGGCATCGTAATGCTCCTTGTTCTTCCAGTCGCGCTGGAACTCCAGAAGAGCGCCGATGGTCGTCAGCCGCGTGCCGCCCGCCTGGACGATGCGGGAAAGGGCCGCCTTCTGGGCGTCCTTGGAGGTGGCGCCGCAGCAGTCCTCCACCACGTAAATATTATAGCCGTCGCCGATCATTTCAATGGCGGGCCACGCGACGCACACTTCCGTCCAGAGTCCGGTAAGGAGGATATTCTTGCGGCCCGTGGCCTTGATGGCCTTCCGGAACTTATCTGAATCCCAGGAATTCATGGACGTGCGTTCAATAACATGCTGGCCCGGAAAAACATCCAGAAGCTGAGGCCAGACATAACCGGAAAAAGCCTCCGTTTCCACGGCTGTAACCACGGTGGGCACCTGGAACAGCTTGGCGGCCTTCGCCAGCAAAATGACGTTATTGATCAGGTCGGCACGGTTGATGCTGGCTACGCCAAAGGTCATTTGCGGCTGGTGGTCAATGAAAACTACGGCAGCGTCTTCCGGCGTGTAAAGCTGATGATAATGTGAGGATATCAGGGACATCGTCTTATTCTCCTTATAATCTTATTTAATTGGTAAAAGCGGGACATCGGCAGGTCTTGAAACTGCTAGCCCATGGTTGGTTGGAGGCCGGTTTCCCCGTTTTTGTTGACGCCATGGCAGAGTGAGCCAAACCGTTAAAAGCGGCAGGCCTCCTGAAAAGAGGCTCCGTTCCCCGCCGGACCGGAGCTGAAAGCGGTAACGGCCCCTTCGGAAAAAAGACAGTCATCGCCCCGCGCAAGACTCCCTCATCTCCGGAAATCACGCCCTTGCCATTCGCGAGCAGCCGGAATGGCGCGAAACAATCGCCCGGGCACAGGAGCCCGGCCCCGCCGGGGAGGAAAATCCCAACACGCCCCTGCCGGAAGAAACGCCGCTGCGCCACGGGGCGCGAGCCGCTACGGCGTGATTTAAACTACTTCCCTTCCCCGTGCTTGATGCTTGCGGCGTCCAGAATCTTCTCATAACCCGGCAGACGCCTCTGGAAATCCTGAAAATCCTTGTCCTCCTTCCGGCTCCAGCCCGTCTCCGCATAAGCGGCAATCCGGGGGAACACATGACGGTGCAATTTCTCCACATCCGCAATCCATTCCGTCCAGACCTGGCAGCCCAGGCCGATGACATTCTTCTGATGTTCCGGCTTCAACCCTGCAAAAACGGGTTCAAAGGAATAGGATTTGGACAAGGGGAGCTTGTCGTAACCCTTGTTCATATAAGTCATGTGGGAAGTGGAATTGACCACCTGGTGGCCGTCTTCAACCGCCTTGGCGGCAATCTTGTCGGAGCCGTACCAGAAATGGATAATGGCCTTCCCGTCCAGCTTGCCGAGCGCGGCCCCCTGGCCGCCGTCATTGTGCACGTCGGACCCCAGAATCTCATTCCATCCGATCATCCTTATTCCCTTCTTCGCCAGCATGCCGGAAATCCGGTTCGTAAACATGATCTGAAGGTCCGGGAAATTCCTGATGCCCTTCTTCTTCATGAACTCCTCAATGTGGGGGACGCCCGCCCAGTACTTCTTATAACGCACCTCGTCGCCGCCAATGTGGATGATGCCGCCGGGAAACAGGGCCGCCAGCTCCGTCATGATGTCTCCCAGAAACTGATAGGTCCGCTCGTTGGTGGGGTCAAAGGCGGTTCCGTCATTGAAGCTGACGGGAACCTCCGTCACGGGCTTGGCGGACAACTTCAATTCCGGGTAGGAGAACGTGGCCGCGGCGGAATGCCCCGGAATATCTATTTCCGGTACAATCGTTATATTCCGGTCGGCCGCATAGCGCACGATGCGCCTGATCTGCTCCTGCGTATAAAAACCTTCATGGGGCTTGCCCTCATACTTGCCGCTCCCCCACGTCTCTATCTCCGTATCCCTCCGCTTGCCGCCGATGGACGTCAGCCTGGGATACTTTTTAATCTGGATGCGCCATCCGGCATCGTCGGACAAATGCCAGTGCAGGATATTCATCTTCAGAAGCCCCATCTGGTCAATCAGCCTCTTCACCTCCTCCTCTCCAAAAAAATGCCTTGCTTCATCCAGCATGAAGGCGCGCCACGCAAACCGCGGGTAATCCAGCATGGAAAAAGGCTTCTCCGCCACCGTCCAGCTTACGGCCCCCTTGTCCGCGCCATCGTCAAAAAACGCGGCAGGCAGCATCTGCGCCAGGCTCTGCCCGGCATAATACACTCCCCTGGGGGCTGCGGCCTTGATCACGATGCTTCCGGGCGCCGCTTCCAGGCGGTACGCCTCCGGCCCGTACTGTTTCAGGGAAGCGTCCTTTTCAATGTGGATGATTCCTGCGCCCCTCTCCCCCGCCAGGGAAAGTCCGGTTCCGCGTGATAAAAACTGCTGCAAAAGACGGGCCTGCCGCAAAAACCCGGCGTCCTTCTCCCGGCACACGATGTGCGTGCCTTCATCCAGCCTCACGGGCTTTGCCGCGTTCCCGTCCGCAACCTTGACGGATACGGGACGGGGAATAATCCGGTCCTGCGCATTCGCGGACAGGCAGTACATACCGGAGAACAGGAAAAGGAATAAAGGGAAAACACGGCGGAACATCATGTCCAGTATACACCCTTTCCCCCGGGAGTCTTTCTTTTCCTCCCGCCTTTTCCTCAATCCCGTCAAAAGCGGCCCGCAAGCCTCCCGCTCCATGACACGCCATCCCGCCCCGTCCGCCTGAAATGCCATAATGCGCCCCTTGCCTTCCTTTTTCCCGCGGCGTATGATGGAGAACATGAAAAAAGACGATACGCCGGGCCTCTTTGCCGCCTTCGCGGACCGGCCGCTGGCGGACCGCCTGAGACCGGCCGCCCTGGAGGAAATCGTGGGCCAGGACCACCTGCTGGGGGAAGGCGGCCCCATCCGGCTCATGGCGGACTCCGGCAAGCTGACCAGCTTTGTCCTGTGGGGACCGCCCGGCTGCGGAAAAACCACGCTGGCGCGCATCCTGGCCACGCGCACGTCCATGCACTTCGTCGCGCTCTCCGCCGTCTTCTCCGGCATGGCGGATTTGAGAAAAGCCTTTGACGAAGCCGCCAAACGGCGGGAATACGGTCAGGGAACCCTCCTGTTCGTGGATGAAATCCACCGGTTCAACCGCGCGCAGCAGGACGGCTTTCTGCCCTACGTGGAAAACGGAACCGTCACGCTGGTGGGGGCCACCACGGAAAACCCCTCCTTTGAACTGAACAGCGCCCTGCTGTCCCGCTGCAAGGTCTTCGTCATGCATTCCTTGGACGCTCCGGCGCTGGAAAGCATCATTGAGCGGGCGGAATCACTTCTCCAGCGCAAGCTGCCGCTCGCTCCGGAGGCGCGCGCCACCCTCATTGAACTGGCGGACGGGGACGGCCGCTACCTCATCAACCTGATGGAAAGCGTCTTTGACCTCTGCAAGCCTGATGAAACGCTGGACACGGCAGCCCTGCTGAAAATCGTCCAGCAGCGCGCCCCGGTTTACGACAAGGACCGGGAGGGCCATTACAACCTCATCAGCGCCCTGCACAAATCCCTGCGCGGCTCTGATACGGACGCGGCCCTGTACTGGGCCGCACGCATGCTCCAGGGCGGAGAAGACCCGCTCTACCTGCTGCGCCGCCTGACCCGCTTCGCCATGGAGGACATCAGCCTGGCGGACCCCGCCGCGCTGCAAATGGCCATTGCCGCGTGGGACACCTATGAACGCCTGGGCTCCCCGGAGGGAGAACTGGCGATCGCGGAACTGGTCATCTACCTGGGCTGCGCCCCCAAATCCAACAGTGCCTACACCGCCTGGGGCGCGGCGCGGAAGGCGGCCAGGGAACACGGCTCCCTGATGCCTCCGGCGCACATCCTGAACGCGCCCACCAAACTGATGAAGGAGCTGGGCTACGGGAAGAATTACGCGTACGACCACGACGCCCCGGACGCCTTCTCCGGCCAAAACTACTTTCCGGACAAGATGCCCCGCCGCCAGTTCTACAAGCCGCCGGAACGGGGCTTTGAGCGGGAAATCAACAAGCGGCTGGCATACTGGGACAAGCTGCGCCGCCAGCGGGCGGAAGAGGATTCCGGCGGCTCCGGCACGCGGAGAGGCCGGAAAAAGCCCCCCGCTCCGGAGGAACGGGAGCCCTCATGAGGCATCCGCCGGCCATACGGCCACTTCCGCAATCCCCTGCCCCGGCGACAGCCGGATGCGGACATACCTGGCTCCGGCGTCCTCCGGGCACGCTGCGGTCAGCCCCGTCCCATCCTTGTTCAGAACGGTTTTGACGTCCTTCCAGGTGTTGCCGTCCCTGCTGATCTGCACCACGGGGGGCTGACCCTTCCAGTTTCCGGCGGCCTTCGCCTCCACCCGGTCCAGGCGGAATTCAAACTCCATGTCCAGCTGCCACCACGGCGCCTTGTCATCCGCGGACGGCTTCCATGCGGAAGCGCCGTCCCCGTCGGAGGCCTTCATCGCGTCCTGGACATTGGATGAAGCGGAACAGGGCCTCAATGCCGCCAGATTGGCTTTTTCCCCGGTTCCGGACTGGCCGTACCGCGCCAGCTGGGCGTCCCTTTCCTGTGCGGTAAAACGCTTGTAGGGCCTGTCCTCCGTTTCCGCGCTCCTGCCCGCCATGTACGCCGGGGCCTTCCGGGAAACGATTTGGAGGCTGTCCCCCTTCAATCCGGGGGAAGAGGCCTTGATGACCGTTTTCCCGGCATAATAGGACCGGAACTCAATGGCCGCGCAGCCGTCAATGAGGTCAATGTCCGTTCCGGGCGTGAACGTGATGCTCTTGCCGGTGGGGAATTCCCCGGGGCCGGACTCCACCGTGAGCGTCACCGGAACGGCATTGGCTATCTGCCTGCCGGAGGCGTCCGCCACCTTCACGGTCACGTGCACGTCGTCCGTGCCGTCCGCCGGGCTGATCACCTTCTTGTCCGCGGACAGCTTCACCTGCGCCGGAGTTCCCTTCACGGGCCATTCCGGCGGGGGAATGCGTTTGAACTCATTTCTGTACCAGTACCAGGCGCGCTTGGGGATGCGGAAATAATCCACAATGCCCATGCGGCCGCCGGAGGGCCAGATGCTGCCGTGGTCAAACCCGCACCAGACCGCCTCGCCAATGCGCCAGGGATAGCGGACGCCGGCGTCCTTGTCCTTCTTCATGTCCCCCCAGCCCGGCGCGTACGCTCCCGGCCTCTTGCAGCTCACGGAACCGTATTCCGTCACCATGCTGGGCCTTCCGGGCGTCTTCACGCGTGAGCCGTCCCCGTTGAAAGCAGCCAGGTCCCCCAGTTTGTCAAAATTCCCGCGCTGGCCTCCCCCCGCGCACACGGGGCGCGTCGGGTCCAGCTCCTTCACCAGCGCAATGAGCCTGGCGCACAATTCCCTGGACTCCTTCGCATGCTGGGTGAAAAACGGCTCGTTGCTGATGCTCCAGATGACGACGGAAGGATGGTTCCGGAATTGCAGCACCATTTCCCTCACCTGGCGCATGCAGCTTTCCTGAAAAGCGGCCCGGTCCTTTTCATCGGAGGGATAGGCGTCGCAATTCCAGTAGCGGTTGTCCTTCTTAAACCCGCCCATGCCCCAGAAAATGCCTTCATTCAGCATGCACATGCCCTCCCGGTCGCAGGCATCCAGAAAAGCCTGGGAATGGGGATAATGGGAGCCGCGGATGAAATTAAACCCGGCGTTCTTCATCAGCAGCACGTCACGGCGCGCCCCGGCATCCGTCACGGCATCCCCCCACCCGGCATGGTCCTGGTGCACATTGGCCCCATGCAGATAAACGGGCTTCCCGTTAATCAGCATGCCCCGGTCCGCCGTCAGCTCCAGAGAGCGGAAACCCAGGGGACTTTCAGTCCGGTCCAGCGTCTTCCCCTTCTCGTCCACCAGCTCCGTCGTCACGCGGTACATGTTGGGCGCTGCCGGACTCCACAATTTGGGAGCGGCCAGCGGAGGCAGGTCCGTCTGAATGCGGTCCGCCCCTCCCGCGGCCAGCTTCACGGGCTTCTCCCCGCGCAAAACCACACGGCCGCCCTTCTCCTCGCGCACGGTGTGGCGCACGGAAAACTTCTTCATTTCCGCGGAATCATTCTTCACCTCCGTCAGGATGCACACCTTCCCGCGGGAGGGCGTCACTTCCGGCGTCTGCACCCACACGCCGTGGGCCGGAATGTGCACGGGGGAACACACATGCAGATGCACATTCCGGTACAGGCCGCCGGAAAAAGTATGCTCCCCGGCCCGCGGGGCGATGCGGGGACTCCAGCGGTTGTCCACGCGCACTTCCACCCAATTCTCTCCGGGCTTCAGGAAAGGCGTCAAATCCGTACGGAATGCCGTATACCCCCCCTCATGGCTGCCCGCGGCCTTCCCGTTCACCGTCACCTCCGCCACCTGGAAGGCTGCGCCGCAATCCAGAAAAACCTTTTGCCCCAGCCATTCCTCCGGCACAACGAGCTTCTTGCGGTAGGAGCCACGCCCCGTGTAAAAGGAGTCGGACATGAAATAGGGCAGGCTGAACGTATGGGGCAGATGCGCCGTCTGCCAGCCGCTCTTTCCGGGTTCGTCTTCCAGCCGGAACTCCCAGCCGCGGTTCCAGACCATCCTCTTGCAGGGGGAGGAAGCTTCCCCAGCGGTAGAAACGCCTGTTTCCGCACCAGCCGCGGAGAGGCTCAGAACGGCGGCGCCCAGCATGCAGGCAATAATCTTGAACATGTGTATGCTACCACTCCCCTGTGCTCTTTCTTTCAATCAAAAAACATTTCCGCACCTTGAAGCGTCCACAACAACAAGCCGTGCACCCCTTCCGGGCTGCACGGCTGGAAAAAGCCTTCATTCGGGAAAAAGGCGCTCCCGCGGATCCGTTACTGGGTGATGATATTCAGTTCCGCCACGGTGGCGCTCTGCTCACCGCCCTTCACCGGGGACCGGGCATCCAGCTTGAAATAGCGGGCCTCCACAGGCTTGCCGAAGTCGATGCGCTGAACCGCGGGGTCCTTCCTGATATAATGGTACGTGAACTGGCCTTTCTTCACTTCCTTCCAGTTCTGGCCGTCATCGGAAACGGAGAACGCGTACTGGCTGATGAGGCCCTTGTCCTTGTCCATTCTGGGCGTGTAAATGAACCCCGTGAACTTCATCCTGGTTCCCATGTCCACGGCAATGGAATGGGGGAAGCCCGGGAGGCCGTTCGTGTACGACGTGTGCCAGCAGGTATCCGGATTCCCGTCAATGGCGAAGTGGGCAAACCCGGTATCCGGCTCTTCCGAGGAAGCGCTCAGAATCTTCCATTCGCCCTGCCCCTTGACGAGGGGGAATTTCCGCTCGCCGGGAGACGTGGGAGGCACCTTGCCGGACTTCCCGGCGGCAGCCCAGGCCCTGACTTCCCCTTCGGGAAGCTTGAAGGGCTTCCGGTACGTCTTTTCCGGCCCCTTGTTGACGGAATACTTCATCTCCGCTCCGGGCGTGGAGGAAACCAGGCTGACCATGCCGTCCCCGTCCCGTTCAATCACGGGGGAATGGGGTACGCCCAGGCCCGCGCGCGCCAGGTTCAGCAGGGCGGATGTGGGAGCCAGCACAAAGCCCAGGGGGGTGGCTTCGCTCAGCGTCTGGTACTTCGCCAGGGGGCGCGGCCCGCAGGAGGAACCGCCCAGCCCCATCTGGAAGGCGTCCAGATTCACGATCACCTTGTCCTTCTCCGGCAGCCTGTCCAGGCTTTTGGCGTTGTTAAGCTCCTTAGGCGTATAGCGCAGGACGGACACCTCCAGCGGAGCCCTGGGAGAAGCGGACCCCACCCATAGCGCGGGAGCCGCCTTGGGTTTGGACAGCGCCACCCAGTCTGTCTCCATGCGGTTGCCCATGTCCTGGGGCCGGGAATAGGCAAAAAACATGTCGTCCACGGAAGTGCGGAAGACGTCCTTCCAGCAGCTCGTGCGGCGGTCCCGGTAATTGTCCCACGGCCCCAGTCCCAGGTACTCCACCTGGTCATAGGCGGCAGGCATCCCGAAAGTGACGCCCAGCCGCAGAAGCTCTTCCCCCTTGGCGGAGGGATACATTCTGACGGAGGCATTGATGATGCCGTTGCCGAACACCGTCCAGGCAACCTCCCCGGAGAAGGAAAGGTCGGAGCCTTTCGTCCGGAATTGCGCCGTGATGCGGGCCACGCCGGGGGAAATGACGGCGGCCTTCACATCGGAATACTCCGCCTTCATGTTCTGCATCTTCATCTTCCCTTCCACCTTGCCCCTGATCCAGGCGTCGTTATCCACCGGGGAACGGTACGCCTGAAGCGCCACCGGATAGCCGGGCAGAATCAGGTCCTGGCTGCCGTACCGGAGAGCGGAAAGCATCCCGTCCTTGAAAGAGGCGGAAAAGCCCTTCCCCTGCACCACCACGGGATCGCCCTGGCGCACGGAGACGGCGGGAAGAACCGCCGGAGCCTTCACGGAGGCCTCCTTCTCCACGGTCGCCGGGAACCACTCGTAAGCTTCGCACTCGTCCGCCACGTGCTCCAGCTGTTTGGCTGAAAGCTCCTTCACGTCTTCCGGCAGCTTGAACCGGGCGTCTGCCAGAACCATCAGGGAACCCGTCTGCATGGCGGCGGAAGGCAGTTTCACCGTCACGGACTTGCCGGGAGCTATTTCCGGCAGCGCCATGCGCTCCACGGCATGATTGCCTCCGGGCGCGAGGGAAACCAGGTAAAGCGCATACCCCTTCAACGGCTTGTGGAAGTACTTGTTCAGCACGGTCAGGGCACCGTCCTTGCGGTCAAAGGCCATGTACTGGTACACCTTCTTCACCTCCTTCGTCTTGGCCGTGGTGTTCCGGTTGCCCAGGATAATGCCGTTGTCACAGAAATTGGCCTGGTTGGGCCTGTCCCCGAACATGCCGCCGTAAGCCTGCGTCACGCCCTTGAAGGGCGCGGGCTTGTAAATGCCGTTTCCGGCAGGGTTGGCGCGGAGGGACTGGTCCACAAAATCCCAGATGGCCCCGCCCACCATGCGCGGGGAGGACTCAAAGGCTTCCATGTACTCCTTGAAATTGCCCAGGGCATTCCCCATGGAATGGGCGTACTCGCACACGAAGAAGGGGCGGGAGGTCTTCTGCTTCCCCCAGTTTTCCACCCGGTCCACGGGCGGATACATGGCGGAATCCATATCCACGGCCTTGTGGCCGTGCGGGAATTCGCAGTAATGAAGGGGGCGCGTATCGTCATAGGCCCTGATGGCTTCCGAGGCCGCCACAAAGTTGGGGCCGTTGCCGGACTCGTTGCCCAGGGACCAGAACACAATGGAGGGATGGTTCTTGGAACGGTGCACCATGCTCATGTTGCGCTCCACATGGGCCTTCTTCCAGGAAGGCTTCCGGGAAATGTCCATGCCGCTGTTGCGGATGCCGTGGGCTTCGCAGTTGGCCTCGTCCATCACATACAGGCCGTAGCGGTCGCACAGCTCATAGAAATAGGGATGGTTGGGATAGTGGGAGCAGCGGACGGTGTTGATGTTATGCGCCTTGATGATCTGCACGTCCTTTTCCATCACTTCCCGCGGAATGGCGCGCCCGTAGTCCGGATGCGCTTCATGGCGGTTGACGCCCTTGAACTTGACGGCCTTCCCGTTGACCAGCACCGCCCCGTTGTCAGCGATTTCCACGGAACGGAACCCGATGTTGACGGACCGGGGGTCCTTCCCGTTCAGGGAATAAGTCACCTTGTACAGGTTGGGCGTTTCCGCCGTCCACGGCTTCACGCCGGGATACTCCTTCTTCAGGGAAACCTGCGCCTCGCCTCCGGCGGGAATGGCGGGAACCTCAAGCGTGCCGGAATCCAGCTTTCCCTTGTTGTCCGTCTGCACGCGACCGAAGCCGCTCCCGCCCTCCCAGTTCAACCTGGTGGAAACCCCTTCAATGGAATAATCCAGCTTCATTCCGGCGGGGATGTCCTTACTGCCGGAATTGCGGATGGTGAACGTTCCGTCCAGCGTCCCTGCCGCGTAATCCTTCCTGTCCAGTCCCGCCTTCAGAAACAGGTCGCGCACGTGCACCTGCGGCTGGGCAAACAGGGTCACGTCCCGGAAGATGCCGGAAAGGCGCAGGAAATCCTGGTCCTCCAGATAGGAGCCGTCGCTCCAGCGGTACACCTCCACGGCAATCGTGTTCCTGCCCGGCTTCACGTAGGGAGTAAGGTTGAACTCGGCGCCGGTATAGGAATCCTCGGAATAGCCGACTTTGCGGCCATTCACCCACACGTAAAAGGCGGACTCCACACCGTCAAACCGGATCATCACCTGCTCTCCCTTCCAGGAGGCGGGAAGGTTGAAATCCCGGCGGTAGGAGCCTACGGAATTGCGCTCCTTGTATGCCGGCCAGTTCTTGGGCGGTTCCCCCATCACTTTGGGCGGATTCGGCTTGAAAGGATACGGAACGTTCGTGTAAATGGCCGTTCCATAGCCCGCAAGCTGCCAATTGGAAGGCACCTTGATCGTATCCCATCCGGAAACGGAATAGGAAGGCTTGAAGAAATCGGCGGGCCTTTTGTCCGGCGTCATGGAAAACTTGAACTTCCAGTCGCCGTTCAGGTTCAGCGTTTTGTCTGCCGCCGGGAGAACGGAGGCACGGGGAGCCTCCTTGTTGATTCCCGTCACCTCTTCATTTTCCCAGTCCGGGGCCTCCCCCAGCAGGGGGAGGGCCGGGGCCAGGCACATCATGGAAAACAGGAATGCTCGTGCCGTCTTCATTTCTGGTTGGGTGCTGAATGGTTACTTATACTTGTTGATGGACGGGTCCTGATAGCGCTCGGAACCCTTCTTCCCTTCCTCGCCGGAAGGCTTAAGGGTCCATTTGCAGGAATCCGTATACGTTTTCCCGCCCACGGAGGCCGTGGCCGTGATGGTGTTGACGCCGGGCTTGAGAGTTACTTCAGGCCAGACGGCGCGCTTCAATTCATCCGGCTTGACGCTTCCCGCGGCCTTCCCGTTGACGGCCAGCTTCACCATGGGGGCATTGCTGTAAACCTTCACGGGCACCGTCTTTTCCGTGCGCTCCGCAAACCTGCGGGACGTAATGTACACGGTCGGCTGCGGGCTCCAATTGGCCCTGTAGAAGAAATAGGCGTCCTTGGGCGTCTTGCGGTCGTAGGTCACCAGCCCCTTGTCGTTGATGCCGGGGCTTTCCCCCTCAAAGCGGGAGGCGGAGCCGAAGTCAAACATGTTCCAGACGAAGGAGCCCCACACCTCGGGCCTCTCCCTGATGCACTTGTAATTGATCTCATGCGCCTGGGACTGCCATTCCTCCGGATGCCAGAATCCCGTGGGGGACGGCCTCTTTGCCGGATTCTCATGCATGCCCGTGCTGGCGCCATGGCCGTACTCGCTGACGGCGATGCCCATCTTGCCGCCGTAGTCGCGGATGTAGCCGTTCAGGTTGCCCTTCATGGTTTCAGGGCCGCCCCCGTACCAGCCGGGATACGTATTGAACGCGATGTGGTCCGGAATATTGTTCAGTTTCCTGCGGCCCGCCTGGTTGCTGGCCGCCACCGTCATGCGGGAGGGGTCCGTCTCCTTCACGAACTTGTTCAGTTCCGTCAATTCGGCCTCCATGTCCACCCCTTTGGAGGAAGCCTCCGGCTGGTGGCCTATCTCATTGAAAATACCCCACATGCAGATGGAGGGATGGTTCCAGTGCTGGTAAATCATCTCCCGGGCCTGGAGGCGGTTATTCTCCCGGAACTCCGGCGTATCACGCACCAGGTTGACGTTGGGCACCTCGGACCAGACGACCAGCCCCGTCTTGTCGCACAGGTCGTAAACGTTGCTGGAGGCGGGATAGTGGCCCGTTCTCAAACCGTCCGCCCCCATGTCCGCAATCAACCTGATATCCCGCTCCTCATCCTCCGGGGAGAGCGCCCAGCCCTTCCCCTTCACATCCTGGTGGCGGCTGACTCCCTTGATCTGCATGGGTTTTCCGTTCAGGACAAACCCCTCCTTGGGATTGACGGAAACGGTCCTCAACCCCAGCGGCTGCACCATTTCATCCGTCTGGCCGTCCGCCGTCCTGACGGAGGTCTTCACCTGGTAGAGGTAGGGATTCCTGACACCGTTCCAGAGCACGGGATTGGGAATCGCCAGTGTTACGGGAACTTCCAGATTCTTCTTTTCCCCGGCGGCGGCCTTCACTGTCTTTCCGGCTACCTTCCTGCCCTTCATGTCCAGAATTTCCACGGCCACATCCACGTCCCCCGCCTTCCCGTCCGAATTCAGAAGGGTCTTCACCTCCACTTCCGCTTTGGATTTGTCCAGGGACTTCGTAGTAATGAAAACGCCGGGAGAGGCGTAAAAGAGGGGGTCAATGCAGACGCCGTCCGTCTCAATCAGTTCAATGGGCCGGTACAGTCCGCCGAACATGGAAAAATCCCCGCGCTGGGGCGCGATGTGGTCCCGCTGCGTATTGTCCACCAGCACGGAAACCGTATTGGCGCCTTTTTTCAGTAGAGGGGTGATTTCATAGCAAAATGCGGTGAATGCCCCCTCATGCCTGCCGGCAGGCTTCCCGTTGACGGAAACCTCGGAAACGATGCTGGCGCCCCCGCCGCGGATGAAATACCTCTTGCCCGGCTTGGGAGCCACCGGAAGAGTACGGGTATAAACGGCGGGGCCGCGCCGGTAAACGTCGCTGTTGACGGACTTGGCGTCTCCGCGCTTCCCTTTCACGCCGTCCGCGGCATCTTCCGCGTTCCAGGTGTGGGGCACCGTCACTTTCACGG
Source organism: Akkermansia muciniphila (assembly GCF_018709685.1). Taxonomy (GTDB): domain Bacteria; phylum Verrucomicrobiota; class Verrucomicrobiia; order Verrucomicrobiales; family Akkermansiaceae; genus Akkermansia; species Akkermansia muciniphila_E. The sequence continues at coordinate 118,178 of NZ_JABDHQ010000009.1, forward strand.
AGGGGCTCCCGTTGAAGCTGTAGTCCCAGGAACCGTTCAAAGGATGGACTTCACGGGCATCAGCCGCCAGGATGGAGCCCAAGGCACAGCACAGCCCGGCACATGATACGTTGAAAGAGAGGATTCTGATGTTCATGATACAGTGGAATAGTGTACCTCATACGTCCAGGCATGTAAAATACTTTCATCCTTCCGGGAGGCCTTCTTCCCGGCCTAACAAAAATTTACTGACGCCTGACGAATAGCGTTCATTTTGATATTCAATGTACGGAACCATGCTTTCTAACATTTTCGGTCCCTGCACCATCAGAAACTTTGATTTTCCGATCGGATCAAAGAAAACATAAGTTACAACATATCCTTGACGGATACGCGTTTTCCGATGGAAAGCATAAGTTTTCTTTACTATAAGGATGGCCTTTTTCATTAAAACCGTGTTTGTACAAACACGATGAACCTGTATGAGAAAAGTACCGAAAACGAATAAACTAAAATATGTTGGAACCGCCCTTCTGGAAGGGGAATCAGTCACCCTGACCCAGGCGGCACGGCTTGTATTGGAAATCAAGGAAGCCCTGGGGGATGAAATCTGCACCATCAACCGGTGCCGGGAAGTCGTCACCCTGGGGCTGAACGCCATCAAAAACAAACACCATACCGTCAGCTTCGGGACGGCGGCCACGGAATGCCTGCGTTCCAAAAGCCACCGCCGCCCCCGGACGCTGACGGACATCAAGAGCATCATTCACAAACTCAAGAAGAGCAATCCGGAACTGGAGGATACTCCCCTCAGGAACCTCACCGTGGAAGAATGCCAGAGCATTCTGATGAACACGTTCACCACGTCGCGCCAGCGGCACAAGGCGCGGCTGATCCTGAGCGGCATTTTCTCCTTCTCCGTCAAGCGCGGCTGGTGTGATGAAAATCCCATCCTCCGTGTGGACACCCCGTTCCTGCGGGAACAGGAAATCCCTGCCCTGGGACTGAAGGACGTGACCCTGCTCCTCAAAACGTGCATGGATGAATTTGACGGGAGCTGCGTGGCTGGAGCGGCCCTGATGATTTTTGCAGGCATCCGCCCGCAGGAAGTGGAACGGCTCCTCTGGGAGAACATCGCCATCCGGGACGGCTGCGTGATCCTGAACTCCAAGCACACCAAGACAGGAGGCGCCCGGCACGTGACCATCCTGCCCGTGCTTGCCAAATGGCTCAAATTCTGCCGTGACAGGACCAAGCCGGGGCCGAATACGCCCATCTGCCCCAAGGGCTGGACGATCAAGTGGCGCAAGATCCGCAAAAACGCGGGCTGGGGAGGCAGAAAAAGATCATGGGTGCCGGACTGCCTGCGGCACACCTATGCCAGCTACCATGCCAAGCACTTCAAGGACTACAACCTGCTGCAGATGGAAATGGGGCACCGCTCCTCCTCCCTGCTCCGCACCCGGTACCTGAACATGAAAGGGATTTCCCCGCAGACGGCCACGCGCTTCTGGGGACTCACTCCCGCCAAGGTGATTTCAGAAACGGAACCGCCGGAGGAACAGACGCAATAACGGAGAGGGGACGGAGGCTCCGGCTGAGGCGGCCTCCCCCCTTTCCCAGGCAGGCCTGCCCCTATAATTCATAATAGGTGTAGCCGTTCAGTCCGGAACGGAACACTTCCAGGGCCCTCCGGCGTTCGGACGGGGAGATTTTCCCATCCGCCACGGCCTGTTCCGCAAACGTGCGGAACTTGTTGATCAGCTCCTTGGGATCATACTCCACGTAGGAAAGGACGTCGGCCACCGTGTCCCCCTCCACCTCATGGGTATAAACGGGGCGGCCGCCTTCCAGGTGCACGCCCACCACGTTCGTATCCCCCAGCAGGTTGTGCAGGTCCCCCAGGGTCTCCTGATAGGCGCCCACCAGGAATACGCCGATGTAGTAATCGTCCTCCCCGGGCTTGATGGCGTGCAGGGGCAGCGCGGTAGCCACGTCCTCCCGGTCAATGAAATGGTCTATCTTCCCGTCGCAGTCGCAGGTAATGTCCGCCAGCACGGCCTTGTTCGTGGGCCGTTCATTCAGGCGGTGCAGAGGCATCACGGGGAAAAGCTGGCGTATGGCCCAGGAATCCGGCAGGGACTGGAACAGGGAAAAATTGCCGTAATAAAAGTCCACCATGGAGCAGGAAAGCTCCCGGAGGTCTTCCGGAATGGTTTCCATCTCCGCCAGCATGCGGGAAATGCGGCTCAGGATATGCCAGTAATAGGCCTCTCCCAGCCCGCGCTGCCGCAGGGTGGCGTTTCCGTAAAAGAACTGGGCGCGCAGCTGGTCCCGGTAATAGCAGGCGTCATTGTAGCACTCCTGCATGTTCTTCCTGGCCAGGGTCCGGTCCGTATCCGCAAAAGCCTTCAGCAGCTCCGGAGCATCCTCCGGCAAATCCGGGGGCGGTTCCTCGCCCGGCGCGCTGGTCACATCCAGCACGTTGAACACCAGCACGGAATAATACGCCACCACGGCGCGGCCGGACTCCGTCACCAGCGTGGGGTGGGGCACCTCGTACTTGGTGCACATGTCCCCCACCACCTCCACCACGTCACGGGCGAACTCCGCGATGGAATAGTTGCAGGAGGAATGGAAATTCGTCTTGGACCCGTCATAATCCACAGCCAGGCCCCCGCCCATGTCCAGCGTGCCCAGCGGCGCGCCTTCCTTCACCAGGTCCACGTAAATGCGGGCGGCCTCCGTCAACCCCTCGCGCACCACGGAAATATTCGGAATCTGGGACCCCTGGTGGTAATGGAGCAGCTTCAGGCAGTCCAGGGAATCCATCTGCTTCAGCTTGTCCACCACCTCCACCACCTGAGCGGCGTTCAGGCCAAAGACGGACTTGTCCCCCGCGGACTCCTGCCACAGGCCGGAACCCTTGGCCGCCAGCTTGATGCGCACGCCCAGATTGGGGCGGATGTCCATCTTCCGGGCGCGTTGCAGGACGGCGTCCAGCTCGGAAGGCATCTCCAGCACGATGAAAATATTCAGCCCCATCTTCTGGGCCGTCAGCGCCAGGTCAATAAACTCGTCATCCTTGTAGCCGTTGCAGATCAGGTAGGCGTTGGGATTATGCATGTGCGCCATGGCCGCAATCAGCTCCGGCTTGGAACCGGCTTCCAAGCCGTAATCATACTTGGTGCCGAACTCCGCAATCTCCTCCACCACCTGCCGCTGCTGGTTCACCTTGATGGGGTATACGCCCTGGTACTTGCCCTTGTAATCCGCCTCCTTGATCGCCTTGCGGAAGCTCTCGTTCAGCTCTGCAATACGGCTGCGCAGCAGGTCGCGGAAACGGAACAGCACCGGAACGGTGGTGCCGCGCTCATTCAGGCCTTCCAGCAGGTCGCACAGGCTGATGTCCTTCTTCCCGCCGTCCTCGTCATTCAGGCGCACGGTGACCTCCCCTTTCTTGTTAATCCGGAAATATCCGTTGCCCCAGTCGTCAATGCCGTACAAATCTGCGGAATCATGATGACTCCAGCCCCGGACTTTCTGCTTGATGCCTTCTTTGGATGCTGCCATGTCAATCTGTCTGGTCAAATGTTCTAGCCCAGGCGGGCCTCAAAATCTTCATAGGAAAAACGGCGTACCGTCTCCACGGAACCGTCCTTTTTCTGGATCGCAATATCCGGATGGCGCACGCCGTTGAAAAACGTCGTCTTCACCATCGTATAATGCGCCATGTCGTCAAAAACAAGCTCGTCGCCCGCGGCGAGGGGTTCCGCAAAGGAATAATCCCCCAACCGGTCTCCCGCCAGGCAGGTGGGCGCCCCCAGGCGGTACGTATGCGCGCCTTCCCCGGCATTCCCCGCCAGGGCGTAGCTTTCCCCCTCCATCCGCACGGCGGGCTGCTGTCCGGAACGCAGGGAGGGGTCCTTTAAAATCTGGAACACGTCCGGACGGTAGGGCATCTCCAGCGTATCCGGCATGTGGGCGGACGCGGAAACGTCCAGAATGGCGTGCTCCATCCCTTCCGAGAAAAAAACATCCAGCACCCTGCACCGGAGCACCCCCGTATGAATGGCGGCGGCTTCCCCCGGTTCCAGCCACACGTCCACGCCGTAGCGCGCGCGGATGCCGCGGACAAGCTCCGCCAGCAGATTCCGGTCATAGCCGGGCTTGGTGATCCAGTGGCCGCCGCCCATATTCAGCCAGGTAATCTCCGGGCGGGACAGGATGTGGCCGAAGTGGCGCTCCACCGCGCCGAGCGTAGCCGCCAGGTCTTCCGCGCCCTGCTCGCACAGGGTATGGAAATGAAGGCCGGAAATTCCGGTCAAATCCGCCCCCTGCATCACGTCCGGCGCAATGCCCAGGCGGGAGCCGGGCGCACAGGGATCATACAGGGGCGTATGCCCGGTGGAAAACCGGGGATTGACGCGCAGGCCGCACTTCAGCTCTCCGGAAAGAAAGCGGGGATGCCGCATCACCTCCTCCCGGAAACGGGCCCACTGCGTCAGGCTGTTGAAATCAAGGTGGCTGGAAATCTCCGCCAGCTCCGCCACCTCCTCCGGAGCATACGCCGGGGAATACGTCAGCACGTGTTTTCCGAACCTGCTCCGGGCCAGCCGGGCCTCCCACAGACCGGACGCGCAGCAGCCGTCCAGCAGGGGCTCCAGGACATCAAAACAGGGCCAGCAGGAAAAACCTTTCAAGGCCAGCACGATGCGGCACCCCGCAGCCTCCGCCACGTCCCTCAGGATAAGGGCGTTGCGTTCCAGGGCAGTCTGGCTGATGACGAAGGCGGACATAAAGCAACGACAACCTAAGCGATTCCCAACGATTTGCGAGTAAAATTTGAGTAATCCCCCATCATACCTTCCGGGAGGCTCCCGCCGGGGTCTCCCGGTCCGGCAGAGCCCGCTCCCGCGATCAAACGGAAACGTTAAAAAACGCTACAAATCGCCTCTTCCTGCATTCTTTTCCTTGAAATGGGATGTGTTTTCCTCTTTTATAACGTAACCATTGCGATTGCCATGACTAACATTCATCCCTTCACCACCGCAGCAGCCTGCCTCCTGACCGCCGGAGCAGCGCTCTTCACCAGCTCCTGCCAACCTACCTCTCCGCAGAGCTACGCCCGCCAATTCGCTACCGCCCAGAACGTCTCCGTACACGGGTATAACGGCCGTGAAACGCTGACCAGCAGGGTTTATGCCGACTGGGGCGGCATGCCGGCCAACGCGCGCCGCGCCATGGAGGAATACATCAAGGGGGCTGAATGGAAGACGATGGACTACATCCGCCCGCAATACTTCATCCAGGTGGACCGCTCCTACTGGGCGCTCTGCATTGACAATGACGGCAACCTCATCGGCATTGTTCCCTTCCGCAACGGCAGGGACGCCCGCAAGATGTCCGTCAACAACCACTTCAAGATGCTGGTCAACACCACGGACCAGGCCCCGGCCCTGGGCTATGCCATCCTGAAAAACCTGGCTTATGCGGACGGCCTGCGCGTCAGCACCCGCAAGGCTGACGGCCTGAACACGCCCGTCCCGGCGCCGCCCGCCGTGAAGGTGGTTGTTCCGCCCAAGGAAACCGCTCCGGCAGCTGGAGCCGCCAAGCCTGCGGCCGCTCCCGCCACGGAACCCGCCGCTACGGAAGAAACGCCTGCCGATGACGCAGACTCCACCGGCACGGAAGAAACGCCCGCTGCGGACAACGCTGCTGAAGACACCGACGCCACGGCGACGGATGACGCCGCTACGGACGACTTTTAAGATGCCTGCCCCTTCCGGGGACACCATCGCCACCATTTCCATCACACCCCGCCGGCATGCACGGCGGGGTGTTTTCTATCCCCGTTCTTCCGGAACAACGGCAAGTTTGCTGTTACTTTTAAACCATTCCCCATGGTGGGAAAGCCCTTGTAACCCTTGTGAACAGCCCGGTTCTGAAATGGTCTGCGCTTCCGTAAGTCGGGCTGGAAGAGGCTCACATCTCCGTTCATCCCGGCTTGCGGGAAAAACCACAGGAAAGGAAGACACTCTTCCGGTCTCAGCCTGCTGCCGCCAGCGGAGGAAACCCGGCCGCCGGGAAAGACGCAAAGACTCACTCACACGTTTATCCGCGGGGAACGGGCATCACTCGTCCCCCCCTTTACCAGCGCTCCGCACGGCGGAGACGACAAAAAGCCGGATGCCCTTCCAAAAACGGGACATCCCAATTCGCCACCTTTCACCGGAGGCACATTCGCCGGGACCTGGAGGAAAGGAACCGCAGACTCTGTGGCGGAATCTCAATTCCCGGTCTTCTTCACCTGGTCCGGCCACGGAACGGAGCTTCCTTCCGGCGCGCCCAGCTCGTTGCCTTTCTTGTAAGTAGGCATCTGCGCCTTCCGCTCCCGGAGCAATTTACCCATGACGGCGGCCATTTCCTTCGTCTTACGCGGCTCCCTGGAAGCCAGGTTTTCCTTTTCGCCGATATCCTTCTTCAAATTATACAGCTCGAAGCTCTGGTTCAGGTGGCGGTAAATCAGCTTCCAATCCCCCTGGCGCAGCGCCGTGGAGGAAGTGTATTGCGGCGCCTGCCGGCTGCCTTCCCCCCAATTGTTCGGCTGGTGGAACAGAATGGGACGGTCCGCGGGGAACCGGGCTCCCTTGAGCAGCGGAACCAGGCTGAGGCCGTCCAGCTTCTGCGGAACCTTTGCGTTCCGGCATCCGGCTATATCCAGAAGGGTGGGGAAAAAGTCGTCAATGACCACCGGAACGGCGCACCGGGAACCGCCCTTGGTCACGCCCGGCCAGGAAACGATCATGGGCTCCCGGATGCCGCCCTCCATACAGGAGCCCTTGCCGAAGGAAAGGGGGTAATTGGCATCCTCATTGCCCAGCCTCCCGGAAATGGCCAGGCCGCCGTTGTCCGACATGAACACCAGCACCGTGTTCTTGTCCAGATTATGCTCCCGGAGGTACTTCATGATATCACCCAGGCTCTTGTCCATCCCCTCGATCAGCCCGGAATAATGCTTCTCCACCGGAGACCACTTGTGACCGTCCGCCGGGTCCTTGTAGGCGTCCGCAAATCTCTTGTCATAAGCGCGCTCGTCCAGCGGGGAATGCAGGGCGTACTGGGCCATGTACAGGTAAAAGGGCTTGTCCGCCTCCTTGGGATTGGTCCTAATGGCCTCCAGGCGTTTGATGGCCTCCAGGGTCAGGGCCTCCGTCAGGAACACGTCGTCCTGGTAGTAATTATTCTCATCCAGCCCGCGCACATGGTTGAACCCCTTCCCGTAATGCTTGGAACCGCGGTAATCCGCCGGGTGGCCGATCTCCGTGCCCGCGATATTGTAATCAAACCCCATATTCAGCGGATTGGACCCCGGCGTTCCCTGGGTGCCGAAATGCGCCTTTCCGCAGTGCACGGTGACGTAGCCGCACTTCTTCAGCATCTCCGGCAGCGTGGCCGCCGTGACGAAGGGGCGCGTCATGTTATAACGCATGTCCTCCCCGGAAATGGGGCGTTTCGTCGTTCCCCTGGCGGGAACCCCTACGGGCTGGAGGCCGTTGAGGGCCCAGTCCGGCGGCTGAAGGCTCTTGCTGTTGCGGTCCGTCGTACCGTTCTGCTCCCGCACCCAGCACGTCACGCGGTGCCGCGCCGGATTCATGCCGGACATCAGGCTCACGCGGGAAGGCGTGCAGAGGGGGTGGGCGTACGCATCCGTAAACGTCATGCCCTGGGCGGCCAGCTTCTCCATGTTCGGCGTCCGGTAGCGCTTGTTCAGGAACGTCTTCTTCGGATTGCCCCGGCTGTCGGACCAGAACGGGTGGGACGTATCCTGCCAGCCCATGTCATCCACCAGGAAAACGATGATATTGGGCTTCTTTCCGGAAACGGGGCGGGAAACATTGCCCTGAGCGAATGCCCCGGCAAGCAGGGAAACCGCGCCGCAGGCGGCGGAGAGGAGACAGGCGGTAAACTTCATGGTTGCAGCATATTTAATACAATCGGCAAAAACCTTTCAACCTAAAAGTACGCACAGGCAATCTCTGGTCTTTCCTCTTTTTTCCGGAAAACGGCATCATGCCCGCGGAAGCGTTGGAAGCGCTTGCAGGCCGCCGGGTTTAGGCTTGATTGGCCCGCTGGCGGAGTATACATTCCTCCCCATCATGTCCGAGCGCAAGAAACCATACCCCTTTGACGTTTTTGAACCCAAATGGCAGCAGATCTGGGACGAAAGAAAAACCTTCAAAGTAAACAACCCCGGAGAAGAGGGCTTTGACGCGTCCAGGCCCAAATACTACGTGCTGGACATGTTCCCCTACCCCAGCGGCGCGGGCCTGCACGTGGGGCACCCGGAAGGGTACACGGCCACGGACATCGTGGCGCGCTTTAAGCGCATGAACGGCTTCAACGTGCTTCACCCCATGGGGTGGGACTCCTTCGGCCTTCCAGCGGAGCAATACGCCATCAAGACCGGGCAGCACCCCTCCGTCACCACCTTCCAGAACATTGACAACTTCCGCCGCCAGCTCAAAATGCTGGGCTTCTCCTATGACTGGGACCGGGAAATAGCCACCACGGACCATGAATACGTGCGGTGGACCCAGTGGATCTTCCTCCAGCTCTACAACTCTTACTACAACAGGGAACTGAAAAAGGCGCGCCCCGTCTCCGAACTGGAGGAACAGGGGCTGAGCCGCGAGGAAATCGACCAGCGGCGCCTGGCCTACGTGGCGGAAGCCGCCGTAAACTGGTCCCCGGACCTGGGCACCGTGCTTGCCAATGAAGAAGTGGAGGAATGGAAATCCAAGGGACACCATGTGGAACGCCGCCCCCTGCGCCAGTGGATGCTGCGCATTACGGACTATGCGGAACGCCTGATTGACGAACTGGAGCCCCTGGACTGGCCGGAATCCATCAAGCTGCTTCAGCGCAACTGGATCGGCAAATCGGAAGGCGCGGAAGTGGACTTCACCCTGAACGGGGAAACCATCACCGTTTACACCACCCGGCCGGACACCCTCTTTGGCGCCACTTACATGGTCCTCTCCCCGGAACACCCGCTGGTGGACTCCGTCACCACGCCGGAACAAAAGGAAGCCGTGGAACAGTACCGCAACCAGTGCGCCACCAAGAGCGACCTGGAGCGCACGGACCTGTCCAAGGAAAAGACGGGCGTCTTCACCGGCGCGTACGCCGTCAACCCCGTCAACGGGGAACAGATTCCCGTCTGGATTGCGGACTACGTGCTGATGGGCTACGGCACCGGAGCCATCATGGCCGTGCCGGCCCACGATGAACGTGACTTCGCCTTTGCCCAGGTCTTCGGCCTGCCGGTGCTCCAGGTGGTCCGGCCCCCCAGTGAAGACATGGACTGGCGCGGCTTCTGCGGTTATGAAGGCACCAGCGTGAACTCCGGCTTCCTGACCGGACTGCCCACCCCGGAAGCCAAGGAAAAAATGACCCTCTGGCTGGAAGAAAACGGCAAGGGCCGCCGCAAGGTCAACTACAAGCTGCGCGACTGGCTCTTCTCCCGCCAGCGCTACTGGGGCGAACCCTTCCCCATCGTCTGGGAAAACGGCCGCCACCGCGCCCTGCCGGAAAACGAACTTCCCTTGCTCCAGCCCGATCTGGACGACTTTGCCCCCACGGGCGATCCGCGCGGCCCGCTGGTCAAGGCCACGGAATGGATTGCCTACACGCCCACGGCCCACCGTGAAACAAACACCATGCCCCAGTGGGCCGGCTCCTGCTGGTACTACCTGCGCTACCTGGACCCGAAAAACACGGAACGCTTTGTCAGCCGGGAAGCGGAACAATACTGGATGGGCTCCACCGGAACGCCGGGCGGCATTGACCTGTACGTGGGCGGCACGGAACACGCCGTGCTCCACCTGCTCTACGCCCGCTTCTGGCACAAGGTCCTCTTTGACCTGGGGCACCTCAGCACCAATGAACCGTTCCAGAAACTCGTCAACCAGGGATTGATCCTGGGAGAAGACGGGCAGAAAATGTCCAAATCCCGCGGCAACGTCGTCAACCCGGACGACATCGTCCGTGAATACGGAGCGGACTCCCTGCGCATGTATGAAATGTTCATGGGACCGCTCAAGGACGTGAAGCCCTGGGCCACCAAAGGGGTGGAAGGCATCTCCCGCTTCCTGGCCCGCGTCTGGCGCGTGGCCTTCCGTGAAAACCAGGAAGGCGAATGGGAAATCAATCCCAAGCTGGTGGCGGATGCTCCGGAAGCGGACGTGCTCCCCGTGCGCAAGGAACTGCACAAAACCATCCGGAAAGTGACGGACGACATCAACGAAATGTCCTTCAACACCGCCATCGCCAAAATGATGGAATGCACCAACGCCATGACCTCCGCGGACGTGGTGGACGTGCAGGACTACGACACCTTCCTGACCCTCCTGAACCCGTTTGCCCCGCACATCACGGAAGAAATCCACAGCCTCCTTCAAAAACGCTTCCCCTCCCTGGCGGAAACGCAGCTCTGCCAGAAAAACTGGCCCGCCTGTGATGAAGACCTGCTGGTGGAAAACACCATCCCCATGGTCATCCAGGTAAACGGCAAGCTCAGGGACAAGCTGGAAGTGGCCAGGGACATCTCCCGTGAAGAACTGGAAAAACTGGCCCTGGCCTCCTCCAAGGTAAAAGTCTTCCTGGACGGCGTTACCGTGCGTAAAGTGATTGTCGTGCCCGGACGCCTCGTCAACATCGTCGCCAACTAAACAACATCTGGAAAGGAACACCCCCATGACCATGATCGCCCCGTCCCTGCTGGCGGCAGACTTCTCCCGCATTGGGGAGGAAGCGCGTCGCGCCTTTCACTCCGGAGCAGACTGGCTGCACCTGGACATCATGGACGGCCACTTTGTGGACAACATCTCCTTTGGCCCGGAAATCTGTGCCGCCGTCAGAAAAGCGGTGGGACCGGACCACTTTCTGGACGCGCACCTGATGATCGAACGGCCGGACCACTACTTTGACCGATTTGTCAAAGCGGGCGTCAACCTCATCTGCTTCCATGTGGAGCTGGGGGACGAATACTACATCCGCGACACCCTGCGCCGCATCCGCAGGGCCGGCGTAAAAAACGGACTGGCCATCAACCCGGCAACTCCCTTTGAGGCGGTAGCCCCCTTCCTGGGGGAAATAGACCTGCTCCTGGTCATGTCCGTAGTTCCGGGTTTCGGCGGGCAATCCTTCATGCCCTCCGTGCTGGACAAGGTGGAAAAAGCCGCCGAATGGCGCACGGAAAACAAAGCGGAATTCCTCATCCAGATGGACGGCGGCATCGGTAAAAACAATGCCGCGCAGTGCGCCTTGGCGGGAGCTGACGTACTGGTGGCGGGCTCCTCCACCTTCAAGGCTCCGGACATGGCCCGCGCCATTGCGGAAATGAAATAACCTGCGGACAGCCCGGCGGCGGCCTGTTATTCCGAAACATCAAAAGAATCCGGCATTCCCCTGGGAGTGCCGGATTCTTTCATTCGTGATTTCCTGGTAATCACGCTCTGCGGCGGCGCAGCATCAATGCGGACAGCCCCAGCAGGCCCAAGGAGGCGGCTGACGGTTCCGGAACAGCGGCCAGCGTCACCTCCGCTTTCAACACCGGGCCCCATACGGAACCTTCCGTACTGGTAAAGCCTGTATTCTTATACACATCCCCGATGTCCACACCATCGGCCTCCTTGCCGAGCCTCAATCTGGCGGAGGAAAAATTCACATCAGCCCAATTTGTGGCATCCGTAACCTGAGTCGTTGTAAAAGCCGCGTAATAAGTCACGCCGCTGTCAAGCTGCAAATTATTGAACACGGCCTTCTGCCAGGAGGCAGCCCCATCCGCCGCTCCTTCGCCCGCCATGTCAATAGTGGTGGTGGACTGCCCTACAAACGTCGTGCCGTCCTTGGTGGTGGCGGAGGAAAAAATCGTCACATACAGGCCGTCGGTGGCATCCGCCCGGTTCGTCGCCTTGGCAATATCCAGCGATTGCAGGAAAACCGTGGAATTCTGTGAAATGCCCTCTCCGGAAGAAAGCAGCATGTGATCCAGATCAAAGGAAAAACCGTAGTAGGCACCATACCCTCCGGAGGTAAGAGTGGAAAGGTCTTCCTTGGTCGTCGTGCTCAGCACAGTGGCCGCCTGTGCCGTTGCCAGGCCGGCGAGAACACCAAAAATACATAGGAACTTCATAACTTTATTCTTATTATGGATGAAACACGGAAAAGAAAACCGCTGCCTGAAAAATAG